>NZ_FCOX02000035.1 GCF_900044055.2 Caballeronia calidae | reverse complement strand
AGCCCTGTAACCAGCCTGCATCGTCTATCCTCCGGATCCATTGCATCTTAACAGTGCCGCTTCCCACCACCCAGCACCGCCGGGAAGTTATTTCTCACTCGTTCCTAAGGATTGGCGGTTCAAAACCGCCGGCGCCATCCCAAAATGTCAGAAATAATCGTGAGCGAGAGAAGCGAGGCGCCCCGCGCGAGCCGGTCCGGCCCTGCATGCGCATCGATCCGACGC
Source organism: Caballeronia calidae (assembly GCF_900044055.2). Classification (GTDB taxonomy): domain Bacteria; phylum Pseudomonadota; class Gammaproteobacteria; order Burkholderiales; family Burkholderiaceae; genus Caballeronia; species Caballeronia calidae. Next base: position 95,974 of record NZ_FCOX02000035.1, on the reverse strand, counting down.
TTTCACATTCCACTTCAGGGCCATGCGCCGGACCTAGCCGTCCCGGCGCCTGCGAGGCACGGCGAAACGCACTGGTGCGGCCCCGGAGTAGGTGCGAAAGGCAGTTGACGTCCGATAACGGTTGAACCATAGTCGGAATGTCGTTTCCCGCCATGGCGCATGGCGCGCGGGAAACAATACGAAGGATTGCTGCCGCACGGCCGCGTCCCTGGATACAGGCGCGGCGACCGGCGCGCATTGGCGGCCACGCGAATCTGGCAACCTCACGCACATGTCCTTCGAGGGCTCCAGCATGACCACGCGTCTGACGTTTCCGGCATCCATGTTCTCCGTCGTCTGCCAGCGGTGCGGCAGCACGGTGCGCAAAAACGCCGATAGCTGCCCCAATTGCGGCGCCGACCGCAACGCGGCGTTCGGACAGAAGCGCGAAGCCGCCGCGGGCAAGCCGCGCGCGAACGTGTTCGAAGAGGCGGCTTCGGCGCCGCTCGCATCGGCTGCGGCGTCCGCCTCGGCCTCTACCTCCGGTGCGTCGATGGGCGCGCGCGCGAAGCCATCCGAGCGCGTCGAGCCGGACATGCGCTCGCGCTGGACCGAGCGCGCGAGCGAGCGCATCGCCCAGAAAGCCGCCGAATATCGCGCGCGCCGCGCCGAGGAAGCCGCGCGCAACGCCTACGCCGAATCCAGCAACGATTCCGACGCCCTGCCCGGCTCCGAGCGCTGGAACCAGAAGAAGACGATCATCGCGGGCGCGTGCGGGCTCGTGCTGCTGCTCGGCGCGGTGTTCTATTACCAGCTCGGCGATTCCGACGGCAGCGGCTCCCCGTCCGCCGATCACAGCGTCTCCGGCGTGATCGATTCGAAGGTCGGCGCGCTCGTGCGCGGCGCGATCGATACGCAGGGCACGCCCGCCGCGCCGGCCGTTGCCGAGCGGCGCGCTCCCGCCGACACGCGTGCGCTCGCTTCCGGCGATGCGCTGCAAGGCGTGCGCGTCGCGCTGGATCAGCACGACCTCGCCACCGCCCGCGCGCGTCTCAAGATGCTTCCCGCGCAGCAGCAGGCGCGCGCGGAGTATGAAGCCCTCAAGGACGAGCTCGTCAAGCGTGAAGCGCAGCGCGAGGCCGCGCTGCAGCTCGCGCGCGCCTGCGAGCGGACCTCCGCGTGGGCATGCGTGCAGCAGAACGCGGGCGAGGCGCTCGCGCTCGACGGCAGCAACCTCGAATCTCAGGCCATGCTCGAACGCGTGATCTCGCACGCGGGCTGGCTCGCGCCGACGGCATCGGCGGCGCTCGCTAAGAAAGTGCCGGGCACGGCGTCGCCTGCGGCAGACACGGCAAGCATTGCCCCGAGGCCGGGCGCCGCCGCGGCCGCGCCGCTTTCGGCCCAGGCAAACGTTGCAGCGCCTGCACCCGCCGCGATGCAGTCCAACGTCCTGGCGCAGAAGCCCGCCATCGAGCGGCGCCCGGCGCAGCGCAGCGCCACCGCCGCGCGTGAGACGGACGACGACGACTCTTACGCATCCCGCGCAGAGAAGATCGCGCGTGGCCAGGCCGCGACGAATGCGCTCACCGCGTCGATGATGCAGCCCGCCGCGCCTAACGTCGCCACGACGATGACCGCGCCCACCGCGCCCGCCGCGCGCGCGACCACGCAGGCCGCGGCGCCATCGTCGCCGCAGCCGGCGGCGAAAGCCAACGCGGCGCCGGTCACGCCGGCGGCTCGCGCGCCGTACTATCTCGGCGACGAAGCATCGCAGCCCGCAGCCACGCCGCGCGTCGCGAATCCGCGCGCGCCCTACTATCTCGGCGACGAGCAGCCGCAGCAGGCCGCTCGCCCCGCCAACCCGCGCGCTCCCGCTCCGTATTACCTCGGCGAAGACCCGCCGCAGCCGTCGGCACAGCCGGCGCCGGGGACGCGGGCCGCCGTGCCACGCCCGCCGCAGCCCGCGAACCAGAGCAGCTCGCTGCCGCCGTCCACCGCGACGATGCAGGCGGCCGTGCCGCGACCGCCCACGGCCAGCGCGCAACCGGTCGCGCAGACCGCCACCGCGCAGCGCCTCCCGCCGGTCGTCGGCCAGCCCGTCGCGCAGACGAACACCGTGCCGCGCCCGCCCGCGGCCAGCGCACAGGCCGCCGCCGCGACGGCGTCGCCTCAGTTCGGCACGATGCCGGCGGGCTCGCGTATGGACTCCGACAAATCCGAAGAGCTCGAGCGCGCCATCAAGCAATATGGCTGGAGCAGCGGCCAGCCGGCGCCGAAGCCGTCGCGCTGAAGAACACGCAAAAGAACGACGTAAAAAAGCAGCACGCAAATATCAGAACACGCAGAGACAACGACGACGAACGGCAAGCACACGCCACGCTTTCACGCGTAGCGCCGAATGTGAGTGACCGGCATGACCGAATTGCGCGCGCCGCGGACCGATAACCACGTCGCGCGAGTTTCAAAAGCACCCGTCCAACTCCGACTAAGGGTCAATCATGTTCACCACGAAACACATGCGCAACGCCGCACGGGGCGCGCTGGCACTTCTCGCCATCGCGGGGCTGATCGGCGCCGGATCGAGCTTCGCCGCCGATCCGATTCCCTACAAGATCACCACGGGCCAGGAACGCGGCACGTATATCCAGATCGGCCAGGATCTGTCGAAGTACGTGGCCGAGCCGGCTGGCATCGATCTGGAAGTGCTGCCGTCGAAGGGCTCGGCGGAGAACGTGCAACGCATGCGCTACGAGCCCGGCGTGAAGTTCGCGCTGGTGCAGTCGGACGTGTATCAGGCCTACATGGACATGGCGACCTCGGGCAACGCCGACGCCGGCAAGATCATCAAGCCGCTGCGGCTCATCATGCCGCTCTACGACGAGGAAATTTATTTCGTCACGCGCGCGGATTCGCCGATGAAGTTCATCCACGAGATCAAGGGCAAGAACATCAGCGTCGGGCCGATCGGCAGCGGCACGGCGCAGTCGGCGGAGACGCTGTATCGGCTGATGTTCGGCGAGCCGATCGCCGATGCCAGCGAGCAGCACCTCAACAACGAAGATTCGCTCGCGCGGCTGATCGTCGGGAAGATCGACGTGGCGGTGATCGTCGCGGGCCAGCCCGCCAAGCTCTTTCAGGACATGAATCCCGAGTTGCTGAAGCAGATCAAGCTGCTGCGCCTCGATTCGAGCGCGCCCGAAACCGCGCGCGCGAAACAGACCTACTTCCCCGCGACGATCCGCACGGCGAGCTATCCGAACTGGATTCAGGAAGATACGCCGACGCTCACCGTGAAGGCCTTCCTCGTGACCTACGACTACGGCTTGCGCGGCACGGTGGGCGCGCTGTCGAAATTCGCCGATTCGCTGTGCACGAACTTCGACACGCTGCAGGCGCAGGGCCATCCGAAGTGGAAGCAGGTGCATCTCGAACTGCCGCCGCTCACGAAGGGCTGGAAATACTATCCGCCGATGGAAAAGCACTTGCGCGCGTGCATCGCGCAGCGCACGGCGGCGGCCGAGCAGGCGCAGAATCCGGCCCGCAAGGTCGCGGTGCGCGGCGAGCAGGATGCGACCACGCAGAAGCCGAAGAAGGCGGCCTGCACGCCGCAGGAAAAGCTGCTGCTGCTGTGCGATCAGTGATGGCGCGAAGCTAGCGGACGAGCGTCGGCATGAGCGCGGCGAGACGCGTCATGCCGCGCTCGATCGCCGCGACGCCCGTGCCGCCGTAGCCGAACAGCATGCCCTGCTGCGCCGGCTCGCCCGCGTGGAACGGGCGAATTCCATACAGCCCGACCGATACCGCGCGCGCCGCCGCGACGACGTCATCCTCGCGCAAGGACGCGGCGAGCCGCGCGACCAGATGGATGCCCGCCGTCGCGGGCAGCGGCTCGAACCACGGCGCGAGCTCGCCTCTCAGGCGCTCGATCAAGACCGCGCGCCGTACGGCATACGCCTTGTGCATGCGGCGCAGATGCTTCGCGTATTCGCCGTCGAGCATGAACGCGCCGAGCGCCGCCTGCGTCAACAGGCAACTATGCCAGTCGCAGATTTGCTTCGCGTTCCAGAGCGGCTCCGATAGTGTCGCGGGCGGCACCACATAGCCGAGCCGCAGATCGGGAAAGAGCGTCTTCGAGAACGTGCCGACATAGGCGACGAGCCCCGCGCGGTCCAGACTCTTCAGCGATTCCACCGGACGGCCTTCGAAGCGGAATTCGCCGTCGTAGTCGTCCTCGACGACCACCGCGCCGCGCTTCGCCGCCCACTCGAGGAGTTCGACGCGGCGGTCGAGGCTCATCGGCATGCCGAGCGGAAACTGGTGCGACGGCGTCACATAGACGAGACGCGTGTTGCGCGGCAGCTTGCCGACGACGATGCCCTCGCCGTCCACCGGCACATGCGCGATGCGCGCGCCGAGCGCCGCGAACAGCGCGCGCGCGGGCGGATAGCCCGGCTCCTCGACCGCGACGACATCGCCCGGCTGGATCGTGATGCGCGCGAGCAGGTCGAGCGCCTGCTGCGCGCCTTGCGTCACGATGACGTCCTGCCAGTTGCACACGACCGCGCGGCTGAACGCGAGATAGCGCGCGATGCCGAGCCGTAGCTCCTGCTCGCCGCCCGGATCGCAATAGCCCGCGACGCCGCCGCTCGTGCGCGCCTGCGTCCGCAGCGCCTGGTTGAGGCAGCGTCGCCAGGCGTCGTAGGGAAAGAGCGTCTTGTCGGTCACGCCGCCCTTGAAGTCGCAGTCGAGCGTTTCGTGGGCGGGCGGCATCGGCATTGCCATGCGCTCGGGCATCTCGCGCCAGATGCCGATGGCGCGGGCGCGCGCGGACGTCGCCTCCGCGCGGGCGGACGGCAGCCGCGTGAGCCCTTCGGCGACGAAGGTGCCGTCGCCCGCACGCGTGCGCAGGAAGCCTTCCGCGATGAGGCGCTCGAAGACTTCGAGCGTCGTCTTGCGCGACACGCCGAGCTGCGCGGCGAGGTCGCGCGTGGAGGGAAGGCGCGCGTTCGCGGCAAGCCGCCCTTCGATGATGCCCGTGCGCAACTGGCCGTAGATCTGGCCGGTCAGGTCGCGTCGGCCGTGCAGGGTGATGTGGATATCCAAGGCGACTTCCGAAATTCAGTGGTCACCTATGATGCATCCGCATGGCGCACGTGACGATGCCAGCGGTCAAATCATCGATCGCGCGTCCGTGCCACGCGCCGAAGATTTTCATTTCGCGCGCCCACGTCTACAGGTCTGCATTGGGATGATCCGCGGCCCGTTCACGCATCCTCACCGAACACCGCCCGGCAAAGCTCCACCCCTTCCTCCGTCAACCACGCGCTTCCCGTCCCTTCCTCGCTCATCTGCATCTCGACCAGCCCGCCTTCCACGAGCCCCGTCAATTGCCGCCGCAGCGCGCTCATCGGCAAACCGGACTGTTTCGCCAGCTTCGAGAGCGACCACGCGCGCCCGGGCGTTTCCGTCCGCGCGCGCCAGAGTTGCGCCAGCACCGCGACGAGCGCGGGATCGATGTCATCGCTCATGCGCGATCTCCTCTCACATGCGTGGCCGGGCGCGCGCCGATCTCGCCGGCGAGTTCGCCGAGCCGCTGCAGCGCGGCCTCGCTCGCGGCCGTCCATGGATAACTGTAGTTGAGCCGGATGAAGTGGCTGAAGGCATTGCGGGTCGAGAACATATGGCCCGGCCCGACCGTGATGCCGCTTTCGAGCGCCGCGCGATAGAGCCGCATCGAATCGACGTTCTCCGGCAACTCCACCCACAACACATAACCGCCCTGCGGCACGGAAATCCGTGTGCCCGCAGGAAAGAAACGCTCGACCATCGCGCTCATGATGCGCGACTGCTGCCGGTACAGCTTGCGCACGCGCCGCAGATGCCGGTCGTAGCCGTCCTGGCGCAGATAATCCGCGATCGCGACCTGCGGCACGGACGGCGTCGTCAGCGTGTTGAGGAACTTGAGCTTCTCGACCTGCGCCCGATACCGCCCCGGCATCGCCCAGCCGATGCGGTACGACGCCGTCAGACTCTTCGAAAACGATGCGCAATGCAGCACGAGCCCTGTCGTGTCGAAGTTCTTGAGCGTCGACGGCCGCGCGTCGCCGTAATAAAGCTCGTGATAGACATCGTTCTCGATGACCGGAATCTCGTGCGTCGTGAGCAGTTCCATCAACTGGCGCTTGCGCTCGTCGGGCATCTGAAAACCCAGCGGATTCTGGAAATTCGGCATCACCATGCACGCCGCGATCTTTCTGCGCGCAATCACCTGCGCGAGCGCCTCGATGTCGATGCCTTCCGCCGGATGCGTCGGCACTTCGATCGCGCGCATACCGAGACGCTCGATGGCGTGCAGCATCGCGTAATAGGTCGGCGATTCGACGGCGACGGTGTCGCCCGGCTTCGCGACGGCCTGCAGGCTCAGATTGATCGCCTCGGTCGCGCCGACGGTAATGACGATCTCCTCCGGATCGACCGGCACGCCATTCTCCGCATAGCGCCGCGCGATCTGGCGGATGAGTTCGGCATTGCCGGGCGGCAGATCGTCGATGAGATTCCAGCTCGCATGCCGCCGCGCGATGGCGTTCGCGTACTGGTTGATGCGCCGCCACGGAAACGGCCCGGGATCGGGATACGGCGAGCCGAACGGCACGGCATCGTGCGCGCGGATGCTGCGCAAGGTCGACAGCACGAGCCCGCTCACATCGACCTCCGATGCCACCGCGATCGCGCGCCCCGTGCGTTTCGGCTCGGACTTCAGCGCCTCGCGCGTCGCGCGCACGAAGTAGCCGGACTGCGGCCGCGTCTCCAGCACGCCGCGGCTTTCCAGAATGGCGTAAGCGTGCAGCACCGTCTTGATGCTCACGCCGTGTTGCTGGCTGGCCTGACGCACGGACGCGATCTTCTCGCCCGGCGCGAACACGCCGCGGCGCACGGCTTCCTCGATTTCATCGGCGAGCTTTTCGTAGAGCTTCAACACGCGTGTTCCTTTCGATCGGACGTGAATCGCAGTCTATGTCAAAACGTCGCAACTGTATCCCTCCGATTTCGCATTTTCTGTGCGCCGCGCTCGATTCGGGACACAGTACGCTTCGTCTCATCGCATGTTCTATTGAAATCGAACGCCATGAAGACGCCGGAACCTCGCATCGAACCTTATACGCATCCTGCCGCGGGCTGGGGCGCGCTGAAGCAGGTCGCCATCAATCTCGTCAAGGAGAGAGTCGCGGGCGGGAACTACCGGACGCTCTTCAAGCAGAACCAGCCGAACGGCTTCGATTGCCCCGGCTGCGCGTGGCCCGACCGCGAGCACGCGTCGACGTTCGAGTTCTGCGAGAACGGCGTGAAGGCCGTCGCCGCCGAAGCGACGAGCAAGCGCGTGACGCCCGCGTTCTTCGAGGAGCACACGGTGTCGTCGCTGATGGCGCAATCGGATTACGAACTGGAGCAGCACGGCCGGCTGACCGATCCGCTCGTCTACGATGCGACGCGCGACCGCTATGTGCCGATCGAATGGGATGCGGCGTTCGAACTCATCGCGTCGCATCTGAAGAAGCTCGGCGATCCCAACCGCGCCGCGTTCTACACGTCGGGCCGCGCGAGCAACGAGGCCGCGTTTCTGTATCAGTTGTTCGTGCGCATGTACGGCACCAACAACTTCCCCGATTGCTCGAACATGTGCCACGAAGCGACGAGCCGCGGCTTGCCGCATACGGTCGGCATCGGCAAGGGCACGGTCACGCTCGATGACTTCGAGCACGCCGACACGCTGCTGCTCTTCGGCCAGAACCCGGCGACGAACCATCCGCGCATGCTCGGCGAACTGCGCGACTGCGCGAAGCGCGGCGCGACCATCGTGTCGATCAACCCGCTGAAGGAGCGCGGCCTCGAGCGCTTCGCGAGCCCGCAGCATACGCTCGACATGCTTTCGCCGAAGGGCGTGAAGATCAGCTCGGTGTTCATCCGCCCGAAGGTCGGCGGCGACTTCGCGCTCATCAAGGGCGTCGCGAAGCGCGTGATCGAGCTCGACGACGAAGCCCGCACGAACGGCGGCGCGCGCGTGATCGACGTCGATTTCATCGCGGAGCATACGGTCGGCTTCGACGCATTCGCCGACGACCTGCGCGCCGAAAGCTGGGACGCGATCATCGCGGAATCCGGCGTGGAAATGGACGACCTCCTCGAGCTCGCCGACATCTACGCACAGGGCCGCGCGGTCATCGCGACGTGGGGCATGGGTCTCACGCAGCACAAGAACTCCGTGCCGACCGTGCAACTGCTCTCGAACCTGATGATGATGCGCGGCAATATCGGCCGGCGCGGCGCGGGCCTATGCCCCGTCCGCGGCCATTCGAACGTGCAGGGCGACCGCACGGTGGGCATCGAGGAAAAGCCGACGCAGGCGTTTCTCGACAGGCTCGGGGCCGCCTACGACTTCGAGCCGCCGCGCGAGCATGGCTACGATGTCGTCGAAACCATCCACGCGATGCTCGAAGGCAAGGTGAAGGTGTTCATCGGACTGGGCGGCAATTTCTCGATCGCCACGCCCGACACGCCGCGCACCTGGGAAGCGATGCGCTCGTGCGACCTTACCGTGCACATCACGACGAAGCTCAACCGCAGCCATCTCGTTCACGGCCGCGACGCGCTCATTCTGCCGACGCTCGGCCGCACCGAGATCGACATGCAGAACGGCGTGGCGCAAGGCGTCTCCGTCGAGGATTCGATGAGCATGGTGCATATCTCGTACGGCATGAACAAGCCGGCGTCGACGAACCTGCTTTCCGAAGTGGCGATCGTGGCGCGCATGGCCCATGCGGCGCTCGGCTCCGCAAAGGTGAACTGGCTCGCGCACGCGAACGACTACGCGCTGATCCGCGACGGCATCGAGCAGGTGATCGACGGCTTCGAGCGCTACAACGAACGTCTGAAGCAACCCGGCGGCTTTCATCTGGGCGTGGCCTCGCGGGATCGCATCTGGATGACGGACAGCGGCAAGGCCCAGTTCATCGTGCACGAGATTGCATTCGATACTCCGATTCATCGCGCCCGCGCGCTGCACGGCGAACGCCTGATGACGCTGATGACGACGCGCTCGCACGATCAGTACAACACGACGATCTATGGTCTCGACGACCGTTATCGCGGCGTGTACGGGCAGCGGCACGTACTGTTCGCGAACCGCGAGGATATCGACATGCTCGGCTTCGAGCCGGGCGAGGCGGTGGACATCACGAGCGTATGGGACGACGGCGTGGAGCGCCGCGTGAACGGCTTCACGCTCGTGGAATACGACATTCCGCGCGGCTGCCTCGGCGCGTACTATCCGGAAACTAACCCGCTCGTGCCATTGTCATCGGTTGCGGATGGCGCCGGTACGCCGACGTCGAAGTCCATTCCCGTGTTGTTGAGCCGGTCCAGTCGCAGCGCCGGCTGAGCGGCATCGCGCGAAGGGTTTTGCGCCGTGCTTTCGCGCGCTGGCGAATGCGGCGTTCCAGCGCCTCCGTGCCGGTGAACCAGCGGTCGATGAGCGCGCCCAGCACAACCAGGATCGCGACGCCACCGATCCATCCGGCGGCGATGCTGTCGAATTCGCTCGTGAGGTATGCGCCGCCCAGCATGGCGGCGACGAACACGAGCATGACCAGCGCGAACGGCGGGCAATGCTCATGCTCGATGCGGGTGATGCCGCAGACGCCCCGTTGCATCTGGTAGCCGCTCAGGGAATACGTGCTGATGGAGTGACCCATTCTGTTCTCCAAACTGTTAACAATTTGCGTTTTGGCAAACTTACGCAGTTGGAGCAATCAATAACACCAGATAATTCCGAACAAATGGATTCAGCGTTTCAACGTTGACTTTTTTGAAACGCGGAATCCCGTGCCGCGCCGCTACTTCGCGCCGGCGAACTCCTGAATCTCGGCATCGGCTTCGCCCGCGAGCGGCACGACGCCGGACGGCCCCGTCGCATGCGGCTGCAGCAGCAGCGCAACCAGCCCGCTCCAGCCCGTCTGATGCGACGCGCCCACGCCGCGCCCGTTGTCGCCGTGGAAGTACTCGTGAAAGAGCACGAGGTCGCGCGAACGCGGATCGGCCTGCAGCAGCGGATACGCGGCCATCACGGGCCGCTCGCCGTTCCGGTCGAGCAGAAAGAGCGTGGTGACGCGGCGCGCGAGTTCGTCGGCGATCTGTGCGAGCGAGAACTTCTGCCCGGAGCCGGTCGGATATTCGACGCGAAAATCATCGCCGTAATAGCGATGGAATTCGTGGATCGATTCGATCAGCAGATAATTCACCGGCATCCACACCGGCCCGCGCCAGTTCGAATTGCCGCCGAAGACGCGCGAGTCCGATTCCCCCGGCAGATAACGGATGCTGAAGCTCTCGCTGTTGTGATAGAAGACGAACGGATTATCGAGATGCACCCGCGAGAGCGCGCGCACGCCGTGATCGGACAGGAACTCGGTTTCGTCGAGCATGCGCCTGAGGAGCGCCTTCATGCGATGCCCGCGCAACAGCGACAGCAGCACGCTATTGCCCTGCCCCGCGACGTTCCAGCGCGACACGAGCCGCGACAGATCGGTGCGATGTTCCAGGAACCAGTGCAGGCGCTCGCGCAGCTCCGGCAGCGAGCGATACACCTTCGGCTCCAGCACGTGCACCGCGAAAAGCGGAATCAGCCCGACGATCGAGCGGATGCGCATCGGGATGTTCGAGCCGTCCGGCAGACGCAGCTTGTCGTAGAAGAACTCGTCCTCGCTGTCCCACAGGCCGGTATCGCAGTTGTCCTCGCAGCTCACCGCTTCCGCGATATACAGGAAGTGCTCGAAGAACTTCACCGCGATATCGACGAACACCTTGTTCTCGTAAGCGAGCTCCAGCGCGATGCGCATCAGGTCGAGCGCATACGCGGCCATCCATGCGGTGCCGTCGGCCTGATCGATGTGGCCGCCCGTCGGCAGCGGCGACGAGCGATCGAAGATGCCCACGTTGTCCAGCCCGAGAAAGCCGCCCTGGAAGATGTTCTTGCCGTCGGCGTCCTTGCGGTTGACCCACCACGAGAAGTTCAGCAGCAGCTTGTGGAACACGAGCTCCAGGAAGTCGCGGTCGCCCTTGCCGGTGATCGCGCGATCGATCTTGTAGACGCGCCACGTCGCCCATGCGTGCACGGGCGGGTTGGCATCGCCGAAGGCCCATTCGTAGGCGGGCAACTGGCCGTTCGGATGCTGATAGCGGTCCTTCACGAGCAGGAGCAGCTGACGCTTCGCGAACGCCGGATCGACCAGCGCGAACGCGGCCGCATGGAACGCGAGATCCCACGACGCGTACCACGGATATTCCCACTTGTCCGGCATCGACACGATGTCGGCGTTGCAGAGGTGCCGCCAGTCCGCGTTGCGCCCGGAGCGCCGCTGCTTCGGCGGCTTCGGCTGCAGCGGATCGCCGTCGAGCCAGCGCGTCACGTCGAATTGATAGTACTGCTTCGACCACAGCATGCCCGCGAGCGCCTGACGCTGCACGAGCCGCTGATCCGCATCGGCGATGTCGTGTTGCAGCGCGCCGTAAAACTCGTCCGCTTCCGCGATGCGGCGCGCGAACAGGCCATCGGCATCGAGCGGCACGCTGTCGGGCGCGGATTCCGGCCGCCAGCGCAGATACACCACGGCCTTGCCGTGCGGCTCGACTTCGAGATGCGCGTGCGCCGCGGCGCGCGTGCCCTTGTCGCGGCGGATCGCGTCTTCGTCGCCATGCAGGATGTAATCGTTGAAGCCGTCCTTGAACGGTCCCTCGCCTTGCATGCGAAAAAGCCGCTCGACGTTGGTCTCGTTCTCGCAGAAGAGCCAGTCGACGTTGTCGGCATCGGGCGACCATGCGGTGACGACCATCGGCTCGTGGCCCGCCTGCTCCGCGAGCACGTACGTGCCTTCGCCCTCCACCGTCTCCACCTTCAGCGACGGCCTGACCGGCGTCGGCTTCCACGACCACGTGTTGCGCGCCCAGATCTGCGGCAGCACGTCGAGCGCGGCCCGCACGGCGCTGCGATTCTCGACCGTCACGCGCATGAGGATGTCGTCGGCGGTGTGCTTCGCGTATTCGACGTGCACGTCGAAGTAGCGCTCGTCGTCGAAAACGCCGGTGTCGAGCACTTCGTACTCGGGCATGTCGGCGCCGCGCCGCGCGTTTTCATCGACGAGATCGGCGTACGGAAATGCCGCATGCGGGTATTTGTAGAGCATGCGCATGTAAGAATGCGTCGGCGTGCCGTCGACGTAGAAGTACAGCTCCTTCACGTCCTCGCCGTGATTGCCTTCCTGGTTCGTCAGGCCGAAGAGCCGCTCCTTGATGATCGGATCGCAGCCGTTCCACAGCGCGAGCGAGATGCACCAGTTGAGCTTGTCGTCGCCGAAGCCGGCGAGGCCGTCCTCGCCCCAGCGGTATGCGCGGCTGCGCGCATGATCGTGCGGAAAGTATTCCCACGCGGTGCCGAACTCGCTGTAATCCTCGCGCACCGTGCCCCATTGCCGCTCGCTCAGATACGGCCCCCAGCGCTGCCAGCGCGGGCAGTCCTTCGAATGGAGCCGTGAGCCCTCGACGGTGTCGAGCTGATTGACGGGGCGCGGTTTCGGCATGGGCGTCTCCTCGTTTGCGCCTGCGAATCGGCGGGCAAGACTCATAATTTAGCGCGTTTTGATGGCAACCCGCGCACATGACGCTCACGCCGCCGCGAGCAGCTTTTCGACGCGCATCAGCTCAGCGAGCGACCACGCCTGAAACGGTGTGCCGCCGGGCGTGCAAGGCGCATCGCCATCGGCGACTTCGCTGATGTGATCGAGACCGTATCGATCGAGATGCGCGTAGAGCGGCGTCAGAAAGCGCTCGCGCGCGCCCGCCGCGCCGTGCACGCGCACCCACGCCTCGACGAACGGGCCGATCAGCCACGGCCACACGGTGCCCTGGTGATACGCGCCGTCGCGGTCAGACAGGCCGCCCGCATAGTGCGCCTTGTAGGCGGGATCGGAGGGCGCGAGCGTGCGCAGGCCGAGCGGCGTCAGCAGATGCGCCTCGACCTCCCCGACGACGCCGCGCGCGATATCGCCATCGACGAGCGGAAACGGCAGCCCGCCGACCGCGAAGATCTGGTTCGGGCGAATCGAGCGATCGATCTTGCCGGGCTCGTGATCCATGTCGACGACATCGAAGAGCGCGTGCGTATCGGGATCGACGAAGCGCGCGGCGAACGACGCCCGCGCCTGATCGCGCAAGGCATGCCAGCGCGCATCCCACGCACTCGCGATGGACAGCGCGTTGATCCACAGCGCCTGCACCTCGACCGGCTTGCCGATGCGCGGCGTGACGACCCAGTCGCCCGCCTTCGCGTCCATCCACGTGAGCTGCACGCCGGGCACGCCCGCCCGCAGCAGGCCGTCCGTATCCGCGGCGATGCCAAAGCGCGTGCCGCGCGAATAGCCGTCGAGGATCGCGTCGGCGGCGCGTTGCAGGCGGCTCGTGGTCGCGGCGTGTGCGTGGCCCGTCGCCAGATAATCGTGCACCGCGACGACGAACCACAGCGATGCATCGACCGAGTTGTATTCGGGCAGGCCGCCGCTGTCCGGGAAGCGGTTCGGCACCATGCCTTCCGAGATCGTGTCGGCCCATTCGAGCAGGATCGATTCCGCTTCCTGATTCCGTCCTGCCGCGAGCAGGAGGCCGCGCATCGAGATGAAGGTATCGCGGCCCCAGTCGGTGAACCACGGAAAGCCCGCGATGATCGTGCGTCCGACGTTGCGGTTCACGACATACGCGTCCGCCGAGCGCGCGAGCCGCGAGCCGAACGACGCGCGGCGCTCTGCCTCGCGCGTCGCCAGATGCGATGCATGCGTGAGCGCGCTGTCTTCGAACGGCTTGTCGCGGCCGGTGTGCGCGTGCAGGACCATGACGGCTTCGGCGCGTGCGAGATCGAAGATGAACACGCCGGGCGTCGCGAGGTCTTCGGTGAAATCGAGCCCGCGCTCGCGTTCGCGTGCGTAGGCGAAGTTGCGATACCAGTCGGGCGCGTGCTGGTAGGCGCCGTTCGACGTCGCGCAGATCGCGGGCAGATCGCCGTAAGGCTGCCATTGCACGCGCTCGCCTTCGAGCGTCGCATCGAAGGACAAGGCAGGATTCTCGTGATGCAGCGCGTGATAGTCGCGGCCGGAGAGGAGCGGACGTACGCGGAGTTTCGCCGGGTTCGATGCGCCTTCGATACGCCAGCGCAGCACCGTTTCGCGGCTCTGCTTCGCGACGAACACTTCCGCGACGACGACCGCACCGTCGCCGATCCGATACCGCCATGTCGGCCACGGTTCGGTGTCGAACGAAAGCAGGCTCGCCGACGAATCCGGATAGAGCACATCGGGCGCGTAGCGCTGCATCGTCAGGGGGAAATGCTCGCCGTTCACGTCGAGCCATGCTTCAATGCCGTTGACGAGCACGACGCGCCCGGCGGGCGGCTGTGTCGCGGCGAGCAGGAGGGCGTGATAGCGGCGCGTGCGCATCGTGCCGACGGTGCCGGATGCGAAGCCGCCGTACGCATCGGCTTCGAGCCATTCGTCTTCGAGGCGTGTGGCGTCGATCGGTGAATGATCGTTGTGTTCGATGCGCGTCATGGCGCCGCCTTCTCGCGGTATGCCTTGAGCGTTCTGCGCGCTTTCGTGCGGATTGCGCGTTGCATCTGCGGCGTCCAGCCGAAGAGCCAGCCGCTTGCGCCGAGCGCCTGACGGCTCCAGCGCCAGAGATCGAAGACATCGGTTTGTTCGGCGATGAAGCCATCGCGGATCGCGAAGCGCGACTCGATCCGGTTAACGACGACGTGGCCTGTTGCAGAGTACGTGTAGCGCGCGACGGCCTTCGCGCTCGCCATCTGGCCGATGGATTCGATATCGTCGTAGGTCAGCGTGAAATCGGTGGCGCGGCCGAGGAGCATGCGCCACATGTCGCCGGCTTCCCTGCCGTGCAGCACGCCGAAGGCGGGGTCCTGGAACTGGATATCGGGGGCGTAGCAGGCGGCCATTGCTTCAGCGTCGCGGTTCTGAAACGCTGTGTAGAAGCGTTCTATCAGGGCGGTGTTGGCGTTGGGCATGGATTGTGTCCGCTTCGGCGAATCGGAGGGCTGATTTTCGTGCTGCTGTCCTTACGCGCTGGATCAGCAATCATACATCCGGCCCTCCGCTCCGCCGACCCGCTGAATTGTCAGGTTCCGGACAAGGCTATACTTGATGGCTTTTACTTCCGCCGCGAGGCATCAAGGAATACGTATGAACGCACTACCTCCCTGTCCGAAATGCCAGTCGGCATTCACTTACATGGACGCAGATTTGTATATTTGCCCCGAATGCGCGCATGAATGGTCGGCGCAGTCGAGCGCCGCCGCGTCGGAACCTGCTGCGAAGGTTTTTCGCGATTCCGCCGGGAACATTCTTCAGGATGGTGACACGGTCACGGTCATCAAGGATCTCAAGCTCAAGGGCGGCGGCGGGGTTGTCAAGATGGGCACCAAGGTCAAGAATATTCGTCTGGTCGACGCCGATCATGATATCGATTGCAAGATCGATGGCTTCGGAGCGATGAGCCTTAAAACGGAATTTGTTAAGAAAGCCTGAGGTGTTGGGTTGCTCGCGCGCTGGTATTCGCCGGATCCCGTTTTCGCGTCGGTCTACTAGCACTGCCCCTGTGCGGGGCGGCAGTCACTTTCTTTGCTGCTGCTAACTTTGCGTTCGGCTTCTATGGACTTCCCGTTTTCGTGTCGGTCTATTGGCACTGCCCCTGTGCGGGGCGGCAGTCACTTTCTTTGCTGCTGCTAACTTTGCGTTCGGCTTCTATGGACTTCCCGTTTTCGTGTCGGTCTATTGGCACTGCCCCTGTGCGGGGCGGCAGTCACTTTCTTTGCTGCTGCTAACTTTGCGTTCGGCTTCTATGGACTTCCCGTTTTCGTGTCGGTCTATTGGCACTGCCCCTGTGCGGGGCGGCAGTCACTTTCTTTGCTGCTGCTAACTTTGCGTTCGGCTTCTATGGACTTCCCGTTTTCGTGTCGGTCTATTGGCACTGCCCCTGTGCGGGGCGGCAGTCACTTTCTTTGCTGCTGCTAACTTTGCGTTCGGCTTCTATGGACTTCCCGTTTTCGTGTCGGTCTATTAGCTCTGCCCCTGTGCGGGGCGGCAGTCACTTTCTTTGCTGCTGCAAAGAAAGTAACCAAAGAAACAGCTATCCTCATCCAAAGTACTTCACACCGGCCCCGGCACAGAAGCACTCTCGTGGTCCGGCAGTAGCGAGTGCCCTCACAAAACTCTCCGGGCTTGGATCGCGCACGGTCTGCCATATCGCACCGCTTAACTGACTGGTAAGGCGCCAAATAGCTCCGGCCCGCTTCGCGGCCGACCGGTCAATCAGGTCCGCGCGCGCTTCTTTGCTGATGCTTCCATCTCACGGCATCGGTGGTTCGTTGGTTTCCCTTGCATACCCAACGGCAGCGCGTAGCGCTGTGCCGGAGCTATTTGGTGCTGAACCAGCGCCCTCAAGGTTCTAGCTTGTCAGACCGTGCGCGATCCAAGCCCCGTGAGTTTTGTGAGGGCACTCGCTACTGCCGGACCACGTGCGAAGTTCTGTGCCGCGGCCGGCATGAAGTGCTTAGGCTGGGGATAGCTGTTTCTTTGGTTACTTTCTTTGCAGCAGCAAAGAAAGTGACTGCCGCCCCGCACAGGGGCAACGCTAATAGACCGACGCGAAAACGGGATCCGGCGGCAAGACCGGACGCGAAATCGGGATCCGGCGGAAAGACCGACACGAAATCGGGATCCGGCGAAAACCCCAAAATCCAATCACCCGACCGCCACACTCACCGCGTGAATCAAAATCCCCACCGCCCCACCGACCAAGGTGCCATTCACGCGAATGAACTGCAAATCCCGCCCGATATTGAGCTCGACGTCACGCACGAGCGTCGCATCGTCCCACTGCTTGACGGTAGCGGCAATATGCTTCGCGATCCCATCCCGCAACTCGGGCGCAAGCGCCTTCAACGCATCCCGCATATGCTCGTTGATCGACTCGCGTAAGTCGGGATCGCTGCCGAGGGCTTCGGCAAAGCTCCCCGCCATCCCCACGACCTTCGCGTGCAGCGCCGAATCAGCGCGCTTGATATCCGCATCGAGCCACCCGATGAACTCGTCCCACAACCCGTTCACGTAGCCGCGCAACTCCGGCCGCTCGAGCCACTCATGCTTGTGCTCGTCGATGCGCGCCTTGAACGCCGGATCGGTCTTCAGCCGCTCGACGAAGCGCTCCACCGCCGCATCGAAGGCCTTGCGGCGTTCGTGCTCCGGATCGCTGCTCACGTCGTGCAGCCACTGATTCGCGCCGCGCACGAGGCCGGCGGCGAACTTGTTGCCGAGGTCCTCGGCATTCAGTCCGACGAAACCCAGCATGCCGATGAGCTTCGGATACTCCTCGCCCGCCACCGCGACGATGCGTCCCGCAAGCATCTCCTGCACCTCGGGCTTGTCGAGCCACGCGGCCATCTGCTTCAGACCTTCGTCGAGCAGCAGTTGATGACGCCGGTCCGACGTCAGCGTCGACAGCACGCTGCCCGCCGCGCTCGCGAGATCGAACTTGTCCGCGCGACGGCGCAGCGTGTCGTAGAGCATCGACTTGACGCGCTCGTCGTCGACGAAGGACAACAACTGGCCGACCGCCGACACCGCCTTCTTGCCGAGCAGCTCGGCGTTCGCGGGCTCCGAGAGCCACATCGACAGACGGCTCGCCGGATCGAACGCGTTCACGCGCGCGACGAGCGCATCGGTGCCGAGAAAACGGTCGCGCACGAACACGGCGAGATTGTCCGCGACGCGCGCCTTGTTCGCCGGAAGGATCGCCGTGTGCGGAATCGGCACGCCGAGCGGATGGCGAAACAGCGCGACGACCGCGAACCAGTCAGCGAGCGCGCCGACCATCGCGGCTTCCGCGAACGACGACACCCACGCCCACGCGCCCGCGTCGTGCTGGCTCTTCGCGAGCGCGAACAAACCGCCCGCCGCGACGAGCAGCGCGGCGGCGAACCATTTCATTCTGTTGAGCGCTACGGCTTTGTCCTGCGTTTCCATCTTGTCGGATTCATGGTTTCGATGAGGCCGCCAGCATACCAGCACGCCTTTGCAAATCGAACAATGCGTCCATCGCGCGCCCGGCATCGTCGACGGGCACGAAGATGTGATCGTGATACGCCGCCGCGATCACATTGCAACTGATGTTCACGTCGCCGAGCGCTCGCGCGAACGCGGCCGTCAAGCCGACCGCGTTCAGATCCGAATGCACGGTCAAGGTGATCCACGCCGCGCGAAACAGCGGTTCGATGCCCGCCGCCCGCGCCGCGCCCTCTTCCATCACGACCGTCAGGCCCTCGCGCTCGCGAAACGTCGCGACGATGCCCGCGCCGCTCACCGCCGCATCGTGCGGCAGCGACGCGAACACGTAGACGCCCGGCTGCAACTCGGGCTGCATCGATGCGATCAGCGTATCGAGATCACGCAGCATTCTCGGCCTCACGCGTGCGCCCGAGCACCGGCCGCAACGCCGCGCCCGTGTGGCTGCGCGGATGCGTCGCGAGCGTATCGGGGTCCGCCGCCGCGACGATCGTGCCGCCGTTCACGCCGCCTTCCGGGCCGAGATCGAGCACCCAGTCGGCTTCGGCGATCACATCGAGATCGTGCTCGATGACGATCACGCTATGCCCGCCATCCACCAGCCGATGCAGCACGCGGATCAGCTTCGCCACATCGGCCATGTGCAGGCCGACGGTCGGCTCGTCGAGCACGTACAGCGTATGCGGCGGCTTCTGGCCGCGCCGCGTGATGTCGTCGCGCACCTTCGACAACTCCGTCACGAGCTTGATGCGCTGCGCTTCGCCGCCCGACAGCGTCGGCGATGGCTGGCCGAGCGTCAGATAACCGAGGCCGACATCGCGCAGCAGCTGCAGCGGATGCGCGATGCTCTGCATCGACGAGAAGAATTCGACGGCCTCGTCGATCTCCATCGTCAGCACTTCGCCGATGTTCTTGCCGCGCCACGTCACCGCGAGCGTCTCCGGATTGAAGCGCTGGCCGTGGCACACGTCGCACGGCACCTTCACGTCGGGCAGGAAGCTCATCGCGATGGTGCGCACGCCTTGCCCTTCGCACGCCGGACAACGTCCTTCGCCCGTGTTGAACGAGAAGCGCGACGGCGTGTAGCCGCGCGCGCGTGCTTCGAGCGTATCGGCGAAGAGCTTGCGGATGGTGTCCCACATGCCGATGTACGTCGCCGGGCACGAACGCGGCGTCTTGCCGATCGGCGTCTGATCGACTTCGAGCACGCGGTCGATGGCCTCGAAACCGGTCACGCCCGAACAGCCCTGCCATGCATGCACGACATCGAACTTCGGACGCGGCGCTTCGCGCGCGAGCACGCTGGCGCGCGATCTCGTCGCGGGCTTGCTCGTGTCGGCGGCTTGCGCGGACTTGCGCGCGCGTCGCACCGCGGGCGACGACAGCACCGAACGGCCCACGGCATCGAGCAGATTGGTCATCAGCACGTCGCGCGCGAGCGTCGACTTGCCGGAACCGGATACGCCCGTGATCGCGACGAGGCGATTCAGCGGCATCGTCGCCGTCACGTTGCGCAGGTTGTGCAGCGTCGCGCCTTCGACGGTCAGCCATTGTTCCGGCACGGCGGGCCGCTTCGCGGTCGCCGCACGCACTTCACGGCGCGGCTGCAACGGATGCACGATCGGATTCGCGAGGAACTGACCGGTCAGCGACGCCTTGTGCGCCGCGAGATCCGTCACGTTGCCCTGCGCGACCACCGTGCCGCCGCGCTTGCCCGCGCCCGGCCCGATATCGATGATGTGATCCGCGCGGCGGATCGTGTCCTCATCATGCTCGACGACGACGAGCGTGTTGCCCTTGTCGTTCAGCTTCTTCAATGCGCTCAGCAGAATGAGGTTGTCGCGCGGATGCAAACCGATGGTCGGTTCATCCAGCACGTAGCACACGCCTTGCAGATTGCTGCCGAGCTGCGCCGCCAGGCGAATGCGCTGCGCTTCGCCGCCGGAGAGCGTCGGCGCGGCGCGATCGAGACTCAGATAACCGAGCCCGACTTCTTCGAGAAACTGCAGGCGCCCTTCGATTTCGCTGACCACGTCGCGCGCGATATCGGCATCGCGTCCCGTGAGTTTCAGCGTCGAGATCCACTCGCGCGTATCGCTGACGGTCCAGCGTCCGACTTCAGTGATCGGGTAATTGCCGAACGTGACCGCGCGCGCGACATCGTTGAGACGCGTGCCTTCGCAATCCGGGCACGGCTGATCGACGATATCGTCCGGCTCCTGATCCACCGAGCCGATGCTCTGCTCGCGTCCGCGATCGTCCTGCGCGAAGAGCGTGTCGTCGAACGCGGCGCGCTGCTCGCGCGTCAGCTTCACGCCCGTGCCGACGCACGTGTTGCACCAGCCGTGCTTGCTGTTGTACGAGAACATGCGCGGATCGAGCTCGGGATAACTCGTGCCGCAGACCGGACATGCGCGCTTCGTCGAGAACACGCGCGTTTCCTCCACGCCGCGTCGATGCCCGTTGGAGAGCGCGCCATGCAGTTCGTCGAGCGGCGCGCAAAGATGCATCACGCCCTTGCCGATTTCGAGCGTTTCATCGAGCAGGCGGCGCAGCTCGGCTTCGTTGTCCGCCGATACGACGAGATCCGCGACGGGCAATTCGATCGTATGCTCGCGGAAGCGATCGAGCTTCGGCCACGGGCTGACCGGCAAGAACTCGCCGTCGACGCGCAGATGCGTATTGCCGCGCGCCTTCGCCCATTTCGCGAGATCGGTATAGACGCCCTTGCGATTCACGACGAGCGGCGCGAGCAAACCGACGTGCTGCCCCTTGAAGTCCCGCATGATCTGTGCGGCGATGGATTCGGAGCTTTGCGCCTGAACCGGCGTGCCGTCGTGGATGCAATGCTGGATGCCGAGCTTCACGTACAAGAGGCGCAGGAAGTGCCAGACTTCCGAGGTCGTCGCGACCGTGGACTTGCGCCCGCCGCGCGACAGACGCTGCTCGATCGCGACGGTCGGCGGAATGCCGTAGACGGCATCGACTTCGGGACGGCCCGCCGGCTGCACGATGGAACGCGCATACGCGTTCAGCGATTCGAGGTAACGGCGCTGGCCTTCGTGGAAGAGAATGTCGAACGCGAGCGTCGACTTGCCCGAGCCCGACACGCCTGTCACCACGTTGAACTTGTTGTGCGGGATATCGACATCGAGCGACTTGAGATTGTGCTCGCGCGCATTGACGATACGCACCACATCCTCGCCCTGCAGTGCGCGGCGCGCGCTCGCCACTTCCGCCGCGAGCTGCAAGGGCACGCCCGCGCGCTTCTCAGCCGCGCCCGGCGCCATCGCTTCTTCATACTCGATCAGCGCGCGGCCCGTATGCGACTGCTCGCACGCGGCCACATCGTCGGGCGTGCCGACGCAGACCACTTGCCCGCCGCCATCGCCGCCTTCGGGACCGAGATCGATGATCCAGTCCGCCGCGCGAATCACATCGAGATTGTGTTCGATGACGATCAGCGAATGCCCGCGCTCCAGCAACCGGCGCAATGCCTGCATCAGCTTGGCGATGTCGTCGAAGTGCAGGCCCGTGGTCGGCTCGTCGAACATGAAGAGGCGGCTTTCGCTCTTGCTCGTCTGCGACGTTTCAGCGAGGAAACCCGCGAGCTTGAGACGCTGCGCTTCGCCGCCGGACAGCGTCGGCACGGGCTGGCCGAGCTTCACGTATTCGAGGCCCACATCGACGATCGGCTGCAGCACGCGCAGCACTTCCCTGTCTTCGGCGAACAACGCGACCGCTTCGCTGACGGTCAGCTCGAGCACATCGGCGACGCTCAGCTGACGCCCGCCGCGCTCGATCTTCACCTCGAGAACTTCCGCGCGATAACGGCGTCCGTCGCAGTCCGGGCAGCGCAGATAGACATCGCTCAGGAACTGCATCTCGACGTGCTCGAAGCCCGAGCCGCCGCACGTCGGGCAGCGTCCGTCGCCCGAGTTGAAGCTGAACATGCTCGCGCTGTAACCGCGCTGCAACGCGAGCGGCGCCTTCGCATAGAGCTTGCGGATTTCATCGAATGCGCCGACATAGCTCGCCGGATTCGAGCGCGCGGTGCGGCCGATCGGCGACTGATCGACGAACACGACATCGCTCAACTGCTCCGCGCCCTTCAAATCGCGGAACGCACCGGGCGCTTCGGTCGCCTTGCCGAAGTGGCGCATCAGCGCGGGCGCGAGCACGTCCTGAATCAGCGTCGATTTGCCCGAGCCCGATACGCCCGTCACGCAGACGAGACGCTGCAACGGGATATCGACGGTGACGTCCTGAAGATTGTGATCGCTCGCGCCTTCGAGCGTGAGACGCGGCGTGTTCGCATCGACGACGCGCCGGTTCCAGTTCGACGCATGCGCGACATGCTTGCGGCCGCCGAGATAGGCGCCGGTCAGCGTGTCGGTGGTCTGGATGTCGTCGGGCGCGCCGTCGTAGACGATCTGCCCACCGCGTTCGCCCGGCCCCGGCCCCATGTCGATGAGACGATCCGCCGCGAGCATCACCGAAGGATCGTGCTCCACGACGACGAGCGTATTGCCCGCATCGCGCAGCCGATGCATCGCTTCGACGATGCGGTTGAGGTCGCGCGGATGCAAGCCGATGCTCGGCTCATCGAGCACGAAAAGCGTATTTACGAGCGACGTGCCGAGCGCGGTCGTCAGGTTGATGCGCTGCACTTCGCCGCCCGACAGCGTGCGCGATTGGCGATCGAGCGTCAGATAACCGAGGCCGACATCGCAGAGATATTTCAAACGCGTGCGCACTTCCGCGTGCAGCAGCTTGAGCGCTTCGTCGAGCAGGGTGGATGGCAGCGTCAGCGAATCGAAGAAGCGGCGGATGCGCTCGATCGGCATCAGCATCAGATCGTGCACGGTCAAGCCCGGCAGCGCTTCGAGCTGATCGCGCGTCCAGTCGACGCCTCGCGGCATGAAGCGATCTTGCGGCGACAGCACCGCATCGGCCTGTTCCTTCGTGCCGAGACGCCACAGCAGCGATTCGGTCTTGAGACGCGCGCCGTCGCAGACCGGGCACGTCGTATAGCTGCGATATTTCGACAGCAGCACGCGGATGTGCATCTTGTACGCCTTCGACTCCAGATAATCGAAGAAGCGCTGCACGCCGTACCACTGGTTCTGCCACTTGCCGGTCCAGTCGGGCGAGCCCTTGATGACCCAGTCGCGCTCCTGCTGCGTCAGATCCTTCCAGGGCACGCCGAGACGAATGCCCGCCTTCGCGCCGTAGCGTACGAGGTCGTCCTGGTTTTCTTTCCACGCGGGCGTCTGCAGCGTCTTGACCGCGCCTTCACGCAGCGTCTTTTTATCGTCGGGAATGACGAGGCCGTAATCGACGCCGATCACGCGGCCGAAGCCGCGGCATGTTTCGCACGCGCCGTAAGCGGAGTTGAAGGAAAAGAGCGCCGGCTGCGGGTCTGCGTAGCGCAAGTCGCTTTCCGGGCTATGCAGGCCCGTCGAGAAGCGCCAGATTTCCGGCTCGGCTTCTTCCGTCAGCACGTAGACGTCCACGCGCCCGGTGCCGCGCAGCAGCGCGCCTTCGATCGCCTCCAGCGCGCGCGAGCGCTCCGTGTTCTGCAAGCGGAAACGGTCCGCGACGACATCGAGCATCTGCCGTGCGCCGGATTCCGTCTGCACGTGGCGCTTCGCCTGCACGCGCGTGTAGCCGCTCGCGGATAGCCATTGCTCGACTTCCTCGTCGCTGGCGGTATCGGGCAATTCGACCGGGAACGTGATCGCGAGGTGCGGATCGTCGGCGCGCGTGCGTTCGAGCAGCTCGGCGTAGATCGTCTCGGGCGTGTCGTGGCGCACGCGGTGCGAGGTCTTCTTGTCGAAGAGTTCGGCGGCGCGCGCGTAGAACAGTTTCAGGTGATCGTTCAGTTCGGTCATCGTGCCGACGGTCGAGCGCGAGCTGCGCACCGGATTCGTCTGATCGATGGCGATGGCGGGCGGCACGCCGTCCACGCGATCGACCTGCGGGCGGTCCATCCGGTCGAGAAACTGGCGCGCGTAGGCGCTGAAGGTTTCGACATAGCGCCGCTGGCCTTCCGCGTAGAGCGTGTCGAACACGAGGCTCGACTTGCCGGAACCGGACGGCCCGGTCACGACCGTCATCTGGCCGGTGTGCAGGTCGAGGTCGAGGTTCTTCAGATTGTGCTGACGGGCGCCGCGAATGCGGATTGCGTTGTTCGATGCCAATTTTTCAACCGGTTCAATAAGTTGGACGGCTTTCTCCAAGCCGTAGGCGAGGTCGCGCGAATGTTCGGACGTACCAGCGCGACATAGCGAACAGTACTGTACACGCATACAGTGTTTGTCGCCAAACGGGTCAGGACTGTCCGCTCCGGGTGCGCAAGAGGCTCGCCTGATCCACCTGTCACTTCAAATGAGCGATGACGGCATCGGCGACGGCTTGCGGCGCCTCGCGCAGCGGAAAATGCCCCGCGCCATCGATGACGACGCGCCGATAGCCCGCCGTGAAACAGCTTTCCTGCCCTTCCGAGCTGGCCGGTTCGTCGCAGGAATCCGCGCCGCCCTGGATCATCAGCGCGGGCACGCCGATGCGTTCGATCGTCCCGAGCCGCGCATACAGTTCCGCGAGCGCCGGATCGGACGGCTGATCGCGCCTCCAGCGCCGTCGGTACGCGTTCAGCGTGATCGGCACCCAGTCGCGGTTCTCGAAGGCGCGCGCCGTCTCGGCGAATTCGGCTTCGTCGAACCAGCCGGGCGGCGACCACGTGTCCCACTGGATGCGCGCGAAGCCTTTCGGATCGGCGGCGACGGCATCCGGTCCGCCGTCGAGCGACATGAACCACTGATACCAGAAGCGCCGCGCCTGCAAGAAATCCGGCAGCTCGAATACGCCGCGCGGCTGATACGCGAGCGCAAGCGCGGCCATGCGGCGCACGCGCTCCGGAAACAGCGCCGAAATCGTGTACGCGGCGCGCGCGCCCCAGTCGTGGCCGACGACATCGAACTGCGCGATGTCGAGCGTATCGGCGAGATCGACGGCATCTTTCGCGAGCGCGACGCCCGAGCCGTCGCGCACGGTGTCATCGTGCAAGAAGCGCGTGCCGCCCGCGCCGCGCAACTCCGGCACGATGGTGCGATAGCCCGCGTCGTTGAGCCGCTGCGCGACCGGATTCCACGCGCGCGCCGCATCGGGCCAGCCGTGCAGCAGCATCACGATGGGAGCGTCGGTGGAACCGGAATCGGCGTAGGCGATATCGAGCGTCGGCGTGCGGGCGTGGCGTCCGAAGTCCAGCATGGCGAGACTCCTCGAAGGGGAACGCGGGAGGGAGGAGTCATTCTAGCGAGCAAGGGAAACGCGCGCTCGACACGGCGATCGTTGCATTATCGTTCGATCGAACCGCAGGAGGCCTGCATGAGCCGCAACGCATACCGTATCGAGGCAGCAAATCGATATTCTGTGCGCGCGCTTCGTGTTGAGCCCCGACCGCTTCGATGTGGTCGTCGCGACCCATCTCTTCGGCGATATTCTTTCGGACCTCGGTCCGGCGTGTACGGGCTCCCGGATATCGCGGGCAAGAGCATCGCCAATCCGGTCGCGATGATCTGGCCCGCCGCGATGATGCTCGACTTCCTCAGCGAGCGCGACGCGCACGATGCGATGCTCGATGCGATCGAAGCGGTGTTGAAGGACGGCCCGCGCACGGGCGATCTCGATGGGAAGGCGAGCACACAGGAAGTGGGCGAGGCTATCGCGCGAAGGCTGGAGTGATGTGTTCAGGCTTTCTAGGCCCCGATCAACACCCCACTTCTGATCGCCACCACCCCCGTCACCCGCCCCATCGGCGCCCCCGCGTGCACGAAGCGAATCGCCCGGCGCATGTAAAACACGCCGTCGTTGCTCGTCGTGACCGTCGTGACCGAATCGGTGAGCGGATCGACGATATCGAACACCGCATCGCCCGCTTTCAGCACCGCGCCCACTTTCGCCCGATACACGACGATCCCGCTCGACGGCGCCGTCAACTGCTGGCTGCCCGCGAGCGGCGTCGCGGCCTGCGCGAGCGGCGGCGCGTCTTTCATCCCGCCCTCGATCACGCCGCGCGCGATCAGATAATCGACGATGGCATCGGCATCGTGCGCGGCCGTGTCGTAATCGACATCGCGCTGTCCGCGATGCTCGATCGTCGCCGCGATGTTCGGCGCACCGAGCGGCACCTTGTCGCCGAGGCGGTCGCGGACGTCGTTCCACAAGAGCGCGTGAACTTCATCGAAGGACTGCCCGCCCGAATCCGTCGCGAGCAGCACGCCGTTCGCGCCGAGATATCGCGCGAGCGGTTCGATCGCGGGCCAACTCGCGGGACTCGTGTAGATATGCATCGTCGCTTCGAGCGAGCAATGCAGATCGAGCACGACATCGGCCTGTGAAGCCAGCGTGAGCAGCGCGAGCCGCAGCGATGCGAACTCGTTCTTCGCGCGCATTTCGCCGAGCATCTCGACCAGCGCTGCGCGCACGAGACGCGCGTTGTACGCGGCATCGTCCGGCGAAAAGCGCGCGCCCACACGCCCGATCAGCGCATCGGCAGGCGGCATCGGAAAGGCGCGGTTGAAGTTCTGGCCGCTGTTCGCCTCGAAGCGTCCGAGGAATTGCCCGAGCACGTGCTGCGAAAGTCCGATCGGATTCGCCACCGGCACGACCACGACTTCGCCGCGCAGGCGACCTTCGGTTTCGAGCGCGGCGAGGCGTTGCTTCAGGCTCCACGCGGTGAGCATCGCGGGCGTTTCGTCGGCGTGCAGCGAGGACTGGATGTAGACCTTCTCGCCGTCGCGGCCGGCGTCGCCGAAATGAAAGCTGACGAGCTCGCGCGATGTGCCGAGCGTCGTCGAAACGAGCGGTGTGCGTCGTGTTTGCATCGATGAATCCTCAGTCGCCGTACACGTCGAAATCGAAATACTTGCGCGCGATCTTCTGATACGTGCCGTCGGCGCGCATGTCGGTCACGGCCTTGTCGACCTTCGCCTTCAGCGCCGTATCGTCCCGGCGCAGGCCCATGCCGACGCCGTGATCGCCCATCGAAAGCGGTTCGCCAGCGAACGAGAAGCCCGCGCCGCGCGGCGTCTTCAGAAAGCCGTGCTCCGCTTCGACCGAGCCGAGCAGCGCGGCATCGATGCGGCCCGCGGCGAGATCGTTGAACACACCTTCCTGGCTCTGATACGCGACCACCTCGACGCCGCCCGGCTGCCAGTTCTTCATCGCATAGGTTTCGAACTGACTGCCGCTCTGCACGCCGACGCGCTTGCCGCGCAAGCCCTGCGCGCTCGCGGCGAGCGGCGCGCCCTGCTTCGCGATCAGGCGCGAGCGGAACTGAAAGAGCTTGGTGGAAAACGCGATCTGCTTCATGCGATTGTCGGTGATCGCCATCGACGACATGATTCCGTCGATCTTGCGTGCCTGCAGCGCGGGGATCATGCCCGAGAACTCGAGTTCGACCCATTGGCAGCGCATCGCGATGCGGCGGCAGATTTCATCGCCGAGATCGACGTCGAAGCCCGCGACGTGGCCATCGGGCGTCTTCACATCCATCGGCGGATAGCCTGGGTCGATGCCGAGGCGCAGGGCATCGGCGTCTTTCGCGTGAACCGGCGCGGCGGCGGCGAGCGCGGCCGCGAACAGGAAGGCGCTGAGTTTGAGCATGAACGCGGTGTCTCCGAAGTTTGGGCACCGATGGTACGGGCGCAAAACGCTCGCAAAAAGAGGCGTTTTGCTTATCATGATCACTTTTCGAGATCACCCGACTGGACGCCGATCGTGGACCTGACGCTCACGCAGCTGCGCATGTTCGTCGCCGTCGCCGATGCGGGCAGCGTGCGCGCCGCCGCGCGGCGGCTCGATGTCGCGCAAAGCGGCATCACGCAGCAGCTTCACAAGCTCGAAGCGCTGGCCGGCGGACCGCTTTTCGAGCGCGATGTGCGCGGCGCGCGCCTCACGCCCATCGGCGAGCGGCTGCGCACACGTGCCGACCTGATTCTCGGCGAATGCAGAAAGACCGAAGAGGAAATGCGCCAGCTGCGCGGCGAACTGACGGGGCGCGTCGCGCTCGGACTCGCCGCCGAAGCGACGATGCGGCTCTTTCCGGCGCTGCTCGCGAGCTATCGGGAACGCTGTGGGCGCATCGACGTGCATCTGACGAGCGCGACCTCGCGGATGCTGACATCGTGGGTGCGCGACGGCAGCCTCGATTTCGCGCTCGCGCTGATCGCGCCCGACGCCGATATCCACGACATGGACGCGACCCCGCTCTTCGATTCCGAAGTCGCGGTGATCGCGCGACGCGGTCATCCGCTCGGACGCTCGCGCGCGCTCGCCGAACTGGCGGGCGCGGAATGGGTCAGCACGCGGCAGCGCGGCGGCGGCGCAGTGAGCAACAAGCTATCGGCCCTGTTCGAACAGACGAAGCTCGCGCCGCCACGGATCGCCGCGACGACCGAAGCCGTCTTCGACACGCTGCACTGCATCGCATCGAGCGACTATCTCGGGCTGGAGCCCGCGAGTCTCGCGGATCATCCGTTCTTCCGCGATCACGTGAGCATCGTGCCGATCGCCGAGCGCGCCGCGAAAACGCCGGTCTGCCTCGTGCGCCGCGCGGGGGTGCCGCTCACGCCCGCGGCACAGGAGCTGGCGACGATGGCCGTCTCCTACGCGCGGATGCTGCCGCTTCAGCGCGACGCGTGACGCGCGTGCGAGCCCTTCGACTTGGCGGCCGCGTTCCTCCGCCGGGTTGCCCAGCCTTTCTTCGCCGCAGCGGAGCGATCCGCCGCCGAACGCCGGCTCGCGGCGGCATGCGACTGCCGCGAGAGCGACTTGTGCGAAGCGGCCTTCGTGCTTTCGCGCTTGAGCACACGGGTGGACGCGGCCGAGCGCTTCGCCTTCGACTCGGTACTCGGGCTCTTCTTCGTGCGATGCGCGGCCTTGGTGTCCTGCGCGGCCTTCTTGCGCGTCGCCTCGGACGCCGTGCCCTTCTTCGGCGCCTTCATCTTCACGCCCGAGCGCCGTGCCTCGGACAGCCCGATCGCGATAGCCTGCTTCGCCGACTTCGCTCCGTGCTTGCCCTCGCGGATGTGATCCATCTGCTCCTTCACAAACGCACCCGCCTGCGTGCTCGGGGACTTGCCTTCGCGCCTGGCCTTCGCGGCGCGATCGAGGGTTTTCTTTTCGGGCATGTCAGACCTCCTGATGAAGTGGACTTGCCTCGACGAAGCGAGCAACGTGCGTGCCCGCCGCATCCCCCAAGCCTTATTGCGTGAGGCGCAGCACGCCGAGATTGCCCGCGATCTGCTGGAATATCTGGTTGAGCGTCGAGTTGTTCGGCGCGTGATAGTAGTTGCCCGGGCTCGCGCAGGCCTGCATCGTCTCCTGCGCGTTGCCGGGGTCCGTGCCGTAGTCGCCGAAGGTGATCGAATACACGGTGATGCCCTCCTGCTTCATCGCCGAGCACACCGCGAGCTGGAACGCGTTCAGATCGCCGACGGAGCCCATCGAGCCGGGATTGTCCGCGGACGTGAGCAGGGAGCCGTCCGGGCGGCGCACGTCGAACGCTTTGAGATCCGCACGGCCGACGCCCGACAGGCCGTTGAATGCCTGCGGCGGCATGATCCCGGTCGCGCCGCCCGGATCGTTCTGACCATCCGACAGCACGATGACGACGCGCTGCAGCGCCTGCGACGTTTCGAGGCGCGGCAGGCTCGTATCGGTCGAAATCCAGCCGTTGCCCTTGCCCGCCGCGTTATCCGACCA
Source organism: Caballeronia calidae (assembly GCF_900044055.2). Taxonomy (GTDB): domain Bacteria; phylum Pseudomonadota; class Gammaproteobacteria; order Burkholderiales; family Burkholderiaceae; genus Caballeronia; species Caballeronia calidae. The sequence goes on along the minus strand of NZ_FCOX02000035.1, from coordinate 66,053 downwards.
GGGCGACTTCAGCATGCGCCAGCCCCACAGGAGACCGGTCGGGATGAGCGTCGAGCCGGCCGCCTGCATGTTCGAGATCGCATTGGTCAGCGCGGTCTTGTCCTTCGAGAGAAAGAGCGCCGGCGCGATGTTGCACGGCCCGTTGGTGCCGTAATTCGTGTTGCCGTTCTGGTCGTAGGTGGTGGTTGTCGTCGAGGACGTACCCTGTTTGACATACCACTGATCGTAGATCGCGGGCGGCGGATTGCCGGAGTACGTCGTGTTGCATGACGTCGTCACGGTGCCGCTCTTGAGGTACGTGAGCGGTGCACCCTGCGTGACGGTCGGACTGCCGGCGATCTTGCAGCTCGTCTTGCCGTTCGAGGTCGACGTCGAATACGTATAGACCGAAAAGCCGTTCTTCGGCACGTTGTAGAAGAACGGCGTGAAGCCCGGCGTCGAGGCCGGCTCGTAAGGCGCCGCGCGCAGATTGCCGCCCGCGTCGCGCGGCTCGACCGCGCAGCCGCCCCAGCCCGAGCCCTTCCAGCGCTTGTCGGTGGTCATCGACATCTGGGAATCGTTGTACTTCGTGAAGGTCGGCGTGAGCCACTGGCCGGTGGGCTGCAACGCATTCTTCAGATTGACCATCGTCGTGAACGGCACGAGGCCGATGTACGAGTCGTTGCCCGTCACCGAGAAGAGGCTGTTGACGAGGTTCTGCGCGGCCTGGCGCAGACCGTAGATCTTCGTGCCCTGCGTGTGATCCTTGCTGTTCGCGTAGTCGCTCATCGAGCCGGTGTTGTCGAGCACCATCACGAGCTCGAGCGTGCTCTTCGGCAGGCGCAGCGCCTGGTTGCTCGCGCTGACGGTCGCGGTGTCGGGCGTCGCCTGGCCGCCGCCACCGCTACCGGTGTTGCCCGTGCCGCCATCCGCCGTGTTCCTGCCGAAGATGACCGGCGCGATGAGCGGCATCGTGCCCGATGCCGCGAGCTTGATGGTCTGCCCCGTCGCGGGCGCGCCCGACACCTGCGCCGAGAAGTTCGCGTTCGGCAGGTTCAGCTGCATGTAGCCCGAGGGCATGTTCACGTCGTAATAGGCGCGTGCATCGGCCTGCCACTTCGCGAGATCGGTGGACTTCGTGGTGTCGAAGTGCGCGAGGTTGGCGCCAGCCGACAGCGTCGCGACGTCGAGCGCCATCTGCATGCGCGCCTGCGTCATCTCATAGTGAATCGCGTCGATGGCGGTGCACATCGAGCCGACCATGAGGCTCGCGCAGACCGCGAACACCATCGTGACGGCGCCCTCGTCGCCGCACAGCAGACTGCGCGCGGTGCGCGCGTTCAGACGGCCGGCGTCGTTTCGCATGGCGATCCCGATGGGTTCGTGAGAGGAAGCACCTGCCCGCTGCGCGGCCGCACGTAGACGCGCTCGTAGATGCGCGTCGCGAGCGGCGCCGCGTTCCAGAACGGCGCGGTCATCGAAAACGGCGTGTAGTTGTAGAAGACCTCGATGGCCACGGCCGAATCGCCGGCGCGGAACGGCCAGTTCGCGGGCACCACGTTCGCCGTCGTGATGGCCGAGGTCATGCCCTTCGGCTGCCACGACGGCTTCGCGGACCACAGCACCGCCGCCGTGCCCGGCGCCTGCGTCAGCAGCGTCGACGAGTTCACGAGCTTGCAATCGCAGTTCGAGGTCTTGTCGCAGATCGACGTGACGATCACGCCGCCGTGCGCCGCGAGCTGGTTCGGCGACGCAAGCTGGATCGACGCGGCCCAGATCGAGGCGAGGCTGTTCGCGTTGGTGGGCTTCGTGCCGTCGTCGATGACGTTGCTCATCTGCCCAACGGAATCGGCGAGCGTGAACGCCGTGTGCTCGACGAGACTCACGGCGCGCATGTACAGATACAGCTCGGTGAAGCCGAGCAGCACGAGCAGCATGAGCGGCACGACGATCACGAACTCGATCGTCACGGTGCCGCGCTCCGAGCGCATCAGGCGCGTGACGGCGCGCCCGAGCGCGAATCGCTTCGTTGCGTTCGCGGGCGTCATTTTTCGTTCTGCACGAGGTAGCTGCGTTGGAAGGTCATCGTCTCGATGCCGAAGAGCTTCGGAATGCCCGAAAAGGTCGGCATCGTCACGCTGATGTTGTAGAGCACGACGTCGCCGAAGCCGCCCATCGTTTCCTGGTAGTTGCCGGCGGCGATGTCGTTGTAGGTGGAGTAGGCGCGCGTCCCGATGTCGACGGTGCCGCCGATATTCCGCCAGCCGCCGAGGATGGTGTAGACGATGCGCCGCGCCTCGGCGTCGCGCGTGCCGCTCGACGGCACCACGGTGGTGAGCCCCGCGCGCGACGCCTGCTGCGCCGCGAACTGCACGGAGGCATCGACGATCATGTCGAGCGCGACCTCCACCGTGCCGAGGATCAGGATGAACACCAGCGGCGCGACGAGCGCGAACTCGATCGCCGACACGCCGCGTTCGTCGCGCGCGAGGCGCCGGAACAGGCGCTGCCGTCGCGGCGATGTCGCGCGCAGCGTCACTTCACGCTCGCCGTCTGAACCTTCGGCATCGCGACCGTCGACACGTCGACGCCCTTCGCCGGCTGCGCGCGCGTCACCGGCGCCGGCTGCCCCGCCTGCCCTTCGCGCGCGCGCTGCAGCTCGTAGTAGCGCAGGTTGTCCTGCACCGACGCCTTCGGCAGATCGCGCGAGAGAATCGCCGCGGCCGCATCCTCGTTGCCGAGCAGGCCGTAGGCGAGCGCGAGATTCTGGCGCGCCTGCGGCGGCGCGGCGGGAAAGCGCGTCACGTCGAGCAGCACGTTCGCGCCCTGACGCGGATCGCCCGCGAGCGTGAGCGACAGCCCCAGATTCACCGAAAGCATCGGATCGCCGGGATTGGCGTTCAGTGCTTCGCGCAGCAACGCCTGCGCGTGCGCGTGATCGCCCGACAGATCGAGCGCCGCGCCGAGGCCCGCGCAGGCGAGCGGATCGTTCGGCTTGAGCGTCAGCACGCGGCGATAGATGGCGATGGCGTCGGCGAAGCGGCGCTGATGAATCGCCACGCGCGCGAGGCCGATGAGCGGCGGTGTCGCCTTCGCATCGAGCTCGCTCGCGCGCCGATAGTAGACACCCGCGCGCGTGTAGTCGCCGACGCTGTACAGCGTGTTGCCGAGGCCCGTCATGCCGGGCACGGACTTCGGATCGGCCTGCACGGCCTTTTCGTACAGCGAGGTCGCGAGATCGAAGTTGCCGGATTCGAGCGCCGTGTCCGCGATGCGCAGCTCGCTCATCGTGCTCGGCGCGGAGTTGCGCAGCACGGGGCGCGTTTCGGTGACCTGACGCACGGTCGTCGTGCAGCCCGCCGCGGCGAGCACGAGCGCGATCGTGGAGACAAGGCCCGCAAAGCGTGCGGCACGTTGAATGGATGACTTCATTTCGAACTTCCCGCGATGAACGCAAGCAACTGGATAACGGCAGGCCCCGCCGCGATGGCGATGATCGCGGGGAGAATGAACAGCATCATCGGCACGACCATCTTCGGCGCGAGCTTCGCGGCCTTCTCCTCGAGCGACACGATATGCGCGACGCGCTCGGTGCGCGAAAGCGTGCGCAACGCCTGCGTGATGGGCGTGCCGTAGCGCATCGACTGCGTGAGCGTGGAGATGAGCGCGCGAATCGACGGCAGGTCGATGCGCTCGGCGAGATTGTTGAGCGCGCGCGTGCTGTCGCCGGAGAGCTTCAGCTCGTCGGCGGCGAGCGAGAACTCGTCGGAAAGCGGCGGACAGATCGTCTCGAGCTCGTTGGCCACGCGCCGGATCGACACGCCGAGACTGTTGCCCGCATTCGTGCAGATGACGAGCAGATCGAGCGCATCGGGCAGGCAGGCGGCCATCGCCTTGCGGCGGCGCGACGCCTTCAACGCGACCACGTACTCCGGCACGATCATGCCGACGATGAACACCATCAGCATCGCGATGCCGCGCCCCGCCGGATACGCGCCGATCATCGGAATGCGCGAGCCGAGCATCACGGTCGCGGCGGCGCACGCGAGCCCGCAGAAGAACTTCACCGCGAGCAGGATCGACACCGCGAGATGGCTGCGGTAGCCGCTCTTGACCATTTCCTTTTGCAGCTTGAGGCGGTACTTCGCGTCGAAGAGCGGAATCTTGTCGCCGATGCGCGCGAGACGCCGCAGCAGGCGCTCGGAGAACGGCGTGTTCTCGCCGTCGTCGGACGCCGCCGCGCTCTCGAAGCGATGCGTGGCCGCGGCCATGCGCGCGCGCTCCGCGATGCGTCCGCGCTTGCCGCCGTGCTTGTGCGCCCACCACACCGCGAGCGCGGCGAGCAGGCCGAGGAGCATCAGCAGGTTGACGAGGGTTTCGACGTTGTTCGGGTTCATCGCGAGGTATCGAGCTTCGACATCTTGCCGATCACGAACAGCCCCATGCCGATCGACACTGCGCCGAACGTGAGCAGGTTGTGCCCGGATTCGGTGGTGAACAGCACCATCAGATAGGACCGGTTGAGCGCGTACATCGACAGCATGATGAACACGGGAATGGCGGCGAGGATCTTCGTCGTGATGCGCGCCTCGCCGGTCAGCGCCCGGGTCTTCTGGCGAATCTCACGGCGCGTGCGCACGATGCCCGACAGGTTTTCCAGCGTCTCGCCGAGCTGCCCGCCGGTTTCGCGCTGCAGCAGCAGACACACGCAGAAGAACGAGAAGTCGGCGATCTCGATGCGGCGCATCGCCACCGTGAGCACTTCTTCCAGATCGAGGCCCACTTGCAGCGAGTCCGCCATCAACTGAAACTCGCTTTTCAGCGGCTCGCGGCACTCGCCTGCCGCCGAGCCGATCACCTGCGTGACCGGCACGCCCGCGCGCACGGCGCGCACGATCATGTCGATGACATCGGGAAAGCCGTCGAGGAAGCGCTTGCGAAAACGCTCGATCAGAAAGCGGTACGACTGCACGAGCGCGAAGACCGGCAGGCCGATGATCACGAGCGGCCGCGCGAAATCGGGCATCGGCATGAAGCGGTTCATCAGCACGGCGACCAGTTCGCCCGCGAGCGCCGCGATGACCACGATGCGCACGCCGTTCGCGCCCGCGACCGTGCGCAGGCGCGCGAGACGCGGCCCGGTCCAGCGCGTGAGCGCGTTGTTCTTGCGGTTGACCTGGAAGATGTCGAGATCGAGCTTGTTCGCCTGCGCCGCGTGCGCGCCCTGCGCCGCGAACGACTGCTCCATGCGCTGGCGGATGCGCGCGGGCGGACGGTCGTTGCGCATGTCCTGCACGATCACGATCATCACGCCGGCGAGCAGCACGCATGCGAACGCGGCGAAGGTGACGAGGTTGATGAGGTTCATGGCTTCATCGCGTCCAGCAGCGCATCCTCGAGACCGTAGTACGCGGCGCGCTGCGCGAACGCGGGGCGCACGGCCGCAGTCTCGAACACGCCCTTCACTTCCTCGCTGTAGGCGCTCGCGTCGTAGCGGAACGCGAAGAGATCCTGCGTGATGATGACGTCGCCTTCCATGCCGACGAGCTCGGTGATGCGCGTGACGCGCCGCATGCCGTCGCGCATCCGCTCGATCTGCACGATCAGATGCACCGCGCTCGCGATCTGGCGGCGGATCGACAGGAGCGGCAGATTGCCGTTCGCCATCATCACCATGCTTTCGAGACGCGTGATGCCGTCGCGCGGCGTGTTCGCGTGGATCGTGGTCATCGAGCCGTCGTGGCCGGTGTTCATCGCCTGCAGCACGTCGAAGGCTTCCGCGCCGCGCGTCTCGCCCAGAATGATGCGGTCCGGGCGCATCCGCAGCGCGTTGCGCACGAGATCGCGCTGCGTCACCGCGCCGAGCCCTTCCGCGTTTTCCGGCCGCGTTTCGAGACTCACGACATGCGGCTGCACGAGCTGCAGCTCGGCCGCATCCTCGATCGTCACCGTGCGCTCGCCGTGGCCGATGAAGTGCGACAGCGCGTTGAGCAGCGTCGTCTTGCCCGAGCCCGTGCCGCCCGACACGATGACGTTGAGCCGGCACGTGCTCGCGAGCTTGAGGACGGTCGCCATCGCCGCCGACATGTTGCCCTGCTGCGACATGCGGTGCAGCGTGATGTTGCGCTTCGAAAACTTGCGGATCGATATCGATGCGCCGTGGATCGCGAGCGGCGGCAGCACGACGTTCACGCGGCTGCCGTCGGCGAGACGCGCATCGACCATCGGGCTGCTTTCGTCGACGCGCCGCCCGACGCCCGCCGCGATGCGCTGCGCGACGTTGATCACATGCGCGTTGTCGCGGAACTTGCAGTTGGTCAGCTCGAGCCGCCCGTGCCGCTCGACCCAGACCTGATCGGGGCCGTTGACGAGCACGTCGGTGATGGTTTCATCGGCGAGCAGGGGCTCGATCGGGCCGAGGCCGAACATGTCGTTCAACAGCTCGCCGACGATCTGCACCTGCTCCGCGATCGTCACGTTGAGGCGCTCGCGCTCCGCGACATCGACGACGAGCGTCTCGACGGCGGGCTTCATCTGCTCGCGCGTCTTGCCGACCGCCGCCGACGGATTCATCGCGGCGAACACGCCTGCGCGAATCGTCCTGAAGAGATCGGAGCGCACGAGCGATTCGTGGCCGTCGGCGGGTTGCGAACGCGCGGGCGCGGGCGCGGAAGGCTTCTCGACGAGCGCAAGCGGCGCCGCCTCGCCCTGCGGCGGCGCGCCGTCCGCGAGTTCGGACGGCGGCGTGGCGCGCACCTGCTTTTGCCCGAACATCACGCCCTCCTCAGTTTGAACTTGCTCAGGAACGTGCGCTCGACGGCGGCATGCTGGCCCGTCAGGTCGTTGGCGATGCGCGCGATGGTCTGCATGAAGGCATTCGGATTGCGCTCGCGCGGCGCTTCGCCCAGGTTCTCCGCGGTCGCGAGCGCCTTCGGCTCGAACTGCACTTCGTGCAGCACGGTGCGGCCCACGGCGGTCATGAAATCGGCCGGCTGCACCTTGCCCGCGGTCGCGGCGTTCGGGTTGTTGAGCAGGACGGAAGTCGGCGGGTTGTTGTCGCGGTCCTCGACATAGCGCAGGAGGCGAATGGTCTCGCGCGTCGCATGCACCGAGCGGTCCGCGACGAGATACACGCGCGACGCGTGATCCAGCGCTTCGGCGGCGAGCGCGTCGCTCGGATCGCCGATATCGAGAATCACGTAATGGAAGCTGTCGCACAGCAGTTCGACCACGCGGCGCAGCGCGCCCGGCTCGAACGCCTTGGTCGAGCCGTAGTCGATATCCGCCGACAGCACGAAGAGGCGGCTGCCGTTCGCGACCAGCGTGCGCTCCACATATTGCGGATCGAGGCGATGCACGTTCTGCAGCACGTCGACGAGACCGTTGTTGCTCTGCGTGCCGAGCATGCTGTTGGCGGCGCCGCCGCACAGCTTCAGGTCGACATACGCGACGCGGCGATGCGTGTCTTCCGCGAGATAGCGCGCGAGATTGAGCGCGAGCGTCGTCACGCCGACGCCCCCGCGCGCACCCGCGAACGCGATGGTCTTGCCCGCGCGCGCCAGCGTGACCGGGCTCACCTTGCCCTCGGACACGTTGACGGTGCGCTTGAGCAGCTCGACGGTCAGCGGCTTGACGAGATAATCGCGCACGCCGATCTTGAGCAGGCTGCGAAAGAGGCCGACGTCGTTGCGCTCGCCGATCGCGACGACCTGCACCGACGGCTCGCACACTTCTGCGAGGCGGCCGAGTTCCGAGAGCGGCATCACCGACCCTTCGAGGTCCACGAGCAGAAAGAGCGGCGAACGCTCGATCTTCGACAGATGCGCGATGGCGTCGTCCATGCCGCCCATGGCGATATGCACGTGGGGCATCGCCTGCTCGAGCACGAAGCTCTTCAACACCTGCTCGGTCTTGCGGTCCGCCACGAACGCGATGAAGTCCGCGACCCGGACGCCCTGCTTGCCCTTGAAGAAACTGATCTCTGTGGTGCTCATGATGTCGGTCTGTTGGGCGCTACTTCGATTCGCGCGACGAGCTCGTGTCGAGCGGGATCACGCGGCCGGTCTCGTAGCGGCGCATCGCGCTCGCCGCCGTGGCGCCGTTGGCCGGGCCGAGCGTCTGCGGCGCGACGATGTCGGCCGGATGCGCGAGCTGCGCCGCGAGGTTCGTATAGGTTGCACAGCCCCATTGCATCGCGGGGCGGCGCCGGCCGGCGTCGGTCAGAAGCGATGCGCGGGTGAGCGCGTCGCAATCGGGCGGCACGGCGTTATGGCCGTCGTAGTCGATCACCGTGTCGTTGGGCATATTGCGCGGCGGCTGGAAGCATCCGGAAAGCCCGCACGCGAGCGCGAGCGCGAGCAGCACGGCGAGTGCCGGATAACGAGTCGAACGATGTGCGTGTTTCATGGCGTGGTGCTCAATAGACGTAGCCCGCCGCGCCCACGAGACGCGGTTCGGAAGCGGACGGCTGCGTTGTACCCGACTTGCGCTGGAAGCTGTATTCGACGTCGCTCGAAGGCGAGATCAGCGAATCGAGCGGCGAGCGCAGCTTCGAAGAATCGGTCGGCTCGACGAGATACGGCGTCACCATGATGACGAGCTCGGTCTTGTTGTTCTGATAGTTCGACGACGAGAACAGCTTGCCGAGCACCGGTATCGAGCCGATGCCGGGCACCTGCGAAACGATGTCCGTCGTGTTGCTTTGCAGGAGGCCGCCGATCGCGAAGCTCTGGCCGCTCGCGAGCTCGACCGTCGTGTCGGCGCGGCGCACGGAAAGGCCCGGCACGGTCACGCCGCCCGTCGTCACGCTCGCGGTCGTGTCGATCTGGCTCACTTCCGGGCGCACCTTCAGGCTGATGCGGCGCTCGTTCAGCACGGTCGGCGTGAAGTCGAGCTTGATGCCGAACTGCTTGAACTCCACCGAGATCGCGCCGTTGGTCTGCGACACCGGAATCGGGAACTCGCCGCCCGCGAGGAAGCTCGCCGTCTGGCCCGACATCGCCACGAGATTCGGCTCCGCGAGCACGGTGAGCAGCCCTTCCTGGTTCAGGGCGTCGATGAGCGCGCGGATGTCGGTGTTGGCCGTCTTGAAGCCGGCAAGGAACGAGAACGCGTTGTTGGCCGCGAGGTTGACCGGATAGGTCACGCCGCCGCTGCCGTTCGCGATCGGCTGATTCAGGTTCTGGATCGGACGGCCGCTGAAGAGGCCGCCGAGCCAGTTGCCGGAGGTTCCAAGCGCCTGCCAGTTGATGCCGAGCTGCTGCGTGACGTTGCGGTCCACTTCGGTGATGCGCACGCGCAATTGCACCTGCAACGGACGATCCACCGTCAGACGGTTGATCAGCGCTTCCTTGTCGGCGAGAAAGGGCGTGACGGCCTGCACGACCGCGTCGGCATCGGCGGAGCTCGGCACCTGGCCCGACACGAGCAGCGAGCCCTGAGCCGTCGTCACCTGCACGTTCAGGTTCGGAAAGCGCGCCGAGAGCATGTTGCGCACGGCCATCATGTCGCGCGCGACGATCACCGTGCGCTGCAACAGCGTCCTGTTGTTCGGCCCGAGCACATAGAGCGAGGTCGTGCCGGTCTTCTTGCCGAGCACGAATACCGTCTTCGGCGACGGCACATGCACGTCCGCGATCGACGGATCGGCGACGAACACCGAGGTGGCATCTTCCGGCAGGCGCAGCATCGTGCCCTTGCCCGCGTCGAGCGTGAGCGCGCCCTGTCCGATCTCGACGCCGGGCGCGGCGAGCGCGGTCCTGACGAGCGCCGGATTGCGCGTGCGCGCCTGCGCGATGCGAGCCGCCGACGCGACCGGGTCGTTCGACGGATTCACCGGCGCGGCCGGCTGCGCCGCCTGCACGGACCCTGCCAGCAGCATGCCCGCCCACGCGAGCGCGATCCGCGCGCTCCGTCTTTCGATGCTGCCGAAGTCCAACTGCGTTCTCATGAGATTCGATCCTGGCACTGTGCTGCCGTGACTTGATGCTGCTGTGTTCGCCGTGCTCGCCGCGTTCGTCGCTGCCCGGAGTGCCGCACGCTGCTGGTTCATCGCGCGGGCACGCTCGGCAGGGGCGGCGCGTCCGACGATGCGCCCACTTGCGCGACCGTCGAGCCGGCTTCGCTCTTGTCCGAGCCGCGATAGATCGTGACCGGGCGTGCGGGCGCCGGCGCGCGCGGCGCCGCGCCGGCCTGTGCGGGCCGCGAGCGCGGCAGATCGCGCACGGCGCGCGAAATGTCGCCGGCCCAGATCGGCGCGCGCGGCGTCGACGATGCCGCGATCGCCGCCGATGCCAGCGGGTCGCGCGTATCGGTTGCGAAGCTGCGCAGCGCGAGCGACAGCGAGCCGAGACGCGCCGCCACCGCGACGACCTCGCCCATGCGCGGCGTCACTTCGAGCGTCACCGTGCGGGCGCGCGTGACGATTTCGGTGGTGTCGCCGGTGTTCTTCGGCCGCTTGATCTCGGAGCCGACCGCGAGCACGCGCACATGCTCGACCACGGTCTCGCTCGATACGGCGAGGTCCGGCGAATCGGTGCGACGCTCCATTTGCTGCGTCAGAAGCAGGTCGACGTAATCGCCCGGCTGGATGAGGCCGGCGTTGCCGGAGACGTCGTCCACCGCGACCGACACGGCGCGCATGTCGGGCTTGAGCGTCGCGGCGAGAAAGCCCGGCGCGCTCGGCAGGATGACGTCGGCGGAGGTGAGCACCGCGCCGCTCTCGACCGGATGACGCAGCAGCGCGCCCTTGATGTCGACCGCGTTCTGCGCGCCCGAGACGATCGCATTGGGCGGCAGCTGCGAGACCGGAACCGACTTCCACGTGAGGTCTTCATCGCGCAGCAGCAGGCCTTGCGGCAATTCGGCCGCGCTCACCTGCACCTTCTCGGTGGTGACGACATGTTCCGCCGGGCGCGACGCGTTCGCCACGACGACGCGCACGATGAGCGCGATGAGCAAAGCGCCGACGAGCAGCACGGCGAACTTGATGATGTTGGACATGAGCGCGCCGTCCTATCGGGTCGCAAAGAAAGGCAGGAGCGCCGGCAGCACGATCACGAGACCGCCGCCGAGCGCGAGAGCCACGCCGTAGGGCACCCCGCGCGTGCCGGAGAACAGGGCGAGCGCCTGCATCGGCATGAATCGTTGCACCGGATTCATGTGGCGCGTCGCGAGACTGATCAGCGACACGACGGTCCCGATCACGGAAATCAGGGTTAAGGCGGGCAAGGACAACGCGAGGCCGGCCCAGAGAAAAATCACGGAGGCGAGTTTTGCATCGCCTCCGCCCAGCATCTTCGCCGCGAACAACACGGCGCAGAACACGAACACGCCAAGCGCGAGCAGCAGATGAACGATGACATCGTCGATCGGCATGCGGCGAGCCAGGGCATCGACAAAGAAAAGCGCTCCGACGGACAGCACGATTTTGGTCGGCAGGCGTCGGGAGCGCACGTCGATGACCGCGAGCCAGAGCAGCACGCAGAGCACGATCAGGCGAATGGCAAGGGACAGGAGCTGCACGATGGTCTTGTTTTTTGTGCGCGGGAAAGACCGCTATCAGCTGCCGCTGCTGCTGCTGGCCGTAGAAGTGACCTTGTTGAACATGTTCGTGAACAGGGTCGAGAAGCCGGTGCTGAACTGGCTTGCCATTGCAGCCAGCGCAACCACGACGATCCCGGCGAGGACCGCGTATTCCATCGCGCTGACACCGCGCTCATCGCGCACGAAAGCCTTCATCAGTTTGCGCATTTTTCTTTCCTTCAAGGGGTTTAGGTAGGTGTGGACCCGGCAAAAAGGATTACCGGGCACGACACATCCTAGCCAGTTCGGAAAGAAATAACTTCGCCAATTAAAGGCCGGAAATGGCCTCTTACCGGGCTTTCGAAAAGCCTGCGACGCGCCCTTTTCGGCAACGATTCGAATAACTTTAGGGAGCGGAATTTTTCTTTTTCGCGTTTGCTTGCCCGATCGCAGCGGGCGCAAAATCGGTTTGGATTTCTTTAGCGATTTTTGCGAAAAATTTTGCGGAGGTTCGCGGAACGACATCCGCAAGGATGCGGCCCGAGGGCCGGGCTGACCGCGCGAGGCCGGCTGCGCGGCGCGCAGCCGGAGCGCTGCGGCGAAGAACCCGAGCTTACCTTCCTTTGCCCGGTTTTGTCACCTAGTTTGCGCGGCCCGCAAGCAAAGTGTCCGGAGTTTCATCGCCAGATCTTTCCATGCAAGCTTTAGTCATCGCGTTTGCCGTCTTGCGGGAAAGCGGGCATTTCAATATCGCGGCTTGCCGAACGAAAGTTATCGCGCGCCTCCTGCGCGAGCTTCTCATAGCGCTTGCGAAAAACGACGAGCTCCTTCTCATCGAGCTCTTCCAGATCGAGCAGCGCGTTATGCGCCTTGTCGACCGCGCGAATGAGTTCGTCGAGCTTGATCTGCATCGCGGCGGTATCGCGGTTTTGCGTGTTCTGGATCAAAAAGACCATCAGAAACGTCACGATGGTCGTCGACGTGTTGATGACGAGCTGCCATGTATCGCTGAAGTGAAAGAGCGGCCCGGACAGGCCCCAGACGATCACGAGCAGCACCGCGATCACGAAGGTCGATGCGCGGCCCGCCATTTGCGCGAGCGCATTCGAGAACTTGAGGAACCACGAAGTTTTCATTCGGCGTCTCCTGATCGTCGGGGGTCTGTTGCCGGACGGCGCGGCTAGAATAACGCTTGTGAACAAGAAGCCCAAACCCATCGATTTCCGCGCGCCGTCCGACGAAGTCGCACAACGCCTGATCGGCGCGATCGTGACCGTCGACGGAGTCGGCGGCCGCATCGTCGAAACGGAAGCGTATGACCGCGAGGATCCCGCCTCGCACAGCTTTTCCGGTCCGACACCGCGCAACGCAGCAATGTTCGGGCCGCCCGCCCATGCCTACGTCTACCGCTCCTACGGCATTCACTGGTGCCTGAACTTCGTGTGCCGCGAAGCGGGCCACGGCGCCGGGGTGCTGATCCGCGCGATCGAGCCGCTCGTCGGCATCGACGCAATGCGCGAGCGGCGCGGGCTGGAGCCGATCAGGCTTCTATGCTCGGGGCCGGGCCGCGTCGCGCAGGCGCTCGGCGTCACGCACAGGAACAACGGCATGTCGCTGCTCGAAGCGCCGTTTCATATCGAGCCGCCGGAGGAAGATTTCGCCATCGTCCACGGACCGCGCATCGGCATCAGCAAGGCGATGGACGTGCCGTGGCGCTTCGGGCTTGCCGGCTCCAGATTCTTCAGCAAGCCCTTCCCTAAGAGTTAGTCCGCCGGGCGCAGCTTCTTCACTTCTTCGTCCGACGGCTGCACGCTCGCGCCGTCGACGTAGCGGAACGACGTCATCACGCCCTTGCCGTCCTTCAGGCCCGTCACCCCGACATACGCGCCCATCGTCGATTGATTGTCCTGCTTGCGGTACGTGATCGGGCCGAACGGCGTATCGACGGGCAGGCCCTTGAACGCGGCGGCGAGCTTGTCGGCATCGGGCGAGCCGGACTTCTTGAGGCCATTGGCGATCGACATCATCGCCGTATAGCCGACGACCGAGCCCAGGCGCGGATAGTCGTGATACTTCGCCTGATACGCGGCGACGAATTTCCTGTTCGCGGGCGTATCGATCGAATACCACGGATAGCCCGTCACGATCCAGCCGACCGGCGCTTCCTTGCCGAGCGGATCGAGATAGTCCGGCTCGCCCGTCAGCAGCGACACGACCGCGCGATCCTTGAAGAGCCCGCGCGTGTTGCCCTCGCGCACGAACTTGCCGAGGTCCGCGCTGAAGAGCACGTTGAAGATGGCGTCTGGTTTCGCGTCGGCGAGTGCCTGCGTCACGGCGCCCGCATCGATGTTGCCGAGCGGCGTCGCCTGCTCCGCGACGAATTCGACATCCGGCTGCGCGGCCTTCAGCAAGCGCTTGAACGTGGCCACCGCCGACTGCCCGTATTCATAGTTCGGATACACGAGCGCCCAGCGCTTCTTCCTGAGCTTCGCGGCTTCGGGCACGAGCATCGCGACCTGCATATACGTCGACGGGCGCAGGCGATACGTGTACTTGTTGCCGTCCTGCCAGACGATCTTGTCGGTGAGCGGCTCGGCCGCGAGAAAGAAGATGCGCCGCTGCTTCGCATAATCCGCGAGCGCGAGACCCGTGTTCGACAGATAGCCGCCGAACAAGAGCTTCACCTGCTCGCGCGTGACGAGCTCCTGCGCGACGCGAACGGTGTCGCCGGGATTGCCGTTGTCGTCGCGCGAGACGACTTCGAGCTTGTTGCCGTTGATGCCGCCCGCCGCGTTGATCTCGTCGAGCGCGAGATTCCAGCCGTTCTTGTACGGCAGGAGAAACGCAGGCTGCGCCTTGTAGCTGTTGATCTCGCCGATCTTGATGGTGTCGGCGTGCGCGGCAAACGTCAGGCTCGCCGCCGTTGCCAGAATGGTGAGGCGCATCGTCGTGCCTGCGCGGATCGTCATGTAGTCATCTCCTCTTTCGAATTCGTTTCAAACACCCAGAAACGCGCGGCGCGCGACATCGTCGCGGGCGAATGCGCTCATCGCGCCTTCATGGCGCACCTGTCCTTTCTCCAGCACATAGACGCGGTCGCTGACGAGTTCCGCGAAGTGCAGGTTCTGCTCGGACAAAAGAATCGCGAGTCCTTCGCGCTTCAGCTCGAGAATCATATCGGCCATCTGCTCGACGATCACGGGCGCGACGCCTTCCGATGGCTCGTCGAGCAATACCAGGCGCGGATTGCCCATCAGCGTGCGGGAGACCGTCAGCATTTGCTGCTCGCCGCCGCTCATGCGGCTCGCGCGGCGATTGCGCATCGCGCCGAGATTCGGGAACACGCGAAAGAGCTTGTCCGGCGTCCAGAGCGGCGCGTGCTCGCGCGGCGGCTGGCGGCCCGTGTCGAGATTCTCCATCACGGTCAGATCGCCGAACACGCGGCGATCCTCGGGAACGTAGCCCAAACCCTTTCGCGCGATGCGGTGCGGCGCCAAGCCGGCGATGTTCTCGCCCAGGAACGACACCGCGCCCGAAATGCGCGGCAAGAGGCCCATCACGGCCTTCATCGTCGTGGATTTGCCCGCGCCGTTGCGGCCCATCAGCGCGACGACTTCGCCATGCCCGACTTCGAAGCCGACATCGAAGAGGATCTGCGCGCGGCCATAAAACGCATTCAGCGCGTCGACTTTCAGCAGCGTCATGACGATGCTCCCGTGCCCAGCACCGCGCGCGGCGCAAACGATGCGCCCGTGCCGAGATACACCTCGCGCACGCGCGGATCGTTGCGGATCGTTTCGGCATCGCCTTGTGCGATGAGGCGGCCGCGTGCCAGCACGATCAGCCTGTCCGCATGAGAGAACACCACGTCCATGCTGTGCTCGGTGAACAGCACGCCGATGTTGCGCTCCTTCGCGAGACGCGCGGTGAGCGCCATCAGCGCGTTGCGTTCCTGCGGCGCCATGCCCGCGGTCGGCTCGTCCATCAACAAAAGCTTCGGACGGTTCGCAAGCGCGATCGCCAGCTCGACGCGCTTCACGTCCCCATAGGCGAGCACCGCGCAACTGCGCTGCGCGTGCCCGGCCATGCCGACGAGATCGAGCAGGGCCATCGCTTCATCTTCCTTCCATGACACAACGCGGCCGAACAGACTGTAGACGCGCCGTTCCTGCGAAAGCAACGCCATCTGGACGTTTTCGAGCACGGTCATCGAATTGAAGGTCGCGGCGATCTGAAACGTGCGGCCCACGCCGCGACGCCAGATATCGCGCGGACGCATGCCGACGATATCGTGGCCGTCTAAACGGATCGCGCCCGATGTCGGCCTCAGTTGTCCGTTGATCATGTTGAAGCACGTCGACTTGCCCGCGCCGTTCGGGCCGATGAGCGCGAGCAACTGCCCTGCTTCGAGATCGAACGTGACATCGTCGACGGCCTGCACGCCGTCGAAAGACTTCGAGAGATGCGCAATGGAAAGCAGTGTCATTGCGCCTCCCTGAAGAAGCGCTCGCGCACGAAGCCCGCGAGGCCTTGCGGAAACGCGATGACGAGTATCAGGATCGCGCCGCCGAGCAGCGCCTGCCAGTAATCGGTCTGCCGCGCGACCGTGTCCTGCAGCCACGTGAACACGCTCGCGCCGACGATCGGACCGGCGAGCGTCTGTATGCCGCCGAGCAGGACCATCACGAGGCCATCGACGGAGCGGCCCACGCTGATCGCTTCGGGCGAGATATTGCCCTTCGAGAACGCATAGAGCGAGCCCGCGAGGCCGCATACGAGCGCGGCGACGACGAACGCGGCCCACTGCACGCGCGCGACGTTCACGCCGATCGCTTCGGCGCGCAACGGGGAGTCGCGGCCCGCGCGCATCGCGAGGCCGAGCGGGGAGAACACCATGCGGCGCAACAGCCAGACGCCGAGCACGGCGAACACGAGCGTGAGGTAATAGAACGCGACGGGCGACGATAGCCACGGCGCGGGCCAGATGCCCAGTATGCCGTTGCTGCCGCCCGTGACCGCATCCCATTGAAAGACGACCGACCAGACGATCTGCGCGAACGCAAGCGTGAGCATCGCGAGATAAACGCCCGACAGGCGCACGCAGAACCAGCCGAACACGAGCGCGCCGATGCCCGCGATGAGCGGGCCGAGTACGAGCGCGGCTTCCATCGGCATCGCGAAGACCTTGAGGAACAACGCCGCGCCGTATGCGCCGAGGCCGAAGTACGCCGCATGCCCGAACGAGTGCATGCCGCCCGGTCCCATGATGAAGTGCAGGCTCGCGGCGAACAGCACCGCGATCATGATCTCGACGAAGAGCACGGGCATGTACGGAAACGCATCGGCGGCGAGCGGCGCGAGCGCAAGCGCGATCACGACGATGAGCGCGGCGAGCTTCATCTTGCGTGTCGCGGGGCGAAGGGGCTGATCGGCGGGCGCGGCGGAACGCGCGATCGCCTGCGCGCGGCCGAAGAGCCCCCACGGACGCAGCACGAGCACGACGGCCATCACGACGAACTCCGCGACGAGCGTGAACTTCGACAAGGAGAAGTCGATGCCCGCGATCGACACGTGCCCGATGCCGATGCACATCGCCTTGATTTCGGCGATCAGCAATGCCGCGACGAATGCGCCCGGAATCGAGCCCATGCCGCCGACCACGACGACGACGAACGCATTGCCGATGGTCTCCAGATCGAGCGACAGATTCGCGGACATACGCGGCACCTGCAGCGCGCCGCCCAGTCCCGCGAGCAACGCGCCGACGAAGAACACGCCGGTGAAGAGCCACGCCTGATTGACGCCGAGTGCGCCGAGCATCTCCCGGTCCGCGCTCGCCGCCCGCACGAGCGTGCCCCAGCGCGTGCGCGTGAGCGCATACCAGAGCGCGAGCAGCACGAGCGGCCCGATGACGATCAGCGCGAGATCGTACGCGGGCAGCGGATGGCCGAGCATCTGCACGGCGCCTTCGAGATGCGGCGCGCGCGGGCCGAACAGGTCTTCCGGCCCCCACAGCCAGAGCGCGGCATCGCGAATGATCAGCACGAGCGCGAACGTGGCGAGCAGATGAAAGAGTTCGGGCGCACGATAGATGCGCCTCAGCACGCTCACTTCGATCGCCGCGCCGATCGCGCCGACGAACAGCGCCGCCCCGGCAACCGACGCCCAGAAGCCCGCGACGCTTTCGCCGAAACGGCTCGTCAGGCTATACGCGACATACACGCCGAGCATGTACAGCGAGCCATGCGCGAAGTTGACGATGCGCGTGACGCCGAAGATGAGCGACAGGCCCGAGGCGACGAGAAAGAGCGCGCAGGCGTCGGCTAAGCCGTTGACGAGTTGGACGAGCAGGTTGGAGAGCATCGGGTGAAAGGGCGGCACGGGTGCGTGAGATCCGACATTATCGGTGATCCGCACGGCGCCCTTGCCGATATGCAAAAACCCCTTGCAACGCGTACGCGAGTGATGACCCATTGCAACCGTTCATCGTCGTTTCTTGATATCCGCATTTGCAATCGAATGATCGGATGCACGAAGTCAACTGGATAACTAAGACTGGCAATCAAAGATCGGATTTTACGGCTCACGTTCCTTTTAAATTGAATGCTAGACTGATTTCGATTCGTTCAGATTGCTAATTAATTGGCCGAATCAGATTCTTATTTCTTGCTTTCCAAGAGGAACAATCATGTACAAGATCAAACGCTCGGAACTCGTGAAGTCGGCTCATCCGCTGGCTGGCGGCGCGGCCAAGGTGGAGAACAGCGGCAACGTCGGAATGGGCAACATCACGATCGGCGACGTCAGCACGCAGCCGCCGAGTCAAACGAACAACACGAACACGGTCGACATCACGATCGGGATCGGTCAACTTTAAACAGAGGTAGTCCGGCACCGGTACTCTGATTCGGTGTCTTCGAGCATTTCCTGCTCCGCATGAGCGTTTTCAGGCTCTGACGCAGACTTCAGGTCACGGGGTCGCGCTCCATTAGCGCGCCCTTTCCCGTATCTCCGCTCACACCGTCTGCTCCGCGAAATCCCGTCTTGACGGCATCCGTCACTCGTATATCCTCGTCGAAGGGCAATTGTCGGCATCGGCATTGCTCTGCCAATCAACTCGCCAAACGAGTGTTATCGTGAAAGCCCAAAGCCCTCTGGCACGTCGGAGCACGCAACGCTCCTGCGCCGATCGCTGCGGCATGATTCCCGATTGCCGCTTCCTGTCGGATTCCACCATTCTGTCCTGCCGCAGCGTGCGGCGTCGTAATGCCGTTTCCGCGCGCGCGTTCATCGCCGTGCATTGCGTCGGCGCGGCTTCGCTGCTGCCGTAGCGCCTCTTCTCTCTTTTCAACGCCTGCTGACCGGTTCGCGCGCGTGCGCCTGCACGCGTGATTGCGCGCGCGTTCTTTCTTCGCGCCTTTGCGATGCGTCGCAAAGGCCGGGAAACGTGCGCCTGTTCAAAACGAGAGAACGAAAATGGAACGCATCGACGAATTCCTGCGAAAGCATCACATCACCGAGATTGAAGCAATCATTCCCGACATGGCAGGCACCGCGCGCGGCAAGATCATTCCGCGCAGCAAGTTCGAATCCGGCGAATCGATGCGCCTGCCGCAAGCCGTGATGATCCAGACCGTCACCGGCGACTATCCCGACGATGGCAGCTTCACCGGTCTCACCGATCCCGACATGGTCTGCGTGCCCGATCCCGCGACGATCCGTCTGATTCCATGGGCCGTCGATCCGACCGCGCAGGTCATCCACGATTGCGTGCATTTCGACGGCACGCCCGTCGCGATTTCGCCGCGCGGCGTGCTGCGGCAAGTGCTGCAGAAGTTCGCGGCGAAGGGCTGGCGTCCGGTCGTCGCGCCCGAGCTCGAGTTCTTTCTCGTCGATATGAACCGCGATCCGGACTTGCCGTTGCAACCGCCCGTCGGCAGAACGGGGCGCGCGGAAACGGGACGCCAGGCGTATTCGATCGATGCCGTGAACGAGTTCGATCCGCTCTTCGAAGACATCTACGCGTACTGCGAGGTGCAGGAACTCGAAGTCGACACGCTGATTCATGAAGTCGGCGCGGCGCAGATGGAGATCAATTTCATGCACGGCGATGCGCTCAATCTCGCCGACGCCGTGTTTCTCTTCAAGCGCACGGTGCGCGAAGCGGCGCTGCGTCACAAGATGTACGCGACCTTCATGGCCAAGCCGATGGAAAGCGAGCCCGGCTCGGCCATGCACGTGCATCAGAGCATCGTCGATGAAGAGACGGGGCGCAATCTCTTCACCAGCCGCGAAGGCGAACCGACCGGCCTGTTCTATAGCTATATCGCGGGCCTGCAGAAATACACGCCCGCGCTCATGCCGATCTTCGCGCCGTATATCAATTCGTATCGCAGGCTCTCGCGCTTCATGGCCGCGCCGATCAACGTGCAATGGGGCTACGACAACCGCACCGTGGGCTTTCGCGTGCCGCATTCGTCGCCGCAGGCACGGCGCATCGAGAACCGCATTCCGGGCGTGGACTGCAATCCGTATCTCGCGCTCGCGGCGACGCTGGCCGCGGGCTATCTCGGCATGACGCAGCATCTCGAACCGACCGAGCCGCTCGCGAGCGACGGCTATCGCCAGCCCTATCAGTTGCCGCGCAATCTCGATGAAGGCCTCGCGCTGATGGGCGCTTGCGAGCCGCTCGCCGACATGTTCGGCGAGAAGTTCGTGCGCGCGTATCTCGCGCTGAAGGAAACCGAATACGAAGCGTTCTTCCGCGTGATCAGTTCGTGGGAACGCAAGCATCTGCTGCTCCACGTTTGATATCGGGAGACGACGACATGAACGATCGAATCGATTCGACGGCACATTACCGCGCGCTCGATGCCGCGCATCATCTGCATCCGTTCTCCGACATGGGCGCGCTCAATCGCGCGGGCAGCCGCGTGATCGTGAGGGCCGAGGGCGTGTATCTGTGGGACTCGGAGGGCAATCGCATCATCGACGGCATGGCCGGGCTATGGTGCGTCAATGTGGGCTATGGCCGCCGTGAACTCGCCGATGCCGCGCTGAAGCAGATGCAGGAACTGCCCTACTACAACACCTTCTTCAAGACGACGCATCCGCCGGTGATCGAGCTTTCCGCGTTGCTCGCGGAACTCGCGCCCGCGAAATTCAACCGCTTTCTCTATTGCAACAGCGGCTCGGAAGCGAACGATACGGCGCTGCGCGCGGTGCATCGCTATTGGGCCGTGCAAGGCAAGCCGCAGAAGCGTCATGTGATCGCGCGCGTGAATGCGTATCACGGCTCGACCATCGCGGGCGCCACGCTCGGCGGCATGAGTTATATGCACGAGCAGATGCCGTCGAAGATGGAGCACGTCGCGCATATCGATCAGCCGTACTGGTTCGGCGAAGGCGGCGCGCTGGACGCCGACGCATTCGGTCTCGCGCGTGCGCGTCAGCTCGAAGCGAAGATTCTGGAGCTCGGCGCGGAGAACGTCGCGGCATTCATCGGTGAGCCGTTTCAGGGCGCGGGCGGCGTGATCTTTCCGCCATCGAGCTACTGGCCCGAGATCGAGCGCATCTGCCGCAAGCACGATGTGCTGCTCATTGCCGATGAAGTCATCGGCGGATTCGGGCGCACGGGCGAATGGTTCGCGCATGAGCACTTCGGCTTCGAGCCGGATGTCATCACGATGGCCAAGGGCCTCACGAGCGGCTATGTGCCGATGGGCGCGGTCGCGCTATCGGATGCCATCGCGGATGCGATCGTGAACCACGGCGAGTTCAATCACGGCTTCACGTATTCGGGGCATCCGGTCGCGGCGGCGGTCGCTGTGGCCAATCTGAAGCTGCTGCGAGACGAAGGCATCGTCGCGCGCGCGAAGGACGATGCAGGGCCCTATTTTCAGCGGCGATTGCGCGAAGCGTTGGGCAATCATGCGATGGTCGGCGAGATCGCGGGCACGGGGCTGGTCGCGGGCATTCAGCTTGCCGAAGATCGTGCGGCACGCACGCGCTTCGCCAATGGCGACGACATCGGCACGATATGCCGCGACTTCTCGTTCGCGGGCAATCTCGTGATGCGCGCGAGCCACGATCGCATGTTGCTGTCGCCGCCGCTCGTCGTCACGCATGATGAGATCGATGAAATCGTCGATAAAGCGAGCGCCGCGATCGACGCCACGGCACGCGCAATCACGCGCGCCGCTTAGCGAAGTATTCCGCCGCCATGTGCCGGAAGGCCGTGACGGCGGGATTGTCCTGATCGGTGCGCCACGCCATGCTCATTTCCGCCTGAACGGCATGGCCGGCGATGTCCCTGAACTCGACATTGTCGTAGTGAAACCGTTGCGACGATGCCGGAAGAATGGACACGCCCAATCCCGCGCGAACGAGCGACAGAATGGTCGGCGTCTGATCGATGTATTGCGTGAAATGCGGCTTCACTTCATCCGCGACGAGCATGCTCATGATGCGGTCGTAGAAGTACTTGCCGTGCGTGGGCGAATGCATGATGAACGCCTGCTCATGCAAGTGCTTCAGTTCCAGTCGATCGAAGCGGCATAGCGCATGTCCCGCAGGCAGCGCGACGATCAGCGGCTCGCGATCGACGAGAAGAAACTCCACTTTCTGCCGCGACGGCAACGGCCGCATGAAACCGAGGTCGATGGCATTCGCCTCGAATGCTTCGATCTGCGCGACGGAGATCATTTCGAGCAGGACGACATCGATATCCGGCAGATCATGCTTCGCCGCGACGAGCAACTCCGGAATCAGCTCGTATCCCGCCGCTCCCGTGAAGCCGATGCGCACGCGTCCCGTCTTGCCCTTGCTCGCGCGCCGCACGGTGCTTTCGGCCTGCTCCGAGAGATTCAGCAGGCGCGTCGCGTCCGCGAGAAACACGCGCCCTTCCGTGGTCAGCTTGACCGTGCGGCCGACGCGCTCGAACAGCTTCACGCCCAGGTTCTCTTCGAGCAGATGAATCTGCCTGGAAAGCGGCGGCTGCGTCATGTTGAGCAATGAGGCCGCGCGCCTGAAGTTCAGCTCCGTCGCGGCGGCGACGAAGCAACGCACTTGTCCGAGATCGAGCATTCGTAATCGACGTTGAAGTGATAGCCGATCATTATATGTTCGTCCCGCACAGGCTCATACGCGTGCGTCAGGTCGTCAGGCTGCCTTCGGGACGCTGTCCCGCGAGACCCTGTGCAAGGCTCGCGAGCACCATCTCGCCCATCGCCGTGCGCGATTCGACCGTGGCGCTCGCGCGATGCGCCTGCAGCACGACGTTATCCATCTCGAACAATTCGACGGGCACATTGGGTTCATCGACGAACACGTCGAGGCCCGCGCCCGCGATCGCGCCGCGCGACAGCGCTTCGACGAGGTCGCTTTCCACCACGAGCTTGCCGCGCGCGATGTTGATGAGATAACCGTCCTTGCCCAATGCATCGAGCACGGCGGCGTTCACGATGCCCTTCGCTTTATCGGCGGCGGCGGCGAGCACGAGGATATCGCTCTCACGCGCGAGCGACAGCAGATCCGGCACGAAGCGATAGTCGACATCGTCCATCGCGCGCACGTCGGTGTAGGCGATCGGGCAGCCGAACGCGGCGGCACGCTGCGCGATCGCGCGGCCCACCTTGCCGAGGCCCACGATGCCCACGCGCTTGCCGCTGAAGCGGCGCGACAACGGAATCGCGCTCGGGCTCGGGTTCGTCACCCACTTGCCGTTCTTCACGAACGCGTTGCCGGGGCAGATCTCGCGCAGCGTCGTGAGGATCAAACCGATCGCGAGATCGGCCACGTCCTCGGTCAATGCGCCGAACGTGCCCGTCACCGGCATGCCGCGCGAACGCGCGAATTCGAGGTCGACGGCATCGGTGCCCACGCCGTTCACCGCGATCACCTGCAATGCCGGCAGGCGCTCGATCAGCTCATTCGAAATGCCCGTATGCCCGCCGGTGATCACGCCGCGAATCGACGCGCCGTGCTCGCGGATATACGCTTCCTTGTCGTCCTGCTCGAACAGGCGATGCATCGTGTAGAGCGTATCCAGCTTGTCGTTGATGGCCGGTACGAGGATGGGGTTCAGTTGCAGAATGCTCGGCTTCAATTCGCGTGCTCCGTGGTGTTCGTTTCCGATGTGGAGCGGATGATGTCTGCTTTTGCCGATGACGTCCAATCCCAAAAGGCTATCAATTGATCCACGAATCGAACCGACATTCACCGCGCTCCGATCGATTCAATCCGGGAATCAGGTAATAGCAATAAAAGATTGGACGCTCTTGCGGGCCGTCCCCACAATTCGAAGCATCGGAAGGCATATCGACAATAAAGCCTTGAAAATTAAATCGGAGACAACAGCGTGAGCCTGCGCCCTACCCGCAATCCATCGATTCGCCTCCTTCAAGCTGCCACGCACGCAGGAATGGAGGCATCGCGATGAGCAACGCTGACGGCATCATCGCTTCCTCACAAGCCGAACCCATCGCGGAGAAGCGCACGAAGCATCGCTGGGTCGTGATGGGACTGATCTTCTGCATCTGGGCGATCGCATGTGCGGATCGCGCGAACTTCGGCATCGCGCTGCCTTATCTGAAGAAGGAATATCACATCACCAATACCGAGGCCGGCCTGATCGTGAGCCTGTTCTCGTTCGCTTATGGCTTCGTGCAGATTCCCGTCGGCCTGCTTTACAAGCGGCTCAGCGAAAAGACCACGGGCTTGCTGTTCTCCGTCTTCATGATCCTGACTTCGGTCTTCACCGGATTGATGGGCACCACGTCATCGGTATTCTTGCTGATGGCATATCGCGTCGGGCTCGGCTTGTCGGAAGGGCCGCTCGGCATCGGCTGCACGAACGTCATCAATCGCTGGTTTCCCGCGAAGGAAAAAGGCACCGCGACCGGCCTGTGGATCGCCGCATCGAAGCTCGGGCCGCTCATCGTGCCTTCGGTGTGCATCATCGTGATCCAGCTGTGGGGATGGCGCGAGATCTTCTACGTGTTCGCGGTGCCGGGCATCGTGCTCGCACTCGTGTGGCTCGTGTTCGTGACGAACTCGCCGGGCGAGAACCGTTTCTGCTCGCCCGCCGAGCGCCGCTACATCGCCGATGAAACGACCGTCGACGGCAACGGCGGCAAGCCGCTCTCCCGCGCACGGATGACGCCGATGCCCCGGCTCGATGCGTTCAATCGCACGAAGCGCGTGCCGCAACTCGAGACGGTTCGCCAGGTATTCGGCTCGTGGAATATCTTCGGCATCGCGCTGGGCTATGGCTGCATGATCGGCATCAGCAATATCTTCATCTCCTGGATTCCCACTTATCTCGTCACGGTGAAGGGCTTCGCTTCGGTGAAGATGGGCTTTCTCGCTTCGGCGCCCTTCATCGGCGCGGTGACGGGCAACATGCTGGGCGGCATCATCTCGGATCGCCTGCTCGGCGGCCGCCGCAAGCCGATGATGATGCTCGGCGCGCTCGGCACGATGATCATGACCTTCCTCCTGATCGATGCGCCCGACAGCGTCGCGTATCTCGGCGGTGCGCTGATGCTGGCCGGTCTGATGCTCGGCATCGGCTTCGCGGGCTACTCCGCGTATCCGATGGGGCTTGCAACAAAGGCCACCTATCCGACGGCGTTCGGCATCGTGAACTCGGTCGGGCAGATCGGCGGCGCATGCGCCCCGCTCGCGGTCGGTCTTCTGCTCGACAGCTATAGCTGGACCGCGGTGTTCCTGTACATGGTCGGAACGGCGACGCTGTGTCTGCTGTTGCTCATCAGCGTCGTGGAGCCGATAGCCGAAGAGAAGCGGCCGGCGAAGTAATCGAATGGATCAGACGAATCGCGCCGCCTCGTGCGGCGCGATTTGCATTTCAAAGACCGTTCTCGACCATGTCGAGCAGACGGGCGGCGAGCGGCTCGATCTGCGCGGGCTTCAGACCCTGCAACGGACCTTCGATCAGCAGCAGCGCGAAGCCATGCACCGCGCTCCACGCGAGATATTCCGCATCGGACCGGCGCTTCGCATCGAGCGCGCCCGTCTCCGTCATTTCATCCAGCGCGCGGCTCAGCAGTTGAAATGGATCGAGGCCGCCTGGTCCCGCGCCATAGGGCGCATCGTGCTCGCCCCACTCGGCTTGAGGCGCGGCAAACGCCGTGCGAAACAGTCCCGTCTCCGTTTGCGCGAAGCGCAGATAACCCGCGCCGATGGCCCGCAAACCCGCGCGCGCCGCGTCCGCCCGCCGACGCTTTTTCGGGCGCGCGGCCAGCTCGTTTTCCATCGCCTGCGCGACGAACGACAGCGCCGCCGATCGCACCGCCGACAGCAATTCCTGACGGCTCTCGAAGTGCCGATAGGCCGCGTTCGGCACGACGCCCGCGCGGCGCGTCGCCTCGCGCAGCACGATCGCATCCGGACCGCCCTCGCGCGCCAGTTCAATGCCCGCGTCGATCAGCGCGCGGCGCAAATCGCCATGTCGGTATGTGCTGCGCGGCTTGCCATTTGTCATTTTGATTCGTCGGGCTTTCCCTTATGTGGACACTGTCCATTATCTCTGCTACTTTTTGTGGACGGTGTACACAACACGAAAAATAGTTCTGCATCGGTGCTTGCCGTTGCTTTGTCACGACGCGGCGGCATCGTGTGCAATGCAGGCCAACTCACTGGAGGCAGCCATGACCCATCCGAACGTTCGTGCGCAAGAGAGTGAAGATGCCGCCCGCATTCGCGAACTGATCGAAGCGTGGCGGCAGGCCGTGCTCGCGAAGGATGTCGACGCGCTCGTCAGTCATTACGCGCCGGATGTCGTCGTGTTCGATGTCGTGCCGCCCGCATCGCTCACGGGCGTCGAGCCCTATCGCGAGAACTGGCGGCGCTGGTTCGACAGCATGAAAGGCCCGCTCACGTTCGAGATGCGGGACGTGCAAGTCGCCGCGAGCGGCGATCTGGCTTATGCGCACTCCGTCAACCACGTCGCCGTAGGCGAGCAGGAGGACATCGTGCGCGCCACCGTGTGTTTCAGGAAGATCGGCGGCGACTGGCGTGTCGTGCACGAGCACGCATCGGTGCCGCTCATGATGGATATGGACCCCGACGAAAAGTCATAACGCAAGGAGCAGACATGCAAGTGCAACCCTATCTGTTTTTCGAAGGCCGCTGCGAAGAGGCGATCACGTTCTACCGCGAGAATCTGGGCGCGCAA
The DNA here is from genome assembly GCF_900044055.2 of Caballeronia calidae. Classification (GTDB taxonomy): domain Bacteria; phylum Pseudomonadota; class Gammaproteobacteria; order Burkholderiales; family Burkholderiaceae; genus Caballeronia; species Caballeronia calidae. The sequence goes on along the minus strand of NZ_FCOX02000035.1, from coordinate 39,355 downwards.
GTCGTCATGATGATGCGCTACAGCGAAAATCCCGAAGCCGGCAAGGCAGAGACGGCGAGCGGCTGCGGCATTCCGCCGGGGTCCGAGAACAAGATCATGCATTCGGCTTTCACCATCGGCGACTCCATGCTGATGGGCTCGGACGGCATGTGCAGCGGCAAGCCCGACTTCAAGGGCGTTTCGCTCTCGCTCACGGCCAACGACGAACAGCAGGCGGAAAAATACTTCAACGCGCTGTCCAACGGCGGCCAGGTCCAGATGCCGATGACGCAGACCTTCTTCGCGAAGCGCTTCGGCATGGTGGCCGACAAGTTCGGCGTGTCGTGGATGGTGCTCGGCGGCGTCGAGGGCAAGCCCGCTTAACGCGCGTCCAAACGCCCGGCTGGTACGCCGCTTGCGCGCCTTTCATCGCACCATTCGAAAGGAGACGCGACATGAGCAACTACGCCGGACGTTCCCAGGAAGACCGTATCGCACAGCGCAAGGGCATCACGCAAACGTCGCAGGAACAGCCGGGCGGCTCCATGGCCGAGCCCGGCACGGAACCCGACAAGGATCACAGCAGCGGCGTGCTGACGGAGGAAGGCAAGCAGGTCTGGCGCACCGGTTCGGGCATCGATGGAGGCGGAAAAACCTGACACTCATATCGACCATCGGAAACGTGGAACAATGGCGGGGTGCCGAATGCACCAATTGCACCTTGACTGACAGGAGCTTTCAATGAGCGCCCCGCGCAAAAACCATTTTTCAGGCTCGGACATGCCTGCTGACCAAGCCGATCGTCCGACCCGCGAGGAAGCCGAAGCCGCCGTGCGTGTTCTTTTGCGCTGGGCGGGCGACGACCCGCGCCGCGAAGGCCTGCGCGATACGCCGGGGCGCGTCGTGCGCGCCTACGAGGAATTCTTCGCGGGCTATGCGCAGAACCCGCACGACATCCTCGCGCGCACGTTTTCCGAAGTGCAGGGCTATGACGAAATGATCGTCCTGAAGGACATTCGTTTCGAAAGTTATTGCGAGCATCACATGGTGCCGATCATCGGCCGCGCGCATGTGGCTTATCTGCCGAACAAGCGCGTAGTCGGCATTTCCAAGCTCGCGCGTCTCGTCGATGCATTCGCGAAGCGTCTGCAGATTCAGGAGAAGATGACCGCGCAGATCGCCGATACGCTGAACGAAGTGCTGCAGCCGCTCGGCGTGGGCGTGATTCTCGAAGCCGCGCATCAATGCATGTCGACACGCGGCGTCCATAAGGCGGGCGTTGCGATGGTCACGTCGCGCATGCTCGGCTCGTTCCGGGACGATCCATCGACGCGCCGCGAGTTTCTTGCCATCGTCGGCGATCAGAGCGCGTTCAGCGTGTCGAATACCTGACGCCGCACGAACGCGGCAGCGCACGCAACAGAAAGAAAGGGCCTCGCGGCCCTTTCGTCATTTCATGCGCCGAAACCATTGCCCGGCCCGTCGGGGCCGGAGCCTTCGCGAACCTTGCCCTGCGACACGTTGCTCCCCGGCGGCACGCTATGCGTGAGCCACACATTGCCGCCGATGACCGAGCCCTTGCCGATGGTCACGCGCCCGAGAATCGTCGCGCCCGCGTAGATGACGACATCGTCCTCGACGATCGGATGCCGCGCGTTGCCCTTGACGAGCGTGCCGTCGCTGGTCGAAGGAAAGCTCTTCGCGCCGAGCGTCACGGCCTGATACACGCGCACATGCTGCCCGATCACCGCCGTCTCGCCGATCACGACGCCCGTGCCGTGATCGATGAAGAAGCTCGGCCCGATCGTCGCGCCCGGATGGATGTCGATACCCGTCAGCGAATGCGCGATCTCGTTGATGAAGCGTGCGAGCAGCGGCACGCCGAGCCTGTGCAACGCATGCGCGAGGCGATGATGCGTCATCGCCCAGACGCCCGGATAGCACAGCAGAATTTCGGTAATGTGCTGCGCGGCCGGGTCGCCCGTGAAAGCGGCCTGGATATCGCTGACCAGCAGCGCGCGGATCTGCGGCAACTGCATGCCGAACTCGCGCGCGATGGCGAATGCCCGTGCCGAAAGATCGGCTTCGTTCGTCTCGCGATGCTCGGGCAGGAAGCGCAGCGCGCGGCGAATCTGCTCGTGCAGCAGACGCAAGGTGCTTTCGAGCGTCTGCCCGACGTAATAGTCGACGCTCTCGGCGGTCAGATCGGGCGCGCCGTAATGCGTGGGAAAAAGCGCGGAGCGCAGGCCGTTGACGATCCTGACGATCGCCTCGCGCGAAGGCAGTTCGCGTATGCCGAGCGGATGCCGCGTGCGATGCAGTTCCTCGCGCGATTCGCGCAAGTCCGCGACGATGCGTGCGAGGCCCCATTCCTGCGGCATGTCGCGCGTGGTGTCGTTGGAAGATTCGAGCGGCGGTATGAAGCCAGGCGTGGGCGTGTTCTGCATGTCGGCCATGATGCGAGAGAAGCGGCCGCCGCACTCGCGCACGACGGATGAAACGTCAAGCGTAACCGGTTTTGGAGAAGCGTGCCGCCCGGCGGCTCGCGCGCCGGCGTGCCCGATGCGTCATGCGGGTATCGCTCACACGGTGACGTTGCTTGCGTCGATCCATCGCACGGCCCAGTCGCGCGCGTGCGCGATGGCATCGCCCTCGTTGCGGAATCGCAGGTCGGACGGAAAGAAACGGTTCGCGACGAGTTCGCCATCGCTCGATCGCGAGATCACCACATACGGCTGGTAGCTGCCATCTCCGGCCCGGGCGGGCGCGCAGTTCAGAAGGTAGCCTCGATGTGAAAAGGCTGCATCGTGTTGCATGAGTCACCTGTGTGAAAGTGCCCTGCTCGTTCGAATCGCATTGCTCTTGTTCGACGGCAACAGACACGTTCTCCTGATTGCTCGCGTCTCGCCTGTTGCACTTTGCCGCCGACAGGTTCCAAATAATACTTGCAGGAAATCGGCTTGGGGTTGAAAAAAGGTCCGAAATATTAGGTATCCGTTAAGGCGCCCTCAGGCAAGGCTCGCGGTTCCGTCGCCATAAAGCCGGAACGAGTCTTGCGGGAGGGTTTGGTCAGTTCAGGTCAACGGAGCATGCGATGAACAACGCTGAAGCAAACGAGCCGCAAGGCAAGCAGACCCAGCGCACCGCCGAAAGCCCGATCAAGACACCGGCGGCGGAAACAGCTCATGTGAAGATGAGCGACGCGATGAAGGCCGCATCGGGCGGCGAGGCCCATGCGGGCGCGGGCGCGAAAACGGAGACATCGAAGGGCGGCATGCATGTCGGTCCGCAAGGTCTCTATGAAAAGCCGCCGCGCGGCGTGGACGTCGCCAACGACGACGGCCTCGACGACACCGTCGATGCCGACGCAAAGAGCATTCATGCGCGGCGTGAAGCGGAGATGCGCGCGCGCGAGCCGGACTCCGTCATCAATTCGAATGCGACGCCGGTGAACTATGTGCCCGAACCGGGCGACGGCCTCGGCGGCTTCGACAGCCGTCCCGGCCGCAATGGCGTGCTCCTCGCGCTCGAGCGCGGCTATCGCCTGATCGATCGCGGCATGGTTGCGCCGACGGTGCCGGAGGTCGAAGACAAGGTGCGCTTCGAAGGGCGCGATCCGCACGGCCACACGTTGCGAGGGCGCAAGCACTACGCGCTCAATCATCTGCGACCGTCGCGGCTGTTCGAACTCGAGCGCAGTTGAAAGAGGCGCATGCCGGGCATTCATGCCGGTTATGCATAAGCAAAGAGCCGCATGGAATATGCGGCTCTTCTCACTTCATTGCGCCTCTCCGTTTTACTTCGTTTCTTTTTTATCCTCATCCGTTTCGATACGCGTCACGCCACCTGTCGCCGGCGGATCGCTGGCGGGAAACGTATCTTCGACGGCCTTGTCGAGATCTTCTTCATCACGCTCCGGATGCGGGTTCTGCTCCTTGACGTTGCTCATCGTGGCTCCTTGGGTCGTTGCTCATCGATCCGATGTGAAGCAACGCGCGTTCCTCGAAGCGGGCACGGCGTATGCGTATCCCCACGGCGATGATGCGCCGCAGCGCAGCAAACGCCCTATGCGAGAAGCGGCCGACAAGACCACCGGGCAGCGCCCGGCATCGATAAAGGGGAAAGGCCAGATGACGACCCTCCACAGCTACGACGCGTACCCGCACGAGCCCGATGAAGCGCCCGAACTTCAGACGACGGAACGTCACGCGGTCACGCCCGAGCAGCGCTTCACCTCCGCGATTGCGTGTCTCGGCGCTGCATGGGCGCTGTCGTGGGCCGAGTTCGCGCTGACGCTCGCGATCGGCCTGCCCGGCGATACGTCGAGCCATCCGATCGCTGCGTCCATTGCTTCGCGCGTGCTCGTCGGTTTGCTGTACATCTGCGTTGCTTCGCGGCTGCAATGGGCACGCTGGCTCACCATCGTGCTGGGGCTGGTATCGGTTGCGCTCGTCGCGCCGACGCTCGCGTTGCAATGGCACGTCTTCCCCGCCGGCGCGTTCGTGTGCGGCGTGGGCCTCGTCTGCAAGTTCGCGGCGGCGCTCTATCTGCTGTCGCCGATGCCTCCGCGCATCGTCCGCCAATAGCGTTCGACACCGCCGGTTTTTGCAATCCGCGCACTGACACTGACAGGCGCGAAGTGTGCATGGAGCACGGCGCATGGATCGCTTATGCTCGGCGCTTCATGAACGTCATGGAGCGGCGCGATGCAATGGACGCGCAACGACTATCGGCTGAGCACGGACATCGATGAATTCGACTTCGATGTCGTGCATCGTTACCTGAGCGAAGTGGCGCACTGGTCGCCGGGCATCGCGCGCGAAAAGGTCGAGCGCGCCGCGCGGCATTCGCTCGCGTTCGGGCTCTTTCTGCGCGACGCGCAGATCGGCTATGCGCGCATGATCACCGACACCGCGACCTTCGCCTATCTCGCCGATGTATTCGTGCTGCCCGAGCATCAGGGCGCGGGCCTCGGCAAATGGATGATGGAATGCGTGATGGCGCATCCCGACCTGCAAGGGCTGCGCCGCATGATGCTCGTCACGTCCGATGCGCACGGGCTTTATGCGCGCCACGGCTTCGCGGCGAGCAGGCATCCCGAGCGCATCATGGAGAGGATCGGAAAGGCTTAGCCGCCTTTTACGCCCTGCGTGTTGACGTAAATCGAATAGAGCCCGTGGCTCGCCGCCATGAACAGGCGATTGCGATGCCGTCCGCCGAAGCACACGTTCGCGCAGCGCTCCGGCAAGTCGATGTGACCGATCGCTTCGCCTTGCGGCGTGAACACGCGCACGCCGTCGAGCTCGGCGTCGCCCATGCCCCAGCCGCACCACAGATTGCCGTGGATATCGACGCGAAAGCCGTCGGGCGTGCCCGCGCCGGCATCGATCAGGGGACGCGGCTCGCCGAGCCTGCGGCCGCCGTCGAGCACGTCGAACGCATAGATCTTGCGCGGCGTCGAGCGCGACTCGACCACATACAGCACCGATTCATCCGGCGAGAACGCGAGGCCATTCGGGCCGATGAAGTCATCGATCATCATCGTGATCTCGCCGCTCTGGCCATCGACGCGATACACGCATGGCTTCAGTTGCGCCTCGTTCTTCTCGCCCTCGTAGAAGCCGTCGATGCCGAAGGTCGGATCGGTGAACCAGATCGATCCGTCCGACTTCACGACGACATCGTTCGGCGAATTGAGCGGCTTGCCGTCGTAGCCGTCCGCGAGCACGGTGATGGAGCCGTCGTACTCGGTGCGCGTCACGCGCCGTGTCAGATGCTCGCAGGTCACGAGCCGCCCTTCGCGGTCGCGCGTGTTGCCGTTCGCATGGTTCGACGGCTTGCGAAATACGCCGACCTGGCCGCTCTCCTCGTCCCAGCGCAGGATGCGGTTGTTCGGGATGTCGCTCCACAGCAGATAGCGGCCGTCGCCGAACCAGACCGGCCCTTCGGACCAGCGCGCGCCCTGGAACAGACATTCCACCGAAGCCGATGCGATGCGCAGCGCGTTGAAGCGCGGGTCCAGCACGCGCACGGCGGGGTCGGGATAGCGGCGCGAGTCGCTTGTCATTTTTTCTTGTCTCCGGGTTGTGAGTGAGCGCATGGCCTTGCGTGACGGACATCGGCCTGGCGAACGAACGCACGATATTCGTCACACCGATATCCGTCAATGCCGGCCATGTCAGTTCGGCCCCAGTTCCCCATCCCTCAGACGCCAGAGCGAGAGCGGATTGTCCTCCGCGAGCGCCTCCGGCAGCAGCGCCGCCGGCAAGTCCTGATAGCACACGGGCCGCAGGAAGCGTTCGATCGCCATCGCGCCGACCGATGTCGAGCGGCTGTCGGATGTCGCCGGGAAAGGTCCGCCGTGCACCATCGCGTAGGACACTTCGACGCCCGTCGGAAAGCCGTTCGCCAGAATCCGCCCGGCCTTGCGCTCGAGCACCGGCAGCAGGCGCCGCGCGAGCTCGACATCGTCCTTTTCCATGAGCAGCGTCGCGGTCAGCTGGCCTTCGAGATGGCGCGCGACGGCGATCATCTCGTCCTCGTCGCGGCACACGACGATCACCGAGGTCGGCCCGAAAATCTCGCCCGAGAGCGCGGGCGTCGCGAGAAACTCGTCCGCGTTCACGCGATACAGCGCCGGCAGCGCGCCGCTCCCGGCCGTCCCCTTCACGCCCGTCGCGATGCAGTGTGCGGGCGTAGTGTTGCGCTCGTCGATGCCGCTGCCATACGCCGCCGCGATCTGCGCGGTGAGCATCGTCTGCGTCTCCTTCTTCATGATCGCGGTGGCGGCGAGATCGATGAAGTCGTCGAGATCCGGGCCTTCCAGCGCGATCACGAGGCCCGGGTTCGTGCAGAACTGGCCGACGCCGAGCGTCACCGAATCGATGTAGGCGACCGCCAGCTTGTCGCCCTTCGCGGCCAGCGCCTGCGGCAGCGCGAATACCGGGTTCACGCTGCTCATCTCGGCGTAGACGGGAATCGGCACCGGGCGCTTCGACGCGATATCGACGAGCGCGAGGCCGCCGCGCCGCGAGCCGGTGAAGCCCACCGACTGGATGGCCGGATGCGCGACGAGCGCCTCGCCGATCGCATTGCCCTCGCCGACGACGAGCGAGAACACGCCCTCGGGCAAGCCGCTGTCCGCGACCGCCTTCTGCACCGCGCGCCCGACGAGCTCGGACGTGCCCAGATGCGCCGGATGCGACTTCACGACGACCGGACACCCCGCCGCGAACGCGGACGCGGTATCGCCGCCCGCCACCGAAAACGCCAGCGGGAAGTTGCTCGCGCCGAACACGGCGACCGGCCCGACCGGAATCTTTTGCAAACGCAGGTCGGAACGCGGCAGCGGTTTTCTGTCCGGCTGCGCCGAATCGAGCGTGGCGGCGAGCCAGCGGCCCTCGCGCACGAGCGATGCGAACAGGCGCAACTGTCCGACCGTGCGGGCGCGTTCGCCCTCGAGACGCGCCTTCGGCAGCGCCGATTCGGCCATCGCGCGCTCGATCAGCGCGTCGCCGAGCGCGATGATGTTGTCCGCGATCGCCTCCAGAAACTGCGCGCGCGTTTCGAGCGGCGCGTGGCGGTAGTCGTCGAAAGCGGCCTCCGCGAGCTCGCACGCGCGCGCGACGTCCGCCGCGCCGCCGCCGCCGAACGCGGGCTCGAGATCGGCATTGCGCGCGGGGTCGAACGCGCGGAGCGTGGCGTCGGTGCCCCGCACGGCCGATGCGCCGATCAGCATGTCTCCGGTGATCTTCATGTCAGCTCCTCATCTCTGTTGGCGATGAACGGCGCTCACGTCGCGCGGCCGTCCTCAATGCGAGTGACTCGCTGCCCGCGCAAGCGTTCCGCGCGAGCCGCCGTCGAGGGCGGTGAAGCAAATGCGGTGCGCGGTCGGTCCGGACGCGAGCCCGCGGCGCGAAAGCGGTCCGCGCCGCGACGCAAAAACTATAGGCCGGACGAACCGCTTGTCAAAGGCGCGGCCTTCAGGACTTCGGCACGGGCGTCGCGTGCTTCCTGAACGTGATATGCGCGATGCGCCGCACCAGCAGCACCGCCACGAGCGCCGCGACGGCCGTCAGCATCACGCCGATGTGGATCGATTGCACGAGCGCGTCGCGCGCGGCGTCGAAAAGCGCGGGCGCATCGAGGCCGGCGGCTTTCAATTCGCCGAGAATGCGCTCGCGCAAGGCTTCGTCGACGAGTATGCGCGGGTCCGACAGGCGCGGCAGCCATTGCGTCGAGACCGGCTCGCCGAGCACGCTGACCGTGCGCCCGACGACGTTCGCATAGTGATGCGCGACGATCGTCCCGACGATGCTCGTGCCCATCATCCCGCCGACCATGCGCGTGGATTGCAGAAGCGCCGTCGTGATGCCGAAGCGCTCGCGCCCCGCGATCTCCTGCCCGAAGATGTTCATGTTGTTCAGGATGAAGCCCAGGCCGATGCCGGTCGCGGCCATCGGCAGCTCGATCCACACGTGCGGCGTCGAGGCGCGCGCGAACGCCAGCGCGATCGACGCGAAGAGAAGCAGCGTGAAGCCGATCGACAGAATGTTCACCGGCTTCTTCATGTGAATGACGATGCGCGTGTTGATGAAGCTGCCGAGCGCGATGCACGCGGCGATCGGCGTCGCGAGCAGACCCGCTTCCTGCGGCGACAGACCGAAGCCGCCCTGCAGCATGAGCGGCGCGAAGAAGATCAGCGAGAACATCACGAAGCCCGCCATGAAAGACAGCGTGAACAGCGTGTTGAGCTGCGCGTCGCGGAAGATATCGAGCGGGATGATCGGATGCGTCGCGCGGCGCTCGCAGATCAGCAGCGCGACGGCGCACACCGCCACGCCGATGCCGAGCGCGATATTGCCGGTCGTGAGGCCGTCCTGCGGCAGCGCTTCGATCAGCGCCTGAAAGCCGCCGAGCACGAGCGCGACGAGCACGGCGCCCGTCCAGTCGATCTTCACGCCGCCCTCGCGCGCTCTGTGGAGGTTCGGCAGATGCGACCAGATGAAGTAGAGCGCCGCCGCGCCGACCGGCAGATTGACGAGGAAGGTCGAACGCCAGCCCCAGTGCTGGCTCATCCAGCCGCCGAGCGACGGCCCCGCCGCCGTGCCGATTCCATACGCCGCCGCCAGCACGACCTGCCAGCGCACGCGCGTGCGCGGATCGGGGAACAGATCGGGAATCGATGCGAACGCGGTGCCCACCATCATCCCGCCGCCGACGCCCTGCAACCCGCGCGCGAGCACGAGAAACAGCATGCTGGGGGCGAGCCCGCAGAGCACCGACGCGACCGTGAACGTGATCACCGCCGCGATCACGAAGCGCTTGCGCCCGAAGTAATCGCCGAGCCGCCCGAACACCGGCACCGTGACGACCGACGCGAGCAGATAGGCGCTTGCGATCCACGCGTAGAACTCGAAGCCGTGCAGCTCCGCGACGATCGACGGCAGCGCGGTGCTGACCACCGTCTGGTCGAGCGCGACCAGCATGTTGACGAGGCCGATGCCGAGCATCGCGTAGAGAGCGGTTCTGAACGGTAAAGCAGGCGGCGTTTGGGTCACGATCGGCGGGAAGGCTGGAGAAGTGCTAAAAAGAGCGCGCGCCGCCGGAGTTTTAAGCGGGCGCTGACGTCGAAGAACCACGAATTGTACGGCCTGGCTTGCGCTGGATCGACTTATCGCAAAAAAGCGATGCTGCGCTGCAACGCATCGCCCTATGATGCGGGGCATGCTTCGCAGGTCGCCCGCACTTTGAGGAAATCGCCATGTTCAAACGCATTCTCGTCGCCATCGACGGCAGCCGGACTTCCGAGCGCGCCTTCGAGGCCGCCCTCGATCTCGCCGTCACGCACCAGGCGATCGTGCAGCCGTATTACGTCGTCGAGGCCGGACCGATGTATCTCGACGTGCCCGGCTACGATCCCTCGTCGCTGCACACGAGCCTGATGGAGCAAGGCGCGGCGCTCGCGCACGACGCCACCGACCGGATGAAGGCGCGCGGCGTCGCCGGGGGAGTCGTGACCGTGGAAGCGACCGCGAGCGACGACGTCGCCACGCTCGTCATCAAGGCGGCGAACGCCTTCAATGCCGATCTGCTGATCATGGGCACGCACGGGCGCAAGGGCTTTCAGCGGTTGATTCTCGGCAGCGTGGCCGAGCGGTGTCTGCGTCAGGCGACCGTGCCCGTGCTGCTCATCCCATCGGCCGCGGGCGGGGCATCCGAATAAGCAACTGCCCACGGCAAGAAACTTTGACGGATTGCCTGTCTGCGTCATTTTTCCACGCGGCCGGGCGAATGGCCTATGGGACAATCGTTTTGTCATTCATCAACAAAATGAAGCCCAAAATGACCGCCTTGTCCGACTCTTCCCACGCGCGGCGCAACGCGGCGCACTGCTCGACCTGTGCAATGCGTCATCTCTGCATGCCCGAGGGCCTCTGTGCCAATGACATCGCGAAACTGGAGAACATCATCTCCGTTTCGCGCAAGATCAAGCGCGGCGATGCGCTCTTTCGCACCGGCGACCGCTTCGAGTCGCTGTTCGCGGTGCGCTCCGGGTCGATCAAGACGGTCGTCACGCACGACGGCGGCCGGGAGCAGGTCACGGGTCTTTTGCTCGCGGGCGATGCCCTCGGCTTCGAAGGCATCGAGGAAGGCGAGCATACGTGCGATGCCATTGCGCTGGAAGACAGTTCAGTCTGCGTCGTGCCCTATACGCTCTTCGAGCGCATGTGCCGCGAAACCGACGCGCTCCAGCGCCGTCTGCATCGCATGATGAGCCACGCGGTGAATCGCGAGGCGAGTCACGTCACGAGGCTCGGCATGCTGCGCGCCGATGAGCGCGTCGCGCGGCTGCTGCTCGATCTGTCCTCGCGGCTTTCCAAGCGCGGCTATGCGTCGTCCGAGTTCACGCTGCGCATGACGCGCGACGACATGGGCAGCTATCTCGGCATGACGCTCGAAACCGTGAGCCGCACGCTGTCGCGTTTCGACAAGGCGGGACTCATCGAGACGCAGGGCAAGTTCATCCGCATCCGCGACTTCGACGCCCTGCGCGCCGTCTGACGCTGCATTACCCGCGATTATTGCGCTTTCGCGAATAATAGCCGCCCATATTTCGGTTGGCACGCCGTTCGCTACGGTTTAGTCTCTTTTGTTCGGCCAAAGCGAGCGCCCGGCGTTTGCCTTGGCCGATGCGAGCCATTGGCCAGCCACGGAGATTGGGCGACATGAACCGCGAACCTTCCCTGCGTCATCCGCTGCTCGAGCGCCTCGCCGAGGCGCGCCGGGTCACCGACGAGCTCTTCGACGTCGTCAGGCGCGAGCACCTTTACGACAGGCCGATCGCCGAGCGGCATCGCATCGTGTTCTATATCGGGCATCTCGAAGCATTCGACCGCAATCTGTTCGACAAGCGGCTCTTCGATCTGCCGAGCCCGAATCCCCGCTACGACGAGCTATTCGCGTTCGGCATCGATCCGGTGGACGGCGGCCTGCCGACCGATCAGCCGTCCGACTGGCCGACCCTCGACGAAGTGCACGCGTACCGGGACACGCTTCGCGCCGACATCGACGCGCACTTCGATCCGATCAAGATCGCCGTCGAGCCGCTTTGCACCGACGAATCGCCCGCGAAGCTGCTCGAAGTCGCGATCGAGCATCGGCTGATGCATGCCGAAACGCTGGCGTACATGCTGCATCAATTGCCGATCGATGAAAAAAATGCACCATCGGACGCGCGTTCGGAGCGCGAGTCGGATCGCGCGCTCGTGCACGAATCGGTGCGCGTGCCGGCCGGCAGCGCGACGCTCGGCCTGACGCGCGAAAGCGGTCTGTTCGGATGGGACAACGAGTTCGGCGAGGAACGCATCGACGTGCCCGCGTTCGAAATCGACCGCTATATGGTCACGAACGCCGAGTATCTGCGCTTCATCGACGCGGGCGGCTACTGGAACCGCGCGCATTGGGACGACGCCGACTGGGACTGGAAAGAGGAACAGCGCATTGCGCATCCGGCCTTCTGGATTCCGTTCGACGGCGACGACGGAGAAGGCGCGTGGAAGCTGCGCACCATGTTCGACGAAATTCCCCTGCCGCCCGACTGGCCCGTGTATGTGAGCCACGCGGAAGCGAAAGCGTACGCGCGCTGGGCCGGCAAATCGTTGCCGACCGAGGCGCAGTGGCAGCGCGCGGCGATGGGCGCGCCGCACGTCACCGAAGGCAACTTCGATTTCCGCCGATGGGACCCGTCGCCGGTGCAGGCGCATCCGGAGAATCGCAGCGAGTTCGGCGTCGAGGGACAGTTCGGCAATGGCTGGGAATGGACGTCGACGGAATTCGGCCCGCTGAACGGATTCGAGCCGTTTCCGTTTTACCTCGGCTATTCGGCGAATTTCTTCGACGGCAAGCACTTCGTCATCAAGGGCGGCTCGCCGCGCACGGCGGCATGCATGCTGCGGCCGAGTTTTCGCAACTGGTTCCAGGCGCATTATCAGTATGTGTATGCCGGGTTCCGGTGCGTGAAGGGTGACAGGTGAAAGTGTCCTGATCGAATGTGCGTCCGACATCATCGAGATAGCGCGACGCTTCTCGCATGATGCGGCCGTTCGCCGGTAAGCGACGCGATGCGCGTCGCTTTCGACGCATCCTGCTTCATTCACGTGACTCGGCCGCCGCGAGCGGATAATGCGGGCGAAACCACGTCGTGCAAACGCCCGCCTTAGCCGTCAATGCAGGCAACGTTGAAGATACTGGACGAATGGCGCAAGCGCACGCAACGCCGGTAGCGCATGGCCCCGCGCACCCTCCCGGCTCTACTGAATGATTGAAGTCGACAACAAGTCGGTGCCGTTATTTGTTGGAATCGGCCCGCAATTCTCTAAAGTTTTGCAATCGCGCGCCGTTATTCGATGTTGATCGACAGTGGGTCTATCGACTCGATTAGCAGCTTAGCGACCAAATTCAACCGTCGGTTGCCGCTCACTCGGCAGCCACCGCCCGCGCTGTCGCGACGCAGGGCTTTCGACGCGGCAACGTCACTACGCTTTGAAAACTGCGGTACATCGCGCTCCAACAAGCCAATCATGCCCACGTTTGACCTGCGTACCGTCCTGCTGATGGCATCCGTGATGCCCGGACTGATGGCGCTAGTGATGTTTTCGATAGGCAGAACATTTCCCAGAAGCATTCGCGGTGTAGCGCAATGGGCGCAGGGCTCACTTGTCTTTTCGGCTGCCACATTCCTCATGGCGCTGCGCGATACGCTTCCGGACTGGCTCTCGGTCATCTGCGGCAATATATGTATCGTCGGCGGTATAGGACTTTGGCTCATTGGCAGTCAGCGCTACTTCGGCCGAGTACCTTTTGTCCGGTTCGTCTCAGCGTTGACTGTGATCGATGCGGTCTGCCTTAGCTGGATGACATGGATCGACTTCGCCCCTTACGGGCGCTCCCTGTGCACGAATGTCATTCTTGCACTGCTTTTCGCCCTTTTAGCTTATGAACTACTGAGGTTCGGGCAAAGGGATAATGGCGCGAAGGTCGTAGGCTCCATGTTTGCAGTCGAGACGCTCATAACTTTAACGAGAATCGTGACGTCGCTAAAACCGGGATCCGCGCACGAAGGCTTATACGCGCAGGATCTGGTGCAACTGATTTACCTGAGCAGCGGCGCATTCATGTCCCTCAGCATAACGGTGGGATTCATGCTGACAGCAGTGAATAGACTTCGAATTCATCTCGAACAACTTTCTCTCATCGATCCGCTCACTGGCCTCCTCAATCGCCGCGCTCTTCTGGAGGCCCACAAGATTGCGAGGGAAGCGCCTCGCCGGACGGGACCCTACCTGTCACTGCTGCTGATCGACCTCGACCATTTCAAAAGAATCAACGACACCTACGGTCACTCGATGGGTGACGACATCCTGGTGGATTTCGCGCGACGCGCTGCTCTCGCGCTCCCCCAGCACGCTCACTTCGCGCGCTGGGGCGGAGAGGAGTTCGCGGTGCTTCTCCCTTGCAAGATCGTCGATGAACCGCTCGGCCTCGCCCGTGCACTGCAGGCACGTATCGCATGGACGGACGGCTCAGCCTTGCCTTCATATACCTGTAGCATCGGAATTGCATGTCTCAATGCGCGCGAAGCGACCATCGAACAATTATTGAAGCATGCAGACCACGCGCTGTATCGTGCGAAGGGCAATGGTCGTAATCGGGTGGAGGTGGAGGCGGAGATGGAGGTCGCGCTCGAATCGCTCGCCGTCGCAAGTTAGCAATGCCGATAGGGTCATTGCGGATTCAGCTCCTCCATCGCCGGCCCTTTCGACGGCTCGAATGGGAAGACGAGAGATCGGCCGCTCGTGCTTGTTCGGCAATGACCCGATTCAGACGAATAGCATAGCTCGAGTGTCCTCGCCCGAGCGTCTCGCCATAGCACGTCTATGAAGTCGTTTCGACGACAGGCGCCGATTTTGCCGTTGATCGGGGCGATTGCTCCGCAATCTGTCCTCGCAGCTTGATGAGCGCGAGCACCGTATCGATCGTCGGTGTCGCTTGCCCGACAAGACGCCCCATTTCCTGCACGACGGTGAGGAGCGGATCGATCTCCATCGGCCTGTTTGCCTCGAGATCCTGGAGCATCGACGTCTTATGCGCGCCGACTGCCCCCGCGCCGTCGATACGCCTTTCGACGTCCACACGGAAATGCACGTCGAAGCGATCGGCAATCGCTTTCGCCTCCAGCATCATGGCCTTCGACACGGCTCGCGTAGCCGGATTACTCGTAATGACATCGAGCGTGGCATGGGTCAATGCGCTGATCGGGTTGAAACAGAGATTACCCCAGAGCTTCAGCCAGATTTCATCACGGATAGACTCGCGGATGGGCGCATCCAGATCCGCCGCGCTCATGATTTCATGCAGCTTTTGAATGCGGCCGCTGCGCTCTCCATTGGGTTCGCCGATCGGAAACTTCTTGCCATATACATGGCGGATCACACCTGGTGCCACGACTTCCGCCGCCGGGTACACCACGCAACCGATCGCACGCTCCGGTCCGAGCGCGTTCCATTGCTTTCCCCCGGGATCGACGCTATCGAGCGTGGACCCTTCCAGCTCGCCTCCGTGCTTGTAGAAGTACCAATAGGGAATCCCGTTGACCGCCGTGACGATGGCCGTCTCCGGCCCGAGCAAAGTCTGAATCTGATCGACGACACCGGGCACTGAATGCGCTTTCAACGCGACGATCACGTAATCCTGCGGACCGAGCTCGCGCGGATCCGACGCGCACCGGACCCTGACGACACGTTCCCCGCCATCGATTTGCAACCGCACGCCGTTCTCCTGCATCGCTGCGAGGTGCGGACCACGCGCAACGAAGCTCACGTCAGCGCCGGCAGATGCCAGCTGCGCGCCAAGGTATGCACCGATTGCACCGGCGCCATAGACACAGATCTTCATCGTTACTCCCGTTACACGTCAAGAATGCCGGGCGCTGAAACACGTTTTCGTTTCAGCCGCCAAGGCCAGGCCTTTCCCATATGCAGTGCTTTGTCTTCGCCGTCGATCCGTCTCAGGCGGCAAGATGACTGAGCAGCGCATCGACACTGCCCTTCGCATCGCCGAAGAGCATCCGCGTGTTTTCTTTATAGAAAAGCGGGTTGTCGACACCGGCGTAGCCTGCTGCCATGCTTCGTTTGGACACGACCACGGTGCGCGCCTTCCACACTTCGAGCACAGGCATGCCGGCGATCGGGCTGCCCGGGTCCTCGAGCGCGCCAGGATTCACGATGTCGTTTGCGCCGATCACGAGCACGACATCCGTGTTGGAGAAGTCGTCGTTGATCTCATCCATCTCGAGGACGATGTCGTAGGGCACCTTCGCCTCTGCCAGCAGTACGTTCATGTGCCCCGGCAAGCGGCCCGCCACCGGGTGAATGCCGAATCGCACGTTCACGCCTTTGCTGCGCAGCTTCTTCGTGATCTCGCTGATCGTCGCCTGAGCCTGCGCGACCGCCATGCCGTAGCCGGGCACGATGACGACTTCCGACGCATCGCGCAGCAGCGAGCCGACTTCGTCGACAGTGACCGGCGCGACTTCCCCTTCGATCGCCTTCGCTGCGGTCGACGTCGCCGTGCCGAACCCGCCCAGAATCACGGCGAGGAATTTGCGGTTCATCGCGCGGCACATGATGTAGCTCAGAATCGCCCCGCTCGATCCGACCAGCGCTCCGGTCACGATCAACAGATCATTGCTGAGCATGAAGCCGGTCGCAGCGGCGGCCCACCCCGAGTAGCTGTTCAGCATCGACACGACCACCGGCATGTCCGCGCCGCCGATCGCCATCACCAGATGCACGCCGATCAGCGCGGCGATCGCGGTCATCGTAAGCAGCGAGCTGATGCCCACCTCCGCGTCGGGCGCTGTGAGGAACACATAGCCGAGCGCAATGCACGCAAACACGCCCACGAGATTCAGCGTGTGCCGCATCGGCAGCAACAGCGGCTTGCCGCCCACCACACCCTGCAACTTCAGGAACGCAGCGATAGACCCCGTGAACGTTATCGCGCCGATGAACACGCCGAGATAAATCTCGACATTGTGGACCGATTGCGCCACGCCACCCGACTCCGCGTCGACTGCCGGCGACAGGTAGCTCGCAATGGCGACCAGCACGGCCGCCAGACCCACGAAACTGTGCAACGCCGCGACGAGCTGCGGCATCTGTGTCATCTCGACGCGCCGCGCAAGTATCGCGCCGCCCGCTATGCCGATCGTCATCAGCACGACGACGACCGGCAACGCGGCCCCGCCGTTGAGCCATAGCGTGGTGACGATGGCGATGGCCATGCCGACGACGCCATAGAGGTTGCCGCGCCGCGCCGTCGATGGATGGCTGAGCCCGCGCAGGCTCAGGATGAACAGCACGCTCGCCGCCAGATAGGCGATGCTTCCGATTCCGTTTTGCATGTCGATCTCCTTAGCGCTGGAACATGTTCAACATGCGTTGAGTGACGAGAAATCCACCAGCGATGTTGATCGTCGCGACCAATATCGCGAGGCCGGCGAGAATCGCGACCAGATGATGCGGCGTGCCGACCTGCAGCAGCGCGCCCGTCACGATGATTCCACTGACCGCATTCGTCACGCTCATCAGCGGCGTGTGCAAGGCGGGCGTCACGTTCCACACGACCTGGAAGCCGATGAAGATGGCCAGCACGAACACGGTGAAGTGCGCGACGAACGCAGGCGGAGCAACGGCGCCCAGCGCCGCAAGCAATGCCGCTGAAATAACGAGCCCGGCCACGCCGATCCATCCTGCGCGGCGCTTCTGTTCGACGGTCACGACAATCGGCGCTGCGGGCTTTGCGGCAGCGGGCGGGGCAACCGCGGGCTCGGGTCTCTTGGGCGGCGGCCACTTCACTTCGCCGCGCAGCACCACCGTTACGCCGCCGATCACCTCGTCAGCGGTATCGAGCACGATCTCGCCGTTCTTCTGCGGCGTCAGATCGGTCAGCAGATGCCGCAGATTCGTGCCGTACAGCTGGCTCGATTGCGTTGCCATGCGCGACGGGAGATCCGTATAGCCGACGATCGTGACGCCTTCCACGGATGCCGCCTCGCCCGGCTGCGTCAGTTCGCAGTTGCCGCCCTGCTCCGCCGCCATGTCGACGATCACGCTGCCCTGGCGCATGCTGCGCACCATGTCGGCGGTGATCAGTTTCGGCGCGGGCTTACCGGGGATCAGCGCGGTCGTCACGATGATGTCGACTTCCTTCGCTTGCGCGGCAAAGAGCGCCATTTCAGCAGCGATGAATTCGGGGCTCATCTCTTTGGCGTAGCCGCCGTTGCCGCTGCCGTCCTCGACATAGTCGAGCTCGAGAAACTCGGCGCCCATGCTCTCGACCTGCTGCCGCACTTCGGGCCTCGTATCGAACGCACGGACGATCGCGCCAAGACTGCGCGCCGCGCCGATCGCCGCCAGTCCCGCCACGCCGGCGCCGATCACCATCACTTTCGCCGGCGCGATCTTGCCTGCCGCCGTGATCTGTCCCATGAAACCGCGGCCGAACCCGTGCGCAGCTTCGATGACCGCGCGATAGCCCGCCATATTGGCCATCGAACTCAATGCATCGAGCTTTTGCGCGCGCGAAATGCGCGGCACGCAGTCCATCGCGAGCACGGTGACGTTGCGCGCGCTCAGGCGCGTCAATAGCGCCGCGTTCTGCGCCGGCCAGACAAAGCTGATCAGCGTCGACCCTGCGCGCAGCCACTCGACTTCATCGGATTCAGGCGCGATGGAAGGCGCACGCACTTTCACGACGATATCCGCGCCTGCATAGAGCGATGGCGCATCCTTGGCGATGTGCGCACCCGCGGCGCGATAGGCATCGTCGGCGAATGCGGCAAGCTCACCCGCGCCGGCCTCGACGGTAACCTCGAAACCGAGCTTCAGCAGGTGCCCGACTACTTCTGGCGTCAACGCGACGCGACGCTCCCCGGGATAGCGCTCCCGTGGCACAGCAATCATCATTGGCATGACTGTGTTCCCAATCGACGGTTTGTATTCTTGAGTGGCGCACGCCTGGATGCGCCTGATTGCGCCTGAGAAGGCTTATCGTGCTTCAGCCGTCGCGAGGACTTCGGACACGTGGTTCGTCAATGTGCCGATGCCTTCGATCGAGACCTCGACCGTCGCGCCGTCGCGCATCGAACCCACGCCCAGCGAAGTGCCGCATGCGATGACGTCGCCTGGCAGCAAGGTCATATCGCGGGAAATGCGGCTCACCTGTTCCAGTGGCGAAAACGCCATGTCGGCAAGCGGATAGTTCTGTCGCTCGACGCCGTCCAGCGTCGTCACGACGTGCGTGTTTTGCCAGTCGAGCCCGGTTGCGATCGCAGGACCGATGCAGCCGAAGGTGTCGTAGCCTTTCGCGCGGCACCATTGCGGAAAGTTGGCATCCTCGAACAGCAGCTCGGCGGCTGTGACGTCGTTCACGCACGTATAGCCGAACACGTAATCGGCCGCTTCTTCGATACTCACATTGCTGCACCGCTTTCCGATCACGATGCCGAGTTCGCCTTCATAGACGATCTTGCCGTCGTATCCCACGGGGCGCCGGATCGTGTCGCCGGGTCCTGCGAGGGATGTCGAAGGCTTGATGAGAAACAGCGGGTGTGCGGGCAGCGCCTTGCCCAGCTTCGCGGAGAGCGCATGAAAGTTGTTCCATAACGCGACGATCCGGCTCGGCACGCACGGACTCGTCAGCGAAATCTCTTCGAGGTCGAACGTCCGTCCTGTCCGACGCGGCGAAGCGAACATGTCTCCTTCGTATTCGATCACGCGCCCGTCCTCGAGCAAGCCGAAACCAGTGCGGCCGTCATCCTTGGCCGTCGCGCGCGTATAGCGGATCCACAAGCTCATAATCGTTTTTTCCCGATGTCGCAAAACCTTTTCGCGCTGATGCGGCGATGTCATATGCACGCACGCAGCCGCTTGCGCCTCGCATCAGCACGAAGCTGGCGCGAGGTACGAATGATGGTCAGTTTCCTGGTCGGTCAGCCGCGAATACGGGCATCGAGTGAAGCGGCCGGTGGGATGAGTGGCCGCTTCCTTACTCAGCTACGCCCGTGCGCATTTTTTGGTGCGCGGGCGCAGCTGTATTCTCCTGGTTGCTTTTTCGTTCTCTGAATCAGTGAATGCTCAGGCGTTGGCGTTTGCCTCCAGCTCGGCGATACGCTTGCGCAGTGCGCGATCTTCCTGAAACCGCGCCGTTTCATCGCGGACGATCGCGACGATGCCGTTCAATTCGCCTTGCGGCGAATGCAACAGCGCGACGGTGAACGCAATCGACATCGCGCGTCCGGCTTTATCGACGGCGGGCACCTTGAGCAGATCGTGTCCATAACGCGTCTCGCCAGTCGCCATCGTCTTGTGATAGCCGTCCCAATGACGACCGCGCAGGCGTTCCGGAATGATCAGATCCAGCGACTGACCCAATGCTTCGCTTTGGGTGAAGCCGAACATGCGTTCCGCCGCCGGATTCCATAGTGTGATCGCGCCGCTCGCATCCGAAATGATGACGGCGTCGCCGATCGCATTGACGAGTTGTTCGTAGTCGATGGTGTGGGTCATGATGTCATCCGGATCGTGGGGTATCGATTGAAGCTCGGGCTCGAATCGATCCAGTCTATTCGAAGGGGCGCTGCCGTTCTTTCACCTTGGCTTTTTCGCACCACTGCCGCGAAAAAGAAAGACCGTAGAAGGCAGCGCTCACCTTTACCTGCCAGGACGACTACGTCAAACGGCGCCCGCTTTCTGCATGAGCGCAACCTGCTCCGTGCTATAGCCAAGCTCGCGCAGCACTTCCTCGGTGTGCTCGCCCAGCAGCGGCGAGCTCGTGATTTCCGGCTTCAGCTCCGAGAACTTGATCGGGCTGCCGACCGTGAGGTACTTGCCGCGGACCTTGTGATCCACTTCGACGATGGAACCGCTCTTGCGCAACGACTCGTCGTTCGCGAGTTCCTTCATCGTCAGCACCGGCGCGCACGGAATATCGAACTTGCGCAGGATATCGACGGCTTCGAACTTGGTCTTGTCGGCGAGCCAGTCTTCGATCTTGCCGAAGATATCGAAGATGTGCGACTGGCGCGCTTCGGCCGTGTTGTAGTCCGGGTCTTCGATCCATTGCTCCTTGCCGATTGCACGGCAGATCGGCGCCCACGCGTGGCCCTGAATCGTGAAGTAGATGTAGGCGTTCGGATCGGTTTCCCAGCCCTTGCACTTGAGCACCCAGCCCGGCTGCCCGCCGCCGCCCGCATTGCCGCCACGCGGCACGACGTCGCTGAACGTGCCGTGCGGATACTGCGGATATTCCTCGAGATAGCCGACGCGATCCAGGCGTTGCTGGTCGCGCAGCTTCACGCGGCACAGATTGAGCACGCTGTCCTGCATCGACACGGCAACCTTCTGCCCCTTGCCCGTTTGCTGACGGCCGATGATCGCCGTCAGGATGCCGATCGCGAGGTGCATGCCGGTGTTGCTGTCGCCGAGCGCCGCCGCGCTGATGGTCGGCGGGCCGTCCCAGAAGCCCGTGGTCGATGCCGCGCCACCCGCGCATTGCGCGACGTTTTCGTAGACTTTCAGGTCGTCGTAGTGGTGGCCGTCGCTGAAGCCCTTGACGGACGCCACGATCATCTTCGGATTCAGCGCCTTGATGTTTTCCCAGGAGAAACCCATCCGGTCCAGCGCGCCCGGCCCGAAATTCTCGACCAGCACGTCCGATTCCTTGATCAGCTTGGTCAGCACTTCCTTGCCTTCGGGCTTCTTCGTATCGAGCGTCAACGAGCGCTTGTTGCTGTTGAGCATCGTGAAGTACAGCGCATCCGCGTCCGGAATGTCGCGCAACTGGTTACGCGTGACGTCGCCCGAACCGGGACGCTCGACCTTGATCACGTCCGCGCCGAACCATGCCAGCATCTGGGTGCATGCGGGACCGGCCTGCACGTGCGTGAAGTCGATGATCTTGATGCCTTCGAGTGGTTTGTTGCTCAAGGGGATTCTCCTGGGTGGCTCGTCTTGGTTACTTTTTCGATGCCGCGCTTTGCGGGTTCAGATTCGTCAGGCGACCGCTCTCCGTGCCGGCCGTCTCGTCGATGACAGCGTTGATCAGCGTCGGCTTGCCGGACTTGATCGCCTCTTCGAGTGCATGCGTGAGCTCTTCCGGCGTCGTCGCGTTGAAGCCGATGCCGCCGAATGCCTCGATCATCTTGTCGTAGCGTGCGTTCTTCACGAACACGGTCGGCGCGACATCCTTGCCGCCGGTGGGATTCACATCGGTGCCGCGATACACGCCGTTGTTGTTGAAGACGATGGTGCAGACCGGCAAGTCGTATCGGCAGATGGTTTCGAGTTCCATGCCGCTGAAGCCGAACGCGCTGTCGCCTTCGATCGCGACGACCTGCTTGCCGCTCGTCACCGCCGCGCCGATCGAGAAGCCCATGCCGATGCCCATGATCCCCCACGTGCCCGAATCGAAACGCTTGCGCGGCTCGTACATGTCGATGATGCTGCGCGCATAGTCGAGCGTGTTCGCGCCTTCGTTGACGACGTTGATGTCCGGGCGCGTCTTCAACACGTCGCGGATGGCGCGCAGCGCGCTGTGGAAGTTCATCGGCGACGGATTCTTCGCGAGCGTCGCCGCCATCTTTTCGAGGTTCTTGTTCTTGCGCTCGTTGATCGCGCCCGTCCATTCGCTCGACGGCTTCGGAAAGCCCGCGCCGATGCCTTCGACGAGCGCCGACACGCATGAGCCGATGTCACCGATCACCGGTGCGGCGATCGCGACGTTGCTGTCGATTTCGGTCGGCGAGATGTCGATCTGCACGAACTGCTTGGGCGCTGCGCCCCAGGTCTTGCCCTTGCCGTGCGCGAGCAGCCAGTTCAGACGCGCGCCGATCAGCACGACACAATCCGCTTCCTGCAGCACGAACGAACGCGCCGCCGACGCCGATTGCGCATGCGTGTCCGGCAACAGGCCCTTGGCCATCGACATCGGCAGATACGGAATGCCGCTCTTCTCCACCAGCTCGCGAATCTGCGCGTCGGCTTGCGCGTAGGCTGCGCCCTTGCCCAGCAGGATCAGCGGACGCTTCGCGTTTTTGATCACGTCGAGGGCGCGCTTCACCGAATCCGGCGACGGCAACTGACGCGGCGCGGCATCGACGACCTTGATGAGCGATTGCTGGCCCTTGAGCGCGTCCATCGTCTGCGACAGCAGCTTGGCCGGCAGATCGAGATACACGCCGCCCGGACGGCCCGATACAGCCGCGCGGATCGCACGCGCGATGCCGATGCCGATGTCCTCCGCATGCAGCACGCGGTAGGCAGCCTTCGCATACGGCTTTGCCGCGTTCAGCTGGTCCATCTCTTCGTAATCGCCCTGCTGCAGATCGACGATCTCCCGCTCGCTCGAGCCGCTGATCAGGATCATCGGGAAGCAGTTGGTGGTCGCATTGGCAAGCGCGGTCAGGCCGTTCAGGAAGCCCGGCGCCGACACGGTCAGGCAGATGCCCGGCTTCTGCGTCATGTAGCCGGCGATCGCGGCCGCGTTGCCTGCATGCTGCTCATGGCGAAAACCGATGAAGCGCATGCCTTCAGCCTGAGCGAGTCGCGCAAGGTCGGTGATAGGAATCCCGACGAGGCCGAAGATCGTGTCGATGTCGTTCAGCTTCAGGGCATCGATGACGAGATGGAAACCGTCGGTCAACTGCGGCGCCTTCACTTCAGCGGCTTCCTGTGTTCTTGCCTCGAGTACGTCTGCCATTTGTCTCCCCCAGAGGGCCGGTTGTGTTGGTGATATACTAGATACCAGATACGGTATTTGTCAAAGCTTTATTGTCAGTCCGGCATAGGGATGAACCATTAGAGGGTTGCACGGGAGGTGGCGTCATCAACGAGCCGGAGCGCCATGGAACGGCTGCGTACGTGTCCTTGCCAGCGATGGATCGCGCGAGGCGTGACAAGGCCGCGGACACCCGTCACGCGGCCTTTCCTATCGGGTGGCGAACCCGCAGTTCAATCAAGAAAATCGCAATTGGCTTCGACGAAGGCGGCAAGGTCGAGCGAGTGATGCTTCACGAGGCGCTCGGCCAGTTCCGTGTCTCTAGATTCGAGCGCCTCGATGATCCGCATGTGATCGACGATCGAACGCGACGCGCGGTCGCTCTGAGGGAGCGTCATCTTACGAATGGCGCGCACGTGCGCGAAGATATTCTCGATCGTGTCGAAGATGACTTTCGACTTCGACAGCCTCACGACGGCCGAATGGAACGCGATGTTCGCTGCCGAATACTCGTCGATATGCTCGGCGGGTGTCGAATCGCGGAAGTCGTCGAACATCCGGCGAAGCTGAGCGATTTCCTCGTCGGTCGCACGCTGGATGGCGAGTTGCGCCGCAGCGCTCTCGAGTGCGGCCCACATGTGAATCATCTCGACGATCTCGCGCTTGGTTTTGCGCAGGATGTAGACACCGCGACGGGATCCGGCGCGCAGAAACCCTTCCTGCAGGAGCCGCGCCATGGCTTCGCGGATCGGTGTACGCGACACGCCGAGCGCTTCCGTCAGCTCTCTTTCGTCAAGGCGAATTTCACTTCGCGAATGGTAGATATCGGCTTCGTCGATCACCTGGCGTAATTTCATGTAAGCCTGATCGCGAAGCGACGCGGTCGCGCCGATGGGTTCCAGCGACAGCGTCAGTCCGCCGGAGCCAGTCTCGGCCCCTTGCGGGGTTTGAGTTTCAGATGGCATGGATTGCTTGATTCCCCACTGCGGACATGCCTTGGTTGATGTGCGTGCATCGACCGCTTGCCGGATCGCCATGGCGACTGTAGCGCCCCGCGCGGCGGAGCCTGTCCTGCGGCTCCTCCGACTGCCAGCGAAGGCTCCTTAACAGCTTCTGGTCAGGGCTTTCATGCACATGCGGCCGACACTCCCCTTTTATCCATTCAGTACAAGGCTGACCCCGTGCGCCAGGCTCCCTATGACGGTGAAATTGACGGTGAAATTGACGGTGAAATTGACGGTGAAGTTATGCGGAATGACAGCCGAACCGCACCGTTGCCAGACGACGCGCGGGCCGATCGCACGGTGTTTGCGAAGTCGACGCTTCGACGAACGCCGGCCGTGCGATGACCCGGGTCATCGTCCGCTCGCATGAAGCCGCGATGCTGCGCGGACGTGACAAGCAGCGTCAACGGGTGCAACGACAAAGCACACGCGTGCTGGCGTTCTTCTTCATCGAGTTGACGACTTGCTCGGCGCATCCGTCCAGTCAGTCTGAAACGGCAAGTCGATATAGGGCTGCGACGAAGTCTGCGTGACCGTGTTCTCTATCCAGCGGCGGCGCATTGGCGCGAGTACGAACTTCGCGCACACGCCCGCCGCGATCGACGTGATCGCAGTCGCGATGAACACGGCATTCCACGAGCCGAGCGACGCCAGCACCGACGCGAGCGGCACCAGCATCGAAGCCGTCCCCTTGGCCGTGTACAGCGTGCCTGCGTTGGCGGCGGCGTACTTGCTGCCGAACGTGTCCGCGCAGGTCGCCGGGAAGATCGAGAAAATCTCGCCCCAGCACAGGAACGTCAGCGCCGCGAACAGCATGAACAGGTAGGGATTCTGTCCGAACTGCATCAACCCGAGCAGCGCGACGCCTTCGCCCAGAAAGATGATGAACATGGTGTTCTCGCGGCCGATCTTGTCGGAGATGAAGCCGCACAGCGGACGCGTGAAGCCGTTGCACAGGTTATCGATGGACAGCGTCATCGCGAGCAGCGGCAAAGTCGCACCGAAGAGGCTAACCGGCAAGCTCGCGAAGCCGTATTCCTTGGCGATCGGCCCGAACTGCGCAGTGGCGATCACACCGCCCGCCGCCACCGCGACGAACATCATGTACAGCACCCAGAAGATAGGCGCTCGCACCATCTGTCCGGTCGTATAGTCGATCTTGGTCGCCACGATGCGCTTGGTCGGCACGATGTCCTTCGGCGGATTCGGCCGCACGAGCAACAGCGCCAGCACGAAAATGACGGCGCCTTGCAGAATGCCGAAGAACATGAACGCGCTTTCGTAGCCGGAGTTCTGGATCATGTTGGAGATCGGGATCACGGTCACGGCTGCGCCCGCGCCGAAGCCCGCCGCCGTCAGACCGGCCGCGAGACCACGCTTGTCCGGAAACCACTTCAGCGCCGTGCCGACGCAGGTGCCATACACGCAACCCGCGCCGATGCCCGCGACCACTGCGGCGATGTATAAATGCATGAGCGTGGTCGCATGGGCGTCGATGATCCAGCCGATCGCAGCGAAGATCGCGCCGCCCATCACCACCGGGCGCGGTCCGAATTTATCGACGAGCCAGCCCTCGACGGGCACGAGCCACGTCTCTGTAACGATGAAGATCGTGAAGGCGGTTTGAATCGCCGCCTGTCCCCAATGGTGCTTTGCGTCCATCGGCATGACGAACAACGTCCACGCGTACTGGAAATTGGCGACAAGCCCCATGCAGACGATGCCGATCACCAACTGCACCCACCTGTTTTGACGACGCCCGTGCGACTGCCCGGCTACCGTCGGATCTACGCTCACCATGTCTGTCTCCGTTATGTGTCATTGCGCTCGTTCGGCGCTTGATGTAGTGCTGAAAAACCGATGCGTTACGTCGCTCGCGAGAGCGTCTTGCACGGGAACGCCCAGTCGTCGCGCACGCGAGTACTGAGCCAACGAGGCAACGATTGCTCTCGATGGGCGATTCGCGATGAAGGCCGGACAGTACATGCAGCCTCATGCAAAACCGCGATTACCAGCGTCTTCGAACTGGGACGCGCCGTCGTGCGTTGAACCTTGCCGCCCACTCCTCCTGGCATTTGCCGATAAAGATGGGAGCATCGTGCGGGAGAAAAGATATAAGGGAAAGTTATAAAAAATTACGGTTTTGATTCACTATCGTGAATGGATGAACGCCTAGGGGACCGGTCGAGCGACGTTTCGCGACAGGTCTCAGGGTTGGGTATACCCGGCGCGGCTTGAACAATAAGCTTGCGAACAACGTCGCAGCAGACGTCGTTATCGCGTCTCGGCGTCGATGCGGTCGCAGGGTCACGTTCAGCGCGCCGCTGTTATTCACAAACGGTTCACTGTCGGAACTTACCTGGAGATTTTGTTGACCGGTGCTATCGACGGACATACCGCGACCGACGACGACCTTGACGGCGAAGATACGTTCGAACGCGCCTCGGCAGTCTCTCGCACAGGGCATGCGAGAGATCTGCGACGGTCTTATTGCCGCGACCTGTCCGCGTCTTGCCGAGCCTCGAATCTCAAGGCCGAAGCCATTTGGCGGAGCCGTTCACCGAGTGAATCCCGATTCAGTGAACAGGAATGGCCGCGTTGAAAATCAACACCATGATCAAGCCCACTACCGCCACGATGGATTGAACCACCGAGATCGTCTTGGTAGCTTCACCCATAGCTTCACCCATGGTCATGCCAAAGGATTCCTTCACCATCCAGAAACCGGCGTGGTTGGCGTAATTGAAAAACAGCGAGCCGCAGCCAATGGACAAGGCCAGCAAAGGCAGATTCAGGCTGGGATCGGCGCCGGCCAGCGGCGCGAGCAGGCCGGCTGCGCCCACGATACCCACGGTGGCCGAACCGGTGGAGACGGAGAGCAGCATGGCGATCAGCCAGCCCAGAATCAGCGGGGGAAAGGCAAACTGCTGCGTCAGATGAACGATTGCATCGCCCACCTTGGCACTGGTCAGCATTTGCTGAAAGGCGCCGCCTCCCGCGATGATCATGATGATCGACGCGATGGGCTTGAGACTCTTGCCCAGCGCGTCGCGCAGCTTTTCGGCATCGCCTCCGCGCGCGACGACCAGCGCGACGATGGCGAACAGCACACCCAGCAGCATGGCGACCAAGGGGTTGCCCAGGAAGCTGGCCACATGCAGGATCGGACTACCTTTCGGCAGCGCCATTTCGGCGACGGCATGAACCAGCATGAGGATGGCCGGTAGCAAGGCTGCCAGCACGCCGACCCCGACGCCGGGCCGCTGGCCGCTGCCGGCCTTCTCGGCGACCGTGAACTGGTCCAGCAAGGCCTGATCGGGTCTGGTGCTCATGCGCGGCGAAATGAATGCGCCATAGAGCGAACCGCCCAGAATCATGGCCGGAATGGCCGCCAGAAAGCCATACAACATGGTCGGGCCGACCGAGGTCTTGAGGGTGGCGATGGCTGTCAGAGGGCCTGGGTGGGGCGGCACCATGCCATGCATCGCGGCGAGAGCCGAGATCACGGGAACGCCGACGTACACGTAAGCGGAGCCTTTGAAGCGGGCGTGGCTTTCCAGCTTGCGCGCCACGCTGAATATGAGCGGCAGCATGACCACCAGACCCACTTCGAAAAACATAGGAATACCAACGATAAACGCAACCAGCGTCATGGCCCAAGGGATCATCCGATCCGAGGCGTGCCTCAGGATGGCTTCGGCGATTTGCTCGGTGATGCCGGCATCGGCAAGAATCTTGCCGAGCATGGCGCCCAGCGCGATCACGATGCCCACCGCGCCCAATGTTTTTCCCGCGCCATTGATCAAGTGTTTGACGATGCTCTCCGGCTCCATGCCGGTTGCAAAGCCCACGCCAAGGGAAACGACGAGCAAGGCAAGCAGCGGGTGCATCTTGATGCGCGACACGATGAGTGCGACCAGCACCAACACGCTGACCAGCGCGGTCAGCAACAGCTGTATATCCAGATAGGTCATGAATGGGTCTTGGTTTGACTGGCTTTCCCGACGCGTGCACTTCGCATCCGGCCTGCGCGTGGCCCACGTTCCGGCAGCAGGCTGCCGCCGTCAGCGCGATGTAAGGTCGATGGGAGAAGCGCCGCTTTCAGGATGGCGCCAGCTCTGTATTGACGTGACCGATCTTCCGGCCCGGGCGTTTATGAAAGAGACGAAGTGTATTGCATTGTGCTTGCGTGGTGTTGCTGCCGAAGTCGACGCATCGGGACATGCCTGTTGCCGACACTGCGTTCGGTTCAGCCGCTGCGCTAAAACACGCCGAGCGATAAGCCAGCCGCCAACCCCGCGCCAAGCTCCGCGCAGCGCGCGAGGTCGGCGCTACCGATGACCTTGGGCGCCAGAATGCGCTCGGGCGTCTGTGCATGCGTGCAGACGATGATGGCTGGCGCCACCGCGTTGAGACGCCATCCTGTGGCGATGCGTTCGATCTGGCGCAATGCGCCTTGTCCGTCGCTGCCTGCGCAGATCATCGCCGCATAGGGGCGGCCGTTCACACGATCGAGTGCCGGGTAATAGCAGCGATCGAAGAAGTCTTTCATCAGGCCCGACATCGTCGCGAGGTTTTCCGGCGTTGCGAATAGATACGCACTTGCCGAGAGGACGTCGTCCGGTCCGGTTTCGACGGCCGGCTTCAATTCGACCGAAACATCAGGCTCGCCGCGCGCGCCGCTCGCGGCGGCTTCGGCCATTTGCCGCGTGCCGCCGGTCATCGTGTGATAGACGATCAACAACGTCTTCATAAGCGCTCAGGTGCGATCCTCTTCACTTCTCCGCGCCGATGGTCGTCACCGGTTGCCATTTCATCGACTTGACCTGATACAGCGTCGATGTCGGATTATTCAGGTCCCCGTATTTATCGAACGAGATATGCCCGGTGATGCCGTTGTATTGCATCGTGCGCATTGTTTGCATGAAGACAGCGGGCTTCACGGAATTCGCCTGTTTCATGGCGGTGATGGCGAGCCACGCGCAGTCATACGCGAACGGCGCATAGGTCAGCGTATCCGCGCCGAAGCGCTTCTTGAACTTCTCCGCAAACGCGCGGCCTTCGGGCAATGAATCGACGGGCCGGCCGTATTCCCACGCCATCGCGCCTTCGGCCGCGGGTCCCGCCGAACTGATGAAGACGCTATCGGCGATCCCGCCGCTTCCGACGAACTGCGCGCGAATGCCGAGCTGCTTCATGCGCTTGACGATGAGGCCCGCCTGGCCATCGAGCCCGCCGAAATAGAGAAGATCGGCGTTGGCGGCCTTGATGTTCGTCAGTTGGGCATTGAACTCGACGGCCTTGTCGTTGGTGTATTCCTCGGACACGACCTGGCCGCCGGCCGCCTTCACGGCCTTCTTGAACTCTTCGACCGCGCCTTGTCCGAAGGCCGTCCGGTCGTCCATGACCGCGATCCGCTTCGCCTTCGTGACCTTCACGGCGTAGGTGCCGGCGTTGCCGGAATTCTGCGTATCGGTCGCGATGATGCGGAACACGTTGTTCAAGCCCTGGCGCGTGATCGCCGGATTCGTCGCCGCCGGATCGATCAGCGGAATGCCCGCTTTCGCGAAGATGGGCGAGGATGGCAGCGCGACGCCGGAGTTGTAATAGCCGACGACGGCAACGACGCCATCGTCGACGAGCTTCTGCGCCACCTGAACGCCTATGCGCGGATCGCCCTGATCGTCGACGGATACGAGCTCGAACTTGACCGGCTGCCCGTCGATCTTGATGTTCTGGCCGTTCGCCTCTTCCACGGCCAGACGCACGCCGTTTTCTATGTCCTTGCCATTGGCCGCGCCCAAACCGGTGAGCGGCGCGGAAACGCCGATGCGAACGCTTTGCTGTGCGCCGGCGACGAGCGGCGCGAGACAGAGCGCCGATGCCGCGATGAGGGAAAGAAGCGTTTTCATGACCGAGCACTCCGTTCAGAGGAAGTCATACGTTCGAGCCGACATCACGATGCCTGGACCGGATTAAGCATCGGATGAACCTTTCGTTCATAACGCTTGCGATTCGGCTCACTATAGCGTCATTGCAAAGCTATCTCGATAGCGATAAGCCCGAATCGCCGGACCTGAACGATCGGGCGCGCCAAAAGCAAACGCCGCGCGTTCCTGCGAACGCGCGGCGTTTTTGCCGCTCTGAATAAGATAAGACCGGTCAGAAATCCGTCGTCATCGAGAGAAGCACGGTGCGCGGCGCGCCCTGCGTCAGATAACCGCCGATCGTCGACGACCAGTACGACTTGTTCGCCACGTTCAGCACGCTCGCGCGGAAGGTCGTCGGCTTGCCGAACAGCACGGTCGCATAACGCGCGCCGAGATCGAAGCGATCCCACGCGGGAATCGACAGCGTGTTCGTCACGTTCAGATATTGCGGGCCCGTGTGGATCCAGCGCGCCGTCAACGTGAGACCGTTCAGCACCGGCACGTCGTATTCCGCGTTGACGTTGAACATCATCGTCGGAACGCCGATCGGCTTGTTGCCGTCCGTCGTGCCCGCGTTGGTGTCGTATTGCGTCGCGTGGATATACGTCGCGCCCGCGATCAGGCGCACGCCGTGCACCGGCTCGCCGTAGATCGACGCTTCCAGCCCGCGATGCCGTTGCGTGCCGTCCGCGACGAAGATGTTCGCGCTGTTCACGAAGGTCAGCGGCTTGTCGATCTGGAACGCCGCAAACGACGCGCCATACTGGCCGTTGTCGTACTTCGCGCCTACTTCCCATTGCTTCGACTTTGCGGGCGGCAACTGCTCGCCGAAGTTCAACGCGGTGTTGGGCGCGGTATCGCCGATCGTCAGCGCCTCGCTGTGATTCGCGAACAGCGCGACATCCTTCATCGGCTTGACGACGAGACCGAAGACCGGCGTCGTGATCGAGTCGTTGTAGTTCTTCGTCTGCACGCCCGTGTAGTCGTAGTTGTTCGTCAGCAGCTCCTGATAGCGCGCGCCGATCGTGAACAACACGCGATCGTTGAGGAAGCCGAGCGTGTCCGACACCGCGACGCTGCGCATCAGATTGAGCGACGTCGTCTGCGGGTCCGAGAGATTGCCGCCCGTCAGGATGGTCGGCGGAAGCGGCACTTGCGGCGTGTCGTAGATGCTCGTCGGGAACGCGCTGCTGAAGGTGAACGCCGACTTCGACTCCACGCGCACGATCGACGCGCCCGCCGTCACGAAGTGCGACACCGGCCCGGTGTTGAAGTGGCCGCGCACGCCCGCTTCGGCGGACGTGCCGTCTTCCTTGTGCGGCACGCCGAGCGCCGTGGCGTCGGTGCTGCCGTCCGCCTGAATGTTCGGCGACGAGTACTGGCCGTGCTCGTCGGTGTGACGCGCGCCGCCCGTGATATACGCGGTCCAGCCGGGCAGGAAATCGTACTCGGCGCGCAGGATGCCGACCGTGTCCTCGATCGAGCTGAAGCTCCAGGTTTGCGCGTAGTTATACGTGGCCGACGGCGGCTCCGGAATGAAGTTCGCGAAGTCGTTGACGGTCGGCCGCCCGCCGTTGATGCGCTGGCGCTGATACAGGAAATCGCCGTAGAGACGCAGCTTGTCGCCGCGCCAGTCGAGCGACACGGCCGTCGTGTTGTCGCGGCGATGTTCGCCGTCGATGCTCGTTTCGCCGTCGTGATTCGCCTGATTCACGCGGATGCCGAACTGCCCTTCGCTGCCGAAGCGCCGGCCGATGTCGACATGCGCGCCGATCTCGCCCGACGCCGAGCCGTCGAACGTCACGCGCGTGAGCGGCTTGTCGTCCGCGCGCTTCAGTTGCAGGTTCAGCCCGCCGCCCACCGAGGAACCGGTCGGCGATGCGCCATTCAGAAACGCATTCGCGCCCTTGAACACGTCGACGCGTTCGAGCGCGTCGGTCGCGACGAGCTGGCGCGGCGTGATGCCGTAGAGACCGTTCAGCGATACGTCGTCGCCCTGAAGCTGGAAGCCGCGAATGACGTATGTTTCCGCGAAATTGCCGAAGCCATAGGCAGTGCGAACGGACGGATCGTTCGCGAGGACGTCGCCGATCGTGCGCGCCTGCTGGTCCTCGATCAGCTTCGACGTATACGTCGTCATGCTGAACGGGACATCGATCATCCTCTGCTGGCCGAGCACGCCGAAGTCGGCGCCGCGCGCGACCTGGCCGCCAGCGAAGGTCGGCGCGAGATCGCCGGGCAGTTGTTCTTTCGACGCCTGGACCTTGACGGCCGGCAGCGCGCTCTCCTGCAGCGCGGTGGCGTCGTTGTTGCCGGTGTCGGCGGATTGCGCGTGGGCAGAAAGCGAAAAGACCGTCGCGACGGCGGCGGCGATGGCGGCGCGACGAGCGAGCGCCTTCACAGGCGCGGCCTGCGAGGTGTGACGACGGGAAACGGACATGGATGCGGAAACTACGATGTTGGTCGGTCTTCCGTCCCGGGGCGCGTATGGAATCCGGGCGGCATTGTGGTGAGTCGCAAGACCGGTCGCGAGAGCGCGTGACGGCGGGACTTCGTTATGCGCGCATTATAGGGTAAATAAGAGTCGTTATCATTCAAGAATGAAACGATTTGTCTGCGCGCAACATCCCACCCGATTCGGGGGTGCTCGTCGAGCTTTATTCGATGACGGCTCGCTTACTTAGCGAGCGCCTGCGGCAGTCCGCGCATTCGCTACCGCCGCCGAATGACGGCGCGCTGACCGCTTCCTGAACCAGATGATGAGGCCCGTCGCGCTGAGCACCGCGACCGCGATGCCCATCGCGCTCACGAGGATGCGTCCGCCGATACCCGCGATGCGCCCGGAGTGCAGCGGAAACTGCGCCTGCATGAAGATGTCGCCGGCGGAGCCGCGGCCCGGAATCGACGATCCCGCGAGCGTGCCCGTCCGGCCGTTGTAGTAGAGCCAGGCGTTGCCGAGTCCCACGTCGCCGTGATCGCGGCCGGGCGCGAAGAAGCCCACGCCGTAGGCCTTGAACATCGGTGCGAAGTAAAGCGCGCCCATCGGTTCGGTCAGGTGTTCGCGCTGCGCGTCGCGGGCGGCTGCGGCGAGAATCTGCTCGCGCGTGGCGAGCGGCTGGCCGGGCGGCCCGGCGCGCAACAGATCGGCGTTTTCCGTGAACGACGGCTGGAGCTTCGAGAACATCGACACGACGGGGCGCATCACCGGTTCGGCGAGATTCATCGAAATGGACGTCAGCGCCATGACCAGCAGCAGGCCCCAGATCCACACGCCGCCCGAGCGATGCAGGTCGAACGTGAGCGCGTAACCGCCGCGCTTCACGCGAAACGCGAACGACTTGCGCCATGCCTTCACGCTCGGAAACGACAGAATCAGCGCGATGCCGCTGTCGAAGAACCACAGGATGCCGACGATGCCGATCAGCCACGTGCCGATATCGAAGCCGCCGACGATCGGCAGATGCAGCGTGTAATGCAGCTTGTAGAGGAACGGCATCAGGTCGATGCGCGCGAGCGACACCGCGCCCCACATGCGCTGCGCCTGTACCTGGCCGGTCGCGGGATCGACGGCGATCTGGTTATACGCGACATCGAACGGCGCGTTCGTCGCGGGATTCGTGCGCGGCATCACCATCATCTGCGCGGTGTGCCCCGGCTCGACGCCGAGCGGCATATACGTCACTTCGACGCGCGGATCGGCGGCCTCGACGCGCCGCGCCAGTTCGAGCGGCGGCAGCGCGGGACCATCGGTACGGGCGTGGAAGAACGTCGGATTGAGGAGCGCGTCGATTTCGTGATCCCACGCGATCAACGCGCCCGTGAGACCCGACACGAACAGAAAGAGCGCGGTCGCGACGCCGAGCCAGCGATGCAGGCGAACCAGAACCGGTCTCATGCCCGCGAGTCCTCGGAGCGATAGTCGTGCGCGACGGCGATCATCTTGACAATGCGATGTAAATAGGAATTGTTCGCAATTATAACGAGCACCGACCGGCCGCACAAGCTTCTCGTAAGCTGCTTACCCATGTTTTGCGCGACGGGTCGAATCGCCGCGCGACATACATCGACATAACTCGCCCGACACGCCCGCTCCTTGTGCGACAAGGCTCTGCGGGCGGGCCGTGACATTCCGTGAAATAGTTTGTGCGTGGTTTTTAACCGGGCCGATCGCCAGAATGGGTTCATTCGCAACCACCCACCAAGGCGAACCACCATGGATCTGGAACTGCTCGGAAAAATCTCGCTGTACGCGATGGGCATCGTCCTCGCGGCGTCGATGATCGAAGCCGTCGTCCTGCACTTCAAGCAAAAGGGCACCGACAAGCCCTTCGACTGGCACGAGACCTGGCTTTCGCTCGTCGATCTCGTCGGCCACAAGCTGCTCAGCCTGATTCCGTTCACGCTCGCGACGCCGGTGCTCAACTTCGCCTGGGAGCATCGCATCCACACCGTCACGACGAGCACGGCGCTCACGGTCTTCCTGCTCTTCATCGGACAGGAGTTCTGCTACTACTGGTATCACCGCTTCTCGCACACGATCCGCTTCTTCTGGGCGAATCACGCGGTCCATCACTCGCCGAACCAGTTGACGCTGTCGTCCGCATATCGTCTCGGCTGGTTCACCAAGTTCATGGGCTCGTCAGTCTTCTTCACCCCGCTCGTGTGGTTCGGTGTGAAGCCGGAGGTGGTGCTCGCGGTCGTGTCGATCAACCTGCTCTATCAGTTCTGGCTGCATGCGACGTGGATTCCGAAGCTCGGCTGGCTCGAATATGTGTTGAACACGCCGTCGGCACATCGTGTGCACCATGCATCGAACGCGACGTATCTCGATGCGAACTTCGGCGGCGTGCTGATCGTCTTCGACCGCCTGTTCGGCACCTATGTGGAAGAGCGCGCGGACGAACCCTGCGTCTACGGTCTCACGACACCGGTGACTTCGCATAACCCGCTCGTCGTCGAGTTCCAGCACTGGGTCAGCCTCGCGAAGGACATGTTCAACGCGAAGAGCGTGTCGGATGCGCTCGGCTTCCTGCTGCGTCCTCCGGGCTGGCTGCCGAACGGCGAAGGTCAGACGACGGAAGAGTTGCAGAAGCGCGCATCCAGTGCGATCGAACAACAACCGGCCCACGCTGGCCACTAAGAACGGCATCGAAGCTGTACTTCCGAATCCCGATGACCGGCTCACAACCGGCATCGGGATTTTTATTGTTTGCGGCGGATGGTCGCCGCCGCCGCGCCCGCGGCCCCGAACGCGCACGCGGCGGACAAGAGCGCGAC
This sequence comes from Caballeronia calidae, assembly GCF_900044055.2. Classification (GTDB taxonomy): domain Bacteria; phylum Pseudomonadota; class Gammaproteobacteria; order Burkholderiales; family Burkholderiaceae; genus Caballeronia; species Caballeronia calidae. Next base: position 3,825 of record NZ_FCOX02000035.1, on the reverse strand, counting down.
CGCGCGCAATGCATCGGCGATGGCATCGGACCGTGCGCGGGCGAGCGGTGTCGATGGCGCCGTGGGTGTCGTGGGTGTCACGTCCGCATCGGCGATACGCATGTCCTGATGCGGCAGATGCAGCCGATCGAGCCGCGCCGCCAGCGCCGCGTCGTGCGACCGCACGAACACGATGCCCAGCACGGCGATCGCCAGCAGGCCCGCCACGCGCGCCACCGCATTGTTGATGCCGGACGCGACGCCCGCGCGCCCGCTGCCCACCGATGCCATCACGGTCGTGGTCAGCGGCGCGACGGTGATCGTCATGCCGAGCCCGAGCACGACCAGCGCGGGAAGAAAACGGGCCCAGTAACCGCCGGCGAACGGCAGCGCGAGCATCGCGAAGCCGAGGCCCGCGACGCACGGCCCGGCGATCAGCAGCAGCCGCGCGCCGAAGCGGCTCGTCATCCCGCCGGTGAAGCGCGACAGCAAGCCGATGATGAGCGGCATCGGCAGCACGGCGGCGCCGGCTTGCGTCGCGGTGTAGCCATACGCGCGAATCAGCGTGAACGGCAGGAAGAACAGCACGCCGCCGAGGCCGAAGTACAGCAGCAGCGTGACGAGATTGGCGCCGCTGAAATCGCGCGAGCGGAAGATGTCGAGCGGGACCATCGGATCGCGGGATTTCGCTTCGATCGCGACGAACGCGGCGAGCAGCAGCGCGCCCGCGACGATCATCGCGAGGACGAGCGGATCGGCGAAACCGCGCGACGGCGCTTCCGTGAGGCCGTAGGTCAGCGCCGCGAGGCCCGCCGCCGTGCTCGCGGCGCCGGGCCAGTCGAGCGTCTGCGGCGCATCGGCGTCATGGCTGTCGGGCACGGACGCCATTGCCAGCGCGATCGTCGCGGCGGCGAGCGGCAGATTCAGGAAGAAGATCGCACGCCAGGAGAATGCGTCGACGAGCCAGCCGCCCGCCGCCGGCCCGACCGACGACGTGATCGCGCCGACGCCCGCCCACGTGCCGATCGCGCGTCCACGGGCTTCGCCGTCGAACACCGCGCCGATGATCGCGAGGCTGCCCGGCACGAGCAGCGCCGCGCCGATACCCTGCAACGCGCGCGCCGCGATGAGCCAGCCCATGCCGGGCGCCGCGCCGCACGCCGCCGATGCCGCCGTGAAAATCGCGATGCCCGCGATGAACACCTTGCGCCGTCCGAGCTTGTCGCCCATCGACCCGCCAACGAGCACGAGCGCGCCGAGAAACAGCAGATACGCGTTGACGACCCACTGCATCGCCGCGATGCCCGCGCCGAGCTCGCTCTGTATCGAAGGCAATGCGACGTTGACGACCGAGCCGTCGATGAAGGCCATGCTGGAGCCGAGGATCGTCGCGGACAAGGCGAGGCGCTTGCGCGGGCATGGCTCGCCCGCCGCGACGGGCTGTGCGCGAATGACGAGCGCATCGCAAGGGCTCGCCTGCGACGCCACGGCGTGTGCGCGTTTCCGGCTGTCGAGAGGCGGGCTGGCCAAGGTCGGTTCCTTCTGTGGCTCCATGGCGGGGACATCGTCGGGAAGTCCAGATGATAATGCCGGATCTCCTCGCTCATCCGGCCGCGCGTTTCAGCCACTCGCGCTGACGTGCCGATACCTCCTCGGCCGATGCTCCGACGAGTCGCGCGTACACGCCAGGCGCCGTCGCGCCCTCCGTGTTGATGACGAGCACGCGCGCCTTCGCATCGAGCCCGATCGAACGCGCCAGTTCGCGATCGCGCATCGACACGACGAGCCCCGCGAATCCCGCCGCGCCCGATTCCCCCGCGACGATCGGCACATCGTGACCGACGCCTTGCGCGAGCGTTTTCATCGCGTCGATTGCATCGCTGTCGTCGATGAGCATGAAGCGATCGATGCAGCGTTCGAGCACGCGCCACGCAAGCCGACCACGCTCGCGCAGCCGAAACTTTGCGCGGCTGCGGCGAGCGCCTTGCCGTGATTGCCGTCCGTCGCGCTGATGACGGTCAGGCTCGCGAGCATCGCCGCGTATTGGCCGTCGACGAGTCACTTATGCAAAAATCTCTCGATCTTCGAGAGCACGACATGACCTCCAACCTCGACAGCTTTGATCGCAAACTTCTCGACGAAGTCCAGCGCAATGCGCAGACGCCGCAACACGAACTCGGCGCGCGCGTCGATCTTTCGACCGCGGCCGTCAACCGGCGCTTGCGGCGTCTTCTCGACGAAGGCGTGATCGATCGCTATGCAGCCATCGTCGCGCCCGAGAAAGTGGATCATCCGCTAACCATCATCGTGATGATCGAAGTCGAAAGCGAGCAGATCGATCTTCTCGATTCGATGAAGCACACGTTCGCGCAATGCCCGCAGGTTCAACAGTGCCATTACGTCGCGGGCGAATCGGACTTCGTTCTGGTGCTGACCGTGCGCGACATGGACCAATACAACACGCTCACGCGCCAGCTCTTCTTTTCCAGCAACAACGTGAAACGCTTCAGCACGCTCGTGAGCATGAACCGCGTGAAGGTGGGGCTGAGCGTGCCTGTGGATGCGGTGGACGAATGACGAAGGGAACACGCATGCCTTTGACGGTCGATATCGTCATCTACGACGGCTTCAAGGCGCTCGAAGCCATCGGCTCGCTCAGCGTCTTTACCTACGCGAACATTCATCTGGAACGCCGCGGCCTTCCCGGTCGATACGATGTCAAGCTCGCATCGATCCGGCGCGGCGAAGTCGCGTCCGACACGGGCGTGTCGCTGACGGCGGAAAAGCGCATCGATACGCTCGCGCTGCCGCATACGGCGATCATCGTCGGCGCGTGGCAGATTGAGGAAGCGGTAGGCCATGCGCCGGAAATCGTGCAATGGGTCGAAGTCGCCGCGAACCGCATGGAGCGCACGGCCGCGCTCTGCTCCGGCGCGTTCTTTCTCGCCGCCGCGGGCCTGCTCGACGGCAAGCGCGCGACAACCCACTGGGCCGTCGCCGATGCATTGAAGGCCAGGTATCCGGCCATTCGCGTCGATGCCGACTGCATCTTCATCCGCGAAGGCCATCTGTGGACATCGGCGGGCGTGACGGCCGGCATCGACCTGGCACTCGCGCTCGTCGAAGAGGACTTCGGGCTGGACGTCGCGCTCGATGTCGCGCGAGACCTCGTTGTCTATCTCAAGCGGCCCGGCGGACAGTCGCAGTTCAGCTCGCATCTCGTCAGCCAGGCGACGCATAATCCCGGCATCCGCGACGTGCAGGACTGGGTCCTCGCCAATCTCCAGCGTGAGCTATCGCCGGCCGAGATGGCGGAGCGACTGTCGATGAGCGTGCGCAGCTTCAATCGCTCGTTCAAGCGCGAAACCGGCACGACGCCCTCGACATTCGTGACGCGCGCGCGCATCGAGGCGGCGCGCAGGCTGCTGGAGGAAGGCGATCTGCCCGCCAAGACCATCGCCGCGAACAGCGGCTTCAAGACGTATGAGGCAATGCGGAAGGCGTTTCAGCAAGCGCTCGGGATTACGCCGTTGACGTATCGGGAACGCTTCGGCGTGGGCCGCGAATGAACGTCCGGCACGCCTTCCCCACGGTGCATCAATAGATCACGACGGAGCGGATCGACTCGCCCTTCTTCATCAGATCGAAGCCGTCGTTGATGCGATCGAGCGGCAGATGATGCGTGATCAGATCGTCGATGTTGATCTTGCCTTCCATGTACCAGTCGACGATCTTCGGCACATCCGTCCGGCCACGCGCGCCGCCGAATGCCGAGCCTTTCCATTCGCGGCCCGTGACGAGCTGGAACGGACGTGTGCTGATCTCTTCGCCCGCCGCCGCCACGCC
>NZ_FCOX02000034.1 GCF_900044055.2 Caballeronia calidae | reverse complement strand
TTCATTTTGCGCAACCCCCAACATTGGATAGCGAAATTCTAGCGCTCCAAAAATGGGTTTTGACACAGTCTGGGCCGATCTCGTCCCGCGGCGGCGGCGAAACCGACTCGTTGGCGAGACCTGCCACAAAATTTTCCGGAGCATTGTCGATTTCCGATCATCAGCTTCGTCGTCAGCGCATACACACCCAAAGGATCTCCCATGAAATACCTCGGCCTGGCCTACTTCACGCCTGAAAAATTCGCCGCGATGCCGCCGGACGACGTCAAGGAATTGTTGAGCCAATGCCCCTCATTGGACGAGAAGATGCGCGCTACCGGCAAGGTTCTGCTATCCGCGTCGCTCGGCGACCTGGACCACTGGAGGACACTTCGCCCGCGCAGTGGCAAAACGCACGTCACCGATGGGCCTTACACCGAGTCGAAGGAAGTCGTGGGCGGCCTTTTTATCATCGAAGCAGATAGCCTCAACGACGCGTTGCGCATCGCGTCCATGCACCCGGCCGCCACGCTGGGCGAAGAAGGCGGATGGGCCGTCGAGCTTATCCCCATGGATTTCTACCTGGCTCGATAAAGGCCGGGGCGCCAGTCTCAGGAACGGGCTGGCGCTCCTTTCTCCGCAAGCACCTTCAAGGCTTCGTGAGTCATCACGGCGGTGTCCATTCCATCTCCGCCGGACCCAGGCTGGCGACTGGTCCCCGTCCCGACCCACGGTAGTCCTTCTACACGCGTGAAAAGTACGGCTGCTTAAGCCTGGAGAACGGCCAATCAGTGAGATCGCTGGATCCGGAGCGTCTCACACGCGCTCGGAAAGCCTAGCCACACTCAACAAGTGCGAACGCGTCGATAAGCTGCGTGCCTGCATCTGCCAGTACGCCCGAATTGTCAATCTTCACCACGCGTGCACGCGAAGGCAGTTTGAACGCCGGTCGACGCGCGAGACGCGCCTCGATCTGAGCAGCATCCTCGCGCCCGCGTCGTGCGAGCCGTGCGGCCAGAACCGGCAGTGCCGCATCGATGTGAATAAAGCGTGCATCGGGATAATGCTTCAACACGGTTGCCGCATGTTGCCGTGAGCCGTTCACGACGGCCGGCATGCCGCGTGCGAGCCATGCTTCCAACTCGATTCCGATGCCGTACCGCATCCCGTAACTGTCCCAATGCATCGCAAAAAGCCCATGGGCAAGTCGCGAAGTGAACTCGCCTTGTGAGAGGGAGATATGGTTTTCGCCGTCCGCGACCTCGCGTGTTATGTAGCGATGCGCGAACATGACGCGCGCGCCGACGCGAGCACGTGCGAAGGCGAGTAACGAGTCCTTGCCCGCGCCCGAGGGCCCCATCACGTAGATCAGCTTTGTGCTGTCAACGGTACTCATGTTGTAGCTCCCATTCATTTCTCGAACAGTATTCAGTCGCAGCGTCCCAAACCCAGCGAAATCGTGCGAAAACGTGAGCACGATACGGCGCATCATACGCTGATATGCACGTTTATTCACGTTTACATTCTTGTTTGTACACGATATGATGCGGCATGAACGAAGAAATCCCCCTCGCCAGACGCGACGAGATCGCGAATCGCCTCGCCCAAGGCAAACCCGTTGTGGCGGCCGCCCTGGCCGTTGAATTTGAGGTTTCCGAAGACGCCATCCGCCGCGACCTCCGCGCTCTGGCGGCCGCAGGCCGCTGCCGGAGGGTCTACGGCGGGGCGCTGCCGATTACTCCCGCTTCGGCGCCAATGGCAAGCCGCATTGAAAAAGCCATGGAGCAAAAGTCGGAACTGGCGCGTGCGGCCCTGCCGCTGATCCAGCGCGGGGAACTTCTGTTTCTCGATAGTGGCAGCACCAATCTCGCGCTTGTCGACGTGTTGCCCGAAGATTTCGACATCACGGTCGCGACCAATTCGGTCGACATCGCCGCTGCGGTGCTGCGTCGACCCGACATTCATCTCATCGTGATTGGCGGATCGGTCGATCCAGCGGTCGGCGGATGCGTTGATGCGAACGCCGTGCAGAACGTCATGCAAATGAATATCGACCGGTGCTTCATCGGGTCCTGCGCGATGTCGTCCAGGAGCGGGATCAGCGCGTTCGACCTCGCTGACGCGACTTTCAAGCGCGCCGTCCTGGCGTCCAGCGAGCACAGCGTGGTACTGGCACTCACCGAGAAGTTCGACACGCGCGCACCCTACAAGGTGGCAGCCATCAATGAGATCGAATGTGTGGTCGTCGAATATGACCTGCCGCACGAAGAGCGTGTGGCCCTCTCGAAAGCCGGCACGTCCGTCGTGGCGGCCCAGGAGCCGCAGAGTCCATGAACATGCGATCGACTCTCTCGGAGCCTGACGCAATAGCTCCGGGCCTGCCGGCAGCCCGACTGGCCACCCGTCTTGCATTTCTCGTGGCCGGTTTTGGCGTGGCGTGCTGGGCGCCGCTCGTTCCCTTCGCCAAACAGCGGCTCGGCGTCGATGACGGCGTGCTCGGCGTCCTGCTCCTGTGTATCGGCCTTGGTTCAGTCATCGCGATGCTGGTCACCGGCGCGCTCAGTGCGCGATACGGCAGCAAGCCGATCATCGTAGCCGGCGGCTCGGGGTTGGCCGTCGTTCTGCCTGTGCTGACTCTCGTTGATACGCCGCTCACGCTGGGTATTGCACTGCTCGCGTTTGGCGCATTCCTCGGCTCGCTCGATGTCGCGATGAACATCCACGCGGTCGATGTCGAGCGCGCGGAAGGCCGGCCTTTGATGTCGGGATTTCATGCGCTGTTCAGCGTCGGCGGATTCATCGGCTCAACCGTGATGACCTTTCTGCTTTCGCTGCGCATCGGGACGTTTGCAAGCACGCTGCCATGCGCCGTTCTGATGCTCGTCGTCATTGCGACGGCGCGCTCTCGTCTGCTCGTGTCGACCCACGCGAAGGGCGATCCACTGTTTGCCTTGCCGCACGGCATTGTGCTGGTGCTTGCCGGCCTGGCAGCGATCACTTTTCTGGTCGAAGGCGCATTGCTCGACTGGAGTGCATTACTGATCACCGGCACGGAGCTGGTTTCCCCCGCGCAAGGAGGACTAGGCTACATGTTCTTTTCGATCGCAATGACCGCCGGCCGCCTGGGCGGCGACGCGCTCACCGCGCGCATCGGCGACCGCGCGATGATGTTTTGGGGAGGACTGCTCGCGACCGCGGGTTTCGTGGTGCTTCTGACTGCACCGGCCGTCGCGCTCGCGATGGGCGGATTCGTACTGATCGGTCTCGGCGCATCGAATGTCGTGCCGGTGCTGTTCCGGCGCGCCGGGTCGCAGCGCGCAATGCCATCGACCCTCGCGGTTTCGGCGATTACGACGACGGGTTACGCCGGGCATCTCGCCGGGCCGGCGGGCGTGGGCTTCATCGCCAAGGCGATAGGATTGCCTGCAGCCTTCTGGGTGTTGGCGGTGCTGCTCTGTCTGGTTCCGGCATGTGCGCGTCTGGTAACGCGACAACCCTGACAGGATTGCTCATGACGGTCCCACGGGTCGGACGACCGAAGCTGGCCGGGCTCGGTCATCGACATCGATACATCGAAAGCGCAAGCGCGGTCCGCCGCCGGGTGGGACAACTCGGGCCTGCGCCCTCTTCTTCGCTGGGCGCGATAAAGACGAAAAGACCAAAAGACGTAGAAACGGCGACGGTCTGCCTCTTCGATGCGGCTATTTGCCTTCGGTTTCGGCCGGCTTGGTGGCGGTGAACGGAGTCGCGCTGACCTCGCCGTCGCCGTCCACCACGGTCGCCTTCAGATACGGTTTCGTATAGGTTTCCTTGGCGCTCACGTCGTAGTTCATCGTCGTGGTCATGCTCTGATTTTGCTTCTTCTTGTCCGAGCCGCCGCTACTCTGCTTGTTTCGGTCGTAGGTGGAATCGTCCGTGGAAGAACTACTGGAGCCGCCCGAGGAATCCTTGCTCGTGACGCTGGAGAACGACTTCTTCGTGTCGGTCGCCTCGCTCATGTGACGGTTCCATTCCGTTTTGGTCGTGCTGTCGAACGACTGTTCGAGGTTGGCGGTCGTGGTGGACGTGGCGTCGCCGGTGACGTCTCGGGTGCGCTTGCCCGATGTATCGTCTTTCGTGCCGCCCTTCTCGTGGACCGTCGTGTCTTCCTTGCTGTCGGTGTACTTGACCTTGCCCGTCTCGGCGAACGTACCGGCGACCTTATCGATGAGATCGAGCGCAATGCCCCATCCTTTGACCTTTCGCACATACTTGCCGATCTTCGGGATGTCCGAGATGAAGGGTATATCGGTAACTTGCTGAATGATGTTCACGCCTTTTTGCAGCCACCATGCCCAGTTCCTTTTCTCCTTGTCGCCGCTCTCGGTGTAGCCCTTCACGTTCTTCGTATAGTCGGTGAAGTGTCCTTCGACGCGATGCGTTTCCCACGCATCCTGATCGTGATACTTGAACGATGAAACCGTCTTCTGCACCAGTTCCGACTTCACCTTGTCATGCACGGTCGTCACGTTGGTGACCATATCGTCGAGCGTTTTCACGACAGCTTCGTTGTACTCCTGCTGCACCTTCTCGACCGACGACTCGCCGTGGCGTTCCTGATCGGTCTTCGTTCTCGTGGTGTCGACCTTCTCGCTCTCGTTGTCCTTGTGCGTTTCCTGCTGGCTCTCCGAACCCTGCGACTTGGTCGTCGTGCTGCCACTGTGGATGGTTTTTTCCGCGACGGGCGTGACGGGCACTTCGAGCAGGATGGTCGGCGTCGCGCGCGCCTTGTAGAAGAACTTGCTGCGGCCCGCATCGCTCATGACTTTCTGGTCGCTGGAGACCGTGATCTCCGTCTGCGAGCCGGGAAACTTCTCTTCCATGTGCGCCGACGCCTGCTGCTGGATCTCTTCAAAGTCGCCGAACGTCTTGATTCTCTCCGCGACGAACTTCTTGGCTTCGAACTGCGCGTCCGTCGCCTGCTTGCCCTTCAGGCCGCTGACCTTGATGCTGTAGCTCTTGTTGACATCCTTCGCATACTGAAGCTGCGCCGAGATCATGCCGGTGCCCTCGGCCGGGTTTTCGTTGAGCGGCGCGTTGTAGGTCTCTATCAACTGACCGCCTCCACGCGTTACGCCTTTCGACACCGAGACTTCATCGACGGACGGCGACAGCGACGCGATGGTCAGCGGGTTGAACCAGAGCGCGTTCTCCGCCTTGCTGCGTTCGGCCCCCGTGCTCGACGCACCCGGCAACTCTTCGTAGCTCGCCTTGATCTTCATCGGCGTCGAGGTCTTTTTAGCAGGCGCTGGTGAATTCGGGGCTGGAGTCGTTGTTGCTTTGGCATCGTTGGCGGGAGCCGGGCTTTCGGCCTGCGGCTCCTTGCGCTGTATCGTGATGCCGGATTGCGCCTCGCACAGCAGCCGGTTGACCGCCTGATTGCCGAGCGCACGTTGCAATCGAAGGAGTTCGGGTGTCTGGCGCTCGAGCTGAGGAAGGGCCGCCGCGGGCTTTTCGGCATTCGATCGTGCTCGACGCAGCGTCTGGTCTTGCGTCCTGACATAGGTTCGTGTCGCCATGTCTTCCCTCGATAGTGCGCGCCTGCATGCTCATGCGTGACGGGTCTCCCCAATATCGTTTTAATTCATCCGAAGCCGGATGTTCGGTTCTTGCGTTTGCCGCCTACACTCTGGCCGAAATCGACCGCTCGATTCGCGAACGGTGCTGGTTCGTTCTGCGTGCCGTATGCGTGACTCGCTTTCTTCCGGACGTCACGGTGCCTCGGGCTCAAGCACAAGGTCATCTTCTTTCGCGACCAGGACATCCAGCGTACGCACGCATCCGAAAGATCAGGCGAAGCTCGAGCGCATGGCGAGCCGCATGAGCATAGAGCGCGGCGTGTCGAGCATAAGCGGGTCGGCGGCCGACGTGGAGACCGCGCCGGAGTGAGCTAGCTTGCGTATCGCGGTGCGGCGGCACTGCCTACCTCGGTTCGCAAAACGCCTTCGCATAGAGTTCGGCGCTGTGATCGAGATTGCCGGTCGCCGAATACAGCAACGGCTGGCCGTTCGCATCGAGCACGGCGCCATCGACCACTCGTCCGAGCATCAGCCGATGATCCCCGGCCTCGGCCTCGCTGATGACCTGGCAGTCGAAATAGGCAAGCGCGTCTTGCAGCAGGGGCGCGCCCGTCAGACCGGCACGCCATGACGTCGACGACAGCTTGTCGACCGTGCGTCCCGATTGCGTGCCGAAGTGCTCGGCCAATGCCTGCTGATCCGCTCGCAACACGTTGATTGAGAACGCGCGGCCGCTGCTTAGAATCGGATAAGACGCATGCTCCGGGTTGATGCAGAGCGCGACGAGCAGCGGACTGAACGAGACCTGCATCACCGAGCTCGCCGTGAACGCATTCCGAAGATCGCCATGCGCGACGCCGATCACATACACGCCTGCCGTCAGACGCCGGAAGAGGTTTGCCATGTCATCGGCCATGATCGCACCTTTTCGATTCCATGCCGGTGGAACTTCCACGCACAATGCAATGTTTATGGGGCCGCCACGATGCGTTCGTCGGCGATTCTCCGCATTCGATGTTAGTCCGTTTCACCAGCGACTCATTGCGGCAGGTTCAGACGGAATGCGGCAGTGTCTTTTCGAAGCGTACAGCTTCACCCTGCTGAAGACGGTCATCATCGGTCGGCATCCGGCGATATCCACTGGCCTCGCAAACACGGGATGCACATCGCTCGGCGGGCATCGTCGCAAGCCACACCATGTGATAGCCAAGCAGCCGCGCTTCCTCTTCGAGATACGACAGCAGCGTCGCTTCCAGGCCGCGATATTGCGGACGAACATAGAGCAGGCGCACCTCGGCGATCTTATAGCTTTGTCGTCGAATGGCGCCGCATCCCATTGCTTCGCCCATCGCGTTTCTCGCGATCACGAAGCGCGCGCGGATGCTTCGCAGATCGCCGGGATCCGTGCTGTGCTGTCCGCTCTCGCCCGTCATCGCCGCGAGATAAGCCGCGCGTTCGTCGCGCAGGATGCGTGCCTCGAGCGAGTCGGGGTCCTCGCTGCCGATGTAGATCGTCTGAGAGTCGCTCATGTTTGCCTCGAAATGGAATGGAGCCGGGGACGGTTTCCTGTCAGCTATTCCAGCAACGAGCATTCCGCCGCACAAAACCGCTCGCACGAAAGCTCGAATTCCACTCACCGAGCGGTCGAAAGCCGCGCCTTGCGTCCGCAACCGGTTGCGACGAACGCTCGATATTTTCGCGGACGAAACGGGAACCGCCGTGCGCATACTTCGTCTGAGACGTGAGATGCGGCCTGTTCCGCCGGTCATCGCGTATCGCCGATTTTTTTATCGCGCATGCACGCGGCTGTCATATCGCAGTGAGCTAATCCCACGCAGGAAAGCAAGCCTATTCTTTTACCGATTTCTTTTCGACTTCCAGGAGTGCGGTCAATGTTCCACTATCCCGGTTATTTCGCTTACCAGATTCCGTCGCTCACGCGCGCCAATTTGCAGGCGTTTCTCAACGTGACCGGACGCTTCGCGAGCGGTCTGCAGGCGCTCACCGAACTGAACGTACAGACGGTTCGTAAAGTGATCGAGGAAAGCAACGCGCTTCTGCGCGCGGGCGATGAGGCCGGCGCGGGCGACGTCCTCGGCTGGCAGTCGGTCATGCTCGCGCAATTTCCCCAGAAGGCCGCTTCCTACGGACAGCATGTGCTGTCGATCATCACGTCGACGCAAGACGACATGCTCGGCGAAGTGCGCGACCAGTACGAACGCAACGGCATCAAGTTCGATGACATGGCGAGCGCCGCGGCCGACGATGTCGAAACGGCCGCGCAATCTTCGGGCGAGCTGATCACGAATCTCGCCGACACGGCCAATGACGCTGCCCGGGAAACGAGCGCTGTCGTGCTGGATGCGAGCGGTGAAGTCGTGAAGACATCGCGTGCGAGGCGCTCGCTCTGATCCGCGCGGCCGCGCGACACGCGCTCACTCGTCCTTCCGGATATGCGTGGCGAGGTGGTCGATCAACAGCCGCACTGCAGGCAGCAGGCCTCTGCGTGACGGAAAGACGGCATGGACCAGCCCGCCTTTGGGCGCCCACCCCGGCACGACATCGACCAGCTCGCCTTTTCCGAGCGCATCTTCGACGACCATATACGGCAACTGCACGATGCCCACGCCTTTGAGTGCGGCTTGCCGAAGCACGGTCATATCGTCGGTGATATAGCGGGGCGCGTGAGCGACGCGCGCCTCCGCTCCTTCCGGGCCGATCAGCGCCCATGCATGATCGCGCTGCGGTCCCCAATCGAGGCTGGGCATGCCGACGACGTCCGCCGGATGCGCAAGCTTTCCGTGCTGCTTCACGAGCGCCGGCGCCGCAACGAGACGCTGCGGACTGCCGGACAGTACACGCATGACGAGCCCGCTGTCTTCGAGCGGCGGAAAACGCACGCGCAGCGCGAGATCGAGGCCTTCGCCGAGGACATCGACCTTTCGATTGGTTGCATCGAGAAGGATCTGCACCTTCGGGTATTGCGTCATGAAGTCGGCCACGAGATCGCCGATCCGGTATTCGAGCAGCGTCGTCGGGCAACTCATGCGCACAATGCCCTGGGGCTCCGAAAGTTTGCGCTCCATGACCTCGCGCGCGGCATCGGCTTCGACGAGGACCGCGAGGCAGCGCTCGTAGAATTCCCTTCCCGTCTCCGTCACGGAGAAATGCCGCGTGGACCGGTTGAGCAGGCGAACGCCGTATCGTGCTTCGAGTTCGGCGATGCGCCGGCTCAGCTTGGACTTGGGTATGTTGAGCGCGCGGCCGGCTTGCGTGAAACCACGGTTATCGACCACTTTGACGAAATAGAAGATGTCGTTCAGATCGTCCATTACTGTTCCTTCGGCAGAACAATAAAGGCATCTTACGGCATTGGCCCATAAGAAAACGCGCGTTGTTCTGCTCATGGAACACAGTCGGCATTTTTAAGGACTGGAAGCCGCGTGGTCGCTCGCATAGCATTTCCTTTGCATGCGGACCCGATGCATCACGCATCGATCATCGGCATCGTCTTTTATTTACTGCACTGTTTCCGGAGACAAACATGGCAAGCGAACCCATTCGCGACCCCGCGAACGATCATCTTCTGACGCCGCAGAACGCGGCATTCATCGTCATCGATTATCAGCCGGTTCAGGTGAATTCCATTGCGTCGATGGATCGTCAGCAACTGGTCGATAACATCGTCGGCGCTTCGAAGGCCGCGGTCGCATACAAGCTGCCGATCATCCATTCCACGGTCAACGTCAAGACCGGCCTGAACAAGCCGCCAATTCCGCAACTGCGCGCCGCACTCGGCGACTATCCAACCTACGATCGCACGAGTATCAACTCGTGGGAAGACGTCGAATTCCGCGCGGCCGTCGAGGAAACCGGCCGCAGGAAGCTCATCATGACTGCGCTGTGGACGGAAGCCTGCCTGACGTTCCCCGCACTCGATGCGCTGAAAGCCGGCTACGAAGTGTATGTCGTCGTCGATGCGGTCGGCGGAACGTCGGTGGCGGCGCATGAAGCCGCTTTGCGCCGTATCGAACAGGCAGGCGGCAAGATGATCAGCGTCGCCCAGCTTTTCTGCGAGCTTCAACGCGACTGGGCGCGCAGTGACACCGTGCCGGCCTTCATGAATCTTTTCATCGAAACGGGCGGGACCGCGGGCATCCAGTTCGCATACGACAAGAACTGACGCGCGCCGCGCGGCGGCCTGTTTCGTTCAGGCCGTCGCGTGATGTGCCATGTCATTTGGCGCCGCCTGTCTCGACGGGAGCGGAGGGCAATGCGTCGATCAGGCGCGCGAGAAACGTCTCGTGATCCCACGCCTTCTCGGGACGCGATAGACCCATGCGGACCACGACGAGCTCGCGGCTCGGCACCACGCTCACGAACTGGCCTTCGTGACCGACCAGATGGAACGCGTCGGGCGGCAGCGCCGGCGGTGGCGATGCGTGACTGTCGAAGGGCTCCGGCACCTTGACCCAGATATGAGCGCCGTAATCGCGGCGGGGCGATTGCAACGTGACCTCGCGCATATAGCGCACCCAGCCCGGCGGCAGTATGCGCTTGCCGTCCCATACGCCGTCCTGCAACAGAAGTTGCCCGAAGCGCGCCCAATCGCCTGCGCTCGCGCACACGAACGACGCACCGACGAGCATGCCCGCCGCATCCGCCTCGAACACCGCCGTGCGCATGCCGAGCGGCTTGAATAACGCGCGACGCGGGAATTCCAGATAATCGCGCTCGGTGCCGCCAAGTGCCTGCCGGATCACCCGCGAAAGAATCTCGGTCGTGCCGCTCGAGTATTCCCATCGTGCGCCGGGTGCGAAATCGAGCGGCTTTCGCGCGGCATAGGCGCTCTGATCCGCTTCGGCGAACAGCATGATGGCGACGTCCGAGAGCGGGTCGTCATAGTCCTCGTTGAACTGCAGGCCACTCGTCATTCGCAGCAATTCGTCGAGCGTGACGCGCGCGCGTGCGTCTTCATGGCCGCGCCACTCCGGCAGCAGCGCGGTTGCGTCCGGCGAGAGCTTGCCTTCGCCTACCAGCACGCCAATCAACGCAGCAATGACGCTCTTGCTCATGGACCAGCCGATGAGCGGCGTCTGTTCGGAGAAGCCCGGCGCGAACCGTTGTGCAATGATCCGGCCGTTTTGCATGACCACCAGCGCGCGCGTGCGCCGGGGATTGAGCGGATCGGGTTCGTCGAACGCGCTGTCCATGACGGCATGCAGCGCATTGTCGTTGTCGTGGACATTCGTCGCCTGCGTCGCATTCGGCGGCGCGCGATTCGATGCCGGTTCGATCATGGTCGCCGGGCCGGCGAGTGCGTCACCGAGCTTCAGTGTGCAGCCGAGTCCCGGTCTGAACCAGGCTGCGCGTGCGGCCATGCCAAGAAAGGTCGCGCGGGCGCGGCGTGCCTGCACATCGACTGTCGGATGCACCAGATGCAGAAGCGGATGGACGCCGGCCTGAATGTCTTCGTCGATGACCTGCTGCGCGGGGCGCCCCGACACGAACACGCCGGTACAGAGAATCTTCGCGGCATAACCGGTGCCGATCGGTGCAATGCGCGACAGGGTGAGGCCCGCGTACGCCAGCGATGCGATCAACGCGAGACCGAGTGTCCACCAAAGAATCGCGATTCGACCGATCGACCTGCTCATGGCACGAGGGTTCACTCCGGGGCTGTCGATGAGACATCGGCTTCCCGATTCTAGCGGCAAGCGAAGCGCCAATGTTTCTGCAAGCGCGTACATGCTATGTCCGCGCTCCTGCAACCCTCATACCACATCAATGCAATAGGCGACGCCGTGCGCTGCGCTCACAGTCGCGATGACTTTTCCACACAACTTTGGCGAACGCGACCTAGTGTGTTTCTGTACACGAATCGGTGTACCTGGTGGCGCGAGATAGCAAGGCAAGTCCTTTTCGTATGCATCGGAGGATCACAGTACGAAGGTCATCGTGATGGTGATGTAAAGCTGGCGGTGCCAACGCGTTTTCCCCTTTTCGCGAGGCAATAAAATGAACTCCAACTTCAGACGCCTGTCCCTTTCACTCTCCCTCGGATTCGCAAGCGGCGCTGTCATCGCGCTCACGTGCGCCATCGGCCCGGGCGCCCACGCGCAAACACTAGGCCCACTTGTCCGTATAACCTCCGGTGATCCGTTCAGCGGATGCACCGCAGACCAGGTGCATGCGCAGCAGGCGGCGTTCGGGAGCATCCTTTTTCCGGCCACGTCGATCGAGCCCTGGGTGGCGGTCGATCCGACCAACCCGTATCGCCTGCTCGTCGGCCATCAGCAGGATCGCTGGAACGCCTGCCACCATCGCTCGAGACGACGCCGACCAGTCCGCGTGAACCGCCATCGGCACGGCGACGCCGATCTATCAGCCGGGCACGAACAAACAGACGATCAACAACATCGTGCGCGTGTTGCCGAACGGGACACTGCTCGATTTCTTCACAGGGCTCGGTGTCACGCCGGCGGGTTCGAGCATCGGCTATCTGAAGTCCACGAACAAGGGCGCGAGCTGGAGCGCGCCGACGTTCCCCATCGACATTCAGTCTAGCGGCGCGGTCACTCCGAACAGCGGCGAAGCGGTACGCGATGCCTCCATCCTCTTCAGTGTCGCAGTGGATCCGATGTCGGGGGCTCTCTATCTCGTCTGGCAGGACACTCGTTTTTCGACAGCGAAGTGCTCCACACCCAATGGGCCGTTCGACATAGAGGAGATTCTTTTCAGTCAGTCCAATGACAACGGGGCTACCTGGTCGACACCTGTGAAGATCAACAAGACCCCGGTGAATGCCACGAAGCCGTGTCGACAACAGGCCTTCATCCCTGCCGTGGCGGTGGCGGGCAACGGCACGGTCGTGGTGACCTACTACGACTTTCGTTACGACACTGACAGTTCCGACTTCGAGGGCACCGACTATTTCGCGCTCTTCTGCAACACGGCGTGCACGGACCCCGGCAAATGGGGATATGAAAAACGGCTGACCGAAGCCTCGTTCAACATGCTCGACGCTCCAAACGCCGGTGGCCATTTCCTCGGCGATTACATGGGCCTGGCTGCGACCGGACCCAGGACCAGGACCGTCCATCCCGTATTCGGCATCGCCACGGCCCCCAACGTGACGGCCGAATTCACCCGCAAAATCACCTTGCCGTGAGCGCGAACCGGGGACTGGAGGCGACCGGCTCCAGTCTCCGGTGTCAGCGGCAACTCAACGACTGCGCGATCCGGTCAGCCAACCCGGCGAGCGCACGGCTCATCGCAGCGGCCTGTGCTTCGCCATCGACGCCTGTCATTGGCGCGCGCAACGTCGCATGTCGCATCGATACGACCCGATCCGGGTTTCGTGCGACGAGCGTCAAATCCCCTTCGACAGGCACGCCGATGCCGACCATCGTGACGACGAGCGCGCGCGTGCCTTCCGGCGCCGGCAAGTCGGGGAGGCACGAACGCGCCTTCGGGAAGCCGTGCCGCGAGATCGCGCGCCAGCGTGAGACGCATCCTCGCGGATAAGACATACCTGCGATACGCGCGTCGGCGAACTGGAGAAGATGACCGACATCGACGCATCGGCCCTGTTCCGATGAAGCGAAACGTCATCGGCCCGCGGCGAGTTCTTCACGCCACTTCGACACAGGCCGCCGTATCACGCTATTGCGCGCCCCTTTCGACACTTCGAACTCGGTGCTCTCGCCCATCCGCGCGAAACGGATGTCGAAACGCTGCGTGCCCACCTTGAGATTGCGCAGGGTCAGCGTGTCGATCCACGGCGGCAGAACCGGGTCGACGTACAGCCGCTTCATCGAAGCATCGGGCTGAAGGCCCAGGATCGCGTAACAGAGCGAAAAGATCGATCCGGCCGCCCATGCCTGCGGCACATTCGCACCGATGTGCTGCACCGGAAAGCTCGCCTCCGTGCGCTGCAGCCCCGCGTAGAGCTCGGGCAGCTGATTCAGCGCAAAATAGCAGCCTGCATCGCATATGTCTTTCGCGATGCGTCCCGCTTCATCGGCGAAACCATAGCGCTTGAATCCTTCGGCAATGAGTCCGTTGTCATGCGGCCAGACCGCGCCATTCTGGTAAGAATGCGGATTGAAGGCCGGATGCTTCGACGATAGCGTGCGAATGCCCCATCCGCTCCACATGTCGGGCTTCATCAGCCTTCGCACCACGCGGCGCGCGCGCTCCATCGGAACGATGCCCGACCACAGGCAGTGGCCGGCATTCGACGCGATGCTCATCACACGTTGCTTGTCTCCATCGAGGCAGAACGCATAGAAGCCGGCGCGTTCGTCCCAGAACGCATCGTTGAATCGCTCGAACAGCGCGGCGGCTTTCGCCCGAAGCCGGGATGCACGGCGTTTCTGATCGAGCACGTCGTAGATCGCGGCCATGCGAAGCCAGGCGTCGTAGACGTAGCCTTGAAGCTCGCATAGCGCCTTCGGCCCCTCGACGAGCGTGCCGTCGGGATACATCACGGCATCGCCGGCATCTTTCCAGCCCTGGTTTTGCAGACCGCCCGTCGAGCGGGTTTCGTATTCCTGGAAACCGTCGCCGTCGCGATCGCCGTAATGGTCGATCCACTGAAGACAGCGCTCGGCGTTGGGCAGATGACGCATCAGCAGTTCGCGATCTCCCGTGCAGCACCATGCCGCGTGCAGCACGATCAGATACAAGGGCGTCGCATCCGCCGATCCATAGTAAGGCGTGTGAGGGATGAGCCCGAACCGCGCCAGTTCACCGCGACGCAACTCGTGCATGATCTTGCCCGGCTCGGCGTCGCGGAAGTCGTCGCGCTCGGAGGCCTGTCGCGCGCCGAGCGTCGCCAGCGAACCACGCGCGAAATCCGAATAGATCAGCGACGTCTGCAGCGATGTGATCAGGCTATCGCGTCCGAACAACGCGACGAACCACGGCAATCCGGCTGCGGGAATCAGTTGGCGTCGGCCATTCTCGTATTCCGGCACGCGCAATGCGGCGAAGTCATCCGTCGCCTGCCGGAAGAGAAGTTTGAAGGTTTCGTCGCTGCATTCGAGCGATGGAATCGCGCGCCGCCATTGCGCAAGGCGTCTTTCTTCCGGCGATCCTTCGTCTCCCGCGCCGCATTGCCGTGGCGCATGCGTGACCCGGCCGTCGTCGTCGAGGTCGTAATTCAGGCAGCAATGCCAATGGGCACCCGGCCGCAGGCTGACTGCAAACGTGATGCGGCCGTTCGCATAACCGGCTCGCGCTTCGCCGTTGTGCACGCGCACGCTGATGCCGCGGCGAAACTGCTGATTGCGGTAGACCGTTTTGAGGCGTTGCTCGCGCTCGTCCCATGTCGTCACGACTCGGCCGCGACGAACCACATGCTCGTTCTTGACTTCGAATATGTCCGCGAAATCGCTGCGCACGGCAAGCTCGAGATTGAACGACACCGCGTGCAGACCGTAGTTCGTCAGGTCGATGTCTTCGTGAATGCCGCCGCCGACATGACGGGTCAGCGTCAGGCCGATCGTATGGGCTTCTATCGGTCCATTCTCGCTGTCGAGCGGGCGATTCGCGAGAAAGACCTGCATCGCGAAGGACCGCAACGCGCCCGAGCTCAACAGGTCCCAGGGCTCGCCGTTCGCGAAGATCGACCAGTTGCTGATGAGCCGCGTGTCCTGGAAATAAAGGCCTTTTTGCGACCCGCTGATGATCTGCCCGTCGAGCTCGGTCAGGAGAACCGTATGCCCCTGATGAATGGCCAGCTGCGGTGGGCCGATCTTCACCTCCAGCGACATGTCCGTGCCTCTTCGATAAGGCCACGCGGCATTGCGCGCGTCGTGGAGCTTGACTCGGGCGGCCTCTCATCGCCCGAGCGCATAGCGGACAGACACGGCCGGCAACGTCGCACGACGCGCATCAATGAGCCGGTCTCGCGTGGCCATGCTTCTCCATCGGCTCGTCATATTCGCGCGAGATATCCTTGTTCGTGTAGTCGCCCATCCGCCAAGCCGCTGCAAGGCTGAACAACGCGCATACGAAGATATAGCCCGCGATCGCATAACCCGAATGGTAGTACGCGAAAAGCGCGGTGGCGATCAACGGCGCGGGACCACCCGCGATCAACGAAGCCAGTTGATATCCCAGCGACGCGCCGCTGTATCGCAGCCGTCCCGTGAAGGACTCGGCGATCAAAGCCGCTTGCGGCCCGTACATCATCGAATGCGGCACCAGTGAGAGCACGATGGCGAAGAAGATCCACACCGGAGCCCTGGTGTCGACCATGGCGAAATAGACGAAGCCGAACACGCCCGCGAGGGCCGCGCCGATCATATACATCCGTCGCCGTCCGATGAGATCGGATATGTGACCGAACAATGGGATCGTGAAAAACTCAAGAACCGATGCGGCCAAAACGGCCGTGAGCAAAAGGTCGCGTGTCGCGCCGAGCGTCCTCACACCATAAGTGAAGACGAAGGCCGTGAAGATATAGAACGGTGCCTGTTCGGCCATTCGCACGAATGCGGAGAGAAAGATATCTTTCGGCTGCCGGCGTATCACTTCGAGCATCGGCGTCTTCTCGATCTTCTGTTCGGCCAGAAGCTTGGCGAAGATCGGAGTCTCGAGGATATTCAGGCGGATATAAAGCCCGATCGCGACCAACACGATACTCAGAACGAACGGCACTCTCCATCCCCATGTGAGAAATGCACTGCCGGACATCTCGCTCATGGCCAGCACGACGAGGTTGGCGATGAACAACCCCGCGGGCACGCCGAATTGCGGCCACGAAGCGACGAAGCCGCGATGCGAATTCGTGCGCGCCCATTCCATCGACATCAAAACGGAGCCGCCCCATTCGCCGCCAACGCCCACGCCCTGTATGAAGCGCAGCACGGTCAGAATGACAGCGCCCCAGATGCCGATCGTCGCGTAGGTCGGCACGAACGCGACTGCGAATGTGGCGAGCCCCATCAGCAGCAGCGTGACGATCAAGGTAGCCTTGCGTCCGATGCGATCGCCATAGTGACCGAAGATGGCCGCACCGACCGGTCTCGCGACAAAGCCGACGGCGTAAATCAGAAAGGCCTGCAAGGTGCCGACGAGCGGGTCCGATTCCGGAAAATACAGTTTGGCGAAAATGAGACCGGTGACGATGCTATAGAGGAAGAAGTCGTACCATTCGATCGTCGTTCCGATCGTGCTGGCGATGACAGCGCGGCGTAGCTGGCGGCGGTAATCGTCGTCGGAGAGGGGCATGGCCCCTGGTTGATGGGCAGCCATTTTCAATCCCCAAATATGGCAGGCGTTCTTGCCTGAAAACACGCTCGACTTCAGCGAGCGATTACCGCGTTACCGCAAAAAGCATTCCGGAATGGTATGAATATATGTCGACGAGCGCTTTACTAGCCGTTCGATCGAAACGGCTACAAGCCCCACAGAATATCCGCGTCATGCTTATGCGCGAGTCTCAACATATCGAGGAACGGAACAGCGCGGTGCCGTAATCCGTCACTGGTGCTGCGCGCATTGTCGCCAACCGATGCGTGGAAATTCGCGCCGTGTTCGCCAGCGGTTTTCGCATCGCTTTCGAGCGCGGCTTCGAGGCGGGCGATTGCCGCGGGCATTTCGTCGTGTACGATGACGCCCCTCTCGTCGAGGCGCTTGCCGATGGCCCCAAGAAGATATCCCGCCAGGTCACGCAGCATCACGACGTCGGGTGTTGCTTTCGACTGAAAGGTAACCAACATGGCCGTTCTCCTTGCTTATTCGCGCTGCCCAGCCCGATGTTCAAATTTCAATATATCACGTTGTGACATAGATCGAATGTTCGCAAATACGGCAGCGGGCATGCTGGATCGACTTCAGCGGCAACGCTTCCTATGTCACACGCGCATACGACCGGATGTAAGCGCGCAACATATCCTCAACGGTAGTCTGCAGATTCGTCATTTCGGGCCGCTCGCCGAGCGCGGCAAGTGCATCGCACAACGTTCCTCGCGTTAGCTCACGATTCCCTTCTTTCAGTATAAGAAGTCCATTGAGTGCCAGCGTTGCCGAGAAATGACGTGAACCCACGGTTTCAATAATTTCCATTTCGTCCTCCGCTCTCTTGCTTCGGCTCAATCATTCTCATCTTCTGCGGGACATGATGAGAATGATCGTCCGATGAGCGTCACGTCGCAATCGATGGGCCGCCTCCACGTAAAAGGTGCGGGCGTCCACAAGGGCGATCGCTTCGCACATTCATCCCCGATATCAGATGTCGTGGCCATCCGGTCGCGGCATCGCCTGCTCCTCGCGGCTGCGGCTCCCGCTTATTCGTTCGACGTGCTCCAGGATCACTTTTCTATGGTCAATCAGGGCTTGCCGCGTTCCCTGCATGGTCATCAGCAGTTCAAGCGCCAGTGAGGTGTCGTGGCCGTCTCTCTTGAGCTCCTGGATCAGGTCTTTTTGACGTTGAATCCGCTGGTTGGCCATCAGGATGTCGGCGTCAGCCTGGTGCAGCCTCTCGATTTCCCCCTGAAGACTCATTACGCCCTCCCCTCTTTGAAAACCGGACACCGACCGAATGGACCGGTCTCCATCATATGCGGGATGCATACCGTGTGCCACGCCTTGCGCAAGGGTCCGAACACGAGAAGCCTGCGCGCTGTGCACGATGCTCGGGCGCCCTTCAGCCGATACGCGCGTTTTGCACGACGATCCACGCGGACCACGCAATCAACGCAACACCGAGCGGCTTTCCGATGGCCCCGCCCCAGCGGAAATTCTTCTCGGCCGCCATGATCGCGCCCAGCGCCAGCATCCAGCCGACACTCCCCGTGCCGACGGCGAACATCAGCAGCATCAACGCCCAGCAGCAGCCGACGCAAAATACGCCGTGACTCATGCCGAGCAGAAAGCTCTCGCGGCGCACGCTACGGCCACGCCAATGCTCGGTGATGAACATCAGCGGCGAGCGGCACTTGTCGAGACATCGATGCTTGAGACTGCTGAACTGATACAAGCCCGCGAGCGCGACGATCGCGGCACTGATCAGCCAGCCATCGGCAAGCATCAACGGCGATTGATCTGCGAGTCGATGGAGCGCCGCGTCGAAGCCGTGCGCGACGAAGCCGAACAGCGCCCACGCCGTTGCGTAACCGACGATCAGCAGCGCCATGAGCGCATGCCGGTTGTCGCGCGCGATCGTCATTCGCCTGAAGGTGTCGAAGAGCGGGAAGGCGGTCGGCAGCATCATCGCCGCGATCATCAGCAGCCATGCGGCGCTATGCAGCAACGCGGCAAGCGTGAGGCTCGCGCCGGGCACCGCGCGGCATATCGCGCCGACGACTGGCAGTTCGGCCCAGCTCGCGTGACGCAGATAGCGCGCGTAGGGCCCCGCGTCCCACATCCATAACGCAATCCACGCGCTGATCGTCAACGCGATGAAGAGCGGCGCGAAAAGCCGCGAGCGCAGGCGCATCTTCACGATGCGAAGTTGAACGATCCCTGAATGGCGTTATGTCCCGTCAATGACAGATCGAGATTGAGCTTTTCGTGCCGCAGGCGAAACGAGTTGGCCTTGCCGACGAAGGCGGGCGATCCGGGTATCGTCGAAAAGATGCTTTCGACCAGTTTGGTCGGCTCGCCGGTCGGTCCGCGATACGGCTCCAGTTCCGCCTCGATCGTTTCGCCGACCTTCATCCTGCCTTTGCCTTCGACGACCGTGTATTCGATCGAAGCGCGTTCTATGGACACCATTTCGCCGATCAGCTTCACGATATCCGCGAGCGGTCCGCCGCGCTCGCCGCGATGAACGCTGACCAGGGCGTCGAACTGCGCGTCGCTCGCGCGCTCGTCGACGAACATCGCCACGCGCCAGCCGCCTTTCAGCACATTGCCGGGGATGAATGCCGCGAACGCAACGGTCACGCCCGATACATCGACGCCATCGATCGTGCCTTTCTCGTAGTGGTAGGCAATTGCGCTGCGGCAGGTGCCGTTATCGGGATCTTCCCCGATCCAGCACGGACACAGCACCTTGCATTCGCACACTTCGAGGATGCTGCCCATCAGTTGATAGCTCATTCGCGCCTCCTCCGCCGGTTGAATCCGGCCGGGAAGAACATCGCCGGACATCCTTTGTTGTAGGCGTTAAACGGACAGGAATCAAAGCATCCGCGTCCGGGCGCCGATGTTCTCAACGCAGCATTAAAACGGCGACAGTTTCGGCTTTTTAAAAGGATCGATCGGCCTCTTCCGAACTCGATATTCTGAAATCGATTCGTTCGCCAAAGAAGACTCGCATTCGTAAATGCCGAGTCCTATAACGTTGGTGACGACGCCACGCCTTTCCGCTGCGGAGGTTTGTATGAAGCTGCTTAGCTCATTGCTCCTCGTCGCACTGTTCACGTCAGTAGCGCATGCAGAGGAAGGCGATGCGGAAGACCGCGCGCTCATCGAGAAGTCGGTGGCTGAACCAGCGGATACGCCGCGCGCGGAGCGTGTATCTACTCCGGTGCAGGATAAAAAGCCGCCTCGCGACGCACGCACCGCCAAGGCTGCTTCGAGCCCGTGAGTCACGGACTCATGCCGTTCGCTGCTGCCTCCACGCACCACCCAGCATGCAGACGACCAACGCGCGGCGACCGTAAGCCCGACGATCGGCAGCAGACCGAGCGCATAACTTCCCGTCGCCCCTTTCACGACGCCGAAAAGCCACGAGCCGAGAAAGCTTCCCAGGCCACCCACCGCGTTGACCTGCGCCAGCACGATGGCCGCTTCGCCCGGCGTGAAGTTCTCGTACACGAACGCCCAGAACGGGCCTTTGAACGCATCTGCCCAAAAGCGCCCACCGCTCATGTGATTTTTTCTCCGCGCGCGCGGAGATCATTTCGTTTGATGCGTGCCGCATGCAAGCCTATATTTCTGGTCACCCTTCACGACACGCAAAGACCAGAACAATGACGAAAGAGACACCTGTTGCGATCATCACGGGCGCGGCCAGCGGCATCGGTCAGGCTACCGCGCACATGCTGGCGAGCCGCGGTTATCGCGTGGCGATCGCGGACTTGCGCGAACCCGCCGCCGACGACGCAGCGCAATCCATCCGCGCGAGCGGCTTCGAAGCGATGCCCGTCAAGGTCGATGTCGCCGACGAAGCCAGCGTGAAAGCGATGGTCGAAACCGTGGTCGCGGGGTGGGGCCGCATCGACGTGCTTGTGAACAGCGCGGGACTCGAAAGCGCGAAGCCGTTCCTCGACATCGCGCCGGACGAATTCCGCCGGGTGCTCGACGTGAACACCACGGGCACGTGGCTGTGCTGCCAGGAAGTGATCCGTCAGATGGTCACGCAGAAGAGCGGCTCGATCGTGAATCTCAGTTCGATCGCCGGGCAGAAAGGCGGCGGCATGCTCGGCACCGCCGCGTACGCGACATCGAAAGGCGCGATTCTCGCGATGACGAAATCGCTTGCGCGCGAGTTCGCGAAGTCGGGCATACGCGTGAACGCGGTCGCGCCTGCCTTCACGCTGACGGACTTCGTGCGCCGTCAACTCTCGACGAAGCCCGAAGGCTTCATCGATTCGATCTACGCCGTCACGCCGATGGCGCGCGGCGCGCAACCGGAGGAGATTGCATCGGTGGTGGCGTTCCTTGCGTCGCCGGACGCATCGTTCGTGACGGGCGCCGTCTATAACGCCGACGGCGGCAGCGCAATGTAAAGCGGGCTATGCGGCTATCTGCCCTTCCACGCGCTGTAGCTCGTCGCTGATCCAGCCTGAAAGCGCGATCGTCTGCGGCCGCGCTTCGAGATGCGGCGCGACCCACAGCACGAGCTTGCGCGGTCCCGTCACGAAGCCGAACGGTGCGACGAGCGCGCCCGAATCCAGTTCGTCGCGCACCAGCATGCGCGGCACGGTCGCCATGCC
The DNA here is from genome assembly GCF_900044055.2 of Caballeronia calidae. Classification (GTDB taxonomy): domain Bacteria; phylum Pseudomonadota; class Gammaproteobacteria; order Burkholderiales; family Burkholderiaceae; genus Caballeronia; species Caballeronia calidae. Next base: position 75,248 of record NZ_FCOX02000034.1, on the reverse strand, counting down.
GAGCCCGCATTTCGCGGCCTGAATCAAGAGATAGAAGTGCTCGAACGATTCCGCTATCTGCGGCCGGCGCGCGGGCGTGTGACGGCTCGCCTCGAACCAGTCGTCCCACGCGCCGGGGCGCGTTGCGGTCGCGAGCAGACGCGCGCGTTCGAGATCGTCGGCGCTGGTGATGCGCGTCTCGCGCATGTACTCGGGCGCGCACACGACGCCGATCCATTCATCGACGAGCGGCTTCGGCACGATGTCCTTCGGCGGCTTGATGGTCGACAGGCGAATCGCGACGCTGATGTTGTCGCGCGCGAAATCCACTTCACCCGATCCCATGCTGAAACCCAGCTCGATTTGCGGCTCCTTGCGATGCAGCCTGGAAAGCCGCGGCAATAGCCAGTACATCATGATCGACTGCGAACACGACAGCGTGAGCGGGCCGGGCCGCACCTGATCGACGCTCGACTGAATCAGGTCGAACCCGCGCGACAGTCCTTCGGCGAGACGCGCGCCTTCCGGCGTGGGTTCGGTCGCGTGCGCGTTGCGTAACAGCAGCAGCACGCCGAGCGTGTCTTCGAGCGAACGGATGTGACGGCTGATCGCGCCATGCGTAACGGACAGTTCCGCGGCCGCTTCGCCGAAGCTGCGCAGCCGCGCGGTGGCTTCGAACGCGCGCAGCGCGTTGAGGGAAGGACGGGGCACGTGCAGATGACCTCGCGAAACGAAGCCCGCGCGCTTCGAAGTGAATCGAAACGAACGCGAAGCGTGATGAACATGCGAACAAGCGACGTGAAGCAATGAGTGCGTTGCTATTGTGAGTTTTTTGCAGCGCGCGCAGAAATCATATCGTTTGATGCTTTCGAGCGTCAATCTTATAGTCGATCGACAGTCCATAAGCGCGCTTCGCCGCACGATACGTCGTGCGGCAAGCCGAAAACGGAGACATCCGGCGCACTCCTTTCCTATCGCGCCTGCCGCAACGTGAAGCCATAACATGTCCAAAAACTCCAATTCGCGCGCGGAATTCACGGCGCGTTATTTCGTGGAAAGCTCGGTGCCTATCGCGAAGGCCGCGGAAGTGATCGCGGGCGAGCAGTCGAGCGGCACTTTCCTCGCGCTGCCGGGCGAAACCGATGCACTGAAGGAACGTGCGCGCGCCCGCGTGGCCCGTGTCGATTCCTTGCCCCCGGTGCTCGAACCTTCGTTGAAGAGCGCGTACGCCGAACGCAAGGAACCGGCGAAGCTCTACTATCGCGGCGAGATCGACATCGCGTTTCCCATCGACAATGTGGGCGCGAATCTGCCCGCGCTGTTGTCGACCATCGCGGGCAATCTCTTCGAACTCGGGGAAATCACAGGCTTGCGTCTGCTCGATATCGACATGCCCGACGATTACGCGCGGCGCTTCGCCGGGCCGGCTTTCGGTATCGACGGCACGCGGCGTCTGGCGGGCGTGCATGCGCGGCCGCTGATCGGCACCATCATCAAGCCGAGCATCGGACTCTTGCCCGATGAAACCGCGAGAATCGTCGACGATCTTTGCGCCGCCGATATCGACTTCATCAAGGATGACGAACTGCTCGCCGATCCTGCCTACGCGAGCTTCGATGCGCGCCTCGCCGCCGTAATGCCGGTGCTGCGTAAGCATGCCGACCGGCTCGGACGCATGCCGATGTACGCGATCAACATCTCCGGAACCATCGACGAAATGCTGCGCCGTCACGATCAGGTGCTCGAAGCGGGCGGCACGTGCGTGATGGTGTGCGTGAACTGGGTCGGCTTCGCGGGCGTCGAGCATGTTCGGCGTCACGCGCAATTGCCGATACACGGCCATCGCAATGGCTGGGGTGCGTTCACGCGCTATCCGCAGCTCGGCTTTTCGTTCACCGCGTATCAGAAGCTGTGGCGGCTCGCGGGCGTCGATCATCTGCACGTGAACGGCGTGCGCAGCAAGTTCTGGGAGCCGGATGCGTCCGTGATCGATTCCGCGCGTGCGTGCCTCGCGCCTTTCGCCGGCGTGCGGCCGGTGATGCCGGTATTCTCGTCGGGACAATGGGCATCGCAGGCGCCGGATCTGTTCGGCGCGCTCCGTTCGGTGGATCTGATGCATCTCGCGGGCGGCGGCATCATCGGGCATCCGCAGGGCATCGCGGCGGGCGTCGCCAGCATGCGCGAAGGCTGGGAAGCCGCGGTCGAAGGCGTCGATCTGAACACGTACGCGAAGACGCATCCCGCGCTCCTCGCCGCCCTTTCCCACTTCAAGGCAATCTGAATTGACGATGACCGATGCCAGGCTACGCCTCGCCTTCTATGGCGACGATTTCACCGGCTCCTCCGATGCGCTCGAAGTGCTGGCGTTCGCCGGCCTGCGCTGCGCCTTGTTCCTGAAGCCGCCGACGCGCGAGCAACTGGCCGCGCTCGGCGGCTTCGATGCGATCGGCGTCGCCGGCGACAGCCGCGCGATGACGCCCGCCGAAATGGATTCGGCGTTGCCGCCCGTCTTCGAGGCGCTTTCCGCATTGAACGCGCCGATCATCCATTACAAGGTATGCTCGACCTTCGACAGCGCGCCGGGCATCGGCAGCATCGGACGTGTGATGGAGCTTGCGCGTGCGTCGTTCGGGCCGCGCACGATTCCGATCGTCGCGGGCACGCCTGCGTTGAAGCGCTTTTGCGCGTTCGGCAATCTGTTCGCGCGCTCCGGAACCGACGGGAAGATTTATCGCATCGATCGTCATCCGATCATGAGCGCGCATCCCGTCACGCCGATGGACGAAGGCGATCTGCTTCGCCACTTCGCGCGTCAAACGGAGCTAACGCTTTCGGGCTTTCATCTGCCGAACTTCGAGGGCACGCGGGAGCAGATCGATCAGGCGTTCAAGCAAGCGCTCGATGCCACGCCCGCGGGCTTGCTGCTCGATACGGCATCGCCCGCGCATCTGACGGAAGTCGGGCGTTTGCTCTGGCAGGAAGGGCAACGGCATGGGCCCGTTTTCGCGGTCGGTTCGTCGGGCCTCGAATACGCGCTCACGCAATGGTGGAATGAAACCGGCACGTTGCAGGCGCAAACACGCGCTTACGATCGCATCGAACCCGCCGCGCCGATTCTCGCGCTGTCGGGCAGTGCATCGCCGTTGTCGGCGGCGCAGATCGATGCGGCCATCGGCGCCGGTTTCGCGGATATCGAAATCGACGCGCGCGCGCTCATCGATACGCAAGACGGCACGCACACGTTCGATGCCATCGTGAGCCGCGCGCTGAATGCGTTGCGCGATGGACAGAGCGTCATCATGCACACGGCGCGCGGGCCACGCGATCCGCGCATCGGCGGCATGCTGGATGCGCTCGTGGCGCAAGGCATGTCGCTCGACGATGCGCGTCATCGCGGCGGACGTCTGCTCGGTCAGCGGCTCGGCGCAATCGCGGATGCCGTGCTGCGCGCAATGCCGCTGCGTCGTCTCATTCTTTCGGGCGGGGATACGTCGAGCCAGGTCACGCAAGTGCTCGGGCCGGATGCGTTGGAGATCGATGCGCGTTTGACGCCGGGTGCACCGCTGTGCCGCGTAATTTCCGACAAGCCGCATCTGCGCGATCTGCGCGTCGCGCTGAAAGGCGGGCAGATGGGTGATGAGAAGTTCTTCATCACGGCACGGGACGGGAATGTAAGTTGAGTTTTTGTGCGGCAAATCGAAGGGGCGGCGATGGAGACATCGCCGCCCTTTTGCTTTTCATGGCCGAAATAAAAGCGGCGATGCCGTGAAGCATCGCCGCTTGTCCATCACCACTCAAACCCTCAAACCGTCTTCAGGAACCCGATCGAGATCCACGGCACCAGCGCAATCACGATAATGCCGATGAACAGCGCGATCATATAACCCACGATCGGCCGGATGCCTTCATCCGGATGAATCTTGCTGACCGCGCACGCGCCGTAATAACCGACACCGAACGGCGGCGCAAACAGCCCGAGGCCCATCGACAGAATCACGACCATCGCGTATTGCACTTCGTGTATGCCGACATCGCGCGCGATGGGGAACAGGAGCGGCCCGAACAGCACGATCGCCGGAATACCTTCGAGCACGCTGCCGAGCAACACGAACATCACGATGGACACCGCCATGAAGCTCATCGCGCCGCCCGGCAGATGTTCCATGAACGACGCAAGGCTGTGCGAGAAGCCCGACTGCGTGAGGGACCAGGCCATCGCCGTCGCGGTGCCGATGATGATGAGAATCGCACCGGACAGCGCCGCCGTTTCGACGAGCATCGGCATGACGCGCTTCAGATCGAAGCGCCGATAGATCAGCAAGCCCGCGATCAGCGAATACACGATGCCGACCGTCGACACTTCCGTCGCGGTGGCCACGCCTTCGACCACCGCGAAGCGGATCACCACCGGCAACGCGAGCGCCGGCAGCGCGATCACCAGCGTCTTGCCGATCTCCACACCCGTCGCGCGTTTCGCCGACACCGGCTTCGTGCCGCGCGCGCGCCACCACACGAGCACGCACAGCGCGACCGCGAGCACGAGGCCCGGCAGCAGGCCGCCGGTGAAGAGCGCGGATATCGACACGCCCGTCACCGAGCCGATCGTGATCAGCACGATGGAAGGCGGCACGGTTTCCGTCTGCGCGCCCGTCGCCGACAACAGCGCGACCAGCTCGCCCGGCTTTTCGCCGCGCTTTTTCATCTCGGGAAAGAGAATCGGCGCGACGGCGGCCATGTCCGCGGCCTTCGAACCGGAGATGCCCGAGATCAGATACATCGCGCCGACCAGCACGTACGACAAGCCGCCGCGCACATGACCGAGCAAGGACGCGAGGAAGTTGATCATCGCGCGCGCCATGCCGGTCATTTCGATCAGCAGGCCGAGGAAGATGAACATCGGCACCGCGAGCAGCAGCAGTTGCGACATGCCTTCGTCCATGCGGCTCACGACGATTTCGAGCGGCATCGACGTGGACAGCGACAGATACGAGAACACCGCGAGCCCGAACGAGAACGCGATGGGCATGCCCGAGAGCACCGTGAATCCGATCACGCCGACGAAGAAGATCAGCAGGTTCAGATTGCCGAGAGATTGCAGCACGGGACCGACAGTATGCAGCACGGTCACGACCGCCGCCGTCACGCCGAGGCCGATCGCCGCCGTTTTCCAGCCGCGCGCGAGCAGCTTGACGAGCGACATCAGCAGCATGCACACGACGCCATACACGATGGCCGCGACGCGCAAGCCGTCGTTGATCTCCAGCGCCGGCGTGACGATGCCCCATTGCTGGTTGATGAACGCGTACACGGGCGCGGCGATCATTGCGAGGAACAGCAGGCTCGCGATGAGTGCGACGTTGTCCCAGATCGCGCCCCACTCCTCGCCCGCGCGATTGACGATCGCCGTCATCCGCATGTGCGAGCCGCGATGCAGCGCGGTCGCGGCGCCCGTCATCGCGAGCCAGAGAAACAGGATGGCCGCGAGTTCATCGCCCCAGACGAGCGGCTGGTGAAAAACGTAACGCGCCACCACGCCGCTGAAGAGCAGCACGATTTCCGCCAGCACGAGCAGCGCCGCGGGAATCGACACGACCAGCCCGAGGACATGATCGGCGAGCGCGAGGCCGCGCGGCATCGACGGAAGGCTGTGCAGCGCTTCACTGCCATCGTTGGGGCCTTGCGTGAATTCATCGGCCATATGCGTTCTCATGCGAGTTTCCCGGTGACTTTCTCGAGCAGCGCCCACTCCTCTTCGCCGAAGAACTTCTTTTGCTCGGCGTAGAAGCCCGATTTCTGCAAGACCTCGCGGAAGCTGTTCAGGTCGGGCGCATTGAATTGCAGGCCCTTGCTTTCCAGCGTCTTTTGCAGCGATGCATTCAGTTGCGCGACGTCCTTGCGCTGAAGCATGGCGTACGCATTCAAATGCTTCGAGGTGACGTCGCGAATGTTCGTCGGCAGCTTCTCCCACGCCGCACGGTTGCCGAGGAACCAGAAGCCGTCCCACATGTGACTCGTCATCGAGCAGTACTTCTGCACTTCATAGAGCTTGGCCGTGTCGACCACCGCGAGTGCGTTTTCCTGACCTTCGACCACCTTCGTCTGCAACGACGAATACACCTCGTTGAAACTGATGGATGTCGGCGCGGAGTTGAGCGAGCGGAACAGCGAGATCCACAGACGGCCCGGCGGCACGCGGATTTTCAGGCCTTGCAGATCGCCCGGCGTCTTGATCGCCTTCGAGCTCGTGGTGATCTGGCGGAAGCCGTTGTCCCACACCTTGTCCTGCACGACGAGACCGGCCTTCGTGATGAGGCCGCGCAGATGTGCGCCGAGCTCGCCGTCGAGCGCGGCAAACACCTGGTCGTAGTCCTTGAACGCGAAGCCCGTGCCCGTGATCGCGGTCTTCGGCACCAGCGACGACAACGCGTTCGCGCCCGACAGCGTGAAGAATTCGAGCGCGCCCGCGCGCAGCTGCGCGAACATGTCCGGATCGCCGCCGAGCTGGTTGTTCGCGAACACGCGAATCTCCATGCGGCCGTCGGTCTCCTTCTTGATGGCATCGGCGGCTTGCTGGATACGCACGTTCAGCGGATGCGATGCCGGCAGATCCGTGCCGACCTTGTAGCTGAATTCCGCCGCCTGCGCACGCCTGATCCACGGCGCGCCCATCATGCCCGAGGCGGCTACCGCTGCGGTTCCTGCGCTCGTGACGAGGAAGCTGCGACGATCGAGTTTCATGGGTTGTCTCCTGTTGTGTGATATTTGTATGGACGCCGGTTTCATCGTAGGAACCGGCGTATCTGCTGCGAGATTTACTGCGGCGCTGCTGCGTGCTATCGGATCAGTCCACCGTGATAACGGGCTTCACCTCCTCGAAATTCTTCATGCGCGTGAGCGCCGTGTTGACTTCATCGAGCTTGTAGCGGCCCGTGATCATTTCGTGGAACGGGAAGGCGTGCTGATGCTTTTCGAGGAACTGGAGCGCGAGCGAATAGCTGCGGGCATCGCCTGAAAATGAACCGATGACCTGCAGGTTCTTCTTCACGATCATCGAAGGCGCCATCGTCGTCGATGCTTCGCCGAGCTGGCCGACCACCAGGTAACGTCCGCCCTTGCGCGCGAGCGCGAGGCCTTCCGCGAACGCCGCGGGCACGCCGGTGAACTCCATGACGATGTCCGCGCCGCGTCCTTCGGTTTGGGCGAGCACGGCATCGAGCCGCTCTTGCGGCGTGGCGCCTTCGACGGGAATGCACACGTCCGCGCCGAAGCGCTCGGCCATCTTCAGACGCGCCGAAGGCGAGCCGATCACGATGATCTTCTTCGCGCCGCGCACGCGTGCGTTCGCTGTCGCGAGCAGGCCGAGCGGGCCGGCGCCTTGAATCAGCACGGTATCGGTCGGCTCGATTTCGCCGATCTGCGAGAACGCGTTCATCACCGAGCGCAGCGCGCAACTCGACAGACTCGCGAGTTCGTTCGGCACCGAATCCGGCACGCGAAGACGCCCCGCCTGCGGCAGCACATAGCCGTATTGCGAGAAACCGCCGAGCAGATACGGCGATTCCTCGATGTTCTCGTACATGTACGCGCGGCGATTCGTGCAGAGCGTCGGCTTGCGCGCGGTCGTGCAGAAGTAGCAGCCACCGCAGGACGTATGCGTATAGACGACGCGGTCGCCGACCTTCAGCGGCGTGCCGACGGAATCGGTCGTCACGCCCGCGCCCGCGCGCACCACGCGCCCGACCATCTCGTGACCGATGATCACCGGCAGATTCACCTTCAATGAGAGCGAGCCTTGCCACAGATGCACATCGGTGCCGCAGATCGAGCACATTTCGATCTTGACGAGCGCGGCGTTCGGCTCGGTATCGCGCGGCAGCGGCACTTCCTCGATCTTCAGCGGCGCTTTGAATTCGCGCAGCACGGCCGCGCGGGAAAATTCGGGAACAGCGGTCATGCGGTTGTGTCTCCTCGTTTGATTGACGTGCGCATCAGCCGTGCTTCAGCACGACGGTCTTCGCGACGGTGTATTCCTTGAGCGCTTCCAGGCCCTTCTCGCGGCCGTGACCGCTGCGCTTCACGCCGCCGAACGGCAATTCGATGCCGCCGCCCGCGCCATAGTTGTTGATGAACACCTGGCCCACGCGCAGCTTCTTCGCGACGCGCATCTGACGTGCGCCGTTCTCCGTCCACAGTCCCGCGACGAGTCCGTATGCGGTGCCGTTGGCGATCGCGATGGCTTCGGCTTCGTCCTCGAACGGAATCGCCGCGAGCACCGGGCCGAACACCTCGTCCTGCGCGAGCTCGTGCGTCGTCGGCACCGGGCCGAAGAGCGTCGGCGTGACGAAATAGCCGGTTTCCACGGCACTTTTATCGAGCGAACCTTGCGCGATCACGTCGATGCCGTCGGCGCGTGCGCGTTCGATGAAGCCCTTCACCTTGGTCTGCTGCGTGCCGTTGATGACCGGCCCGCACTGAAGATCCGCCGCCGGCGCGCCGACCCGCACGTCCGACATCTTCTCCTTGAGCATCGCGATGAAGCGGTCATACGCGGAGCGCTGGATCAGCACGCGGCTGCCTGCCGAGCACGTCTGCCCCGCGTTCTGCGTGATGACGCCGATGATGGTCTTCGCCGCGTTGTCGAAATCGGCATCGTCGAACACGATCTGCGGCGACTTGCCGCCGAGTTCGAGCACGCACGGCACGTGGTTCTTCGCGGCTGCCGTCTGAATCAGCGTGCCGACTTCGGGCGAGCCGGTGAACGAGAGGAAATCGATATCGGGATGCTGCGACAGCGCCGCGCCCGCTTCCTCGCCGAGACCGGTCACGAGGTTGATCACGCCCGCAGGCAAGCCCGCTTCGTGCGCCAGCGCGGTCAGCCGCGTGCAGCTCATGCTCGCGTCTTCGGCGGGCTTCAATACGACCGTGTTGCCCGTGGCGAGCGCCGGGCCGATGGTGCGGCCGAACATCGACGCGGGATAGTTCCACGGAATGATCAGCCCGCATACGCCGCGCGGCTCGCGCTGCACGGTGACCTGATAGCCGTCGAGGAACGGCAGCACGTCACCGAGAATCTTGTCGGCGGCGCCCGCGTAGAACTCGAAATAGCGTGCGGTCGCGCGGATATCCGTTCGTGCCTGCGTGATCGGCTTGCCGGTGTCGCGTGCTTCGAGCTGCGCCAGTTCTTCGAGATTGTCGAGAATCAACGCCGACAGCCTGCTCATGATGCGGCCGCGCTCGAAGCCGGCCATCGTGCTCCACGGACCGGCGAGCGCATCGCGCGCCGCCGCTACCGCGCGATCTACTTCCGGCTTGCCGCCGCGGGAAATCGACGTGAACACTTCGCCGTCGATCGGCGAGCGTACGTCGAGCGAGCCCTGCGATTGAGCGGCGCTCCACTCGCCGCCGATGAAAATGGTCCTGGCCTCCGTTGGCATTGCTATGTCTCCTGTTCGATGAACGGTTAGCGATCAAGTGCTATGTCGTTGCTTAGTGAAAAAAAGTATAGGGAGATCGCTTCGACCGCTACAAATACGAATTGGCAATAGAGGATATAATTCACGCCTATATCCAGTGGTCATCCATGCAAACCACGCATAACGGAGACAAGCACGATGGACATTCGCCAGATGCGCTATTTCGTGGCCTGCGTCGATGCCGGCAGCCTCTCGAAAGCGGCGCTCGCGCTGTCGATCTCGCAGCCGTCGCTGAGCCAGCAGATCGCCGAAATGGAGAGCGATCTGGGCGTCCCGCTTCTGATGCGCAGTTATTCCGGCGTCGCGCCCACCGAAGCCGGCGTGACGCTGTACCGTCACGCGCAGTCGATCATCAAGCAGATCGCGCAGATGCGCGGCGACGTGAAGCGCGGCGAGCATGCACTGTCCGGCCAGGTCGCGGTGGGACTGCCGACGAGCGTCGCATCGGTGCTCGCGGTGCCGCTTTTCGAGCGCATGCGCGCCACGTATCCCGGCATCCAGCTGCAGATTTTCGAAAGCATGAGCGGCTACCTGAACGAGCTGCTCGCCAATGGCCGGCTCGATATCGCCGTGCTCTTTCGCGAAACCGAAACGCGCGGCGTCTCCGTGATTCCGCTCTTCAACGAGCGTCTCGCCGTGCATGGCGCGGCGTGGGTCGGCAATCCGCGCGCGAAGACCGTGCCGCTCGAACTGCTGTCCGGCGTGCCCATCGTGCTGCCCGGCAAATCGCATGGCCTGCGCCTGCTCGTCGAGCGGGCATTCGATAGCGCGGGCCTCGATCTGAACGTCGTGGCCGATATCGATTCGCTGCCGACCATGCTCGAGATCGCGCGGCGCGGTGAAGCCGCGACCATCCTGTCGAGCTATCTCGGGCGCGACCGCGCCGCCAAGGGGCAAGGCACGCACAAGGATCTGCTCACGCGCTTTCTCGTCAAGCCGACGCTCGAACGCTCCGTCGCGCTGTGCCGCCTCAATGCGGTGCCGCAGACGGCCGCCTCGCGCGCGGTGCAGGACTGCATGCAGCAGATCGTCGCTGAACTGGCGCCCGGCATCGACGCCACCACGAACGAGAGATAGGTCCCGAACGCGGGCATATTGGATTCGCCTATACCCCGTAGTTCCAAACAGTATTTCCTCCTGATGCGTCACGCGCGCTACGATTTTTCGTACGGTGGCTGAAGCGCCGCCGACGTGACTCACACAATCAGGAGACAACGCATGTCGCTTCCGCTTTCGGGCATCACCGTGGTGTCGCTCGAACAGGCCATCGCCGCGCCGCTCGCGTCCCGCCATCTCGCGGACTGGGGCGCGCGCATCATCAAGATCGAACGGCCCGGCAACGGCGATTTCTGCCGCGACTACGACACCGTGATGAACGGCATGTCGAGCCAGTTCGTCTGGACCAATCGTTCGAAGGAAAGCGTCGCGCTCGACATCAAGAGCGATGAAGGCGCCGCTGCGCTCTTCGCGCTGCTCGAAACCGCCGACGTGTTCCTGCAAAACCTCGCGCCGGGCGCGGCCGCGAAGCTCGGTCTCGATGCCAAGTCGCTCGTCGCGCGCTTTCCGCGTCTGATCGCGTGCGATATTTCCGGCTACGGCAGCGGCGGCCCGTACAGCAGCAAGAAGGCCTACGACCTGCTCGTGCAATGCGAATCCGGCTTCCTCGCGATCAACGGCAGCGAAGCGGAGCCGGCCAAATGCGGCCTCGCGATCGCCGATATCGCCACCGGCATGTATGCGCTGAACGGCGTGCTGATGGCGCTTTATCATCGCGAACGCACGGGCAAGGGCACGGCGTTCGAAGTGTCGCTCTTCGATTCGATGACGGAGTGGATGAGCTATCCCGCGTACTACGTGACGGGCAGCGGCAAGCCGCTCAAGCGCAACGGCATGCGTCACGCGACCATCGCTCCATATGGCCCGTTCCGCACCGGCGACGGTCGCAGCATCTTCTTCGGCATTCAGAACGAACGCGAGTGGCTGTCGTTCTGCGATGTCGTGCTCGGCGATAAAAGCATCGCCGTCGATGCGCGCTTCAACAGCAATCCGCAGCGCCTCGCCAATCGCGATGCGCTCGAAGCGCTGATCGAAGCGCGTTTCTCCGCGTGGACCAGCGACGACGTGCTCGCGCGCCTCGACCGCGCCGCGATCGCCAACGCGCGCATGAATTCGGTGGAAGAATTCGTCGATCATCCGCAAGTCAATGCACGCAAGCGCACGCGTGAAGTCGGCTCGCCGACCGGACCGCTCACGATGTTCCTGCCCGCGATCACGATTCCCGGCGTCGAACCGGTGATGAAGCCGATTCCCGCAGTCGGCGAACACACGCAAAGCGTGCTCGATGAACTGCGCCTCGGCAAACGGAGCACCGCATGAGTGACGCAAATGAATATCGCCTGACGCGCACCGTGCTCGCGGTGCCCGCGAATCGCAGGCGTCATGTGGAATCGGCTGCGCGCTCATCGGCGGATGCGGTGTTTCTCGATCTCGAAGACGCCGTGCCCGAGTCGGAAAAAGCCGAAGCGCTGCAAGGCGCAACAAGCGCGCTGCGTGAACTCGACTGGGGCACGAAGACCATGCTAGTGCGCGTGAATGCATACGGCAGCCGTCATATCGAGGAAGAGATCCGCGCGCTCGCGCCCATCGCGCGGCTCGATTCCATCATCGTGCCGAAGGCCGAACGTCCCGCGCATATCGAAGCGATCACGCGCATGATCGACAGCGCCGAAGGCAATGCGCGCACGGCGCCGCTCGCCATCGACCTGCTGATCGAAACCGCGCTCGGCCTCGTGATGGTCGAAGCGCTCGCGCAAAGCAGCACGCGCATCGCGGCGCTGCATCTGGGCGTCGGCGATTTCGCGGGTTCCATCGGCGCGCGCAGTGCGGAGATCGGCGGCTCGCCGGCGGGTTATCGGCAGACGTCGCTCGTGGGTGAACGCCATGTCGAAACGCCGCTCGATCTCTTCGCTTATCCGATGATGCGTGTGCTCGTCGCCGCGCGCGCCTTCGGGCTGCGCGCGATCGACGGCCCATGCGGCGCGTATCGCGATGAAACGCTCACGCGCGCGTGGGCGGAGAAAGCGGCGGCGCTCGGTTTCGACGGCAAGCAAGTGATTCACCCCTCGCAGATTGAGGCGACGCGCGGCGCGTTCACGCCGTCGCCGGAAGAACTCGCGTTCGCGGCCCGCGTCGTCGACGCGATGCAGCAGGCGGAAGCCGACGGACGCGGCGCGGTGTCCGTCGACGGCAAGATGATCGACTATGCGAACCTGCGCATGGCGCAGCGCATTCTGATGCTCGGCGCGGCGGATCGGCGCTGAGTTTTTGTCGCCGTCCGGAGTGCTTCGCAGACTTCGGACGGCGTCCCTGCCCGGTTCGTCAAACCGCGCCCGCGCCCCAAGAGAGAAAGCCGCCGTCCACCGGCAGCACCACGCCGTTGGTGTACGCCGCTTCATCGGAGGCGAGATAGCAGATCGCCGCCGCGATCTCCGATGTCGTGCCGTAGCGCTTCATCGGGATCGCGCGCGAATATTCCTCGCGGAACTGGTCGCTGTGCAGGACCTTGGTCATCGGTGTATCGACGGGACCGGGCGCGACCGCGTTCGCCGTGATGCCGTAATCGCACAATTCGACGGCCATCTGGCGCGTCAGCGCGATCACCGCGCCCTTCGACGTGCCGTACGCGGTGCGGCCCTTGCCGACCGCGCGCATGCCCGCCACCGAAGCGATATTGACGATGCGTCCCCAGCGGCGTTCGACCATCAGACGCGCGGCGTGCTGCGCGCACAGCATGGTGCCGGTCACGTTGACCTGCATCGTGTTGAGAAAGGCGTCGAGCGGATAGTCGATGAACGACACCAGCTTCGCGATGCCCGCGCCGTTCACGAGCACGTCGCAGCGCCCGTGCGTCTTCGCGATGTGCTCGAACGCCGTGGCGATCGACTCGGGCTTGCCGACATTCATCTGCACCGCCGAAATCGACAGCTCCCGCGCATTGAGACGCGCGGCGGTTTCCTCGGCGTTTTCCTTGTCGAGGTCGGCCAGCACCACGTGATAGCCGCGCTTGCCGAGCTGTTCCGCCGTTTCAGCGCCGATGCCCATTGCGCCGCCCGTCACGACCGCGACGCGTCCGTTCGTCTTCTCCACGTTGTCTCCAGTTTGTAGTTCGCGTGTATGTGCGACCCATTATCGGAGACGTGTCAGAGCGGCTCAATGGATATTAATGCAGCGTATTGTGAGGAAAGGTCACTCAACCGGCGCTCGAGCCTATGTGAGATTCAATGGTCCGGCGCCGCGCTCTGTCCCATGCGCTCACGCATCGCGCCGCAATGCGCAACGAGATTCCCGCGCGTGCCGACGAATTCCTTGAGCGGCGTATCGATGTCATAGAACCAGATGTTCGCGACGAAGCCATACAACGCGGCGTCGATGCTCACGGGCGCATCGCCGAACATGAACGGGCCGTCGCCCAGTTGGTTTGAGATCGCCTGAAGACTCGCGATGCCGCGCGCATAGGCGGCATCCGGTTCGTATCGCCCGATGCCCTGATAGCGATAGCGCTCGAAGTTGTACTTGCGCGCGCCTTCGAGTACTTCACCGCCGACATCCGGAAGCTGCGCGAGCAGCGCATCGCGAAAGCGCGGCCAGTAGCGGTCGTCGCGCCAGCGCGAGTAGGACATTACCCAGTAGAGATCGTCGAGCGTGCGGCGGATCAGCAGATCGAGATCGCGCTGCGGGGCGCTCAGCGCGTCGTCGAGCGTGAGCGCGTATTTGCGCGTCAGATGCGCGATGATCGCATCGCTGTCGCCGACGGTTTCATCGTCGTCGACGAGATACGGAAGCTGGCCGCGCGGCGCCGCGCTCGTGTCGAGCACATGACGATGCTCGAACGGCAGGCCCGTCAGCTTCAGGAACGCGAACACCTTCAACCCGAACGGATTGTTGTCTTCGAGGCCGAACAACTGAGGATAGGAGTAGAGCGTAATCATCGGCACGTCTCCGCGCGTACGGCGTTGATCGATCGAACCGGCGAAGCGTCGCCCTGCAAGGACGCGCCAACTTCGCTACGATTCCCGGTTGGCCTTGCATCTTCCCGTCACACACGAAAAATACTATGCCCACGCCGCCTCATGCCATCGGTTTTACGCTCGATCCGCTCGATCGCGTGTCGGAGAAGCGCGACGACGAAGCGTTCGTCGCCGGTCTGCGCGACGATCCGTCCACGCGCTTTCTGCTCTTCGTGAACAACGTGCCGCTATTCAAGCGCGCCGATGGCGGCCACGATCCGCTTTTCGGCGTGCAGGAAATCGCCCCGCTCGGCGCGCCCGCGCAAACCGTGTTTCTCGGCCGCGACGCCGATCAGCGCGCGCTTTTCGCCCATTCATTCGACGCCGAACCGCCCGCGCTGCCCGATGTCGAAGCGGTCGAGCTTCGTCCCATCGCGATGCAAGGCCTCGTTGCGCCGCCAATGGTCAGCGCGCTCGGCGAAGCGCGCTCGATGCTCGACTGGCATCGGCGGCATCGCTTCTGCGCGAACTGCGGCCAGCCGACCGATTCCGCCGGCGCGGGCTGGCGGCGCATCTGCCCGAGTTGCAAGGCGCAGCATTTTCCGCGCGTCGATCCCGTGGTCATCATGCTCGTCACCGATGGCGAGCGTTGCCTCCTCGGCCGTCAGCCGCAATTTCTGCCGGGCATGTATTCGGCGCTCGCGGGCTTCGTCGAGCCGGGCGAGACTTTCGAGCACGCGGTGTATCGCGAGGTGCTGGAAGAAGCGGGCATTCGCTGCACGGACGTGCACTATTACGCGTCGCAGCCGTGGCCGTTTCCGTCGTCGCTGATGATCGGCTGCTTTGCGCGGGCGGCGAGCGTCGAGATCGTCATCGACAAAAACGAGCTGGAAGATGCGCGCTGGTTCACACGCAAGGACGTCGCCGCGATGCTCGATGGCACGCACGAACAAGGGCTATCGGCGCCGAAGCCGTTTGCGATCGCGCATCATCTGCTGAAGGCGTTCGCGGCGGGCGAGCTCGACTGAGCGCAGCTTCGCGGCGCGCGCGCGGCAAACGGTGCAGAATCGCAAGCTGTGCCGTGGCCGGGTCGTGGCGGCACGCGAGCGAATTCTTCAGACACCGGGTGAACGACATGAACTCGAAAGTTGGCGTCCATATCTGGCTGATCCGGCATGGCGAAACCGAATGGAGCAAGTCGGGCCAGCACACCGGCACGACGGACGTGCCGCTCACCGATGCCGGCCGCGAACAGGCGGCCGCGCTCGCGCCGATCCTTTCATCGCAATCGTTCGATCTCGTCCTGACGAGCCCGATGGGCCGCGCGATCGAGACCTGCCGCCTCGCCGGTCTGGGCGATCGCGCGCAGGTCGAGCCGGAGTTGCACGAGTGGAACTACGGCGTCTATGAAGGGCTGAAAACGCCGGATATCCGCAAGGAGATTCCGGACTGGTCCGTGTGGACATCGCCGATTCCGGAGGGCGAGAATCTTGCCGATGTCGGCAGGCGCGCGCAGGCGCTCATCGACAAGCTGATCGCGACGAACGGGGCGAACATCGCGCTTTTTTCGCACGCGCATTTTTCGCGCGTATTCGGCGCGCAATGGGCGACGGGCTCGCCGTCGCTCGGCGCGCATCTCGCGATGGACACCGCCGCGATGAGCGTGCTCGGCTTCGAACGCGACGTGCGCGCGATCATCAAGTGGAATCTTCTGCCCTGACCGGGCGCGTCGTCACAGCGTTTCGCGCTCGACCAGCTCGAAGCCCACGTCGACGCGCGTTCGTTCCGTCGCGCCGTTCAGCCGGTCGATCAGACAGCGCGCCGCCGTCGCGCCGATGCGCCTGCCGTCCACGCGCACGGTCGTGAGCGCGGGCAAGGTGTCGGCGCCGAATTCGAGGTCGCCGAAGCCGCACACGGCGATGCGCCCTGGGATGTCGATCGCGAGCCGCCGCGCTTCGGAGACTACGCCGAGCGCGAGCAGATCGGAGCTGCAGAAGATCGCATCGACGCCCGCGCGGGTTTCGAGCACGCGTCGCAGGCCTTCCTTGCCGAGCGCGACGGAACTGGGCGCGGGCATCAGCGTCTCGGCGACATCGTCGATGCCGTGTTTCGCGAGTGTTTCGACGAAACCGCGCCGCCGCGCGAGCGCGCGTTGATCGTTCGCGGATACGAGCGCGGGACGGCGGGTGCCGCGCGCGACGAAGCGCTCCGCGACCGCCACGCCGATCTGGTGATGCGAGAAGCCGACGAGCATATCGATGGGATCGTCGCTCATGTCCCACGTTTCGACGATCGGGATGCCGATCTTGCGCAGGCGTTCCCTGAGCGTCGGCGTGTGCGCGACGCCTGTCAGGAATACGCCTTCGGGGCGGCGGCTCAGGATGGCGTCGAGGAGCTGGTCTTCGTCTTCGTCGCTGTAGCCGGACAGGCCGAGCAGCACCTGATAGCCGGCGCGGGACATCGTATCGCTGAAGGCTTGCACGGTTGCGGAGAAGAGCGAATGCGCCAGGGTCGGGACGATCGCCGCGATCAAACGCGATTTCGCCGATGACAGGCCGCCGGCCAGGCGGTTCGGCACATAGCCGAGGTCGGCGACTGCGCGTCGCACGCGGTTCAGGGTTTCTGGTGCCACCGTGTGGGGGGCGTTGAAGACGCGGGACACTGTGATGGGGGAGACGCCGGCGGTCGTCGCTACGTCGGTTATGCGGACGGTTTTTTGCCCCGTCCGGGGGCGGCGGGTTTTTGGCTTGTTGGGCTGCATTTTTTCGTTTCGCCGGATCCCGGGTTCGTGGCGGTCTATTTGCGTTGCCCCTGTGCGGGGCGGCAGTTACCTTCTTTGCTGCTGCTAACTTTGCGTTCGGCTTTTATGGACTTCTCGTATTCGTGTCGGTCTATTGGCTCTGCCCCTGTGCGGGGCGGCAGTCACCGGGTTTATGCTCGGGTGCGTGCGTGAAATCCTGTTTTCGCGTCGGTCTATTAGCGTTGCCCCTGTGCGGGGCGGCAGTCACTTTCTTTGCTGCTGCAAAGAAAGTAACCAAAGAAACAGCTATCCCCATCCAAAGTACTTCACACCGGCCCCGGCACAGAAGCACTCTCGTGGTCCGGCAGTAGCGAGTGCCCTCATAGGCCTTACCGGGCTTGGATCGCGCACGGTCTGTCACATCGCGCCGCATAACAAACTGGTTCAGCACCAAATAGCTCCGGCCCGCTTCGCGGCCGATCGGTCCATCGGGGATGCGTGTGCTTCTTTGCTTACGCTTCCATCTCACTGCATTTGTGATTCGTTGGGGTCCCTTGCAGACCCAACGGCAGCGCGTAGCGCTGTGCCGGAGCTATTTGGTGCTGAACCAGCGCCCTTAATGTTCTAGCTAGTCAGACCGTGCGCGGTCCAAGCCCGGTTAGGCCTATGAGGGCACTCGCTACTGCTGGACCACGTGCAATCTTCTGTGCCGCGGCCGGCCTGAAGTGCTTAGGCTGGGGATAGCTGTTTCTTTGGTTACTTTCTTTGCAGCAGCAAAGAAAGTGACTGCCGCCCCGCACAGGGGCAACGCTAATAGACCGACGCGAAAACAGGATTTCATAGAAAGAAGCGCACGCAGGACACCCGACGGACGCGACGCGACGCGACGCGAAAACGGGATCCGGCGAAAAAAACACACTCACCCGCCGCGCTGCTCGCGCCACTCTCTGTAAGCAGAAAGCGTCCCCTCATCCGGCGGATAGGTACCACGCAGCACAGCGCCCCCTTCGACGCGCGAAGACAAAAACTCCTCCAAGATCTCCTGCTCGCTAGCATCACGGGCGACATCCTCCGCCATATAGCGCGGCACGATGACGACGCCATCGACATCCCCGACGACGATATCCCCCGGATACACCGCGACACCGCCGCACGCGATCGGCACGTTCATATCCACAGCGTGATGCTTCGCGAGATTGAGCGGCGCCCTCGCGCCCGCACAGAACAGCGGCAATCCGATATCGCCGATCGTGCCGCTGTCACGCACACAGCCATCCGACACCATGCCCGCGACACCGCGAACCTTGAGCCGCATCGTGAGAATCGATCCCGTCGACGCCACGCCGCGCTCGCCGCGGCAATCCTGCACGAGCACACTCCCTGCCGGTGCGGTCTCCACCGCCTTGCGCTGCGGATGTTCCGGGTCCTGAAACACGCCGACATGATCGATATCCTCACGCGCCGGAATGTTGCGCAGCGTGAACGCCGGCCCGACCATGTTCGGCGCGCCCTTCGCGGGCTTCACGAGCGGCGCGACGCCCTGCAGGAACACGTTGCGCAGACCGCGCTTGAAAAGCTGCGTCGTGAGCGTCGCCGTGCTGACGTGACGCAATAGTTCGATGGTTTCATCGGAAATGGCGATGTCTTGTGTCGTCATGATGTTGCGCTTCTCAGTGAATGTCCGGCTCGCCGCCGGTCGCGGTTTTCTCTTCGAGGAAATCGAAATCGCAGCCCTTGTCCGCCTGCGTCACATGCAGTTGATGCATCACGCCGAAGCCGCGTTCGAACGGACGCTTCGGCGGCGTCCACGCGGCGCGGCGCGCGGCGAGCTCGTCATCGCCGACATCGAGATGCAGACGCCGCGCGGGCACGTCCAGTTCGACGATATCGCCATCCCTCACCAGCGAGAGCGGCCCGCCGACGAACGATTCCGGCGCCACATGCAGCACGCACGCGCCGTAGCTCGTGCCGCTCATGCGCGCATCGGAGATGCGGACCATATCGCGCACGCCCTGCTTCAAAAGCTTCTGCGGAATCGGCAACTGGCCCCACTCCGGCATCCCCGGCGCACCGACCGGCCCCGCGTGCTGAAGCACGATCACCGAATCGGCAGAGACGTCGAGGGCTTCATCGTCGATGCGCGCAGCCATATCGGCGTAGTCCCTGAACACGACCGCCCGCCCGCGATGCTTCAGCAAATGCGCTTCCATCGCCGCCGGTTTGATCACGGCGCCGTCCGGCGCGAGATTGCCCGTCAGCACGGCAAGGCCATCGTTCGGAACCAGCGGATTGTCGCGACGGCGAATCACGTCGTCGTTGAAAATCTCGGCGCCCTCGATGTTCTCGCCGAGCGTCGCGCCATTGACAGTTAGTTGCGAGCGATCGATCAAGTCGCCGAGCTCGGCGAGCAGCGCGCGCAGGCCGCCCGCATAGAAGAAGTCCTCCATCAGATACTTGCCGGCCGGCCGGATGTTGCCGATCACCGGCGTCACGCGCGCAAGTTCGTCGAAGCGCGCGGTCGTCAGCGGCACGCCCGCGCGACGCGCGACCGCCACCAGATGCACGATCGCGTTGGTCGAACCGGACATCGCGAGCACGGTCGTCACGGCGTTGTCGAAAGACGTCGGCGTCAGAATGTCCGACGGCTTCAGGTCCGTCCATACCATCTCGACAATGCGCTGCCCCGTCAGCGACGCGTACTGCGCATGCCGCGAATCCACCGCCGGTATCGACGCGAAGCCCGGCAGCGTCATGCCGAGCGCTTCGGCGGCGCTCGTCATCGTCGATGCCGTGCCCATCGTCATGCAATGTCCCGGCGAGCGCGCGATGCCGCTTTCCACGCCCTTCCATTCATCCTCGGTGATCCTGCCGGCGCGCAACTCCGCCCAGTATTTCCACGTGTCCGAGCCGCTGCCGAGCGTGCGGCCGTTCCAGTCGCCGCGCAGCATCGGGCCGGCCGGAAGGTAGATCGCGGGCACGTCCATGCTGATCGCGCCCATCAGCAGGCCGGGCGTGGTCTTGTCGCAGCCGCCCATCAGCACGCAGCCGTCGAACGGATACGAGCGCAGCACTTCCTCGACTTCCATCGCGAGGAAATTGCGGTAGAGCATGGTCGTCGGCTTCTGGAACGGCTCGGCGAGCGTCATCACCGGCATCTCGACGGGAAAGCCGCCCGCCTGCCAGATGCCGCGCTTCACTTCCTCGACGCGCTGCTTGAAATGCGTGTGGCACGGGTTGATCTCGCTCCACGTGTTGAGCACCGCGATGACCGGCTTGCCGCGGTAATCGGACGAGTGATAGCCCATCTGCGCCGTGCGCGAGCGGTGGCCGAACGAGCGCAGATCGTTCACGCCGTACCAGCGGTGACTGCGCAGTTCTTCCGGCTTCTTGCGATTCGAAGTCAAGCAGCGTCTCCTTGATGGTAGCGTTACCATTCGAAGCGAAAAATGGTAGCGCTGCCATCGGGCAGCGTCGCTTGGGGTTTTTCCGGGGAAACGCGCCTATTTGATGTCGAGATGAACCGACGCGATCAGCTCGGAAAGCCCGAGCCACAGGATCTCCACGCCGATGCAGAAGATGACGAACGCGAAGAGACGCATCGCGACCTGCGTGCCGGTGGTGCCGAGCAGCCGTTCGAGATGGCCGGCGAAGCGCACGCACAGATAGATGCTCGCGCACACGAGCACGAGCCCGATGCCCACGCCCGCGAGATGCACCGGCTGAAGTCCGTGACGCGGCGAGCCGGTGCCGAGCGCGATGGCGACCGCGATCGCTCCCGGCCCGACGGTGATCGGCAGCGTCAGAGGATAAAACGCCTTCGCCCGCAGCGATGCGCCGCTGCGCGGCCTGGGCGCGGATTCGGGGGCGTCGTCGTCATCGGGCGCCTGGAGCAGCGTCCAGCCCGCCATCGCGACGACGAGGCCGCCCGCCACGCGCAGCACCGGAATCGAGATGCCGAAGAACGACAGCACGTACGCGCCGATCGACAGCGACGCCAGCAGGATCGCGAAACTGTTGATGCAGATACGCCGCGCGAGCTCGTTGCGCTCGGCATCGCTCATGTGCGGCAGCACGCTCAGCACGACGAGCGCCACCGCGGGCGGATTGATGATCGGGAACAATGCGGCGACGATCACGAGAACCGTCTTGGCGAATTCGTTGAGCATGCGCGTCGTTGTCCGTTCGTCGTTGGCCGCGTTGCACGCTTGAGCAAGCCCGGACATTGTGCACGCGAAGCCGGACGGCGTGCGCGGGAATCGACGCGCGGTGCGTGTCGGCCCGTATCAGCCGCGACGAATCAGGCGAAGGGCGCCGTGAGAATCAACGCGCATTCCGTGAGAAAGGAGCCGAGCCCGACGCCGATCAGCACGCGCGCGAGGACCGTCCATACGCGGTGTTTCACATTGCCTGAGCAGCGCCAGGCGAGCATGCACCAGAGGAGATACAGCGCCGAGCAGGCGGCGAACAGGCCCAGCATGCCCGGCCAGAACCAGACGGTCATCAGCAGGAATGTTTCGGGCGCGATGCCGCTCGCCCAGAGGTCGAGGTAGACGAACCACCATGCGAGGTGAATCGGCACGCCCAACAGCCACCAGACTTTCCAGAAGCGTTCTTCTCCGCGCCAGGCCTTGCGCAACATGCGTCGTCATCAGAGGAAAGAGGCACGCATTCTACTCCACGCGTGCCCGCTTCCATGCTGCTTACGCGGACAGGCTGCGGCGCTTCGCTTCCATGCGCGTGATGAGCCGCTGCAGCACGGTCTCCGCCGCGCCCGAAAGCCGCACGAAGCGAAAGCCGACGACATGGCGCACGTCGCCGCGCGGCGTCGTCACGGTGCGCGGCGACACGAGTTCGAGATCGACGGGCAAGGCCGCGCCCGGACCGAGATGCAGCACGACATCGCTGAACACGGTGCCGATCTCCGTTTCCGCGAGACGCGGCAACTCCGTGCGCAGCGCGATGCCGCCGAGCGACAGGTCGTGCACTTCGCAGCGGAACGACTCGCCGTCGGCGAATGCGCCTTTCGCGTAGAACGGATCGAGAATCGGCGCGGGCACACGAAAATATTCGCGGCGCTGGAACTGATACAGCTTCTCGGGAAACGGCACTTCGAACGCGGGCCGCCCTTCGTGCGTCACGGCGTGCGCGGAGGCCGTCGTGAATTCGACGCGCACGCCGTCCGGCGCGCCCTTGAAATACAACTGCCGCGCGTCGAGCAGCGCGCGATTGTCCGATGCGTCGCCGCCCCAGTCGAACACGATGCGCGCCTCGCGCACATCGACTTCGAGCAATTGCGTGACGATCTGCCCTTGCGCGCTCGTCACGGTGAGCATGTCGCGGCGCTGCACGAGATTGCGCAGACAGATGGAAATTTCAGACGGCGTGTGACGCGCAAAGCGCTCGTGGTCTTCGGCGAATTTTTCGATATCGTGCGCGTGCGGCAACGGTTCGGCGAGCATGATGGTCCAATCTATTTATCAGTTTGGGACAGCGAACGGCGACTACGTATGACGCATATGTTGCACGAAAAAAATGGCGTTCAGTACGCCGGTATCGACTAGATTTTCATGGCAATTCAGCGTTTTGCAGAGCAGCAAAGCGATTTTCCTTACATTTTACTTTCTTAAAAATGAAGAAGGCCGGGTGCCATGACCCGGCCTTGCTGCGCTTTACACCGGTCGCGTCACGCAAGCGCGTCGAACTCGCTTGCGAGCGCGCGGCGTCTCATCGGCGCGAGCGCGGCGCCGAGCCGTTCGCCCTGGCGCTCGTCGATCACGCTCATCAGGATTTCGCCGAAGCGCGGCTCGTCGACGCCCGAGATGATGTACTGCCAGCGATATGCATCGACAAGCAACGCATGCACGCGCGCCTCTTCTTCGTCGGACAGCGCGCGGTCGAGCAGCGTAATGAAGTAATGCGCGTCGGCGGCGGCTTGCGCCTGCATCATGCCGTCGATGGCCGCGACCAGATCGATCAGATCGCCGACCGCGACGTCGCGCGCAGCGTCGTCGATGCGTGCGTCCTCGCGCAGCCACTCCAGTTCGTCGATGATCGCGTGCTGCGACTCTTCCTTCCAGTGGAAGAGGAAAATGTCCTTGAAGAGCGGCGACAGGCTGCTGTCGCTTTCCATGCTCTGCCGGTAATGCACCTGCGTGACGATTTCGATGCAACAGGTCAGCGCGAGAATCGACCAGGTGGATTTGCCGAGCACGAACGCGGCGACTTCGTCGGCTTGCGGGACGAACCGATAGCCTGCCGGAAGCGCTTCGGCCGCGAGCTTCTCGACGCGGCGGAACAACTCCTGATGCTTCAGTTCCTCGTCGGTGAAACGAACGATCGCTTCCAGCGCGCTCTGATCGCCGAGCGCGTGATCGCGGCCGACTTCGAGCATCTTCGCGCCGATGAATCGCTCGATCATGCCGAACATGTTCGCGTAGGTGCGGCCCTGAACCTGCGACATCAGGCGGCGTTCGCGCGCGTCCAGAAACGGCAGGCGGTTCACTTCGGACAGCCCGTCGGGCATGAACTTGTGCGCGGGATCGAAGTGACGGCCGCGCAATACGTCGCGATCGATATCCCAGCGGATGCGG
The DNA here is from genome assembly GCF_900044055.2 of Caballeronia calidae. Classification (GTDB taxonomy): domain Bacteria; phylum Pseudomonadota; class Gammaproteobacteria; order Burkholderiales; family Burkholderiaceae; genus Caballeronia; species Caballeronia calidae. The sequence continues at coordinate 51,460 of NZ_FCOX02000034.1, read as the reverse complement.
CGGGACACTTCGATGCACTTCGCGTAGCGTTGTTGCTGGCTCGATTGGGTGGACTCGTGCTGAACGGCTTTCATGTGCGAACTCCGGGATGACTCTGCGTCGATGACTGCGATGAATGTGCGCCTGAGAAGCAGCGCTTCGTCGAACAGGTCGGCGTAAAGGTCATACATCGAGGTCATGCATCGCGTCACCGTTCTGCGATGCATTCTCGGGACAAGCACGCCCGTTCGCATGAGGCGCATGTCCCGGTTGCGGGCTTGAAAGCTGGCTTTTGGCGGATAGAAAGGGGGACTTTTGTCCCGAAGCGCATGAACGAAACGCTTCAGACGGCGGGCGCGTCGAAGCCCGCGCGCCGCGCGAGCACGATGGCCTGCGCGCGGTTCTCGACTTCCAGCTTCGCGAAGATGCTGGTGATGTGGTTGCGCACGGTCTTCTCGCTCAACGCGAGACGCGCGGCGATTTGCGCGTTGTCGCGGCCGCCCGCGAGCAGTTCGACGATGTCGCGTTCGCGCGGCGTCAACGCGGAGAACGCGCCATCGGTCACCTGCGCCGATGACGGCACGAACGCGCGCACTTCATCGCGCCAGCGCGCCCACGCCGGCTCGGATTCGAGCACGAGGTGATTCTCGCTTTCGAGCGGCACGAAGCGCGCGCCGGGAATCTGGCCGGCGAGCAGGCGGCTTTCGTCGAACGGCACGCGCGCATCGCCGCTCGCGTGCATCACGAGTGTCGGACATTGCACGCGCGGCAGCAGGTCGACCACGTCGATCTCGTTGAATACGCGCATGATGCGCGCGGCGTTGCGCGGCGTGGTCGTGAGACGTTCGAGCTCGTTGAACCAGTGATGCTGCTCCGGCGTGCCGCCTGGAATGAACTGCGTCGTGAAAAACTGGCGGAACGCCGGATTCTGCTTGCCCCAGCCGAGTTCCGCGAGCTTCACGAGCATTTCGGCTTCTTCGTGCAGCGCGGGATCGCACGAGCGCTTGAGCCGGCCGCGTGCGTAGCCGCCGTGCAGCACGAGATGCGTGACGCGCTCCGGATGCGCGACCGCATACGCGATGGCGATCGACGCGCCCTGCGATATCCCGAGCATCGGAAAGCGCTCGAACCCGCTCGCATCGACGACGGATTCCAGATCGCGCAGCCAGGCGGCGAAAGATATCTCGGCGACCTCGCGATCCGAGAGGCCGCAGCCGCGCTGATCGTAGCGAATCAGCGTGTGCTGGCTGCTCAGCTCGAGCATCAGATGGTTCCAGACCGGACTCGTGAAATCCAGCTCCAGATGACTGAGCCAGTTCGCCGCCTTGATGAGCGGTGGCCCCGAACCGCACGTCGCGAACGCGATGCGCACGCCATCGCTCCCGGTGCACAGGCGGATCTGCTGCCGTGGTGTGGGCGGACGCGTCACCATCGGAGTGATGTGTATGTAGGGACTACGTACAAAGACGATAGCCGCGCGACAGCACCGCGCGATCACTCATGCTTGCGCGTAATCGATCAGAAAGTCAAGAACGCAAGCGCGTTGCGCGCTCATGATCGGCGTGCGCCGCGGATCTGGCTCACGAGATCGCCATGATGCATCGCGAGCGCGCGTAGCGACGGCCACATATGCATGTAATGCACCATGAAGCTATCGCCGCTCTGAAGCTGATATGGCGTGTTGAGCGTCGTGCAGTCGAGCAGGTCGCGATCCTCTGCCATGCCGTGCTGCTGCAGAATCCTGATGAACACGTCCTGATCGCCGCCGCTCGCATAGGTCGACGACTTGTCCGCGATCGCACCGATGCTCTGCGCGATTTCCGTCAGCACGGCGAGGTTCTGCGGCGTATTGCGAAAGCCCATGATGCCTGAGTTGAACTGCCAGCTCACGTCCATGGCGATCACGCGGTCGCGGTTCGTCAGCAGCGGTTCGAGCGGCGTGTCCTGATTCGTGATGAGCACGTCGGCGTCGATCCAGAAAAGCCACGCGTGATCCGCCAGATGACGGCGCAGCACCCACGGCTTGAGCCAGTTGCCGCTCGCGCCCGTCCCCGCTTCCGCCGGTACGTCGCGATAAAGATGAAGCGCATAGCCGTGACGCTCGCAGTAACGGCGCAGGTTGCGCTCGGCAATCGCGCCGTATTCGCGGATATTCGGCGTGTAGAGCATCGCGAGCGCGATGGGCGCATGACGATTCAGCGCCTCGTAACTCGCGGCGGCGACGCTGTCGTCGTGCGGCGGCAGCATGAGGTACGGTAGCCCTTTCGCGTGGCAATCGTTGATGTGCTCCGCGAGCAGATCGCGCAAATCCGCGAAGACCGGGTGATTTTTCGGCGCGTCGGGAATGTCCTCCAGCGCGATCGCGAATGCGGACCATTCGGCCCAAACCGGATGCACATGCAGCGCAGCCGGAATGACCGGCACGATTCCGCCGATCGACACGTTGAAAGGCAGCGGTTCGAGCGCGCGCAGCAACTCGGACTCGCTCGCGAGCGCGCCGCCGAACTTCGCGCCCTGACAGATGCGCTCCACCTGCTCGCGAGCGGCGGCCGTGTTGCGCCAGAGTTGAAACGCCGCCATCACATAACCGGCGTCGCCGTCGCCGGACGTTATGACGATCCAGTCGCGGCCCGAATTCGCGATCAAGGTCTCGCATGAGACGTCGCGCAACAGCAGGCAATCCTGCGTCAGAAGCAAGACGAGATCGCCCTCGGCGCACGCGCGCAGCGTACGCAGGAGCATCTGGTATTTGCGCTGCATGCGCAGATGTTGCCAGCCGATGCTGCTCGTATCGACATATTCGTGCGCATAGGAACGACGCGCGCAATAGCGGCGATGATTCTCGAACGACGCGTGCGCGCCGTTGCCCGCGAAAAAGCTGATGACGTGGGTTGACATGTCGATGCTCCGTGATGCGCGTGTCGCGTGCCGCGAACAGGCGTTCCAGCCGGAGAATTCTGTCTCGCCGCCTGGCCCGCAAGCAAGCACAAGGACAGTTTGTTTCATCCTCGTTCGCGCGGACCGCGATCGTTTTGCAGAACGACGCATGCAACCGATTCAAGCCACCGCGATGCGCGGTTTCAGCGCCTCGCGCGCAGCGGCAGTGTCGCGATGAACTGATCGATTGCCGCGAAGAGCGCCGCCTTGCGCACGCCGTCCTGCGCCTGGATCGACAAGCCCGCGAAGAGCGTCATGCACAGCGCGGCGAGCGCCTGCGTGTCGGTGCGCGCGTCGAGTTCACCGCTTTCGACGCCTGCCGACAGCCGTGCCGCGACGATCGACGCGGCCTTGCGCCTGAGCTTCTTCATCTCGGCGCGCAGTTGTGCGTGCTCGGCGCCGACGGACATCGCGCCCAGAAAGATCATGCAGCCGCGCGGAATAGATGTGCCGGTATACAGCTCGACGCTCGCGCGGAACATCGCGCGCAAGCCGTCGCGCACGGATTCGTGCGCCTGCAACTGCCTGAGCGCAGCGCCGCCTTCCGCATCCGCGTAGAGGTTGACCGCCTCCCGATACAGGTCTGCCTTGCTGCCGAACGCGGCGTAAAGGCTCGGCGAATTGATGCCCATTGCATCGACGAGATCGGACATGGAGCAGGTATCGAAGCCTTTGGCCCAGAACACTTCCATCGCGCTTCGCAACGCGGCTTCGCGATCGAACTGGCGCGGCCGGCCGCGCGCCCTGTGCTGCGTCTCCCGCACTTCCGACGACATGTCTCGCTCCTTCTCGCGCCACGATTGATGCGCGCATCGCAATTCTGAATTATGTGTCGATCGTAACAAAATATCTGGACCTTGTCCTGTGCCGATGCTTAAATATCTGTAACGATCGTTATATAAATAACGGAACCTTATCAGGAGTATCGTCATGAAATCGACTTTATCCGCGCTTGCGGCCGCGTTGTTGCTGGCCAGTCCGCTCGTCACGGTTGCGCAAACCAGCGCGCAGGCGGGTTCACCCGCGCCGTATTCCGTGTTCGTCGATCAGCCAACCGGCTTCACGTTCGTGAAGATGCCGTCCGGATGGAAGTTCGTTGGAGCGGTGTCCAGGGAGGAGGCGCAGCAGGTGCCGGCGAATGTGCTGAAGTCGGTGCTGCCTGCCGAATCCGCGCGGGCGATGAATACCGCGTCGGTGAAGTAAGGGGCGCCGCGATGCGTCGCGGCTAAGGGCGTCGCGCCCGATAGACGAATCAACCGCCGCATCCGCGGCGGTTTTCTTTTCTTAAATCGAAGCTCAGATCAACGTTCCATCGTCGCCATATCGATCACGAAGCGATACTTCACATCGCTCTTCAACATACGCTCGTAGGCCTTGTTGATCTCGTCCATGCGGATCATCTCGATGTCGGACGTGATCCCATGCTTGCCGCAGAAATCGAGCATCTCCTGCGTCTCCGCAATCCCGCCGATGAGCGATCCCGCGAGCGAGCGGCGCTTGAAAATCATGTTCATCACCGAAGGCGACGGATGCGGATGCTCCGGCGCGCCGACGAGTGTCATCGTGCCGTCACGCTTGAGCAGCGCCATGAACTGATCGAGATCGTGCGATGCGGCCACCGTGTTCAGAATGAAATCGAAACTGTTCGCGTGCGCGGCCATCTGATCCGGGTCCTTCGAGATCACGACTTCATGCGCGCCCAGACGTTTCGCGTCGTCGATCTTGCCGGGCGAGGTGGTGAAGAGCACGACATGCGCGCCCATCGCGGCGGCGAGTTTCACGCCCATGTGCCCGAGCCCGCCGAGGCCCACGATGCCGACCTTGTGCCCCTTCTGCACGTTCCAGTGACGCAGCGGCGAGTAGGTCGTGATGCCCGCGCACAACAACGGTGCGACCGCCGCGAGTTCGAGATTCTCGGGGATGCGCAGCGTGAACGCCTCGTCGACGACGATGCTCGTCGAATAGCCGCCGGCCGTGAAGCCGCCCGACTTTTTATCGGGCGAGTTGTACGTTTGAATGAAACTGTCGGGGCCGTCGCAGAACTGTTCGAGTCCTTCCTTGCAGGCATCGCAGACGCGGCACGAATCGACCATGCAACCGACGCCCGCGAGTTCGCCGGCCTTGAACTTCGTCACATCGGACCCGACCTCGACGACGCGCCCGACGATCTCATGCCCCGGCACGACAGGATAGTTCGTGCCGCCCCATTCGTTCCTCGCCATGTGCAGGTCGGAATGACACACGCCGCAGAACAGAATGTCGATACGCACATCGTTCGGACCGACATCGCGGCGCTGAATTTCCAGCGGGCCGAGCGGTTTATCGGCTGCGGATGCGGCATAGGAATACGCTTTAAGCATGGTTTGCTTCCCTCTTGATTTCGAATCGTGTGAACAGGATCGGCACTTGATCCCGAAGGACAAGCGCAGCCGATGAGACATGCCTGATGGTGTTTTATGTGCGGCATCGAACGTTGGCGTCGTGCTTCGCACAGGTTGCGGATGACTTGCCGATGTCGCCGTTGTTTCGACGGCGACGCGCAACGCCAATACTGTATGCCTATCGGCAATTCTCTGCCGAGATGACAGCGCGCTACTCGCATCGCTGGAGAATTTGACAATCCGGCGCCCTTCCATTGGCTCCCTGCTTGATCGGGATTGCTCGATCGGAAGCTCGCGTCATAAGCTTGTCATGCGCGCGGAGATGACGAATCTTTTCGCGCGGCGCCGGGCGTTTCGCATGCCCGGCGCCTGCCCCGATTTCATTCGACCGGCGGAAGGCCGTGCGTCATGCGACGTCCCCGGCGCCCGCACCTTGAGAGAGCGAGACCATGAAGGCGAAGGCAATCACGGCGAGCATCGATTTGCCGGGCGGCGCGGTCAGCGCCGAGTTCCATATCGATACGGGGCGCCTCAGGATCTTCGAACGCGGCGCGTTGCGCGTCGAATCGTTTCCACCGCACTCGTGGTTCACGGTGGCATCGGTGGCAGGCAATAGCCGCTGGGGAACGCGGCCGCGCGAAGCAGATCTCTATCTCGTGGTCGAGAGCTATGTCCTGCAGCGCTTCGGCAAGACGGCTCATGGGGGAGAGGCGTCCTGCGCGCAGTAATGTGCGCAGTCGAGACGAATGCGCGCGATCGATCAGGACTTCGTATATCGGCTCGGCGGACGATAACCCGGAATCTGACGCAACGCGCGGTCGCATGCCGCTGAAAGCGCCGACATCCGCTCCACGTTCGCGCGCATTTCGACTTGCGTACGCGAGATAGTCTCGCGAAGCTGCTCCAGCCGAGGCATGATTCGCTCCGCGACCTGGACGCACTCGTCCCTGTTATCCATCGATGCTTGCGCTTCCTCTCGCGCTTCACGCAGCTCCATGACCGACACTTTGTTCTGCGCAAGCAGGCGCGCGTAAGTCTCGGCAAGTTCGCCGAATCCGATGGATCGCATGCGCTCGACGAAATCGCGCGTAGAGCGCATGGCGAGTTCGCCTGCGTCGTAGGCCATGAACTGCACGTCGTTGATGGACAGAGAGAGGCGCCCTTCCGGTGTCGCGAATTCGAGCTTGGTCGGCATGATGCGTGTCGCACGTTTTGAAGTTGCCCGAATTCTATACATCAGACGGAAGGGCGGCTCTCAGATCATAGCTAAAGCGCTCTCCAAAAGATGAAACGCCCGATTACTTCGCGCGCTTGCATCCTTCATTGCATTGCACCACGTTCAATAACGCGAAACGACGCGCGCTCATTGCAGCGGATTCCGTTACGTTCGCGCGACCGGATTCAATCGGCTATTCCATGAGCCGCGCGACATCGATCGTCATTTTGGACTTGAAAAGATGCATTCCTTATACCAACAATGAAGTCATCTTTCGAGCTGGCCCCTACATACGCCAACCGAGATCTGACGCGCCCATGGATGAGAAAGACGAAATACGGAAATCCGAAGAGTTGCGCAGCTTTCTGTTTCTGACCGTCGTCATGGTTCCCGTGCTCACGGTCATGATCATTGCCGCTTACGGATTCGCGGTCTGGTTCTACCAAATGCTGATTGGCGGCCCGCCGCATCATTAACGAGCTTCGCGATTATTTAAATTAAATGGAGCACATGCCCGTCAATGCCAACGCCCGTTACGACGACGAGACGGACACGTCTTGCGAGTTTCATATCGCCGGCGTCGTTGTATACGCGCGAATAGAAGCCTTGCAACGCGTCGCCGATGCGCTCGCCGCTTTGCCCGGCGCTCAGGTGCACGGTTCGAGCGCCGAGGGCAGGATCGTCCTCACGCTCGAAAGCGATCGCTCCTCCTGTGTCGCCGAACAACTGCAAGCGGTGCAGTCGATACCCGGTGTCGTGAGCACCGCGCTCGTCTATCAGCATCACGAACACGCCGATTCGCTCAACGAGGACATCGCCGATGAAACTGACTCGTCGCGCGTTCATTAAGCAGACGGCGGCCGCCACGGCCGCCGCGTCCGCGGGCATCACGCTGCCCGGCATGGAAGCCGTCGCGCAGGGCGGCGACGACATCAAGTGGTCGAAGGCGCCCTGCCGCTTCTGCGGCACCGGCTGCGGCGTGCTCGTCGGCGTGAAGGGCAACCAGGTCGTCGCGACGCAAGCGGACCCGCAGGCCGAAGTCAATCGCGGGCTCAACTGCGTGAAGGGCTACTTCCTGTCGAAGATCATGTACGGCCAGGACCGCCTGACCACGCCGCTCATGCGCATGAAGGACGGCAAGTTCGACAAGAACGGCGAGTTCCTGCCCGTGTCGTGGGACGTCGCGTTCAACGTGATGGCCGAGCAGTTCAAGCGCGTGCTGAAAGAGAAAGGGCCGACGGCCATCGGCATGTTCGGCTCGGGGCAATGGACCGTGTGGGAAGGCTACGCGGGGGTCAAGCTGATGAAAGCGGGCTTTCGCAGCAACAACATCGATCCGAACGCGCGGCACTGCATGGCCTCGGCCGTGACGGGCTTCATGCGGACCTTCGGCATGGACGAGCCGATGGGCTGCTACGACGACATCGAGGCAACCGATGCCTTCGTGCTGTGGGGCTCCAACATGGCCGAGATGCATCCGGTGCTGTGGACGCGCGTCACGGCGCGGCGGCTTTCGAGCCCGGACGTGCGCGTCGTCACGCTATCGACGTTCGAGCACCGCTCGTTCGATCTCGCCGACGAGACGATCATCTTCACGCCGCAGTCCGATCTCGCGATCATGAACTACATCGCGAATTACATCATCAAGAACGGCAAGGTGAATCGCGAGTTCATCGACAAGCACACGGTCTTCAAAAAGGGCAACACGGATATCGGCTACGGCTTGCGGCCCGATCATCCGCTGCAGAAGGCGGCGAAGAACGCCGGCGATCCGAACGGCTCGCAGCCGATCACCTTCGACGAATTCGCGCAGTTCGTCTCGCGCTACGACGCGGCTTACGTGACGAAGCTCTCGGGCGTGCCGAAGAGCAAGCTCGACCAGCTCGCGCAGTTGTACGCGGACCCGAAGACGAAAGTCGTCTCCTTCTGGACGATGGGCTTCAATCAGCACACGCGCGGCACGTGGGCCAACAACATGGTCTACAACCTGCACTTGTTGACGGGCAAGATCTCCACGCCGGGCAACAGTCCGTTCTCGCTGACCGGACAGCCTTCCGCGTGCGGCACGGCGCGCGAAGTCGGCACGTTCTCGCACCGGCTGCCCGCCGACATGGTCGTGACCAACCCGAAGCATCGCGAGGAAGCGGAGCATATCTGGAAGCTGCCGGAGGGAACCATCCCCGACAAGCCGGGCTTTCATGCCGTGCTGCAAAACCGCATGCTGCACGACGGCAAGCTCAACGCCTACTGGGTGATGGTCAACAACAACATGCAGGCCGCCGCGAACATGAACAACGAGGGCTTGCCGGGGTATCGCAAGGAATCGAATTTCGTCGTCGTGTCGGATGTGTATCCGACGGTCACGGCCGTCGCCGCCGACCTGATCCTGCCGTCCGCGATGTGGGTCGAGAAAGAAGGCGCGTATGGCAACGCCGAGCGGCGCACGCAATTCTGGCATCAGATGGTGCAGGCGCCCGGCGGCGCGCATTCGGATCTCTGGCAGATCGTCGAATTCTCGAAGCGCTTCAAGGTCGAGGAAGTCTGGCCCGCCGAGCTGATCGCGAAGAAGCCGGAATACAAGGGCAAGACGCTCTACGACGTGCTGTATCGCAACGGCCAGGTCGACAAGTTTCCCGCGTCGCAAGTGGACCCGAAGTATCGCAACAACGAAGCCGCGGCGTTCGGCTTCTACATACAGAAGGGATTGTTCGAGGAATACGCGAGCTTCGGCCGCGGACACGGCCACGATCTCGCGCCGTTCGACGACTATCACCAGGCGCGCGGCATCCGCTGGCCGGTCGTCAATGGCAAGGAGACGCGCTGGCGCTACAAGGAAGGCACCGATCCCTACGTGAAGGCCGGCACGGGCTGGCAGTTCTACGGCAATCCGGATGGCCGCGCGGTGATTTACGCGCTGCCCTACGAGCCGCCCGCCGAATCGCCGGACAAGGAATATCCGTTCTGGCTCGCCACCGGGCGTGTGCTCGAGCACTGGCATTCCGGCTCGATGACACGTCGCGTGCCCGAGCTCTATCGCGCGTTCCCGAATGCGGTGTGCTTCATGCATCCCGACGACGCGAAGGCGCTCGGCATCCGGCGCGGCGTGGAAGTGCGCGTGATCTCGCGGCGCGGCGAGATGCTCACGCGCGTCGAAACACGCGGCCGCGACAAACCTCCGCGCGGGCTTGTGTTCGTGCCGTGGTTCGATTCGAGCCAGCTCATCAACAAAGTGACGCTCGACGCCACCGATCCGATCTCGTTCCAGACCGACTTCAAGAAGTGCGCGGTCAAGATCGTCAGGGCCTAGGAGCACGCCATGCGCACGTTCATCGCCGTCGTCATCGCATCGCTCACCGCGCTGGCCGCGCTCGCGATCGCGCAGCCCACGGTCCCCGATGTGCCGTTCCACGACGCATTGCGCGGCACGGCGCCGCTCGACACGGAGCCTAAGCCGCCGCTCATGGCGCCGACCGAAAACAAGGACGTGATACGGGGCCTCAACTATGCGCAGCAGCCGCCGACGATCCCGCACAAGATCGACAACTACCAGGTCGACAAGAACGCGAACCGCTGTCTCGCGTGTCATGCGCGCAGCCGCGTCGAAGAGAGCGGCGCCGTGCCCGTCGCGATTTCGCATTACATGGACCGCGACGGCAGCGTGTCCGGGCATCTGTCGCCGCGCCGCTATTTCTGCACGCAATGCCACGTTCCGCAGGCCGACACCAAGCTGCTGATCGGTAATACGTTCGTCGCCGTCGAAGATATCAGGCAGCAGCCGGCATCCAAGAAACAGAAACGATGAGCGACCATCATGTGGGCACTGATCAAGCGCTACTGGATCACCATCCGAAGGCCGAGCCTGTACTACAGCCTCGGCTTTCTGACGCTGGGCGGCTTCGTTGCGGGCGTGATTTTCTGGGGCGCCTTCAACACGGCGATGGAGCTGACCAACACCGAAGTCTTCTGCACCGGCTGTCACGAGATGCGCGACAACACCTATGCCGAGCTGAAGAACACGATCCACTTCAGCAATCGCACGGGCGTGCACGCGAAGTGCTCGGACTGCCACGTCCCGCATAACTGGACGGACAAGATCGCGCGCAAGATGCAGGCGTCGAAGGAAGTGTGGGCGAAGATCTTCGGCACCGTGAACACGCGCGAGAAATTCCTCGACAAGCGGCTCGAACTGGCCGAGCACGAATGGTCGCGTTTCAAGGCCAACGATTCGCTCGAATGCCGCAACTGTCATTCGTTCCAGTACATGGACTTCACGCGGCAGAGTCCGCGCGCGCAGGAGGCGCATCAACGTTTCCTGGAGACGGGGGAAAAGACGTGCATCGATTGCCACAAGGGCATCGCGCATGAACTGCCCGACATGGCGAAGGCTCAGGAGATCGATGACCGGAAGAAGCAGTGAGCGCGGCGGCCAGCGCTATCGACGAGAGAGGAGGCATCGATGCTCAGCGCCCGGCAACTCGACGTGATGCGCGGCAGCCGCACCATCGTGGCGGGCGTGGATCTATGCGTCGATGGCGGCGCGGCCTTGCTCATCCACGGCGCGAACGGCAGCGGCAAGAGCTCGCTGATCGCCGCGCTCGCGGGCTTGCTGCCGCCCGCCGCGGGCAACGTATCGTGGCGCGGCGTGAACGTGCGCGACGATCCTGCACGCTTCCGGCACGACCTCGCCTATCTCGGCCACGCCGACGGCTTCAACGGCGAACTGACCGTCGCGGAGAATCTTCGCTTTGCCGCCTTGCTCGGCGCGCACGCGGCGCATGTCAATGAGCGCGATGTGCTCGACCGCGCCGGCGTGCTGCCGCTCCTGCACACGCGCCTGAGCCGTCTGTCGCAAGGGCAGAGAAGGCGCGTCGCGCTCGCGCGGCTCGTGCTCGCGGGCAAGCCGCTCTGGCTGCTCGACGAACCCACCGACGCCATCGACGACACCGGCGCGCTCTGGTTCGCCGCGTGCATCGACGATCATCTGCGCGAAGGCGGCACGCTCGTCGCGACGACGCATCGTCCGCTTGCCGTCGATGCCGCGCGCACCCGGCATCTGCAACTCGCGCGGAGCGCGGCATGATCGCGCTCACGCTTCAGGTGATCCGCCGCGAACTGATCCTCAACTGGCGCTCGCGCACGCTGACGCTGTCCGTGCTGCTGTTCTTCGTGCTCGCGTCGAGCCTGTTTCCGCTCGGCATCGGACCCGATCCGAGGCTGCTTCACGCGATCGCGCCGGGCGTGCTGTGGGTCACCGCGCTGTTCGCGGCGCTGCTGTCCGCCGGCCAGCTCTTCAGCAACGACTTCGCGAGCGGCGCGCTCGAACAGATGCTGCTTTCGCCGCAACCGCTCGCGGGCATCGTGCTCGGCAAGATCGCCGCGCACTGGCTGACGACCGGCCTCGCGCTCGTCGTGCTCGCGCCGGTCGTCGCGCTCGAATACGGGCTCGATGCGCGCACGATCGTCATGCTGATGGCGTCGCTGCTGATCGGCACGCCGCTGCTCTCGCTGATCGGCTCGATGGGCGCGGCGCTCACGCTCGGCGTGCGCGGCGGCAGCGTCGTGCTCGCGTTGCTGATCTTGCCGCTCTATGTGCCCGTGCTCGTGTTCGGCGTCGGCGCGGCCGATCCCGCCGCGAGCGCCGCGTGGTCGAACGCCAACTTCTCGCTGCTCGCGGCGGCGCTGTGCGTCGCGCTCTGGCTGTGTCCGTGGGCGAGCGCGGCGGCTTTACGCATATCGATGGAATAGCGCCTATGAACTGGTTCCGCTACGCGTCTCCACGCAACTTCGAACGCTTCGCCGCGCGCGCGACGCCGTGGTTCGGCATCGCGTCGGTCGTGTTCATCGTGGCGGGGCTCGTGATCGGCCTCGGCATCGCGCCCGCCGATGCATTGCAACGTGACATCTACCGCATCATGTTCGTGCACGTGCCCGCCGCGTGGATGTCGATGTTCATCTACCTCGTGATGGCCGTCTACAGCGCGCTGCATCTCGCGATGAACGCGCGTCTTTCCGCGATGATGGCGCGTGCCCTCGCGCCGACCGGCGCGCTCTTCACCGCGATCGCGCTGATCTCCGGCGCGCTGTGGGGCAAGCCGACATGGGGCACGTGGTGGGTGTGGGACGCGCGCCTCACGTCCGAGCTGATCCTGTTCTTTCTCTACGTGGGTTTTCTCGCGCTGCACGCCGCGATCGACGGCACGCGCCGCGCCGACCGTGCGTGTTCGGTGCTCGCGCTGATCGGCGTGGTGAACATCCCGATCATCTATTTCTCGGTGCAATGGTGGTACACGCTGCATCAGGGGCCATCGCTCGGATTCGGCAGCGGCGTGGCGATGGAAAAGTCGATGGTATGCGGCATCGTCGTGATGACAGCGGGATTCTGGTCGTATGCGATCGCCGTGTCGCTTGCGCGGGTGCGCGTCATCCTGCGCACCGCCGAACGCGTGCGCGCGAGCGATGAACGTCCGTCACGCATCGAGGAGCGCGCCGCATGAACACTCTGTCGATGCTCATCGCCAATCCGATCCTGTCCGCCGCGTTGGCGATCACGTTCCTGCTGATGGCCGCGGAAGCATGGCTCGTGCATCGCGCGCTGCGCGGGCCGGAGGTGCGCCGATGAAGACGCGGCATCGGCGCTTCGCATTCATCGCGCTCGGCATCGCGAGCGCGGGGCTTGCGTGCGCGTTCGTGCTCAATGCGTTTCGCGCCAACGTGATGTTCTTCGTGAGTCCGAGCCAGATCGCGTCGCACGAAGAGACGCGCACGCAGCGTTTCCGGCTGGGCGGACTCGTCGAACGTGGCTCGATCGCGCGCGATGCCGATGGCCGCACCGTGCGCTTCATCGTCACGGACGAGCGCGCATCGGTTCCGGTCACCTATGCGGGCGCGCTGCCCGATCTCTTCCGCGAAGGCAGCGGTGTGGTCGCGCAAGGCAGGCTCGGCGCGGATGGCCGCTTCCACGCCGACGAAGTCCTCGCGAAGCACGATGAAAAGTACTCGCCGCCGCAACTCGAACGCGCATTGCGCGAAGTGCGCGCGTCGGCGGACACGAACACGGGAACGCGCCGATGATTCCCGAGCTCGGCCACTTCGCGCTGATTCTCGCGATGCTGCTCGCGCTCGTCGCGGGCATCGTGCCGATGCTCGGCGCGCGTCTTCGCATCGAGCGATGGATGCGCGTCGCCGCGCCCGCCGCGTGCGGGCAATTCGGCTTCGTCGCGATCGCGTTCGGCTGTCTCGCGGCGTCCTTTCTTCACGACGATTTCTCCGTCCTCTATGTCATCGGCAACTCGAATTCGGCATTGCCGGCGATCTATCGCTTCACGGCGGTCTGGGGCGGCCACGAAGGTTCGCTCCTGCTCTGGGCGCTGCTGCTCACGCTCTGGATGATCGCCGTCGCGGCGTTCGGCCGCCGCCTGCCGCTGCCGTTCGCCGCGCGCGTGCTCGGCGTGATGAGCTGGATCAACGCGGGCTTTCTGCTCTTCATGCTGCTGACGTCGAATCCGTTCACGCGCATCATGCCGCCCGCGATGAACGGCCGCGACCTCAATCCGCTCCTGCAAGACCCCGGCATGGTGATCCATCCGCCGCTGCTGTACATGGGCTATGTCGGCTTTTCGGTCGCGTTCGCGTTCGCGATCGCCGCGCTGCTCGACGGCAAGCTCGATGCCGCGTGGGCGCGCGCCTCGCGTGCATGGACGCTGGCCGCGTGGATGTTCCTCACGCTCGGCATCATGCTCGGTAGCGCGTGGGCGTATTACGAACTCGGCTGGGGCGGATGGTGGTTCTGGGACCCGGTCGAGAACGCGTCGTTCATGCCGTGGCTCGTCGGCACCGCGCTGATTCATTCGCTCGCCGCCACCGCGAAGCGCGGCGCGTTCCGCGCGTGGAGCGCGCTGCTCGCGATCTGCGCGTTCTCGCTGTCGCTGCTCGGCACCTTCCTCGTGCGCTCGGGCGTCGTGACATCGGTGCATGGATTCGCATCCGATCCCGCGCGCGGCGTGTTCATCCTCGCGCTGCTCGCGCTCTTCTGCGGCGGCGGCCTCGCGCTCTTCGCGTGGCGCGCGCCGCGTGCGGCATCGTCGGCGGTGGGGTTCGAAGCGGTATCGCGCGAGGCGCTGCTTCTGTCGAACAATCTGCTGATGCTCGTGGCCGCCGCTTCGGTGATGCTCGGCACGCTCTATCCGATGGCCCTCGACGCGCTCAACCTCGACAAGATTTCCGTCGGCGCGCCGTACTTCGACAGCGTGTTCGTCCCGCTGATGACGCCCGCCGTCTTCCTGATGGGCATCGGGCCGCTCGCGCGATGGAAAGTCGCGCGTCTGCCGGAAATCGCCGTGCGCCTGCGCTGGGCCGCGCTCGTGAGCATCGCGACGGCGTTCCTGCCCGGCGTGTCACGGCCGTTCGTGAGTCTCGGCCTGCTGCTCGCCGCGTGGACCTTCACGACGATCGCAACGAGCATCTATGAGCGCCTCGTGAAAGGCAGGCAGCGCGTGCGGCTCGCGACCGTCGGCATGTGGCTCGCGCACGCGGGCGTCGGCGTGTTCATCGTCGGCGTGACGATGGTGAAGGGCTTTCCCGTCGAACACGATGCCCGTCTGGATAAAGGCCAAAGTGTCGATGTCGGCGGCTATCGTTTCCGTCTCGACGACGTTCGTACGCTCGACGGCCCGAACTATCGCGCGACGCGCGCGACGATCAGCGTGACGCGCGACGGCCGCGCCATCGCGACGCTCAATCCCGAGAAGCGCGAGTTCCTCGTGTCGAACACGCCGACGACGGAAGCCGCCATCGATCAGGGCGTCCTGCGCGATCTCTATGTCGCGCTCGATCAACCCTCCGGCAGCGACGCGTGGACCGTGCGCATCCAGATCAAGCCGTTCGTGCGCTGGATCTGGGGCGGCTGCATCCTGATGGCGCTCGGCGGCCTGCTCGCGGCGGCGGACCGGCGTTTCGTGCGGCGGCGCGCGACGCAATCGCAACGCGCCGCGACGATGGCCGATGAAGCGCCACGCGCAATCGGCGAGACCGGACGATGAAGCGCTTCCTGATTCCGCTCGTCGTCTTCGGTCTGCTCGTCGCGGTGCTCGCGGCGGGTTTGCGGCACGACCCGCGACGCCTGCCTTCGGCGCTCATCGGCAAGCCCGCGCCCGCGTTCGATCTGCCGAAGCTCGATGCGTCGAGCCAGACGATGTCATCGGAAGCGCTGCGCGGTCAGGTGTGGATTCTGAACGTGTGGGCATCGTGGTGCGAAGCGTGCCGCGACGAGCATCCCGTGCTCATGGACTTCGCGGCGAGCGGCGCGGCGCCGGTGTATGGGCTGAACTTCCAGGACGACCGCGAGCCCGCGCTGCAATGGCTGGAAACGGCGGGCGATCCGTACGTCACTTCGTTCGTGGATCGCGACGGGCGCACCGGCATCGACTATGGCGTGTATGGCGTGCCGGAGACGTTCGTCATCGACCGCGCGGGTGTCGTGCGATACCGGCAGGCCGGGCCGCTCACGCGCGCATCGCTCGATCGCGTGATCCTGCCGCTCATCGGCAAGCTGCAAAAGGAGAAGATGCGTGATTAGCCGCTTCGCACTGCTTCTCCTCGCATGTATGTGCTGCGCGCACGCGCAGGAATCGCGCGACGACGAACGCGCGCGCCATCTCGCGGAACGCTTTCGCTGCGTCGTGTGCCAGAACCAGAGCCTCGCCGATTCCAACGCGAATCTCGCCGCCGATCTGCGCGCGCGCATTCGCGAGCAGGTCGAGCAAGGCGCGAGCGACGAGCAGATTCAGGCCTACATGGTGCGCCGATACGGCGACTTCGTGCTGTATCGCCCGCCGATGAAGCCGGTGACGTGGGCGCTGTGGTTCGGTCCGCTGGCCGTGCTGCTGGCGGGCGCGCTTGCGATGGCGATGCATATCCGCCGCGCCCGGAACGCGCGGCGTCAAAGGAGCTCGAACCGATGATCGCGTTCTGGCTGATCGTTGCGGCGATGTTGCTCGGCGCACTTCTATGCGTCGTGCCGCCGATGTTGCGCGCGCCCGCCGGCTCGCAGGGCACCGCGCACGCGATGCACGCGGCGCTAGCCGGCTTGCTGATCGCGCTGGTGCCGGCATCGGCGCTGACGCTCTACATGCGCGTGGGCGATCCGGCCGCGCTCGCGATCCAGACGGCACCGGTCGCCTCGAAGGGCGATCACGCGGACGCGCCCGTGTCGATGCAAGCCGCGGTCAGCCGCCTTGCCGCGCGCCTGCGCGACGATCCGGACGACGCGCAAGGCTGGACCATGCTCGCGCGCTCATACATGGCGCTCGATCGTCCGGGCGACGCGACGGAGGCATATCGCCGCGCCGTCGCATTGCGTCCGCGCGATGCGGAGCTGCGCGCCGATTACGCCGATGCCATGGCGAGCGCGAACGGCGGCGATCTCAACGACGCGACGCTGAAGGTCATCGACGCGGCGCTCGCGCTCGATCCCGACGAGCCCAAAGCGCTCGCGCTGGCGGCGTCGGCTGCGTTCGACCGTCGCGACTACGCGAGCGCGATGCAGTTCTGGGAGCGTCTGAGCAAGGTGCCGGATCTCGCGCCGGAGATCGCGCAGCAGGCGCGGAAGAATATCGACGAGGCGCGCGCGCTCGCCGCGAAGGGAAGTGTTGCGAAAGCGGCTTCGGTTGAAGTCCGCGTGCGGCTGAGCGCCGAGCTCGAAAAGCGCGTCCGTCCGACCGATACGGTTTTCGTCTACGCGCTCGCCGACGATGGATCGCGCATGCCGCTCGCCGTGCGGCGCCTGAGCGCGAATCAGTTGCCCGCGACCGTGCGTCTCGACGATTCCATGTCGATGACGCCGAGCCGCCGTCTCTCCGATTTCTCGCGCATCAGCATCGATGCGCGGGTGTCGGCGTCGGGGCAGGCGCGGCCCGCATCGGGCGACATGACGGGAACGAGCGGGCCGGTGTCTTCGAAGGACGCGGGCGTCATCGACGTGACGATCGCCGATATCGTGCGTTAATTGGCTTTGGCGCCCGGCTGAATCGACTTCGCGTTCTCTTCGACCTCGATGCCCCAGTCGCCCTGTTCGTACCAGTCTTCGCCGAGAAGCTCAGCGGGATGCTGCGTGCGGCTCGAACCGTTGCCGCAGCGCATGGCGTCGGTTCCGCAATAGTGATCGCAGCCCCAGCAATTGCGTTCGGGATGCTTCGGATTCAGGGGAAAGCGCTTGGACATCGTGTCGATACTCCTTCTGTTGCTGCGTGCGAGCCGTCGACATCAAGACTAGCGCCGCGCCTCGTTCAAGCCAATAGGAACGCGACGATCGGTCACGGCTCGCAGCGAAACAGCCTGTTTCGGTGTCTCAACACGCGGCGGGCGCGGCCTTCGTCGCGCCTGTCAGCAGCAGCTCGATCAGATCGCGCACGCTGCGGATCGCCGCGCCGAATGGCAGCCTTTCACGCCCGCGGAAAAACAGGCCATTGCCGACATCGCCGCGCAATGCCGCCGCGAGACGCGTATCGATGCAGAAGTGCCCGAACTTCTCGATGCCGTCGCGCAGGCCGCACGCCGTGAGACATTCGAGCGACGACGGGCACGTCTGCTTGCGCGCGCCGATCTTCGTGCGGATGCGTTCCTCGTTGCGCAGATAGCGCATGAGCCACGGTGTCTTCACGGCGCGCGCGGGCAAGCCGGTCACGCTGACGAATTCGACGATGTCCTCCGGCTCCGCTTCGGCCAGCACGCGCTTGAACGCCGGATGCGCGTCGCCCTCTTCGGTGACCGCGAACGGCGTGCCGATCTGCACGCCGTTCGCGCCGGCCGCGAGCCATGTGCGCACGGCCTCATGACTGTTGATGCCGCCCGCGACGATCACCGGCACATCCGAGCGCTTCAGCCCGAGCGACGCGAACGATGCATCGAGTTCCGAGAGCACGCGCTCGAAACCGAAGCGCTCGTCGTGCATGTCGGCGACGTCGGTCACGCCGAGATGCCCGCCCGCGTGCGCCGGATGCTCGATCACGATGGCATCGGGCAAGCGGCCCTTCTTCATCCACTTCTTGAGCACGAGCGTGACGCCGCGGCTATCGGAAAGAATCGGGATCAGCGCGATATCGCAGCCTTGCGTGAGATCGGGGAGATCGAGCGGCAGGCCCGCGCCCATCACGATGGCATCGGCGCCTTCCTCGCACGCGACGCGCACGTAGTCCGCATGCGAGCGCACGGCCTTCATCACGTTGACGGCGATCATGCCGCGCCCTTCCGACAACGCACGCGCCGCCTTGACTTCACGCGCGAGCGCGATGAGATTGGCGCGCTCCAGCATCTCGCGCGAAGCATCTTCGCGGCACATGGCGAGCAGATCGTCATGGTGATGGCGCAGGTCGATGCTCGCAATGGTGCCGAGCGCGCCTTCGCGCGCCACGCTGCCCGCCAGGCGATGCGCGGACACGCCGACGCCCATGCCGCCCTGCACGATCGGCAGCAGGCTGCGCCCGCGAATCGTGAGCGGCGCGAATGAATGTGCGTGAGTGGTCATGTGTGATTCGCTTTGAAATGAATTCATGTTGTACGGCTCGATGTATTGCGCGCTTCGCTGCGTGGCGCCGGTCGCTCACGCGGCTTCCGTGGTCTGCGGCGCATCGGGAGTTCCATGTCCGACCGCGTAGATCGCCACTTGCACGCGGCTGGTGAGATTGAGTTTGCGAAGGATGTTGCGCACGTGAATCTTCACCGTGCTTTCCGCAAGCATCAGCGTGCGCGCGATTTCCTTGTTGCTCGCGCCGCGCGCCAGTTCGCGCATGATGTCGCGTTCGCGCGTGGTGAGTGAATCCGCCGCAACCGCTTGCGCCGGCGCAGGCGCGGGTTTCGTCGCGCGCATGCTCGCGACGAGCTTCGCCGTCATGTCATCGGCGATGACGGGCTGGCCCGCCGCCGCCTTGCGGATCGCGTCCGCGAGCGTGTCCGGCTCGATGCTCTTCAACAGATAGCCGCACGCGCCTGCGCGCAATGCGAGCGTGAGTTCCTCGACATCCTCGGAAACGGTGAGCATCACGACCGCGCTATGCGACACGTCCTGCACGAGCAGCTTCAGCGTTTCGAGCCCGGAAAGCCCGGGCATGTTGAGATCGAGCAGGATGACGTCCGGAAGGAACTGCTTCGCGCGCTTGAGGCCGTCGAGCCCGTCCGCCGCTTCGCCGACGATTTCGAAATCGGACTGCCGTTGCAGAAGCGCGTTGACGCCTGAGCGAAACAGCGCGTGATCGTCGATCAACAGGATGCGGATGGTCATGGCACGACTCGGAGCAGCACGGGAAACGGACGCCTTCGATAACGCTCAGGCGGCCTGACGCGCCTCGCCCGGAAGAATGAGTTCGACGCGTGCGCCGCGTCCCGGTGCTCCGGCCAGTCGAAGCGTGGCGCCGAGCCTTCGCGCGCGCTCGCGCATGATGTGAAAGCCGACGTGCGTCTCGCCCAGGGCGGCCATCTCATCCGGATCGTAGCCCTGGCCATCATCCTCGACAAGGAGGGTGAAATCACGGCCATTGACGATCGTCACGTTTACGCGCTGTGCTTCTGCGTGCTTGCGAATGTTCGAGAGTGCCTCCTGAAGAATGAACAGCACCTGCAATTGCTGATCGGGCGGCATGGGCAGGCCGCCTTCGTCGCGATAGTCGAGCGTGGGCGCGATGCCCGTCTGCACGCCGAAGCGATCGATGGATTCGTCGACCGCGCGCCGCAACTCGCCGCTGCCGAGTCTCGTGCGGAAGTTGATCAGCAACTCGCGCACGTCGTCGTAACTTTCGTCCACGCCGCCCGCGAGCAGCGGCACGATGTCGCGGATCTCGTCGATGCGTGCCTCGCGCGTCGCCGCATCGAGCAGATGCACCTGCATCTTCAGAAAGTTGAGACTTTGCGCGATGCTGTCGTGCAGTCCTTGCGCGACGAGATTGCGCTCTTCCGATACCGCGAACTGCCGCGCGAGCGCCGCGAGCCGCCGGCTCTTGAGCGCGGTGCCGAAATGCGCGCCGAGCGTTTCGAGCAACTGCGCCTCCGACGCCGGAATGGTTCGCTCGCCGCTGAAATGCAGCGAGAAGACGCCGAGCTTCTCGCCTTGCGACACGATATCGAACGAGGCCACGCTCGCGAAGCCCGCGCGCTCGCAGGACCGTTCTTCGCACACGCAGGCATTCGCGGCGAAGCAGCGTTCGTCCTGAAGCAGATCGGCGGGCAGTCCTTCCGATCCGATCAGACGCACCTGATCGCCTTGCGCCGAAACGAGACGAACCGCCGCACCGTCCGCGTCGAATTGACGCGTGAGGCGCGCGAGAAAGCCGCGGCACAACGCATCGACATCGTTTGGCTGATTGAGGAACGCGGCCATTTCATACAGCGTCGTAAGCTCGCGGTTCTGCGCCGCAAGCTCGGCGGTCTTCGCTTCGACACACCCCGCGAGGTCTTGATAGAGCGTCTGCATTTCAGCGGCCATGCGATTGAAACCCGCAGCGAGACGGCCGAACTCGTCTTGTGTCTCGACGGGCAAACGCGCGTCGAACTCGCGGCCCTCGATGCGCGCAAGACCTTCCTGCAGGCGTTGAACCGGCACGACGATCCACAGATAGAGCAGATACACGATCGCCACCGTGCCGAGGCATGCCATCGCGGCGAGCGCCATCTGCGACATGCGCAGCCACGCCGTCTTGCGCGCGTTTTCCTGTTCGATCAGACCGACGAGCTCGTCCGCGCCTGCGACGAAGCCCGGCAGTTCGCGCAGATAACGCGGCACCGCGTCCGGATCGCCGGCCAGGGCCTGACGTACATCCGGTTCCAGCGGCGCATGCCACGCGCTCGCGACGTTCTCGAACTGGCGATGCACGTTCGCGTCGTCGGGGAGAAAGAGCGGGCGGGCTGCGTCGCCGTGTCGCAAGCGATCGAGCGTCGCGTTCATCTGATCGACGTGCGATTGCAACGTCGAAGGCGATATCGCCTTGCGTTCGAGCAGCGCGATCGCCACCGCGTTCGAACGCATGCGCAGGCTGCCTGCATCGTTGATGGCGGCGCCCGCGCCCTGGAGTTGCCACGAGAGCCAGAGCGTCCCGCCGATCATCGCGAGCACGAGAATCAGCGCCACCATCGACAGCGTGACGATGCGCGTGGTCAGACGTTCGCGAAACGATGGCAAGACATTCTCCGGTTCAAGACTCAGCGGCTGCGGACCAGTTGCCACGCCCGCGTGAGATAGCCGAGCGAAGCGAAGCCGCTCCACACATGCACGAGACGCGTGAACGGGAAGATCACGAAAAGACTCATGCCCATGAACAAATGTACACGGAAGAGCAGCGGCGCAGAAGCGACGTAGCTCGCGGCATCGGCCCGGAACGTGACGATATGCTGCGCCCAGGTCATGAGGCGCACCATCATCGAGCCGTCCATGTGACCGGCCGACACGCCGATCGTCGAAAGACCGAGCAGCAGCGTGACGAGAATCCACAGCAGCAATACGCGGTCGCCGATCTTCGTCACGGCGGACAGCCGCGCGCTCGTCAGGCGGCGATGCAGCAGGATCAGCAGGCCCGCGAGACACATCGTGCCCATCACGCCGCCCGCGACCATCGCAACAGCCTGCTTGACACTGTGCTCGATGCCGAGCGCATCCCACACCGCGACCGGCGTGAGCAGACCCACGAGATGACCGAAGAACAGCCCCAGAATGCCGATGTGGAACAGGATATTGCCGAGCCTGAGATTGCCGCGATCGACGAGCTGCGTGCTGTCCGCTTTCCACGTGTATTGCTCGCGCTCGAAGCGCACGAGGCTGCCGAACAGAAAGATGCTGGCGGCGATGTACGGATAGATGCCGAACACGAAGGCGTTGAACATGTTCATCGTGCGTCCTTTGCAATGGATGCGCTCGCACCCTTTACGGCGCCGCGCGGATGAAAGCGGATGGTCTGCGTCTGCCCGCGCATCGGCGCGAGCAGCGGCTCGACGCCGTCCGGACCGGGCCCGAAGGTTTCGAGCATCTCGTCCATGTCGCGCACGGGCGGCGCTGCGAGCGGACGCGGCTCGACCGCGCTCGATTCACGCAAGACCGCGAACACCGCGGCATACGGACTCTGATCGCGCGCGAGGCGCTCGCCGATCGCATTGAGCACGTGAATCGCGTCATCGAGCAATGATTGCGCGCGCGCCGGTTCGACCGCGCCCAGCACTTCGAGAAAGAGCGGCACGTAATCGGGCAACTCGTTCGCTTCGATATCGAGGCCGAGACCGCGATACTCGTCGAGCAGATCGACCATTGCCTGGCCGCGATCGCGGCTTTCGCCGTGAATGTGCTCGAAGAGATGCAGCGAGTGCGACGGATTGCGATCGAAGGTCGCGACATACGTCTGCTGCGATTCGATCAACGGACGCTTCAGCGACGCGATGAGCGGCGCGAGACGCGCTTCGGCCTGCGGCCAGTCCTGCAGCGCGGATTCGATTTCCGGCAGTGCGTCGAGCAACGCGGGCTCGGGATAGTCGAGCAAGGCGGAAAGAATGGAATAGAGCGACATCGTTTGATCCTCCATCAGCTTTCCGACAAAGCCTTCTTGCGCGACTTCGGCAGCGCCGCGTAGCTCACTTCGCCATGCGTTCGCGAACCGAAGAGCGATCCGTCCGACGCGCCCGGCGAGCCGCAATTGCCGAACGAAAAGCCGCAACTGCCCTTTTCGTCGAAGCTGTCGTGCGCCATTTCCTTGTGCGACGACGGCACGACGAAACGGTCCTCGTAGTTCGCTATCGCCATCAGTTGATACATCTCTTCCACCTGCCGAGCGGTTAAGCCAACGTCGCTCAGCACGGCTTCGTCCTTCACGCCATTCACGTTTTGCGCGCGCTTGTAGGCGCGCATCGCGAGCATGCGATCGAGCGCCGCGACGATGGGCGCTTCATCACCGGCGGTGAGCAGGTTCGCGAGATAGCGCATCGGAATGCGCAGGCTCTTCACATCGGGAATCACGCCGTTCAGGCCCATATGGCCCGCGTCCGCGGCCGATTGAATCGGCGAAAGCGGCGGCACGTACCACACCATCGGCAGCGTGCGGTACTCGGGATGCAGCGGGAACGCGACCTTCCACTCGCACGCCATGCGATACACCGGCGAGCGCTTCGCGGCGTCGAGCCAGCTTTGCGCGATGCCCTGACGCAGCGCTTCGGCCTGAATGTGCGGATCGTGCGGATCGAGAAACAGATCGAGCTGCGACTGGTACAGGTCGGTCGTCGCTTCGACGGATGCCGCTTCGGCGATGCGGTCCGCGTCATACAGCATCACGCCGAGATAGCGGATACGGCCCACGCACGTTTCCGAGCACACGGTCGGCTCGCCCGCCTCGATGCGCGGATAGCAGAACACGCACTTCTCCGCCTTCCCCGACTTCCAGTTGAAGTACATCTTCTTGTACGGGCAGCCGGACACGCACATGCGCCATCCACGGCACTTGTCCTGATCGACGAGCACGATGCCGTCGTCCTCGCGCTTGTACACCGATCCCGACGGACACGACGCCACGCACGCCGGATTCAGGCAGTGCTCGCACAGGCGCGGCAGATACATCATGAAGGTGTTCTCGAAGGTCGAGTACATCTCCTTCTGCACGTTTTCGAAGAGCGCGTCGCGGCCGCGCGAATCGAACTCGCCGCCGAGATCGTCTTCCCAGTTCGGCCCCCAGTGGATCTTGTCCATCTTCTTGCCGGTGATCGCGGACACGGGGCGCGCGGTGGGCGGCGTCTCCGAGAGCGGCGCGTTTTGCAGGCGCTCGTAGTCGTACGTGAACGGCTCGTAGTAGTCGTCGATCGCCGGGAGATTCGGGTTCGCGAAGAGGTTCGCCAGCACTTTCAGCTTGCCGCCCTGACGCGGCTCGAGGCTGCCGTCGCTCTTGCGGACCCAGCCGCCGTTCCACTTCTCCTGGTTCTCCCACTGCTTCGGATAGCCGATACCCGGCTTCGTCTCGACGTTGTTGAACCATGCGTACTCGACGCCATCGCGCGAGGTCCACACGTTCTTGCACGTCACGGAACAGGTGTGGCAGCCGATGCACTTGTCGAGATTCAAAACCATCGCCACCTGGGCGCGGATCTTCATGATGCTGCTCCTTCCTTGAGCGGGCCTTCGAGCCATTCCACTTTTTTCATCTTGCGCACGATGACGTATTCGTCGCGGTTGCTGCCCACGGTGCCGTAGTAATTGAAGCCGTAGGCCTGTTGCGCGTATCCGCCGATCATGTGCGTGGGTTTCAGCACCGTGCGCGTCACCGAGTTATGGATGCCGCCGCGCATGCCGCTCGTCTCCGCGCCCGGCACGTTGATGATCTTTTCCTGCGCGTGATACATGAGGCACATGCCGCGCGGCACGCGCTGGCTCACGACGACGCGCGCCGTCAGCGTGCCGTTCACGTTGAACACTTCGACCCAGTCGTTGTCCGCAAGGCCGGCTGCCTTTGCCTCCGCTTCCGACACCCACACGTGCGGACCGCCGCGCGACAGCGTGAGCATGCGCAGGTTGTCCGTGTACGTGGAGTGGATGCCCCACTTCTGGTGCGGCGTGATCCAGTTCAGCACGAGTTCATGCTCGCCGTTGGGCATAGCGCCGAGCATCGGCGAAATGGTCTTGGTGTCGATCGCGGGCTTGTAGACGCACGAGCCTTCGCCGAAGTCCAGCATCCACCGATGATCCTGATAGAACTGTTGCCGCCCCGTGAGCGTGCGCCATGGAATCAGCTCGTGCACGTTCGTATAGCCCGCGTTGTAGC
Organism: Caballeronia calidae; assembly: GCF_900044055.2. Taxonomy (GTDB): domain Bacteria; phylum Pseudomonadota; class Gammaproteobacteria; order Burkholderiales; family Burkholderiaceae; genus Caballeronia; species Caballeronia calidae. Next base: position 26,177 of record NZ_FCOX02000034.1, on the reverse strand, counting down.
TGACTTCTTCCGATTCGAGCCCTGACCACGTCGGTGCGGAGATGATCTTGCGCGGTTGCGCCTGAACATCGCGGAAGCGGATCTTGTCGTGCTCGCGGCCGACCGCGAGATGCGTGTGGTCGCGGCCCGTGATCTTCGAGAGCGCTTCCCATGCCTTCACCGCGACGTGGCCGTTCGTTTCGGGCGCGAACGTCAGGATCATTTCGGCGGCATCGACTGCGGTGTCGAGGCGCGGACGTCCCTTGTTCTCGCCCGACAGCGACGCGAGTTCGTCCACTTCATGCGCCGTGTTCCAGTTGATGCCCTTGCCGCCATTGCCGAGCTTTTCCAGCAGCGGACCGACCGATGTGAACTTGTCGTAGATCGCGTTGTAGTCGCGCTCGACGAGCGTCATCGAAGGCGCGGTCTTGCCGGGAATCAGATCGCATTCGCCGTGACGCCAGTCCTTCGGCTCGAATGCCTGGCCGAGTTCGCCCGGCGTGTCGTGCATGAGCGGCGTGCAGACGAGATCGGTGCGTGTGCCCAGATGCTTGCCGCCGATCTCCGCGAACTTCTTCGCGATCGCCTTATAGATTTCCCAGTCGCTCTTGCTCTCCCACAACGGCTGCACCGCCTCCGATAACGGATGGATGAACGGATGCATGTCCGATGTGTTTAGGTCGTTCTTCTCGTAGAACGTCGCGCTCGGCAGCACGATGTCCGCATAGAGGCATGTCGTGCTCATGCGGAAATCGAGCACGGTCAGCAGATCGAGCTTGCCTTCGGCGGCGTCGCGCACATTGACTTCGGCGGGCTTGATCGCGTCGGCTTCGTCGGCGAACAGCGCGTTCTGCGTGCCGAGCAGATACTTCAGGAAGTATTCGTGTCCCTTGCCCGAGCTGCCGAGAATGTTCGAGCGCCACACGAACATGTTGCGCGGGAAGTTCGCGGGATTGTCGGGATCGTCGCAGGCGAAATCGAGCGCGCCCGACTTCAGTTGCTCGACCGTATAGTCGATCGGATCGCGGCCCGCGCGCTTCGCTGCATCGACGATATCGAGCGGATTCGCACCGAGTTGCGGCGCCGACGGCAGCCAGCCCATGCGTTCGGACTTGGCGTTCATGTCGAGCATCGAGAGGTTCTCGTAGCGCGACTTGTCGGCGGTCGGCCCGAGAATCTCGTCGAGCGCGACTTTCTCGTGACGCCACTGACTCGTGTGGTTATAGAAGAACGACGTGCCGTTCATCTGACGCGGCGGGCGCGACCAGTCGAGCGCGAACGCGAGCGGCGCCCAGCCGAACTGCGGACGCAGCTTTTCCTGGCCGACGTAATGCGCCCAGCCGCCGCCGCTCTTGCCGACGCAGCCGCACATCATCAAGAGATTGATGATGCCGCGATAGATCATGTCGTTGTGATACCAGTGATTCAGCGCCGCACCGACGATCACCATGCTCTTGCCCTGCGTGCGGTCGGCGTTGTCCGCGAACTCGCGCGCCACCTGAATGACGAGATGACGCGGCACGGTCGTGTGCTTCTCCTGCCATGCGGGCGTGTAGGGCACGTCGTCATCGTAGGATGCGGCGACGTTCATGCCCCCGAGACCCTGATCGACGCCGTAGTTCGCCATCTGCAAGTCGTACACCGTCGCGACGCACGCGCTCGAGCCGTCCGCCAGCGTGATGCGCTTGACCGGCACGCGGCGCGCGAGCAGCGCGTCATGTTCCGCGCCGAAGTAGGGGAAGCTCACGTCGGCCACTTCGTCGTGCGCGCCGATGAGCGACAGACGCGGATCGATATCGCGGCCCGAGCCGCCGTCCTTCAGTTCGAGATTCCAGCGCCCGACCTTCGCGCCGTCGTTGTGATTCGACTCGCCCCAGCGAAAGCCGATCGTGCCGTTCGGTGCGACGATCTCGCCGCTCGTCTCGTCGATGACGAGCGTCTTCCATTGCGGATTGTTCGCTTCGTCGAGATCGTTCTGCAGTTGCGATGCGCGCAGGAAATGATCGGGCACGAGCGTGTTTTCGTGTTCGCGCAGCACGACGAGCATCGGCATGTCGGTATAGCGCTTCACGTAGTCGCGGAAGTACGCGGATTTGCCGCTCGCGTGGAATTCCTTCAGCACGACATGGCCCATCGCCATCGCGAGCGCGGCATCGGTGCCCTGCTTCGGCGCGAGCCAGATATCGCCGAACTTCACCATCTCGCCGTAATCGGACGAGACCGCCACCGTCTTCGTGCCCTTGTAGCGCACTTCCGTGTAGAAGTGCGCGTCCGGCGTGCGCGTTTGCGGCACGTTCGAGCCCCACACCATCAGATACGTGGAGTTGTACCAGTCGGCCGATTCGGGCACGTCCGTCTGCTCGCCCCAGATTTGCGGCGATGCGGGCGGCAGGTCGCAATACCAGTCGTAGAAAGAGAGGCACGCGCCGCCGATCAGACTCAGGTAGCGCGCGCCGGCGGCGTAGGAGACCATCGACATCGCGGGAATCGGCGAGAAGCCGATCACGCGGTCGGGGCCGTACTTGCCGATGGTGTACGCATTCGCCGCCGCGATGATCTCGCTCGCCGTGTCCCAGTCTGCGCGCACGAAGCCGCCGAGGCCGCGCACGCTCTTGTAGCGCTGCGCCTTCGCCTTGTCTTCGCAGATCGACGCCCACGCCGCGACCGGATCGAGCGTCTTGCGCGCCTCGCGCCACATCTCGATGAGACGGCCGCGAATCATCGGATGCTTCACGCGCTGCGCGGAGTACACGTACCAGCTATACGACGCGCCGCGCGGACAGCCGCGCGGCTCGTGATTCGGCAGATCGGGACGCGTGCGCGGATAGTCCGTCTGCTGCGTTTCCCACGTGATCAGACCGTTCTTGACATAGACCTTCCACGAGCACGAGCCCGTGCAGTTCACGCCATGCGTGGAACGCACGATCTTGTCGTGCTGCCATCGGCTGCGATAGCCGTTTTCCCATTTGCGGTCTTCGTTCACCACCGCGCCGTGTCCATTCGAAAAATTGGACTTGATGCGCGACATGAACTTCAGCCGGTCCAGAAAGTGACTCATCCGTATCTCCGGGCGTGTCGGCCGCGAACGGCCATGTATTCGTTGATTCGAGTGTAGGGACGCGCCGCGTGCGCGCCCATTCCTCGAATGGGGCGACGCCGCGCGTCATGCGGACTAGGTCGTCTACGCCTTTCGGACTAGTTCAGCACGGCATTGCCGCATTGCGCCGCGCGTAGCAGAACCACGTCACGGCCGCGCACAGCGCGTAGAAACCGATGAAGCACCAGAGCGCGGCGTCGGGCGAGCCGGTCGCGCTCATCGACGTGCCGAAGCTGCGCGGAATGAAGAAGCCGCCGTACGCGCCGATCGCGCCCGCGAAGCCGAGCACCGCGGCCGATTCCTTGCCCGCTTCGTGCAGCGCCTGCTTCTTTGCCGCGTCGGACTTGCCTTCGCCTTCGCGCTGCTTCTGCGTGAGGAAGATCACCGGAATCATGCGGAAGGTCGAGCCGTTGCCGATGCCCGTCAGCGCGAACAGTGCGATGAACATCGCGAGGAAGCCGGAGAAGCTGCCGTCCGAGCCGCCATGCGGCAGGCACGTCATCACGCCGAAGACGGCGGCGATCATCGCGATGAAGGTCCACAGCGTCACGCGCGCGCCGCCGAGACGGTCGGAGACCCAGCCGCCGAGCGGACGCGTGAGCGCGCCCGCGAGCGGCCCGAGGAACGCATACGCGGTCGGATCGACCGACGGAAACTCCGCCTTCGTCAACAGCGCGAGACCCGCCGAGAAGCCGATGAAGGAGCCGAACGTGCCGACATACAGCAGGCACATCAGCCAGTTGTGCTTGCGCCTGAAGATGACGGCCTGCTCGCTGAACGATGCCTTCGCATCCGCGATATCGTTCATGCCGAACCACGCCGCGAGCGACGCGACCACGATGAACGGCACCCAGATGAAGCCCGCATTCTGCAGCCAGACGCTGTGCTCGACGCCTTTCACGACATAGTCGTGACCCTGGCCCGCGAACGCGCCGAACACGCTCGCCGAGATCACGAGCGGCGTGACGAACTGCACGATCGAGACGCCGAGATTGCCGATGCCCGCGTTCATGCCGGTCGCGAAGCCCTTCTTCTCCTTCGGAAAGAAGAAGCTGATGTTCGCCATCGACGAGCTGAAGTTCGCGCCGCCGAGACCGCACAGCAATGCGAGGATGAGCAGCGTCGGATACGTCGTCGACGGATCGCGCAGCGCGAAGCCCATGCCGATCGCGGGAATCAGCAGGCTCGCCGTGGAAAACGCGGTGAAGCGCCGGCCACCGAAGATCGGCACGAGGAACGAATAGAAGATGCGCAACGTCGCTCCCGAAAGCGGCGGCAACGCGGTGAGCCAGAACAGCTGGTCTTTCGTGAAATGGAAGCCGCCCTTGTCGAGACTGACGACGACGACGCTCCACAGCGACCACACGACGAAGGCCAGCGCCAGCGCGGGAATCGAGATCCAGAGATTGCGGCGGGCGACCGATTCGCCGGTCGCACGCCAGAAGGCCGCGTTTTCCGGCTCCCAGACGGTGAGTAGATATCTTGACATGACGATTTCTCGATGATGACGGCGCGACACGCGCGCCTTGTGGAAATTCAGTGCGCGCTTGCGGCGAGTTCCGGGCTTTCATTGCGCGGACGCTCGAACGTGAAATGCATCCAGATCAGGCTGATGGCGGTCGCGCCGAACATCAGCATGAAGCAGGTGGTACGCACGCCCGTGAGGTCGACCAGCATCCCGAAGAAGATGGGCAGCAGGAAGCCGGCGAGTCCGCCCGCGAGACCGACGACGCCCGACACCGCGCCGATGTTCGCGGCAAATTCGTCCGACACGAACTTGAACACCGACGCCTTCCCGACCGCCATCGCCACGCCGACGACGAACATCAGCGCGGTGTACGTGACCGGCCCCATCGCGATATGGAACGTGAGCGGGCCGTCCTTCGCGCGGACGACGAAATCCGTCACCGGATAGCTCAACAGGAAGAAGCACGCGAGCGCGACCCACATGACGATCCACGTCGTGCGATACGCGCCGAAGCGGTCGGACATCCAGCCGCCCAGCGCGCGCAGCACGCCGCCGGGCAGCGAGAAGCATGCCGCGAGGAATGCGGCCCGCTCGATGCCATAGCCGTACTGGTTCACGTAGTACTGCGGCATCCACAACGCGAGGCCGACATAGCCGCCGAACACGACCGAATAGAACTGCGCGTAACGCAGCACGCGCCGGTCTTTCAGCACGGCCAGTTGCGCGACGAAGCCCTGCGTGCTCGCGCTGCGGTGCGCCGGGTTCGATGCGGACACGAGCCAGAAGACGAGCGCCGTGACGAGCATCGCAACGGAATAGACCTTGGGCACGATGGTCCACGTGCCGGCTGCCATGATGAGCACCGGCGCGACGAACTTGGTGAGCGCGGCGCCGGAGTTGCCCGCGCCGAAGATGCCCATCGCGAAACCCTGTCGCGACTTCGGGAACCAGCGCGCGACATACGGCGTGCCCACCGAAAACGATGCGCCCGCGAAGCCGACGAACAAGCCCAGCACGAGAAACTGCCACAACTCGGTGGCGTAGGCGACGAGCCAGATCGGGACGATGGTGACGGCCATCGTCCAGAAGAAGACAGTGCGGCCGCCGAAGCGGTCGGTCCAGATGCCGAGCGGCACGCGCGCGAGCGAACCCGTGAGCACGGGCATCGCGGCGATGAGGCCGAACTCGGTATCGCTGAGATGAAGTTGCTTCTTGAGCGGAATGCCGAGGATGGCGAAGACCATCCAGACGGCGAAGCAGATCGTGAATGCGAAGGTGCTTGCGCCGAGCACGCGCCATGCGCGCGTATCGGTGGACGCGGTGGTTGGCAGGGCTGCCCTGGCGACGCTCATCGTCGTTTCCTTGTCGTTGTAGCCATGCCGACAAGGTTAGGGAGCCTCGTGCGCGACGCCTATTCGCCGCTGGGATGCGGCGTCGATGTGTCGCTAGTCCCGAGGGAGTAATCCAAACGATGCACCGCCCTCGACCTACGTTTTATTACATCCGCGACCGTATTCCGTTGTTGCGGACTGTGCTCCCGACCTCACTCGGTCCGGAAGGGCGATATCCCACGCGACACCCTGTCGCATAAGCTTGATCTGAAACAAATTTCCAAACATTCGCGCCATCGCGAAAAATCGCGCGTGGCATGATCCTGACGCGGCGCCACGCCGCGTAACGGCGCTCTTCCGGGACGCTTCGATCAAACAAACCAGCGAATGCAATGAATGAAAATACCCAACGTTTAGCAGTGCCGTTGTTATCAGGGTTGATAGCCAGTCTCTGTCTTTCGGGCTGCAAGCTGGAAGTGTTGGACTCGAAGGGCGTGATTGGCGCGGCGGAATCCTCGCTGATCGCCACCGCGACCTACACCATGCTTCTCGTGGTGGTCCCGGTGATTCTGCTCACCCTGTTCATCGCGTGGCGCTATCGGGCGTCGAACAAGAACGCCACCTACGCTCCGAAGTGGGCGCACTCAACGGCCATCGAGGTCGTGATCTGGACCATTCCGGCCATCATCATCCTGTACCTCGGGATCCTGACGTGGAAGACCACGCACGAGCTCGATCCGTACAAGCCGCTCCAATCGGATGTCAAGCCGATCAACGTCGAAGTCGTCGCGCTCGACTGGAAGTGGCTCTTCATCTATCCGGACCTCGGCGTCGCATCGGTGAACCAGCTCGCGTTCCCGGTCGGCACGCCGGTGAACTTCCGCATCACGTCGGATTCGGTGATGAACTCGTTCTTCATCCCGCAGCTCGGCGGCCAGATCTATGCAATGGCCGGCATGCAGACCCGTCTGCACCTGCTCGCCGATCACGCCGGCGACTACGCGGGCATCTCGGCGAACTACAGCGGCGCAGGCTTCTCCGACATGAAGTTCCGCGCGCTCGCCATGTCCAACGGCGACTTCGACGCGTGGATCAAGAAGGTCAAGACAGCGCCCGAGGCGTTGAGCATGGACGTCTACGCCGGTGTCGCGCGTCCGAGCGAGAAGGTCGCAGTGCGCTATTTCTCGACCGTCGATCCGAAGCTCTTCAACAACATCGTCGCCAAATACAACTATGGCCGCTTCGATGTGAATGGCGCAAATTGTGTAACCAAGGGGTAAGCCATGTTCGGCAAACTAACGCTTGAGGCGATCCCGTACCACGAACCCATCATCATGGGGGCGACCGTCTTCATGGCGATCCTCGCAATCGGTACGGCTGGCCTTATCACCAAACTCGGCAAATGGGGCTGGCTCTGGCGCGAGTATCTGACTTCGGTCGATCACAAGCGCATCGGGGTCATGTATCTCGTCGTCGCCGGGCTGATGCTCGTGCGCGGCTTCGCCGACGCCGTCATGATGCGCCTGCAGCAGGCCATCGCGCTCGACGGGCCGGGCTATCTGCCGCCGCATCACTTCGACCAGGTCTTCTCGGCGCACGGCACCATCATGATCTTCTTCATGGCCATGGCGCTGCTGGTCGCGTTCTTCAACCTCGTCGTGCCCCTGCAGATCGGCGCACGCGACGTGGCCTTCCCGTTCATCAACTCGCTCTCGTTCTGGATGACGGCCGTGGCCGCCATTCTGATCAACGTGTCGCTTTTCATCGGCGAGTTCTCGACGACGGGCTGGCTCGCGTATCCGCCGCTCTCCGAGACGCAGTTCAGTCCGGGCGTCGGTGTCGATTACTACATCTGGGCGTTGCAGTTGTCCGGCGTCGGCACGCTGCTGACCGGCGTGAACTTCTTCGTGACGATCGTGAAGATGCGCGCGCCCGGCATGACGTGGATGAAAATGCCGGTCTTCACGTGGACTGCGTTCTGCTCGAACGTGCTGATCATGGCGACGTTCCCGATCCTGACCGTCGCGCTCGCGCTGCTCGGCCTCGACCGCTACCTCGGCATGCACTTCTTCACGAACGACGGCGGCGGCAACCCGATGGTCTACCTGAACCTGATCTGGGCCTGGGGTCACCCCGAGGTCTACATCCTGGTTCTGCCCGCGTTCGGCATCTATTCGGAAGTGGTCGCCACGTTCTCGAAGAAGCCGCTGTTCGGCTACAAGACGATGGTCTGGGCGACGTGCTGCATCATGGTGCTGTCGTTCCTCGTTTGGCTGCACCACTTCTTCACGATGGGTTCCGGCGCGAACGTCAATGCCTTCTTCGGCATTATGACGATGGTCATTTCCATCCCGACGGGCGTGAAGATCTTCAACTGGCTCTTCACGATGTACCGTGGCCGCGTGCAATTCACGACGCCGGTGCTGTGGACCATCGGCTTCGTCATCACGTTCACGCTCGGCGGCATGACCGGCGTGATGCTCGCGATTCCGGGCGCGGACTTCGTGCTGCACAACAGCCTGTTCCTGATCGCGCACTTCCATAACGCGATCATCGGCGGCGTGGTGTTCGGCTACTTCGCGGGCGTGCAGTACTGGTGGCCGAAGGTGTTCGGCTTCAAGCTCGACGAAAAGCTCGGCCGCAATGCGTTCGTCTGCTGGTTCGTGGGCTTCTTCGTCGCGTTCGTGCCGATCTACATCCTCGGCTTCATGGGCATGACGCGCCGCCTGAATCACTACGACAACCCGGCATGGCAGCCGTACCTGATCGTGGCCGCCGTCGGCGTGGGCATCATCGCGCTGGGCGTCGTCTTCCAGGTCTTGCAGATCGTGGTGAGTATCCTGCGCCGCAATCAGCCCGCCTATCGCGACGTCAATGGCGATCCGTGGGACGCGCGCACGCTCGAATGGACGATGAGCTCGCCGCCGCCGGTCTACAACTTCGCGAACATTCCGGCTGTGCGCGAACTGGACGATTTCGCCGATGCGAAGGAGCACGCCCGCGTCGACACGCGTCCGTATGGCGACATCCATATGCCGTCGAATACGAGCGCGGGTCTCGTGATCGGTCTGTTCGCCCTCGCGCTGGGTTTCGCCGGGATCTGGCACATCTGGTGGCTGGCTATCGCGGGCTTGGTCGGCATCGCCGCGACGGCGATCGGTTACAGCTTCCGTGAGAACGCCGGCTTCATCATCCCGGCGGCGACCGTGAAGTCGATCGAAGAGCGCAATCGCCCGCCGAAGACGCCTGCGAAGGCAGGCGCCGCACGCGAACTGGAACTGGAGGCAATGTAAATGGCGCAATCGACACTTTCCGCGCAGCATGCGCACGAGCATGAGCACCAGTCGCATTCGGTGTTCGGTTTCTGGGCCTATCTGATGACCGACTGCGTGCTGTTCGCGTCGCTCTTCGCGACCTTCGCGATGTTCGAGATGCAAACGGCAGGCGGTCCCACGCCCAGGGAGCTCTTCAACCTGAACGACGTCGCGTACGAAACGGCGCTGCTTCTCACGAGCAGCCTGACCTTCGGTCTCGCGATGATCTCGGCGCACTTCAGAAAGTCGCGCGCGGTGCTCGCGTGGCTCTTCGTCACGGCGCTGCTCGGCGCGGGCTTCCTGTGGCTGGAACTGCATGAGTTCGCGCATCTGATCACGGAAGGCGCGGGGCCGCAGCGCAGCGCGTTCTGGTCGGCGTTCTTTACGCTGGTCGGGACGCACGGCTTGCACGTCGCCATCGGCCTCGTGTGGCTGGCGGTGCTGGCCGTCCAGATCATGCGCAGGCCGCAGATGACCGAGCGCGGACTACGCCGCCTCGCCTGCCTGAGCCTTTTCTGGCACTTCCTCGACATCGTCTGGATTTGCGTGTTTTCCTTCGTCTATCTTGGGAGCGTCATCTGATGGCACATACGCATACCGAATCAAGCGATTTCCCGCACGTCACCGTGCGCGGTTATCTCATCGGCTTCGTGCTGGCCGTGGTGCTGACCGTGGCGTCGTTCTGGTCCGTGTCCTCGGGCGCGTTCAAGGGCGAAAGCGCGCTCGTCGCGCTTGCGGTTCTCGCCGCCATTCAGATGATCGTGCATGTGGTTTTCTTCCTGCACGTGAACGCGTCGAAGGGACAGCGCTGGCATGCCATGTCGTTCGCCTACACCATCGCGATGTCGCTGGTGATCATCGTCGGCACGGTGTGGGTGATGCATAACGTGCACATGCTGATGATGGCGCGATAAGTCGTCGGCTTCGTCGTGCAATCAAGGGCGGGCCTGCTTTCGGGTCCGCCCTTTTTTCATTGCGGTGCGCATAGGAATACGCGGCACGGTGTTTGCGTCACTCGTGGTCAAGCAGGCGGAGCCCGTCTGCGTGTACATTCCAGTCCGATCAAGGAGGGACCGATCATGAGCAAGGCAACCAGCACGTTAATCGCGGCCGTCGCCGCACTCACGCTGTCGGGCGGCGCTTTTGCGCAGGCGGCCGGCGGCGGTACGAGCGGCGCCGGTTCGACTGGCAGCACGGCGAGCCCGGCAAACCAGGTCAATCGCGCAACGGACGGCGGCTACGGCACGCCAGGCGCTACGAACTCGGAAAGCGGAATGACCAGGTCGCCGAATTCAGGCCTGCCGAGCAGCACCAACAGCACCACGAATAGCGCGCCGACGAGCAATAACACGCTGGCAACCCCGAGCGTCAAATCGCCGGCCGCCAAGTAATAGCGGCTGTCGACGACGGCGGCCAGCCGCGAATAAACGGGCGCGCGGGTCATCGTGGCCCGCGGCCCGGTTTCGCGGCTAGCCGCCGCTAGTCGATACGACCGTCCACACGGTCTCAGGGCTGTCGCGCGGCCTGCTGTCGAAAAAGCGCCAGATTCGCATTAGATCGAATGACGCGTTCGCGCACGTTCAAACCCTGCCTCGCTTCCCCCAAGCACGTTTCCCCCGCTGCACCTCCATTGCCCGACGCGCGCCTATAGCACGAATTCACCATCCGTTGAAGAATCTTGACAATCGGCGCAAGCAGCGCGAATATCTGTCCATAATCTGATTTCATCATCCACAATATGGACAAGGAGACGCGATGAGTGCGCCAAAACCGGCGGCTGATGTCATGACGCCGTATCAACTACCCTTCCCCAAGGAAGCGCAAAAGGAAATCGTCGTCCCCACCGCGATTCCGACCGATGAGCGCGAATGGGTCCCGCAAGCCGAAAACGTCTGGTTCCGCCCGCTGTGTCTGAACGTATCGACGGGCTACTGGATGAACCTCCTGCGCGTGCGCAAGTCCGGCGTGCTATCGCGCCATCGTCACCCGCAAGCGGTGCATGGCATGGTGCTGAAAGGCCGCTGGCGTTATCTGGAGCACGACTGGGAAGCGACCGAAGGCAGCTACGTCTTCGAGCCGCCCGGTGAAACGCACACGCTCTACGTGCCGGAAGACGTCGAGGAAATGATCACGTACTTCCAGGTGAACGGCGTGATGTTCTACTGCGATCCGTACGGCAATTACACCGGCTACGAGGACGTGTTCACCAAGGTCGACATGTGCCGCAAGCATTACGAATCCGTCGGCCTGGGCGCCGACTTCGTCGAGCAGTTCATTCGTTAAACCGCCGTATCCCTCAACACGCCGAAGCGTTCATAGAAAGCGCATTCGGAGGAGACACCATGCTGGAAAAATCACCGCGCCTGAAGCGCATTCAGGTCATTGCGATCACGTTTCTCATGCTCGCAGGCATCGTCAACTATCTCGATCGCAGCACGCTGTCGATCGCGAATCATTCGGTCACGCAGGAGCTCGGCCTGTCCGCCTCGCAAATGGGCCTGCTGCTTTCCGCATTCTCGTTCGCCTACGCGTTCTCGCAGTTGCCCATCGGCGTGATGCTCGACCGCTTCGGCGCGCGCATCATGCTCGGCCTCGGCATGTTCGTATGGTCCGTCGCGCAGCTGTTCGGCGGGCTCGTCACGAACCTGCATCAGTTCCTCGCGGCGCGCATCGCGCTCGGCATCGGCGAGGCGCCGCAGTTTCCGGCGGGCGCGAAAGTCGTCTCCGAATGGTTCGCGCAGCGCGAACGCGGCAAGCCGACGGGCATCTTCGTCACGTCATCGACGATCGGACCCGCGCTCGCGCCGCCGATCCTCACCGTGCTGCTGCTCTCCTTCGGCTGGCGCAACATGTTCGTCATCATGGGCGCGCTCGGCATCGCGGTGTCGATCGGCTGGTACATCGTCTATCGCAATCGCAAGGACGTGAAGCTCGAATCGCAGGAGCTCGCGCATCTGACCGAAGGCGAGCCGGCGCAGCGCATGGAACGCAACATGACCTTCGCCGAATGGCGCGGTCTCTTCGGCAAGGCGACCACGTGGGGCATGATCTTCGGCTTCATGGGCGTGATCTACATGGTGTGGCTGTACCTCACGTGGCTGCCCGCGTATCTCGAACACGAGCGTCATCTGACGATCGCGAAGACCGGCTGGGTCGTGACGATTCCCTATCTCGCCGGCACGCTCGGCATGCTGTCGTCGGGCTTCATCGCCGATGGGCTGATGGCGCGCGGCGTCGCGCCGATCCGCAGCCGCAAGTGGCCGATCTGCACGGGCCTCATCGGCGGCGCGCTCTTCACGGTGCCGGCCGCGTTCACGCCGAACCTGACGCTCGCGATCGTCTATCTCTCCGCGGCGATGTTCTTCGTCAACATGGCGAGCGGCGCGGCATGGGCGCTCGTGTCCGTCGCGGCGCCGCGCCACATGGTCGCGTCGCTCGGCAGTATCCAGAACTTCGGCGGCTACTTCGGCGGCTCGTTCGCGCCGTTCATCACCGGCCTCGTCGTCGACAAGACGCATTCGTTCGTGAACGCGTTCCTGATCAGCGCGGGCGTCGCGTTCGCCGCCGCGCTCGTGTACATGTTCGTCGTGCGCTCGCCGATTCAGGACGTCGAGCAACCCGCAGAAGCCGTTCCCGCCGTATGAACCAGACCGATATGACTTTTCAGGCTGATCTCTTCAAGGGCAAGACCGTCGTCGTGACCGGCGGCACGCAGGGCATCGGCGCGGGCATCGCGCAGCAGTTCGCCGCGCTCGGTGCGCGCGTGATCGCAGCGGGCATCGCGCCCACCGATGCCCAGCGCGACGCTTTGGGCGACGACATCGAAATCGCCGCACTCGATGTCGCCGATGCCGACAGCACCGCCGCTCTCTTCGACCACCTCGACGCACTCGATGTGCTCGTCAACTGCGCGGGCATGATCCGTCGCGGCGACGAGCACGACATCGAAACCTTCGAGCGCGTGATCGCCGTGAATCTGAACGGCACGATGCGCATGTGCGCCGCCGCGCGTGCCTTGCTCGCGAGGAGCAAAGGCTCGATCGTCAACACGGCGTCGATGCTGACGTTCTTCGGCGGCGGCCTCGTGCCCGCGTACAGCGCGAGCAAGGGCGGCGTCGCGCAGCTGACGAAGTCGCTCGCCATCGCCTACGCCGCGGACGGCATTCGCGTGAACGCGGTCGCGCCCGGCTGGATCGCGACGCCGCTGACGCAGGCGCTGCAGGACGACGACGGCCGCTCGCAAGCCATCCTCGATCGAACGCCGATGAAGCGCTGGGGCTTGCCCGAAGACGTCGCGCGCGTGACGGCGTTTCTCGCGTCGCCGGCGGCGTCGTTCATGACGGGCGCGATCGTTCCGGTCGATGGCGGCTATCTCGTGGCATGATTCCCGGATCATGCCTGCAGACGCCTCTTCTCCCGACGCCAAAGCCACCGGCACCGCCGCCTTCTCGAAGTTCATGGCGGTGCTGCAACTCGTCGCCGACGCCGCCGAGCCGCCGACCATCGCGCGTCTCACGGCGGCGAGCGGCTATCCGCGCCCGACGGTGTATCGCATCGTCGGCGCGCTGATCGCGGAAGGGCTGGTCGTCGAGAGTACGCGTGGCGGGTGCTACGCGCTCGGCCCGCGCCTGATGTCGCTCGCGAGCCGGAGCTGGGAGCGCTCGGATTTGCGCATCGCTGCCACCGACGCGCTGCAGGCGCTGCGCGACGCGACACAGGAAACCGTGCACCTCGCCGTTCGGAGCGGCTCGGAGATGGTGTATGTCGAGAAGCTGGAGAGTCCGCATGCGGTGCGCATGGCGTCGCGCATCGGCACGCGCGTGACGCTCTATTCGAGTTCCGTCGGCAAGGCGTATCTGTCGACGTTCCCGCCCGCTGAACGCGATGCGCTTTTGCAAGGCATCGCGTTCGAGCGCTTCACGCCGAACACGATCGTGGACCGCGGCGCGCTCGACGCCGAGCTAGACTTGACGCAGGCACGCGGTTACTCCGAAGACCGCGAAGAAAACGAGGCGCAGATTTTCTGCTATGGCAGCGCGATCGTCGGCGCGAACGGCGCGACGCTCGGCTGCGTGAGCGTCAGCATTCCGCTGTTCCGAAAGAGCGCGACGCCGCTCGACACCTACGTCGCGCCGCTGAAGGAAGCGTGCCGCGCGATCGCGGAGCGCATGAGCCCCGGCACGCGCTAGTTACGCGCTAGCGGAATATCCTCCCGCGCGTGCGCTGCGACGCCGCCGCACGCTGCGCGATGAGCGTCGGCAAGCGCGGCAGCGTGTGCGGCCAGTGCGTCGCCTCCCTCACGAAACGCGCCGCGAGACTCCTGAAGCTGAACTGGTCCGCCGCGAGCCGCAGGATGACCCTGCGCGCGATCTTCCATACATCGACGTTCGGCGCGATCTCGTGCGCGATGCGCTCGATCCTTTCCGCCGAACGCGCCAGCAGCATCGCCCGCGATGCGATCCGCCCGTGCGCCGCGCTGAACATGTGCTCGGCGGGCGCCTTGCCGATCGCGCCGAACAGATGCGCGACACCCGCGTTGCTTCGCGCATCCGGCGACGCGAAACGCTCCGCCTCGCGCCGGTACGTCGCTTCGACGCGCACTTCGTGATGCGTCGCGTTCGCGGCGGGCCGGCCGTGTTCGAGATGCGTGCGCGCCGCCGCCTTGTGATCGCCCTCCATGAGCGCATGCGACACGCCGACGAGAAAATCGCGCTCGTGCGCGGCGAAGATCATCATCGGATTGTCGGCTTCGAGGACGATCCGGCCGCGCGTCTCGCGCTCGATGCTCACGCGCGCGCCCGCCGCATCCAGTCCCGCGTGATACAGCCCGACGCCGAGCGCCATTTCGAAGAACGCCTCGATCAGCGTCGCGAGAACATCGGCCCGATCGAGCCCGCACGATGCGAGCGCCTCGGCATCCGACAGTGCGGCGGTTTCGATCGCGCGCGTCGTCAGCACGGCGTCGTTGCAATAGTCCCAGAGCACTTCGGGCACGGCGAGGCGGTCGTCGTCGCGCAGGCGAAAACGCAGATAGCTCTGATCCGCCGCGCGCTGGCGCAGGTCGATCATCGCGTCGACGCTTTCGCGCGCCCGGCGCACCCATTCCACCGGATGCAGCTCGCGCGCCTTCGACGAGCGTCGCTCCGCGAAGCGCGCCGCGGCGAGCGCGAGATCGAGATCGTCGTCGAGTTCGGCACGCGCGTCCGCGCGCAGCAGCGTGACGCGCACCGGCACCGCGCCGATGCGCGCGGCATGCGTCTGCTCCGCGACGCCCGAGCGCAAGGGCACGTCGCTCAGATCCGTGAGTTCGAAGGCGAGCGTGGCCGGAAACGCGGCTTCGCAAGCCGCGCGAAAGCGAGCCGCATCGTAAGGCGTGAAAAGTCCGTCCAGCTCGGACAGCGCGACGCGCACCGCCGTTTCCGCCAGCGCGGGATGACGCGCGAGCGCGCCGGACGCATTTTCCAGCACGCGCGAGAGTTGCGAGAGCGCGGGCACGCCGGCCCCGAGCGGCGCGGCGCGCGCGCCATGAGACGCGAAGAAACGCGCCACGCGGGTTATCGCGGCGCCGTCGCCGGTCAGATGGCTTTCGCGCACGAATGCCTGGCCAAGCCGCCAGAGCGTCGCGATTCGTCGAACGGACAAATTCAGCCTCGCTGAGTGTGAGTTGACGTTGCTGAAAGGCTGCGATGCCGTCGTGCGTGGCATCCGAATTGCTCAATGTGTAACACAACTGCAATAAATGTGCATACAGATCAAGCAAGCTGCTGTTCGCAATCGACCGCCTGCATTTGATTCGATATCCTATTCATCTCGAAGCCATCGCCGTTCCTGCCCATGAACTTCGCCAACGAATCAGACTTTGCTGCCCTGCGTCGCGCGCTGACCGGGCAGAGCGGCGTGCGCAGCTTCGTGGTCGCGCACGATGACCGCATCGTGTTCGAGCACTATCGCCACGATGTCGCGCCGGACAGCCTGCAGGACATCAACTCGGTGACGAAGACCGTCGTCGGGCTGGCGGCCGGCGCTGCGCTACGCGAAGGCGTGCTGCCCGATCTCGACACGCCCGTCAGCCGCGTTCTGCCGCAGATGCGCGAACACGGCTTCGACCGCCGCGTTCAACGCATCACACTGCGTCACCTTCTGACGATGACATCCGGCTTCGAATGGGACCCGAGCGTCGTCGACGAATGCGTGCTCGGTCCGTGCGAGCGGTTCGACCGCGACGAGAGCCGTCTGCGCTTCATTCTGTCGCGTCCCATCGCGCCGCCCGGCATGCGCTTCCAATACGACTCGCATGCGATGCAATTGCTGTCGCTCGTCATCGAATCCGCGACGGGGCGCACGCTCGAGTGCTACGCGCGCGACACACTCTTCACCCCGCTCGGCATCACCGCGAGCGAATGGATCGTCGATGAAGACGGGCACACGTTCGGCGGCCGCGGACTCATGCTGCGCACGCGCGACATGATCAAGCTCGGTCAGCTGATGATGCATCGCGGCGCATGGCGCGGCGCGCAACTCATCGACGCAGCGTTCATCGACGAAGCCACGTCCGTGCACAGCGACGGCGGCCCGCCGATGGCAGACGCGCAATACGGCTATCTCTGCTGGATCGATCCGCGCTATGTCTTCGCGGCGGGATACGGCGAGCAGTTCATCTTCGTGGCGCGGCGCGAGGAGATCGTCGCGGCCGCGACCTGCGAAAACGACGACACGCCCAAAGGCGTGCGCGATCTGTTTGCGCAGCATGTGCTCGACGCGTTCTGATCCGGATCAGTCCGACGCGCAGACACTAGCTGGCTGACATCCGGCGCCGATCTGCGCGCTTCGTCAAGAAACGGCGCCGCTGCATGCGTGTGCAGGGGCGCCTTGCTGTTGCATCGTCGTCAATCCATGCGCGGTGCATCGGCTGCATCTCATCGACTTTAATTCATCGACTGTATCTTTTTGTGGATACACATCTAGGAATTATTCCGCTTTGATATCTTATTAATAGGCCAAGCTACATGGTTTCATTTTTGAGACCGCGGCCGCGTACAGCGCCCATGCGCAAAAATCCATAATGAAAATCAGAGAGGCGTCATGCAACACCATTCCGAGCCGCCGATGGCGGAAGCGATGTACATCCTGGGGCAAATCGGCGCGATCATTTGCCACGAGCGCGGGCCGCGCCCGCAGACAGCAGTACTGACGAAAATGGCGTCGCGCCCGGCCGAGGGCTTCTCAGTCGCCGTCGCGAGAATGAACGAGATGTGCGCGCCGAAACGCGGATATCGCCGCACGCTGCTGCAATGGAAGCACAGGGAGATCCGGCGCCTGAGCAGGATGCTGCCCGATCCTCTGCCGACGGCCGCGTCCGCGCATACGCAGATGCCGTTCTGGGCGGGCTACTGTCAGTACTGGGAAGACGTGCTGAAAGAGCACGTTCGACGCGATATCGAGCGGCTCTCGGTTCAGCTGGATGCGATTCAGCGCCGTCCCGCCGATGCGTGATCGTCCGCGCCTTCCCGCGTCGAGAAATAATCGCGGATCACGGCGATCATTCCGTCCAGCTCCGTCGGCTTGACGAAGTAGCCGTTGAAGCCGGTGCGCTGCGCGCGCATCAGGTCGTCGGGGTCGGTGCGGCTCGTATGCGCGATCAGCAGCATCGAGAGATCGATCGCGCGGATCGCTTCGGCGGCCTCCCAGCCGTCGCCGAGCGGCATCATCAGATCGAGCAGCACCACGCCGGGCCGCCACTTGCGCGCCAGCGACACCGCGTCGAGTCCCGTGTGCACCGCGCGCACCGTGAACTCGGCGTCTTCGAGCGCGAGGCAGATCGCGCGCGTCGCCTCCAGATCGTCATCGGCGATGAGCACGCGCGGCTCGTCGTGGCGCGTCGCGGGCAGCGGAATCTGCCACAGCGCTTGCGAAGGAACACGGTCGTATCGTTGCATCGTAGTTGCCTCGGAATGGACGGAGATAACAGCAACGATCATTCCCTCGCGGGTTCCCGAAACAGCAACGTCAAGCGGCATGCGGACCGTCGACGCTACACTTCGGGAATACCCGGTGGCTGTCACGACGCACCGATGCCCGGGCGGCGTGCAGGATTTGCATCGCCGCGGCGCGAGCTGCGACGATGGTGCGCACATCCCCTGACGAGAGGCTAATCGATGTTCGTCGTGTATTGGCTTGGCGGCAACCCTGATATCGAGGGTGCGGCGCACTTCAAACGATTCGACGCCAGCGCGCTCGCCGACGCGCTGCGCTTCGCGGAAGACCTGCGCAAGCGCCAGGCCGATGGCGAGGACATCGGCTTCGTCACGCTATGCAGTGAAAACCCGCATTCGGTCGGCAAGCCCGGCGTCGCCGATCCGCCCGCCGATTACGACTGGAAAAAGCGCCGCCGTTGATTTTGCGCGGTGGCGGCGGCGTCGCCCTGCCATCCGCCGCCGAGGATCGCGCGCAACGCGCCGCCTTCAGCACGGCGAGACCGTTCATCGACTGTGCGATCCGCGCATCGAGCGAGGGTAGTTGCGCCTGCAACGATCCGACTTGCGCGCTCGCGCTTTGCACGCCGTGGGCGCTCGGACGCCCGACGCATATCCATTCGAGAGCCGACAAATAGCAAGCGCTGTTCCCCCGCGGCTACGACCCGGCTCGAACCCCGTATGCGTACGGCTGGCAGAAAAAACTCCGAACGCGCCGCTTTTAAGTTCCCTTGTAAAAGATGCGGACACGCGCTCATTCGCCGCTAACTTTGCGCGCCGATCATCCTCTCTGACACACCGACACAGACAGGAGCCCGATCATGTACAAGCACATTCTCGTTGCCGTGGGTACGAGCCTCAGCGAAAGCGCCCTGATCACCGCCATCACGCGCGCCCGCGACTGCAACGCGCGGCTCACCGCGCTGCATATCGTCGATCAGGCGCCGTGGTGGGCCATCGTCACCGCGGAAAGCAATCCGGGCGAAACGCTCGACGTCATCGACGATCACGCGCGCGCCGTCACACGCTATGCCGCGCGGCTGATCGATAGCGCGGGCATCGACGGCGTCGCGCGCAGCGTCACGCAGCCGCTCGACGGCACGAGCGTCGGCGAGCTGATCGCGAAACAGGCGATCGAGGCCGGCGCGGATCTGATCGTGCTCGGCGGCGAAGCGGAGACCGCCTGGCGGCACGGCGAAGCGCGTCTGCGCGACGTGGTCTGCTCGTACGCGCGCTGCGACGTGCTGATCGCGGCGCACTCGCCGGCGCCCGCGTATGTGGAAAACGAAATGGAGTCGATCGAGGCGCGCTTCGCGGCGTCACACGGCCGGCCGCAGGCGCGTACGTCGCATCGTCAGAGCGCGCCGCGCAAGTGAGCCGCGAGCTGGACGATGCCGATCGAAATCTGCTTCTCGCGCTTCGGATCGAGCCGGCCGACCGGCACGCTCGTCGATACCGCGACGCGCTTGCCCGCCGGCGTCATCCCGACATACGCCGCGAAGCACGCGAGACCCTCGGCCACTTCCTCGCGCTCGACGGCGAGGCCGCTCGCGCGGATCGCGGCGAGTTCGCGCAACAGCGCCGCGCGCCGCGTGATGGTGCGCGGCGTCACCGCTTCGAGACGCTCGGGAAGACGCTCGATCACGGCTTCATCGCTCATGCCGGCGAGCAGCGCCTTGCCGAGCGCGCAGCAATGCGCGGGCAGGCGTGAGCCGAGATCGGACACGAGCCGCACCGGCCGATGCGCGTCCTCGCGCGCGATATAGACCACCTGCACGCCGTCGAGCACCGCGAGCTGCACGACCTCGTTATGCTTGTTGATGAACGCGCCCGCGCCTTCGCGAAACGCGGCCTGCAGCTTGTCGTGGCGCACATAGGCGTTGCCCAGTTCGAAGAGCCCGACGCCGATCATGTAGCCGTCGTCGCGCTTGTCGATCCATTGCATGCGCGCGAGCGTTTCGAGCAGCAGATAGAGCGTGCTGCGCGAGAGGCCCGTCTGTTCGGCGAGCGCCGTTGCGCGCACCGGCTTCGCGGCGCTGGCGAGCGCTTCGAGAATGTCGCTCGCGCGACGCAGCGCGGGGACATCGTAGGCTTTTTCCATGGGGCGGATTCATCCGTAGCGGAGCGGACAGTTTCCAACAGGTTGGATAAACAATCAACCTGATGGACACCGATGAACGCGCGGGCTACGATCGGCTCTCCTTTTCCGCCCGCCATTCGAATTCATGCAAACCGTCAACGTTTCCTCCTGCCTGCCCGAAGATTTCGCCGACGCCGTGCTGATCGGCCGCGTCTGGCGTCCCGCGCCCGTGAACGGTCCCGCCGTCGTCGCGGTGCGCAAGGGCGAAGTGTTCGACATCACGCGCGCCGCGCCGACCACCGCCGATCTCTTCGATAACGCCGATGCGCTCGACATCGCCCGTGACGCCGAAGGCGAGCATCTCGGCAACTTGCAGGATCTGCTGCAAGCGACGCTCGATGCGTCGTCCGATGGCCTGCGCCTGCTCGCACCTTGCGATGTGCAGGCGGTGAAGGCATGCGGCGTCACGTTCGCGGTGAGTCTGCTGGAGCGCGTGATCGAGGAACAGGCCGGCGGCGACGCGAGCAAGGCGCAGGAAGTGCGCGACACGATCAACAAGCTGATCGGCGCGGATCTGTCGAAGATCAAGCCCGGCTCGGACGCGGCGATGAAGCTGAAGGCCGAACTCGAGCGGCGCGGCGCGTGGTCGCAATACATGGAAGTGGGCATCGGGCCGGACGCCGAAGTGTTTTCGAAGTCGCAGCCGATGTCGTCGGTGGGTTTCGGCGCGGACGTCGGTTTGTATCCGACATCGCAATGGAACAATCCGGAGCCGGAGATCGTGCTGGCGGTGAATGCGCGCGGCGAGATCGTGGGCGCGACGCTCGGCAACGACGTGAATCTGCGCGATATCGAAGGCCGCAGTGCGCTGTTGCTCGGCAAGGCGAAGGACAACAATGCGTCGTGCGCGATCGGCCCGTTCGTGCGCTTGTTCGACGAGCGCTTCACGCTGGATTCGGTGCGCGCGACGAGCGTGTCGCTGCGCATCGACGGCGCGGACGATGGCTTCGTGCTCGAAGGCGTGAGCCACATGAGCGAGATCAGCCGCGATCCCGCCGATCTCGTCCAGCAGACGCACGGCGCGCATCATCAGTATCCGGATGGCTTCATGCTGTTCCTCGGCACGATGTTCTCGCCGATCAAGGACCGCGACAGCGAAGGCGGCGGATTCACGCATCATCTCGGCGATGTCGTGACGATCTCGACGCCGAACCTCGGTGCGCTCGTCAACACGGTCAGGCTTTCGACGGAGATCGAGCCGTGGACGTTCGGCGTGCGGGCGTTGTATCGGAGTCTGGCGGCGCGGGGGGTGTTGGGGAACGCAGGCTAAGGACGCTGGCTTTGATCAACCTGAACGCGGTGCCGTCGAACCGGTAGTAGTAGACGCCGCGTCCCTGTTCATTTCTGCTGCCGTGGACGATCAACAGGGAACTGTCCTTTCGATGAACCAGAGGCTCGGTGATATCGAGCGGCCAGTCGGAGACGGTGAACGGAAGCATGATGACCTTCCCCGTCTTCGCATCGATCGCGGCAGCCATCACACAGCTCGCGCCGCAGCCCCATTCGGCCAGGATGTAGTGGCCCGCAAAGTCGACGGGTGCGTTTGCCGCTTCGGTGAGTTGTGTGGCATAGCGGCGGCTTTCGCTTGTGGTCAGCCGGAGCTTGAGCGGCCGGCGCGCCGCTTCAACGACTGACGGATAGTCCGCGAAGCCGGGCGCGGCATCTTGAGCGCGGCCCAGGACGGGGACCGCCATGAGCAGCCAGATCACGACGAGAAGTTTCCGCATGGCTCAGTACCAGTGATGCTTTTCCCAGAAGGCCCGTGCCGCTCTTGCCGAATGATAGCGGCCATAGATATATCGAATCCCGCCTTGGCATTCCTCCACGGCATTGCCAAACGATTTCTCTCCATGCGGATTCAAATCGTATTGCGCGCGCAAAAGCTGGAACAAGCCTCGCGCCGATGAACTGTAATTTCGGTTATCGACGATGCCGCTGGACTCCTGAGCCAGAATCCATAGCAGATCATCGTAGTCCGCCGCGGAAATGCGCTCCAGGCGAATCGCGTCTCTGAGCGCAGACTGAACGTAAAGTGGCACGACGGCTGTGGGAATCGCTGTCCAAGCCTTTCTCGGCTGCCTGATTTGGCGGTGATGGTGAGCGTGTTGGGTCCTCATGCGACGGTCTCCTCGTTGAATGCGCAATCCGGTGTTGGCAACACTATGCGAACTCAGCCGAGCGACCTACACGACTTTTCTCAAAGCTCACGACGCCCCGAACCGAAACCCCTTCCCCCGCCCTTTCGTCACGAGCTGAACCGGCGTCTCCATATACGGCGACAAATCCTTTTGCCGCCGTCGCTCCACGAGCGCCTTCACCGCGACATCCACGCCGAACACCGCCTGCCGCGCGCCGAATTGCTCCACGGTCGCGAGCAGGCGGCCGTCATCTAGCATCGGCTGCACGGCGTCGATGTTGTTGTAGCCCGTAACCAGCACGCGATCCTTCTTGCCGGCGATGCGGACCGCGTCGATCGCGCCCATCGCGATGTTGTCGTTCGCGCAGAGCAGGCCGCGCAGCGCTGGGTGCGCGTACAGCATTTGCAGCGCGATTGCCTTGCCGCTCGCCACGGTCCACTCGCCGCCGTCTGTATCGGCGATATGCATGCCCGCCGCGTTCATCGCGTCCTTGAAGCCGACCGTGCGCTGCTGCGCATTGCGATCGTTCGTCGGTCCCTCGATGATGCCCACCTCATCGCCCGCCTTCAGCTTCGAGCCGAGATACGCACCGACGAGCCGCGCGCCGCGCCGGCTGTCCGGTCCGACGAACGGAATCGTGATGTTGGCCGCGTCCTGCGCGGCTTCGTCGAACGGGTTGTCGATCGCGATCACGATGACGCCGGCCGCGATCGCCTTCGCCGCGACGGGCACGAGCGCCAACGAATCGGCGGGCGCGATCACGATCGCGTTCGTCTTCGCATCGATCAGCGATTCAACGATGTGGATTTGCCCGGCCACGTCGTTGTCGGTCAGCGTGCCGTGCGTCGTGAGGTCGAGCTGCGAGGTGTAGTGCCGCTGGTAGTTGCGCGCGCCTTCGATCATCGAGACGACGAAGGGGTCGTTCAGCGACTTCATCACGAGCGCGACCGTCGCCTTGTCCGATGCGGCCCGCGCGTCGCGAACGCGCGCGAGTCCGCATGCGCTCAGGGCGCACGCGGCAAGCAGGCGGCGGCGGGCGAGGCTCGTCATGGATTTGTCGAGACGGCTGAAACGTCTCATTGTAAACGCACGCGCCCGGCCGCCGGCCGCAGCCGCATCGCGCGTAAGGGCACGGTTTCAGCGCGCCGCCGCCTCGACGAGCGCGGCCACGCCGCTGACCGGTTTCATCAGTTCGGCATCGAGCCCGTGACGCGCGCGGAGATATTCCGTCGCGTTGTATGACAGCCAGGCGCGGCCGTCCGCGTCTTCCCACGACAGGACCTTGAGCGGCAGATCGAGCGCGGCGGTCGGCACGGCCTGCATCAGCGGCGTGCCCGCCTGCGGATTGCCGAACACGAGCAACTGGCTCGGCGGCATCGTGAGACCGGCGCGCGCGGCGTCGCCGCTGAAGTCGATGCGCGCGAAAAGCATCAGCCCGCGCGCACGGATCAGCGCTTCGAGCTTGTCGGCGGTCGCGATGGCGCCGTGCGCGCTCGCAATCGTGACGACGCCGTTGTCGATCGCGTCGGCGGACATATCAGCGCTCCGCGCGCTTGCCCCACGCGAGCGCGACGAACGCCGTGCACAGCGCTTCCATGCCGAGCGCGTCTTCATCGTCGAAGCGGTTCGGCACGGGACTGTCGACATCCCATACGCCGATCAGCGTGCCATCGCTCGCGATGAGCGGCACGACGATCTCCGAGCGCGACGCCGAATCGCACGCGATATGGCCGGGAAACGCATGCACGTCCGGCACGACCTGCGTGCGCCGTTCGCGCGCCGCCGTGCCGCACACGCCGCGCCCGATCGCGATACGCACGCACGCCGGCTTGCCCTGAAACGGCCCGACGACGAGCTCCGTGCCATCGAACAGATAGAAGCCCGCCCAGTTCAGATCGGGCAGCGTGTGATAGACGAGCGACGAGAAATTCGCGGCATTGGCGATGAAGTCGTTTTCATCGGCGATGAGCGCGCGGGTCTGCTGAAGCAGCTCGTCGTACTGCGCGGCCTTGGTCGCGTGCGTGGCTTGCGAGATCGAAAACATGGAACGCCGGCGGAAGTGTCGAAAAGTGTCGCCGACGATAGCACATCGATCCGCGCGTCGCTGCGCCCGCGCTGGGCGTCGAAAGCGGGTTTATCGCCGTCTGTAAGCTCGCCGCAAATCATCTGCCCGTTTCTTGGCACTGCTCGCCGCATCGCCTAGTGTGAAAGCGCACCGGGTCCGCGATTTGCAACGGCGGGGCATCGCGTTTCATGCTCGGCCGTCTTCAAAGAGCGCTTAAACATCGCTTCGGGATTTCCCTCCTTTACTTCGATGCGCCTTCGTTCTTAAATAAATCAACTTGATTTAATTAATGGCCGCGACTCGATGGCCTCTTTCGGAGACAGCGCGTGAAATCCCCAAGCGGCAGAGGAAGCAACTCCGCGAGCGTGCGCCGGTACAACGAGCGCCTGCTCCTGCAAGCGCTGCGGCGCGCCGAGCCGGCCTCCAAGGCCGATCTCGCGCGTCACGCGAACCTGACGAGCACGGCGGTCGGCAGCATCGTCGAGTCGCTGGAAAATGCGGGACTGATCGAATACACGGGGCGGCGTCTCGAAGGTCAGCGCGGCCAGCCCGCGTCGCTGATCCGGCTCGATCCGCGCGGCGCGTTCGGCATCGGCGTGCGGCTGGATCGCACGGGCATCGAGACGGTGCTCGTGAACTTCGCCGGCGACGTGCTCGCCCGCAGCGCGCTCGATGCCGTGCTGCCGCATCCGTCCGAGGTGTTGAGCATCGTGCGGCGCGACATCGAAACCATGCTCGGCCTGCTTTCCGCGACGGAACGCGAGCGGCTGACGGGCGTCGGCATCGCGCAACCGTTCAATCTCGGGAGCTGGCTGCGCGAACTCGGCTTGCCCGCCGAAAGGTTCCGCGCCTGGGACGAAACCGATTTCGCCGATGAACTCGGCCGCGCGCTATCGCTGCCGGTTTTCAGCGAGAACGACGGCAACGCCGCCGCGACCGCCGAACTGTTCTACGGCCACGGCCGCCGCTGCGACGACTTCGTCTATCTGTTTCTCGGCTCGGCGATCGGCGGCGGCATCGCGATCCACGGCGACTGTCTGCGCGGCGCGTCGGGCAATGCGGGCGATATCGGCGTGATTCCGGTGCCGCCGAGCCGCCTGCCCTCCGCGCCGCAGCCGAACGGCCCGTGGGACATCCTGCTGTCGCGTGCATCGCTGAACGCGCTCGTGCGGCACCTCAACTACTGCGGCGCGGCGGCAGACAACCGCGTCGACTTGCAGGCGTGCATCGAGCGGCGTCTTCCCGCCGTCGACGAATGGATCGACGACTGCATCGAAGCGCTCGCGCCCGCCTTGCGCGCGACGCTCTGCGTACTCGACGTGCCGATGGTCGTGATCGACTCCGATATCGACGGCGGCCTGCTCGACAGGCTCGTCAACCGTCTTTCGACGACGCTCGCGGCCAACGCGCCCGAAGCGCGCGGAACGCCTTCGCTCGTGCGCGGTTCCTTCGGCCCGGATGCGGGCGCGATCGGCGCAGCCACGCTGCCGATGTTCTTCAACTTCTCACCGCGCGCGGCCATCCGCCACGCGGGCATCAAATCGCAAGAGGTGAACCATGCCGCATGACTCTTCCAGCCGACCGCCGCTTCTCGAGATGCGCGGCATCAGCAAGACCTTTCCCGGCGTGCGCGCGCTCAACGACGTGCGCTTGTCGGTCTATCCCGGCGAAGT
>NZ_FCOX02000033.1 GCF_900044055.2 Caballeronia calidae | reverse complement strand
CTACCTAAAAAAGCCCGGCGCTAAGACAGGCCGGGCTTTTGAGGTCAAAAGATCAGGTTTTCGGGAAGCAACTCAAGACTAGCCGGACATGCGGTTCCGTCGAAGCGCTACTCCATGCCTTGATTGCGCCCGCCGGCACCTAAGTCGGAGGCTTGAGACCTTTCTCTCCCAAACAAAAAAGCGCACCGTTTCCAGTGCGCTTTTTTTTGGGGCAATCTCAAATCTCAAGCCGCCATCATCCCCTTGAGATGCACCCGCGGCTTCGCAGCACCTGCCCGCTCGCGAAACGCCTCGCCGATCATCAGCAAGCTCGGCTGCGACGGATCCAGCCACGCCTGCGCCTCACCCAGCGCCATGCGCGCGAGCGTCAACGTCAGCGTGCGTTCGCGCGGGGTGCTGCACGCCTCGACGATCGCCACCGGCGTGGAACCCGGACGCCCCGCGTCGATCAACTGCTGCGCGATATCCACCGCGCTGTCGCGGCCCATATAAAACACGAGCGAATCCGCCTTCGCCTGCTCGCGGATTTCATCGCTGTCGGCGGCACGGGAGTGCGTCGCCAGCGCGACGCTGCGCGACACGCCGCGCAAGGTCAGCGAGCGCTTGAGCGTCGCCGCGCTCGCGAGCGCCGCCGTGATGCCCGGCACCACCTCGAACTCGATGCCCGCCGCTTCCAGCGCGCGCATTTCCTCGTCGGCGCGGCCGAAGAGCATCGGATCGCCGCCCTTCAGACGCACGACGAGACCATGCTCCAGCGCCGCATCGACGATCTGCTTGTTGATGAAGTGCTGGGCCGTCGAACGCTGTCCGCAGCGCTTGCCGACCGCGATCTTCTTCGCGTCGGGCGCGTAGGCGAGCATCGCCGGTTCGACGAGCGCGTCGTGCAGCACGACATCCGCCTGTTCGAGCAAGCGCATGCCGCGCACGGTGATGAGATCCGCCGCGCCCGGCCCCGCTCCGATCAGATACACCTTACCCATAGCTTTCATCGATCGACTCAGATGGTCAGATGGCTCATGCAGAGATCGCACGAATCATACCGGCCGCGACCGTGTGATGCGTCGCTTCGTCGATCAGCACGAACGCGCCGGTGCCCTGATGCGTATCGTACTCGTCCGCGACGATCGGCTTCTGCAAAGTGAGCGCCACGCGGCCGATATCGTTCATCGCGAGCGTGCTGCGGTCCACCGAATGCGACAGCGTGTGCACGTCCAGCACCTGCTTCACCGCGCCGATGCGCGCGAACACCGTGCTCGTCGTCTGCTTCAGCAGATACTTGCGCTGCGGCGAGAGCGGCTCTTCGTCGAACCAGCAGAGGTCGGCTTCGAGCTTCTTCGCCGGCTCGACGTTGGCAGCGGCCGGCACGAAGGTATCGCCGCGCGACACGTCGACGTCTTCCGTCAGGCGAATCGTCACCGTCTGGCCCGCGAACGCGCGATCCACCGGCGCCACGCCGCCCGGCACCGGCGCGATGATCTCGGCGACCGTCGCTTCGCGATTGGCCGGCAGCACGAGAATCGAATCGCCGACGCGCACTTCGCCGGCTTCGACACGGCCCATGTAGCCGCGGAAATCGTCGGCTTGCGAGCCGTCCTGACGCGCGACCCATTGCACCGGGAAGCGCAGCGCCTGATCGTTCGGCTGCGCGACGGGCAGCGATTCCAGCAGATCGAGCAGCGGCTCGCCCGCGTACCACGGCATGCGCTCGCTCGCCGTGACGATGTTGTCGCCCTTCAGCGCCGACACCGGCACGAAGCGCACATCCGACAGCCCGAGCTGACGCGCGAGCGCGACGTACGCATCGCGAATCTCGTTGAAGCGCGCTTCGCTGTACTCGACCAGATCCATCTTGTTGATCGCGACGATCACGTGTTGCAGGCCGAGCAGCTTGACGATCGCGCTGTGACGCTTCGTCTGCGGCAAGAGCTGCGCTTCACCGTTCTCGAACGTTACGCGCGTCGGGTCGACGAGAATGATCGCGGCATGCGCCGTCGATGCGCCCGTCACCATGTTGCGCGTGTACTGCTCGTGGCCCGGCGTATCGGCGATGATGAACTTGCGCTTGGCGGTGGCGAAGTAGCGGTACGCGACGTCGATGGTGATGCCCTGCTCGCGCTCGGCCTCGAGACCGTCGGTCAGGAGCGACAGATCGATTTCGTCGCCGACCGTGCGCTTGTTCTTCGCGCGCGAGATCGCGGACAACTGGTCCGACAGCACGGCCTTGCTGTCGTACAGCAGGCGGCCGATCAGCGTGCTCTTGCCGTCGTCGACGGAACCCGCCGTGATGAAGCGCAACACGCCCAGGTCTTCAGCTTGATAGATGCTCATGATTCTCTCGTTCCTCGGGGCGTGTTGCTTAGAAATAACCTTGTTTCTTGCGCTGTTCCATCGCGGCTTCGGACGCTTGGTCGTCCATGCGCGTCGCGCCGCGCTCCGTGATTTCCGTCACGGCCGTTTCGGCGATGATCTTCTCGACGTCATCGGCATCGCTCGCGACCGGGCACGTGCAGCTGATGTCGCCGACGGTGCGGAAGCGCACCTGCGCGATCTCGGCGGTTTCGCCCTCGCGCACCGGCGTGAGCGGCGTGACCGGCACGAGCAGGCCGTTGCGGCGCACGATCTCGCGGTCATGCGCGTAGTAGATATTCGGCAGTTCGAGCTTCTCGCGCGCGATGTACTGCCACACGTCGAGCTCGGTCCAGTTCGAGATCGGGAACACGCGCAGATGCTCACCGTTGTGCAGGCGCGCGTTGTAGATGCTCCACAGTTCCGGACGCTGGGCCTTCGGGTCCCACTGGCCGAATTCGTCGCGGAACGAGAAGATACGTTCCTTCGCGCGCGCCTTTTCTTCATCGCGGCGCGCACCGCCGATCATCGCGGTATAGCCGTATTCCTCGATGGTTTCGAGCAGCGTCACCGCTTGCGCGGCGTTGCGCGAATCGGTCTCGCGGCGCAGACGCACCGTGCCCTTCTTGATCGAATCCTCGACGTGACCGACGACCAGTTGCGCGCCGATTTCAGCCGCGCGGCGATCGCGGAAGTCGATCACTTCCTGGAAGTTATGACCCGTGTCGATGTGCACGAGCGGGAACGGCAGCGTCGTCTTGCGGTTGCCGCCGAGCCCGAACGCCTTGAGCGCGAGCGCCAGCACGACGACCGAATCCTTGCCGCCCGAAAACAGCAGCGCGGGCTTGCTGCACTCCGCGACGAGTTCGCGAATGATGTGGATCGACTCGGCTTCGAGCCAATCCAGGTGATCCATCCGGGTCGCCTTGTTGACGATCGGTGCGGTGACGGTAGAGTCGAGCGTCGTGCTCATGTTCGTCGATCCTTTTTTATGCAACGTCATGCGTTTTTCGCGGTGATGCTGCGTTCAATGACAGGGTTTTGAAGAAGCGTCTGGCGCGCCTCGTTCAGATCGCGGAGCTGGGTGCTTCCTCGACGATCTTGATATTCGTGATGTGCAGGCCGCATTCCTTCGTATCGCGCGACTCCCACCACCAGCGTCCGGCCCGGCTGTCTTCGCCGGGACGCACCGCGCGCGTACAAGGCTCGCAGCCGATGCTCGGATAACCGCGCGCATGCAGCGGATTCACCGGCACGTCGAAGGCCTTCAGGTAATCCCACACATCGGTTTCCGTCCAGTCCGCGAGCGGATTGAACTTCGCGATGTTGCGCGGCTCGTCGCGCTCTTCCTCGTGCAGTTCGGCGCGCGTCACCGATTGCTCGCGACGCTGGCCCGTGACCCACGCGGACACATCCGACAGCGCGCGATTCAACGGCTCGACCTTGCGGATATGGCAGCAGCTCTTGCGCAAATCAATACTTTCGTAGAACGCGTTCAGGCCGTGATCGCGCACGTAGGCATCGACCGCGTCCTGCTGCGGATGAAACTGCTCGATGTCGTAGCCGTAGCGTGCTTTCACGGTGTCGAGCATGCCGAGCGTTTCCGCATGCAGGCGGCCCGTGTTCAACGAGAAGATGCCGATCTTCACACCGCGCGAAAGAATGGCGTGCGTCAGAACCATGTCTTCGGCGGCGAGGCTGCTGGCTAGCTTGACGTTCTGGTGGCGCGCCGCGATCGAATCGAGCAGCGCGTCCAGGCGTTCAACCTTGGCTTGCAATTCAGGCGTCATGCGTCAGGCTCCGAGAGCTGCGATCAGCGCCGCGCGACGGCGGAACAGCGGTTCCGGATTGTCGGTCGCGCCCTGGTACAGCTCGGTGAATTCGTTGAACGCGTTGAGCGCGTCGTTGATGTCCTTGTCCGCGCGCACCGCGAATGCGTCGAAGCCGCAGCGCGCATGGAACGCGACCTGATCGCGCAGCACGTCGCCGATCGCGCGCAGTTCGCCCGTCCACTGATAACGCTCACGCAGCAGGCGGCCGATGGAGAAACCGCGGCCATCGCGGAACACGGGGAAGTCGACGGCGATCACGGCGACCTTGTCGAAGTCCGGCACGATGTCGGCGGGTTCGTCGTCCGGCGCGAGCCACACGCCGATGTCGTCCTTCGCACGCGATGCGACGATCGCGTCCTTGTTGTCCTTCCACAGCGCGAACGGCACGATGATCTTGCCGGCGGGCAACGCATCGACAGCGGGCAACGCGCCGTCTTCGGCGGCACGCACGACGGTGAAACTGTCTTCGACAACGGCGCGGTTCTTGATAATCAACGTCATTTGCAGATCCTTAAGCGTGAGCCTGGCGCGATGCGTACACGCGCTCCTTG
This sequence comes from Caballeronia calidae, assembly GCF_900044055.2. Taxonomy (GTDB): domain Bacteria; phylum Pseudomonadota; class Gammaproteobacteria; order Burkholderiales; family Burkholderiaceae; genus Caballeronia; species Caballeronia calidae. Next base: position 95,039 of record NZ_FCOX02000033.1, on the reverse strand, counting down.
AACGGCGCCATGCCGATGCGGCCGAACGTCTCGATGAAACGCTCGCCTTCGATGCGGTTATCGACGAAGGTATCGATCACTTGCGAGATCACGTCGGGCATTTCTTCCGCCGAGAACGACGGGCCGATCACCTTGCCGAGATGCGCGCCCGTTTCGCCCGAGCTTTGCTCGCCGCCGAGCGTCACCTGATACCACTCCGAGCCGTCCTTATCGACGCCCAGAATGCCGATGTTGCCGACGTGGTGATGACCGCACGCGTTGATGCAGCCCGAGATGTTCAGCGACATGTCGCCCAGGTCGTACACGTAGTCGAGATCGTTGAAGCGGTCCTGAAGCGCCAGCGCGATGGGGATCGACTTCGCATTCGCGAGCGAGCAGAAATCGCCGCCCGGGCACGCGATGATGTCCGTCAGCAAACCGATGTTCGCCGTCGCGAAGCCGAGCGCCTTCGCGCGCTCCCACACGGCGTACAGATCGCGCTTCTTCACGTTCGCGAGAATCAGGTTCTGCTCGTGCGACACGCGGATTTCGCCGAACGAGAACTCGTCGGCCATGGCTGCGACGTCGTCCATCTGCTTGTCGGTGGCGTCGCCCGGCGCGATCTCGCGCTGCTTCAGCGACAGCGTCACCGCAGCGTAGCCCGGCACCTTGTGCGGACGCACGTTGCGCTCGACCCAGCGCGCGAACGGCTTGCTGTCGATCAGATGCTTTTCATACGAAGCATCCGTGTCCGCGAGCTTTTCGTAGGCGGGCGGCGCGAAGAACTTCGACACGCGATCGACCTCTTCCTGCGTGATCGTCGACGGACCGTCCTTCAGATGCTGCCACTCTTCCTCGACCTGCTTGCTGAACTTCTCCGCCGACAGCGCCTTCACGAGAATCTTGATGCGCGCCTTGTACATGTTGTCGCGACGGCCGTAGCGGTTATACACGCGCAGCACGGCTTCGCAATAGGTGATGAGGTGCTGCCACGGCAGATCGCGCTTGATGATCGCGCCGACGATCGGCGTGCGGCCGAGACCGCCGCCCGCGAGAATGTCCATCACGACTTCGCCCTGCGCGTTCTTCTTCAGATACACGCCGAGATCGTGGATCTGCACGGCCGCGCGGTCTTCCGCCGAGCCGTTCACCGCGATCTTGAACTTGCGCGGCAGCCACGCGAATTCCGGATGGAACGTCGACCATTGACGCAGGATTTCCGACCACGGACGCGGATCGACGACTTCATCCGGCGCGACGCCCGCGAACTGATCGGCGGTGATGTTGCGGATGCAGTTGCCCGACGTCTGGATCGCGTGCATCTGCACCGAAGCCAGCTTGCGCAGGATTTCCGGCGTCTCTTCGAGCTCGACCCAGTTGAACTGGATGTTGGTGCGCGTCGAGAAGTGGCCGTAGCCGCGATCGTGTTCGCGCGCGATCGTCGCCAGCACGCGAAGCTGGTCGCTGCGCAGGTTGCCGTACGGAATCGCGATGCGGTGCATGTACGCGTGACGCTGCATGTACAGGCCATTCTGCAGACGCAGCGGACGGAATTCCTCTTCGGTCAATTCGCCCGACAGACGGCGGCGGACCTGGTCAGCGTACTGAGCGACACGTTCGTCGACGATGCGTTGGTCGATCTGATCGTATTGGTACATTCGGGGGCCCCAAGTTCTTGTAAAAAGCGCGGCGTCCTAGCTTACGTCGCGCGTCTCATCCAATCGAATATCCATTGAGTGCCTGTCGCGCGAGGCGTTCAGACGAAACGCTCATTTGCTTATGACAGATAGAGATATGGATATCGGAAAAATTGGACTGATAGTAAAGAACCTGCTATATATTGCAAACGACTGAAAAATTACTTTGATATGCGGCTGAGTTATAAATGAACCTGCATCAGTTCCGCTTCGTGCGCGAGGCCGTCCGGCAGAACTTCAATCTGACGGAAGCCGCAAAGGCGCTGTATACGTCGCAGCCGGGTGTGTCCAAGGCGATCATCGAGCTGGAGGACGAACTGGGCGTCGAGATCTTCACGCGGCACGGGAAGCGCGTGAGATCGCTGACCGAGCCGGGGCGGATCATCCTCGCATCGGTCGAGAAAATATTGCAGGAAGTCGAGAGTCTGAAGCGCGTCGGTAAAGATTACGCGGCACAGGATCAGGGCAATCTCGTCATCGCCGCGACGCATACGCAAGCGCGCTACTCGCTGCCGGCGGCGATCGCCGAGTTCAAGAAGCGTTTTCCGAAGGTTCACCTTTCTATTCTGCAAGGCAGCCCGACGCAGGTCGCGGAAATGGTCATCCACGATCAGGCGGATATCGCCATCGCGACCGAGGCCATCGCCAACTATAAGGAACTGGTGTCGCTGCCCTGCTTCCAGTGGCAGCACCTCGCCGTCATGCTGCCGGATCATCCGCTGCTGGAGCGCAAGACGCTCACGCTCGACGATCTCGCGCAGTACCCGATCATCACCTACGAGGCGTCGTTCGCCGGGCGCACGAAGATCAATCAGGCGTTCGCCCTGCGCAATCTGACGCCCGACATCGTCCTCGAAGCCATCGACGCGGACGTGATCAAGACGTACGTCGAGCTCGGGCTGGGCGTCGGCATCCTTGCGGATATCGCGTTCAATCCGGAGCGCGACCGGCATCTGCGCGCGATGCCCGTCGGCCATCTGTTCGGCACCAACGTCACGCGGCTCGCGCTGAAACAGGGCGCGTATCTGCGCAGCTATGTGTATACGCTCGTCGAGCTGCTGTCGCCGTCGCTGAATCGCAAGCTGATCGAACAGGCCCTTTCCGGCGAGCACGAAAGCTACGAGCTTTGAAAAACGGGCGGCGCACGCTGCCTCGAAAAAGAAAACCTTCCCCTGGAGACCTCCCTGATGACGTTGCCGAAGTTCACGCGCCGGCTCGCTGCCGGCGTCGCGCTGTCCGTTATTGCTGCCGCTGCGCACGCGCAATTGAAAGTTGGCATCGATCTGTCGAGCACCGGCCCCGCCGCCGCGATCGGCATCACCAGCAAGAACGCGATGCTCATGTGGCCGAAGACCATCGCCGGACAGAACGCGGAGTACATCATCCTCGACGACGGCTCGGACCCGGGCGCGGCAGTGCGCAACATTCGCAAGCTCATCAGCGAGGACCACGTCGACGTGATCGTCGGGCCGAACATCACGCCGGCGGCGCTCGCCGCGCTCGATCCCGTCGCCGAATCCGAAACGCCGATGATCACGCTGATCGGCTCGGCATCGGTCGTGGAGCCGCAGGAAGGCAAGAAGGTGTGGGCGTTCAAGATGGCCCAGACCGACCGCGCGATGGCCGACGTGATGACGCGCTACATGGCGAATCACGGCGTGAAGACGGTGGGCTTCATCGGCTTCGCGGACAGCTACGGCGATAGCTGGCTCAACGAGTTCACCAAGTTCGCGGATCTCCGGCATATCAGGATTGTCGCGAGCGAGCGCTTCAACCGCACGGATGCGAGCGTCACCGGCCAGATCCTCAAGCTGATGGCCGCGAAGCCGGACGCGGTGCTGATCGCGGGTGCGGGCACGCCGACGGTGCTGCCGCAGCGCACGCTCGTCGAGCGCGGCTACAAGGGCGCGATCTACCAGACGCACGGCATCGCGACGCCGGAGTTCATCAAGCTCGGCGGCAAGGACGTGGAAGGCACGCTCTTCCCGACGCAGCCGGTGGTCGTCGCGCGCACGCTGCCGGCGGATCATCCGTCGAAGAAGGCGGCGCTTGCGTTCGTGAACGCGTACGAGGAGAAATACGGCAAAGGCACGGTCACGCAATTCGCGGGCGATGCGGCGGGCGTGTACCCGCGCCTTCAGGACGCCGTGGCGCGCGCGCTCAAGACGGCCAGGCCGGGCACGAAGGCGTTTCGCGTGGCGCTGAGATCGGAACTGGAGCACGCGCATGAGCTCGTCGTGCCGAACGGCGTGGTGAATACGAGCGCGACGGATCACGTCGGTCTGGATCAGCGCGCGAGCGTGATGGGCGTGATCAAAAACGGCCAGTTCACCTATCTCGCCCAGTAATTTCCGACGTTGCGGTATTAGCGCCGTTGTCGCTTGCCGGCGACGGCGTTTTCGGTCATAATCGCCGACTCGATTGGTTCGTTGCTGTGCTTTATCCGGTACGAGCCAGTTCAGGCCCAGGTGGTGAAATTGGTAGACGCAGGGGACTCAAAATCGGACGCCCAACGGCCAACCCGAAAAGATAGAAGCCCAAAGCAATAAGGCTCTCCGCTCTTCACCACCCAAACCGCGCTCTCACTTTTCCGCGATTTTTCCGTAAAGCTTCTACGGAACGCCCGAATCCTACCCTGCCGTTACTGCGAAGAAAAGCCGCGCCTACTCCCGGTCGAGAGTCCAGCGCGGCCCGTTCTACGCCGTGCGCAAACAGCCCTTCCCTACCCCTTCCGTTCAGCCTCCTTCCGCGCGGCTTCAATCTCCCTCGCCTCCTTCAGCTTTGCCTTAAGCCACTCCCTGTGCATGCGGTAGGCGTCCTCCAGCGAATACCACTCTTGCAACTCGCGCCAACTCGCCTTCCCCTCCATGTACAGCCGCGCCAGAATCGGGTTCTCTCCGTCCGGGTCGTCTGGTTCCTCGCCCTTTGAACGGAAACGCCTGCTCACGTACAGCTGCGGCACCTTGAACCCGAAGTTGTACTGCTTCACGAGTCCCATGATCGATGCGAGCGCCTCGTGCGGCCGCAGGACTCCGCATACGTCGCGCACAAACCGGTCGATAGCGGAAGGCGCGGCGAGCGATACCCACGAATCCCCGTCCTTCACTTCGGTAAGCGCCAGCAATTCTGTCGGATGAATCTCGTCCAACTTCTCGAATATCTGTGCGGCGTAATATGCCGCGAAGTGCTTTGTACGGTAGTTGACGCCAAACGCGTTGAAGCTAGATTGTTCTCTCATATCCGTCTCCTTACGCTGGCGGGCACGCGAGCACGTGGCAATAGAACGCCGCGTCGCGGCTGGTCAATTCGTAGTCAATCGACATGACGATCCACTGACCGTCATTCATACTCTTATTCAGAACCGTATTGAGAGTCGCGGCTTGCGCACACTTGATGCTCGAATCGAAAAACGTCGTGAATTCCACGCCCCATTCGTTCCAGCAAGGCATGCCGATAAAGTCGCTGAGGTGAACGGTATCGGACGGATTCAGAACCTTGTATCGGTCCTTAACGATTAGGAAGTTATCGTCAATGTATGCCGCTACGTCTGGGTAAAAGTATTGTTCGAGATACAGCGGCAAGTCGCCTGCCGTATAGATCGAACGCGCGGCATTGTTGATGCTGTCGTTGTCATGACTCGTGTCGCAAGTCACGTGCGCCCGGTCGAATCCCATCTTATCTCCCGCCCAGTACACCAGTTCTTTGAAGTTCATTTCGAAGGGAGGCGCTTGGTCGAAGTAGCTGACCTTATCAACTTGGTGCGTATAGCAGGTGATCCGAACGACCATGTTGGGCGGCGAGGACATAATTCCGCACTCTACGACTTGCCCGTGGTAGATGACTGTGGACGTATCCTTGCCGTCCGTCTCGATGTAACCTGCGGTAATCTCCATGTCCAGATAGGCAGGCGATTTCTGCCCGGTGGCCGTCTTGCGGCGATTAAACGCCGTGAACTCTGAAAGGAGTTCTTGCCGCACAGATTCGGTCATGTTGCCGATTTCGATAACCGCGCGGTTTTGGGACGACATGCAATCCTTCTTGACGTGAACCTTAAGGTTGGTACTTTCGTCAAAAACCACATCGCCAGCCGGCATATGGAATGTAACCTTGAGAATGCGCTTTCTGAGTGCCATTGTTCATTACCTTTTAATATTTGATGCCGGTGGCCATCGAGTTGCCGAGCGTGCGATAAGCCTGCCCGTTCATTTGTTTAACTTCGGTGCGGACGTGCTTCAAGAAGTCGCTGTTAACGTCTACGACCACATGAACGGCCTGCTGACCGATTGTGTTTTCTCGACCGCCAGCTTGTGTAGTTCCCAGAATCTGCGGCATGTAGCGCGACATATTCAGAATCTGAAGATCGGTCGTCTTGAGATTCGCCATAAGGTTGCCGCGCTGAATATCGGTCAACCCTGCCGCGCCCAGACCCTGATTAATCGCGAATCGGCTGTTTGCGAGTTCAGACATATAGTTCTGCGCGGCGAAATTCACGTCACCGAACTTCGCGCCGCGATTCTGAAGCTGCGACAAGGAGACGCCCGCACGCGCGGCGATGGTCTTCTGAATATCGAGAAGCTGAATGCTTTCGAAGGACTCGCCCTTACCCGCCGCCAAACCGGACGGCCCGCTGAACTTCCACGGCCCTTTGTAGTTCGGGTCCATAGCGATAGCCTGCGGCCCGGTAAGGTTGTTCACGCCCAATACACGGCCCGGATACGCGGCGTTCTGCGCGCCCCATTTACTACGGTCGAATCCACCGTTGTAATACCGGAGCGCCAGAGTTTGATCGCCCTTCGCCTTCTTCAACATGTCGCGATAGATGGCCGCGCCCGCGTCAATGTTCTTGTCCGGGTCGGTCCAATTCGACTCGTTCAGGCCGTAGGCTTTCCAGTTGACTTTGTTGATGCCAGCGAGACCATAGGAACTGCCGCTGTGAGCGTTCGGATCGAAGGTGCTTTCCGCGCCCACGATGCCGCGCAGGACGTTCTCCGGGATGCCGTATTTGGCGGCCTTTGCCTTAATGATGGAGCCGTATTGGCCGCTGTCCGCGACACCCTTGTAAGCCGCGTTTGCGGCGTTCGAATCGAAGTTGATCGTGCCGGGAGTCTCGCCCACTCCGAGTTGCTTATGGCCGCTGGTCGAGATACCGCCCGCTAATCCGACCGTACCTGCCCACGCGGCTCTGACCTGCTGTTCGCTGACCGAGTGCCCGAATTGACCAACGAACGAGCCAAAAGCATTGATGGCGAGTGTCATCTCACCGACCGTTCCTTGGAAGTCGGAGTTGCTTTGATCCTCCTGTTTCGCCAATTCTTGCTTCTGGCGATTTTCTTCTGCGGCTTCCCGTTCCTTTTGTTTCTGCGCTTCCCGCTCCCAGCGCGCAGTCTCGTTCGCGGTTTGGGTTTCCTTCTTGGTCGCGGCTTCGCGGTTTGCTTTGTCTTCGATGAGCGCTGCGGCGATACCGCTGCCCGCGTCCTCTCCTGCGCCTAGCTGGTGATCCATGCTGGCCGCCGCGCCGCCCGTAGTCGTGGGCAGGTGCGCGTCATTGATCAGCTTCAGGAGCGTGGTAACGCTCGACAGAACCGGACCTGCGAACTTCTCGCCAAGCTGCGTGATCTGCTCGTTGAAAACGGCCAACTCGTCATTCAACTTGTGAACGTTCTTCGCCACGTCCAGATAGTTCTTCATCTGTTCGAGCGACATTCCGATCTCACCGAACGCCGCGCCCATCTCCTTCATCTTCAGGGCCACGTCCTTGTTAATTCCGACCATCTGTGCTTCCGCGCTCACGGTCGAATCGTTCTGGCCGTGCCACCTCGTCGCGAGGCGCGTGAGGAAGTCCGTATTGCTGATCGGAGCGCCGCCCGCTGCCGGGTTAATACCGAGCATGCCCAGGAGCCGGTTAGCCGGTCCTAGCCGCGAGGGATCAGCGTACGCGCCCCGAAGAAACGACTGCGACCCGGTAACGGCGTTCGCTACCATGCCGCGCGAGACGTTACCGGACGCCATGCGGCGTTGCCAGTCCTCCAGTCGTACCGCCCCTACACCCGCGTCGCGGCTTTGTACGCGCTGCTCGTTAATCTGCGTACGGACGCGCCACATGTTCGCCAGCGCGGCAGTCAGAGCCGTAGCGCCTGCCGTCATGAACCCGAGTTCGGAGGTGATCGCCTTAAGTCCGGTCTGGAGCCGCCCAAGTCCCGGAATCGCACCGCTCAGACCGTTCGCCAGCGCTTCGCCCAACTCCTTCGCGCCCTTCTCAGAGGCCATGAACGATTTGTTGGTCTTGGTCGTTTCCGCGTTCAGCTTCGCCAGATTTTGGAGCGCGGCATTGACCTGAATTTTGTAGTTGATCGTGAATTGGTCGAGTTCGCTCATTTTGTTTCTGCTCCTTCTTGTTCAGCCATCTTCCTGAGGGGGTCCAGAATCCGGTCGACAGACGTCACAAATGTCCTACCCATTTGGATGCCGAGAACGTGGATTTCATTCGACAGCGCGAAAGCCACGTTCATTTCGATTCCGTTGTGCTCCAGAACCGCGTCGAATACGGCTTGAACGTTCTGCCACTTCTCCAGTTGCTCGTTCTGAATCGCCGCGCTATCGAGCGCCACGCCGCCAATCGAAGCGTGCGAAAGGACGGCGTTTGTGAAAGCGTTGAACTTGTCGCGGTCAGGGCTGTAGAACTCCTTCGCGTAGCTCCGCAACTCCCAGCCGGTGAGCGCGCTGAACGTCCGAATGATCACTTCCACCGTGCCGCGCGAAGTTGTGATAACGGTCGTGGTCGTTTGCTCTTTGTCGAACAACTTCTGCGGTTCCGGTTCCGGCACTTCGGGCAGTCCGCTTCCAAAAATCTTGTTGAGCATGATTAATAGTTATCCTATGTATTAGCGGCGTGAAAGAATCACCCGCCCACACGATGAAGGTTGATAACAATACGCGCGGCAGTATCCGACTCTTCCAGAAGCCGCGTGGCCGCGCGAGCGATGAGCGGCCCTGCCTTTTCCAGATCATCCTCAGATGTGACGTCGAATACGCGTACCCTGTCTTCTGCCGGGTCAACGTACGTTGCGTAGTCTGTGGAGTTGTTCAGGTTGATGATCATGATGGTCAGTCCTTCTTTCTCAGCGAGTTGACTTGAGCGATAACAAACTTGTTCACGCTAAAGTGAATGTCTTGAGTCTCCACAATCAAGTTGTACAAAGCGTCAACATCAGAAATCCCTTCCGCTTCAGCCGCCAATTTCCTGTAGAACTCAGCGGCCTTGGTCTGACCTTCCGCGACTTGGTGTAGATACGCTTTCAAATATTCAAGGCTTTGTTCTCTGCTCAATCCGTCGCTCATTTCCAGTCCCGTTCTTGTTCGTGATATCTAGTAAATGAAACTGGCGGCCTTATCCGATATTCATGACTCTTGCTTTCGTTACTCAGCAGCCGATAGCAAATGTCGATGATTATCAATAAGCGAATGAATAGCCGCCAGTTCAATCGCTATTACTCGCTGGCTTCCGCAAGGCCGTCCGCTTTGGCCTTAACCGAGTCTGCGTAGGCCTGCGCTTCGTCCGCTTCCTTTTGGGTTGCGGTTGCGTTCGCTTCCAGCGCCTTCTGAACCGATTCGACCTTGGAAGCGTCCGCCTTCGCCTGAGCCTCGTCCGCTGCCGCTTGGGCGACTGCCGCCCGGTCTTGCGCGGCCTTGATACGGGCGTTGGTCAACATGCTAGAAAAGCCTGCGGTCGATTCAAGATTGGCCGCTGCCGCGATGTAGTCCGTCACGTCGTGATCCGCGATGAAGTACGGCTTGAAAGCCTGAGCGAACGAGTCGAGCAGGTTGTGACCGCTTGCGCGCAACGCGAAGTATTGCTCCACTGCTTCCTGCGAGGTTTCCGCGATTACGAACGCCGCGCCGTCATGCCCTTCGCGTGCCGGTACAGCTTCACGACCGTTGATTGCGGGTTCTTCGACAGTGGCATCACGATCCGCAAACATTTCGATGTTGATGCGGCGGTTGTAGCCGTTGTCCAGACCGATTTTCGAGAGAAGGGAATTCATTTTCAACGTACTCCTAAGCTATTTGATTAAGGGTGAAACTCTGGGAAGGTGAGATGCTCAATACTCGAAACGAATGTCGGGCACTCCCACGCCGTCAATTTGAAGTTCCGATCCGGTGGACGGAATGGAGAATCCGTTTCCGTGATCCTTCTGAGGTTTGAAGCCGCTGACGCGTTGGCGCTCGCTTCTTTCTTCGTCATCAACTTCGGGCGTGTGTTCGACTTTCTGATTCATGGCTTACTCCTTACAGTGGTGAGATTGATAAAACGATTTAGGCCAAAACGTACTGCCGCAGGCCCTTGTCCCAGACGGTACGGACGGGCGTGTACAAGCCGGTCTGCTTTTCCATATCTGCGGCAGCGTCCATCGCCGCGAGCAGCCTGCTCTTTTCGGTCGCTGCGTCCTGTGCCCGGATACCCTTCACCGTCACGTCTCCACGCTTCACAGACGGATTCAGGCGGTGGATAAGCGCGTCCAGCGCCTTCCCGAGCTTCGGCAGGAGGCTATCGAGGCCCGGAGCCGAACGAGCGCCGCGCTGGCCTTCTGCGGACGAAATCAGACCAGCCGCCACGAGCGGATCACCCTCTTGGCCGCGATTCAGGTCAAGACCCGTCTTGTCCATCGGAGTCGCTTCCATGCCGCGCGGCATCCAGCCGTCTGCGGTCTTGACTTGTCGAGTCTTCAGATTCGCGGTCTGGTGAAACTTCGGAACATTCGCTTTCGGTACGTTGAGCTCACCCGTCACAACTGCGGAGTCTGCCGCGCGGCTCGATGCGGCGGGCGTCTTTCCGTTCAGGGCGTTGCTCGCGGTCGTATTCGCATGAGCGGCTTTGAGTTGCGGATGCTTGGCGCGCAGAACCTTCCCCCACTTCTGTTCAAACGCGGGATTCTTGAGCGCTTCCTTCATCGACTCGATTGTGGTCATGTCGTCCGGATTGCCGGTCAGCACTCGATTCGGATACATCGGCGCGAAGGCTTCGATGGGCTTGCCGCTGGTGATGTTCATCTTCTGTTACTCCTGTTTAATCAGACTTCCGTTCCGCACGTTCGCGGTCGATCATGAATCCGAGCTTGCCGCGCGATTCGTACAGCGCGCGCAGGTCGTCCGGTTTGTTGGTGCGCTTAAGCTGGCGGTCAATCCAATCGATCCAAGTTTGATACTTGGCTTCTGCCGGTGCCGTTTCGACCAGCCGCGCGTACTCCGTCTTGAAGAAACGCGTGCCGTTGATGAAGTCTGCGCCGCGCTTCGCCCGGTCGATCAGTTCCGCGTTCCGCTCCGACTCGTCCGCAAAGGTCACGATATAGGCGACTTGCGGCATTACGCCTTGGACGCGGAGCATCGTGTAACTGAGCAATAGCGCGCGGTGAAGTTCGATATGCGCGTCCTTCAGTTTCGACAACTCGTCCTTGTTCGCCTTGAACGGGAATCGGATTTGATCATTCGACATTTCGCCGCGCGGCAGGTAGTAAGCGGCGGGTGACGACTTAACCTTCTGGACCTGATCGAAAAGGATTGCGTGGGCTTGTTTTCCGTATGCGAGTGTGAACTCTTCTGCGGTGTACGTGACGGACGGATCGTTGATCACGTTGATACGTCCTTTCTTGTCTGTGGTGAAAATAGCGGTCATGATTTAAACAGTTTCCTTTGCGGCCTGCCGCGCATCGTGCTCCGCTTTATTCAAGACCGCTTGCGGACGCGCTTTAACCAAATCGTGCTTGCTCTGAACGAGAAGCCAAACGTCAGCCGTCCAATCGCCGCACCACAATTCGAGTTGCGCGGCCACTTCAGGCGTAATCGCGGATTTGGCGTTGATAATGTTGTAGAGCATCACGTGGCTGATACCGATTTCCAAAGCGGCCTGCTTGACGGTGATGCCCTTTCCGTCAATCAACCGCTTTAGATTACTGCCGGGATGGTTATCGAACATTTTGATTTATCCGGGAAGGGATTTGGCGCGGGATTAAATCGCCGCTTTACAAGAAGTATACGCCGCGCCTGTATTCGACGGTACAAGAATTTTGTCCCGGCTTAAATAATCTAATGTCCGTGTTTAAGAGTTAGTTAAACTCTAGTTAAGTCGTGGTTAAATGGACCGCGATATTAACTCGGAGTTAAATCATAATGCCGCGCGATTATTTACTCGCCCACCCTCTCGTTCTTTTAATTCTGGCTAAGCTGTTTCCCGGCCAATTCGGATTATGTGTAATCGTGTACGGTTTATTGGTCGCGACTGCTTTGGCCGTAGCCATTAATCGGAATAGAATCGGGCGTACTAAATTTGGAGTCTTTAAATATGGACGCGCTCGATATTAATTCAGTTTGGTTCGGAATTGCGCCGGATAGCCGCGCGGCGATTATTGACGAATGCTCAATCGGCAAAGGCCGTACTTGGGTCCACGCGGACGGGAGTGCGGAAGCGTTACCGGAAGTTGAAGCGAGGCAGATTGAGCTTGACCCAGAGGTGAAAGCCTTACGCGCCGCATCGCTCGCTTATACGTCACCCGAATGCGTGCGCAAGGTTATGAGGCGCTTAGGGCCGCAACAACTCGCGACCGCTGGACCTACGGATGCCGAGAGGTGGGAACAGCGAGTCAGGGCCAAAGCCGCGCGTCTGGCGCAGAAGGCGAAAGAGGAAGCCGCGCAAAACGAACGTGCCGCCCAACGCGCTCAACGTCAGGCCGATATCGCCCGCTGCAAAGCAGACAAGAATATGTACCGCGCCATTCAATTCGGGCCTGTGATCGCCACTATTGAAGGCGAGACAATACGATTCAGCAGCCTACGCGCGGCCTTTCACCATGTCGGGATGGACGGAATGACGCGCTACTACTCTCCCGTCTTAGCGGAAAAGCGCCGATTCGATGTGGAGTGGCTGGGGAAAATGTACACCTTTGAAACCGGAGTGGAAATTGAAGAACAAAGCGCATAACGCGGACCGAATCGCACCAGTAATTAAGCCGCTGGAACACAAGCCGTATCCGTTGAATCCTGCCGAATCACCCCTGCCGCGCTACGGTGTTTACAAGATTAGCTTTCCGAATGGGGATTGCGTCGTTTATGGGTCTTGGCAGTATAAGCGCGATATTGAGCGGCACTTAGAGAAAGGCGATCAACAGAGCTTCAAGAATGCGTGGTTCCGAAAGGCGTATCAACACTTCGGACGCGCTAAAGCTGAGTTACTGTGCCAGCCGCTCCACTTCGATTATCTACATGACTTAGAAACGTTGCTGGCCGCCGAGCACAACGCGACACTAAACTTCAGGCCGCACACGTTCAAGATTAAATTGTGGCTGTTCTGCCGCAGGATGGCGCAGGAAGGTGTGCGCTATGAAGGGTTTGTGGGGAGTGAGGTTCAGGCGGTCGAGGCGTTTTAGTGAAAAAATGCCCGCTAGACTCCTGACAAATCTAGCGGGCGAACGCCCTTCATCAACCTACAACCAATCTATCCGTATTCTAGCCGGTCGTTTGTGCAGCGCAAAATAGCAGAATTCTCGAATTCGACAATTTCGAAATCCCACCAGCGAACGTTTGCGGTCTACTGTTACACATCGTTGCACTTCTCAGAAATGCGCTAGGAAGTGTCCTGTGGGCCTGCTACGGGCGTCGAGAGGCCGCGAGGACTCCTGCGGCGCGGCGGCAAAGGACATTCCCTAGTGCGAACGCGGTGCGGTTTCGTGGGCGTTTGCTGCGCAGGACCGTGCTTATCCCATCTTTGGGCGGGTGTGGGACGGGTATTGCGTCCGTATGTCGTTTTCTCCGATCATTCGATCTAACGCAGCGCGGCGTAACTCACTCGGATTAACAAATTCACGAATCGGAGAATCACAATCATGGAAACGAATACCGTTGTTCACCCTGGCTTCATCCTTCGCCAACTCTTGAAGAAGCGCAACATTAGCTCGAAGGACTTCGCGACAGAATTGGGCGAATCGCCCGCCGCTATCTCAAACATTATGACCGGCAAGAAGTCGATCAGCGTAGGACTCGCGCGCAAGTTATCCGGGTTCTTTGCGGATGAGGAGAATGCCGCAGACTACACGCCGTTGGCTTGGCTTACCGCTCAAGCGAAATTCGATATTGAACAACACGAACGCGAGCACGCTATTGAAGTTGCGGCGGACGAAAACCGGTTCGGTATGGCAGCGTGCGAAGGCGCTAGGGAGGCGCGATTTAACGGCTGATAATCGCTGGCGGACATATTAATACTGCTTATTTGCGGACAGGGCCGGTACGCGTAAAATTATTACGCGTAACTTCTAATTCGTTCAAGGAGAACGGAAATGTCCAGATATCAAGAAGTCTCGACTTCGATTGATCCGGCATTAAAAGCGAGTGCGTATGAGGTTCTGGCGGAAATGGATATTAAGGTCAGCGACTTCTTGCGCTCCGCGATGATTCATTTGGTCGAAAAGCGCGCCGTGCCTTTCGATATTAAGCGTGTGCGGCCCAGCACTCGCCGCGAGGAAGTGGCTGTTTGATTTTGATTTTGGGCGTTGCCGCAAGACCGAAGCTTGTTCATCCGGTAATAGGCAAAGAAAAGCCCGCAAGACCTGTTCTACTCTCTGGCGAGGGGGTGGGATGGTCAGTGCGGGCCGGATACAACGACAACTAGGTCTATATTACTATGAATCACCCGGAAAAGTCGAGCGAAATCAACGGTGTAGCACAGGACGATCAGGATAACGAAGAGTTGTTCGAGGAATTCGAAGAGGGGAAGGATTACGGCACGCCTTGGCCGGAAGTAGTTTCGAGTGACGCCCCCGCGACCGAAGTGACGCGCGGCAGGAGTCGCGGCCCGAAACCTGATGCGGGCAGTGGCGCCTCTGAGGTGGTAATCGACGACCCATACAAGGGCATGAGCTTCGCCGAGAGGAACGCCGCACGTAAGAAAGAGGCGCTTGAGACTGCCCTGCGACAAGGCACGGCCCGAATCCTTCAAGCGAAGGAAGGCGATAAGCGAGCGCCGGAAGGCTTCGTGATCGCGCCGAACGGTGACGACATTGTGCCGAATGGGACGATTCTGAACGGCGTTGTATATCACCTGCCGGACGGGGGCGGAACGTTGCTGGTTGACTCGTGGCCGTCCATCAAAAAGAGCCACGGAATCGGGATGCTGTCGCAGGGAATCCCGCCGCGCGAGAAGGCGTTTGTGACGGCGGGCGGCTGGAAGTCGATTGGCCACGGCTTCGAGTACACGAGCGATATGGCGGCTGAAGACCATAAGCTGGATATGAATGCGTTGGCGAATGCGTTCACAAGGGTTGAGCTTCAAAGCAGGTTCGAAGCCCTTATGGACCTTCGCCGCAACCAACGCCCTTTCACTTCTCACGAGCAAGCCCTGTTCGACAAGATTTGCGAAGCCGCCAAAACACGCGGCGAAATCGAAGCGAATCGAGACAAGGGGAAAGGCGCGATGAACGGTTATGCGCGATCCATGAAGATGGAGACGCTGCCTGAGGATTGGGTTTGGATGCCGAACAAGTCACAAAGCGGCGTGGCCTACTTCCATCTTGAAAGCCCGTTCACCTCCTACCAAGCTAAGGTTATGAACGCGCGAATCCCGATGAATCTTTGGGAGGATCAGCTTGATTCAAACGGCAAGCCCATCTATGGCCGCAACGGTGCGCCGGTCAAGGTTCAGCCTTCGGATTCGCACTTGAGTCGCCCGGACTACGAAATCCAGAAGCTGACGATGGACCCGTCGAAGGGCCGCATATATCGCGACTCGACAGGCGAAAGATGCCTTAACCACTGGCGCGACATCAAATTCCCGGCACGCCCCGAAGAGAAGTATTTCAAGGTCGTGAAGATTGTGAAGAACTGGCTCGAATTCATTTATCCGGGCCGCGCGGAATGGATGCTCGACTACTGGGCGCACGCGCTCCAACGCATGACCGAGAAGCCGTCCGTGGCGATGGTACTTGGCGGCGGGCAAGGTATCGGCAAGGACACGCTTCTGACGATTGCTAACTGGACCTTTCTCCAGCAAGGCAAGGTCGCCACGATCATGACGTCCCAACTCGCGGAACGTTTCAATGAGTTCCTGTTCTTTCCTATCGTGATCGTCAACGAATTGGATATCAAGCGTTCGGACAAGTCCTTTAATAAGCTGAAGCGCGACTACAAAACGTATACGGGCGGCTTGCCTTCACAATTGACGGTCGATCCGAAGGGTCTGCCGCTGCAACACGTCGCGAATATTCACCGCTTCTATACCACCACCAACTATGAAGACGAATTCCCGCGCGATCCGGACGACCGCCGCTACATGATCCTGCGCTCGCATGCCGTTCTCGCTGAGGTTCAAGCGAAGCGCCGCGAGTGGTTTGCCGATTGCCAAACGGAAGATGGCGAGCGATTCGACATTATGAAATGGCTCGCGGAAGGCTATGGTGACGCTTTCACCTGCTTCCTTCTGGATCGCGATATTTCCGCTTTCGACCCGTACAACCTGCCGGCCGATTTGATGAAGGACTATGACGAACTGAAGAAGGGCATCGACATCGAGCCGGTTATTGGCGCGGCGTTGAACGAGATTGCTTTGACGTTTGGCCGCTGGACGCACGACGATAGCTGCATGATCGAATGGCCTTCTGATGAAGCGGAAGTTTCGATGGAGCATTGGCCGGACTTCGTCACCTCGCAACAGTTGCTGTTCAGCCGCGCATCGTTTGATCCTGAGCTCGAAGGCGAGAAGGTCCAGCGCACGAAACAGCAGCGCGGCCACCTGGACGTTCTTATGAGGACCGCCGGTTACATTCCGGTGACGAGGCCGGAAGGGAAAATCCAATGGGTCGGAGCGAAGCCGCGCAAAAGTGATGTCGGCGTGACTCGCGTTCAATCTTCAACGTTGTACATTCGCAGAAGCAAGATTGACCACGGCGAGACTGTGGCCAAGAGGCAGGCGAGAGCGAAGGATTTCATCGAAACGCTGACCGAATTTCTGCGCACGACAGAGGGGAAAGAGGCGGTTTGGACGCAGCTTAGGTGGGATGACCAGATGTGATTTGATGTTTGTTGTTGGTCGTTTGACGATCTGAGGCCGGGAATTCGCCTTCTATTGGTGGATTTTCGGCCTTTGACGTTTGTTTTTCGCAGAGGGATTAGCGAAAGGGATTAAAAGGCTGTTTTGACTAATCCCTCGTAACTCGTTGATTATTAACGGTTTTTCGCCGCATTTTTCGCAGCGGGATTACGGGATTAACGCCGCACAAAACCAGAGCCGGTATCGCTGCAATTCTTCCTATTACAGTTTCGCTAATCCTGTTAATCCCTTAATCCCTCTTTGGTTTTATTCACGCGTAAGAGATAATAGAATCAAGGACTTAGAATGTGCGGCAGACGGGTTTAAGCACCTCGCGGCTGATAATCCCACGTAATCCCTGCGGCGACACCGAATAATCAAAGGTTGAAAAATAAAATGGCGCTCACCTCAAAAGATATGGCGAACTTCGATCCTGCTCTGCGGCAGGCATACGACAAGTACGTCGATAACCTCATGCGCGGCGCGGACAAAGGTGAAGCTGCTATGCGGGCGGGCGTCTCTATGAACGGCTGGCAAGAATGGGTGCGCGGCGCGGAGACTGACCCGTATGTCATTCAGCTTATGAAGGAGCGTTTGGAGGCTCTGAACGTTCACGAATTGTGGAACGACAAACTCGCCGTTTTGACTTTGCGGCGTATTGTCGAAAACGCTGTGAAGAGTTCCGACCAACTGAACGCGGCGAAAGAGTTGAACGTGCTTCTGAATATCACGGAAGTGGACGAAGCTGGCCGCACGCGCAAGGTGCCGACTCTGGAAGACTTGTACCCGGATTCGAAGCCGGAAGGCTCGGACGCGTAACTCGCGCGCCTCCCTGTTAGAACGTGTACGGCGGGCCTCCCGCCCCATCGGAGATAGTAGGACCCAAGGCCCGGAAACGGGCCTTTTCTACGCCTAGGGCGGCGCTAAAACGGTCGGTTGCGCGCCCCTACCAATGGCGCGGCGCTAAATACTGCGACTCGCTATTTAGCTCCGGGCGCTTTAATATCGAACTATCGCGCCGTCCGGTTCGATGCAAATAATCAATCCACTTAGGACTACCAAGCTATGTCTCGCATCTTTATGTATGCCCGCGTAAGCACGACCGAACAGACGACCGACAATCAAATAACGGAAGTCAAAAGCAGCGGCTTCGCTATCGAACCGCATCGCATCTTTAGCGAACAAGTCAGCGGCTCAACCCTCGCGAGTAAGCGCCCGGTATTCAAGGCTATGCGCGACAAGATGGAGAAAGGCGATGTACTCGTCATAACGAAGATGGACCGCCTAGGGCGCGATGCGATAGACGTAAGTTCAACCGTCAAACAACTCGCGGCAGACGGCATCCGCGTTCACTGCCTCCAGCTAGGCGGAACTGACCTTACCAGCGCGGCGGGCAAGATGGTAATGGACATAATCAATACGATGGCCGAGTTCGAACGTAACCTGATCATCGAGCGTACTAACGCAGGCCTTAAAACGGCCAAGGAGCGCGGCGCGTTGCCCGGACGTCCTCCTGCCTTCACCGACCAACAGAAGGCTGACCTGCGGGCCGCTCACGCCTCCGGGACGCCCATTCGTGAGCTCGCGCGGCAGACCGGCAAAGACAGGGCCATCGTCCAGCGCGCCATCCGGCCCACACAGCAAAAGTGATTTCGTTCAGAAGAGAATTTTGACCAGCCCCGACCGACTTTAAGTTTCAGGTCCAAATATTTGATACCCAGATCGAAAATTTTTCGTAGCTGTTTAAATTGCCTCTCACTTTTAGGAGTCCGACATCATGAAACGCCAAACGATCATCGCCGCAGCACTTCTCGCCTTCTCTACGTTAGCGAGCGCTCAAACCGCAGAGGACGCGGCGTGGGCATCGCGGATTCATATTCCGAAAACGACTACCACCTGTTCCACGAACGCCGAGTGCGCGTGGCTGCGGCAACCCGGACAACCGGCTGATAGCCATGACGTTCCAGTATCGGCTTGCGCGGCGGACAGATACGCGCTACTGGATAACTCTCCTGCAGCGGTGGCCTCTCGAAACAAATGCGCGGCAGAATCCGCCGCTCTTGTCGCTGAGGAAGCCAGGGTCAGCAGCACGGTCTTTTCCGCAGTTATGAAGATCAAGCTTAAGCCTGTGACATACATAGACCACTACGTGTATCGAACCGTATGCAATACCAATGGCTGGCAGACATTCTGCGAGTCCGGAAACGCTCCCGTATATAGGACGCGCACTGTTGACGTCCCGACTTACTTCGGCCAGTTCGCGGTGAATAACGGCCATGACAGCGCCCAGAACGTCTATTACCACTTTGACCGCTACGGATATCAGAAGACAGTCGTGCTTCCGCTCTGGATGGCCTTGGCACTCGACTACGACAAGACCGCTCGCGCGGCAGCTATGAAGAAACTGGGCGTCTACAACGCTCCGAAGCAGCCGCCCTTGCCCGAGGACGCGGCGCACGGTCGGATTGAACCGTGGGAAATGTGGTAATCGATTTCAACTCATCACTTAGGATTCCGACATGAAACCGACTACCACTAGCGTCTGTTTATTCGGCGCGGCTTTGCTGTTTATTTTCTTCTTGATCACCGGAGCATACGCATGAACAGGCAAGAGAGGGAAGCAAAACGCATCGCGGCGTGCCGGACAGACGAGTTCAGACGTAAGCAAGCGGAACTTGCTAGGGCGCAAATGAGCGATCCGGCCATGCGCACCTTGATCGCGGCGAACACACGCGCGGCGTACCGGCACAACACGGAGTTTCAAGCGAAACGTGCGGCAATCGAGTCCGACCCGGAATGGCTATCGAAGGTGACTGAAGGCGCGGCGAGAACGTGGGCCGATCCAGACGTGAAACGCGACCGTATGACGCGCGTATTCCCGAAGGTCACGGTGGACGGTGAGACTACAGGCCATAGAACAGTCCTCCTAGCCTTCGAAGCGCATGGCCTGCCCGTAGGCTCGCACAAGGGCGTCCGAAAGCGCCTGAAGCGCACCGGTCGCGATGTGTTTGTATTCGAGGGGAGGGAGTACGTTTTTGAGATGGCCGACTAGATGTGAAAACGCCCGCCCTAGATCACTCTAGCGGCGGGCGTTCAGTCCTACTGCGCGGCGTTAAATTTTGATCGCATCGTCCCCTTCCTCGCGGCGCTCACCCGCAATCTCGAACATATAGACCTTCCCGTCCGGCGCGGCGAACGCTTCGCGGAGACTCTTTTTCAGGACGCCGCGAAACTTGATATGTTTCTGGATCGGAAGGCGAAGCGCGGTGAAAGCCTCCTTAACGCTTCGGTACTCCTTCGTAGAGCCATCGAACGTCACGCGCACGCCGTTCTTGGTCGTCCGAGCGATACGAACGGCAGCGTCATTCCAGCTAGCCGACACCCCAGCGGCGTTACCAAATTTCGGCATTTTGAAGGCCGGAAGGACCAGCGGCTCAAGGCCAAAGTCCTCGCCACGCGGAAAGCGTTCCCACGCAGCGGCCATCACGACGGGCGACACGGTAGCAGCGGCTTTAGCGGTCAAAGTTTTGCGGGCCATTTTCAACACTCCTAATCAGTTCTTTCGGTTATCGGGTTCCGACTCAACGAGCCGGTAAGTTGATATTAGGGGACAGAACCAGCAGCGCAAACAACTTTCTGGACGACCGTTCAGATTTCTGAGGACAGTCCCGCGCGACGCAACTTCGCGGCTGTCTCATCGCTCATCCGCCGCTCCCCGACTAGCTCCAAAAGGACGCCCGCAGCCTCGTTCGATATAGCGCGGAGTGTGGCTAATTCGGTCTGTATATAACGGGCCGTAATAGCGCCGCGCGATACCGTCATGCCCTTCTCGTTAGTCGCCCAGTTATGGCCGAGTAGGACGGCAACCTTCGAATGGTCACTGCCGAAAGCGAGCGAACCGACCGTGGCCTTAGTCCGTCTCAGGTCATGCGCAGTGATCCGCTCGATGCCGGCCGCGTCACAAACCTTCGCGAGAGAATCGCCTACGCGAGTCATGTGCGGCGCGTCGCCCGTCCGAGCCGGAAACACCCACTCCTTACACTTCCGTCGCACATACCGTTCGCGTAGCAGGTCCGTCACGTAGTCGCTCAGCGGCATGACGCCCGAAAATCCCTTCCAGCCTTCCGTGCCCGGCTCGATGTACGCGAAGCCTCGCGCAAGATCGAGTTGTGACCACTTCAGCCCTAGCGCCGCGTTGAGCCGGAATCCGGTCATGAATATCAACCGTACCGCCTCGCGGCTGTCGCGGCGCTTGAGCGTCCTCCCGATGGCCGCCCAAAAGGGCTTAAGGTCCGCAGTTTCGATGTGCGACTCGCGCGGCGCAGGAGCGATAAATTGCCGCCCAAGCCTGACCTTCATGATCGGGTTCGTGTCGATCAGGTCAAGCGACATCAGGTAGGTGTACACGGCTGAGACGATATTGGACGCATACAGCGCCTTCGAAGCACCGTGCTTCTCGCGTACCGTCCGAAAGAACGCAACCCACTCCGCGACGCGCGAGGTGGCCAGCGACCAGTCTTTCACGGGAGCGAGCGCATACGCGTACAACTTCGCGTAATCGGCCTTCGTGCTCGCGGCGAGGGGCTGACCGCGTTTAGTGCGCCGGTTCTCTAGGAAATCGGTCCAGACGCTCCCGAGGGAAACGCCCGGAACGGGTGCGCGCTCGTGCGGCGCGGCTTCGGTCGGTATCGGTCTAGGCTCCGGGTTCGGCGCGGCGTTCCGAGCCGCTAGAACACTCTCGACCGCCCACGCCCGAGCGTGCTCATACGAATAGCTCAGCCGCCCGTCCCCATCCGGCGCGGCCACTCCGAGCGTATCGCGCTGCTCTACACCGTTCGCCCGGAACCGGATGAACCAGACCGCTTTGAGTTTTGGGGAGACTTGTAAACAGAGTGCCGGGAAGTCCCGGTCAACGTAGCGGCCCGGTACGCGCGAGACGGCCATAAATACTGCCTTGCGCACTAGCGCCTGACGGTTGCTTTCTGCTATACTCATTTTCCGCGATTTTTCCGTTCTAATGATTTAGAAATACGGAAAAGTAGGCGTTTTTCCGCAGGACTCTCTAACGTGTGTCGATAGAAAAGTACTGAGAAATCAACGCCCTACGCGCAGCCCAGGTGGTGAAATTGGTAGACGCAGGGGACTCAAAATCCCCCGCCGCAAGGCGTGCCGGTTCGATTCCGGCCCTGGGCACCAGGATTGTTCGAAAGCCGCTCCTTCGGGAGCGGCTTTTGCGTTTGGGGCGGGCGAAATTCACTGCGCACCCAGAAGCCTCGTCGCACCGACGGGTCGCGGCAGCCCATTTTCACTCGGCGCCAGAACCGGGTTTCGTTCCGCCCTGAGGCGCCTCCTTGGCGACGTTACGACATAACCAGTCCGCCAGAACCGGAGCGCCGAATCTTGCAAATGCGCAAGCTACGACGACCGGCCAATACTCCCGAAAGAAACCCAGTACGAAGTTCAACATCTTGACACCCCAGCCTTCCATTCATTCAACACGATTGATAACCCGTAGTACACCAAAGCATCCCTCAGAGGGTGCGACGGCAGGAGCCCGCGTACTTCCTGACTAAATGAAGCGACAAGCAAGTATATCCACAGAAGCATTCCAATCAGGGAGGCGAAAATTCCCAGATTTGCGATAAGGATCGCCTGACTGGTTCCTTGTCTCGAAGTCCACCGAGGGAAACCGCTGCGAAGCTCGGCCGGCAGCACTGCCAGTGCAGCATTCAGACTGACGCTCGAGGCAACGAGTGAAATCGGGAAGAAATCGTCCTTTCCGGGCTGGTTCAGCGCGACCCGCAGAATATATTCGATCGCGCCCATGAACAGCGGCAGCCCGACGATCAATTGCCGCGCCGTCGTGTCGAAGCCTTTCGTTTGCATGGTCATCATCCTTTCGTGCGTGATGCCACGCACTTTCGCCGATGGCGTGAAGGCACGGAAGTCGTCCGGTTGGCTACCCTCCTCCTTGCATTCTCCTGGTCCGTTCATCATCCAAATGTGCGCAATCGCGTAGACGCCCGTCACCGCGCGCCGCAAAAATGACCTCCGATCGGCATTCAGAACCCCGGCGCCCGGATCATCACGAGGATGCTCGCGCGCGCGGCAGCCGCATGTCGGGTTGCTCAGGACACGCCTGATGTCGTGACCCGCTCGCGCGACGCGGCGAGCCATAAATCGAACAAGGGTGCGAGATGAATCGACCTGAATATTCGCTGTCGCTCGACTCCGTGATTTGCCATCGTTGCAACACGGTATCCCTGGCTGAGGAAGACACCTGTCCGTCATGCGGATCGGATCGGCAAGGCGCGATTTTCACGAGCGGCGCCGATACGGCCGCGCCCGCGCCCATGCCCGGCGAACTCGACATCGTCGACTTGCGCGCCAGCGGCTGGCTGCAGCGCCTCGTGCGCCGCAAGATGCTAACGTCCTACCCGAGCCTCGCCGAGCCCGGCGACCTTCCGCCGGCTGAGCAGCGCAAGCCCGCGCGCAGGGGCATCGCGGTGCTGGTCGGCGGTGTCGTGGCCGGTATCGCGGCCGGCGCCTATTTCTATGCCGATCCGAACACCGCCCCCGGCGCGATGAGCGCGCGCCCCGCCGTCAGCGTGGCAGGCGCGGTTCACGATGGCGCCTCCGAGGCACCGCGCGCGAGCGATGCGCGGCATGCATCGTCGACGCGATCGAGTGCGAACGGGCACACGCCGGAGAAGGCAAGCCCCACGCGCGAAGCCCAGACATCGGAAGCGCTCGCCCGGAACGCCGGCGCCAAGGGCTCGCCGGCGCAGACTGCGATCACGTCGATGCACGCGGCGCCGAGTGTTCCGGTCGCAGCGCGGGCGGCGGCGGAAACCGCCTCGGTGACGGCGAGCGGCACGGTCGCGGCAAGCGTGTCCGCGAAGCCGCCGGTGCCCGCTGTGCCAACCGCAGTCGCGGCGCGGGCGTCGGCGGAAACCGCTTCGGTGACGGCGAGCGGCACGGTCGCGGCAAGCGTGTCCGCGAAGCCGCCAGCGTCCGCTGTATCGACCATGGTCGCGACGCGAGCAACGGCGGAAACCGCTTCGCCCGCATCGATCAGCACGCTCGCGGCAAGCACGTCCGCAAAGCCGCCGGTGCCCGCTGTGCCAACCGCAGTCGCGTCGCGAGCGCCGGCGGCAACCGCATCGGCTACGGCGAGCGGCACCGTCGCCGCAGTCGCGTCCGCGAAGCCGCCAGTGTTCGCTGCGTCAGCCACGGTCGCGGCGCGAACGCCGATGGAAACCGCTTCGGCGAGATCAAACAGCACGGTCGCGACGAGCGCGCCGGCAAAGCCGCCAGTGTCCGCCGCGTCAACCACGGTCGTGGCGCAATCGACGGCAAAGCCCACATCAGTCACAACGGGCACGCCCGCATCCAGTGCGCCCACGGCAGTCGCCGCAGCGAACGCGCCTTCGCACGCCGTCGCGACATCGGCTGCAATCGTCGCGACGAAGCCATCGACGACAGCCACGACGACGATCAACGCCGCCGCAGCGACAGCCGCGTCCGTAGCCGCCGCGACGCCTTCGATCAAACCCGCCATCGCATCGACGCAAAAACCGGAGCCGCGCGAAAACGCGACGCTGACGCTCGCAGCGCCGATTCCGGCAAAGCCCGTGACGCGCCCATCCGAACCGCCGCGCGGCGCGGCAGCGATCACGAACAAGGACAAGCCCGCCATTACACCGACGATCGCCGCGATCGAAAAACCCGCCCAGGAGCCGCTTCCCGCTTCCGTGGCGCACGACATCGCCGCGGTCCAGCAGGCGCTCGCCAATCGCGATCTCACGTCCGCGCGACGTCACATGCGCGGCCTCTATGCGAGCCAGCCACGCAGTCCGGAAATCCAGCAGCTTGCAGCCGAATTGTCGCGGCAGGAACGCGCGCGCGACGGCGCGATCACCAGCGCCCGCTCCTGCGCCGTGAAACAGGATCCGGCGTGCGCGCTGCGCAATGCCCGCCGCGCAGTGGCCCTCGACCCGCGCAATGCGCAGACCCACGCGACCTTGCGTCGCGCGCTCGCCGTGCAGAACGAATCCAATGCGGACTACTTCCGCCAGGCCAGCGCGATACCGAAGCCGATCGTCCCGGCCATGACCTTCGACGGCCGCTGGAGCGTGAATCCGAAGCACGGCGCGAAGGCGGGCGATCAGGACGACGCCCGCTTCACGCTTCTCGGCCTGGGCGTGCCGATGGTCGCAAAGGGACGTGGCGACGCGCACTGACGCGCATCGAAACAATCACGCGATTGCGAACGGAATAAGCCTCCGGGCCCATCCGTTTAGAGGTGACGAACGAACTGACGGCGCGCCGCTGCCGAAGGAGTCACCATCATGCAAACCGGATTGTGGAGCCGCCTCGTGGCTTCCGCCGCCGCGATCGTGACGTTGACGGGCCTCACCTCCTGCGGCGGCGGCTCGAGCGACAGCATGCCGTCGGCGACGCGCTTCAACATGACGATCGTCGTATCCGATGGCGCCGTCGCCGCGCCGCACACGGACCCGAACCTGAAAAACGGCTGGGGTGTCGCGTTCAATCCGAACGGCTTCGTGTGGGTCGCCGATAACGGCACGCAGAAGGCCACGCTCTACGACGGCAACGGCGTGGTTCAATCGCTCGTCGTAGCGATTCCGCCCACCGCGACGGGCCCCGCGAACCCGACCGGCATCGTCTTCAACAAGGGACCGGATCTGACGATCTCCCGCAACGGCAAGTCCGGCGTCGCGGCGTTCATCTTCGCGGGCGAAGGCGGTTCGATCACCGCGTGGGCGCCGGCCGTCGACACGACGCACGCGTTCACCGCCGTCGATTCGAGCGCGTCGGGCGCGATCTACAAGGGACTCGCGATCGCCACGACGGCGGCGGGCGGGCATCGGCTCTACGCGACCGATTTCCACAACAACAAGGTCGATGTCTTCGACGGCACGTTCACGCGGATCGTCGTGCCCGGCGGCTTCAAGGACACGCAGATTCCCGCGGGCTTCGCGCCCTTCGGCATCCAGGCGATCGGCTCGAAGATCTTCGTCACCTACGCGCAGCAGGACAGCGACGCCGAGGACGACGTGGCGGGCGCCGGCCAGGGCTTCGTCGACGTGTTCGACATCGACGGCAACCTGATGCAGCGCTTCGCCGCGAACGGCCCGCTGAATGCGCCGTGGGGCATGGCTCAGGCGCCCGGCAACTTCGGCACCTTCAGCAACGACATCCTCGTCGGCAATTTCGGCGACGGCACGATCAACGCGTTCGATCCGAATACCGGCGCGTTCGTCGGGCAATTCATGAACGCCGACGGCAAGCCGCTCGTGCAGCCCGGCCTCTGGGGCATCGCGTTCGGCAACAACCTGAACGCGCAGCCGTCGAACACGCTGTTCTTCGCCGCCGGTCCGAATGACGAGGCCGATGGCGTGTACGGACGCATCGATATGCAATGAAGCGCGCGCCGCTTTTCCCTGGGCGATGACGCCGGCCACGGACACCTCCTCGTCCGAAGTGCGCATCGCCACTCCGGGCGTCGTCCGTGGTTCGGGCGGCGCCCTTTTTATCGATGACGCGAGACGAGCGCACGAGCGCTGATCCGAAGCGCGGCTTGCTAGAATGCGCGCTTCAACTCCGCTCATCCGATGGACCTCGAAACCCTCCTCTTCTCCCAAGGCTTCGGGTCGCGCCGCCAGTGCCGCGGCATCGTCGCCGAAGGACGCGTGCGCATCGCGGGCGTCGTGCGCGACGATCCGCATGCCGATCTTCCCGTCGCGCCCGGTCTCGAATTCGAAGTCGACGATCATCGCTGGACGTATCGCGAGAAGGCGTACATCGCGCTCAACAAGCCCGCAGGTTACGAATGCTCGCGCGATCCGCAGCATCATCTGAGCATCTTTCATCTGCTGCCGCCGCAGCTTGCCGAGCGCGGCGTGCAGGCGGTCGGCCGGCTCGATCAGGACACGACCGGCCTGCTCCTGCTCTCCGACGACGGTGCGTTCGTGCACGCGTTCACATCGCCCAAACGCAAGGTGCCGAAGGTCTATCTCGCGACGGTGCGTCATCCGCTCGATGACGCGCAGCTCACGAAACTGCGCGAAGGCGTGCTGCTGCACGGCGAGTCGAAGCCGAACGCCGCGCTCGCGGCGAACCGGCGCGACGAGCGGCTGCTCGAACTCACCGTGCTCGAAGGCAAATACCATCAGGTGAAGCGCATGGTCGCGGCGGCGGGCAATCGCGTGGAGCAACTGCATCGCGAGCGCGTCGGCGGCTATGCGTTGCCTGAAACGCTTGCCGAAGGTGCATGGCGCTGGCTCGACGAAGCCGATCTCGCCGCGCTGCGCGACACGCCGCACAAAAACGCCTGACATCGCCGCGCCGACTGCGTTGCGCACGCACGACGATGACAGGTCGGACTGTCGGAGGCGCAGCGCACGATTTCGCCGATGTTCGCGGCCGTCATTGCATCGATCGACACGCATTCAGCATGCGAATCGGTAAAAGCCCTGAACAGCCGGCGCTGCGGCGCAGCATGCCTTCCGTGATCCGCCCTCATATACTGGTCTAACGGATACCGATAACGACTATCAAAAAAGCAGGAGGGCATCATGGTCCCCCACTCGACCGCCGCGCTGGTTGCGTTCGTTGCGCTGAGCGCTGTCCTCATCGGGGTGTTGGCCGTCGTCATGCACGTGCGTCACAAGGATTCGCCGAATCTCATCGGCGCATTGATCGGCGCGTTGATGTGCTTCGTCCTGCTCGAAACGATTCCCGCGCTGATCTAGCGCCGCGCGTTCGTCCGTAGGAAATCGTCGACCGTCGGATGGCGCAGCTCGTAGGCCAGCTCGCGCTTCAGGCGCGCGTTGGAGAGTCGCCGCGACTCGCGCATGAACGACAGCGTGATGGGTTCGAGGCGCGTTTGGGCCTCCGCTCGCGAAATGCGCGGCACGCGCGGGAGGCCGTACGCGTCCGCCACGCGGTCGAAATAGTCCGCCATGCGCAAATCGGTGTCGTCGGAGGCGTTGATGACGCGCTGCGGACGGCCGCGCGCGAGCGCGCGCACGAGAATTCCGGCGAGATCGTCGGCGTGAATGTGGTTCGTGTAGACATCGTCGGATTCGATGAGCGCCGGTTGCGCCCGCTCGATGCGCGCGAGCGGCAGGCGGTTGCCCGCGTAGATGCCCGGAATGCGCGCGATCGACACGCGCCAGCCGCTCTCCACGCCCGCCGCGCGAAGCTGCCGCTCCGCCGACACGCGCCGCCGCGCCCGCTCGTTCTCCGGCCGCGCGGGCCGCGTTTCGTCGATCCACGCGCCGCCGCAATCGCCGTAGACGCCCGTCGTGCTCGCATAGACCAAACGCAGGCCGGGGCGGAAGCTCGTTTGCCGGATGCTGGTCGGGAAAGGGCCGTCGGGTACAATGAAAGATGTTTTCGCGAACGAACTCGGGCGTTGGCCGGGCCGGCGCGAAGGCGCGCGTGACGGATCGCGCAACACATGCCGCGTTCGTGTATCGAAGGCCCGCATGTAGCCGCGTATCAGCCGCTGCGCCATGACCGGCGATTGCACTGCGCGCGCAATCGAACGGCGCGGCGCGCGCAAGGTGGCGATCAGGGCACGCGTGCGGCGGTCGTCGAGGCCATCGCGCGGCGGCGGGGCGAGATGCAGCACGCTTCGCGCAATGCCCGCGAGCCGTTTGAGGCTCTTGCGTGCATCGAGATCGCCGGGAATGGGCGTCGCGCCCGCCGCGCGCAACTCGCCCGCGCGCTCGGGATGATGCGTGAGCGCGATTACGCGGGGCGCCGCGGCGCGCGCCTGAAAGAGCGGCAGCGCGCGCATGCCGACATCGCCGCATCCGACGATCAGGACTCGCGCGCGACGAAGGTTTCGAGTGGCGATCATCCGGGCATTCTATCCGCCGCTCGAAACGGGCGTGCAGCGTCGAAAGAAACAACCCAAGAGACAACTCCACCCATCGCAGAATCGATCTATGGCTTTCAACGTAACGCTCCGGCAAAGCGGCCGGCAGTTTCAAGTAGAACCCGACGAACCGGTGCTCACCGCCGCGCTGCGTCAGGGCATCGGCCTGCCGTACGGCTGCAAGAACGGCGCGTGCGGCTCCTGCAAGGGCGCCGTCGTGAGCGGCGAAGTCGAGCAGGCGCCGCATTCGTCGTCGGCTTTGTCGAACGATGAAAAGACGCGCGGCATGGCCCTCTTCTGCTGCGCGACCGCGCAGACCGACCTCGAAATCGACGTGCGCGAAGTCGCGGGCGTCGGCGACGTGCAGGTGAAGAAGCTGCCGTGCCGCGTGAACGCGCTGGAACGCAAGGCGGACGACGTCATCGAGCTGAAACTGCAGTTGCCCGCGAACGAGCGCCTGCAATATCTTGCGGGCCAGTACATCGAATTCATCCTGAAGGACGGCAAGCGCCGCAGCTACTCGATGGCCAGCCCGCCGCATCACGAAGGCCCGCTCGAGCTGCATATCCGCCACATGGCGGGCGGCACGTTCACGGATCACGTGTTCGGCGCGATGAAGGAGCGCGACATCCTGCGCTTCGAAGGCCCGCTCGGCACGTTCTTCCTGCGCGACGAATCCGAGAAGCCCATCGTGCTGCTCGCGTCGGGCACGGGCTTCGCGCCGATCAAGGCGATCATCGAACATGCGGTGTTCAAGAATCTGAACCGCCCGATGACGCTCTACTGGGGCGGCCGCCGCAAGAAGGACCTCTACATGATGGACCTCGCCGCACAGTGGGCGAAGGACATCCCGAACTTCCGGTTCGTGCCGGTCCTCTCCGAACCCGATGCGAACGACAACTGGACGGGGCGCACGGGTTTCGTTCATCGCGCTGTCATCGAGGATCTGCCGGACTTGAGCGGCTATCAAGTGTACGCATGCGGCGCGCCCGTGATGGTGGAATCCGCGCAGCGCGATTTCACGCAGCATCATCGCCTGCCGGAAGACGAGTTCTACGCGGATTCGTTCACGAGCGCGGCGGATCTGGCGCATCCGGTCTGATGTTGCAGACAACCTGCACGCGGACAAAAAATCCGCGTGCACGGTTTACAGGCAGCAACCGCTTAACGTATCCTTCGCGAATGATCAAAACCCTGAACGCACTTCGACGTCGCCGCTCGCCGCTCCCCTAGGGATGCCGCTGGCTCGTCATGCATTTGCGCTCACGGTTCGGTTTGTTCAAGCGCACGAAATGAAGCCACGGCAATCCGTGGCTTTTGTTTTTTCCGCACCGTTTTCATCTTTCTCTCGCACTAGCCCTCGTGGAGCCCGCTGTCATGAATTTCAATGAGTACCCCGTTGATTCGCTGATGTACATCACGAACCGTCCCGAGATCGTGTTCACGCACGGCAAGGGTTCCTGGCTCTACGACAACACGGGCAAGCGCTATCTCGACTTCATCCAGGGCTGGGCCGTGAACGCACTCGGCCACTGCAACGAAGGCATGATCGAAGCGATCGAGAAGCAGGCGCGCACGCTGATCAATCCGTCGCCGGCGTTCTACAACGGACCGATGGCGCAGCTCGCGGACCTGCTCACCGCGAACAGCTGCTTCGACAAGGTGTTCTTCGCGAACAGCGGCGCCGAAGCGAACGAAGGCGCGATCAAGCTCGCGCGCAAGTGGGGCAGGAAGTTCAGGAACGGCGCGTACGAGATCATCACGTTCGACCACAGCTTCCACGGCCGCACTATCGCGACGATGTCCGCGAGCGGCAAGGCCGGCTGGGACACCATCTATGCGCCGCAGGTGCCGGGCTTCCCGAAGGCCGATCTGAACGATATCGCGTCGGTCGAGAAGCTCATCAACGAGAAGACCGTCGGCGTGATGCTCGAGCCGATTCAGGGCGAAGGCGGCGTGATCCCCGCGACGCGCGAGTTCATGCAGCAGCTGCGCGAGCTGACGAAGAAACACAACCTGCTGTTGATCGTCGATGAAGTGCAAAGCGGTTGCGGGCGCGCCGGGACCTTGTTCGCGTACGAGCTCTCGGGGATCGAACCGGACATCATGACGCTCGGAAAGGGCATCGGCGGTGGCGTGCCGCTCGCGGCGCTGCTCTCGAAGGCGGAAGTCGCGTGCTTCGAAGCAGGCGATCAGGGCGGCACCTATAACGGCAATCCGCTGATGACGGCGGCCGGGCATTCGGTGATTTCGCAGCTCGTCGCACCGGGCTTCCTCGAAAGCGTGCGCGAGAAAGGCGAGTATCTGAAGCAGGCACTGCTGAAGCTGTCGGCGGAGCGCGGCTTCAAGGGCGAGCGCGGCGAAGGCCTGCTGCGCGCGCTGCTGCTCGACAGCGACAAGGGTCCGCAGATCGTCGAAAAGGCGCGTCTGATGCAGCCCGACGGCCTGCTGCTCAACGCGGCGCGCCCGAACCTGCTGCGCTTCATGCCCGCGCTCAACGTGACCACGGACGAGATCGACCAGATGATGTCGATGCTGCGTTCGGTGCTCGATTCGCTGTGATCATCCGCGAGTTCGATGCAGGCGATCGCGATGCCGTGATCGCCCTGTGGCGCGATGTGTTTCCGGAATACGCGGATGCATCGCGGCCGCAGCGGGATCCTTCGTTATCGATCGATAACAAGATGAAGATGCAGCCGGAGCTGTTCTTCGTCGGCGCCCTCGACGGCAACGTGATCGGTACGGTCATGGCCGGCTACGACGGGCATCGCGGCTGGGTGTATTCGCTCGCGGTCGCGCCATCGCTGCGCGGACGCGGCTTTGGCAGCGCGTTGATGAAGCACGCGGAAGCCGCGTTGACGAAGCTCGGTTGTCCGAAGGTGAATCTGCAGATTCTGTCGTTCAGGACTGAATTGCGCGGGTTCTATGAAAAGCTCGGTTATCGGATGGATGAGGTCGTGAGCCTCGGCAAGCGGCTATGAAAAAAGCCGGCTGTCTTGCGACAGCCGGCTTTCTTCTTTCAGCAACCCGCGAACTTACTCGCCAAGATAGGCCGCGCGAACCTTCGGATCATCTAGCATGACCTTCGCGTCGCCGGACATCGTGACCATGCCCGAATCCATCACATAACCGCGATTCGCCGCCTGCAACGCGAGACGCGCGTTCTGCTCCACGAGCAGCACCGTCAGGCCTTCCTTCGAGATTTCACGCACCACTTCGAAGATCTTCTCGACCATGATCGGCGAGAGACCCATCGACGGTTCATCGAGCAGCAAGAGCTTCGGACGCGACAGCAGCGCGCGCGCCATGGCCAGCATCTGCTGCTCGCCGCCCGACAACGTGCCCGCATACTGCGACGCACGCTCCTTCAAACGCGGAAAGAAGCCGAACATGCGCTCGGTGTCCTTCTGGATGCCGTCCGAATCGTTGCGCAGGTACGCGCCCATCTGCATGTTCTCGAGAATCGACATGCGCGCGAAGATGCCGCGACCTTCCGGCACCATCGCCAAACCGCGCTTGAGCAGCTCGTGCGTCGGCACGCCCTTGATCGACTGGCCCATATACTCGATATCGCCGCCCGAGTAAGGCTTGAGACCGGTGATGGCCTTCATCGTCGTGGTCTTGCCCGCACCGTTCGCGCCGATCAGCGTGACGAGTTCGCCCTGCCCGACTTCCAGATCGACACCCTTCACCGCCTGGATGCCGCCGTAGTTCACCTGCAGACCCTTGACCTTCAACATTGCGCTTGTGGTCGCCATTTAGTGCACCCCCGCACCCAGATATGCCTCGATCACCTTCGGGTCCTTCTGCACGTCCTGCGGCAGACCTTCGGCGATCACCTTGCCGTAATCGAGCACCGTCATGCGGTTGCACAATCCCATCACGAGTTTCACGTCGTGTTCGATCAGGAGAATCGTCTTGCCGTCCGCGCGGATCTTGTCGAGCAGACGCGTGAGCTCGACCTTTTCCGTCGCATTCATGCCGGCGGCCGGTTCGTCGAGCGCGAGCAGCTTCGGATCGGTCGCCAGCGCGCGCGCGATCTCCAGACGACGCTGGTGACCGTACGACAGATTGCGCGACGTGTAGTCCGCGTATTGCAGCACGCCGACGTACTCGAGCAGTTCGAGCGCGCGTTCCTTGATCTCGCGCTCCTCGCGGCGCTCGGCCGGCGTCTGGAACACCGCGCCCAGCAGTCCGTGCTTCGTGCGGACGTGACGGCCGACCATCACGTTTTCGAGCGCGGTCATGCCGCCGAAGAGACGAATGTTCTGGAACGTGCGCGCGATGCCCGCCTTCGCCACCTGATACACGGCGGTCGGCGTGTACGCCTGACCGTCGAGACGGAACTCGCCCGAATCCGGCGTGTAGAGGCCGGTGATCACGTTGAAGAACGTCGTCTTGCCGGCACCGTTCGGGCCGATCAGACCGTAGATCGTGCCTTCCTGGATTTCGAGGCCGACATCCGACAACGCCTGCAGGCCGCCGAAGCGCTTGTTGACGCCCTTGACGGAAAGTCGTGTTTGTTTATCGCTCATGTTCTGAATCTCCGCCTTATGCGCGCACCGGCTTCTTGCCGCTGCGCTTTGCGATCTTCGCGATCTTGTCTTCGTGTTTCGCGGCCGGCCACAGACCTTCCGAGCGATACAGCATGATCAGCACCATCGCCAGGCCGTACAGCAGCTGACGGATGACTTCGGTATCCACGATCTGATGGCCGAAGATGGCGTGTTGCAGCGGACCCATCGTCGAGCGCAGGAATTCGGGGAACACGGCGAGCAGCACCGCGCCGAGAATCACGCCGGGGATGTGGCCCATGCCGCCGAGCACCACGCACGCCAGCACGACGATCGATTCCCAGAACGTGAACGATTCCGGCGACACGAAGCCCTGGAACGCGCCGAACATCGCGCCCGACAGACCGCCGAACGATGCGCCCATCGCGAACGCGAGCAGCTTCACGTTGCGGGTGTTGATGCCCATGGCCTTCGCGGCGATTTCGTCTTCACGAATGGCGGCCCATGCGCGGCCGATACGCGAATGCTGCAGACGCGTACAGACCCAGATCACGAACAACGCGCACAGCACGAACAGGTAGTAGTACAGGTAGACGGACGGGAATTTGAAGCCCAGGAACTCGTGCGTCTGCGCGAGGCTGAAGTCACCGACGTGCACCGGAGAGATGCCCGTGATGCCCTTCGGACCGTTCGTGATGTTGATCGGACGATCGAGGTTGTTCATGAAGATCCGGACGATTTCCCCGAAGCCCAACGTCACGATCGCGAGATAGTCGCCGCGCAGACGCAGCGTCGGTGCGCCGAGCAGCACGCCGAAGGTCGCCGCGAGCGCCATCGCGATCGGCACGATGATGAAGAACGGGAAGTGAAGCCCGGTCGGCGCGAGCGCCGCGATCCATTCGAACTGCGTCGAAAGCTGCGGCGACGACAACAGCGCGGCGGTATACGCGCCGACCGCGTAGAACGCGATGTAGCCCAGGTCGAGCAGGCCGGCGAAGCCGACCACCACATTCAGGCCCAGCGCGAGCATCACGTAGAGCATCGCGAAGTCGAGCACGCGGACCCAGTAGTTGCCGCCCGCTGCGCCGATGACCATCGGCGCGGCAATGACGAACACGGCGGTGAGAATGCCCACGACGAGCGTTTTCGTCATGTTCTTCTCGGGGATGAGCGTCGTGGACGGCTCGATCGGTTGAATCGAAGTCATTTTTATGAGCTCCTCTCAGTCTTTAAGCGCGGTCCGCGACACGTTCGCCGAGCAGACCCGACGGACGGAACACGAGCACGATGATCAGCACGATGAAGGCGAACACGTCCTGGTAGTTGGAACCGAAGACGCCGCCCGTCAGGTTGCCGATATAGCCGGCGCCCAACTGTTCGATGAGACCGAGCAGCACGCCGCCGACCATCGCGCCGCCGAGGTTGCCGATACCGCCCAGCACCGCCGCCGTGAACGCCTTCAGGCCGGGAATGAAGCCCATGTAGAAGTGTGCGTTGCCGTATTCCGAGGCGATCATCACGCCCGCCAGCGCCGCCAGCGCCGAGCCGATCATGAAGGTCGCGGAAATCACGAAGTTCGGGTTCACGCCCATGAGCGAGGCGTTAGCCGGATTCTCGGCGATCGCGCGCATCGCTCGGCCGAGCTTGGTCTTGTGCACGAGGAGCAGCAGGCCCGCCATCACGATGAACGCAACGACGATGATCACGATTTCGGTCATCGAAATAACCGCGCCCGGACGGGTTTCGTCGGCAGCGATCACGTTGATCGGATCGGTCGGCAGAAGCTGCGGGAACGCGAGAGGATTGCGGCCCCAGATCATCATCGCGATGGTCTGAAGCAGAATGGACACACCGATTGCGGTGATCAGCGGGGCGAGACGCGGCGCCTTGCGCAGCGGCCGGTACGCGACTTTTTCGATCGTGTAGCCGACGATCGCGCAGACGATTGCGGCAACGATGAGCGCGATCGTCAACATGATCGGCCCGGGCAGACCCGGGAAGTGGTTCTGCATGACGCCGATGGCCGAGAGCGCAACCATCGCGCCGACCATCAGCACGTCACCGTGCGCGAAGTTGATGATGCCGAGAATGCCGTACACCATCGTATAGCCTAGTGCGATGATGGCGTAGACGCTGCCAAGCACCAGACCGTTGAGGATCTGCTGGATGAAAATATCCATTTAAAGCTCCTTAGCCCCGTGCGATTCGATAACGCTTTATCACCGGCCGATAAACCGGTGTGAAGCGAAATCTGAAGCGGCACTGCGCGTACTTTTTAAAAAACCGGTAAGGGTCAATCGTCCGATCGTCCGCTCGCCGCCGGATGAGGCCGCGAGCGTTTCCCGGACGGATACGAAAACGGCGCTGTCGGTTTGGCGCCGCTGGCTTGCTGCTACTTACTGCCTGACGACGTCGAGCACGTCCTTCTTCTTGTCCTTGAAGTCGTAAAGCGTAATCGTCCCCGCCTTCAGGTCGCCCTTGTCGTCGAATGCGATATGCCCCGTCAGACCGTTGAAGTCGGTCGTGGCGATCGCAGCGAGCACCTTGGGCGCCTCGATGGAATTCGCGCGCTTCATTGCATCGACGATCACGTACATCGCGTCATACGTGAACGGCGCGTAAATCTGCACCGGCTGGTGAAAGCGAGCCTCGTACTTCTTTTCGAAGTCCGCTCCCTTGTCCATCTTCGAAAGCGCGAGTCCCGCCTCCGAGCAAACGATGTTCTGCACCGCGTCGCCCGCGAGTTCGGCCAGCTTTTCTGTGCAGACGCCATCGCCTGCGAGAATCTTCGATTTGATGCCGAGCGCCGCCGCTTCTTTCGCGAACGGGCCGCCCGTCACGTCCATGCCGCCGTACATCACGACATCCGGCTGAATGCGCTTGATCTTCGTCAGGATCGCCTTGAAATTGCGAGCCTTCTCGGTGGTCTGCTCGCGGCCGACGATCTTCACGCCGCCCGCCTGCACGGTCTTGGCGAACTCATCGGCCAGTCCCCGGCCGTAGGCGGTGGCGTCGTCCACCACGACGACCTTCTTCGCATGCAGCGTCTTCATCGCGTAGCCGGCCAGCACGGGGCCTTGCAGCGCGTCCGTGGCCACGACGCGAAACGTCGTCTTGTAACCTTGCTTCGTGTACTCCGGATTCGTCGTCGATGGCGAAATCTGCGCGATGCCCGCATCGCTGTAAATCTTCGACGCCGGTATCGACACGCCCGAATTCAGGTGGCCGATCACGGCGACCACATGGTCGTCGACGAGCTTCTGCGCCGCCTCCGTACCGACGCGCGGATCGGCCGCGTCGTCCTGGCTGTCGAGCTGGAGGCGAATGGAACGCCCGTCGATCGTCAGACCTTGCGCGCTGATCTCCTCCAGTGCGAGACGCGCGCCGTTTTCATTGTCCTGGCCGAGGTGGGCCTGCAAGCCCGTCAAAGGCGCCACATGACCGATCTTCACGACAGTTGCCTCACTCGCCGGCGCAGGCGCGGACGCGGCCGGCGCGGAAGCGGAACTCGCCGCCGACGCTGCCGTGCTCGCCCCGCTTTCGTCCTTCTTGCCGCATGCGGTCGTCATTGCAACCGCAGCCGCGATCGACACGGCGTGAGCAAACTTGAATCGCATCAAATAGGTCTCCTGCGCCCCTAAAAACTGTCGTCGTGAACCCTTCTGGCCTCAAGACGCGCGAATTGTAACGCTAAATATGAGACGAGCAATATTCTTGCGTGGCGGGGTTTTCCTGCATTGCAACCACCATTTTCCGGCGATTTTCCCGCGAAAGCGCAACCGGGTTGCGATTCGATTTTGTGCAGTAGTTGCACCATAACGGGAACAGGTTTAATCGCCGGGGTTCGAAGGGTTACGTTTGCTTATCGGATTTACGGGGAAACCCTGAAGTTTTTTAGAAGAAAATACTCAAACCGGCGAGTGCACCAAGACGGTGTTCACGCTTGGTTTCGTCTCGCGCGCCAGGGTTCCGCCGGGTGTCGCAAGGTCCTGTCGACGGGCGAAAAAAAAGCGCCCGGAGGCGCTTTTCGAGGAAGCCGACTAACTTATTGCGGCAGCGACAGCCCGCGCGGCAGCGGAAAGGAGATCGTCTCCTCGATGCCTTCGAGCGAACGCACGTTGCGCACGCCGAGCTCGCGCAAACGTCCGATGACGGCCTGAGCCAGCACTTCCGGCGCCGATGCGCCCGCCGTCACCCCGATGCGCTTCTTGCCCTCGACCCACGCCGGGTCGATCTGCGTCGGCGAGTCCACCATATAGGAAGGGATGCCGCGCTTCTCGGCCACTTCACGCAAGCGGCTCGAATTCGAGCTGTTCGGGCTGCCCACGACGATCACGACATCGCATTGCGGCGCAAGGAATTTCACCGCGTCCTGGCGGTTCTGCGTCGCGTAGCAGATGTCCTGCTTCTTCGGCTCCTTGATCTGCGGATACTTCGCCTTCAGCGCGTCGATGATCGCGGAGGCGTCGTCGACCGAAAGCGTGGTCTGCGTGACGTACGCGATGCGCTCGGGATCCTGCAGATCGAGCTTCAGCACGTCGTCGATATCCTCGACGAGATGCATGCCTTCGCCCGACTGGCCCATCGTGCCCTCCACTTCCGGATGGCCCTTGTGCCCGATCATCACGATGTCGAACCCTTCCTGGCGCATCTTCGCCACTTCGATATGCACCTTGGTCACGAGCGGGCAGGTCGCGTCGAACACGCGCAGGCCGCGCGCTTCCGCTTCGCCGCGTACCGCCTTCGAGACGCCGTGCGCGCTGAAGATCAGCGTGGCGCCTTCGGGCACGTCGGCCAGATCTTCGATGAAGATCGCGCCCTTCTTGCGCAGATCCGCGACGACATAGGCGTTGTGGACGATCTCGTGGCGCACGTAAATGGGCGCGCCGAAGAGCTTGATCGCGCGCTCGACGATTTCGATCGCGCGATCGACGCCGGCGCAAAACCCGCGCGGCTGCGCGAGCAGGATTTCGACGTCGGTCTGAACTTCGTTGAGGCTTTCAATCATGGTTACAGAATTCCGATGATTTTCACTTCGAAGACGAGCGCCTGGCCCGCGAGCGGGTGGTTGAAGTCGAACAGCGCCGCGGTTTCGCCGACTTCCTTCAGCACGCCCGCATAGCGGCCGCCGTTCGGCGCGTTGAATTCGACGAGATCGCCGGGAGAAAAATCCTCGCCGATCATGCTGTTTTCGCGCAGCGTCGCGAGCGACACCCACTGGACGAGCTCCGGATTGCGCGGCCCGAACGCCTGATCCGGCGTTAGCTGAAAGGTCGAATGGTGGCCGACCTTCAGGCCCAGCAGAATCTCTTCCAACGGCGGCGCGAGCTGGCCTGCGCCGAGCAGGAGGGTCGCGGGCTTGTCGGTGAACGTGTTGACGATGTCAGCACCATCGGCAAGCGCGAGCCGGTAATGAAGCGTGACGTGCGAACCGGGTTTCACCTCGGAGATATCGATGATGCTCATGAGTATTGGATGTGGCCGTTCATTTGAAGGCGGGGCGCGGGCCCCGCATGGGGCGGCTCTTCGGCGCGAGGCAGCGAACCGCGCGGCGCCGGTGCGAACCGGACGCCAAAACCGCTATTGTAAGACAGAGTTGTGTCGGGACGTGCCACACGGCTCAGTCCCGTGTGCTCTCGCGCGCGCGACAAGACGTCCCGGGAGGCTCAAATGAGTGCCGATCTGCGGCTCGTGCAGCCGCCCGATGCGCCCGACGCGCCCGACGTGATCGACGTGATCGACGCGCCCGAATCCGCACTCAGGTTGCCCATCCGCAAATGGGCGCGTACCGAGCGTCCGCGCGAGCGTCTCCTCGATGCGGGCCCCGCGACGCTATCGGACGCGGAGTTGTTCGCCTTGTTCCTGCGCACCGGCGTGTCGGGCGTGAGCGCGATCGATGTCGCGCGCCAGTTGTTGCGGCGTTTCGGCTCCCTGCGCGGCGTGCTCGATGCCTCCGAGCTGGAGTTGCGAGAGCAGCGCGGCATCGGGCCGGCGCGCGCGGCGACGCTGCTCGCCGTGTCGGAACTGTGCCGGCGCGCGCTCGCGGAAAAGGCGCGCGGCCGCGAACTGATGAACGCGCCGGGCGCGGTCGAGGATTATCTGCGGCTTCTGATCGGTACGCGGCCCTACGAAGTGTTCGTCTGCCTGTATCTCGACGCGCGCCATCAGTTGCTCCTCGCCGAGGAGTCCGCCCGCGGTTCGCTCACGCGCGTGGCCGTGTATCCGCGCGAAATCGTGCGGCGGGCGCTCACACTCAACGCGGCCGGGCTGATCGTCGCGCATAATCATCCGTCCGGTGGCGTCGAGCCGAGCGCGAACGACCGACGGCTGACCAAAACGCTCCAGGACGCGCTGACGCTCATCGACGTGCGGCTGCTGGATCATGTCGTCGTCGCGGCAAACGAAGTGTTTTCGTTTGCACGACAAGGCTGGCTGTGATACTGCCGAGCCATAAATGGTTTGATATTGCAGCGTTTTTCCTGCTACAATCCACGTTTGCTTTTCTCAACCCGCCTGCTCTGAGCTTACGCGGCCCTCATTGGCATAACCGTGCTGCCAAGTCCCCGATCGGCAAATTGGGCGATAAGAGGCATCGAACCGGAAGCGAGTGCTTTCATTCGAGCGTTCGACTCAGACTAAACGTGTATTAGGAGTGTCCTCATGGCACGCGTATGCCAAGTAACTGGGAAAGGCCCGATGTCGGGCAACAACGTTTCCCACGCAAACAACAAGACCAAGCGTCGTTTCCTGCCGAACCTGCAGAACCGCCGTTTCTTCGTTGAAAGTGAAAATCGCTGGGTGCGTCTGCGCGTCTCGAACGCCGGCCTGCGCCTGATCGACAAGAACGGTATTGACGCCGTGCTCGCAGACTTGCGCGCACGCGGTGAAATCTAAGGAGCACGCACATGGCCAAGGGCGCACGCGACAAGATCAAGCTGGAATCGACCGCAGGCACGGGTCACTTCTACACGACGACCAAGAACAAGCGCAACATGCCGGAAAAGATGGCGATCAAGAAGTTCGATCCCGTCGTCCGCAAGCACGTTGAGTACAAGGAAACCAAGATCAAGTAAGCCGCTTGATATTGAGTAGCCTGACGAAGACAGCAGAGAGCCCCGCAATCGCGGGGCTTTTTGTTTTTCGGCGCCGGATTTCACGCGATTTACACACGACCGTACGGGTGTTTTCGCTGTCACACAGGGTTCATGCGGGGTATGCTTGCCGGCTATCGACGGGCATACGGACGGAGAACGGGCAGCATGAATTTCGATGTAGCGATCGTGGGAAGCGGCCTTGCAGGCTTGAGCGTCGCGCTGAATCTGGCTGAAACGCGGCGTGTCGCGATTCTGGCGAAGCGCGCGGCGAGCGTCGGCGCAAGCGACTGGGCGCAAGGCGGCATCGCGGCCGTGCTGGACTCGGCCGACAGCGTCGACAATCACGTCGACGATACGCTCGTTGCGGGCGGCGGCCTGTGCGACGAAGCGGCGACGCGCTTCATCGTCGAGAACGGGCGCGCGGCGATCGAATGGCTCATCGACGAGGGCGTGCCCTTCACGCGCGATGTCTCCGCCGAGCTCGGCTTCCATCTGACGCGCGAAGGCGGCCATAGCCATCGCCGCATCATTCACGCAGCCGACGCCACCGGTCACGCGGTCGTCACCACGCTGAGCGAGCGCGTGCGCAACCATCCGAACATCACCGTTCTCGAAGATCACTACGCGATCGACCTGATCACGTCCGGTCGTCTCGGGCTGCCAGGACAACGCTGTCACGGCCTTTACGCGCTCGATCTCCACTCGGGCCGCACGGTGACGATTCAGGCGCCTCACACCGTGCTCGCGACGGGCGGCGCGGGCAAGGTCTATCTCTACACGACGAATCCCGACACCGCGACCGGCGACGGCATCGCGATGGCGTGGCGCGCGGGCTGCCGCGTCGCGAACATGGAGTTCATCCAGTTCCATCCGACGTGCCTGTTTCACCCCTACGCGAAGTCGTTCCTCATTTCCGAAGCGGTGCGCGGCGAAGGCGGCATTCTGCGCCTGCCGGACGGCACGCGCTTCATGCCCGCGCACGACGAGCGCGCAGAACTCGCGCCGCGCGATATCGTCGCGCGCGCGATCGACTTCGAAATCAAGAAGCGCGGCATCGATTGCGTGTATCTCGACATCAGCCATCAGCCGCGCGCGTTTCTCGAAGAGCACTTTCCGACGATCCTCGCTCGCTGCCGCGAATTCGGCATCGATATCGCGAAGGAGCCGATTCCCGTCGTGCCTGCCGCGCATTACACGTGCGGCGGCGTCGTCACGGATCTCGCGGGGCGCACGGATCGCCCCGGACTGTATGCGGTCGGCGAAACCTCGTACACCGGTCTGCACGGCGCGAACCGGCTCGCGAGCAACTCGCTGCTCGAATGCCTCGTGATCGGCCGCGCGGCGGCGCAGGCGATCGAAGCGGACGGGTTTTCGAACGGCTGTCACGCCGAATTGCCCGACTGGGACGAGAGCCGCGTGTCCGATCCGGACGAGGAAGTGGTCGTCGCGCACAACTGGGACGAGCTGCGGCGGCTGATGTGGAATTACGTCGGCATCGTGCGCACGGACAAGCGTCTCGCGCGCGCGCAGCATCGGCTCGCGCTCCTGCGCGACGAGATCCACGAGTACTACGCGAACTTCAAGGTGAGCCGCGACCTGCTGGAATTGCGCAATCTTGTGGATGTGGCGTCGCTGATCGTGGAAAGCGCGTGCTCGCGGCGCGAGAGCCGCGGCCTGCACTACAGCCGCGACTGGCCCGAGACCTTGCCGAAGGCGCTGCCGACGGTGTTGATGCCGCCGGCCGCGCGCCGCACGAGCCTTTAGAGAATACGCATCGAGAAGTCGGTCGCGCGCACGTCCTTCGTGAGCGCGCCGATGGAGATGCGGTCCACGCCGGTTTCCGCGATGGCGCGGACGGTGTCGAAATTCACGCCGCCGGACACTTCGAGCAACGCACGGCCGGCCGTGATGCGCACGGCATCGCGCATCATGTCGGGCGTGAAGTTGTCGAGCAGGATCGATTCCGCGCGATGGGCCAGCGCCGTTTCGAGCTGCTCCAGCGTTTC
The DNA here is from genome assembly GCF_900044055.2 of Caballeronia calidae. Lineage (GTDB taxonomy): Bacteria > Pseudomonadota > Gammaproteobacteria > Burkholderiales > Burkholderiaceae > Caballeronia > Caballeronia calidae. Next base: position 52,771 of record NZ_FCOX02000033.1, on the reverse strand, counting down.
CACCTCGATCTGAATCGGCACGCCTGCGTTCAAGGCGAGCGCCGCATTCATCGCTGCGCCCACACCGCCCGCCGCCGCGATGTGGTTTTCCTTGATCAGCATGCCGTCGTAGAGCGCGAGACGCTGGTTCGCGCCGCCGCCCACCCGCACCGCGTATTTCTGCGCGAGCCGCAAGCCCGGCAGCGTCTTGCGCGTATCGAGGATACGCGCGCGGGTTCCTTCGATCGCATCGACATAGCGGCGCGTCGCCGTTGCGACACCCGACAGCAGTTGCAGGAAGTTCAGGCCATTGCGCTCCGCGGTGAGCAGCGAGCGCGACGGCCCGTGCAGCAGCACGACGGGCGAATTCGCCGCCATGCGATCGCCTTCGCGGTATTGCCATTCGACTTCGATCGTCGGATCGACGCGGCGCATCACTTCGTCGAACCACGGCACGCCGCACAGCACCGCCTCCTCGCGCACGATGATGCGCGCCGTGCGCCGCGAATCCGCGGGCACGAGACGGCCGGTGACGTCGCCGCTGCCGACGTCTTCATCGAGCGCATCGACGACATTGCGCGCGAGCGCTACGTCGAACGCTTCGCCGTATTGGGCGCGGACTTCTTCGAAGATCGGCGAGACAGCCATCACGCGGCTCCCACATTGGTGAACAGCGCGGTGTCCTTGGCCAGGTCGCCGCTCGTCTGCACGCGCTTCTTGTGACGCGCGGCGAAGTCGAGCATGCGGTCGATCGGCACGCGCGCGCGCAGCCCGATGGCCGGATCGACGTGAATCTCGTTGTGACCACGCTCCAGGACATCGGCGAGATTGGCGAGGCCGTTCATCGCCATCCACGGGCAATGCGCGCAGCTCTTGCAGGTCGCGCTGTTGCCGGCGGTCGGCGCTTCGATGAAGGTCTTGCCGGGCGCGGCGAGCCGCATCTTGTGCAGAATGCCGAGATCCGTAGCGACGATGAAGTGCTTTGCGTCCATGCGCACGGCGGCGTCGATGAGCTGCGTGGTCGAGCCGACCACGTCCGCGAGCGCGACGACGCCTTCCGGCGATTCCGGGTGCACGAGAATCTTCGCGTCGGGATACTCGTTGCGCAGCAGATCGAGTTCGACGCCCTTGAATTCGTCGTGGACGAGACACGAGCCCTGCCACAGCAGCATGTCCGCGCCGGTCTTCTTCTGAATGTAGTTGCCGAGGTGCCGGTCCGGCGCCCACAAAATCTTTTCGCCGCGCGCGTGGAGATCGGCGACGATTTCCAGACCGATCGACGATGTGACCATCCAGTCCGCGCGCGCTTTCACGGCCGCGCTCGTGTTCGCATACACGACGACCGTGCGGTCCGGATGCGCGTCGCAGAACGCGGAGAACTCGTCAGCGGGGCAGCCGAGGTCGAGCGAGCACGTCGCGTCGAGATCGGGCATCAGCACGCGCTTGTCCGGGCTCAGGATCTTGGCCGTCTCGCCCATGAAGCGCACGCCCGCCACTACGAGTGTCTTCGCCGCATGATCGCGGCCGAAGCGCGCCATTTCGAGCGAATCGGCGACGCAGCCGCCGGTTTCGTCGGCAAGCTCCTGGAGTTCGGCATCGACATAATAATGCGCCACCAATACCGCCTCTTCCCGCTTCAGCAGCGCGCGAATGCGCTCCTTCAGCTCGCGCTTCTCTTCCGGCGACGGCGCGCTCGGCACCCTCGCCCACGCCTCGCCAACTCCACACGTGAGGCCTTGCGGCCGGTCGTACTCGACGCTCCTGATCGCTTCCATGTCCCTGTCCCCTGCTCCATACCAACAACGTGACGCGAAAATTCGGCCGCCAAAAACAAAGACCCCGCCAGAGCGGGGTCTTGTGACGTCCATAAATTTTAACGGATATCGCGCGTCAGGCGTAGCGGCGCAGGCGCAAAGCGAAATCCTGCAGAGCCTTGATGCCGCTCTGTTCCGCGCGATGGCACCAGTCCTGCAATTGCGTGGCCAGTTGCTCGCGCGAGGCGTTGGAGCGGTCCCACATCGACGAAAGGTCCTTGCGCAGCTCGATGAAGGTGCGCAGCTTCTGATTGTCCGACGTGAGTTCCGGCAGTTGCTTGAGCTGCGGCTCGTTCAGGCCGTCCTCTTCCTTGTGGAACCACTTCCGCGCGCCGCGCATCAGCTGATACTTTTCGCGCGCGCCGGCTTCCTTCAGTTTCGCAAGTTCCTGCGCGTAGGCGCGCTTGAGCGCCTTGCCGTAACGCGCCATCACTTCGTAGCGGTTCGACAGCACGGCCTGCAGCGTGTCCTGATCCACGACGGCCTTGCTCGCGGCGAGCTTCGGCGTGGGCGCGACCTTCTTCACTTTCGCGAGGCCGACCATCGACATCATGCGGATGTACATCCAACCGATATCGAACTCGTACCACTTGCTCGACAGCTTCGCGGACGTCGCGAACGTGTGGTGATTGTTATGCAGCTCCTCGCCGCCGATCAGGATGCCGAGCGGGAAGATGTTCGTCGATGCATCGGACGAATTGAAGTTGCGGTAGCCCCACCAGTGCGCGAGACCGTTGACCACGCCCGCCGCCCAGAACGGAATCCAGATCATCTGCACGGCCCACACCGACAGACCGACGATGCCGAACAGCGCGACGTCGATCACCATCATGACGCTGATGCCGAGAATCGGATAACGCGTGTAGATGTTGCGCTCCATCCAGTCGTTCGGCGTGCCGTGACTGAATTTGCGCATGGTTTCTTCGTTTTTCGCTTCGGCGCGATAAAGCTCCGCGCCCTCGAGCAGCACCTTCCAGATGCCGCGCGTCTGCGGGCTGTGCGGATCTTCCTCGGTTTCGCACTTGGCGTGGTGCTTGCGGTGGATCGCCGCCCACTGGCCGGTCAGCATGCCTGTGGTCATCCACAGCCAGAAGCGGAAGAAATGGCTCGCGACGGGATGCAGGTCAAGCGCGCGGTGCGCCTGGCAGCGGTGCAGATAGATCGTGACGCCGGCGATGGTGACGTGAGTCATCGCGAGCGTGAACAGCAGAATCTGCCACCAGGAAAAGTCCAGCAATCCGTTGGCGAGAAATTCGAGGGAAGAATTCAGCAAGGCGGTTTACCTGTGTAGCTGTGAAATTCGGGAAAAATGGCCGGTCAAACTGGCTTCGGGCAACTTGTTGTGCGCATGAAAGGAACGTGCGCAAGTTCGATCGCATTCTACTGCATGCGTTCCAAGTCTTTGTACTAAAGGTGAAATTTTTTGAATCGTAGCAAAACGAGGAAAAACTGACGCCTCGAAATGGTGCTGATTCTCTTGCCAAATCGAAAGATTGCGCCTCCGCAGCCAATCAGGCCGCGGGTGCCGCACCGCGATCATCGATTTCGGCATTTAGTACCGATTCGCCGCCCGTTCGGGCGACGCCATCGATAATCCTTATCTCGCGCTGAGCGTACGGGATTTCAATGCCATGTTCCGAGAATAACCGCCAAACGGCACGATTCACGTGCGACTTTACGCCGCCCGTGCCCTTCGCGGCTTCCTCGATCCAGAAACTCAGCTCCAGATTGATGCCGTCGGCGCCGAAGCTCGCGAGCAGCGCGGCGGGCGCCGGGTCCTGCAGCACGCGCTCGACGCCTTGCGTCGCCTCGACGAGCAGTTGCATCGCGCGTTCGACGTCGCAGCGGTAGCTCACCTGCACCGCGATCTTGGCATTGCCGCGCGTGAGGTACGACGAATGGTTCTGCACCACGTCGGTGATGAGCTTTTCGTTCGGAATCAGGGTCTCGATTCCGTCCAGCCCGCGCACGACGGTGTAGCGCGTGCGGATCTGCGTGACGGTGCCCTGACTGCCGGCGACATTGATCATGTCGCCGAGGCGCAAGGAGCGGTCGAGCAGGATGATGAAGCCCGATACGTAATTGCTCGCGATCTTCTGCAAGCCAAAGCCGAGCCCGACGCCGAGCGCGCCGCCGAACACGCCGAGCACGGTGATGTCGATGCCGACGATCGACAGGCTCACGAGAATCGCGGCGAGGATCATCAGCGCCCGTCCGACGCGCGCGAGCACGACCTTCAGGTTCGCATCGAGGGAACGGGCGCGCATCAGGCGGTCGTCTAGCAGCGCGCCCGCCCACATCGCGACGATCAGCGTCACGCACACCCACAGCACGCCCGACGCGAGCGAGAGCAGCGTCATGTGCGCGTTCGCGAAGTTGAAGCGCACGCTCGCCATCCAGTGAACGACATCGTCCTGGATGCCCATCACGGTGAGCAGCATCGCGACCCAGACGATCGCCGTCACGAGCTTCTCGAAGAGATAGAGCAGCGCGTTCGCCTCGTGCTCCGCCTGGCCGCGGCTGAACACGCGCCGCGCGACGTAGAGCATCGTGTAGATGACGGTGATGCCGCACAGCGGCACGAGCGCGAGACGCAGGAACGACGTGTGGATGAACGGCGTGAGCGCCACCTGCGCGATCGACACGAACACCGTGCCGAGCAGCGGAAAGAGCGCCTTGTTGAGACTTTCCGCGCTGAAGCGCACCGCTTCGAAACGCGACTGGCGACGCGCGTCGAGCTTCTTGCGAAGCAGACGCGCGCACCACCAGGCGACCACGAGCAGGCCGAGCAGCACCGCGACCTGCCAGATCATCTCCGACTCGCCGAAATCGCGAAAAAGCCGTGTGGAGAGCTCGGTCAGGAAGCGGTTCTGCATTGCTTACGCGGTTTCTTCAGCCGCTTTGGGCGCTTTCGCGGCGTCCGGCACGCGCTCCAGCACCGCCGCGAAGAAGCCATCGGTGCCGTGCTTGTGCGGCCACAACGACAGAAATTCGCCCGTGTCGAGGTCGATGCGCTGTTCCGCGAGCACGTCGCGCGCGGGCACCACGCGGAAGTTCGGATGCGCCTCGAGGAACTGCTTCACGACGCCTTCGTTCTCCGCTTCGAGCATCGAGCAGGTCGCGTAGACGAGACGCCCGCCGGTTTTCACGAGGCGCGCGGCGCTCGTGAGGATCGAGAGCTGCTTCGGCGTGAGTTCCGCGACGGTCGCGGGCGACTGGCGCCACTTGAGGTCCGGATTGCGGCGCAGCGTGCCCAGGCCCGAGCACGGCGCATCGACCAGCACGCGGTCGATCTTGCCCGCGAGGCGCTTGATCTTCGCGTCGTGCTCGCTGTCGATCAGCACGGGATTCACGTTCGACAGCCCGCTGCGCGCGAGGCGCGGCTTCAGCTTGGCGAGACGCCGGTCGGAGACATCGAACGCGTAGAGGCGGCCGGTCGAGCGCATCATCGCGCCGAGGGCGAGCGTTTTGCCGCCCGCGCCCGCGCAGAAATCGACGATCATCTCGCCGCGGCGCGGGGCGATCAGCGAGCAGAGGAGCTGGCTGCCCTCGTCCTGCACTTCGATCCAGCCTTCCTGGAACGGCGCGAGACGCGTCAGCGCCGGTTTGCCGTCCACGCGGATGCCGAACGGCGCGAAAGGCATTTCGCCCGCGTCGATGCCCGCGCCGGTCAGCGCCTTCAGCACATCGTCGCGGCTCGCCTTGATCGGATTCGCGCGCAGGTCGAGCGGCGCCGGATAGTTCAGCGCGGCGGCCAGTTGCGCGAGTTCCTCGGGCTCGAAACGCTTGCCCATCGCGTCGTAGATCCACTGCGGCAGGTTCGTGCGCACGCGCACGGGCAGGCTCGCCGGATCGATCTTCGAGACTTGAGCGAGCCACTGGTGCTCGTCGGCGGAAACGAAGGGCTTGAGCGCCGACAGACCGGCTGTCTGCATCAGCCCGAGCAGCGCGAGACGGCGTGCCTGGTTGCCGCTGCCGCTTTCCGCGAGGTGCGAAAACTCCATCTTCCGGCGCAGCACCGCGAACACGGCTTCGGCGATCACGCCGCGCTCGCTGTGTCCGAGCTTCGGATGCGCGCGGAAAAAGCGGCTCGTCGCGGCATCGGCGGGGCCGGCGAAGCGCAGCACGTCCGCCAGCAATGTTTCGGTTTGTCCGATCAAAAATCCATGCAGCCTCATACGCCCTCCCCGGCAATGTCGGCAAAGAGCCATTGCGGCTCAGACGGCGTGAGCGCGACGCGCTCCCCTTCGATAGAAAGACGCCCTTCGATGAACCAGCGCACCGCGCGCGGGTAAATGACGTGCTCGACCTTCAGCACGCGCGCGGCCAGCGCCGCGGCATCGTCGCCGGCGATGACCGGCACCGCGCCTTGGGCCACGATCGGCCCGTGATCCAGCGTGGGCGTGACGAAATGCACGCTCGCGCCGTGCACGCGCACGCCGGCGTCGAGCGCCTGCTGATGCGTGCGCAGGCCCGGAAAACACGGCAGCAGCGACGGATGGATGTTGAGCATGCGCCCGGCATATTTCCCGACGAAGGCGTCGGTCAACACGCGCATGAAGCCCGCCAGCACGACGAGATCGGGCTCGAAGCCATCGATTTCACGCGCGAGCGCGGCATCGAACGATTCGCGCCCGTCGAACTGACGATGATCGACCACAGCGGTTGCGATGCCGTTCGCTTGCGCGAAGCCTAGCCCGGCGGCATCGGGCCGGTTGGAAATGACCGCGCAGATGCGGGCCGGCCAGCCTTCGCGCGCGCATGCACGCACGACGGCCTCCATGTTGCTCCCGCGTCCGGAGATCAGAATGACGATTTTTTTCATCCGCGGATTTTATCATTCGCGAGGTGCGAAAATCGTGCCAAACGGGATCGGCGCGGGCACCGGCCTGCCCGCGCGCGCCCGTCGGTCCGTGCGAGCGTTTATAATCTAACGCTTTGCGGCATCAGCCCCTCCCACCGACCAACGCCTATCGTGAGAGTCTTTCGCGGCCTCCCCAATGCCGAAAGCCGGGCGCCCTGCGCACTGACCATCGGCAACTTCGACGGTGTCCATCGCGGTCACCAGGCGCTGCTCGCGCACGTGCGGGCCGCGGCCGACGCGCGCGGCCTGCCGGTCTGCGTGATGACCTTCGAGCCGCATCCGCGCGAGTTCTTCAATCCGTCGGGCGCGCCGCCGCGCATCGCGATGCTGCGTGACAAGCTCGAAGCGCTGCGCACCAACGGCGTCGATCGCGTGGTGGTCGAGCATTTCAACAAGACGTTCGCGAGCCAGTCGCCGGATACGTTCGTGAAGAACGTCATCGTCGACGGCCTGCACGCGCGCTGGGTGATGGTCGGCGACGACTTCTGCTACGGCGCGAAACGCGCGGGCAATTTCGCTTCGCTGAAGGCCGCCGGCGAACAGCACGGCTTCGAAGTCGAGCAGATGGCCACCGTCGCGCATCCGAACGGCGCGCGCATTTCGTCGTCGTCGGTGCGGACGTCGCTCGTCGCGGGCGATCTCGACGCGGCGCAGGTCGCGCTCGGGCGTCCGTACATCATCAGCGGGCACGTCGTGCACGGCGCGAAGCTCGGCCGCGATCTCGGCTTTCCCACGCTGAACCTGCCGATCGCGCACAAGCGCCCGGCGCTCGCGGGCATTTTCGTCGTGCGCGTGCACGGTCTCGCCGATGAACCGCTGCCCGCCGTGGCGAGTCTCGGCCTGCGGCCGACCGTCGACGATTCCGGCCGCGTGCTGCTCGAAGTCTTCGTGCTCGACTGGCACGGCGACGCCTACGGCAAGCTCGTGCGCGTCGAGTTCCTCAAGAAGCTGCGCGACGAAGAAAAGTACGTCGACCTCGAAACGCTCGGCGCCGCCATCGCGAAGGACGTCGACAACGCGCGCGCGTACTTCGGCCTGCCGCCCGCGAGCAACGCCGGCAGCCGCGCCACGGGCTTCGCCATTTCGGCCACCGATCGAATTAGGTGAGCGCGCGGCGCTTCATGCGCCGCTCGCTGCCCCGCTTACCGATCATCGCGCGCCCAGACAAGCGCCGTCTCACCGAATTCACTGAGTCACCCATGAGCGACAAGAAAGAGAAAGCCTCCTCGAAGTACCCCGTCAACCTGCTCGACACGCCCTTCCCGATGCGCGGCGACCTGCCCAAGCGCGAGCCCGCGTGGGTCAAGGAATGGCAGGAAAACAAGCTCTACGAGAAGATCCGCGCGGCCTCGAAGGGCCGCAAGAAGTTCATCCTGCACGACGGCCCCCCGTATGCGAACGGTGACATCCACCTCGGCCACGCCGTCAACAAGATCCTGAAGGACATGATCGTCAAGGCGCGCAATCTCGCGGGCTTCGACGCCGTCTACGTGCCGGGCTGGGACTGCCACGGCATGCCGATCGAAATCCAGATCGAAAAGCAGTTCGGCAAGTCGCTGCCCGCCGCCGAAGTGATGCAGAAGGCGCGCGCGTACGCGGGCGAGCAGATCGAGAAGCAGAAAGTCGGGTTCCGGCGTCTGGGCGTGCTCGGCGACTGGGACAATCCGTACAAGACGATGAACTTCGCCAACGAAGCGGGCGAAATCCGCGCGCTCGGCAAGATCATGGAAAAGGGCTTCGTGTTCCGCGGCCTCAAGCCGGTGAACTGGTGCTTCGACTGCGGCTCGGCGCTGGCGGAAGCGGAAGTCGAGTACAAGGACAAGACCGATCCGACCATCGACGTGATGTTCGCGTTCGCGGAACCGGAGAAGACCGCGCAGGCGTTCGGACTGAACGCGCTGCCGAAGGCGGAAGGCGGCATCGTCATCTGGACGACGACGCCCTGGACCATCCCCGCCAACCAGGCGCTCAACGTGCATCCGGAGATCGTGTACGCGCTCGTCGATACGCCGCGCGGCCTGCTGATCCTGGCTCAGGAGCGCGTCGAGGCATGCCTGCAGACCTACGGCCTGACCGGTGAAGTCCTCGCGACGGCGGCCGGCGAGAAGCTCGCCAACCTGCGCTTCCATCATCCGCTCGCGGCCGCGCATCCGGGCTACAAGCGCACGTCGCCGGTCTATCTCGGCGACTACGTGACGACCGAAAGCGGCACGGGCATCGTGCACTCGTCGCCGGCGTACGGCGTCGAGGACTTCGTGTCGTGCAAGGCTCACGGCATGGCCGATTCCGACATCATCAATCCGGTGATGGGCGATGGCCGTTACATCGAATCGCTGCCGCTCTTCGGCGGCCTGTCGATCTGGAAGGCGAATCCGCAGATCGTCGAGGCGCTCGAAGGCGCGGGCTCGCTGCTCAAGAGCGAAAAGTACACGCACAGCTACATGCACTGCTGGCGCCACAAGACGCCGATCATCTATCGCGCGACCTCGCAATGGTTCGCCGGCATGGATGTGAAACCGAAGGACGGCGGCCGCACGCTGCGCGAGATCGCGCTCGAAGGCGTCGAGAACACGGCGTTCTATCCGTCGTGGGGCAAACAGCGTCTTTACAGCATGATCGCGAACCGCCCGGACTGGACGCTGTCGCGTCAGCGTCAATGGGGCGTGCCGATGGCGTTCTTCGTGCACAAGGAAACCGGCGAGCTGCATCCGCGCACGCTGGAGCTGCTGGAGGAAGTGGCGAAGCGCGTCGAGGAAGGCGGCATCGAGACGTGGCAGAAGCTCGATCCGCGCGAGCTGATCGGCGACGACGCCAACATGTACGAAAAGAACCGCGACACGCTCGACGTGTGGTTCGACTCCGGCACGACGCACTGGCACGTGCTGCGCGGCTCGCACAAGGATTCGCTGCAATTCCCAGCGGACCTGTACCTCGAAGGCTCTGACCAGCATCGCGGCTGGTTCCATTCGTCGCTCTTGACGGCATCGATGCTCGACGGCCGGCCGCCCTACGACGCGCTCCTCACGCACGGCTTCACCGTCGATGGCGAAGGCCGCAAGATGTCGAAGTCGCTCGGCAACGGCATCGATCCGCATGAAGTGTCGAACCGGCTGGGCGCGGAAATCATCCGCTTGTGGATCGCATCGACGGATTATTCGGGCGAACTCGCGATCTCCGAGGAAATCCTGAAGCGCGTGACGGAAACGTATCGCCGTATCCGCAACACGCTGCGCTTCCTGCTCGCGAACCTCTCAGACTTCGATTTCGACAAGAACGCGGTGCCGGTCCAGGACTGGCTCGAAATCGATCGCTACGCGGTCGCGCTCACGCGCAACCTGCAGGACGACGCCCTCTCGCACTACGAGAAGTACGAGTTCCATCCGGTCGTCGCGAAGATCGCGACGTTCTGCTCGGAAGATCTCGGCGGCTTCTATCTCGACGTGCTGAAGGATCGTCTCTACACGACGAAGCCCGATTCGCGCGAGCGCCGCAGCGCGCAGACGGCGCTGTTCCATATCGCGCACGGCTTGCTGCGTCTCGTCGCGCCGTATCTGTCGTTCACGGCGGAAGAAGCGTACAAGGTGCTCAAGCCGGGTCAGGAGACGATCTTCACCGAAGTGTTCGCAAGCTATCCGGACATCGCGAACGGCGGCGATCTGCTCGACAAGTGGACGCTCATCCGCAACGCGCGCGGCGACGTGACCAAGGCCCTCGAAGAAGCGCGCACGGCGAACCAGATCGGTTCGTCGCTGCAGGCGGAAGTCGTGGTGCGCGCGAGCGGCGCGCGTTACGACGCGCTGGCGAGCCTCGACGATGCACTGCGCTTCGTGCTGATCACTTCGTCCGCGAAGATCGAGAAGGTGGCGAGCGAAGCCGATGAAGGCGTGGACGTGACGGCATCGAGCTACATGAAGTGCGAGCGCTGCTGGCACTACTGCGCGGACGTCGGCTCGCACGCGGAGCATCCCGGCCTGTGCGGCCGCTGCTTCTCCAACCTCTTCGGCGCCGGCGAATCGCGAGGCGCAGCATAATGGCTCGAACGATGGCGAAACAAACTACCGGTAAAGCCGCGAGCAGCGGATCGCTCGCGCCGTGGCTCGGCGTCGCGCTGATCGTGATTCTGTTCGACCAGCTGACGAAGATCGCCGTGCAGCGCGTGTTCGCCTACGGCGATCCCCACGCGCTCACGCCGTTCTTCAACCTGCTGCTCGTCTACAACCGCGGCGCGGCGTTCAGCTTCCTCGCGATGGCGGGCGGCTGGCAGCGCTGGGCGTTCACGGCGCTGGGCGTGGTCGCGGCCGTGGTGATCTGCTACCTGCTCAAGAAGCACGCGACGCAGCGGCTCTTCTGTCTCGCGCTGTCGCTCATCATGGGCGGCGCGATCGGCAACGTGATCGACCGGATCGCGTACGGGCATGTCATCGACTTTCTGGACTTTCACGTGAACGCGTGGCACTGGCCCGCGTTCAACCTCGCCGACAGCGCGATCACCGTCGGCGCGGTGCTGCTCGTGTTCGACGAATTGCGGCGTGTGCGCGGTTCGCGTTGATGTTCACGATACGGCTCCGTCCCCCGAGCCGTATCCTTTTGCGACGGAGGCAAGTTGGAACTCGCAGGCAAACATCTCGTTTTGGGGCTGACCGGCGGCATCGCCTGCTACAAGATCGCTGAGTTGACGCGCTTGCTCATCAAGGCGGGCGCGACCGTGCAGATCGCGATGACCGAAGCGGCCACGCAGTTCATCACGCCCGTCACGATGCAGGCGCTCTCCGGCCGTCCCGTCTACACGTCGCAATGGGATGCGCGCATGCCGAACAACATGCCGCATATCGATCTCTCGCGCGAGGCCGATGCCATCGTCATCGCGCCCGCCTCCACCGACTTCATGGCCAAGCTCGCGCACGGCATGTGCGACGACCTGCTTTCCACGCTATGCATCGCGCGCGATTGTCCGCTGCTCGTCGTGCCCGCGATGAACCGGCAGATGTGGCAGAACCCGGCGACGCAGCGCAACGTGACGCAGCTTCGCGCGGACGGCGTCGAAGTACTCGGCCCTGACTCGGGTTCTCAGGCCTGCGGTGAAGTCGGCGATGGCCGCATGATCGAACCCGAAGCCGCGTTCGAAGCGATCTGCGCGTTCTTCCAGCCGAAGATCCTGCGCGGCCAGCGCGTCTTGATCACCGCCGGCCCGACCTTCGAGCCGCTCGATCCGGTGCGCGGCATCACCAATCGCTCGTCGGGGAAAATGGGTTTCGCGCTCGCGCGCGCGGCGGCGCAGGCTGGCGCGGACGTGCATCTCGTCGCGGGTCCCGTTTCGTTGCCGACGCCCTGGGGCGTGTATCGCGAAGACGTGCAGACCGCGCAGCAGATGCACGACGCCGTCATGGCCGCCACGCCCGATGCCGATATCTTCATTGCGGTCGCCGCGGTCGCGGACTGGCGCGTCGATCACGTCAGCGAGCAGAAGATCAAAAAGACCGCCGATACCTTGCCGGCGTTCAACTTCGTCGAGAATCCGGACATTCTCGCGTCGGTGGCGAAGCTGCCGAACCCGCCTTATTGCGTCGGCTTCGCGGCCGAAAGCGGCGATCTCGACGTGCACGGCGCGGAGAAGCGCAAGCGCAAAGGCGTGCCGTTGCTCATCGGCAATATCGGACAACTCACCTTCGGACGCGACGATAACGAAGTCGTGCTCTTCGAAGAAAGCGGCACGACACCGCTGCCCCGCGCCGACAAGCAGCAGCTCGCGCGCACGTTGATCGCGGAAATCGCCCGGCGTGCGCCGAAGACCGGCGGCCCGCTGCTCTCATGACACGATGACGAAACTCTCAGTTCTCGATCAGACGCCGGTCATCCACGGCCACACGACCGCCGACGCAATCGCCGCCACGCTCGATCTCGCACAGCTCGCCGACGATCTCGGCTACACGCGCTACTGGTGCGCGGAGCATCACGGTTTGTACGGCGTGTCGAACCCGTGCCCCGAGGTGATGCTCGCGCGCATCGGCAGCCTGACGAAGCACATCCGCATCGGCTCGGGCGGCGTGATGCTGCCGTATTACTCGTCGTTCAAGGTCGCCGAGCAGTTTCTGATGCTCGAAGCGCTGTTTCCGAATCGCGTGGATCTGGGCGTCGGACGCGCGCCCGGCGGCGACATGCGCACGGCACAGGCGGTCGCGGCCGGTTCGTACAATCGCGGCGACATCTTCCCGCAGCAGGTCGCGGAACTGGTCGCGCTCTTCAGTGGCACTCTTCCCGACGACTCGCTCGCCAAAGGCGTGCTGCTTCAACCGCAGATCGACACACGCCCCGAACTGTGGATGCTCGGCTCCAGCGATTTCGGCGGGATGCTCGCCGCGCAGCTCGGCATCCGCTTCGCGTTCGCGCATTTCATCAACGCGCAGTATGGGCATCGCGTGGCGGAGGCGTATCGCGAGCGCTTCACGCCGGGTCACGAAGAGAAGCCCTATCTCGCCGCGGCGGTGTTCGTCATCTGCGCGGATACCGATCGCGAAGCCGAGGCGCTCGAACGCGCCGTCGATCTGCGCCGCGTGCAGATGGCGTATGGGATCAATCAACCGATTCCATCCATCGCGCAAGGCATCTCGCAGGTTTACGGCGAACGCGAGCTCGCGGTGATCGCGCATGAGAAGGCGCGCAGCATCATCGGCACGCCGGAGCGCGTCACGGAAAAACTGCACGCACTGCAGGAACAATTCAACGCCGACGAACTGATCGTGCTCACGGTCTCCGGCAGCTACGCCGCGCGCACGCGGTCCTATCAACTCCTGGCCGAAGCCTTCGAGCTCGGCCGCTGAAGCCTCGATCCATGAAACTCGACGTCAAGATTCTCGACGCGCGCATGCGCGACTACATGCCCGCTTACGCCACGCCCGGCAGCGCGGGTCTCGATCTGCGCGCGTGTCTCGATGCGCCGCTCGTCATCGAGCCGCATCAGACGGTGCTCGTGCCAACGGGCCTCGCCATCCATCTCGCCGACGCCGGCTACGCCGCGATGATCCTGCCGCGCTCCGGTCTCGGCCACAAGCACGGCATCGTGCTCGGCAATCTGGTGGGCCTGATCGATTCGGATTACCAGGGCCAGCTGATGGTCTCGACGTGGAATCGCGGCGACACCGCGTTCACGCTCAATCCGATGGAGCGTCTCGCGCAAATGGTCATCGTGCCGGTCGTGCAGGCGCAGTTCAATATCGTCGACGACTTCGAGGCGAGCGAGCGTGGCGCGGGCGGTTTCGGCAGCACCGGCAAGCATTAATCCCCCAGGTTCCGACATTTTTAAGTGAGGCCGGGCTGCAATAGTCCGGCCTTATTATTTCTCGCCGTGTTTCAGCGCATCTCCGTTTTCACCTTTCAGATCTATCCTCATAATATTACGATGGCGCTAATTTTTCATGTTATTCTCATTTCTCCATCCATCAATCCAGGAGCGAATACACAAACAGATTTATTTCCAGAATCCATCGAATAGTTTTTTCGACATAAACGCTGAAATATCACCGATCTTCAGCGGATAATCGCGCGCATTACGTTCCGGGCAATAATCTGGGCATGCCCTCCCCGCAAGGCTACAGCTTCTCGCCACGCCTGGAGAGCAGCTCTTCCGCAACGCGCATTTTTCACCGGCATTCAAAAGAGGAAGCAATAGCGATATTTAATCTAAATTACTTAGCAATCCGAAATATATCTGTTTTTGTGAATCATTTATTTGTATCGTAATTCGACTTCACCTAAATATATTCAAGCCTCATCTCATATTAAGGTGATCGGATTCGACGGAATAAGATCAGGGAATCAATATATGAAGATCAGTTATGATGCAGTCGTTGGAGCGGGCGCCAATGAGTATTACGGCACGATCATCGTTTCCAACCTTCGCTATGAAGACAACAGCAAAGTCACCGTCAACGAGTACCTCGCATTCAATTTTAATTCGCCTGCGAACCTCGACTCCACGGCCATCCAGCCCAGTTATACCTCTTGGGTGACCGGCGGCATCACTGTGGAAACGTCGCAGCTTTCCGATGGCGTGTACAACGCCACGGCGACGCTCAGCTACACGCAGCCATACACGATGCAGCCAGCCGACCAGATCACGATCGGCATCAACGGCGATGTCGTCTCGAGTCCCGACACCTGGCTGAACTCATTCGTGTTTGCCGCAGATCAGCCTCCCGCCATCGAAGGGACGCTTACATGCACATGCCCGCCCGCGCCTAACCCCGCGCTCTCCAGCGTCACGCCCACGCTCACGCTCCAGCAGGGCAGCAACATCGTGACGATCCCGCTGCAATACGGCAAGACCAGCAACACACAAGTGGCGCAAGGCACCTACTCGGTGACCGCCAATCCCGTCAGCACGAGCGACCAGACCGTCATCGCGCCGCTTGTTGCTGACCCGAGCACGGTTACGATGGTGGCAGGCCAGACCACTTATCTCACTCTGGCTTTCGGCGCGGTCGAAACTTATTGCGCGCTCGACATCTCCATCGCATCGCTGACCGGGCTGGCCACGGAAACGCTGCAAGTCACCGTGACCGACATCCAAACGAGCCAGACGCTCGCGAGCTTCGCCGCGCGAACCAACAGTCTCACCTCGCTGCGCGAACTGCCTGCCTCGGGCAAGGCGCGTGTGACGATCAAGAACGTTGCCCTCAACGATGTCAACTACTCGTTCGAGATTCCGAACGTCAAGCTGGAGAATACGCTGTTGACTTTGACCATCGACGATTCGATGGTCACGTCGGCCGGCGTTCCCACTTCGGGGTACGTCAAGTTGCCTATCGATGTCACCGCGGCACAGGCCGTCGATCGGGACATCGAGCTACGGCTGATCGGCGACTCGATGAACTATGTTCAAACCGTTGCAGCGAAGACTGGAAAGACATCGTTCCCGGCACTCGTTCAGCCTGGGAACTACAGCGTGACGGCAAGCGATTTCATCAACTCGAGCGTCGTCTATGTCGTCGACGTGCCGTCGCAATTGAGCGTGGCAAAGGACGGCAGTACCCGGCTCGAGATGACCATCTCGCCGTCGGCGAATCTCGCGGTACGCGGCTTTCCGAACTATCTGTGCTTTGGCGGCTGCACGGACCTCGTCCCGAGCAATGAGGCGGACTTCGTGGAGGCGCGCACGACGTCGCTCTTCGACTATGCGGGGACGGACGGTGCTGGCGACGCGAACGTCTATCTGACCGACGATATGCAAACGCGAGCGACGATTTCGCTTGCCCGTTCGGTCGAAGCGGACCTGGGCAACGTTCAACCGGTACTCCCCGTACTCGTCTCCTATACCTGCAATCTGTCGCTCGGAGACACCCCAACCCAGCTCGCGAACGCCGATGCCCACGCGCACAGCTTCGCAAACTACATCCTCGCGCTGAACATCGCCAATGAGGCAATCGACCATAAGCATCCGGTGCCGGCGGGATTCATCGTGAACCCGGACTTCCTCGGCGCATGCCAGCAGGGCAACTATGGGCCGACTTACGCCATGCCGGTTCGCGCACCGCTACAGACCGCGCTCGACCACTGGTCGATCAGCGCGGCCATTCCCAGCGACATCACTGACACCATCGCCGGGTATGTGCTGGCGGTGAACTGGCTGACGCGCACCGTCGCGCCCGCCGTCACCTTCGGATGGCAGATCAATCTCTGGGGCGTCGGCTATTCGGAGTGGATCTATCAGGACGATATCGACCCGGCCCAAATGGCTCAGCAGACCGCCGACTACGTGGTGGACCTCGGCGTGTATTCGGGTCCCTACACGCCGGATTTCCTGGCCATCGACCGCTACGAAGCCGACGACTTCACGCAACGCGCCTACGTCAACGGATATTGCTACGGACCGCGGGAGTGGAACCGCTACTTCGACTTCTGCAAGGCGGTGAGCCGCGCGCTCAAGTTGCCGGTGATGCCCTGGCAGATTCCAGCGAGCCGCATACCCACGACGACCGACCCCGTGGCGGCGGATTTCGATTCGCAGCACTGGGGCACGGGGGGCAGCTGTCTGCTGGGCGATCCGGCGATCGGTTCGGATTACCACAATGTCAATCCGACGATTCTCGCGCTGCAGTTTCCCTCAGCGTTCCAGCAATACATGGGCAAGTCCGTGACGGATATGTTCATTCGCTCCGAGCCGTTCGACATCTCGAATCCGCTCTACGGCGACTTTCCGTTGCGCGGCATCTTCACGATATTGCTGGGCGGGGGCGCGACGACCGGCATCGTAGCCGCCATCGGCAATCCGGAACCATGGGTCAGACAGAAGCTGAACGCTTACATGAATAACCCGATCTCGTTCAACCAGTAAGCCCGTCGAAACCGCTGGCGTCCGCCCATGCCGGGCGCACCACAAAAAAAAACGGCGCGGTCGAAACCGCGCCGTTTTTGCTTCTGCAGACCCCTTCGGTCAATCCACTTCGATTGCTTCCGGATTCGGATTGCGCGGCGGTGCCGAGTTCTCGTCGAACGTGAGCTGCACCTTGTCGTCCGCGTCGACATCCACCGTCACGCGGCCGCCGTTGACCAGCTTGCCGAAGAGCAGCTCGTCGGCCAACGCACGACGGATCGTGTCCTGGATCAGACGCTGCATTGGCCGCGCGCCCATCAGCGGATCGAAACCGTGCTTCGCGAGATGCTTGCGCAGCGCATCGGTGAAGACCGCATCGACCTTCTTCTCGTGCAGCTGATCTTCGAGCTGCATGAGGAACTTGTCGACCACGCGCAGGATGATTTCCTCGTCCAGCGAGCGGAAGCTGATGATCGCATCCAGGCGGTTGCGGAACTCCGGCGTGAACATGCGCTTGATGTCGGCCATTTCGTCGCCCGACTCGCGGCGCGATGTGAAGCCGATCACCGCCTTGCCCATCGCCTCGGCGCCCGCGTTCGTCGTCATGATGATGATGACGTTGCGGAAATCCGCCTTGCGTCCGTTGTTGTCCGTCAGCGTGCCGTGGTCCATGACCTGCAGCAGCACGTTGTAGATGTCCGGATGCGCCTTCTCGATTTCATCGAGCAGCAGCACGCAGTGCGGCTTCTTCGTGACGGCTTCGGTCAGGAGACCGCCCTGATCGAACCCGACATAGCCCGGCGGCGCGCCGATCAGACGGCTCACCGCGTGACGCTCCATGTACTCCGACATGTCGAAGCGCAGCAGTTCGATGCCGAGCGTGAACGCCAGCTGCTTCGCGACCTCGGTCTTGCCGACGCCAGTCGGGCCGGAGAACAGGAACGCGCCGATCGGCTTGTCCAGCTTGCCGAGACCCGCGCGCGCCATCTTGATCGATGCCGACAGCGCGTCGATGGCCGGATCCTGTCCGAACACGACAGCCTTGAGATCGCGATCGAGCGTCTGGAGCTTGCTGCGGTCATCCTGCGACACGCTCTGCGCCGGCACGCGCGCGATCTTCGAGATGATCTCTTCGATCTCCGCCTTGCCGATGGTCTTCTTCTGCTTCGACTTCGGCAGGATGCGTTGCGCCGCGCCCGCTTCGTCGATCACGTCGATGGCCTTGTCCGGCAGATGACGATCCGTGATGAAGCGCGCCGACAGTTCCGCCGCCGCCGACAGCGCCCCCGACGAGTACTTCACGCCGTGATGCTCTTCGAAGCGCGTCTTGAGGCCGCGCAGGATCGCAACCGTCTGCTCGACCGTCGGTTCGGTGACATCGACCTTCTGGAAACGCCGCGACAGCGCCGCATCCTTCTCGAAGATGCCGCGATATTCCGTGAACGTGGTCGCGCCGATGCACTTCAGCTGCCCCGACGACAACGCCGGCTTCAGCAGGTTCGATGCATCGAGCGTGCCGCCCGATGCCGCGCCCGCGCCGATCAGCGTGTGGATTTCGTCGATGAACAGAATGGCGTGCGGACGCTCCTTCAGTTCCTTCAGCACCGTCTTCAGACGTTGCTCGAAATCGCCGCGATATTTCGTGCCCGCGAGCAGCGCGCCCATGTCGAGCGAATACACCTGCGCGTCGGCCAGAATGTCCGGCACTTCGCCGCGCGTGATGCGCCACGCGAGACCTTCGGCGATCGCGGTCTTGCCGACGCCAGCTTCACCGACGAGCAGCGGATTGTTCTTGCGGCGGCGGCACAGGACCTGCACCACGCGCTCGACTTCCATCTCGCGGCCGATCAGCGGATCGATCTTGCCGTCCTTCGCGAGCTGGTTGAGATTCTGTGTGAACTGGGCGAGCGGTGTTTCTTTCTGCGCGGCGGCGTCTTCCGATTCCGGATTGGTTTCGCTGTTCGCCTTCGCGGCATCGCCGCTGTTGGTCTTCGCAATCCCGTGCGAAATGAAATTCACGACATCCAGACGCGTCACGCCCTGCTGCTGCAGGTAGTACACCGCGTGCGAGTCCTTCTCGCCGAAGATCGCGACCAGCACGTTTGCGCCGGTCACTTCCTTCTTGCCGTTCGAGGTCGATTGCACGTGCATGATCGCGCGCTGGATCACGCGCTGGAAACCAAGCGTCGGCTGAGTATCGACGTCGTCCGTGCCCGGCACGGTCGGCGTGTTGTCATGAATGAAATTGCGCAGGTTCTGACGCAAATCTTCGATATTGGCTGCGCAGGCGCGCAACACCTCAGCCGCGGTCGGATTGTCCAACAGGGCGAGCAGCAGATGCTCGACCGTTATGAACTCATGCCGCGCCTGACGTGCTTCCATAAACGCCATGTGCAGACTGACTTCCAGTTCCTGGGCAATCATGCTTCCTCCATCACGCACTGCAGCGGGTGCCCCGCTTGCCGTGCATGGCTAACGACTTGCTCAACTTTGGTCGACGCAATATCTCGCGTGTAGACCCCACAAACTCCCCTGCCTTCGCGATGAACCTTCAGCATGATCTGCGTCGCAGTCTCACGATCCTTATTGAAGTATTCCTGCACGATCATCACGACGAATTCCATCGGCGTGAAGTCGTCATTCAGCAGCACCACCTTGTACATGGCCGGCTTCTTGAGCTTCTGCTCCTGCCGCTCCAGTACCGTGCCATCCTGCTTGTTGGGATTGATCGCCATACACCCATTCTAAACAACACGGACGCCCTCGCAATTGCCGCTCCAGCACCGACCATCCGGTCGGAATGAAACACTGAAAGTGCGTATGCGCAGCTGTCGTCCATCGAATCCTGCCGCTGCCCAACGTTTTGGCGCGGCCCGCTTGCACCTCGTCGAATCCAGTATCGCACAGCTTCAAAAAAAACAAACCGAACACCAAGGCGTCGCGGGCCGCCGGGTATCACACAAGTGAGTCGATTATGCGACTTTTCAAGATGACGTGCTTGGACGGCAGCGCACACGCAAAGCAGGAATTACCCTACAAATGCGGTCCATGCAACGAGCTTAACGGCTGTCCCAAAAATTCCTTGACACCCGATTTAAGAGATTTAACAATCAAACTGGCACTTTTTTCCGGGGGCCAACCGCGGACGAAAAAAGAGGCCGAGGTGAGCTTGTGAGGAGGGGGCGGTCACATTGTGGGGTGGCCGTTGAGCTTTTCGAGCGTGCTCAGGTCGCGACGAGAGTTAGAGGGGAAGTACGAATGTCTACTGGTACGGTCAAGTGGTTCAACGACGCGAAAGGCTACGGATTCATCACGCCCGATGAAGGCGGCGAGGATCTGTTTGCACATTTCTCGGCGATTCAAATGAACGGTTTCAAGACGCTCAAAGAAGGCCAGAAGGTCAGCTTCGAGATCGTCCAGGGACCGAAAGGCAAACAGGCATCGAACATCCAGGACGCTGTCTGACCGTTCGATCGAACTTTGCCTCGTAAAACCCGGCCTTCGCGCCGGGTTTTTTTCGCTCCGTATCCTGCACATATATGAGGCAGGCGCGCCGAATAAAAACCCCGGAAAGCGTAGGCCTTCCGGGGTTTTTATTTAACACGTCGAATCGAGGTGAGTCCTCACATATTCTCGATCATCACCTGTCCGAAGCCCGAACACGACACCTGGGTCGCGCCTTCCATCAGCCGTGCAAAGTCGTAGGTGACGCGCTTCGACAGAATGGACTGCTCCATCGACGAAATGATCCGGTCGGCCGCCTCCACCCAGCCGAGATGGCGCAGCATCATTTCAGCCGAGAGAATCTCCGAGCCGGGGTTCACGTAATCCTTGCCCGCGTATTTCGGCGCCGTGCCGTGCGTCGCTTCGAACATCGCGACGGAATCCGACATGTTCGCGCCCGGCGCGATGCCGATGCCGCCGACCTGCGCCGCGAGCGCGTCCGAGATGTAGTCGCCGTTGAGATTCAGCGTTGCGATGACATCGTATTCGGCGGGACGCAGCAGAATTTGCTGGAGAAACGCATCGGCGATCACGTCCTTCACGACGATGTCATTGCCCGACTTCGGATTCTTCACTTTCATCCACGGGCCGCCGTCGATCAGCTCCGCGTTGAATTCCCTCTGGGCGAGCGCATAGCCGTAGTCGCGGAACGCGCCTTCGGTGAACTTCATGATGTTGCCCTTGTGCACGAGCGTCACCGAGCGGCGGTCGTTGTCGATCGCGTACTGGATCGCCTTGCGCACGAGCCGCTCCGTGCCCTCGCGCGACACCGGCTTGACGCCGATTCCCGACGATTCCGGAAAGCGGATTTTCGTCACGCCCATTTCCTCGCGCAGGAACTTGATGACCTTCTTCGCCTCCGGGGAATCCGCCGCCCACTCGACACCCGCGTAGATGTCCTCCGAGTTCTCGCGGAAGATCACCATGTCGATTTTCTCCGGCTCGCGCACCGGCGACGGCACGCCCTTGAAGTAGCGCACCGGCCGCAGGCACACATAAAGATCGAGTTGTTGACGAAGCGCAACGTTTAGCGATCGGATGCCGCCGCCGACGGGCGTCGTGAGCGGCCCCTTGATCGACACCACATAGTCCTTCACCGCTTCGAGCGACTCGTCGGGCAGCCATACGTCGGGGCCGTAGACGCGCGTCGCCTTTTCGCCCGCGAAGATTTCCATCCATTGAATCTTGCGCTTGCCGCCGTAGGCTCTTTCCACTGCGGCATCGACGACCTTGAGCATCACCGGCGTGATGTCGACGCCCGTGCCGTCGCCCTCGATATACGGGATGATCGGCCGATCAGAGACGTTGAGCGAGTTATCCGCGTTGACGGTGATCTTGTCACCGTCCGCCGGAACCTTGATGTGCTGATACGGCATGGTCGACTCCAGATAAGTCCGGGCTTGTATGGAAGCAAACTGATTAGAGAAGCAACGCGATGCAGCATGCGCGGGCGTTGCGGCACGCGATGATGGTCACAACACCATTTTAACCATGCTGGCCTGCCCCGGCGCGCCCGGAACGGCCGTGCGCATGCATTAAGATGCCGCATTCGATCAAAGCGCCCCGCTCAGAGTTTTCGATGCCGCTCCTCGCCCTCAACAAGCCCTTCGGCACCATCTGCCAGTTTTCCGCGCATGAGACGCGCGCCTCGCTCGGCGACTGGGTGAAGACGCCGGGCGTGTATCCTGCCGGCCGGCTCGACGCGGACAGCGAAGGCCTGCTCCTGCTCACCGACGACGGCGCGCTGCAGGCGCGCATCGCGGAGCCGCGTCACAAGCTCGTGAAGCGCTATTGGGCGCAAGTAGAAGGCGCACCCGACGATGCCGCGCTTGCGCGTCTCGCGAAAGGCGTCGATCTCGGCGACTTCGTGACGCAGCCCTGCCGCACCGCGTACGTCGCTCAAGATGACATCGATGCGCTCTGGCCGCGCACGCCGCCGATCCGCTATCGCGCCGCCATCCCGACGACGTGGATCGAGCTCGCCATCACCGAAGGCAAGAACCGGCAGGTCAGGCGCATGACGGCGGCCATCGGTTATCCGACCTTGCGGCTCGTGCGCGTCGCGATCGGCGCCCTCGATATCTTCGCGCTCGGCATCGCGCCCGGCGAGAGCGTGGAGGTCGCACCTCGCGCACCGTGGCAACGCGTTCGTTGAATCGCATTCAACTATCTCGCAAATAAGAAACGTCAAAGCGTGAATTGCGGCGCGCTTAAACAATGTGTCATCAAGTTCGAGTAGTGCGTGTCGCGCAT
Organism: Caballeronia calidae; assembly: GCF_900044055.2. GTDB lineage: Bacteria > Pseudomonadota > Gammaproteobacteria > Burkholderiales > Burkholderiaceae > Caballeronia > Caballeronia calidae. Next base: position 30,048 of record NZ_FCOX02000033.1, on the reverse strand, counting down.
CGAATATTTTTTTGGTCTGCTGCGCAATTCTCTGTAAATCACGTCAACCGACTCCGCGCACGACGCGTTAAGGGCCTCAGATGCCGCGTAAAGCTATCCGGCATGAGCGAACAACCGATTACAACAACCTGTGTGCTCCAGGGTGTTTGAAAGGTTCAAGCGTTCACGGCCATATCGAAAATCAATTTGTCGATATGACTGTCAACCGAAAGGTAGGTGGCTCGTTTACCGACATGACTCAATGACCGGGTCGTTTGGTTAATTTACTCAAGCTGAGGATTCACAAGATGAACAAACTGATCGCTGCTCTCGTCGCTGGCCTGTTCGCAACGGCTGCATTCGCACAAGAAGCTTCGGCTCCGGCTGCTGCTGCTCCGGCTGCTGCTTCGGCACCGGCTCACAAGGCGCACAAGTCGTCGACGCACAAGACGTCGCACCATAAGTCGACGCACAAGAAGGCCGCTGCTTCGGCACCGGAAGCCGCTTCGGCAGCTCAGTAAGTTCGTTGTAAGAGGCGGTATAGCGAAGTCAAGAACGAGTTGTACCGCCGTTCTTACGGCGTTGAAGGGCAGATGGCCGCGAGGCATCTGCCCTTTTGTTTTGGGTTTGGTGTACTGCGGCTGCGCATCGAGTAACATGCGCGGGGCCGCCGGATTTCCGGCGCAATGATCGTCTTGAGAGGAGCATCGTCGTGAAGCTGTTGTTGCGTGCCCTGGTGTCCCCATTCCGTTCCACGGCTTCGGCCCGCCGCTCGCGCATCGCCGCGCTCGTCCGCGCGTGCGTGATCGCGTCGATGCTGCCGTTCGCCGCGCTGCCGCTCGCGCAGGCGCAGACGATGCCCCCGGGCGCGAAGCAGCCGTCCGATTTCCCGCGTGCGAAACTCACCGCGGGCATGTACGTGATCGACGCCGCCGTCGCCGCGAGCGATGCCGACCGCGAGCAGGGACTCATGTATCGCACGAAGCTCGCACCGAACGAAGGCATGCTCTTCGTGTTCAATGAAAATGCCGTCCACTGCTTCTGGATGAAGAACACGTTGATCCCGCTGTCGATCGCGTTCATTCGCGCGGACGGCACGATCACCGACATCGACGAGATGCAGGCGGAGACGGAGAACAATCACTGTCCGCGCAACAACGGCGTGTACGCGCTCGAAATGTCGAAGGGCTGGTTCGCCGCGAAGGGCATCAAGCCCGGCATGCAGATCAAGGGCCTGCCACGCGCGCAGTGAGCGCGCAGTGAGCGCACATCGAGCATCGCATCGAACATGAAAACCGGCGAGTCATCGCCGGTTTTTTTTCGCCTGCGCGCGGCGTGCAAGCGCCTCTGCAAGAGCTGGCAAGAATCCTGCAAAGACCCTGCCGACGCGCTATCCTAAAAAGATTCAGCGCGACGCTCTCGCGTTGGCTACACACGCCGCGCTGACTCTATCAACAGGAGGTTCACGTGCCCCGCAAGACTCCCATCGAGCGCTATCGGAACATCGGGATCAGCGCTCACATCGATGCCGGCAAAACGACTACTACCGAGCGCATCCTTTTCTACACCGGCGTGACGCACAAGATCGGCGAAGTGCACGACGGCGCGGCCACGATGGACTGGATGGAGCAGGAGCAGGAACGCGGCATCACGATCACCTCGGCAGCAACGACCGCCTTCTGGAAAGGCATGGCCGGCAATTATCCGGAACACCGCATCAATATCATCGACACGCCGGGGCACGTCGACTTCACCATCGAAGTCGAGCGCTCGATGCGCGTGCTCGACGGCGCGTGCATGGTCTACGACTCCGTCGGCGGCGTGCAGCCGCAGTCGGAAACCGTGTGGCGTCAGGCGAACAAGTACAAGGTGCCGCGCATCGCGTTCGTCAACAAGATGGATCGCGTCGGCGCGGACTTCTTCCGCGTGCAGCGTCAGATCGGCGAGCGCCTCAAAGGCGTCGCGGTGCCGATCCAGATTCCGATCGGCGCGGAAGATCATTTTCAGGGCGTCGTCGATCTCGTGAAGATGAAGGCGATCGTCTGGGACGACGACAGCCAGGGCATCAAGTTCACCTACGAGGAGATTCCCGACAACCTCAAGGCGCTCGCGCACGAGTGGCGCGAGAAGATGGTCGAGGCGGCGGCAGAAGCGAGCGAGGACCTGCTCGAAAAATATCTCGAAGACCACGAGAGCCTGACCGAGGACGAGATCAAGGCGGCGATCCGCAAGCGCACCATCGCCAATGAAATCGTGCCGATGCTCTGCGGCAGCGCCTTCAAGAACAAGGGCGTGCAGGCGATGCTCGACGCGGTGATCGACTATCTGCCCTCGCCCGTCGACGTGCCCGCGATTCTCGGCCACACCGAGGACGACAAGGAAGCGGAGCGTCATCCGAGCGACGACGAGCCGTTCTCCGCGCTCGCGTTCAAGATCATGACCGACCCGTTCGTCGGCCAGCTGATCTTCTTCCGCGTGTATTCGGGCGTGGTCGAATCGGGCGACACGGTCTACAACCCGGTGAAGGAAAAGAAGGAGCGGCTCGGGCGCATCCTGCAGATGCACGCGAACGAGCGCAAGGAAATCAAGGAAGTGCGCGCGGGCGACATCGCGGCGGCGGTCGGCCTGAAGGAAGCGACGACCGGCGACACGCTGTGCGATCCGGCTCACATCATCATCCTCGAGCGGATGATCTTCCCCGATCCGGTGATCTCGCAGGCCGTCGAGCCGAAGACCAAGGCGGACCAGGAAAAGATGGGCATCGCGCTCAATCGTCTCGCGCAGGAAGACCCGTCGTTCCGCGTGGCGACCGACGAGGAATCCGGCCAGACGATCATCTCCGGCATGGGCGAGCTGCACCTCGAAATTCTCGTCGACCGGATGAAGCGCGAGTTCGGCGTCGAGGCGACGGTCGGCAAGCCGCAGGTCGCGTATCGCGAAACGGTGCGCAACAAGGTCGAGGATGTCGAAGGCAAGTTCGTCAAGCAGTCGGGCGGACGCGGCCAGTACGGTCATGCGGTGATCGCGCTGGAGCCGGATCCGGGCAAGGGCTACGAGTTCGTCGACCAGATCAAGGGCGGCGTGATTCCGCGCGAATTCATTCCGGCGGTCGACAAGGGTATTCAGGAGACGTTGAAGGCCGGCGTGCTCGCGGGTTATCCGGTCGTCGACGTGAAGGTGCGGCTGACCTTCGGCTCGTATCACGATGTCGATTCGAACGAAAACGCGTTCCGCATGGCCGGCTCGATTGCGTTCAAAGAAGCGATGCGCAAGGCGAAGCCCGTGCTCCTCGAACCGATGATGGCCGTCGAAGTGGAAACACCCGAAGAGTTCATGGGCAACGTGATGGGCGATCTCTCGGGACGGCGCGGCATCGTGCAGGGCATGGAGGACATCGCGGGCGGCGGCGGCAAGCTCGTGCGCGCGGAAGTGCCGCTCGCCGAGATGTTCGGCTACTCCACGTCGCTGCGATCGCTCACGCAAGGCCGCGCGACCTACACGATGGAGTTCAAGCACTACGCGGAGACGCCGTCGAACGTGTCGGAGGCGATCATCAACTCGAAAGCGAAATGATCGCGGCCTAAACGTGTAGTATCGGAAGTCCGTTGCCCGCTCCGTTGGTGGCGGCAACGGACTTTTCATATCCGTAGACGAAAACGACATGAGCGACGCACATCAGCATATCGATTGGCGCGAACACGGCGTCAAGGTCATCAGGGGCGATCAGCTCGACACCAACACGCCGCAGACGCCCGGCATGAACCGCGCGGCGGCGATCAACGCGGCGCGCGTCGGCGCGCAGAAGATCTGGGCCGGCACGGTCACGATCCATCCGAATGCGAAGACGGGCGCGCATCATCATGGCGCGCTCGAAAGCGTCATCTATGTCGTGCGCGGCCAGGCGCGCATGCGCTGGGGCGAGCACCTCGAATTCACCGCCGAGGCCGGTCCCGGCGACTTCATCTTCGTGCCGCCCTACGTGCCGCATCAGGAAATCAACGCCAGCACCGACGATCCGCTCGAATGCGTGCTCGTGCGCAGCGACAACGAAGCGGTGGTGGTGAATCTGAACATCGATGCCGTGGAGAAGCCCGAGGAAGTCTATTGGGTCGATCCGATTCACAAGCATCCTCACGATCACTGAAGCGGGCACGGCGCGCGCCATGAGGACGATGCGGCGCGCTCCTTGCTATCTGCGCCTGAATGCGCCGCGCAATCAACGCAAGCGGCGCGGTCGAGCCGTACGCGCGTGGCGACGGCAGCGAACAACTACAACGGAAAAGCACCGATGAAGAAATCTTCGACCGACGCGCATCTCCTCGAACAGGCGCGCGCGCACGCGGGCGAGCTGGGCAATCACGCGATCGACGAATTCATGGCCGGGCGGCTCACGCGCCGCGAGCTGCTGCGCCATGCGAGCGTACTCGGCTTCGCGCTGACGGCGGGCGGCATCTTCGGCATGACGGGCGCGCGTGCGCAAGGCGCGGGCAAGCCCGGCGGCACGATCCGCGTCGCGCATCTGATGCCCGCGGGCGCCGTCGATCCGCTCACGGTGACGGATGCATCCGGTCTCGCGCTCATCAATCAGACGGGCGAATTCCTGATCGACGACGACAGCGAGCATCTCACCTTGCGCCCCGCGCTCGCGCTGTCGTGGTCGTCGAATGCGAAGGGCGACGTGTGGACCTTCAAGCTGCGCCCGAACGTGAAGTTCCACGACGGCCAGCCGATGACCGCGAAGGACGTCGTCGCGACCTTCAACCGCCTGTCCGATCCGAACGCGGGCTCGGCGGCGCTTTCCGTGTTGAAGGGCGTGCTGTCGAAGGACTCGGCGAAGGCCGTCGACGATCACACCGTCGAGTTCCATCTCGATGCCCCCAACGGCAATTTCCCGTATTACGTTTCCTCGAACACGTATAACGCCGTGATTCTCCCGGCGAATTTCGCCGGGCCCTACGAGAAGTCGTTCATGGGCACGGGCGCGTTCAAGCTGGAGAAATACACGCCGAAGGTCGGTGCGTCGTTCGTGCGCAATCCCGACTACTGGGGCGAAAAGGCGCTGCCCGATCGCGTGCAGTTTTCCTTCTACGCGGACCAGCAGGCGCAACTCCTCTCGATGCAAGGCCGCCAGGCCGACGTGATGAGCGACTTCACCGTGCAGGGCGGCGTCGCGATGCTCAGCAATCCGCAATTCAAGGTGCTCGGCACGAAGTCGAGCTCGCATCGGCAGATGCACATGCGCTGCGACACGGGCGCGTTCAAGGACAAGCGCGTGCGTCAGGCGCTCGCGCTCGCGATCGATCGCGAAGTCATCGTGAAGGGCCTGTTCCGCGGCCGCGCGCAGGTCGGCAACGACAGCCCGTTCGCGCCCGTGTTTCCGTCGAGCGATCTGACCGTGCCGCAACGCAAGATCGACGTCGCGCAAGCCAAGAAGTTGATGAGCGAAGCAGGCGTCGCGAACGGTTTCGACGTCACGCTCACGACCGAAAAGTACATGGAGATTCCCGATCTCGCGGTCGTCGTGCAGAACGCGGCGAAGGCGATCGGCATCCGCATCCAGTTGAAGGTCGAAAGCCAGGATCTGTATTACGGCTCCGGCACCTTCGGCAAGTCGGACTGGCTGGATTCGCCGCTCGGCATCACGGATTACGGGCATCGCGGCGTGCCGAACGTGTTCCTCAACGCGCCCCTGACGAGCGGCGGCACCTGGAACGCGGCGCACTTCAAGAATCCCGAATACGACAAGCTCGTCGCGCAGTTCGTCGCTGCGTTGGATGTCGCGTCGCAGAAGAAGCTGTCGGGCCAGATCCAGCGCCTGCTGCTCGACGAAACGCCGGTCGTGATCCCCTACTTCTACGACCAGTTGATCGTCACGCGCGCAAACGTCTCCGGCGTGCGTTTCAACGCCATTTCGCAGATGTGGTTCGACCGCGCGACGGTCACGGCGTAGATGAGCACGATCACGCCAACGGCACGCGTCACTGATTTCGCGAGAATGCGGCGCGTCGTGCGCTTCATCGGCGTGCGGCTCCTGCTCGCGCTCGTCACGCTGTGGCTTCTGTCGATGATCGTCTTCGCGGGCGGCCAGCTTTTGCCCGGCGACGTCGGCCGCGCGATTCTCGGCCCGCTCGCCGATGCGCGCGCGGTCGCGGCGCTCAATCATCAACTGGGCGTGGACCGGCCGCTCCTCACGCAATACACGAGCTGGATCAGCCACTTCCTGCGCGGCGACATGGGCGAGTCGTACGCGTTTCGCGCGCCGGTCGCGCCGTTCATCGGCAGCGCGCTGTGGAACTCGGCGAAGCTCGGCGCGCTCGCGTTCGTCGTGGTGGTGCCGCTCGGCATCGCGGGCGGCGTGTATGCGGCGCTGCATTCCGGGCGCTGGATCGATCGCGTGATCAGCATCGGCGGCCTGACGGCGACGGTCGTGCCCGAGTTCGTGTCGTCGATCGTGCTGATCCTGATCTTCGGCGTGTGGCTGCAATGGCTGCCGATCGAGGCGACCGCGCCCGCCGACGCGAACATCCTCGTGCAACTGAAACATCTGATCCTGCCGGTGCTGCCGCTCGTGTTCGTGTTCTTCGGCTATATCGCGCGGATGGCGCGTGCGGGCACCGTCGAGGCGCTCGATGCCGACTACACGCGCACCGCGATTCTCAAGGGCCTGCCGCAGCGCGTCGTGATCGTGCGGCACGTGCTGCGCAATGCGCTCCTGCCGACCGTGACCGTCGCCGCGACGCAGCTCGGCTACATGATCGGCGGGCTCGTCGTCGTGGAGACGCTGTTTCACTATCAGGGCATCGGCTCGCTGATCTACAACGCAGCGAAGGCGAAGGACTTTCCGATGCTCGAAGCGGGCGTGCTGACCATCGGCGTGATCTATACGGCGGCGAATCTGATCGCGGATGCGCTCTATGTCGTGCTGAATCCGCGCCTGCGCACGGGAGCCTCGCGATGAGCACGGCCACCGCCACGCCGCCGTCGAAGGCGCGCCGATACGAAGCGCTCGGCGCGCTGCTGCGCTCGGCGACTTTCGATCTCGGCGTGCTGATCCTGCTCTTCTGGGTCGCGTGCGCGCTCTTCGGCCACTGGCTCGTGCCGCAGGACCCCTACGCGTCCGATCCGCTCAACTCGCTCGGCGCGCCGTCCGCCGATCACTGGTTCGGCACCGATCAACTCGGCCGCGACGTATTCGCGCGCGTGATCGTCGGCTCGCGCGACATCCTGACGATCGCGCCGCTCGCGACGCTGCTCGGCACGGCCGCGGGCACGGCGATCGGCCTCGTCGTCGGCTATTTCGACGGCTGGGTCGATGCCGCCATCGGCCGCGTGATCGACGCGCTCCTCGCCCTGCCGCTCGTGATCGTCGCGCTGCTCGCGCTGGCGGCGGTCGGCGCGAGCAACACGACGGTGATTCTCGTGATCGGCCTGACCTTCGCGCCGATCACCGCGCGCACCGTGCGCGCCGCCGTGCTGAGCGAGCGCCATCTCGACTACGTGCTCGCGGCGCAATTGCGCGGCGAGAACGCGCTCTACATCATGTTCGCGGAGATCCTGCCGAACGTGCTGCCGCCGATCATCGTGGAAGCGACCGTGCGGCTCGGCTACGCGATCTTCGCCGTCGCGACGCTCTCGTTCCTCGGCTTCGGCATCCAGCCGCCATCGGCCGACTGGGGCCTCGCGCTGTCCGAAAGCTACACGCTGATGGCGGGCGGCGCGTGGTGGACCGTCGTCTTCGATGCCGCCGCGATCGCATCGCTGGTCGTCGCGGTGAACCTCGTCGCGGATGCCGTGCAGGGAGTGCTCGACCGATGAACGGACCGCCGCCATCGGCCTTCCCCACGTTCGGCGCCGCGAAAGGCGATCAGGCCGACGCGCTCACGATCATCGGGCTCACCGTCGCCTATCGCTCGCGCGGACGCGAGCGCGAAGTGCTGCAGGACGTAACGCTGCGCGTGCAGCGCGGCGAGGCGTACGGGCTCGTCGGCGAATCGGGTTGCGGCAAATCGACGGCCGCGCTCGCCGTGCTGCGCTACCTGCCGCGCAACGGGCGCGTGAAGGCGGGCCGCATCGCGATCGCGGGGCGAGACGTCGCCTCGCTCGATGCCGACGCGCTGCGCGGCATGCGCGCCAATGCCGTGTCGATGGTCTATCAGGATCCGGGACGCGCGCTGAATCCGTCGCTGACGATCGCGCGGCAAGTGTCCGAAGCGTTCGAGGTCACGGGCGCCTCCGCCGACGAAGCGCTGTCCCGCACCGCCGAGATGCTCAGGCGCGTGCGCATCGCCTCGCCCGAACGCGTGATGGAGAGTTATCCGCATCAACTCTCGGGCGGCATGCAGCAGCGCGTCGTCATCGCGATGGCGCTCGCGTGCAATCCCGAACTGCTGATTCTCGACGAGCCGACCACCGGCCTCGACGCCACGGTCGAAGCCGAAGTGCTCGACCTCATCGCGCAATTGCGTGCCGAGCTCGGCACGGCCGTGCTCTTCATCAGCCACAACCTCGCGGTGATCGGACGCATGTGCGATCGCGTCGGCGTGCTGTACGCGGGCAAGCTCGTCGAGGAAGGCGCGACCGCCGATGTGTTCGCGAAGCCGCGCCATCCGTACACGGTCGGCCTGCTGCGCTGCCTGCCGCGCGAAGGCCGCGGCAAGGAGACGGGGCGTCTCGACACGATTCCCGGCTCGCTTCCGCTGCCGGGCTCGATCGCGCAGGGCTGCATCTTCGCGCCGCGCTGCAAGCTCGCCGACGAACGCTGCCTGAAGGACGCGCCGCCGCCGTATCGCGTCGCGTCGGCGCACGGCGGCCAGATGGCGCGCTGTCACTATCACGAGCGCGCGGAAACGCTGCCGCGCTCCGCCGACGACGCCCCGATGCCGATGACCGATGGCGGACATCGGCCGCTCGCGCTATCGGCGCGCAATCTGTCGAAGACCTTCCGCGTCGGCGATGAAGACGTGCGCGCCGTTCAGGATGTCTCGCTCGATCTCGTGCAAGGCGAAACGCTCGGCCTCGTCGGCGAATCGGGCAGCGGCAAGACCACGCTCGCGAAACTGCTGCTCGGCCTCGTGTCGCCGGACAAGGGCGCGTCGCTCGAACTCGACGGCGCGACCCTGCCCGAGCGCGTGACCCGGCGCAGCGAGGAACAGGTGAAGTCGCTGCAGATCGTCTTCCAGAATCCCGATTCCGCGCTGAACCGCGCGCATTCGGTGCGGCGCCTGATCGCGCGTTCCTTGTCGAAGCTCGCGGCGCTGCGCGGCGAAGCGAAAGAGGAACGCCTGCATACGCTGACCGAAGCCGTGCGCCTGCCGGAGCGCTATCTCGGCGCGCGCACGCGGCAACTGTCGGGCGGGCTGAAGCAGCGTGTCGCGATCGCGCGGGCGTTCGCGGGCGACCCGCGCGTCGTCGTCTGCGACGAACCGACATCGGCGCTCGACGTCTCCGTGCAGGCCGCGATCCTCAACCTGCTCGCGGACTTGCAGCGCGAACGGCGCGTGAGCTACGTGTTCATCTCGCACGATCTGCATGTGGTGCGCTATCTGTCGGATCGCATCGCGGTGCTGTACCTCGGGCGCATCATGGAAATCGGGCGCGCGGCCGCGGTCTTCGACGGCCCGCAGCATCCGTACACGGAAGCGTTGCTGTCGTCGGTGCCATCGATCGACGGAACGCATGCGAAGCGCATCCGGCTGTCGGGCGAATTGCCGAGCGCGGCGAATCCGCCATCGGGATGCGTGTTTCATACGCGCTGCCCGCGCAAAATCGGCGAGATCTGCGAGACCGAGACGCCGCCGTGCCGCGACGCCGGCGACGGCCACGCGATTCACTGCCACATTCCCGTCGACGAACTGCGCGCGCTGCAGCGGCAGGCAAGCTGAGCTCGCGCAAGGCGAAGCGGCGTTTCATCGGAACCAAAGCGGCGCCGCGCGTCTCTCATCGGTTCATGTCCAAAACAACGAGGATTCAATCGATGAAACCCGCCCTTTCCGTCGCGCTCTGCGCACTCACCTTCGGCGCCGCGATGGCCGCGCACGCGCAAACCGCGCCGCAAACCCCGGCGCCCGGCGCGGCCGATCCCACTTTCTCCGCCTACGCGCTCGCGCAGCAATGCGCCGCGAAGTCCGACAACACGGCGCAAGGACAATGCGTGGGCGCGGTGCGCGGCATCGTGCGCGGCTATCAGTACGGCGTGCTGTTCCTGTCGCAGCGCGCGTCGCTGCCCGATTCCGAGACGAAGCGCGTGTCGCTGTGCCTGACGGACACGAAGGTCTCGTCGATCGTCGACGATTTCCTCGCCGACGCGAAGCAGGTCAACGAAACCGATCTGAAACGCACGCCCGCCGAAGTCGCCGTGCTCGGTTCGGTGCATGCGCATCACGCGTGCACGTGATCCGCAGCAACCTCAAAGCATCTCCAGCGAGCGCTTCGCCTTCGGCGGTTTGAACTGCGAATCGATGTCCGCGAGTTCGTCGGCGGACAACCGAAGGTCGAGCGCCGCGCGGTTCTCGCGCACGTGGGCGGCGTCGGCCGCTTTCGGTATCGCGAACACCTGGGGCTGTTGCAACACCCACGCGAGCGCGACCTGAAATGCCGACACGCCGCGCGCCGCCGCAATCCTTTCCAGCGCTCCGCCGCGCGGCAGACGCGCATGATCGACGGGGCTGTAGGCCATCGCGGGCATGCGGCGCTCGCGCAGCCACGGCAAGAGATCGAACTCCGGCCCGCGTCGCGCGACGTTGAAGAGAATCTGATCGGTCGCGCAGGCGTCGCCGCCATCGAGCGAAAAGAGCTCTTCCATGTCGTCGGTGTCGAAGTTGGAGACGCCCCAGTGACGAATCTTGCCGTCGCGCTTCAGCTTGTCGAAGCCCGCGACCACGCCTTCCAGATCCTCGCCGCCGCGCCAGTGCAGCAGATAAAGATCGATGCGATCGGTCTTCAGGCGCTTCAGGCTGCGCTCGCACGCGGCCTGCACGCCGCGCTCGCTGCCGTTGTGCGGATACACCTTGCTGACGATGAACAACGCGTCGCGCCGGTCTCCGAGCGCCTCGGCGATGAGCTTTTCGCTTTCGCCGTCGCCGTACATCTCGGCGGTATCTATTAGCGTCATGCCGAGCTCCACGCCCTCGCGCAGCGCCGCGATTTCGCTCTTGCGTGCGTTCGGGCGCTCGCCCATTTCCCAGGTGCCCTGGCCGAGCTTCGGGATGGTTTCGCCGTTGGGAAGCGTGACGGTCGTCGGACTGGATTGCGCCATGAAAGAGCCTCCTTGTGTGTCCGCCGATTATGGCGCAAGGAGCACGCCATCGTTTCGCGCCGGCCAGCCCGCCAGCCGCGCGACGAAGACGCCGTGCGCAACGGCGGGTGCCGCGCGCGGAGCATCACGTCCGCCCGCTTGACCTGGACATTCGGCGGGCCGCCGACTTCGACGATGACCAGCGCAGCCGTAGCCGCCAGCCGAGTCCGATGTTCGCGAACAATTGCGGTGCGGTGAACCGGCGCAAAGACGAAAAGCGTGATTGCAATCTCTTTCAGGTCAGGCAAACGCGTGCGGCGCTTCGTCGAAAAGTCACCGCGATGATGTGCGCGCCGCAAACGCCTTTGGCCGAAACGACCGCGTTTGAACGAACCGATGAAATAACCAATTGCGAGACTCGAAAAGGGTGCAATCCAGGGTTGTAATCAAACAGATTCCATAACGCTGTGTCGACAATTCTTTTTTAATGCGCGGCGATTCAGAGCACTTAACTGCAATAAATCCTCGCCTAAACTTCGAATTGATCACAAGGACCGTTATCAGAACTTCAAATCAATAAAAAAAATCTTCAATTGATTTTGCTGATATATGAAGTTCGACTCTGCCATCTTCGTGACAGAAAGTTCGACCTATTAAGTGGTCACGTGATATATCATAAGAAATTCAATGACCGTCGCCGCCTTTTCGCGCCGCAAAACATATATCGACGGGTTGGCACGAGTCCAGCGGTCGCATTAGGAATGACGCTAAGCAGCAACGCTGGAAGCCACGCTTTATAAGGACGTGGGGATAATCGCCCGCACCAAGGGAACCTGTTTCTGCAAAAATTTCTCGATTTAGTCATTGCAATATTTTCATCATGTCAATATTATCAATTCACACGTCGGTCAATAACTGGACACACGTCTGACACCGGGCGATGGGTCTGGAAACTGTGGCACAACTGAGAGGGCAACAAGATGAACCAGATCCATGCAATGCGCGTCTTCGTGCGCGTGGCGGATACGGAAAGTTTTCGCCGCGCGGCTCAACAACTCGATGTCTCGAATGCGCTCGTCACACGGGCAATTGCGATGCTCGAAGCGCACCTCCGAACGCGTCTCATCAACCGCACTACCCGCAATCTGTCTCTCACCGAAGCCGGCACCCGTTATCTGGAGGGCTGCCGCGCGCTGCTCGAAGAGCTTGACCATCTGGAATCCACGGTCACGCATACCGAAGGCGAACCGAGCGGCACGTTGCGCGTCGTCGCGTCGAGCGCGCTCTCGCTTCTCACGCTGACGCCGCTCATCGACGGCTTTCGCCATCTCTATCCGAAGGTCAACGTTCGCCTGACGCTCGCCGAGCGTCATGTCGATCTTGTCGAGGACGGATATGACGTCGGTATCGTGACGGCGTTCATGGTGACGAGCACGGCGCTCATCGAACGGCCGGTCGGCACCAACGCGCTCGTCCCGGTCGCCACGCCCGCGTTTATCGCCGAGTACGGCATGCCCGCTTCGCCCACGGATCTGCAAACGTTGGCATCGGTCGGACTGCCGAGCGAAATGCGCAGTCAGACCTGGCACTTCCGCCATCGTCTCGGTTCCGCCGAACAGGTGACGCTCGCGCCCGTGTACACGGTCAACAACGGCTTGATGGTCCGCCTCGCGACGCTGCGGAGCATGGGCGTCTCGATTCTGCCCGAAGGGATCGTGCACGCGGATCTGGAGGACGGCACGCTCGTTCGCATGCTGCCCGAGTACACGATCGACGACCCGGACATGAAAGTGTCGATCGTCTATCCGGGACGGCAATATCTGCCCGCCAAGACGCGTTTTTTCATCGACTATGCACTGGACTATCTGAGTCGCGAGTTCACCGGCAACGGCGCGCGCCCCGACGACGTGGTCCGGCAGTCCATGCCGCCGTCAATCATGCCCGTGCAAACGATGCGCAACGCATCGGCCACCGCGAACTGAAGACGCACGCGGGCCGGCACGGCAACCTTGCCGTCCGGCCCGCTTCGATGACGAGCACCGCGCTATCCAGCACGGCGCACGCAACGCTCAAATTTCCCCGTACTCCGAACTCGATGCATCCGGTGCCGCGCACATCGCGCGCAGCAAGGGCGCCTCGCGTTCGTGCACTTCGACCGGCATGCAGAGCGCCCCGGCATAAGCCATGTAGCGCGCCCGATGCTGTCCGTTGCGGAACGCGACGACCCCATCCCTATGCACGCCGAGCAGCCCGAGCAGACCCGGCGCGCGGCGCACGCTGATGGTCACGTAGGGCATTTCCGGCACGCGGGGATTATCCGGGTCGAGAAACTCGCGGATGCCGCGCACCTTGCCCGCGTGCCAGTCGTCCACGGCCTTGAGCACGTAGTCGGTGTCATCGCGATCGGCGCATTCGAGGAGTTTTCTCACGTCGACGAGCACGACCTGATGGCGCGAACCGTACTCGCTGAAAACCCGTTTCAGGCGCACGAAGTCATACTGCGGATGGCTCTGGAGCCTGACGATCCAGACCGCTTCTGCGGCGGTCGGCGCAACCATCGTGTCCATGTTCGGCAATAAGAAGAAGACTGCGGAGCGCGCCCCGTGCGCGCGTGCCTCGCTGACAACGGCTCGAACGAACATCGCTGAACAGGCGCTCGAACAAGATAAACTTTTACACCCTAGACGCGATTCATGAAAGCGCCATGACGGGCACGCGGCGTGCTTTTGTTGCCAGAATCGAACACTCCCGCATGGCGCGGCGGCATGCATGTCATCCGGATGCCTTGCATGCATCGCGCGCGCATCGCTCAACGATCAGTGGACACTTCTTCCGACCTCATCGTCGCGCGGCCCGAGGGACTTTTCTGCGTGCCGGGCAACTTTCATATCGATCCGTGGCGGCCCGTCGAACGCGCTGTCATCACGCACGCGCACGCGGATCATGCGCGCTTCGGTCACGCGCATTACCTCGCTGCCGAGCCGGGCGTCGGCGTGTTGCTGTCGCGGCTTCCGGGCATCGATGTGCAGGGGCTCGCCTACGGGGAAGCAATCGTCGTGAACGGTGTGCGCGTGTCGCTGCATCCCGCCGGACACGTGCTCGGCTCGGCGCAGGTGCGCGTCGAGCACAAGGGACGCGTGTGGGTCGCATCCGGCGATTACAAGGTCGAGCCCGATCCGACCTGCGCGCCCTTCGAGCCCGTGCGCTGCGATACGTTCATCACCGAATCGACGTTCGGCCTGCCGATCTATCGATGGGACAGCTCGCGCGATGTCTTCGACGGCATCGATTCATGGTGGCGGCACAACGCGGCGCAAGGGCGCGCGTCGGTGCTCTTCAGCTATTCGTTCGGCAAGGCGCAGCGCATTCTCGCGGGCGTCGATGCCGCCATCGGTCCGATCTTCTGTCACGGCGCGGTCGAGCCGCTCAATCGCGCGTATCGCGACGCGGGCATCGCGTTGCCGCACACGCGCCTCGTCAGCGAGATCGCCGCGAAGGACAAGGCGGCGTTCAAGGGCGCGCTGATCGTCGCGCCGCCGTCCGCGCAGGGCAGCACGTGGATGCGCCGCTTCGGCGATTACAGCGACGCCTTCGCGTCCGGCTGGATGCGTCTGCGCGGCACGCGAAGGCGCAAGGGCGTCGATCGCGGTTTTGTGCTCTCCGATCACGCCGACTGGCCCGGCCTGCAACTCGCGATCGGCGCGACGGGCGCTGAGCGCGTGATCGTCACGCACGGACAGATCGAGCCGATGGTGCGCTGGCTCTGCGAGCAGGGGCTCGATGCGGGCGCCTTCAAGACCGAATACGGCGACGACGCCATCGAAGCCGACACCGCGCAGCCCGAGACCGCCGCGACATGAAACGCTTCGCGACGCTCTACGCCGCGCTCGACGCGACGACCTCGACCAACGAAAAGCTCGAAGCGCTGATCGCCTATTTCTCGGCCGCGGAGCCTGAAGATGCCGCGTGGGCATCGTACTTTCTCGCGGGCGGCAAGCCGCGCCAGTCGGTGCCGACGCGCCTGCTGACCGAGTTCGCGCGCGAACGCGCGGGCTTGCCGGAATGGCTCTTCGAAGAGTCGTATCAGGCGGTCGGCGATCTCGCCGAAACCATCGCGCATGTGCTGCCGCCGGCGTCGGGCGAATCGTCGCTCGGGCTCGCGCAATGGATCGAGGAGCGCGTGCTGACGCTGCGCGGCGCGAACCCTTCGGAATTGCGTGAACGGCTGTTGAGCTACTGGGACGAGCTGAACTGGAGCGAGCGCTTTCTGCTGACGAAGCTGATCGGCGGCGGTTTCCGCGTGGGCGTCGCGCGGCAGCTCGTCGTGCGCGCGCTCGCGGAAGTCGCGGGCGTCGATCACAAGCGCATCGCGCAGCGCATGGTCGGCTGGACCGATTCGCGGCAGGCGCCGAGCGCGGCGCGCTATCTTCGGCTCGTCGCACCCGCAGCCGAAGGCGACGACGTCGACACACCGCACGAAAGCGATATCGGCCTGCCCTATCCGTTCTTTCTCGCGCATCCGCTGCAGGCCGATCCCGCGACGCTCGGCTCGCCCGATGACTGGATCGCCGAATGGAAGTGGGACGGCATACGCGCGCAGCTCGTGAAGCGCGCGGGCCGCGTGTGGATCTGGTCGCGCGGCGAGGATCTCGTCACGGAGCGCTTTCCGGAGCTCGCGTCGCTCGGTGCGGCGCTGCCCGACGGCACGGTGATCGACGGCGAAATTCTCGCGTGGGAGCCGGGCGCGAGCGCGCCGCTGCCGTTCGCGCGACTGCAGCCGCGCATCACGCGCAAGTCGCTCACGAAGAAAGTGCTCGCCGATTCGCCCGCCGCGCTGCTCGCCTACGATCTGCTCGAAGCCAACGGCCGCGATCTGCGCACCGAGCCGCTCCATGCGCGACGCGCGCAGCTCGATGCGCTCGCGCACGCGCTCTCCACCTCGCTCGCGATGGATCTGCTGCGCGTATCCCCGATGGTCGTCGCACCGGACTGGCCGGCGCTTTCCGCGTTGCGCGACGAGAGCCGCGCGCGCGGCGTCGAAGGCCTGATGCTGAAGGAGCGCGCGTCGATGTACGGCGTCGGGCGCACGAAGGCATCGGGCACGTGGTGGAAGTGGAAGATCGATCCGTATTCCATCGACGCGGTGCTGCTCTATGCGCAACGCGGCCACGGACGGCGCGCGAGCCTCTACACGGATTTCACCTTCGCCGTCTGGGACGAAGCCGACGGCACGCGCACGCTCGTGCCCTTCGCGAAGGCCTATTCCGGACTCACCGACGAGGAAATGCGCCAGGTCGATGCAATCGTGCGCAAGACGACCATCGAAAAGTTCGGGCCGGTGAGAAGCGTGACGCCGACGCTCGTCTTCGAGATCGGCTTCGAAGGCATACAGGCGAGCCCGCGCCACAAGTCGGGCATCGCGGTGCGCTTTCCGCGCATGCTGCGCTGGCGCACCGACAAGAAGATCGAAGACGCCGATACGCTCGATATCCTCAAGGGCTTTCTGAACGAGGCGACGGCATGAGCGCGCCCGAATCGGCGGACGAGCGCAAGCGCCGCGCCCCGCGACCGCGCCGCGTGCCGCGCACGCGCGCCGCCCAGGCGAAGCTCGATGCCGCCGCCGAGCTTTTCACGCCCGCGCCTTTCGCCTACGACGAAACGCAAGCCGCAAAGCCTGTCGATGAACGCATCGCGCGCTGGTTCGACGAACGCGGCTGGCAGCCGTTCGAGTTTCAGCGCGACGCGTGGCGCGAGATCGGGCGCGGCGCGAGCGGCCTGCTTCACGCGACGACCGGCGCCGGCAAAACCTGGGCCGTGTGGCTCGGCGCGCTCGCCGCGTATGCGGACAAAGCGCCGAAGCCGAACGCCCTGCCCGCGCCGCTCACCGTGCTCTGGATCACGCCGATGCGCGCGCTCGCCGCCGACACCGCCCGCGCGCTGCAGGCCGCCGTGAGCGCGCTGTCCGTGCCGTGGACGATCGGGCTGCGCACCGGCGATACGTCGTCGACCGAACGCGCGCGCCAAAGCCGGCGCATGCCGTCCGCGCTCGTGACGACGCCCGAAAGCCTCACGCTGACGCTGACGCGCACCAATGCTCGCGACGAGCTGAAGCATCTGCGCATGATCGTCGTCGACGAATGGCATGAACTGCTCGGCAACAAGCGCGGCACGCAGACGCAACTCGCGATCGCCCGGCTCGCGCGCTGGCGGCCCCATCTGCAAATCTGGGGACTGTCGGCGACGCTCGGCAATCTCGCGCTCGCGCACGATGCGCTGCTTCATCCCGTGAAGAC
Organism: Caballeronia calidae; assembly: GCF_900044055.2. Taxonomy (GTDB): domain Bacteria; phylum Pseudomonadota; class Gammaproteobacteria; order Burkholderiales; family Burkholderiaceae; genus Caballeronia; species Caballeronia calidae. Next base: position 12,543 of record NZ_FCOX02000033.1, on the reverse strand, counting down.
GCCGCGCGTCGTCGTGCGCGGCGCGCACCCGAAAACGCTCGTCGTCGATACGCTGATTCCCGAGACCATCGAGCGCTTTCCGTGGGGCGGGCATCTAGGCGTGCGGCAAGTCGGTCCCGTCGCCGATGAGATCGATCGCGCGCAAAGCTCGCTCGTCTTCACCAACACGCGCTCGCAATCGGAAATCTGGTATCGCGCGCTGCTCGAATTGCGGCCCGAATGGGCGGGCCTGCTCGCGCTGCATCACGGCTCGCTCGACAAGGAAGTGCGCGACTGGGTCGAGCTCGGGCTCAAGAACGGGCAACTGAAGGCGGTCGTGTGCACGTCGAGTCTCGATCTCGGCGTGGACTTTCTGCCGGTCGATCGCGTGTTTCAGATCGGCTCGCCGAAGGGCGTCGCGCGACTGATGCAGCGCGCCGGACGCTCGGGCCACGCGCCGGGCCGCGTATCGCGCGTGTCGATCGTGCCGACGCACGCGCTCGAGCTCGTCGAAGCGGCCGCGGCGCGCTGGGCGATCGGCGAGCATCGCATCGAAGGACGCGACATGCCGTTGAAGCCGCTCGACGTGCTCGTGCAGCATCTCGTGACGGTCGCGATCGGCGGCGGCTTCACGCCCGATGACATGCTGGACGAAGTGCGCAGCGCCTATGCGTATCGCGACCTGACGCAAGCCGAGTTCGACTGGGCGCTCGCGTTCGTCGAGCGCGGCGGCACGTCGCTCGCGGCGTATCCGGATTTTCATCGCGTCGTGAAAGGCGATGACGGCGTGTATCGCGTGCCGCGCGACGATCTCGTGCGCAGACATCGCAACAACGTCGGGACGATAGTTGCGAACGCAACCATCAGCGTCGCGTATATGACGGGCGGGCGCATCGGCGCGATGGAGGAATCGTTCATCTCGCGTCTCAAGCCCGGCGATGTCTTCACCTTCGGCGGACGCGCGCTCGAACTCGTGCGCGTGCGCGACATGACCGCCTACGTGAAGCGCGCGACCTCATCGCGCGGTGCGATGCCGCAATGGGCGGGCAGCAAGATGCCGCTGTCGTCCGAGTTGGCCGACGCCGCGCTCGTGATGCTCGCGCGCGCCAACGACGGCATCTACGACGAGCCCGAGATGCGCGCCGTCAAGCCACTGCTCGACTTGCAGGCGAAGTGGTCGGCGCTGCCGGGGCCGGGCGTGCTGGTCGTCGAACTGGTGCGCTCGCGCGAAGGGCATCACTTCTTCTGCTATCCGTTCGCGGGGCGCATGGCGCATATCGGGCTCGGGTCGCTGCTCGGCTGGCGCGCATCGCGCGACCGGCCGGGCACCTTCTCCATTTCGATGAACGACTACGGCTTCGAATTGCTGTCGGCACGGCCGTTCGATTGGGAGACACTCATCGCGGAAGGCCTGTTTTCACCGGAGCATCTGGAGCACGACATTCTCGCGAGCCTGAACGCATCGGAGCTGTCGGCGCGGCGCTTTCGCGAGATCGCGCGGGTGTCGGGGCTCATCTATCAAGGTCATCCGGGGCAGCAGAAAAGCGCGCGGCAACTGCAGGCGTCGAGCGGCCTCTTCTACGAAGTCTTTCGCAAGCACGACAGCGGCAATCTGCTGCTCGCGCAGGCGGATCAGGAAGTGATGCTGCAGGAGCTCGAGCTCGGCCGCATCCGCGCGGCGCTGCAGCGCATGAGCGAAAGCCGGCTCGCCCTGACGCATCCGAAGAAGCCGACGCCTTTCGCGTTTCCGCTGATCGTCGCGCGCTTGCGGGAGAAGGTGAGCACGGAGAAGCTGTCGGATCGCGTCGAGCGCATGCTCGCGGATCTGGAGAAGGCGGCGAAGGCATAAATGACGACCGAGGCATTGACCATCGATGTGAACGGCCATGCGCTTCTGCTCTCCGCGGACCGCGCGGCCTTCGATCCGCTCCTGAAGACCCTTTTCATCGCCGATGCCCACTTCGGCAAGGATGCCGTGTTTCGCGCGCGCGGCATTCCGGTGCCCATCGGCACGACGGGCGAAAGTCTCGCGCGGCTCGATGCGCTCGTCACGGCGCATCGTCCGGAATCGATCGTCTTTCTCGGCGACCTGCTGCACGCGCGCGAGTCCCATGCCGACGAAACGCTCGACGCGCTCGCCGCCTGGCGCGCGAGACATCGCGCGCTGAGGCTCGTGCTCGTCGAAGGCAATCACGACAAGCATGCGGGCGCGCTGCCCGCGCTGTTCGGCGTCGAGGTCGTGAAGGAGCCGCACGTGCTCGGGCCGTGGGCGCTTTGCCATCATCCGCAGACGGTCGATGGCGCCTACGCGCTCGCCGGCCACGAGCATCCGGTGTATCGGCTCGCGACGCGCGTCGACAGCGTGCGTCTGCCGTGCTTTCGCATCGGCCCGAACGCGGGCGTGCTGCCCGCGTTCGGCGCGTTCACGGGTGGCTTCGAAGTGAATGGCGAGGTGCGCCGCGAAGCGGTCTACGTGATCGCCGGCGAACGCGTGTTTCCGCTCAGCGATAGACCGAGGTCGACGATTGCAGCTTCGTGAGCTTGCCACGCTGGAATCCGTACCAGCCGAGATTCGATTGCATCACCACCTCCTCGCCCTGCCAGAACACACGCTTGACCGTCATGCGCTGATTCACGCGCTGCACGAGCGGCGGATTGCGGCGGAAGTCGTAGAGCACCGGTCCGGTGTCGGATTGCACGAGCATGCGCGTGACGGTGTCGCTCGTGCCGGACGTTTCGTCGAAGTGCGCGATGCGTTTCGCGTCGAAGCGATCGAACACTTGAGTCTCGATGAGCGCGGCCATGCCGGATTCATCGCGCAGGAAATTCAGCGCGCCCGCCTTCGTGGCGATGGGGCCGGCGGCGTCGCTCTGGGCGTGTGCGAGCGTGGCGAAGAGCATCGCGGATGCGATGGCGGTGCGGATAAGGGCTTTGATCGTTGACATCTTCATCGAGTAGTTGCTGCGTTTTTCCAACACTCACCGGCGAGCGGCGCGCGCAACGAATGCGTGCCCGCGCGTGTGTTACCGGGAACATCTGACGCATGGTGGCGCGGCGTCGGCAAGACTCATGCGCCGGCGCCGCGTCCGTAAGAATATCCGTTCAGGCCGAAGCATGGCCCGGGCCGATCGGCATCAGGGTTTATACCAGCATCAAAAAATCCCTTTCGGTACAATTCGAGCCTTCCATTCCGCCTCGACGCCTGCATCGCTCAATCCGACGATGCGCGCCGAAAGCGTGACACTTGCGCCGCCCCCCGCCATGCCTCTGCCTCTTTTCGCTCTCGCCATTGCCGCGTTCGGCATCGGCACGACCGAATTCGTCATCATGGGCCTGTTGCCCAACGTCGCGCGCGATCTCGGCGTGACGATTCCGGCGGCGGGCATGCTCGTGTCCGGCTATGCGCTCGGCGTGACGGTGGGCGCGCCGATCCTCGCCGTCGTCACCGCGAAGATGCCGCGCAAGAAGGCGCTGATGAACCTGATCGGCGTATTCATCGTCGGCAATCTGCTGTGCGCGCTCGCGCCGAACTACTGGGTGCTGATGGGCGCGCGCATCGTCACCGCGTTCTGTCACGGCGCGTTCTTCGGCATCGGCTCGGTGGTCGCCGCCGATCTCGTCGCGCCGAACCGCCGCGCGCAGGCCATCGCGCTGATGTTCACCGGGCTCACGCTCGCGAACGTGCTCGGCGTGCCGCTCGGCACCGCGCTCGGCCAGGCGGCGGGCTGGCGCTCGACGTTCTGGGTCGTCACGCTGATCGGCATCGCGGCGGCGGGCGCGCTCGCCGTCTGCCTGCCGAAGCACATCGAGATGCGCGAGACCAGCATCCTGCGCGAATTCGACGTGCTCAAGAATCCGCAAGTGCTGATGGTGCTCGGCATCAGCGTGCTCGCATCGGCCAGTCTTTTCTCGGTGTTCACGTATATCACGCCTATCCTCGAGGACGTGACGGGCTTTTCGCCGCACGCGGTCACGTATGTGCTGCTGCTGTTCGGCCTCGGACTCACGGTGGGCAGCACGCTCGGCGGCAAGCTCGCGGACTGGAAGCTGCTGCGTTCGCTGCTGTCGTTCCTTCTGGCGATCGTCGTGATTCTGACGATCTTCGCGGGCACGATGCACGAGCCCGTCTCGGCGATGATCACGATCTTCTTCTGGGGTGTGCTCGCGTTCGCGATCGTGCCGCCGCTGCAAATGCTGATCGTGAACCGCGCGAGCGATGCGCCGAATCTCGCATCGACGCTGAATCAGGGCGCGTTCAACCTCGGCAACGCGACGGGCGCGTGGCTCGGCGGCTGCGTGATCAGCGCGGGTGCGCCGCTCACGTCGCTGCCGTGGGTCGGCATTCTGATGGCGGCAAGCGCGTTCGGCCTCACGTTGCTCTCGGCGACGCTCGACAAGCGCGCGCGCCGTCTTTCGATCGGACAAGCTGCCTGATTTCCGTCGGGTGGCACGGTGAATGAAGGGCATTCTCTCGCGTGACTTTCTCGCGCTGATCCTGAGCGTGGCGGTGGTCGGCTTAGGCCTCGGCGCGACGCTGCCGCTGACCGCGCTCGCGCTCACGCAAGCGGGCCACGGCACCGATATCGTCGGCCTGATGACGGCGATGCAGGCGGGCGGCGGCCTCGCCATCGCACCGTTCGCGAGCCGCGTCGCCGCGCGTCTGGGCGCGCGCGAGACGATCGTCGGCACGGTGGTCGTCGCGGCGCTGTCCACCATCGCGATGCAGTTCACCGCGAACCTGTGGCTGTGGGCCGTGCTGCGCTTTCTGTGCGGCGCGGCGCTGATGCTGCTCTTCACCATCGGCGAGGCGTGGGTCACGCAGCTCGCCGACGATTCCACGCGCGGGCGCGTCGTCGCGATCTACGCGACCAACTTCACGCTCTTTCAGATGACGGGCCCGGTGCTCATCACCGCGATAGGCGGCCTGCCGTCGATGCGCTTCGCGATCTGCGGCGCGATCTTCCTGCTGGCGCTGCCCGCGCTCGCCTCCATTCGCGGCACGCCGCACGCGCTGGCGTCCGAAGAGGGCGAGCACGGCGACTGGCGGCAGGTGTTGCCGCGCATGCCGGCGCTCGTGATCGGCACCGGCTTCTTCGCGCTTTTCGATACGCTCGCGCTTTCGCTGATGCCGCTCTTCGCGATGTCGCATGGCATCGGCGAGGATATCGGCGTGCTGTTCGCGTCCGCGATCCTGTTCGGCGATACCACGATGCAGTTCCCGATCGGCTGGCTCGCCGATCGCATCGGGCGCGCGAAGGTGCACGCGGGCGCGGGTGTCGTCGTGGCGCTGCTGTTGCCGCTTTTGCCGTGGGCGGTCGCGTATCCGTGGATCTGCTGGCCGCTGCTCTTCGTGATCGGCGCGGCGGCGGGCAGCGTCTATACGCTGTCGATCGTCGCGTGCGGCGAGCGCTTTCGCGGCCCGACGCTGGTATCGGCGACGGCGATCGTCGGGGCGTCGTGGAGCGTGGCGAGTTTTGGCGGACCGATCGTCGCGGGAACATTGATGCAGCGTATCGGCGCGGATGCGTTGATCGGCGTGCTGACGGTCGCGGCGGTGGCGTTCGTGGCGGCGGCGTGGTGGGAAGGGCGCATGTCCGCGAGTCGTTCCGTTTAGGCCTTCGACATTCGCCCGAAAGCCGGCGGCCGCCGTATGCCAATGCACATCGCGCGACTTGCGTTTGCGACTGGCATTCGCCGGTGTCTACCGGCTACCCTGGCGCTGCTTCGGACCCAATGGACCTGATCGAAAGCGCGTCGAATTCGATTGCGAGTTCGGCGCCCAAGGTCGAGTACATGAAGACCGTCTGCCCTCCGCTTCTGTCCGAGAGGCGCTCTCCCTTTTCGAGAGCGGCTCTGACCCGCGCGTGGTTCTCGTCGGTCGGCTCGATCACCTCGATGGCGTAGACGATGTTCAACAGCCCCAGTCCGTCCAGTACGAGACACGTTACGCCGCTGAAATCGATCGTCACGCGCGCCTCTTGCCGATGCAAACCGAGCACGACGCGTCTCGGCTCCGAGTTCGGACCGATGGTTATGCTGTCGAGATACCAATCGTGGAAGTTGTTCCATTCGTCTAGCAGTGTGATCGACATGGCGAGTCACCAAGGGAGCAAGGAGACGGGCGCGCCTTCATCGCGCGCTCCGTTGCTCCAATTATGCGCATGGGGATTCGGATTGCCATGATGCGCTTCCAGATCGAAGTCGGTCAGTGGTCGCCCGTCCGCGCCGTACTGCCGCAATTGCAGCATCTTGCCTGGCATGCTGGATGCCCACGCTCCTGGCGCACCGTTGAATGGCATTCCGGCGACTTGCTCGGCGTCGGTGCCGACGCCTTCTTCCGTGTATTCGAACGGCTTCCCGTCCAGCGATGCATGCGCCGGGCGCCTGACTTCGTCCGGTCGAAGCTTCTGTCGCTGGCTGATCTCCTCGGCGGACGCGATCGGTGATGTATGTGGCCACTCATACTCGATCGCGATTAGCTTACGACGCTCCAATTCACGCACGAAGGCTGGAATCAGTTGATCATCCGGAAACTGCTCTCCAACCGGGCCGTGCCATTCGCTTCCGCTCACGATGCGGCCGTGCAGAAGTTGTCGCACGTCGTCGAGCTCGATGCGTGGATCGATATAGTCGGGGGTTCGGCCAACGCATTCGAGAAAGTCGATGGTATCGGCCTCGACTTTCGCGGCGTGCACTTCAAACGGGTCCAACTGCGCTTGAAAGAAGAAAGACTCGCAGATCACATATGTCTTGTCATCCCAGCGATTCTTCGTCATGGTCAGGCTTCGCTGAAAGTATTGATATATGCGGCCCGATATGGACAGGACAGTGGTGTTCTTGAACATCCGCCTCGTCGAGCGCCGCCCGAGTTCGCTGAATTTACAATGAGAAAACCCTACTCGATAAATAATTCGATATGCGTAATAAATATTGAATGCCCCGCGTCTGCTTCATTGAACGCGAGGCATCCGTCGGGGCGTTTCCTTTCTTACACGCACCGTCACGCGAGGAATAACCAAGCAACGGAACCAGCCTAGTCCGTCGAATTCAACAACAAGTTACTCATAACATCGTCGCTGATCAGCTGCGTTCTCAGTATCGGACCAGGCGCGCTCCCCTCGAAACCGCGTCAAGCCGCCTGCACGGCCCCGCCCTTCTCGCGCCGCACGAATGCCAGCACGGCCACCAGAGCAGTCGAGCACAACACCGGCAGGGCCGCCGCGTGGAACAGTGCGACATTGCTCCATCCGAGCGCGATCATCTGCCCGCCGACGAGCGGCCCGATCACCGAGCCCACGCGCCCGATGCCCAGGCTCCAGCCGATGCCGGTCGAACGCAGCGCCGTCGGATAGTAGTGACCCGCGAGCGCGTTGACCGCCGGCTGTCCGCCGACGATGCAAAAGCCGCTCGCGAACACCGTCACGAAGAGCCACAGCTGCACATGCGCGACGCCGCCGATCAATCCGACGCACACTGCGCCCAGCCCGAAGCACGCGAGCAGCACGCGCACGAAGCCGAAGCGCTCGATGAACCAGCCGAGCGACAACGTCCCGAGCACGCCACCGGTCTGCAACAAGGTGCCGACGAGCACCGCCATGCCTTGCGTGTAGCCCGCGTCGCGCATCACGGTCGGCAGCCAGTTCGACAGGAAATACAGGTCGATGAGATTCATGAAGCTGATCGCCCACAGGATCAGCGTGACCGGCCCGCGGCCCGCGCGGAACAGCTCGGCCACCGGCGCGCCGCCGCTCGCCTTCTCGCGCACGACGAGACGCGTGGATGCATCGATCGGCAGCGCCGGATCGAACTTCGCGAGCCATGCCTTCGCGCGCGCCTCGCGCCCCCTCAGCACCAGAAACTGCAGCGATTCCGGCAGCGCGGCGATCATCGCCAGCGCGAGCAGCAGCGGCACCGCGCCGCCGATCCAGAACACCGAGCGCCAGCCGAACGCGGGAATCAGCGCCGCGCTCAGGAAGCCGCCGAGCGCGGCGCCGAGCGTGAAGCCGCATGACACGAGCATCATCCGCTTCACGCGATGCTCCGCCGTCGAGAACTCGCCGACGAGCGCCATCGCATTCGGCATGATGCAGCCGAGCCCGAGGCCCGTGATGAAGCGCAGCGCGGTGAGCACGGTCAGGTCGCGGGTCCAGGCGGTAGCGATCATCGACAGGCCAAAGAACAGCGTCGCGCCGATCAGCACCGGACGCCGCCCGATGCGGTCCGCCAGCACCGAAAGTCCGAGCGCGCCGAGCAGCATGCCGAAGAGGCTCGCGCTGAACACCGGCCCGAGCGCGGCTTTCGACACGTGCCAGTCGGCGATGACGGCGGGCGCGACGTAGCCCATCGCCTGCGCGTCGAAACCGTCGATCACGAGGCACAGCCCGCACAGCGCGAGCAGCATGAACTGGAACGCGGGCCGATGCGCGTCGCCCAGCGCGCGCTCGACATCGATCACGTTGCCGTGCGCGGTCGTCTCTCTCACCATGTCTGTCTCCTTTGCTCAAAAGAGAAGCGGCCCGCGCCGGGGCCGCTTCGTGGATCAGGCACGGGCCGCCACGATCTCGCCCACACACTCCCCGAACCCCACGCGATACCCGTCACCCTGACACCATCCGCGCAAGGTGACTTCATCGCCGTCCTGCAGGAACACGCGCTCGCCGCCCTCTTCCAGCTTCAACGGCCGCTGCCCGTTCCACGTGCTTTCGAGCAGGCTGCCGCACGATTCCGGCGTCGGGCCGCTGATCGTGCCGGAGCCCATCAGATCGCCGACACGCGTATTGCAGCCGCCGACGGTGTGATGCGCGAGCTGCTGCGCCATCGACCAGTACATCAGCTTGAAGTTGGTGCGCGAAAGGGTCGTCGGCTTTTGCGCGCCTTCGGGACGCAGCGTCACTTGCAGTTCGATATCGAACGCGTGATCGCCTTCGTGACGCAGATACGCGAGCGGCTGCGGCTCCTGCGCGGGCGTCGCGGTGCGGAACGGCTCGAGCGCATCGAGCGTGACGATCCACGGCGAGATGGTCGTCGCGAAGCCCTTCGAGTTGAACGGCCCGAGCGGGACGTATTCCCACTGCTGGATATCGCGCGCGCTCCAGTCGTTGAGCAGCACCATGCCGAAGATATGCGCCTCGGCCTCCTCGCACGCGATCGGCTCGCCGAGCGTATTGCCGCGGCCGATGATGAAGCCCGTCTCCAGTTCGATATCCAGCTTGCGGCACGCGCTGAACACCGGCCGGTCTTCATTCGGCAGCTTGATCTGGCCGTTCGGGCGGCGCACCGGCGTGCCGCTCACCACCACCGACGACGCGCGCCCGTTATAACCCACCGGCAACTCCGACCAGTTCGGCAACAGCGCGTTCTTCGGATCGCGGAACATCGAGCCGACATTGGTCGCGTGCTCCTTCGACGAATAGAAATCCGTGTAGCCGGGAATGTCGACGGGCAGATGCATCGTCGCGTCGGAGCGCGGCACGAGCGCGCGGCGGCGCAGCGTTTCATCGTCGCGCAACGTCGCGTTGCCCTGCGCGAGCAACGCCGAAAGCGCGATGCGGACTTCACGCGACTTCTCGCGTCCGAGCGCGATGAAATCGTTCAGGCGCGGTTTGTCGAACGTGCCTTGCGCGTCGAGAAGACCCGCCCGTTCGAGCACCGCGAGATCGACGATCCAGTCGCCGATCGCGATGCCCGCGCGCGGCGCGACGTTCACCGCGTCGCTGAAAATGCCGAACGGCAGGTTCTGGATCGGGAAGTCGCTCGCGGGATCGTTCGCGGATTCGATCCAGCTCTTCAGCGTGGGCGCGAGTGTGGCTTTGAGCGCGTCGTTCATCGTTGCTCCGGGTTGAAGTGTTTCGTGAGGCCTTGCCAGCACTCGTAGTAATTCGCCTGAAGTTGCGCGGTTTCGAGCGCGAACTGCGTCGGCTTGATGAGATTGCGCGTCTCGAACATGAAGGCCATCGTGGCGTCGACCTTGGCGGGCTTCGTCGTATCGCTATTCGATGCCTTCTCGAACGTCTCCGCGTCCGGCCCGTGTCCCGACATGCAGTTGTGCAGGCTCGCGCCGCCTGGCACGAAGCCTTCGGCCTTCGCGTCGTAGACGCCGTGCACGAGACCCATGAACTCGCTCGCGACATTGCGATGGAACCAGGGCGGACGGAACGTATCCTCGGCGGCGAGCCAGCGCGGCGGGAAGATCACGAAGTCGATCGTATCGACGCCCGGCGTGTCGCTCGGCGACTGCAGCACGAGAAAGATGGACGGATCCGGATGGTCGTAGCTGATCGAGCCGATGGTATTGAAGTGGCGCAGGTCGTACTTGTACGGCGCATAGTTGCCGTGCCACGCGACGACATCGAGCGGCGAATGACCGATATCCGCGCGCCACAGCACGCCGTTCAACTTCGTGACGAGTTCGAACCTGCCTTCGCGGTCTTCATACGCGGCGTTCGGCGTGAGGAAGTCGCGCGGGTTCGCGAGCCCGTTCGAGCCGATCGGCCCGAGATCCGGCAGTTGCAAGAGCGCGCCGAAGTTCTCGCAGATGTAGCCGCGCGCTTCGCCATCGGGCAGCGCGACCGAGAAGCGCACGCCGCGCGGAATCACCGCGATCTCATACGGTTCGACATCCACCTTGCCCAGCTCCGTCCAGATCGCGAGCCGCCCTTGCTGCGGCACGATCAGCAGTTCGCCGTCGGAGTTGTAGAAGAAGCGGTCCTGCATCGAGCGGTTCGCGGCGTAGAGATGAATCGCGCATCCGGTCATCGATTCGGCGGCGCCGTTGCCGGCCATCGTCACCCAGCCGTCGATGAAATCGGTCGGCGCGGCGGGCATCGGCAGCGGGTCCCAACGAAGCTGGTTCGGCGGCGTCGCGGGAACGTCGGCGAAATTGGCGACGAGCTTCGCCCGCAGCATCTCGGCGGGTATGCGCGTGAACGGCTTGTGCACCGCGCCTGGCCGAATGCGATACAGCCACGAACGGCGGTTGTGGGAGCGCGGCGCGGTGAACGCCGTGCCCGAAAGCTGCTCGGCGTAGAGCCCGTAAGCCGCGCGCTGCGGCGAGTTGCGGCCGATCGGCAGCGCGCCCGGCAGCGCCTCCGTGGCGAAATCATTGGCGAAACCGGACTGGTAGTGCTGGTTCGCGTCCGTGTGCGTCTCGAACGTTGGCATGGTCGAAATCCTCGGCGGGTGATCGGCGATGCAGACGATGGAAACCGTGCGGCCTTCCGTCGCTGCGTTTTACGCATAGTAAAACCAATTACGATTAGTGAAATTCATCGTAAACCCTTAATCGACGCGCTCTTGCCGGCATATCAATATGTGAATTTGGTGCTGGACGCGGTGTTGCGCGCTGATACCATCGACCATTCGAATGAAAATCGCCCGGTACGGCACGCCTCACGAACTCGAACGCTCCATCCATGATCGCCCCGTCCTTGCCTGAACTCGTCGCCCGCGCCGCGCGGCATCCGTTTCTTGGCGCGCATATCGTGCTCGGAGAGAGCGAGCATGCCGGGCAGGCGATCGCGCATTACGGCGATCTGTGCATCTCGAGTGCGTACGAGCCGATCTTCGATGTCGGCACGCATAGTTTTCCGCAGACATTGAGTGCATCGCCGGAGAGTGCCGAGCGTTTCGGCGATGAACTCGGCGTGCAGGCGATGACGCTGATCCAGGGCGATGCGCCGCGCGATCCGTTCGGTCAGCTGGAGCATGATCGCGAGCTGGTCGCGCTGGACCGGTTATCGCGGGCGCTCCATGCGTTCAATTTCTTCGGGCCGCATCGGCCGGGGTTGCTGTTCCTGCGCGTGCATGAGCGGCTTCTGAAGAGCGTGAAGTACGACCACGGGCTGCACTTCTCTTCCGTGCTGATGGAGTTCGGCATGAGCCCATCGCGTGTGGTGATCGAGCTGCCCGCGGCGGCGGTCGCGCACAAGACGTTTCTCGGGTATCTCACCAAGAGCTATCAGCATTACGGGTTCAAAGTCGCCGGGAATTTGCCCAATGCCGGGCAGATCATGTCAGTGTCGGATATGGCGCGGCTCGACTTCATCAAGATGGATGCCGGCGCGGCTTTGCGTGATTCCGTGGTGAAGCATCTCGTGGCTTATGCGCATCGGTTGAAGATTCCGCTCATCTTTTCGAATGTTTCGGATGAGGCCATGTTCAACGCGCTGCAGCAGTTCGATGTGCATTTTGTGCAGGGGCCGGTGTTTGATGCACATCCTGTGCATGGGAGATAGGGGTTTGGGTTTGCAGGCGCTTTCGTGAAATCCTGTTTTCGTGTCGGTCTATTAGCGTTGCCCCTGTGCGGGGCGGCAGTCACTTTCTTCGCTGCTGCTAACTTTGCGTTCGGCTTCTATGGACTTCCTGTTTTCGCGTCGGTCTATTTGCACTGCCCCTGTGCGGGGCGGCAGTCACTTTCTTTGCTGCTGCAAAGAAAGTAACCAAAGAAACAGCTATCCCCATCCAAAGTACTTCACACCGGCCCCGGCACAGAAGCACTCTCGTGGTCCGGCAGTAGCGAGTGCCCTCATAGGCCTTACCGGGCTTGGATCGCGCACGGTCTGTCAC
>NZ_FCOX02000032.1 GCF_900044055.2 Caballeronia calidae | reverse complement strand
ATGATTTATTCCATCCAAAGATGAAAAAACCTTCCTCTGATACTTCGTGTGAGACTCTTGATTACTTTTGCTATTGCCGATTCCGAAGAACCAGCCGCACTCGCCATCAAGCGCCCACACTTATCGGCTGTTAGTTTTTAAAGAGCACATCGCAAGAGCTTTACTACCCTTCCGTCTTGCGTCGCTGCATCAGCAGCAGAGAAACGAGATTATGAAGAACGTTTCTTTATCTGTCAACAAGAATTTGAAGCTTTCTTTTCTTGTCGACCGACTCACTTAAAGCAAACGGCTCGTGCGAATGTCGCACGAGCCGTCGGCGTAAGTCTTGGTGCCGGCTGCAGGACTCGAACCCGCCACCTGATGATTACAAATCAACTGCTCTACCAGATGAGCTAAGCCGGCGAAGGACGAGATTCTACTTCATTTAACGACTTTGAGGTGGGATCTCGCGGGCGATTTCGAAGCGTCGTCATCGGCACCTGTTTGCGGCTCGTGCTGCGACGATGCCGCCGTCGAATCCGCGCGCTCGCGCGCCGGCTCCTCGATCTGCCGCGTTTCACGCTCGGCGGGTCGCGACGCAATGGAAGCGCCGGCTGAATCCGCGCCGGAATGCGAAGGCTCGACCGGAAACGCCATGCCCTGCCCGTTCTCTCGCGCGTAGATAGCCAGCACGTTGGCAACCTGCACTTCGATCTTGTGCGATTTGCCCGAGAACCGCGCGCTGAACTCGATCCACTCGTTGCCCATCTGCAGCTGGCTCGTCGCCTCGAAACTGATGTTCAACACGATCTCGTCGTTGCGCACGAACTGACGCGGCACGCGCGTGGCGGCATCGACCCGCACGGCGATGTGAGGCGTAAAACCATTGTCCGTGCACCACTCATACAGCGCACGCAACAAATAAGGCTTGGTGGAAATCTCTTGCATCAACTTTCCTCTGCTGGAATGCGGCCGCGCGAAGTCCGCGCCGCCGCGTCCCAACGCACTCAAACTATCGACGCATCACCTTTTCGGAAGGCGTCAGCGCTTCAATATAGGCCGGACGGCTGAAAATCCGCTCGGCGTACTTCATCAACGGTGCGGCGTTCTTCGACAGTTCGATGCCGTAGTGATCCAGGCGCCACAGCAGCGGCGCGATCGCGACGTCGAGCATCGAGAACTCTTCGCCCAGCATGTACTTGTTCTTCAGGAAGATCGGTGCGAGCTGCGTGAGGCGATCGCGGATCGCGCTGCGCGCTCTTTCGTGATTCTTCTCGGCGGCCTTGCCCTTCTCGTTCTCGAGCGTGCCGACGTGAACGAACAGTTCCTTCTCGAAGTTCAGCAGGAAGAGGCGCGCGCGGGCGCGCTGCACAGGATCCGCCGGCATGAGTTGCGGGTGCGGGAAACGCTCGTCGATATATTCGTTAATGATATTCGACTCGTACAGAATCAGGTCGCGCTCGACGAGAATCGGAACCTGTCCGTAAGGGTTCATCACCGCGATGTCTTCCGGCTTGTTGAACAGATCGACGTCGCGGATCTCGAAATCCATGCCCTTTTCGAACAACACCAGCCGGCAGCGCTGGGAGAACGGGCAAGTAGTGCCGGAATACAGAACCATCATGTTTTTAAAGTTCCTTCAGTAAACTCGAAGGGCCGGCCGCGGCGTTCTCCTACCGGAAAACGCCGTCGCGCCGACCCACGCCCTCGAAGGCGCGCTATTTGATATCTTTCCAGTATGCCGCGTTCAGGCGCCACGCGAGGAAACTCAACAACGCCAGGAACAGCAGAACCCAGACGCCGAGCCGCTTGCGCGTCTGCTGCGCGGGTTCCGACATCCACGACATATACGAAACGAGATCGGCCACAGTTGAATCATAATCCACGGACGACATGGCACCAGGTGTAACCTGAGTGTAACCCACGAATCTTCTTACCTTTTCACCGGTCTTTTCGTCCGTATCGGTCTCGAACTTCGCATCCCGGATGCCCTGGAGCGTCCACAGCACGTGCGGCATACCCACATTCTCGTACACGCGATTATTCCACCCGGTGGGCCGCGTCGGATCTCGGTAGAAACTTCGCAAGTACGTATAGAGCCAGTCCTTGCCGCGCGCCCGCGCCTCCACCGACAAATCCGGCGGCGACGCGCCGAACCACGCTTTCGCGTCTTCCGGGCGCATCGCGATGGACATCGTATTGCCGACCTTGTCGGTCGAGAACAGCAGATTCTCCTGAATCTGCTTTTCACTGATGCCGAGATCGGTCAGCCGGTTGTAACGCATCAGGTTCGCGCTGTGGCAGTTCAGACAGTAGTTTACAAAAACTTGGGCGCCGTGCTGCAAGGACGCGAGATTGTCCGAGCTGTCCGGGGCGCGGTCGAGCACCGCTTCTTCCTCGGCATGCACGGGCGCCGCGGCAAACGCGAACAGCATCGCGCCGATCATCGATATTGCAGAGAGCCATTTTTTCATCGTATTCGTCTCCGGACGGGCGCTCAGTGAGGTTTGTAGTGCACTCGCTCAGGCGGCACTTTGAACCTGCCGCGCGGCGTCCAGAAAGGCATGCCCAGGAAGAAGGCGAAGTAGATCAGCGCGCAGATCTGCGCGATCAGCGTTGCTGCCGGCGATGGCGGTCGCGTGCCCAAGAAGCCCAGCATGAGGAACGCGAACACGAAGATCGCGTAGAAGACCTTGTGGAAGAGCGGCCGGTAGCGGATCGATTTCACCGGGCTGCGGTCCAGCCACGGCAGGAAAAAGAGCGACACCACCGCCGTGCCCATCACGACCACGCCCCAGAACTTCGATTCCGTCAGCGCCATGAAGATGAGCACGAGCACCGCCAGCACCGGCAGCCCGATACGCCACTTGCCGCGCGCGCGCAGCAGCGCGAGCAGGGCGAGCGCCGCGATCACGATCATCAGCACGATCTTGAACGGGTCGGTGGTGGCGCGAAGCATGGCGTAGAACGCGGTGAAGTACCACACCGGCGCGATTTCCGGCGGAGTCTGCAGCGGATTGGCGGGCACGAAGTTGTTCGCTTCGAGGAAGTAACCGCCCATTTCCGGCGCGAAGAAGATGATCGCCGCGAAAATCAGCAGGAACACGCACACGCCCATGAAGTCGTGCACCGAGTAGTACGGATGGAACGGAATGCCGTCGAGCGGGATGCCGTTCGCATCCTTCTTCGCCTTGATCTCGATGCCGTCCGGATTATTCGATCCGACTTCATGCAGCGCGACCAGGTGCGCGATCACGAGTCCGATCAGCACCAGCGGAATCGCGATCACGTGAAACGCGAAGAAGCGGTTCAGCGTGACGTCGGACACGACGTAATCGCCGCGAATCCACAGCGACAGATCCGGCCCGATGAACGGAATCGCCGAGAACAGGTTCACGATCACCTGCGCGCCCCAGAATGACATCTGTCCCCACGGCAGCAGGTAGCCGAAGAATGCCTCGGCCATGAGGCAAAGGAAGATGGCGCAGCCGAAAATCCACACGAGCTCGCGCGGCTTTCGATACGAGCCGTACATCAGTCCGCGGAACATATGCAGATACACGACGACGAAGAACATCGACGCGCCCGTGGAATGCATGTAGCGAATCAGCCAGCCCCACGGCACCTCGCGCATGATGTACTCGACCGATGCGAAAGCGAGCGTCGCGTCGGGCTTGTAGTTCATCGTGAGGAAAATGCCGGTGACGATCTGGTTGACCAGCACCAGCAAGGCGAGCGAGCCGAAGAAGTACCAGAAGTTGAAGTTCTTCGGCGCGTAGTACTCGGAAACGTGCTTCTTCCAGGTCGAGGTCATCGGGAACCGGCGGTCGATCCAGCCGGTCAGGCCCGTGGTCTCCACTTCCTTGTCTGCGGTCGCCATTTATGCCTCTCCCTTTTCGTCCTTGCCGATCACGAGTTGCGTCGCTGAAGTAAACATGAACGGTGGAATGTCCAGGTTCTGCGGCGCGGGCTTGTTCTTGAAGACGCGGCCGGCCATGTCGTAGGTCGAGCCGTGGCACGGGCAAAGAAAGCCGCCCGGCCAGTTATCGGGGAGATTGGGTTGCGGTCCTTCAGTGAAACGCGGCGTCGGCGTGCAGCCCAGATGCGTGCACACGGCAACCGCCACGAAGATGTTCTTGTGATCGGCGCGCGAACGATACTCGTTGTTGCAGTACTCCGGCAACGGCATCGAGAACTCCATCTTGGACGTCGGGTCGGCCACTTCGTTGTCGGCCTTCTTGACGTCCGCGAGCATTTCATCGGTGCGATTCACGATCCACACCGGCTTGCCGCGCCAGGCGACGGTCATCATCTCGCCTGGCTTGAGTCCGCTGATATCGACCTCGACGGGCGCGCCCGCCGCCTTGGCCTTCTCCGACGGAGCAAACGAACCTACGAAAGGAACTACGGTTGCCACAGCTCCGAAACCACCTGCTGCGGTCGTCGCAATCAGCCAGGTACGGCGGCCGCCGTCGACGCGTTTTTCATCCTTGTCTCGCATCACACGCCCCACTTCTGAGTTGGATTTATACCGTCACATCAGTTGTTCCGCCGCTAGTGTGCGCGAATGGAGTTAGCATTTACAAGGGCCGAATAGCAAAAATCACTCGAAGTGATTGATGCTTCAGGGTTTTCCCCACGTTTTTCGCGCAATCTCGTGAAGCGTTCATTTAAGGCGACTGCAAGTCCCAATAATCGGCTCAGCGGCTTAATGACGTATTAAACCGGATTATCGATATCGATAAAAAGATGTTCGATGTCGAATTGCTCGGACAAATACGCGCCCACTGCCTGCACACCGTAGCGCTCGGTCGCGTGATGGCCGGCGCCGATGTAAGCCACGCCCGACTCCGCCGCGATATGCATGGTCTGTTCGGAGACTTCGCCGCTCAGATACACGTCCGCGCCGGCCGCGATGGCCTCTTCGAAATAGCCTTGCGCGCCGCCCGTGCACCACGCCACGCGCCGCAGTTCCTTGTCCGTGTCGCCGAATACGAGCGGCTTCCTGCCGAGCGCGTTCTCGACCATCGCGCTGAAATGCTCGAGCGAGAGCGGCATGGCGAGCGTCGCGATCCAGCCGAGATCCTGGTCGGCGAAACGGCTGTCCGCGATCAACCCGAGCCGCGCGCCGATCTGCGCATTGTTGCCGAGCTCCGGATGCGAATCGAGCGGTAGATGGTAGGCGAAGAGATTGATGTCGTTGGCGATCAGCGTGTGCAGCCGGCGATGCTTCCGGCCCGTGATCTGCGGCGCCTCGTTGCGCCAGAAGTAGCCGTGATGCACGAGCACGGTGTCCGCACCCCACTCCAGCGCGGCGTCGAGAAAGGCCTGCGAGGCGGTCACGCCGGTCGCGATCTTCCGCACGCGGCGGCGGCCTTCAACCTGCAGACCGTTCGGGCAATAGTCCTTGAAGCGGCCGATTTCCAGCAGATTGTTCAGATACAATTCGAGTTCGATCCGATCCATGAAATCCTCTATCCCTTCAAATGCTTAGACGCTTCTGGCTATTTTTTGCCCAAGCGGTCACCGTGCTTTTGGCCCTGATGTTCATCATCGCGACCCTGAAACCGCAGTGGCTTCAACGTCAAGGCCAATTCGGCAAGCAGCTTGCCGAGCCGATCGTCGCGTTGCGAGAGGTCGCGCCGAGCATCGGCTCGCGCCCGATCCAGTCGTCCTTTTCGGACGGCGCGCAAAAGGCGATGCCGGCCGTCGTGAACGTGTTCTCCAGCAAGGACGGCAATCTGCCGCCCGACCCGCGTGCGAAAGACCCGCTGTTCCGCTATTTCTTCGGTGACAAGAACAAGCGCAAGAGCGACGAGCCGCCTGCATCGAATCTCGGCTCCGGCGTCATCGTCAGCTCGGAAGGTTACATTCTAACGAACCAGCATGTCGTCGACGGTGCGGATCAAATCGAAGTCGCGCTTGCCGATGGTCGCACGTCGAGCGCGAAAGTGATCGGCGTCGATC
Source organism: Caballeronia calidae (assembly GCF_900044055.2). Classification (GTDB taxonomy): domain Bacteria; phylum Pseudomonadota; class Gammaproteobacteria; order Burkholderiales; family Burkholderiaceae; genus Caballeronia; species Caballeronia calidae. Next base: position 96,631 of record NZ_FCOX02000032.1, on the reverse strand, counting down.
CGGAAACCGACCTCGCCGTACTGAAGATCAACATGACCAACCTGCCGACCATCACGCTCGGCCGGATGGATCAGACGCGTGTCGGCGATGTCGTGCTCGCGATCGGCAATCCGTTCGGCGTCGGACAGACGGTCACCATGGGCATCGTGAGCGCGCTCGGGCGCAATCACCTCGGCATCAACACGTTCGAGAACTTCATCCAGACCGATGCCGCGATCAACCCCGGCAATTCGGGCGGTGCACTCGTGGACGTGAACGGCAATCTGCTCGGCATCAACACGGCGATCTATTCGCGCAGCGGCGGCTCGCTGGGCATCGGCTTTGCCATTCCCGTGTCGACGGCGCGCAGCGTGCTGGAAAGCATCATCACGACCGGCAGCGTGACGCGCGGCTGGATCGGCGTCGAACCGCAAGACGTGACGCCGGAGATCGCCGAATCGTTCGGGCTGGATCAGAAATCCGGCGCGATCGTCGCGGGCGTGCTGCAGGGCGGGCCGGCGGACAAGGCCGGCATCAAACCGGGCGATATCCTCGTGTCGATCAACGACGACACGATCACCGACACCACGCGCCTGCTGAACGTCGTCGCGCAGATCAAGCCGGGCACGTCGGTCAAGGTTCACCTGATGCGCAAGAACAGGGAACTGGACGTCAACGTGATGATTGGCAAACGCCCCGCGCCGCCGCGCGTACCGCAGATGCCGGACGACGAAGGTGATCAGGGCGACCAGGGCGACGAATGAACCGGTCTGGCCGTGAAAGTAAAAAGGCAGCTTCGACGAATCGAAGCTGCCTTTTTTGTTGGTCCGACAACGCGACAATAAGCCGCACCTCTGCGACTACTCCGCCGCCGCTTCCTCGCTCTTGACCTGTTCCTTGCCGACCACCAGCCGCGCCGCGATGATGCCCGCCTCATAAAGAATGACGAGCGGAATCGCGAGAATCAGCTGCGAGAAAACATCGGGCGGCGTGACGACCGCCGAGATGACGAACGCTCCGACGATCACATAGGGACGGATCTGCTTGAGCTTCTGGATCGACACGACGCCCATGCGCGCGAGCAGCACGACGACGATCGGCACCTCGAACGTCACGCCGAACGCGAGGAACATCGTCAGCACGAAGCTCAGGTAATTGTCGATATCTGTCGTCATTTCCGCACCGAGCGGCGCGTTGTAGTGCGCCATCACGCGGAAGATGGTCGGGAACACGACAAAGTAGGCGAACGCCATGCCGCACAGAAAGAGCGAGTAGCTGCTGAACACGAGCGGCGCGACGAGTTTCTTCTCGTGCTGATACAAGCCCGGCGCGACGAACGCCCAGATCTGGTACAGCACGAACGGCAGCGCGATGACGAAGGCGACGAGCATCGTCACCTTCATCGGCACGAAGAACGAGCCGGTGACGTCGGTGACGATCATCTTGCCGTCGGCCGGCAGGTTCTGCATCAGCGGACGCGCGAGCAGCTTGAAGATGTCCGGCGCCCAGTACACCAGCGCGATGAATACGACGATGACCGAAGCACCCGCGCGGATGATGCGGTCGCGCAATTCGACCAGATGCGAAATGAACGTCTCTTCGACGGGCTCTTCTTTAGTGTGTTGCGGGTCGCTCACGCCGGCCCTCGGTAGGAATCATCGATGGAAGGGAATCGCGGCTCGCTCAGAAGAACTTCGTCTGCCGGCGCAGGGTGGCGGGCGTATGGCGAGCGACGCGCGCGGCGCCCGATTGGACTCGCGTGCGGCGCGCGGTCGTGCGCTTGTACCAGTTGGGGATCGCGCTCTGCTTGACGCGCCAGTTCTTGCGCTTGGCCGGCGTCGATGACGACGTGCTGGCCCACGGCTTGTCCGACGCGGCGCCGTCCGCCGATTCCGTCGCGCCGCCCGCGATGCTCGGCGCGACCGACGTACCCTCTTTCCATGCGTCGTTCAGATCGGATTCATGCCGCTTCAGCGTGTCGTGAATCGTCGATTCGACGTTCGACGCCGCGGTCTCGAACTCGGTGCGCATTTTCTTCAGCTCATCGAGTTCCATTTCGCGCGCGACTTCCGACTTGACGTCGTTGATGTAGCGCTGCGCGCGCCCGAACAGCGCGCCCGCGGTGCGCGCGACACCGGGCAAGCGCTCCGGCCCGAGGACCACCAGCGCCACGACGCCGATGACCGCCATTTTGGTCAGACCGAGATCGAGCATTGAACGAGAAGTGGATGGTTGCGGACTGCGGCGGGATTAGCGGTAGTCGCCCGAGCGGGACTTGTCCTTCGCTTCGACATCCACGGCGCCGTTGCGCGGCAGTTCACGCTGGTCGGCCGAATTCGCCGGCGCATCGCCTTCGCGCATGCCTTCCTTGAAGCCCTTGACCGCGCCACCCAGATCGCCGCCGATATTGCGCAGCTTCTTCGTGCCGAACACGAGCGCCACGATCAGCAGAACGATCAACCAATGCCAAATGCTTAACGAACCCATGAATGAAAACTCTCCTTGATTCCGACCGATTTGGATACCGGCACGGAAAAGCGGCCTTTCGGCCTGCGCCGAGGCAAGTCGCCTCGGCTTCAACTATTGATTTTGCTCGCCCAATATTTCCTTGGAAAGGAGAACGCCGACAAAGATTGCGGCTTTATCCCATTCGGCGCCACGGGCGCTCGCCGGCTAACAAATGCGCGTGGATGTGATACACCTCCTGCCCGCCGCCTGGCCCGGTATTTATTACCGTACGAAAGCCGGTGTTCCCTCCCGTGTATGAGACACCCAGATCTTTCGCCAACCTTCCGACGAGACTCACCATTCTACCAAGGAGCGGACTGTCACTTTCTGTGCAATGGGAAAGTGTTTCAATATGCTTGCGTGGGATAACCAGCACATGCACCGGCGCCGCCGGATTGATGTCGTTGAAGGCAACGAATTCATCGTCCTCGTAGACTTTCGTGCTCGGAAGCTGCCCAGAGGCGATCTTGCAAAAAATGCAGTTGTCTTGACTCATGGAGTTGCCGGATTTCGTTATCGGTTGTGATCAGAACCACGCGCGCGGTTCGAGCCTCTTGTTTTCGTACAGGAAAAGCCAGCCCTTGATGATGCGATAGAGCGTCCAGATCCAGGCCGCGCCGATGATCAGGAAGCCGAGCCCCAGGACCCAGATCAGGGCGAAGCCGACGATGTGCCCCAGCAGGGACCACCAGAATGTGCGGATCTGCCAGGTGAAATGGTCCTCGTATGGCGTTCCGGCAGCATCGCTGCGCTTGACGTAGTTGAGGATGATCGCGACCAACCCTGTCAAGCCGCCGGAAAGCCAATACAACGCGTAGAGCGCGTACAGGATATGCGTGAACGTGCGCATGTTGCGCAGGCGCTCGGGATCGGTTGAATCTTGAACGACAGGCGGATACGGTTCATACGGCCGGTTCATACATGCCCTCCTTCGCTCGAAAGCGACACGCTCGTCAGCCGCCGTTATCTTCGCGCTCGCGCGATTTGCGCAGCGCCTTCTCCTCGATCCCCGACAGGCCTTCGCGCCGCTCCAGTTCCGCGACCACGTCGGCGGGGCTCAAGTCGAAATGCGACAGCATCACGAGACAATGAAACCACAAATCGGCGACTTCGCTGACGAGCGCCTTCGGGGCGCCGCCGTGGCGCGCGTCCTTCGCGGCGAGCACGACTTCCGTCGCTTCCTCGCCGATCTTCTTCAGGACCGCGTCGTCACCTTTGTGAAAGAGTCGGGAAACGTAGGATTGTTCCGGATCGCCGCCCTTGCGGCTGTCGATGACGGAGGCGAGGCGCAACAGCGTGTCCAGCGTGGTGGCTTGCGTCATTTGTAGATACTTTCTGGGTCTTTCAGGACGGGCTCGACGGCGACCCACTCGCCGTTCTCCGCCGTGCCTTCGAATTTCTGGAAAAAACAGGAATGGCGGCCGGTGTGGCACGCGATGCCCGACACCTGCTCGACCTTGAGCAGCACGACGTCTTCGTCGCAGTCGAGGCGCACGTCATGAACGTGCTGCACGTGCCCCGATTCCTCGCCCTTGAACCAAAGGCGCTGTCGCGAGCGCGAGAAGTACACCGCGCGCATTAGCTCGATGGTCTTCGCGAGCGCCTCGCGGTTCATCCATGCGAACATCAGGACGTCGTTGGTCGAGGCTTCCTGTGCAATCACCGGCACGAGCCCGTTCGCGTCCCAGTTCACCTTGTCGAGCCAGGTCATTTGATCGGTCATGACTCAGGTCCTCACAGAAATGCCGTGGTCCGCCATAAAGCGCTTCGCTTCGCCGACCGTGTGCTCGCCGTAATGGAAGATGCTCGCGGCGAGCACCGCGTCCGCGTGACCTTCGACGATGCCATCGGCCAGATGCTGAAGCGAGCCGACGCCGCCCGACGCGATCACCGGCACCGGCACCGCGTCCGACACGGCGCGCGTCAATGCGAGATCGAAGCCGGCCTTGGTGCCGTCACGATCCATGCTTGTGAGCAGGATTTCGCCCGCGCCATACTCGGCCATCTTGCGCGCCCATTCGATCGCGTCGATGCCGGTCGCCTTGCGGCCGCCGTGCGTGAACACTTCCCAGCGCGGTGGTTCGCCTTCGGCCGACACGCGCTTCGCGTCGATCGCGACGACGATGCACTGCGAGCCGTGCTTGTCCGATGCGTCGCGCACGAGCTGCGGATTCGCCACCGCCGACGAGTTCATGCTGATCTTGTCCGCGCCCGCATTGAGCAGACGCCGCACGTCTTCGACCGCGCGCACGCCGCCGCCGACTGTCAGCGGGATGAACACCTGCGACGCCACCGACTCGATGATCGGCAGGATCAGATCGCGTTGGTCGGAGGTCGCGGTGATGTCGAGGAACGTGAGTTCGTCGGCGCCCTGATCGTCGTAACGCCGCGCGATTTCGACGGGGTCGCCCGCGTCGCGCAGCTCGACGAAGTTGACGCCCTTCACGACGCGGCCCGCGGTCACGTCGAGACAGGGAATGATGCGTTTTGCGAGAGCCATGTTCTTGCCACTTACGAAATAAGGGCGGCGTTGTGGCCGCCCGGAGTACTGCTCAGATGTGCTCGCGCGCTGGCGTTTTCAAGCGCCGTCGGCTTCGCGCAGCGCGTCGGCGCGCGTTTGGGCAGCCGTGAAATCGAGGTCGCCGGAGTAGATCGCGCGTCCGCAGATCACGCCTTCGATGCCTTCGTCCTCGACTTCGCAGAGCGATTCGATATCCGCGATGCTCGACAGCCCGCCGCTCGCGATCACCGGAATCTTCACCGCCCGCGCGAGGCGCACGGTCGCGTCGATGTTGACGCCCTGAAGCATGCCGTCGCGGCCGATGTCGGTGTAGATGATCGATTCGCAGCCGTAGTCCTCGAACTTGAGGGCGAGGTCCACGACTTCGTGGCCCGTGAGCTTGCTCCAGCCGTCCGTGGCGACCTTGCCGTCCTTCGCGTCCAGCCCGACGATGATGTGCCCGCCGAACGCGCTGCACGCGTCCTGCAGAAAGCCCGGATTCTTCACCGCTGCGGTGCCGATGATGATGTACGACAGGCCGTCGTCCAGATAGCGCTCGATGGTTTCCAGATCGCGGACGCCGCCGCCCAACTGCACGGGAATCTCGTTGCCCACTTCGTCGAGGATTGCGCGGATCGCGTCGCCGTTTCGCGGCTTGCCGGCGAACGCGCCGTTCAGATCGACCAGATGCAGCCGTCGCGCGCCGCGATCGACCCAATGTCGGGCCATTGCAGCTGGATCTTCTGAAAAAATGGTCGCTTGGTCCATATCGCCCTGCTTGAGGCGCACGCACTGACCGTCCTTAAGATCGATGGCCGGAATGAGCAGCATAGGTATCGCGTATTTTCTGGGTGGAGTTGATCAAAACGTCGCGCGTGCGGTCTTTTGTGCCTGCGCCGCGGGCCGTCTCGCTAGTGTAGTACAAGTCTTGCAACGGTCACGCGCCCGTAGTAATAGGCGAAAACGCTAGCGGGCGCGCCATCTCACGGGTTCCAGTGCACGAAATTGCGGTACAGGCGCAATCCGGCGTCCGCGCTTTTTTCGGGGTGAAATTGGGTCGCGAAGATATTCTCCCGCGCCACCGCCGATGTAAATGCGCTGCCGTACACCGTTTCGCCCGATGTGTGCGCCGGGTTCTCCGGCACCACGTAATAGCTGTGGACGAAGTAGAAGAACGCGCCGTCCGCGACGCCGTCCCAGATCGGATGCGCTTGCGTCTGACGCACGCGGTTCCAGCCCATCTGCGGGACCTTGAAGCGCGAGCCGTCGTCCTGCAGAAGACCGTCGAGCTGGAAGCGCACCACTTTGCCCGGCAACAGGCCGAGCCCTTTGGTGTCACCTTCCTCGCTCCAGTCGAAGAGCATCTGCTCGCCGACGCAGATGCCGAGCATCGGCTTTTGGCGCGCCGCCTGCATCACCGCGTCCTGAAGACCGGACTCGGCCAGATGCCCCATGCAGTCGCGCATTGCGCCTTGGCCCGGCAAGACCACGCGGTCCGCCGCGCGGATGCCTTCGGGCTGAGCGACGATCGCCACGTTCGCCTCGGGCGCAGCCTTTTTCAGCGCCTGATAGACAGAGCGCAGGTTGCCCATTCCGTAATCAACAATCGCAATCGAAGTATTCATTTCAAAGATGGCATCAAGGCCTTCAACCCGTCGACGATGAACTCCACCGCCAACGCGGACAACATCAAACCCATGAGACGCGTGCCGATATTGATTCCAGTGCGCCCGACGACGCGCGCGATCGGCTCCGCGAGATTCAGCGCGCCGAAGCACAGCCCCGCGATGATCGCGCCCAGCACGACCAGTCCGAAACGGTCATACCAGTGCTGCGCATTGGCAGCATAGACGATCACCGTGCTGATCGAGCCGGGGCCGGTGAGCAGCGGGATCGCGAGCGGCACGACCGCGATGCTGTTGCGCTCCTCGGCTTCCATGCGTTCTTCCGGCGTCGAGCGCGCGTTGCCGACTTGCGCGTTCAACATGCTGATCGCCATGAGCAGCATGATGATGCCGCCGCCCACTTCGAACGATCCGACCGAAATGCCGAAGAACGCGATGATCTGCTGGCCGAGCAGCGCCGTCACCGCGATCACGCAGAACACCGAAATCGACGCGACGCGAATCGTGTTGCGTCGTTCGGTATCGGATTGCTGCGAGGTCAGGCTCAGAAAAAACGGTATCGCGCCGATCGGATTGATCAGCGCGAGCAACGATATGAACGACTTGAACAGATCCATCGTGTTCTCGACGCACGCGCGCCGAAGCGGCGTGAGTCGATCAGAGACTGCCCTTGGTCGACGGAATCTGCCCCGCCGCGCGCTCATCCACCTCGACGGCCATGCGCAACGCGCGGCCGAACGCCTTGAATACGGTCTCGACCTGATGATGCGCGTTGATGCCGCGCAGGTTGTCGATATGCAGCGTGACGCCCGCGTGATTCACGAATCCGCGGAAGAATTCGATGGTGAGATCGACGTCGAACGTGCCGATGCGCGCGCGCGTGAACGGCACATGAAATTCGAGCCCCGGACGGCCGGAAAAATCGATCACGACGCGCGACAGCGCTTCGTCGAGCGGCACGTACGAATGCCCGTAGCGGCGAATGCCCTTGCGATCGCCGATGGCCTTCGCCACCGCCTGCCCGAGCGTAATGCCCGTATCTTCGACGGTATGATGATCGTCGATATGGAGGTCGCCATGCGCTTCGATGTCGAGATCGATGAGCCCATGACGGGCGATCTGGTCGAGCATGTGATCGAGAAACGGGACGCCGGTGGCGAGCTTCTGCTTGCCGGTGCCGTCCAGATCGAGCTTCACACGGATCTGCGTTTCGCTGGTGTTGCGAACGACTTCCGCAATGCGCATGGTAATTCCTTGAGACTTTCGAAAAGTGGGGTTCAGTTCGGCGCGAGCTTCCTGAGCGCCGCGACCATTTGCGCGTTTTCTTCGGCTGTTCCGACCGTCAAACGCACGCAATTGGCCAGCAATGGATGCATTTTACTCACGTTTTTTATCAAAACCCGCGAAGTCAAAAGGGTTTCGAAAGCAACGGCCGCATCCGGCACGCGCACGAGCAGAAAATTGCCCGCGCTGGGAAACACGATCACGCCCGGCAGCGCAGCGACTTCACGTGCGAGTTTCGCGCGCTGAGCGCGCAGATCGGAGGCCTGCGCGTCGAGCACGTCGAGGTGATCGAGCAGGAAGTCCGCGGTCGCTTGCGTCAGCACATTGATGTTGTACGGCGGGCGCACCTTGTCGAACTGCATGATCCACGAAGGCCGGCCCGCCATGTAGCCGAGGCGGATGCCCGCGAGCCCGAGCTTCGAGACGGTGCGCATCACGACGACATTGTCGAAGTCCGCGGCGCGCGGCATCCAGCTCTTCTCGGCGAACGGCTGATAGGCTTCGTCGATCACGACGAGGCTCTTTTTCGCCGCCGCGATCACGCGCTCCATGTCGGCGTCGTCGAAGAGCGTGCCGGTGGGGTTGTTCGGATACGCGAGATAGACGAGAGCGGGCGCATGTTCGTCGATGGCCGCAATCATCGCGTCGGCGTCGAGCGTGAAGTCCGCCTTCAGCGGCACGCCGATGAACTCGAGATGCGCGAATTTCGCCGACATTTCGTACATCACGAAGCCCGGCACCGGCGCCACGACCTTCGCGCCCGGCTTCGAGCACGCGACCGACATCATGCTGATCAATTCGTCCGAGCCGTTGCCGAGCAGCACGTCGCAGGCGGCGGGCACGTGCATCGCGCGCTTGAGCTTCGCGAGCAGTTCGGCGGGACGCGGCGCCGGATAGCGGTTCAGCGCCACACCCGCGAGATGCGCGCCGAGACGTTCGGCGAGATCGGCAGGCAGCGTGTGGGGATTTTCCATCGCGTCGAGCTTGATCAGGCCCGTTGCGTCGGGCACGGGATAGCTCGTCATCGCGAGGATGTCGGGACGAATGATGTCTTGTGCTGTGGTCATGATTTCCCGGCGTCTCTCTCGCCGGACAGGCGGCGGCTCTGAGGCCGCCTCGTTCACTCGGGCCGGCTCGATTCAGCCGACGTTTTTCATCCGGTACTCGGCGCTGCGCGCGTGCGCCTGCAAGCCTTCGCCATACGCCAGTTCCGCCGCGATCTCGCCGAGCGTCTGCGCGCCGTCCGCGCTCACTTCGATCACGCTCGAACGCTTCATGAAGTCGTACACGCCGAGCGGCGACGAAAAGCGCGCGGTGCGGGAAGTCGGCAGCACGTGATTCGGACCGGCGCAGTAGTCGCCGAGACTTTCGCTCGTGTAGCGGCCGAGGAACATCGCGCCCGCGTTGTGAATCTGCGCGGCCCACTGATGCGGATCGAGCGCGGAAATCTCGAGGTGCTCGGGCGCGATGTCGTTCGCGATCGCGCACGCTTCGGCCATGTCCTTCACCTTGATAAGCGCGCCTCGGTCTTCGAGCGAACGTTGAATGACGTCGCGGCGCGGCATCGCGGGCAGCAGTTCGACGATCGCATCTTCCACGCGCTGGATGAAGTCATCGTCCGGGCACAGCAGGATGGACTGCGCGAGTTCGTCGTGCTCGGCTTGCGAGAAGAGGTCCATCGCGACCCAGCGCGGATCCGTGGTGGCATCGCAAATAACGAGAATCTCAGACGGCCCCGCGATCATGTCGATGCCCACGGTGCCGAACACGCGACGCTTCGCCGACGCGACATACGCATTGCCCGGGCCGCAGATCTTGTCGACGGCCGGCACGCTTTGCGTGCCGTACGCGAGCGCGCCGACCGCCTGCGCGCCGCCGATCGTGAACACGCGGTCCACGCCGCCGAGCAGCGCCGCCGCGAGCACGAGCGGATTCTTCACGCCGTCGGGCGTCGGCACCACCATCACGATTTCCTTGACGCCCGCAACGCGCGCCGGGATCGCGTTCATCAGCACCGACGACGGATACGCCGCCTTGCCGCCCGGCACGTAGATGCCCGCGCGATCGAGCGGCGTCACTTTCTGGCCGAGCACGGTGCCGTCGGCTTCCGTGTACTGCCAGCTATGGCTGCCGCATTCTATGCGCTGCTTCTCGTGATAACCGCGCACGCGCGCGGCCGCCGCTTCGAGCGCCGCGCGACGCTTCGGCTCGAGTCCTTCGAGCGCGGCTTCCATTTCCGACAGCGGCAATTCGAGCGCCGCGACGCTCTCTGCCTTCAGCCGGTCGAACTTGTTGGTGTATTCGAGCACGGCTTCATCGCCGCGCGCCTTCACATCCGCGAGAATCTGAGCGACCGAGCGCTCGATCGCTTCATCCTCGCTCGCTTCGAATGCGAGGACCGCACGCAGAGCCTTTTGAAAACCATCGGTGCTGGAATCGAGTTTGCGAATCTTGATAGACATGCTGGTTTTCCGTTGTGCTTGTGGCGCGCCGCCGCGTGCGGCTCGCCTAATTTCCTGTACTTGCCGTGGCGCGCTCGAAGGCATCGAGGTACGGCTTGAGCGCCGCGCGCTTCAATTTGAGCGCCGCCTGATTGACCACGAGGCGCGATGAAATCTGCATGATCTCTTCGACTTCGACGAGGTTGTTCGCCCGCAGCGTGCCGCCCGAGCTGACCAGATCGACGATCGCGTCCGCGAGGCCGACGAGCGGCGCAAGCTCCATCGAGCCGTACAGCTTGATCAGATCGACGTGCACGCCCTTCGACGCAAAATGCTCGCGCGCCGTTTCCGTGTACTTCGTCGCGACGCGCAGGCGCGCGCCCTGGCGCACCGCGTTCGCGTAGTCGAAACCGGCCTTGACGGCCACCGACATCCGGCAACGCGCGATGTCGAGATCGACCGGCTGATACAGGCCGCTGCCGCCATGCTCGATCAGCACGTCCTTACCCGCGACGCCGAAGTCCGCCGCGCCGTATTCGACGTACGTCGGCACATCGGTCGCGCGCACGATGATCACGCGCAGGTTCGGGTTCGTGGTCGGCAGAATCAGCTTGCGCGAGCTTTCCGGATCTTCCGCCACCTGCACGCCGGCGGCCGCGAGCAGCGGAAGCGTTTCCTCGAAGATACGCCCTTTCGACAGCGCGAGCGTGAGGGGCGCGCTCGGCTCGACCGATGACGACGTCTGCGGCAGCGAACTCATTGCTCGCTCCCGCTGCCCTTGATGCGGCGAACGTTCGCGCCCACGGCCGTCAGCTTCGACTCCATGCGGTCGTAGCCGCGATCCAGATGGTAGATGCGGTCGACCAGCGTCTCGCCGTCCGCGCACATCGCCGCGATCACGAGGCTCGCCGATGCGCGCAGGTCGGTCGCCATGACCTTCGCACCGGAAAGCTTCTCGACGCCGGCGACGAGCGCCGTGTTGCCGTCGATGGTGATATGCGCGCCAAGACGGTTCAACTCCTGCACGTGCATGAAGCGGTTCTCGAAGATCGTCTCGACGACTTGCGACGTGCCGTTCGCGATCGTATTGAGCGCCATGAATTGCGCCTGCATGTCCGTCGGGAACGCAGGATATTCGGAGGTGCGGATGTTCACCGTGTCGGGGCGCTTCGCCATGCGCACGCGCATCCAGTCGTCGCCTTCCTCGATGCTCACGCCCGCTTCGCGCAGTTTGGCCGTCACGGCATCGAGCAGATGCGAACTGACTTTGCGCAGCGTGACATCGCCGCCCGCGGCCGCAACCGCGCACAGGAACGTGCCCGCCTCGATGCGATCCGGCACGACGTCGTGCTTCGCGCCATGCAGCTTGTCGACGCCCTGAATGACGAGCCTATCCGTGCCGATGCCGTCGATCTTCGCGCCCATCTTCACGAGCAGATGCGCGAGATCGCTCACTTCCGGCTCGCGCGCCGCGTTCTCGATGACGGTCTCGCCTTCGGCCAGCACCGCTGCCATCAACAGGTTTTCCGTGCCGGTGACGGTGATCATGTCGGTGATGACGCGCGCGCCCTTCAGACGCTTCGCGCGCGCCTCGATGAAGCCGTGCTCGATGTTGATCTCGGCGCCCATCGCCTGCAGGCCCTTGATGTGCTGATCGACCGGACGCGCGCCGATAGCGCAGCCGCCGGGCAACGACACCTTCGCCTCGCCGAAGCGCGCGACGAGCGGGCCGAGCACGAGAATCGACGCGCGCATCGTCTTCACCATTTCGTACGGCGCGACCAGCTTGTCGACCTTCGATGCATTGAGGTTCACGCGCCCGTCGCCTGACACTTCGGACTGCACGCCCATCTGGCGCAGCAGCTTGACCATCGTGCGCACGTCCTGAAGATTCGGCACGTTCGACAGATGGACGTCGTCGGCGGTGAGAAGGCTCGCGCACAGAATCGGCAAAGCCGCGTTCTTCGCGCCCGAGACGGTGATTTCGCCGGAGAGCTTCGCGCCCCCCGTGATGACCAGTTTATCCATGCTTGCTTGTCCTTCGACCGAGCTTCCTGCTGCAGAGCCGTTCTCGGCGCCGCGGTTGTCTTGAATGAATCGCACTCTCTACTGCCTTAGTCTTTCCGGTGATGCCGGTGATGCTTGGGTTAGTCTTGTGACCTGATTGGCTTCGCCGGGTGGACTCAGGCCGCTTTCCACTCGTCGGGGGTGAGGGTCTTCATGCTGAGCGCATGAATCTCCTCGCGCATGCGCTCGCCGAGCGCCGCATAAACCAGTTGATGACGCGCGATCAGCCGCTTGCCGACGAACGCATCGCTCACGATGGTCGCGAAAAAGTGCTGGCCGTCGCCTTCCACTTCGAGATGCTGGCAAGGCAGGCCGCCAGCGATGTAATCCTTCACCTGCTCCGGAGTCGGCAACATGGAAGTCTCCTTGAATTAGTGACGCAGCTTGTAGCCGCTCGCAAGCAGTCGCGCGGCGATCAACGCCAGCACGGCCAGGAACCCGCCGACGATGCCGAGGCTCATCAGCGGATCGACGTCGGACAGGCCGAAAAAGCCGTAACGAAAGCCGTCGATCATGTAGAAGAACGGATTCAGATGCGACACCGCGCGCCACACGGGCGGCAGCGTATGAGTCGAGTAGAACACGCCGGAAAGAAACGTGAGCGGCATGATCAGGAAGTTCTGGAACGCGGCCAACTGATCGAACTTGTCGGCCCAGATGCCCGCGATCAAACCGAGCGTGCCGAGAATGCCCGAACCGAGGATCGCGAAAGCAATGATGTAAAACGGCGCCGAAAAAGACATCGGGATGAACCAAATCGTCACGATGAACACCCCGAGCCCGACACACAAGCCGCGCACGACCGATGCCAGCACATACGCGAAGAACATCTCCCAATGCGCGATCGGCGGCAGCAGCACGAACACCAGATTACCGGTGATCTTCGACTGGATCAGCGACGACGAGCTATTCGCGAACGCGTTCTGCAGCACGCTCATCATCACGAGGCCGGGCACGAGAAAGCTCGTGTAGCCGACGCCCGAATACACCTGCACATGTCCCGACAGCGCGTGACCGAAGATGGTCAGATACAGCAGCGCCGTGACGACCGGCGCGAGCACGGTCTGAAACGAGACCTTCCAGAAGCGCAGGAGCTCCTTGTAGAACAACGTCTGGAAACCGCTCATGAAAGTCCCTCGACTACTTCCGGCTCGTTCATCACCTGCACGAACACGTCTTCCAGATCCGCCTTGCGCACTTCGATTTCATCAAACGTGCAGCCGGCCGCGCGGCATTTCGCGAGAATCGGCTCGACGTCGTCGTAGCTCGACAGGCGCAGCAGGTGCTGCGTGCCGGACACCGCGTGCGGATCGACTTCGAGCGCGCGCAGATCGGCGGGCAACGGGCCGTTCGCGAGCCGCAGAAACAGTTGCATGCCCGAGAAACGCTGCAGCAGCGCGCTCGTGCGCTCCAGCGCGACGACTTCCCCGCGACGAAGCATCGCGAGCCGGTCGCACAGCGATTCGGCTTCTTCGAGATAGTGCGTCGTCAGCACGATCGTGTGGCCCTCGCGATTCAGGCGCGAGATGAACTTCCACAGCGTCTGGCGCAGTTCGACATCGACGCCGGCGGTGGGCTCGTCGAGCACGATCACCGGAGGCCGGTGTACGAGCGCCTGCGCGACGAGCACGCGGCGCTTCATCCCGCCGGAGAGCGCACGCGTGTTGACGTCGGCTTTCTCGGTGAGATCGAGATTGGCCATCACTTCGTCGATCCAGTCGTCGTTGTTGCGCAAGCCGAAATAGCCCGACTGAATCCGGAGCGATTCGCGCACGGTGAAGAACGGATCGAACACCAGTTCCTGCGGCACGATGCCGAGCGCGCGGCGCGCCGCCCGGAAGTCGCTGACGACGTCGTGGCCGCGCACGGAGATCGTGCCGCTATCGGCGCGCGCCAGGCCGGCCAGAATGCTGATCAACGTGGTTTTACCCGCGCCGTTCGGGCCGAGCAAGCCGAAGAACTCGCCCTCTTCCACCGTAAGGCTGACGCCTTTGAGCGCCTGAAGCTCCTTGTAGCGCTTCCTGACGTTTCGGATTTCTATGGCTGACATGGACAGTGCGCGCGCCTCGCGCGGCCGCGCCTCGATTGTGCGGATTTCGCCTTGACGGACCCGTGCTCAGACAAAAAGGGCCGGGTGTAGGGCCGAAAAAAACGTTTGATTATAGGGCAAAGCGGCTGGAGCCGACTTCAGAGCGATCCTGATTGCGGCGGCGAAGCACGCCGCCGCCTTCTGCGCAGAGTCAGAACAGGATCAATGTCGGAACGAGAGGAGCGTATCGACGCCGTAGGCTCGCGCGAGACTCACGAGCCCGGAAGGAAGGTTGACGACGCCCAACGCGGCGCCGCGCGCGGACGCGGCGCGCTGCCACGCGAGCAGCACGGCGAGCGCGGAGGAATCGAACTGCGTGAGCGGCGCGCAATCGACTTCGGTCGCGCCTGCAGCGATGCGCGACAGACCCGCGTCGAGCGCGGCCTTCGCGCTCTCGTGGGTCAAGGTTGCGGCCGTCTGGAAACGGCCGCCCGTGGCTTGCGTGCTCACGATGCCTTGCCGCTCGCGAGCTGCTGATTACGCTGCGTCAGGAACTGCAGCAGACCGCTCACACCGTTCTGCGAAATCTGCTCGTTGAACTGCTGCTGGTACGCCTGGATCAGCCATGCGCCAAGTACGTTGATGTCGTACACGCGCCAGCCTTGCGCCGTCTTGTACAGGCGATAGTCGAGCTCGACCGGCTGGCCGTTGTTCATGACGACCGAGCGGACGACGACATCGGTGTCATCCGGATTCGCGCGGAACGGCTTGTACTGGACCGTCTGGTTGCGCACCTGCGCGAGCGCGCCCGAGTACGTGCGGATCAGGAGCATCTTGAACTGCTCGACGATCTGCTTCTGCTGCTCAGGCGTCGCCGAGTTCCAGTTGCGGCCCATCACGAGACGCGTCGTGCGCGTGAAGTCCGTGTACGGCAGGATCTTCTGGTTGACGAGCTCGGTGATCTTGCTGATGTCGCCCGACTGGATCTTCGAGTCCGACTTGATCTCGTCGAGGACTTGCTGCGTGACCGTCTTGATCATCACGTCAGGCGCGCTCGTATCGACGCTCTGCGCCGACGCGACGCCGCACATCGCCATGAACGCCGCAAAAAGGGGAAGAAGCAAAAGTTTTTTCATCACAGACCCTGCAAAAGTAGAGGCTTCGGTTTGAGCGCACCGCCTGAACCGAGTTCAGGCGGTGCTGCTATCAAAGCGTAATAAAAGTCGTTAGATATGTTACCGCGCGTTAGCGAAGGCTCGCTCAACGCAAGCGGAATGAAGGGAAGCCCGACGGCGGAACGTACTGGTTGCCCGGCACCGTGTTGCCGGTTCCGCTCGCCGGCGCTGGCGCGGCAGCGCCGGACGCAGGCTCGCCCGCGGCCGCCGATGCCCCCGTCGCGGGAACTGCCACAGCCGCGCCCTCGTCGCCATAGTTCGGCAGCGGGGCCTCGCCGTAATCCGGCATGCCGCCATCGCCGCCCGAGATCAGGTACTGACGGCGCTGCAGATACGCGTTGCGCACGAACGAATATTTGTCGAGCGCGGCGTCGGCGAGCACGTCCGTTGCGCCGAGCAGATTCGCACGCACGTTGACGAGATTCACGCCGTAGAGTGCCCAGCTCACCGAACCCGGGCTCACGTACGTGAGCGGGTTGCCGAAATAATCGACGACGAGGCCAGTCGAATCCCGCACGGTGCTCGGCCCGAGCAGCGGCAGCACGACATACGGGCCGGGCGGCATGCCATAGTGGCCGAGCGTCAGGCCGAAATCCCCGGCGTGCTTCGGCAGCTTGGCGATGGTCGCGACGTCGAACAGGCCGCCGACGCCGAACACCGTGTTGATCGCGACGCGCATGATGTCCGACACGCCATCCGCAACCTTCAACTGCAGCAGATTG
Organism: Caballeronia calidae; assembly: GCF_900044055.2. Classification (GTDB taxonomy): domain Bacteria; phylum Pseudomonadota; class Gammaproteobacteria; order Burkholderiales; family Burkholderiaceae; genus Caballeronia; species Caballeronia calidae. The sequence continues at coordinate 80,301 of NZ_FCOX02000032.1, read as the reverse complement.
TTCGCGGCGATATACACGTCGCCGATATTCGAGAAGAAGTTGGTCACGCTGTTGCGCACCGGCTCCGGCACGGCCCACACATAACCCTTCGCTATCGGCTTCAACGCGTACTGATCGACCTTGTCGTTGATCGTGAACATCGTCCGGTTGTAGCTCTCGAGCGGGTCCCCTTTGGTCGGCGTCGTCACCGTCGCGCAACCGGCGAGCGCCATGACGCCCGCCAGGATGATCGCGCGCCGCATCCCCATCGCCTGCATGCTTTTCTCCTTATTGAGACGCGCCCGACGCGGCGTTCGCGCCCGAAGCGCCCATCGCGCTTGCCGCGCCCGGGAAAGCGGGTGCGGGCGCGGCCGGCGCTGCCTGCGATTTCGAGGCGCCGGAATCCGCCGCCTTGTTATAGAGGAACTGGCCGATCAGGTTCTCGAGCACCACGGCGGACTGCGTCATCGTGATGGTGTCGCCGTTCTTCAGCATCTGATCGTCGCCGCCCGGCTCGAGGCCGATGTACTGCTCGCCGAGCAGACCCGAAGTGAGAATCTTCGCGGACGAATCCTTCGGAAACTGATATTGCTTGTCGATATCGATCGTCACGACGGCCTGATACGTGTTCGAATCGAAGCCGATGCCGCCGACGCGTCCGACCGTCACGCCCGCGCTCTTCACGGGCGCGCGCGCCTTCAGCCCGCCGATATTGTCGAACTTGAGTTTTACCGCGTAGGTTTGCTGGAACGACAGGGAACTCATGTTGCCCGCCTTCAGCGCGAGGAACAGCAGCGCCACGAAACCGAGCACCACGAAGAGGCCGACCCAAAAGTCGAGAGCAGTCTTTTTCATCGTTTTCCCAAAGAGAATCTTTTCGCAGATGGCGCGTGAGGGTCTGTGCCCTTCACAACGCCTGCACCCTTTTGCCGGGCGCCTGCGCTTGGTCCATTAGCTGAACATCAGTGCGGTCAGCAGGAAATCGAGCCCGAGCACGGCGAGCGATGCGTACACGACAGTTTTCGTCGTCGCGCGCGACACGCCTTCCGGCGTCGGTCTCGCCTCGTAGCCCTGGAACAGCGCGATGAACGTCACCGCGAAGCCGAACACGATGCTCTTGATGACGCCGTTGCCGACATCGCGCCATACGTCCACGCCGCCTTGCATCTGCGACCAGAACGCGCCCGGATCGACGCCGATCAGCATCACGCCGACGACATAGCCGCCGATGATGCCGACCGCGCTGAAGATAGCGGCCAGCACCGGCATCGCGACGATACCCGCCCACATGCGCGGCGCGACGACCACCTTGAGCGGATCGACGGCCATCATTTCCATCGCCGTGAGTTGCTCGCCGGCCTTCATCAGGCCGATTTCGGCGGTCAGCGACGTGCCCGCGCGCCCCGCGAAGAGCAGCGCCGTCACGACCGGGCCGAGTTCGCGCACGAGCGACAGCGCGACCAGCAGGCCGAGCGCCTGTTCCGAGCCGTAACGGCTCAGCGTGTAGTAGCCCTGCAAGCCGAGCACGAAGCCGACGAACAAGCCCGACACCGCGATGATCACGAGCGAATAGTTGCCGACGAAGTGGATCTGTTTCGTGACGAGGCGCGGGCGCCGCAACAGCGGAAAGAATTCGAACACGAGGCGCAGGAACATGCGCGTCGCGTAGCCCGCGGTGCCGAAACCGTCGAGCACCCAGCGTCCGAGTGCGCTGATCATGCCTGCCCTCCGATGCCGAAGTCCGCCGCGAGCGGCGTGCTCGCATAGTGGAACTTGAAGGGGCCGTCCGGCGTGCCGTCGATGAACTGGCGCACGGTCGGGTCCTGCGACGCGCGCAGTTGTGCCGGCGTGCCCTCGGCGTGAATGCCGCCGTTCGCGATGAAGTACACGTAGTCCGCGATCGCGAACGACTCGGGCACGTCATGCGTGACGAGGATGGAAGTCGCGCCGAGCGCGTCGTTGATCGTGCGGATGAGTTGCGCGGTGATGCCGAGCGAAATGGGATCGAGGCCGGCGAAGGGCTCGTCGTACATCATCAGCTGGGGATCGAGCGCGATGGCGCGGGCGAGCGCGACGCGGCGCGCCATGCCGCCCGAAATCTCGGACGGCGCGAGATCGCGCGCGCCGCGCAATCCGACCGCGTTCAGCTTCATCAGCACGAGGTCGCGGATCAGGTCTTCCGGCAGATCGGTGTGCTCGCGCAGCGGAAACGCCACGTTCTCGAACACGGTCTGGTCGGTGAACAGCGCGCCGAACTGGAACAGCATGCCCATCTTGCGGCGCAGCGCGTAAAGGCCCTCGCGCGTCTGCGCGCCGACGTCCTGTCCGTCGAACAGCACCTGGCCGCGGTTCGCCTTGACGAGTCCGCCGACGAGGCGCAGGGTCGTGGTCTTGCCGCAGCCGGAGCCACCCATGACCGCGACCACCTGCCCACGCGTGAAGCGCATGTTCAGGTTCGACAGAATGAGTCGGTCGCCGTAGCCGAAATCGAGGTCGCGTAGCTCCAGCAGAGTCTGGGAGGAAGCAGGCACTGGGTAAGAGGTCCCGTTGACGCAAAACGCCGAATTATAGGGCCTGCGCGCAATCGGTGCTTTGCCTAATCCCGCCCCCTTTTGTTTTTGGGACTCTTTACCGTTGCCTTGCAAACATCTGTTGCAACGATGACACCGCTGCCGCCGCGTCCACCGCCTCGGTCACCGCGCGCACGACCGCCGCGCTGCCGACGCCCGTCGCGAGGACATCGGGCATGACCTTGGCGTCGATCCCGCCGATCGCGACGAGCGGCACGCGCCCCGACAGCAATTGCACGTAGCGGCCGAGCCGCGCGAGCCCTTGCGGCTTGGTCGGCATGACTTTCGTCGTCGTCGGGAAGACGGCGCCGAGCGCGAGATAGCTCGGTCTGAAATGCAGCGCGCGCAGCATCTCGTAGTAGCCGTGCGTCGACAATCCGAGGCGCAGGCCCGCTTTCGCGATCGCGTTCAGATCGGCGGTCTGCACGTCCTCCTGACCGAGATGCACGCCATACGCGCCCGCCGCGATCGCCTCGCGCCAGTGATCGTTGATGAAAAGCTGCGCGTCATGGCGACGCCCCGCTTCGACCGAGCGCGCGATTTCGCGTTGCAGATCGGAGGCGTCCGTCGACTTGCGACGCAATTGCGCGGTGCGAACGCCGAGATCGAGCACGCGCTCGACCCATTCGGCGTCCGGCAGCACCGGATAAAGGCCGAGGCGGTCCGTGCACGGAGCAAAGCCGCCCTCGGGCGCGGCGGGCAAATCGGCGACGCGGGGAAAAGTCGCGAAATCGACGGGCCACGCGTCGTCCTTTTTCTCGTCGCCGGCGCGCCAGGCAAGCGCGAGCGTGAGCGCATCGTGCGGCTCGAAATTGCAGTCGAGGAAGGCGGCGAGCGCGGCCAGCCAGTCATCCGACCATTCGCCTTCCAGCGCGAAACGCTCCTCGCCGCGACGCAACGTGACGCGGCCGCCGTGCGCTTCGACGAGCGCCGCGCCGCTTTTCGCGAGCCGGTCGATGTCCGCGTCATGCGGCTCGGTGAATACGATCAGATCGTCCGCTTTAGGCGATTCGGGCGCGGTCAGGCAGATGCGCCAGCGCGTTTCGGCCGCGGGCCAGTCGCCCAGACGCGCGCGAATCCGCTCGGCGACTTCGATCAGCTCGTCCGCCGGGGGCCAGAAGACTTCGCGATTCAGCAAGCTCATGCCGCGCCTCCGTCCTGATGCCAGAACGGCATGCCGACGACCGGCGTGCTCGCCTGCGCGCTGTCGCGCTCGGCCATCGGACCGGCGAGGAACGCGGTGCGCCCCGCTTCGACGCCGAGCGCGAACGCGCGCGCCATCTGCGGCGGAAACGTCGCCTGCGAGACGGCGGTGTTGAGCAGCACGCCGTCGAAGCCCCACTCCATTACCTGACACGCGTGCGACGGCACGCCGAGACCCGCATCGACGATCAGCGGCGTGTCCGGCAGGCGCTCACGCAGCGTGCGCAGCCCGTACGGATTGGTCACGCCCTTGCCGGTGCCGATCGGCGCGCCCCACGGCATCAGCGCTTCGCAGCCGACATCGAGCAGGCGCCGCCCGATCACGAGATCCTCCGTGCAGTACGGCAGCACCTTGAAGCCCTCGCGGATCAGCTTGCCCGCCGCTTCGACGAGCCCGATCGGATCGGGCTGCAGCGTGTAGTCGTCGCCGATCAGCTCGAGCTTGATCCACGGCGTGTCGAACACTTCGCGCGCCATGTGCGCGGTCGTCAGCACTTCGTCGACGCTCTGGCACCCGGCCGTGTTCGGCAAAAGCGCGACGCCGTGGCGCTTCAATACGTCGAAGAAGCCGGCTTCGCCCGTCTCCGACTGGCGGCGCAGCGCGACCGTGACCATGCCCGGCCGCGCGGCGTCGATGGAGTCGGAAAGCGATTGCAGCGACGGATAACGCGACGTGCCGAGCAGCACGCGGCTCGGAAACGCCTCGCCGTAGAGCATGAGGACGTCGGCGGTCTGTGTGGTCATGGTTCGATCCTTCGGTTTCGGAATTCAGCCGCCCGCGACGGGCGACACGACATCGAGCTTGTCGCCGGCGGCGAGCGTCTTCGTCGCGTGCTCGCCGCGCGCGACGAACTGGCCGTTCAGCGCGACCGCGAACGGCGGCTTCGCGCCGAATGCGGTGAGCGCTTCGGTGACGGTCGCGGCATCGTGCAAGTCGAAGACGCGTTGATTGATGTGGATGTTCATGCTTTTTCCTGTTGACTAGAGCGCGGCGACCGCGGTTTCGTCGTGAAGCAGTTCGGGCCAGCGCGCGGCTTGGCGGAACTGCGCGAATGCATCGTGATCGGCGACATCGCCGGACATGAGCGCTTCGGCCATGCCGCACGCGGCATCGGCGACTTCCGGCGCGATCATGAAGCCGTGCCGGTAGAGGCCGTTCACGCGCAAGGTCCGCGCCCCGTCCCAGACGATCGCCGGGCGATGATCCGGCAAGGTCGGCCGGCAATGTGAATTGAGTTCGAGGATGCGCGCCTCGCCGAAGCCCGGATGCACGGCGAACGCGGCGCTCAGCAGTTCGAGCGCCGAGCGCACGCTCACGGGCGACATGTCCTCGCCCTCCACTTCCGTTGCGCCGATCACATACAGATCGTTTTCCTTCGGCGCGATGTAGAGCGGATAGCGCGGATGCAGCAGCCGCACCGGCCGCGAAAGCCCGATGCCCGGCGCATGCACGCGGGCGACTTCGCCGCGAATGCCGCGCAGCGCGGGCCACGCGGGCTTGCCGCCCAGGCCGCGGCAATCGACGATCCAGCGCGCATCCGGCATCGCATCGACGGGCGTGTTCCAGTGCGTACGCACGCCGCGCGCGGCGAGACCCGCCGCGAGCGCGCTCAACGCCTGACGGTTGTCCAGTTGCCCTTCGTTCGGCAGCAGCCAGCCCTGCGCGAAGCGCGTCCCGAGCGCGGGTTCAGCTTGGGCAACCTGCGCGCCCGCGAGCTTGACGAATCCGCCATCGAGCAGAACGGCGGGCGAGTTGGCGCGCAAGCGGCGCTCGAAGAGCGGCGCCTCGGCGCGATCGGCGCCATGCCAGACGACCAGCGTGCCGTGGCGCTGGAAGAACACCGGTTCGGGCAGTTGCGCGATGAGACGCGGCCAGCGCCCGAGCGACGCCGCCCCGAGCCCGACGACGAGCGGCTCGGCGCTCGCCGCCTCCGCGAGCGGCGCGAGCATCGCCGCGGCGACCCACGCCGCCGATTGCGTGCCCGCTGCATCGCCGCGTTCGTAGAGCGCGACATCATGGCCCGCGCCCGCGAGCTGCCACGCAACGAGCCGCCCCACGAGCCCGCCGCCGACGACGGCGAAATCCGGCCGGCGCGCGGCGCCCTGTTCGATCCTGTTCAATTCGATGTCTCCCATAGCCGTGGCGCGGCACTGCACGGGGGAGACGAAGTACGCGATCTCGACCATGCCGGCGCGGCGCCACATCACAAGGACGAAATCAGGGGAGAGACCGGCCCGGCTTCGGATGATACGCGCCGGGCGGAATGAAGATACGGAAGAGACTGGAGGGGCGCCAGGTGTCGCGCGATCTCCGGAAACTTCCCTCGCCGGTATTACCCGGATCGGGTGCAAAGGGTCTCTCTCAGCCTCGCCGCGCTGGTGACCGATCCGGCCGCGGATGCGCGCGAAGCACCCCTGTTTCGTCGAGGATCATTAAAACATGAAAGCCGAACCCGCTGCAAACGGGGATTGCCCGGCTTTTATCCCGTGCGGCGGCACTCTGGCACAATGCCGCGAGCATGGTTCACCGAACGATCGCGCGAAATTAAGTGAGCGTTAAGAGAACCCCGGAAGAATTTACGGACTCAAAAAGCCGCGCGCAGCCCGGCCGCGGGCGTCGCCTTCGGGCGCGTCGAGGCGCATCAGCAGGAAGCTCATGACCAACACTCGCATCGAAAATACGCAGCAGAAGGCCGACGAAGTTTCGGCGTGGAGCCTCATCAAGCCCTACTGGGTGTCGGAGGAACGCCGCGTCGCGTGGGGGCTGCTCGTCGCGATCATCGCGATCAACATGACGGTCGTGTGGATCAACGTCCGCCTCAACAGCTGGAACGCCGACTTCTACAACGCGCTGCAGAACAAGAACGTCAAGGACTTTCCGCATCTGCTGCTGATCTTCACGGGCCTCGCGTTCGCGTACATCCTGCTCGCGGTGTACGGGCGCTATCTGCGGCAGATGCTCGCGTTCCGCTGGCGGCAGTGGCTCACCAACCGGTTTCTGGAGCAGTGGCTCGGCGACAAGGCGTTCTACCGCATCGAGCGCGACCGCCTCGCCGACAACCCCGACCAGCGTATCTCGGACGACCTGCAGTCCTTCGCCACGACGACCCTATCGCTGTCCCTCGATCTGCTCTCGACGCTCGTCACGCTCGTCACCTTCATCACGATTCTGTGGACCATCGCGGGCGCGCTGACGCTCACGCTCGGCGGCACGCCGATCACCATTCCGGGCTATATGGTGTGGGCCGCCGCGCTGTATGCGATTCTCGGCTCGCTCATCATCCAGAAGGTCGGGCATCCGCTCGTGTCGATCAACTATCAGCAGCAGAAGGTGGAGGCGGATTTCCGCTTCGGCCTGATCCGCGTGCGCGAGAACGCCGAGCAGATCGCGTTCTACGACGGCATCGCCACCGAGACGGCGAATGCGAAGACCATCTTCCAGCGCATCCGCGACAACTGGTGGATGATCATGAAGTACACGAAGCGCATGACCTTCGTGCTGAGCTTCTACGGGCAGATCGCGATCATCTTCCCGATCATGGTCGCGGCGCCGCGCTACTTCGCCGGCGCGTTTTCATTCGGCGTGCTGATGCAGATTTCATCGGCGTTCGGCACGGTCAGCGATTCCTTTTCCTGGTTCATCAACAGTTATTCGACGCTGGTCGAATGGCGCGCCACCGTCAACCGTCTGCGCGAATTCAAGCGCGTGATGCGCTCGACGCATATCCGCGAGGAAACGTCGCCGGCGACGGAGCGCGGCGGCATCAACCTGCATTACACGAGCACGCCTTCGCTCACGACCAGAGGCCTCATGCTCGCGCTGCCGAACGGCACACCGCTTTCGCGCGTGACAGATGTTTCCATCGAGCCGGGATCGCGCTGGCTCGTCGTCGGGCCGTCGGGGTCGGGCAAGAGCACGCTGATGCGCGCGCTCGCAGGCTTGTGGCCGTTCGGCGACGGCACCATCGACGCGCCCGTCGACGCGAAGATGATGTTCATCCCGCAGATGAGCTATCTGCCGATCGGCACGTTGCGCGCGGCGCTATCGTATCCGTCGCCGGGCGGCACGTTCAGCGACGACGAATCGCGCGACGCGCTGCGTGTGTGCAATCTCGAGGCTTATGCGGACCGGCTGGATGAGAGCGCGCATTGGGCGCGCAGTCTGTCGCCTGGCGAGCAGCAACGGCTGGCCGCGGCGCGCGTGCTCCTGCACAAGCCCGACTTCCTCTTCCTCGATGAAGCCACCAGCGCGCTCGATGCCGAGAATGAACTGCATATCTACAACACGCTCACCGAGCGTCTGCCGAAGGCGGCTATCTTGAGCGTCGCGCATCGCGAGTCGGTGGCGATGTTCCATGACTACAAGATCGAGATCGAGCGGGCGATGGCCGAAGCCTGAACGCGCTCGCGCAGCGTAGAAAGCAAAAAGGCCACGCAATCGCGTGGCCTTTCTACATCGAGCGTCGAAGCCTGTTTAACGCGGCAACTCGCTGGAACCCATCAGATACGCATCGACGGAACGCGCGCACTGACGTCCTTCGCGAATCGCCCACACGACCAGCGACTGTCCGCGACGCATATCGCCCGCCGTGAACACCTTGTCCACCGACGTGTAATACGCCTTGTCGCCTTCGGTCGCGGCACGCACGTTGCCGCGCGCATCCTTCTCGACGCCGAACGCGTCCAGCACCGGCGACACCGGCTGCGTGAAGCCCATCGCGAGCAGCACGAGATCGGCCTTCAGTTCGAACTCGGAGTTCGGCACTTCGACCATCTTGCCGCCCTTCCATTCGACGCGAACCGCAATCAGCTTTTCAACCTTGCCGTTCTTGCCCTCGAAACGCTTCGTCGCGACCGACCAGTCGCGCTCGCAACCTTCTTCGTGCGAAGAAGACGTGCGCAGCTTGATCGGCCAGTACGGCCACACGAGCGGCTTGTTCTCTTCCTCGGGCGGCTGCGCGAGCAGTTCGAACTGCGTGACGCCCTTCGCGCCATGACGATTCGACGTGCCGACGCAATCCGAACCCGTATCGCCGCCGCCGATCACGACGACATGCTTGCCCTTCGCGAGCAGTTGATCCGTGAGCTTGTCGCCCGCGTTGACCTTGTTCTGCTGCGGCAGGAATTCCATCGCGTAATAGATGCCTTCCAGTTCGCGCCCCGGCACCGGCAGATCGCGCGGCATTTCCGAGCCGCCCGCGATCACGACCGCGTCGAACTGTTCCTTCAGTTCGTCCGGCGTGATGGTTTCCTTCGCCGTATTCGCGATGTACTCCGGCAGCGCATCCTTGCCGATGAACACGTTCGTGCGGAACGACACGCCTTCCGCTTCCATCTGGCGCATGCGGCGGTCGATCAGCCACTTCTCCAGCTTGAAGTCGGGGATGCCGTAACGCAGCAGACCGCCGATGCGATCGTTCTTCTCGAACACGACGACATCGTGCCCGGCGCGCCCCAGTTGTTGCGCGGCAGCCAGACCCGCGGGCCCGGAACCGACGACGGCCACTTTCTTGCCCGTCTTGTGCTTCGGCGGTTGCGGCACGACCCAGCCTTCGGCGAAAGCCTTGTCGATGATCGCGTGCTCGATCGACTTGATGCCGACCGGATCGTCGTTGATGCCGAGCGTGCAAGCCGCTTCGCACGGCGCCGGACAGATGCGGCCCGTGAACTCCGGGAAGTTGTTCGTCGAATGCAGCACATTGATCGCGCTCTTCCAGTCCTGCTGGAACACGAGATCGTTGAAGTCCGGAATGATGTTGTTGACCGGGCAGCCGTTGTTGCAGAACGGGATGCCGCAATCCATGCAGCGCGCGCCTTGAACCTTCGCGTCTTCATCGGTCAGCGCAGCGACGAATTCCTTGTAGTGCTTGACGCGGGTCAGCGGTGCTTCGTACGCCTCGTGGCGGCGTTCGAACTCGAGAAAACCGGTTGCCTTGCCCATTTCTTTCTCTATGTACAGTGAGGGACCTGCTTCCCGACGCACTCGCATCGGGAAGGCCTTCTATCGTTAAAAACCGCTTCAGGCCGCGATGGCGTCCTTCGACTTCTTCGCGCCCATCTCGGTGAGCGCGCGCTTGTACTCGGTCGGGAACACCTTCACGAACTGACGGCGCGCCGAATCCCAGTTTTCGAGCAGGGACTTCGCGCGCGGCGAGCCGGTGAACTGGAAGTGACGCTCGATCAGGCCCTTGAGCAGCGCTTCGTCGGTCTTGCCGGTGTGCCACAGCGCGCGATCGATCGTGCGCTCCTGTTCCGCCTGTTGCAGAACCGGATCGAGCGCGACCATCGACTTGTTGCACTTACCGGCGAACGTGCCGTCCGGGTCGTACACGAACGCGATGCCGCCCGACATGCCCGCCGCGAAGTTGCGGCCCGTCTCGCCGAGCACGACCACCGTGCCGCCCGTCATGTATTCGCAGCCGTGATCGCCCGTGCCTTCGACGACCGCCGTCGCGCCCGAGTTACGCACGCAGAAGCGCTCGCCCGCGACGCCGCGGAAATACGATTCGCCTTCGATCGCGCCGTACATCACCGTGTTGCCGCAGATGATGTTTTCCTCGGACTTGCCGCGGAAGTCGTTGGTCGGGCGAATGATGATGCGTCCGCCCGACAGACCCTTGCCGACGTAGTCGTTGCCGTCGCCGACGAGATCGAGCGTCACGCCCTTCGCGAGGAACGCGCCGAAGCTCTGGCCCGCCGTGCCCTTCAGCTGAATATGGATCGCGTCATCCGGCAAACCGTCGTGGCCGTGCTTCTTCGCGATCAGGCCGGACAGCATCGCGCCGACCGTGCGGTTCACGTTGCGCACCGGCTGGATGAACGACACATGCTCGCCCTTCTCGATCGCCGCCTTCGACTTCTCGATCAGCGTGTGATCGAGTGCCTTGTCGAGACCGTGATCCTGCACATCGACGTGCTTGCGCGCGACGTCTTCGGCAACCGGCACCTGATAGAAGATGCGCGAGAAGTCGAGACCCTTCGCCTTCCAGTGCTCGATGCCCTTCTTCATGTCGAGCAGATCGACGCGGCCGATCAGGTCATCGAACTTGCGGATGCCGAACTGCGCCATGATTTCGCGCACTTCTTCCGCGACGAAGAAGAAGTAATTGACGACGTGTTCCGGCTGGCCCGTGAACTTCGCGCGCAGCACCGGATCCTGCGTCGCGACGCCGACCGGGCACGTGTTCAGATGGCACTTGCGCATCATGATGCAGCCTTCGACGACGAGCGGCGCCGTCGCGAAGCCGAACTCGTCCGCGCCGAGCAGCGCGCCGATCACGACGTCGCGGCCGGTCTTCATCTGGCCGTCGGCCTGCACGCGGATGCGGCCGCGCAGGCGGTTCAGCACGAGCGTCTGCTGCGTTTCGGCGAGGCCGAGTTCCCACGGCGTGCCCGCGTGCTTGAGCGACGACAGCGGCGATGCGCCCGTGCCGCCGTCATGACCCGCGATCACAACGTGATCCGCCTTGGCCTTCGCGACGCCCGCGGCAACCGTGCCGACGCCCACTTCCGAGACCAGCTTCACCGAAATGCTCGACGACGAATTCACGTTCTTCAGATCGTGAATGAGCTGCGCCAGGTCTTCGATCGAATAGATGTCGTGGTGCGGCGGCGGCGAAATGAGGCCCACGCCCGGCACCGAGTAACGCAGCTTGCCGATGTAATCCGAGACCTTGTGGCCCGGCAGCTGACCGCCTTCGCCCGGCTTCGCGCCCTGCGCCATCTTGATCTGGATCTGATCCGCCGACGACAGATACTCCGCCGTCACGCCGAAGCGGCCCGACGCGACCTGCTTGATCTTCGAGCGCAGCGAATCGCCGTCCTTCAGCGGGATGTCGGTGATGACTTCCTTGCCGATGATCGATTGCAACGAATCGCCGTTCTTGATCGGAATGCCGCGCAGTTCGTTGCGATAACGCGTTTCGTCCTCGCCGCCTTCGCCGGTGTTCGACTTGCCGCCGATGCGGTTCATCGCCACAGCCAGCGTGGCGTGCGCTTCGGTCGAAATCGAGCCGAGCGACATCGCGCCGGTCGCGAAGCGCTTGACGATGTCCTTCGCCGATTCCACTTCGTCGAGCGGGATCGCCTTCGTCGGTTCGACCTTGAACTCGAACAGACCGCGGAACGTCATGTGACGCTTCGTCTGGTCGTTGATGATGTGCGCGTATTCCTTGTACGTCTGATACGAGTTGCTGCGCGCCGAGTGCTGCAGCTTGGCGATCGCGTCCGGCGTCCACATGTGCTCTTCGCCGCGCACGCGATACGCGTATTCACCGCCCGCGTCGAGCATGTTCGCGAGAACCGGGTTGTCGCCGAAGGCGTCGCGATGCAGGCGAATCGCTTCTTCCGCCACTTCGAAGATGCCGATGCCGCCGACCTTCGACGCCGTGCCCTTGAAGTACTTCTCGACGAGTTCCGCCGACAGGCCGACGCCTTCGAAAATCTGCGCGCCGGTGTAGGACATGTACGTCGAAATGCCCATCTTCGACATGACCTTCAGGAGGCCCTTGCCGACTGCCTTCGTGAAGTTGTAGATCACCTTCTCGGCCGACAGGTCGCCCTTCAGGCCTTCGGCCAGGTTGGCGAGCGTTTCCAGCGCGAGGTAAGGGTGAACGGCTTCCGCGCCGTAGCCCGCGAGCAGCGCGAAGTGATGCGTCTCACGCGCGGAGCCCGTTTCCACGACGAGACCCGTGCTCGTGCGCAGACCGTGCGCGACGAGATGCGAGTGAATCGCGGACGTGGCGAGCAGCGCGGGAATCGCGACGTTGTCGCGGTCCATCTTGCGATCGGACACGATCAGGATGTTGTAGCCGGAACGCACGGCATCGACGGCCTCCGCGCACAACGACGCGATGCGCGCCTCGATGCCTTCCTTGCCCCACGCCGACGGATAGCAGATGTTCAGTTCGTACGAGCCGAACTTGCCGCCGGTGTACTTGTCGATCGCGCGGATCTTCGCGATGTCCTTGAAGTCGAGCACGGGCTGCGACACTTCGAGGCGCATCGTCGGGTTGATGTTGGTCGTGTCGAGCAGATTCGGCTTCGGACCGATGAACGAGACGAGCGACATCACCAGGTTTTCGCGGATCGGGTCGATCGGCGGGTTCGTCACCTGGGCGAACAACTGCTTGAAGTAGTTGTAGAGCGTCTTGTTCTTGTTGGACATGACCGCGAGCGGCGAGTCGTTGCCCATCGAACCGACGGCTTCCTCGCCCGCTTGCGCCATCGGCGCCATCAGGAACTTGAGATCTTCCTGCGTATAGCCGAACGCCTGCTGACGATCGAGCAGCGCGGCGGCTTCGCGACGCTGCGTTTCGACGTCTTCCGCCTTCGGCTCGATTTCGTCGAGCTTGATGCGCACGGCTTCGATCCAGCTCTTGTACGGCTTGGCGTTGGACAGGTTGTCCTTCAGTTCCTTGTCCTGGATGATGCGGCCCTGCTCCATGTCGATCAGGAACATCTTGCCCGGCTGCAGACGCCACTTCTGAACGATCTTCGATTCGGGAATGGGCAGCACGCCGGATTCCGACGCGAGGATCACCAGGTCGTCATCGGTGACGAGGTAGCGCGCCGGACGCAGGCCGTTACGATCGAGCGTGGCGCCGATCTGGCGGCCGTCCGTGAACGCGATCGCGGCGGGGCCGTCCCACGGCTCCATCATCGCGGCGTGATACTCGTAGAACGCGCGGCGGTTGTCATCCATCAGCGTGTGCTGTTCCCACGCTTCGGGGATCATCATCATCATCGCGTGGACGAGCGGATAGCCGGCCATCACGAGCAGTTCGAGACAGTTGTCGAACGAAGCGGTATCCGACTGGCCCGGATAGATCAGCGGCCAGAGCTTCGGGAGATCGTCGCCGAGCACGTACGACGCGATCGCGCCGGTGCGCGCGTTCAGCCAGTTGACGTTGCCCTTCACGGTGTTGATTTCACCGTTGTGGGCGATCATGCGGTACGGGTGCGCGAGTTCCCACGCCGGGAACGTGTTCGTCGAGAACCGCTGGTGCACGAGCGCGAGCGCCGACACGACGCGCTCGTCCTGCAGGTCGCGGTAATACACGCCAACCTGCCCCGCGAGCAGCAGCCCCTTGTAGACGACCGTGCGCGACGACATCGACGGCACGAAGTATTCCTTGCCGTGCTTGAGCTTCAGCGCCTGAATGCGGTGGCTCGCCGTCTTGCGGATGATGTACAGCTTGCGCTCGAGCGCGTCCGTCACGACGATGTCCTTGCCGCGGCCGATGAAGATCTGACGGATCAGCGGCTCGCTCGCCTTCACGGTCGGCGAAATGGGCATGTTGGAATCCACCGGCACATCGCGCCAGCCGAGCACGACCTGACCTTCGGCCTTCACCGTGCGCTCCAGCTCCTGCTCGCACGCGAGACGCGATGCGTGCTCCTTCGGCAGGAAGATCATGCCGACGCCGTATTCGCCAGCCGGCGGCAACGTCACGCCCTGCTTGGCCATTTCCTCGCGATAGAAGCCGTCCGGCACCTGGATCAGGATGCCCGCGCCGTCGCCCATCAGCGGATCGGCGCCGACCGCGCCGCGGTGGTCGAGATTTTCGAGAATCTTGAGACCCTGCTGAATGATCTCGTGGCTCTTTTTCCCCTTGATATGGGCGACGAAGCCGACGCCGCAGGCGTCGTGTTCGTTCGCAGGGTCGTACATGCCCTGCGCGGCGGGAAGCGAACCGACTGCCGGTTGCTGATGATCGTTCATGGGGACACCGTCTCTACTGTGAGGGGCCGACTCGGCCGTTGAACCATTTTCTTGTCGCTTGCGACGGTCTTTTTTCAACTTGATGTGTCACGAAGCACGGTCGTGCGCGGCACGCTGCACCGCGGCAATCGCCGGAAAACGAAATATACGCGACGAATCAAAAAGATGGCAAATAAAACTTGATGATATGGCACCAATTATCAATATGGTGCAAAGCCATTCAAATATATTGGGGACACAACATCGAGCATCAAAAAGAAACGGCGAACCTCGAAAATTCGAGACGCCGTTTCATTTTCTGCTTCAGCTTTGGCGCTTCGGGCCGTTATTGGGGCTGTGGGGTTTCGCGGACCTTGCGCGGACGTCCGCGCGGCAGCGGCGAGACCCGGCGGTTGGCCGCATGCGACGCCCATTCGCGATAGGCATCGCTGCCAAGCACCCAGCCCTTGAGCGTCGCCTGCAGGAGACGGTTGGCCTCGCGCTCGTCGAGCGGCTGTTCACACAGCTCCTTGTAGGCGTGCTGGCGTTCGAACGGCGTGTTGCCGAGCGACCAGAAGAGCGGATGGTCGGTGATGAGGCCATCGAGCGTGAGACCGGTGTGATGACGGTAGCTGGACCACTTGTAGTCTTGCGGCGCCGCGACGAGCTGCGCGCGCACGGGCGCCATCTCGACGACGCGCGTGGCGAGCAAGAAGTAGCGCTCGCCCTCGATGACCGTGGCACGATAGCGGCCTTCCCAGAGCGTGCCGCGCCGCATGTAGCGGCGATTGAAGTGGGCCACGTAACGGCGTCCCACGGCCTGCATCGCTTTGGGCAGGCTGGATTCGTCGCGCGGCGTGACGAGCAGATGCACCGCTTGCGGCATCAGTGCATAGGCATGGATGGAGAGGTGATGATCACGTGAAGCAGTCCTCAAGCAGTCGATGAAGAGCTCGTAGTCCTGGTCGTCGACGAAGGCGGGTTGCTGGTCGAGACCACGCAGGATGACATGCTGCGGCTGTTCGGGAACGTAGAGTCGTGCAAGCCGTGCCATTCTGGATATTCCGTTGGTCGCGTTTGTGTTACCCCGTTCGGGGGCCTTTCGGAGCCGTTTCGGCAGCGTGAACGATCACATGCAAGTGCCGTGCAACGAGGCTCCGAAGCCGCTCTTTGCCCTAGGGAAAATGCTCTACGGCACCGCTATGGTTAATGTGAAATGTTGTGTTCATAATGAGCGTGCTTTTTCGGAGGAGCACAAATTGAAAATAAAACAAGTCATCACAGGGATCGCGGCATTAGCGTGTGTATCCACCGCGGCACATGCGCAATCTGCCGGATCCATCTATGTGACCGGAGGCTGGTTTCACTTTGCCCCGCAAGACAGCAGCGGTCCGCTCAAAGAAACAAGTGTAGGCGGATCTCCGGTCAATATCGATGTTCCTGGCACAGGCGCGGGTATCTCGAGCGCTGACACCGCCGGCTTCACAGTCGGCTACTTCGCCACCGACCATATCGCCGCCGAACTCGAGATGGGCATTCCGCCGACCTTCGATCTGAAAGGCACCGGCACCCTCTCACATTACGGCACGCTCGGCAGCGCGAAGCAATGGAGCCCCACCCTGCTGTTCAAATACTTCTTCAATGCTCCTGCGGCGAAGTTCCGCCCGTACATCGGCCTTGGCGTGACGCACACCTGGTACACCGACGCGCAGATCACCAATCAGCAATTCGAGGGCTCGGTTCTGCATGGTCCGACAACGGTCGACACGGATAGTTCGTGGGCGCCCGTCTTTAATGTCGGCGCAACTTACAATTTCACGGAACACTGGTTCGCCGGATTTTCCGTGTCGTTCATTCCTTTGAAGGCCACGGCGAAGCTGAATACGCAGGCGCAAACGCCTGTCGGCACCCTCAACGTTCAGTCCCAGGCGAAAATCACGATCAACCCGATCGTCACGTATTTGCGAGTAGGCTATCGCTTTTAAAGACAAGCTGCAGAGAAGCACGTAACGACGAAATAAGCGTCATCGAAAAAGAAAGAAAACGCCGGCATGATTCACCCATGCCGGCGTTTTCTTTTTCAACAGCGCTTGTAAATGTGACCTTGACGAGAAGGAATCGCTTGCAGTTCTTACGTGCATGCGCGCGTGTAAAAGGTGTCGCGGTCGCGCTTACCGAAGTTTGCGCATGATCGCGGCATCGGCACCGAATTTGCTGCATGATGAGTTTCCCGCCACCCCGGCGGACCATATCCACGACTCATCCATCGACGGAGCGATCTATGAACGCACTGCCTAACACGCGAGACGCCATCGGAGATTCATGGACCACGACGAGCCGCCGCGCGCGTCGCATGGCGCGGCATGGCCGCGAAGCAGCCGAGGATATCGGCGCCGAACTGCGCACGCTTCTGGGCGAACTCGAAAGCGCGCTGGCCGAAGGCACCTCGGCCGATGCCGCGGCGTTGCGCGCCCAGATCAGCGAGCGCCTCGACAGCGCCCGCGCACGTCTGAACGATACGCACGCGGCGTTGCGACAGCGCGCGGGCGCCGTGTTCGAGGACGCCGACGCCTACATTCACGAAAGGCCCTGGCAAACTATTGTTCTCGTCGGCGGCCTGGCGCTCATCGCGGGTGTGTTGCTCGCCCGCGTGCGCTGAGGTCTTCAGCCGGAAGCGCCTTCCAGAAAATCCGCGCCAATGAGGTCGATGCGATCCGTGCAGATCGCATCGACGCCCCATTGCGCGAGCAGACGCGCGCGCGCAGGATCGTTCACGGTATAGGCGAGAATGCGCAAACCGGCATCCTTGATCTGCGCGACGAGCGCTTCGTCGAGCGCGCGATGGTTCGCGTGCAACGATACGCACGATAGCGCCGCGGTCCGCGCGCGCCAGTTCTCTGGAATGCGCTCGTACAGCATGCCGCGCGGAAGATTCGGCGCGACATCGCGCGCGGCCGCAAGCGCCGCATATGAAAACGATGACAACAGCGGCGCGGGCTCGGCATCCGCCCACAAATGCGCCGCCTCGCGTGCGACGAGCACGCCCGTTTCCGCGTCGCGTCCCTGGCTCGGCTTGATCTCGATATTCGCCGCGAGCCCGTGCTTCATGCATCGCTCGTACACTTGCGCGAGCGTCGGCATGCGCGCGTGCGCAAATTCGGCGCTGAACCACGTGCCGGCGTCGAGCGCGCTCAACTGGGCGTAGGTCATCGCTTTCGCCGCGCCGCGCGCATTCGACGTGCGGTCTACCGCGTCGTCATGCAGCAGGAAAACGATGTCGTCGGCGGAGAGTTTCGCGTCGAACTCGATCATCTTGTGGCCGAAGCGCGCGCCCACGTCGATGGCCTCGAGCGTGTTCTCCGGCGCGAGCTTGCCGCCGCCCCGATGCGCGACGATCGCGGGATAAGGCCAGGTTCTCATCGCATGTGCTCCATTCAGTTCGCGCGCCGTCCCGTCGCCGGATCGAAGAAATGCAGATGCTTCGCGGGCAACGATACGGCGAGCCGCTCGCCGCGCTGCGGCCGATGCTCATGCGGCAAACGCGCTGCCACATCGTGCTTGCCCCACTTGCCATGCGCGAGATTGTCCGCGCCGAGCAGTTCGGCCGAATCGACATCGAGCGTCGCGCCCGGTGCGCTGCCATTGCCCGGCGTCATGTGTTCGGGCCGAATGCCGACGATCCACTCGCGCCCGTGCATCGCGCTCGTCACGCCGTTCGCACCCGCGACCGGCAGCCTCGGTCCGTCGCCCGCGACATCGAATGTCGATCCGTCTTCGGACAGACGGCCTTCGAGCAGATTCATCGCAGGCGAGCCGATGAAGCTCGCGACGAACACCGTCGCCGGACGTTCGTACACTTCGGTCGGTGCGCCGATCTGCTCCGCGTGGCCCTTGTTCATCACGATGACGCGTTGCGCCAGCGTCATCGCTTCGATCTGATCGTGCGTGACGTAAAGGCTCGTCGTGGCCAGACGCGCGTGCAGGCGCTGAATTTCGAGGCGCATCTGCACGCGCAGCTTCGCATCGAGATTCGACAGTGGCTCATCGAACAGGAACACCGCCGGCTCGCGCACGATCGCGCGGCCCATCGCGACGCGCTGCCGCTGCCCGCCCGACAGTTCGCGCGGCTTGCGCGCGAGCAGATGCTCGAGTTCAAGGATACGCGCGGCGTTCGCCACGCGCGCGTCGATCGTCGCGCGATCCGCGCCGCCGATCTTCAGCGCATACGCCATGTTCTGCGCGACGCTCATGTGCGGATAAAGCGCGTAGTTCTGAAACACCATCGCGATGTCGCGATCCTTCGGTTCCAGCTTGTTCACGACCTTTCCGCCGATCTCGATCGCGCCTTCCGACACGCTTTCGAGACCCGCAACCATGCGCAGCAACGTGGATTTGCCGCAGCCCGAAGGCCCGACCATCACGACGAACTCGCCGTCTTCGATCGCCACATCGATGCCGTGAAGCACGTACTGCGAGCCGTCATAGGTTTTCTTCACGCCTTTGAGATTCAGCGCAGCCATCTATCCAAGGTCTCCGTTATTTTTCAGCATCGACGAGTCCGCGCACGAACCAGCGCTGCATCGTCAGGACGACGGCCAGCGGCGGCAGCATCGCGAGCAGCGTCGCCGCCATCACGTAGTGCCATTCGGTCGCGGTATCGCCCGACGCGATCATGCTCTTGATGCCGACCACCGCCGTCTGCAGCGACACCTCGTTGGTGATGAGAATCGGCCAGAGATACTGATTCCAGCCGTAGATGAACGTGATGACGAAGAGCGCCGCGATGTTCGTCTTCGAGAGCGGCAGCACGACGTCCCAGAAGAAGCGCAACGGGCCCGCGCCGTCGATGCGCGCCGCTTCCATCAGCTCGTCGGGCAGCGTCATGAAGAACTGGCGAAAGAGGAACGTGGCCGTTGCCGATGCGATCAGCGGCAGCGTCAGGCCGGCATACGTGTTCGACAGATGCATCGACGAGACGACCTGCACCGTCGGAAAAATACGCACTTCGACGGGCAGCATCAGCGTGATGAAGATCAGCCAGAACGCGAGGTTCTTCAACGGAAAGCGGAAGAACACGATCGCGTACGCGGAGACGATCGACACGGCGATCTTGCCGATCGAAATCACGAGCGCCATCACGAGACTGTTGAGCAGCATCCGGCCGAAGGGCGCGGCCGCATTGCCGCTGCCGCGCGTCCAGATATGCGCGATGTTCTCGAAGAGATGCGAGCTCGGCACGAGCGAGAGCGGCACGCTGAACACTTCCTTCGAGTTCATCGAGGCCGCGCAGAACGCGACATACACCGGAAACACGATCAGCGCGACGCCGAGTATCAGCACCGCGTGACAGAAGATATCGAAGCCGCGACGGTTTTCGATCATGAGTATTGCACCCTGCGTTCGACGAAGCGGAACTGGATCACCGTCAACGCGACGACGATCACCATCAGCACGACCGACTGCGCGCCCGAACTGCCGATATCGAGCCCCTGAAAGCCTTCTGCGAAGATCTTGTAGATGAGCGTCTTGGTCGATTGCGCGGGACCGCCGCCGGTGGCGGCATCGATGACGGGGAAGGTATCGAAGAACGCGTAGACCAGGTTCACG
This sequence comes from Caballeronia calidae, assembly GCF_900044055.2. Classification (GTDB taxonomy): domain Bacteria; phylum Pseudomonadota; class Gammaproteobacteria; order Burkholderiales; family Burkholderiaceae; genus Caballeronia; species Caballeronia calidae. The sequence goes on along the minus strand of NZ_FCOX02000032.1, from coordinate 60,240 downwards.
ACGAGCAGGAAGAAAGACGTCGGCGACAGGAGCGGCAGCGCGATGCCGAAGAAGCGCCGCACGGGACCGGCGCCATCGATGGCGGCTGCTTCGATCAGCGATTGCGGAATGGCTTGCAAGCCCGCGTAGAAGAACAGGAAGTTGTAGCTGACCTGCTTCCACACCGACGCGAGCACGACGAGGAACATCGCCTGCGTGCCGTTGAGCGCGTGATTCCAGACGACGCCCTGCTTCGCGAGCGCATACGTCACGAGCCCGATGCTCGGGTTGAACAGGAACGACCACAGCACGGCGGCGATCGCGGGCGCGACCGCATACGGCCAGATGAGCAGCGTCTGATACGCTTTCGCGCCGCGCGTGACGCGATCGGCGCATGCGGCGAGCAGCAGCGAGATCACGAGACCCGACACGGTGACGAGCGCGCAGAAGATCATCGTCGTGCTGAACGACGAGAGATAGAGCGGATCGGCGAACAACTGTTTGAAGTTCGCCAGCCCGACGAATTCGCTCGACGTGCCGAACGCGTCCTGGCTTTGCGTGGCTTGCCAGAGCGCTTCGCCCGCGGGCCAGAGAAAGAACAGCGCGGTGATCGCGAGCTGCGGCGCGACGAGCAGATACGGCAGGACGCTCGTATCGAAACGAGACCGTTTTTCCATTCGATATGTCCTGAACGGCGCCCGCGCGACGAACGAAAACGCGCGGGCGCGGGCCTTTAATTGCCGGTTTTCTCGAAGCGGCGCAGCAGTTCGTCGCCGCGTTGCACCGATGCGTCGAGTGCCTGTTGCGGCGTCTTCTTGTCGGCCCAGACCTGCTCGAGCTCTTCATCGACGATCGTGCGGATCTGCGGCATGTTGCCGAGACGCAGGCCCTTCGTGTACGGCAGCGGCGGCTTGTTCATCATCTGCTTGATCGCGATGTCCGCGCCGGGGTTCTTGTCGTAGAAGCCCTGCTTCTGCGTGAGCTCGTACGCGGCCTGCGTGACCGGCAGATAGCCCGTGTCCTGATGCCACTTCGCCGCGACTTCCGGCGTCGACAAATAGGCGAGGAACTTCGCGACGCCCTTGTACGCGGCCGCATCCTTGCCCGACAGCACCCACAGACTGGCGCCGCCGATGATCGCGTTCTGCGGCGCGCCCTTCACGCTCGCGTCGTAGGGCATCATGCCGACGCCGTAGTCGAACTTCGCATACTTCGCGATCGTCGCGCGCGAGCCCGACGAGTTGGTGATGATGCCGCAATCGCCGCTATAGAACTTCGACACCGGCTCGTCCTTGCGGCCGACGTACGTGAACGTGCCTTCCTTCGCCATCTTCTGCAGGAACTGGATGTGCGCGACCTGCAGCGGCTTGTTGAATTCGAGCTTGGCGTCGAGTCCGTCGAAGCCGTTGTTCTTCGTCGCGAACGGCGCGGCATGCCACGCGCTGTAGTTTTCGAGCTGAATCCAGCTCTGCCAGCCCGACGAATAACCGCACGTGTAACCCGCGGCCTTCAGCTTCTTCGCGTCGGCTTCGACATCGGCCCAGGTTTTCGGCGGCTGATTCGGATCGAGACCGGCCTTCTTGAACGCGTCCTTGTTGTAGTAGAGAACGGGCGTCGAACTGTTGAACGGCATCGAGATCAGATGACCGGTCTTCGCGTCGCTGTAGTAGCCGGAAATGGTCGGCACGAAGGCCTTTTCATCGAGCGGCACGCCGGCCTGCTTGAACACATCGTAGACCGGGACGACGGCCTTCTTCGCCTGCATCATCGTCGCGGTGCCGACTTCGTAAACCTGCAGGATCGCGGGCGCATTGCCGCTGCGATAGGCCGCGATGCCCGCTGCGAGCGTCTGGTCATAGGTGCCCTTGAACACCGGGACGATCTTGTAATCGCTCTGCGTCTTGTTGAAGTCGTTGGCGATGTCGTTCACGCGCTCGCCGAGCGCGGCTTCCATCGCGTGCCAGAACTGGATTTCCGTCGCGGCGTGCGCCGCGGTGCTGGCGCCGAAGGCCAGAACGGCCGCGGCCGAGATCGAACGGAACAAGGGCTTGCAGCTCATCGATGAGTCTCCTTTTTGATGATTCGCGCCTGAAACGCGCGATCTTAGTTGTTGTCGATGACAAACAGGCGTTGATACTCCTTCAATGCATAGCGATCGGTCATGCCCGCGATGTAATGCGCGATGAGCCGCGCCTGCGAGCTGCCGTGGCTCGACGCGGGCGCGTCGTTCGCGGATTCCTCCGCCACCGGCAAGCGCGCCTGATAGGCGGGCGGCAAGAGACGCGGATCGTCGGTGAAGGCTTCAAAGAGGCCCGTCACGACACGCTTCGCCTTGTTCGCCATGCGCATCACGCGATAGTGCCGGTAGAGGTTCTTGAACAGAAAGCGCTTGAGTTGCGCCGCCTGGGCCGCGACTTCATCGCTGTGCGCGACGAGCGGCGGCGCATTGCGCACATCGTCGAGCGATTGCGGCGCGGCGCGTTCGAGATTGCGGCTCGTCGCTTCGATCAGATCGACGATCAGCGTATTGATGATGCGACGGATCGTCTCGTGAATCAGCCTGCGCCCTTCGATATTCGGATACTCGCCGCGCGCCGCATCGAAGTGCGTGTGCCAGACGCTCACTTCGGACAGCTGTTCGAGCGTGATGAGACCGGAGCGCAGACCGTCATCGACATCGTGATTGTTGTACGCGATTTCATCGGCGACATTCGCGATCTGCGCTTCGAGCGATGGCTGCTTGCCCGTGAGAAAGCGCTCGCCGAGATCGCCGAGCTTGCGCGCATTCTCGCGCGAGCAATGTTTGAGAATGCCCTCGCGTGTCTCGAAGCACAGGTTCAGCCCGTTGAACGCGCCGTAGTGCTCTTCCAGTTGGTCGACCACCGCGAGACTTTGCAGATTGTGTTCGAAGCCGCCGTGATCGCGCATGCATTCGTGCAGCGCGTCCTGCCCGGCGTGGCCGAAGGGCGTGTGACCGAGATCGTGCGCGAGCGAGATGGCCTCGACGAGATCTTCGTTCAGCCGCAGATTGCGCGCGACCGAACGCGCGATCTGCGCGACTTCGAGACTGTGCGTGAGGCGCGTGCGAAAGAGATCGCCTTCGTGATTGACGAAGACCTGCGTCTTGTATTCGAGCCGGCGAAACGCAGTCGAATGAACGATGCGATCGCGGTCGCGCTGGAACTCGGTGCGCGCGGCGGGCGGTGCTTCGGCATAGCGGCGGCCGCGCGATTGCGACGAGCGCGCGGCGTACGGCGCGAGATGCGCTTCGAGCGCAAGCGTCGACGGCGCGCCCGGCGGAAGTTGCTGTTCTTTTTCGCTCACCGGCTGCTCCGAATCGTCGTGGTTCTCGCCGCCGCTCGCGCGGATCAGACGCTGGCTGCGAGGGTCGCGCGCACTGCGTGATCGGGCGCGCTCGTGATCTCGGTCGCGCCGAAGCGGGTCAGCAGAATGAACTTGATCTCGCCGGCCTCGGCCTTCTTGTCGACCTTCATCAGATCGACGTAGCGGTCGTCGCCGAGCTTGGGCGCCGTGACCGGCAGCCTGGCCGCTTCGATCACGCGCACGAGGCGTTGGCGCGCGGCTTCGTCGAGCCTGCCGAGGCGCACGGAAAGATCCGCCGCCATCACCATGCCGCAGCCGACCGCCTCGCCGTGCAGCCATTCGCCGTAGCCGAGCCCGGCTTCGATCGCATGGCCGAAGGTGTGGCCGAAATTGAGAATCGCGCGCTGCCCGCCTTCGCGCTCGTCCGATGCGACGACCGACGCCTTGATCTCGCACGAACGCTTCACCGCGTGGGCGAGGGCGGCGTCGTCACGGCTGTTGAGCTCGTCGATCCTGGCTTCGATCCAGTCGAAGAATTCGGCGTCCTTGATCGCCGCCGTCTTGATGACTTCCGCGATGCCCGCTGCCAGCTCGCGCTCCGGCAGCGTGTGCAGCGCGCCGATATCCGCGATGACCGCCTGCGGCTGATAAAACGCGCCGATCATGTTCTTGCCGAGCGGATGATTGATGCCCGTCTTTCCGCCCACCGATGAATCGACTTGCGAGAGCAGCGTCGTCGGAACCTGGATGAAGGGCACGCCGCGCATGTAGCACGCCGCCGCGAAACCGGTCATGTCGCCGACGACACCGCCGCCGAGCGCGATCAGCGTGGTCTTGCGATCCGCGCGCCCGGTGAGGAGCGCATCGAAGATCTCGTTGAGCGTTTCCCAGTTCTTGTGCGCTTCCCCGTCCGGCAGCACGACGGTGGTCACCTTCTTGCCGAGCGGCTCCAGTGCCGCGCGCAGTTGATCGCCGTAGAGCGGATCGACGGTGGAATTCGTGACGATCGCCACCGACGCGCCCTTGATATGCGGCGCGAAGAGTTCGGTGCGGCCGATCAGCCCAGCGCCGATATGGATGGGATAGGCGCGCTCGCCGAGTTCGACATCGACGGTGATCGTTGGGGTAGTCATGACGATTCAGGCCGAACGACGCCGGCCACCTCTAGTTGCATTAAGACCATGTTGACGAGCGCGTTCACCGTCGGCCGCCCGGTCTCGACGACGAAATGTGCGGTCTCGTGATAAAGCGGATCGCGCGCCTGAAACAGCGCTTCGAGCTTGCCGCGCGGATCCTCGGTCTGCAGCAGCGGGCGATTCTTGTCGCGCCGCGTGCGTTGCCAGAGATCGTGCGGGTTCGCGCGCAGATAGATGACGATGCCGCGATTCCTCAGATGTTCGCGATTCTCGGGCCGCAGCACCGCGCCGCCGCCCGTTGCGAGCACGATGCCGCTGCGCTGCGACAGCTCGTCGATGATGCTCGCCTCGCGCTGACGAAAACCCGCCTCGCCCTCAAGCTCCCAGATCACCGGGATGCGTGCGCCCGTGCGCGCCTCGATCTCGTGATCCGAATCGATGAACGAGCGCTGCAGACGGCGCGCAACCGCACGGCCCACGGTGGTTTTACCCGCCCCCATGAGTCCGACGAAAAATATGTTCGCGTTCGCGTGCCCTTCCTGCAACTCGGTTTCCTTCCAGTTCGATGCAATTTGTTCGTGCGGCAGCTTAAGGGCAAACCGCCCGCTTTGTCGAGTCGCGCCGCCCTTCCGGCGGCGCTCAGCCGCCCGACGCGATCACATGCGGCGTAATCAATATGACGAGCTCGCTCTTCGAGCTGCGCCGCGCGTCATGACGGAACAGCCAGCCGATCAGCGGCAGTTTCGACAGTGCCGGTACGCCCGTGGTGTCCTGCCGCTCGTCGTCCGAGTAGATTCCGCCGATCGCGACGGTCCCGCCGTTTTCCACTTCCACACGCGTCTGGACGTGCTTGGTATGGATGGCCGGCCCGTTCGCCGTCTGCTCGCCGAGACTGTCCTTCGTGATGTCGAGATCGAGAATGACGTGCCCGTGCGGCGTGATCTGCGGCTCAACCTCCAGTTTGAGCGTTGCGCGTCGAAACTGCACGCCCGACATGCCGTTGCCGACCTTCGCCTGATACGGCACCTCCATGCCCTGCTCGACGACGGACTTCACGCGGTCCGCCGTCACCACGCGCGGACGCGAGACGATCTGCCCGCGCCCTTCGGCCTCCAGCGCGCTCAGCTCGATGTTGAGCAGACGCGTCGCCTGCGCGACGAACAAGGTGAGCCCGGCCGTCGCGGCGTCGAAACCGTTGATCGGCCCCGCCGACAGATCGTATACCACACCGTCCTTGCCGCCCGAGAACCCGGTCGACGGATCGTTTTGCGGCGCGACGCCCAGCTTGACGCCGAGATTGCGCGACAGCCCCGCCTCGCCTTCGACGATCCTCGCCTCGATCATCACCTGCGGCGTCGGCTTGTCGATCAGTGCGACCAGCTCCGCGATCTGCTGGACGCGCGCATCGAGATCGGTGACGAAGAGCAGGTTCGTGCGCGCATCGGCGATGGCCGAGCCGCGCTTCGACAGCACGCGCTGGCTGCCCGTGCCCGTCAGCGTCTTGCGAAGGTCTTCGGCGCGCGAATAGCGCAGCACGAACGTACGGCTCGCGAGCGGCTCGAGATCCGCGGCGCGCGCATGCGCTTCGAAACGAAGCTTCTCGCGCGCGGCAAGCTCGGCGAGCGGCGCGACCCAGATCACGTTGCCGTGTTGCTCCATCGCGAGACCGTTCACTTCGAGCAGAGTGTCGAAGGCGCGCCGCCACGGCACGGCGACGAGATTCATCGACACCTGCCCGCGCACCTTGTCGCTCGCGACGATGTTCAGGCCGCTGAAGCGCGCTAACGCCTGCAGTGCGGTGCTCAGGTCGGCGTTCTTCAGGTCGAGCGTGATCGGCTTGCCGCTGTCCGTTTCGTGCGCTGCGCTGCTCAGCCGTTCGAGCTTCGGCAAGGGCACCGGCGGGCCTTCCAGCGCCTCGGGCGCATCAGGCGGATCGGCTGCGGGCTTTGCGGCAGGCGTGGCGTCCGCGTTTTGAGCGACGGGCGGCGGAGTCGTGTCGAGCGCGAGCCGACCCGCCGGTTGTCCGTCGAACGATGCCGGCAGCGGAGGCAGTGGCGCGATGATCGCATCGGCATTTTCGGCGGCGAGCGCCGCGTGCGCGCACAACAGAAGCGCCGCGCCCGGCCCCGCGAATCTGCGTGGAAGCTGCGCGATGAAGCTCATGGGCGATCCTCCGCGAACGTCAGCTTGCGCGAATAGCCGTCGTTGCGAGCGAACTCGACCACGCGCGGCATGACGCGTCCGAGCCGTTCGTCGCCGATCTTCTGTCCCGGCGTGAAGGCATCGACATCGCGGCCGCTCTGCAGGAGCGCCATCGCACGGTGGCGGCCCACGAAGGTGCCGACCAGCAGCATGTCGCCGCCCTGCGCAGCGGCGTCCGGACTGCCGAACGGATCGACGATGAACGCGTTCGCGCGCGGCGCCGCGGCGGGCGCGACCGCCGGCAGGGTTTCGAAGATGCGCAGCGTCGCCTCGATGGCAAGCCCGCCCGCCTGCCGTTTGATCTGCACGTTTTCGGGCACGACGAGCCGCGGCAGACCGGCGAGCGCCGCGAGGAAGCGTTGCATCTCCGCGAACGTGCCGTCCGCGCGCAGCTTGAGCGCGCGTTCCGGAATCGGCTCGCGCGTCTTCGGATCGCCGCCTTTGGCCGCGACGGGTTCGATGCCCGCGACGCGCAGCCCGTTCTGAGCGGCGAGATCCGCGACGGCGCGCAACGCGTCGGCGGCGCTCCAGCGCTCGGGGGACAGGCGGCCCGACGCCGCCCGCGCCCGCAGATCGGGCAACTCGGCAATCATGCGGCCGGCCTGTAGCGATTTCGCCTGCGTCGCCGCCATGCCGCGCGGCTGGCGTCGAGCTGGCTCGCATCCGACATCCGCCAGGCGCGCAGACCGGCCGTGAACACGAGCAGGCCCACTGCAAGCGCGACGCAAACGGTTCGACGCCGCGACCATTCGTCGAGCGGCCGAAAGACGAACGGCAAACCGCGCGCGTGCCGCTTCGCGGCGAAGTTCATCGGAAGCGTGCTCATGGGCGTTTCCCCTGCGCTGCCGGGCGATTGGCCGTCAATATCGGATGCGGCCGGCGCGACGCCGCATCATCGTGCGCATGATCCGGCGCATAACGCACGAGCGCGACGAACTCGAAACGCGCCGGACGCTCTCCTGCCAGCGCCGGTGCGCCGCGCTTGCCGGACGTGAAGGTATCCGCGCGCCGCTTCATTTCGATCACTTCCACCGCCTGCACGCCAGGCAGTCGCTCCAGCCGCTTGAGCCATTGCGCGGCAGCCTGCGAATCGGGCGCGAGCGCCGCGAGCTCGACCTCGCTCGTCCGCTGCGAAACGTGTTGAAGCGCGACACCGGGTTGCGGCGGCGCATCCGCGAGCGCCTCGAGAAGCGCGACGAAGCGCTCGCGCGGCAAGGCCAGCGGCTGCGCGACCTCACGCGCGCGCCGCCGGTCGGCTTCCGCGCGAACGAGCCGCGCATGTTCGTCGATCCCCGCACTGGACGCGCGCAGCGATACTTCCAGCGCCATGCGCCGCTCGTCCAGCCGGGCGCGCTCGAACGCATCCCAGCCGGCCACGGCGCCGACGGCCGCGCAGCCGGCAAGACTCACCGCGCCGATCAGCGCGAGCCGCTGCCGCCGCACTTCGCGGCGTCGTCGCGCGCGATACGGAAGCAGGTTGAATCCATCGAGCATGGCGGCGTTCATTGCATCACCTCGCGCAATGCCAGTCCGAACGCGGCGGCGAATCGCGGCGAATGCCTGTGCGCGGCATGGATATCGGAAGCGCCGTTGCAGTAAGGCGCGGCCTCGAACGGCAGCGCCGCGCAGCCGAAGGTCTGGCCGAGCAACGGAAGCGGGAGGCTCGCGTGCCCCAGCAGTTCGATCTGGCCGCCCACGTAGATGCAGTCGAGCGGCGCGTCCTGCCCCGCGAGATCGTGCAGCGCGTCCGCGATGCTCCGATGCTCCGGCGCGGGATATCGCACCTCGTTCTCGATGCCGCGCGAGCCGACGAGCCAGCCGTGCAGGCCGCTGTTTTCCAGCCAGCAGACCAGATAACGCGCGTCGGCATCCAGTTCGACCGAGCCGGCATGGCGCATCGCGCGCAACGCCGCAGCCGGCTCTCCGTCGATGGCCGATAGCGCGATGCCCGCTTCCGCCGCCGTCTCGACGCGCGCCTCGACATGCCGCCGCGCCGTGGCCGCGATCGCGACCCGCGCCTGACCGTCCTCGCGCGCTTGCACGGACCAGTCCACCGCCAGCGCGCCGCACTCGATGCCCGATGCGCGCTCGGCTTCGGCCAGCACAGCCGGTTCGAGCATGCCGCGCGGATCGCCGCCGATGTCGGCCGCAAAGCGTTCGTTCGATTCCATCAGACGCGAGAGCGGGATCTGCATCGTGAGCGTCGCCGATGCAGGCAAGCCCATCGCGCAGCGCAGCGCCCGCCATGCGCCGTTTTCGGGCAAGCGCCCAAAAGCTTCGCGCAATGCCGCGACGATGGCCGCGCGATCGACGAAATCGCCGTCGATCACGGTGCCCGACGGCAGTGCCACCGACTCCAGATGTTCGACGCACACCGCCGCATTCGCCCTCAATCGTCTGCTCACAACCGCGAGCCGCAGCGCGTCCTCACCTACGTCGATGCCCGCCGCGTAGCGCCGCGTGACGGTCAGCATCGTGCCGCGCAACGCGTTTTCCTTGCTCATGACCCACTCCTTCCATTCGATCGCGCACCGAACCATTCGGGCGCCTGATGTGGAAGGATTTTCGCGAGCGTCGACGGAGACGAACACTCGGCCGAACGGCCAACGCGCGCGTTGCAAGGATGCTTCCGCGCCCGATCGCGCGTATCTTGAAGACAGCGGCAAGTGAGCGTGACGGCCGCGCGCTGTAAGCGTCCAGAAAAGTCCTAAACCCCGGGCGGCTATAATCGCGAGACTGTTTTTGGTGGTGCTATGCAATCTTCTTCTCCGAACAACTCGCCGTCCACGCCGCCCGAAGGGCAAAAGAAAGCCAAGCGCCCGTGGTGGGCGCGGCTTCTGCTCGGATTTTTCGTCAGCATGTTTGCGCTCGTCGTGTGCGCGGGCCTCGTGTTCGGTTACGCGCTCGTCGTCGCGATGCCGAACCTGCCTTCGCTCGAAGCGTTGACCGACTACAAGCCGAAGGTGCCGCTGCGCATCTACACGGCCGATCACGTGCTGATCGGCGAGTTCGGCGAAGAGCGCCGCAGCGTCGTGCGCATTGGGGACGTGCCCGATCATCTGAAAAAAGCGGTGCTCGCGATCGAGGACGCGCGCTTCTACGACCACGGCGGCGTCGATCTCACCGGCATTTTGCGCGCGGGCTCGGTCGCGCTGACCAACGGGCATGCGTCGCAGGGCGCGAGCACGATCACGATGCAGGTCGCGCGCAATTTCTTCCTGTCGAGCGAGAAGACCTACACGCGCAAGATCTACGAGATGCTGCTCGCCTACAAGATCGAGCGCGCGCTCACCAAGGATCAGATTCTCGAGGTCTATATGAATCAGATCTATCTTGGCCAGCGCGCATATGGCTTCGCGAGCGCGGCGCGCGTCTATTTCGGCAAGGATCTGAAGGATGTCTCGCTCGCCGAGGCCGCCATGCTCGCGGGCCTGCCGAAGGCGCCGTCCGCGTATAACCCGGTCGTCAATCCCAAGCGCGCGAAGGTGCGGCAGGAGTACATCCTGCAACGCATGCGCGAGTTGAATTTCATCACGCAGGATCAGTACGAGCAGGCGGTGAAGCAGCCGATCGTCGTGAAGGGGCAAGGACGCGAATTCAGCGTGCACGCCGAATATGTCGCGGAAATGGTGCGCCAGATGATGTACGCGCAGTACCGCGAGGAAGCGTACACGCGCGGCCTGAATGTCGTGACGACGATCGATTCAGGCGACCAGGACGCCGCCTATCGCGCGGTGCGCAAGGGCCTGATGGACTACGAGCATCGGCATGGATATCGCGGGCCGGAGGGTTATATCGACCTGCCGTCGAACCCGGATGATCGCGAGCAGGCCATCGACGATGCGCTCGCCGAGCATCCGGACAACGGCGAGATCGTCGCGGCGGTCGTGACATCCGCGAGCCCGAAGGAAGTGAAGGCGAGCTTCCTCGACGGCAACACGGCGACGATCAGCGGCAACGATCTGCGCTTCGTGCAGTTCGCGCTGAGCGCAAAGGCCCAGCCGAACGCGCGCATTCGTCCGGGCGCGATCGTGCGTCTCATGAAAGATGACAACGGCGACTGGGTCATCACGCAACTGCCGCAAGTGGAAGGCGCGCTGATATCGATGGTGCCGCAGGATGGCGCGATCCGCGCGCTCGTCGGCGGCTTCGACTTCAACAAGAACAAGTTCAATCACGTGACGCAGGCGTGGCGTCAGCCAGGTTCGAGCTTCAAGCCGTTTATTTACTCGGCATCGCTGGAGAAGGGTCTTTCGCCTGCGACCATCATCAACGACGGCCCGCTCTTCTTCAGCGCGGCCGAGACCGGCGGCCAGGCGTGGGAGCCGAAGAACTACGGCGGCGGCTTCGACGGCCCGATGACCATGCGCTCGGCGCTGCAGCGCTCGAAGAACATGGTGTCGATCCGCATCCTGAGCCATATCGGCACGAAGTACGCACAGCAATACATCACGCGCTTCGGCTTCGACGCGGACCGTCATCCCGCCTACTTGCCGATGGCGCTCGGCGCGGGTCTCGTCACGCCGCTGCAGATGGCGGCGGGCTATGCGGTGTTCGCGAACGGCGGGTATCGCGTGAATCCGTATCTGATCGCCGACATCACCGATCCTTACGGCCGCGTCGTCTCGCATCCGCAGCCGCTCGTCGCGCAGCAAAGCGCGCCGCTCGCGATCACGCCGCGCAACGCGTTCGTGATGAACAGCCTGCTGCAGAGCGTCGCGCAGCACGGCACGGGCGCGAAGACGAATCAGCTGAAGCGCGGCGATCTCGCCGGCAAGACGGGTACGACGAACGATTCGCGCGATGCATGGTTCGCCGGCTATCAGCGCTCGCTCGTGGCGATTGCGTGGATCGGCTACGACAATCCGCGCAGCCTCGGCGACAAGGAAACGGGCGGCGGTCTCGCGCTGCCGGTCTGGATGGATTACATGGGCAAGGCGCTCAAGGGCGTGCCCGAGTACAAGCCGTTGATACCGCCCGACATCACATCGCTCGGCAACGAGCTGTACTTCGACGATATGACGCCGGGTCACGGCTTCGTCGCGACGATCGGCGTCAGTCAGGCGCCGCCGCAGGAAGGCGTGTCCGGTGTGACCGCGCCCACGCCTGAAGTCGGCGCCCAGGAAAGGCAGGACATCATGAATCTGTTCAAGGGCCAATAGCAGCCGAGCCCTTGCGATGCCCGAAGCGAGCGGATCACGCGGTCCGCTCGCTTTTTTTATGCCTTGAAGTTGATCGGCTCGCCGGCCTGCTCCGTCGAATATTTGCTCAACGTCGCGAAGAATTCGCTGTTGTCGCGCGTGTCCCGCCATGCGCCGTCGACGTACTTGTAGTGGAATCCGCCCGCCTTCGCCGCGAGCCAGATTTCGTGTTTCGGCGGCTGCAGGTTCACGATCACCTTCGTGCGATTCTCGAATTCCAAGGTCAGCACATTGCCGCTGCGCTCGAATTCGATATCGGCCTCGGCCTGGTCCACCGAGCGCTCGATGGCTGTCAGTGCGGCCTCCGCCAGCGTCAGGTATTCCTGGTCTGTCATGCTAAACTCCATCGATTAAACGTTTAGGGACGGTCATGCGAGTCGTTTTCAGGATGAGCGCGATTGTAGCGGCTTTGAGCATCGGCGCCGCGGCAACACTCTCGCTCAGTGGTTGTGGTCAACGCGGTCCGCTTTATCTGCCTACGGTGCCGCCGCTGCCGCAACGTCCCAACGATCTCCAGAATACGCCGCCTTCGAATGCCGCTCAGGGTAGCGTTCCGAACACATCGGGCCAGCCATTGACGCTTGCGCCTGAGACCACTCTGAACTCGGCGCCCAAGCCCGCTTCGTCCGCTGACTGATCTTCCGCCTCGCGCGCTCACCCGCGCATTTTCGATTCCACGCATGAGTGATTCCGCATTCCACTATGTCGACGGCGTTCTGCATGCCGAAGGCGTCTCAGCCGCGTCGCTCGCGGAGCAGTTCGGCACGCCGCTCTACGTCTATTCGCGCGATGCGCTGACGCGCGCCTATCATGCCTACGCCGATGCCTGCGCGGGCCGCCGCGCGACCGTGCACGTCGCGGTGAAGGCGAACAGCAATCTCGCGGTGCTCAACGTGTTCGCGCGCATGGGCGCGGGCTTCGACATCGTGTCGTCGGGTGAACTCGCGCGCGTGCTCGCGGGGGGCGGCAAGGCGGAAAACACCGTGTTCTCGGGCGTCGGCAAATCGGCGGCGGAAATGCGCGAGGCGCTCGAAGCCGGCGTGAAGTGCTTCAACGTCGAATCGATTCCCGAGCTGCACGCGCTGAACGAAGTCGCGAAGTCGCTCGGCAAGAAGGCGCCCGTTTCGCTGCGCGTGAATCCCGATGTCGATGCGAAGACGCATCCGTATATTTCCACCGGTCTCAAGTCGAACAAGTTCGGCGTCGCGTTCAGCGATGCGCGCGCGACTTACGCGCAAGCGCATGCAATGCCGAACCTCGATGTCGTCGGCATCGACTGCCATATCGGCTCGCAGATCACCGAAATCAGCCCGTATCTCGATGCGGTCGACAAGTTGCTCGAGCTCGTCGCGCAGATCGAATCGGACGGCATGAGCATTCGTCACGTCGATGTCGGCGGCGGTCTGGGCATCACCTATGACGACGAAACGCCGCCCGATATCGGCGTGTTCGTGAAGACGGTCCTCGATCACATCGAGACGAGTGGCCATGGTCAGCGCGAAGTGTATTTCGAGCCGGGACGCTCGCTCGTCGGCAATGCGGGCGTGTTGCTCACGCGCGTCGAGTTTCTGAAGCCGGGCGAGGAAAAGAACTTCGCAATCGTCGATGCCGCGATGAACGACCTCGCGCGCCCGGCGATGTACGAGGCGTTTCATCGCATCGTGCCGGTCGTGAAGCGTGATGCGAAAGCGCACAAGTACGATGTCGTCGGTCCGGTGTGCGAAAGCGGCGACTGGCTCGGTCGTGACCGCGAACTGGCCGTCGAGCCCGGCGATCTGCTCGCGATCTGCTCGGCGGGCGCGTATGGCTTCGTGATGAGCTCGAACTACAACACGCGTCCGCGCGCCGCCGAAATCATGGTCGATGGCGAACGCGCGCGTCTCGTGCGCGAGCGCGAAGAGGTGAAGCAGTTGTTCGCCGGGGAATCGATTCTGCCGGACTGAAGCGCAAGCGCTTCCATAGAAAAGCGATGCCGAGGCATCGCTTTTTTTATGCGCGTCGCCGTGCCGCGCGCGTTCGACACCACGCGATCACGCGCCAGCCGAGCAACGCGATCACGATCGCGCCGTAAATCTTTGGCTGCTCGAAGTCGTGCTTGCCCGCCTTCATCCACCAGAAATGCAGGATCGCGAGCGCGGCGATCAGGTAGATCGCGCGATGCAAGGTCTGCCAGCGGCGGCCGAGCTTGCGCACCATCGCTTTCGGCGACGTCACGGCGAGCGGAATCAGCAGCACGAACGCCGCGAAACCCACCGTGATGAACGGCCGCTTGCCGATGTCCTTCAGCATCTCCGCGACATCGAACCATTTGTCGAACCAGATGTAGGTAGTGAAGTGCAGCACGGCGAAGAAGAACGCGTACAGGCCGATCATCCGCCGAAAGCGCGCGAGCGCCGTGATGCCGGTCATGCGACGCACCGGCGTGATCGCCAGCGTGATGCACAGATAGACGAGCGTCCAGCGGCCGGTCGAGCGCGTGATGAACTCGATCGGATTCGCGCTCAGGCCACCGTTCACGCCGGTCATGCCGAGCACGATGAGGCGCGCGAGCGGATACAGCATCAGGACGAACACGGCCACCTTCGCCGGCACGACCCAGCGCGGCCCCGACTGAACGCTGACCGTCGCGCGCGTTCCTTTGATTTGGGAAGCAGACGGCATCGCTCAGAAATTCTTCTTCAGGTCCATGCCCTGATACAGCGACGCGACCTGATCGCCGTAGCCGTTGAACATGAGCGTCTTGCGCTTCGGCTGGAAGAAACCGTCCTCACCGATACGCCGCTCCGTCGCCTGACTCCAGCGCGGATGATCGACGTTCGGGTTCACGTTCGAATAGAAGCCGTATTCGTTCGGCGCGTAGAGGTTCCAGCTCGTCGGCGGCTGCTTTTCGACGAAGCGGATCTTCACGAGCGATTTCGCGCTCTTGAAGCCGTACTTCCACGGCACCACGACGCGCACCGGCGCGCCGTTCTGGTTCGGCAGCACTTCGCCGTACAGGCCGACGGTCAGTAGCGTGAGCGGATTCATCGCCTCGTCCATGCGCAGGCCTTCGGAGTATGGCCATTCGAGGATCGGCGTCGAGAGACCGGGCATTTGCGACGGATCGGCGAGCGTGATGAACTGCACGTACTTCGCGTTGCCTTGCGGTTCGGCGCGCTTGATCAGCTCGGAAAGCGACACGCCGATCCACGGAATCACCATCGACCAGCCTTCGACGCAGCGCAGCCGGTACACGCGTTCTTCGAGCGGCGCGAGCTTCAGGATATCGTCGATGTCATAGACCTTCGGGTTTTTGATCGCGCCTTCGACCGACACTTTCCACGGCCGAGGGCGCAGCGTGCCTGCGTGTTCGGCGGGATCGCCCTTGTCGGTGCCGAACTCGTAGAAGTTGTTGTAGGACGTGATGTCCTTGAGCGGCGTCGGCTTGTCGAGCGCGACGAATCTGGCGTTCGTCGTCGCGGCGAGCTTCTGGCCTTTCGCATCGGGCGAGGTCAGCGTTGCATGGGCGAGGCCGCTCGCGCCCGCGAGCCCGGTCGCAGCGAATGCGCCGATCGAGCGGAGCGCGCGGCGACGGTTCTCGAACACGTCGCGCGGCGTGATCTCGTGACTTGCGATATCGCCACCGTAAAGATGACGGTTTCTTCCGATCCACATTTCCGTTCCTTTCATTGCGACGCCGGACGCGTCGCGGCTCTATGCCGATACGGTCGAAAACAGCAGTATGGATGCCAGTATTCCACCGCAAAGCGAAAAAAAACCGCCAGCGGGGCGCATGGCGGTTTTTTTCTGAATCGATGCGGCCCGATCAGAGCTTGCCGTAACTATGCAAGCCCGACAGGAACATGTTGACGCCGAGGAACGCGAAAGTCGTCACGATCAGGCCCGTGAGCGCCCACCACGCCGCCGCCGCGCCGCGCAGACCTTTCATCAGGCGCATGTGCAGCCACGCCGCGTAGTTCAGCCACACGATCAGCGCCCACGTTTCCTTCGGGTCCCAGCTCCAGTAGCCGCCCCACGCTTCCGCGGCCCACAGCGCGCCGAGAATCGTCGCGATGGTGAAGAACGCGAAGCCGACGGCGATCGACTTGTACATCACGTCGTCGAGCACTTCGAGCGACGGCAGACGGTCCGCCATGAAACCGCGCTGTTTCGCGAGATACGCGACAGAGACCATCGCGGAGAGCGCGAAGCTGCCGTAACCGATGAAGTTCGCCGGCACGTGGATCTTCATCCACCAGCTTTGCAGCGCGGGCACGAGCGGTTGAATCTGCTGTGCATCGCGGGCGATCGAATACCACATCAGGAACCCGACCGCCGCGCTGATCACGAGCAGCACGAACGCGCCCATTTGCCGCGTCGAGTAATGCTGCTCGTAGTAGAGATAGAACAGTGCCGTGATCAGGCAGAACAGCACGAACACTTCATACAGATTCGAGATCGGAATATGGCCGACGTCCGAGCCGATCATGTACGACTCGTACCAGCGCACCATCAGGCCGGTGAAGCCCATCAGCACCGCGACCCACGTCATGCGCGAGCCGATCGCGCCGCCTGTCTGCGAGCGCGTCACGAGACCGATCCAGTAGAAGAGCGTCGCGAGGATGAAAAGCGCGCTCATCCACAAAATCGCGGACTGGCTCGACAGGAAATACTTGAGGAAGAAATTGGTCTCGGCGCGTGCGAGATCGTGCTGATACAACTGGATCGACGACAGCGCCAGCACCGCGATCAGCGCGATCAAAAGGCGCACGGGCTTCCAGCGCCAGCCGAGCACGACGAACGTGGGCACCGCGCCGACCAGCACGGCCGTGTCGTACACGTCCATGTACGCGTGATAGCGGTTCAGCGCGAAGCCGGCGCCGGCGACCATCGCGAGCGCGAACAGCCAGTCGATGACGCCGAGCCGGCGCAAGAAAGGACGATCGTCGAACACGGCGACATCGGGAAGATCCGATGCCGGACGCTCCGTCTGAACGGTTGCGCGGGGGGAGGATTGTGTGAGGTCCATGATCTTACCGTGTTGAAACTTCCGAGCTCGGGGTCTCGGATTGCGAGTGCCGGGGCGCACCGGATGCCGGGGACGGATCGGCCGGGCCCGCCGGCTTCACGCCGAGCGCCGCCGCGATCTGCGCGCGCGTGCGCACGAATTCCTTCTCGAAATCGAACGTGCGGCGCGCCGTGGACATCGCCATCAGCACGCTCGCGCCGCCCTGCCCTGTATCTTTGAGCCAGAACCAGAGCCGGCGTTCGCGCACGTAGAACATCGCGAAAATGCCGACCACCAGCAGAAGGCTGCCAAGATACACCAGATTTTTACCCGGCGCGCGCGTCAACTGGAATACCGAAGCTTGCACCTGCTTGAAGTTGTCCAGTTGCAGGAAGACGGGCGAACCGTACAGAAAGCTGTCGGAAAGCGCGTTGATGGACGACTGCACGAACGCGGAGTTCTTTTCATCCACTTTAGCGTCGGGCAGGCCATTTTGCTCTCGGGAAATCTGCCATACGTCCCACATCGCGCCTTCGAGCATGCGCATCAGCAGGCCGGCGGCTTTTTCCTGCTCGCCCTTCGGCACCGATTTGTCGATGAACATCGCGATGCTCTGGAAACCGCCAATCATCTGAGGATTCGTGCTCGTCTTGCCCGTTTCGTCCGCGCCCGCGAAGAGGTTCAACACGCGGATCGCACTTTCCTCCAGATGCTTCTGCAGCTCGCCGTTTTCCTGCGGCACCGAGCGCAGCGCGAAACGGTGCGCCGCTTCGGCGCGCGTCGCGGGCGTGGCGAGCGCCGCGCGCAAGTCCATCCATTGCTTGACGGTGCTCTGCTCGTCGGCGGGAATGCGCAGATAGCGGAACGGATCGTTCGGGCTCACGCGCATGCCCGCGAGAAACATGCGCTGGCCGCTCACATCCACCGGCAGCATGTAGTTGCTGTACTCGCGCGCCTGGCCATCCGTGCCGCGCACCTTGTATTGCACCGACGGCCCGACGTTGCGCAGATCGGTCGGCTTCGATGTTTTCGCGCCGGAGCCGAGGCGCTCGTCGAACGCATCGCGCAGCGTTTCCTTCTTGCCGACACCGCGCGCGTCCGGCGCGCCGCTGCCATCGGTCATGTTCTCGACGTTGATCGCGCGGAAATCGGTGAACTCGACGGTTTCGCCCTGCGCGCCCGTGAACTGCGTGCCGATGGGCGCCGTGCCGCCGATCGTGCCGTTGAAGGGCGCGGTTTTGGCGCTGCCGCCGGTCATCGGCCAGGCGGTCATTTCGAGCTTCGAGCCGCCGTCCTGGAAACTCGATTGATAGATCGAGACGCCGTCGTAGGTGAACGGCTTGTTCACCTCGACGCGCGCCGGAATGCGCTTGCCCGTCTTGTGATCGATCACCACGATATCGCTCGCGAAGAGCTTCGGCATGCCGGTCGAGTAGTAGTCGACGATGAACTTGTTCAGCTGAATCGAGAACGGCAGATCCTGGATGATCGAGCCGTCCTGCTGGTTCAGGATCGCCGTGCCGACGAACTGGCCCTCGGGCACCCACGCGTAGCCGCGAAATGTGGGATTCGACGTCGACAGACGATGCTCGGCGGGAATGTCGTTGATGACGGCGTTACTGTTGATCGGCGTCTTGTTGAACATCCACATCTGCAATTTGATGGGCAGATTGCTGTCCAGCAGCCCGCCGATGCAGATCACCACGATCGCCACGTGCGCCGAGATATAGCCGATCTTGGTCATCGCGCCGCGCTTGCCCGCGATGAGCGTCGCGCCGTTGTCCGTCTGACGCGTGACGGTGCGATAACCCATCTTCGCGGCCACGCGCTCGAGGGTCGTCGCGGTTTGCACGCGGTTCGCCGCAACCGTGAATTCGCCCTTGTGATGAAACGCGCGCAGACCGCCTTCATGCACGCGATCCTTCCAGCTCTTGATGTCCGCGATCATCTTCGGGCTGTTGCGGATGACGCACAGCGACACCGAGATCACGAGGAAGATCAGGATCAGCATGAACCACCATGCGCTGTACACGGTGTAGATGCTGAGGCCACGGAAGATGTCTGCCCAGAACGGGCCGAACTGATTGACGTAGTTGGGATACGGATCGTCCTGCGTGAGCACCGTGCCGATGATGCTCGCGATCGCCAGAACGACCAGCAACGCAATGGCGAAGCGCATCGAACTGACCAGCTCGACGAAATGCCTGAAGGCCCGGCGGCCCGACTTCGACTGCATACCCGATGTGGTGACGCTCATTCAAACTCCGACTGGACAGCAAAAAAGGGTGGAGACGCTGGCGGTCTCATCGACCGACGTCCCACCCTTTTCTTGTTTTCGCGCCGGTCTTCTCGGATCTTCCCGGGACCGGCTTCGTAGTATGGGCGATTCCCTTTTTGATGTTGGGAACCGCTGGACGCTGACTGCTGCGTTTAATGCAAACCGGCGATGTAGTCGGCAACCGCCTTCATCTCCGCTTCATTCAGGCGCGAGGAAATCTGATGCATAGGCTCGCTGTTGCCGCGTTGCCCCGATGCGAAGGCGTTCAACTGCGCAACGGTGTAATCGCCCCACTGCCACGACAGCCGCGGATACTGCACCGGGATGCCCATGCCCGTCGCACCGTGGCAGGCCGCGCACGCCGGCACGCCCTTGTCCGCGATCCCGCCGCGGTAGATCTTCTGACCCAGCGCGACGTCGTTCTTGTCGCGCGCGTAGTTGGGCTTGGCCTTCTGCGACGCGAAATACGCCGCGACGTTCACCATGTCCTGCTCCGACAGCGCGCCCGCGATGCCCGCCATGATCGGGTTGTTGCGCGCCGGCGCCTTTGCGCCCGGCTGCGTCTTGTAATCCTTCAACTGCTTGACGATGTATTCCGCGTGCTGGCCGGCGAGCTTCGGAAACGCCGCGCCGGCGCTGTTGCCGTCGGCCGCGTGACACGCCGCGCACACCTGGGTCGCGATGGCCTGGCCTCTCGCCGCATCCGGCTTCGCCGGTTGCGCGGGCTCCGCCGCATTCACTGACGCCGATACCGCTAATCCACTCAAACCTGCACCGAAAGCCGCCGCTGCCCGAATCACCACCAGAGACCTGTACAGTCGGTTCATTCGCGTACCCTGTTTTTCGTCTTGTGAGAATGTGAGGTTCTGCAAAAAACGACGGCGACCGATCATCGCCGCAAGATACCCGAACTCGCTGAACGAAGAGGCTCAAAAAGTGCCCCAAAAACTGTCTCGCTCCTCTATGGGTGCCGCCTGCGGCTTGGGTCTTGCGTGCCCGCGCTGATCTTTAAAAATCCGTCGTATTGTACAATAACCCGCTACACGCAAAGACGCCAGTCGGGGCATGCCCAGTATTCGCCGGGTTCTCAAGGCTTCTGGTATTCACCGCTCATTCGATTGGGTCCGCCAATGTCATTTCTGCTTCACCAATCCCGTTTCTTCACCACCGTCAATCATCTGCGCGATCTGCCGCCTACGCCGCAGCCGGAAATCGCATTCGCGGGGCGCTCGAACGCGGGTAAGTCGACGGCGATCAACATCCTGTGCAATCAGAAGCGGCTCGCGTTCGCGAGCAAGACGCCTGGACGCACGCAGCACATCAACTACTTCTCGGTCGGGCCGAAAGACGCGCCGGTCGGTTATCTCGTCGATCTTCCGGGCTACGGTTACGCCGAAGTCCCGGGTGCCGCGAAGGAGCATTGGCAGCGGCTGCTTTCCACCTATCTGCAAAGCCGCGCGCAACTGTGCGGCATGATCCTGATGATGGATTCGCGCCGCCCGCTCACGGACCTGGATCGCATCATGATCGACTGGTTCGCGCCGACCGGAAAACCGATTCACGCGCTGCTCACCAAGTGCGACAAACTGACGCGACAGGAGATGACCAACGCCCTGCGCGCGACGAAGAAATCCTTCGCGGAATACAAGGACGCCGGTTATCGCGGCGAACTGACCGTGCAGCTCTTCTCCGCGCTCAAGCGCACGGGTCTCGATGAAGCACACGAACAGTGCGAAAGCTGGCTGATGCCCGAAGAAGCCGGCGAGAACGCGTCGGAAGGCACAGCCGAGTGAGCCGTCTCACGCACGCTCGGGCATAAAAAAACCCGCCGAATGACGGCGGGTTAATAGCCTAATCGAAGTTCGACAGGCACCCGCTCAGGGAGGAGAAGCGGGGAGTCCGGCGGCAAGCGCCTCGCTCGATCGGTATGATATACCATTGTCTCAAAACGGTTTCAGACGCGGCCAAGTCCTTGTTCGGCAAGGATTTACGCGCGTTCTGCGACACGTTTTCGACCTCCCCTGAAGATCACCCATTCGAGTCGAAATATGAGCTTCTATCCACACCATCGTCCGCGCCGCATGCGCCGCGATGACTTCTCGCGCCGTCTGATGCGCGAAAACCTCCTCACCACGAACGACCTCATTTATCCGGTGTTCATCGTCGAAGGGACGAATGCGCGGCAAGCCGTGCCGTCGATGCCCGGCGTCGAGCGCACCTCCGTCGACCTGCTGATGAACGTCGCCGAGCAGTGCGTCGAACTGGGCGTGCCGGTCATTTCGCTGTTTCCGGCGATCGAGCCATCGCTCAAGACGCCCGATGGGCGCGAGGCCACGAATCCCGAAGGTCTGATTCCGCGCGCCGTGCGCGAGTTGAAGAAGAACTTCCCGATGCTCGGCGTGCTGACCGACGTCGCGCTGGATCCGTACACGAGCCACGGCCAGGACGGCGTGCTCGACGAAGAAGGCTACGTGAAGAACGACGAAACCAGCGAGATCCTCGTCGAGCAGGCGCGCACGCAGGCTGAAGCCGGCGTCGATATCGTCGCGCCTTCGGACATGATGGACGGCCGCATCGGCGCGATCCGCGAGATGCTCGAAAGCGAAAGCTACATTCATACGCGCATCATGGCGTACGCGGCGAAATACGCGTCGGCGTTCTATGGTCCGTTCCGCGATGCCGTCGGCTCGGCCGCGAATCTCGGCAAGAGCAACAAGATGACGTATCAAATGGACCCGGCCAACTCCGATGAAGCGATGCGCGAAGTGCGCATGGACATCGAGGAAGGCGCGGACATGGTGATGGTCAAACCGGGCATGCCGTATCTCGATATCGTGCGCCGCGTGAAGGACGAGTTTCGCTTCCCGACTTACGCGTATCAGGTGAGCGGCGAGTACGCGATGATCAAGGCGGCCGCGCAGAACGGCTGGATCGATCACGACAAGGTGATGATGGAAGCGCTGCTCGCGTTCAAGCGCGCGGGCGCGGATGGCGTGCTGACGTATTTCGCGCTGGATGCCGCGCGGATTCTGCGGGCGTCGAAGTAAGTTTTCCTGCTTCAGATGTGAGAAGGGCGATGCTTCACGGCATCGCCCTTCTTTTTTACCCGTTCGAAGGACCGACCTTGTCGAGACTCTTCAGGAACGTATCGGCCGATTCGTAGCCGACCACGCGCGCGACTTCGTTACCCTGCGCATCGAAGAAAATGATGCCCGGCGGACCGAACAGCCTGAAGCGCTTCAGAAGCGCCTGGTCGTCGGCGTTGTTGGCGGTCACGTCCGCGCGCAGCAGATTGAGTTGCGCGAGGCGCGCCTGCACGCGGACGTCGGAGAAGGTCAGCTTCTCCATTTCCTTGCAGGACACGCACCAGTCGGCGTAGAAATCGAGCATCGCGGGGCGTGCAGCCGATTTGACCGCCGAGTCCAGTTCCGCCGACGAGCGCACCGGTGCGAACATTGGCCCTGGCGTTGTCGCGGACGCGGACGAGTCGCCCCTCGAAGCCAGTACGGCGAGCGGACGCAGCGGATCCGTCGAACCCGCCGCCAGCCCGACGAGCAGCGTCGCGGCCCAGATCGCGAATGCGGCGCCGAGGCCGCGCCCGAGCCGCTTCCATATGCCGACAGGCGCCGTCGCGCCCGACGAGAACAGCCCGAGCGATGCCGCCGCGATCAACAGCCACAGCGCCGCGAGCAACATCTGCGCGACACTGCCGATGACGGGCCACACGATCCACAACGCCGCCCCGAGCAGCACGACGCCGAAGAACACCTTCACGCCATCCATCCACACGCCGGCGCGGGGCAGGATCGAGCCCGCGCCCAATCCGATGATGAGCAACGGCACGCCCAGCCCGATGCCCATTGCGAAGAGCGCCGCGCCGCCGAGCACGGCGTTGCCGGTATGCGCGATGAATGCGAGCACCGCGAAAAGCGGCGCGGTCATGCACGCGCCGACGACGAGTGCGGAAAGCGCGCCCATCACCGCGACGGCCGCAAACTTGTCGCCGCTGCGTTGCCGCGATGCCTCGTTCACGCCGCTCTGCCAGCGCTCGGGCAACGCGATGTCGACGCCCGAAATCAGCGCGATGGCGAACGCGGCGAGCAGCACGCCGAACGCGCCGAGCACCCACGGGTTCTGCAGCCACGCGCCGAGACTCTGGCCGATCAGCGCCGCCGCGATGCCGAGCACGGTGTACACGAGCGCCATGCCGATCACGTACGACACGGACAATGCAAATCCGCGGGTGCGCGTCACACGCGCGCCTTCACCGACGATGATCGCGGAGAGAATCGGGATCATCGGATACGAGCATGGCAACAGGCTCAGCACGATGCCTGCGAGAAAATACAGTCCGACAACAGCGAAAAATCCGCCACCTTCGAGCATCGATTGCGCGTAATCGGCGTTCGTCGCGCGCTCGAACCATGAACGGCTATTGTCCCCGACTGTGACAGGCACAGACGGGGACGCGCCCGGCGGTTGCAGCGCGTCGCCCTTGACGCGATACGTCTTCTCCATCGGCGGATAACAGATGCCCTGATCCGCGCATCCTTGCGAAGTCACGGCGAGTTCGAACGGGCCCTTTGCCTGCGTCACCGGAATACGGATGATCAACTCGCCGCGATACGTCTCGACGTCCTTGTTGAATGTCTGATCGAAATGGACTTTGCCGGCCGGCAGTTGCGCCGCACCGATCGTTGCATCGCCGCTCTTCACCGCGAACGCAAAACGCTCGCGGTACATGTAATAGCCGTCCGCGATCTTGTAACGCACGTCCACTTCGCCGGGCTTCTCGGATGCGCTGAATTTGAACGCGACATCGGGATCGAGAAAATCGTCGGCCGCGCGCACGGCGCCCGACAGCAGCGCAAGCGCCGCGAGGAACAGGAAGGCGCCGAAGAATCGCCGCGCAATGAGACGAGAAAGCTCAAACATGAAGAGGACGCTGCGTTTCTGCGTTGACCCACTGTCCATAGGCCGGTGAAGCGTCCACCTGCCAGACGAGGATTTCGGGCGTTTCATATGGATGCCGAGCGTCGACAAAGCGCTGCAACTCCTCGCTGCGCGCGATGCTCGTCTTGAACAACAACTGCACTTCCTGCGACGACTCCAGCGCGCCCTTCCAGTGATATTGCGATGACACCCCGCCAAGATTCGTCACGCAGGCAGCGAGCCGCGCTTCCAGCACCGCTTGCGCGAGCGCATCGGCCGCGGCGGCATCGGGCAACGTGGAAAGCATCAAAACGACGGGGACGTTCACTCAGGTGCTCCGTGGAAAAGCGTGACAGGCCAATTGCATATCGTAGCATCGCCGGCAGCGGCGCATCTTTACGGCCCGTCGCGCTGAAATGTCGCAGCCAGAATGCAAAAAGGCCAAGCTGAGCTTGGCCTTTTCACTAACAACCCGAACCGGAATTTATTCCGCTTCTTGCACTTCTTCCGTCTCTTCGACTTCCGGGCGATCCATCAACTGGACCAGCGCCATCGGCGCGTTGTCGCCGACGCGGAAACCGAACTTCAGGATGCTCAGATAGCCACCCGGACGGTTCGCGTAGCGCGGGCCGAGAACGTCGAACAGCTTCGCGACGGAATCACGATCGCGCAGACGGTTGAACGCCAGACGGCGGTTTGCGAGCGACGGCTTCTTGCCCAGGGTGATGAGGGGCTCGACGACCTTGCGCAGTTCCTTGGCCTTCGGCAGCGTCGTCTTGATGACTTCGTGCTCGATGAGCGAATTCGACATATTGCGGAGCATTGCCAGACGATGGCTGCTCGTGCGGTTCAGTTTCCGCAGACCATGCTTATGACGCATTTTCAGTTCCTTTAACGAGTTTTGATCCAGCTCTTCTATTGCGCCCTATTTCGGGTGCACGGGCCGGTCAGAGAAAAGCAAAGACGCGGATTTTAAAGCAGAATCCGCGTCTTTGCCAGTAACGCTTTCGACCTTCGGAGTTACTTGTCGAGACCAGCCGGCGGCCAGTTTTCGAGCTTCATACCGAGCGTCAGACCGCGCGAAGCCAGCACTTCCTTGATTTCGTTCAGCGACTTGCGACCGAGGTTCGGCGTCTTCAGCAGTTCGTTTTCCGTGCGCTGGATCAGATCGCCGATGTAGTAGATGTTCTCGGCCTTCAGGCAGTTCGCGGAACGAACCGTGAGTTCGAGATCGTCCACCGGACGCAGCAGGATCGGATCGATCTGCGGCGCACGCGACGGCGCTTCCGCTGCCGCTTCGGTGCCTTCCAGCGCTGCGAACACCGACAACTGATCGACCAGAATGCGAGCCGACTGGCGGATCGCTTCTTCCGGCGAAATCACGCCGTTGGTCTCGATATTCATCACGAGCTTGTCGAGGTCGGTACGCTGTTCGACACGCGCGCTTTCGACGGCGTAGCTCACACGGCGAACCGGCGAGAACGAAGCGTCCAACACGATGCGACCGATGATCTTCGCCGACTCTTCGCCGTAACGGCGCACGTTGCCCGGCACATAGCCGCGGCCCTTTTCGATCTTGATCTGAACGTCGAGCTTGCCGCCCTTCGACAGATGCGCGATCACGTGTTCCGGGTTGATGACTTCGCAGTCGTGCGCGAGTTCGATATCGCCGGCCGTGACAACGCCTTCGCCTTCCTTGCGCAGCGTCACCGTGACTTCGTC
Organism: Caballeronia calidae; assembly: GCF_900044055.2. Classification (GTDB taxonomy): domain Bacteria; phylum Pseudomonadota; class Gammaproteobacteria; order Burkholderiales; family Burkholderiaceae; genus Caballeronia; species Caballeronia calidae. The sequence continues at coordinate 34,479 of NZ_FCOX02000032.1, read as the reverse complement.
GCGGTTGTGCAGCTTGAAGACGACGCCCTTCAGGTTCAACAGCAGGTTGACCACATCCTCTTGCACACCATCGAGCGTCGAGTATTCGTGCACGACGCCTGCGATCGTCACTTCGGTCGGCGCGTAGCCGATCATCGACGACAGCAGCACGCGCCGGAGCGCGTTACCCAAGGTGTGGCCATAGCCGCGTTCGAACGGCTCCATAACCACCTTCGCATGGTTTTCACCAAGCGATTCAACTGCAATGATCTTGGGCTTCAACAAACTGGTTTGCATAGGTTTTCCTTTTCAATACCCTCGGCTCGTTACACCGATAAGGCTGACCGGTAACAACCTGAAAATAAACAGCCGAGGCCACCCCTTGCCACGAGCAATCAGGCTCCCCGGCTGTCAATCCATTACCGCCGCGATTAACGCGAATACAATTCGACGATCAGGCTTTCGTTGATGTCTCCGGCGATGTCGCTACGCTCGGGCATCGACTTGAACGTGCCTTCGAACTTCTTCGCATCGACCGACACCCAGCTCGGCATACCGCCTTGCTCGGCCAGCGACAGCGCTTCGACGATACGAGCCTGCTTGCGCGACTGTTCGCGCACGGACACGACGTCGCCCGACTTCACTTGCAGCGACGGGATGTTCGCGACTTGGCCGTTCACCATGATCGACTTGTGGCTCACGAGCTGACGCGCTTCGGCGCGCGTCGAGCCGAAGCCCATGCGATAGACGACGTTGTCGAGACGCGACTCGAGCAACTGCAGCAGGTTTTCGCCCGTCGGGCCCTTGCGGCGGTCGGCTTCAGCGAAGTAGCGGCGGAACTGACGCTCCAGCACGCCGTAGATACGCTTCACTTTCTGCTTCTCGCGCAACTGGGTGCCATAGTCGGACGTACGCGCGCCCGAGGTACGGCCATGTTGGCCGGGCTTGCTGTCGAGCTTGCACTTGTCGGCGAGCGAACGGCGTGCGCTCTTCAGGAACAGATCGGTGCCTTCACGGCGGGACAGCTTGGCTTTGGGACCGGTATAGCGTGCCACTTTGCATCCTTAAATATTGATTACGCGAAGTTTCCTCCGCGCTAGTCCGGACCCTTTGGGCCGAACGGTGGGCTTAGTTAAAGCTTACTAACGCACGAAACCCGTCGATACTTGCGCATCGACAGGAAACATGCGGTCGCGTCGTCGTATTAGATACGACGGCGCTTCGGCGGACGGCAGCCGTTGTGCGGGACCGGCGTCACGTCGGAGATCGCGGTGATCTTGATGCCAAGACCATGCAGCGCGCGCACCGCCGATTCGCGGCCAGGACCGGGGCCCTTGATCCGTACTTCGAGGTTCTTCACGCCGTATTCCAGTGCCACGCGGCCAGCCGACTCGGCTGCGACCTGAGCTGCAAAGGGGGTCGACTTACGCGAGCCCTTGAAGCCCTGACCACCCGAGGTCGCCCATGCGAGCGCGTTACCTTGACGGTCGGTGATCGTGATAATGGTGTTGTTGAACGACGCGTGAACGTGAACCACGCCCTCGGCGACGTTCTTCTTGACCTTCTTGCGAACGCGTTGCGCCGCGGAGTTGTTCGAAGCCTTAGCCATTACGTTTTCCTGTAACTGTCAGTTCCGCTTACTTCTTCAGCGATTGCGCTGCACGACGCGGACCCTTGCGCGTACGGGCGTTCGTGCGCGTACGCTGGCCACGCAGGGGCAGGCCCTTGCGATGGCGCATGCCGCGGTAGCAACCCAAGTCCATCAGGCGCTTGATGTTCATCGTCACTTCACGGCGCAGGTCGCCTTCGACGATGAACTTGCCCACTTCGTCACGCAGCTTTTCGAGGTCTGCGTCGGTAAGGTCCTTGACCTTCTTCGAAAATTCCACACCAGCAGCGGTGCAAATGCCACGCGAGCGCGTGCGGCCGATGCCGAAGATTGCCGTCAGGCCGATCTCGGTATGCTGGTGATTCGGGATGTTAACCCCTGCGATACGAGCCATTGTTTTTCCTCAAACAAAAAGCGCAAGCAAAAGCGCGGCGTTCAGCCTTGACGCTGTTTGTGGCGCGGATCAGAGCTGCAAATCACGCGCACAACGCCCTTGCGCTTGATGATCTTGCAATTGCGGCAAATGCGCTTAACCGATGCCATCACTTTCATGATATTACCCTTTTTTCAAATCACTTCGCCCGGAACACGATCCGTGCACGAGACAGATCGTAAGGCGTCAATTCAACCGTAACCTTGTCGCCCGGCAGAATACGGATGTAGTGCATCCGCATCTTCCCGGAAATATGTCCCAGGACGACATGGCCATTTTCCAATTTCACCCGGAAAGTAGCGTTGGGCAGGTTTTCGATGACCTCGCCCTGCATCTGGATTACATCGTCTTTGGCCATGGTCCTAATTAACGCATCGGGACGTTGCCGCCCTTGAAGTTTGCCTTCTTGAGCAGCGACTCATACTGTTGCGACATAACGTACGACTGCACCTGAGCCATGAAGTCCATCGTGACGACGACAATGATCAGCAGCGACGTTCCACCAAAATAAAACGGCACGTTCCAGCGCAACACCAGAAACTCAGGCAGCAGGCACACGAATACGATGTAGATCGCACCAGCCAGCGTAAGACGCGTGAGGATGCGGTCGATATATCGTGCAGTCTGATCGCCCGGACGGATACCCGGAACGAAAGCACCGCTCTTCTTCAAGTTGTCGGCGGTTTCCCGGCTGTTGAACACCAGTGCGGTGTAAAAGAAGCAGAAGAAAACGATCGCCAACGCATACAGCAGCACGTACACGGGTTGGCCAGGCTTCAGCGCCTCGGCCACGTTGTGCAGCGTGTTCGCGAACCAGTTGGTGCGCGTACCCGAACTGAACCAGTTCAGGATGGTTGCCGGGAAGAGGATGATCGACGACGCGAAGATCGGCGGAATCACACCCGACATGTTCAGCTTCAGCGGCAGATGAGACGACTGTCCGCCGTAAATCTTGTTACCGACCTGCCGCTTCGCGTAGTTCACGAGGATCTTGCGCTGACCGCGTTCGATGAACACGACCAGATACGTGACCGCCGCGATCAGCACGACGATGATAATCGCCGAGATGATGCTCATCGATCCGGTGCGAACCAGCTCGAACAGACCACCGATCGCATTCGGGAAACCCGCCGCGATACCACCGAAGATGATGATCGAGATGCCGTTGCCGAGACCGCGCTCCGTGATCTGCTCACCCAGCCACATCAGGAACATCGTGCCCGTCACCAGCGTGACGACCGTCGTCAGCCGGAACACCATGCCGGGGTCCAGCACCAGAGCCGGCTGGTTTTCCAGCGCGACCGCAATACCGAACGCCTGGAAGGTCGCCAGGACCACGGTAAAGATACGCGTGTACTGCGTGATCTTCCGTTGTCCCGCCTGCCCTTCCTTCTTCAACGCCTCCATTTGCGGCGACACGATCGACAGCAACTGCATGATGATCGAGGCCGAAATGTAGGGCATGATGCCCAGCGCAAAGATCGTGAATCGCGACAGCGCGCCGCCCGAGAACATGTTGAACATGCCCAGGATGCCGCCAGACTGGCTTTGGAACAGCTTCGCCAGCTGATCCGGATCGATGCCGGGTACCGGAATGTGCGCACCAATGCGGTAGACGATCAACGCCAGCAGCAGGAATACTGCACGCCGACGCAGATCGCCGAATTTCGCCGCGCTCCGACCGGTTTTTGCGAGACTCGGGCTGTTAGCCAAGTACCTTCTCCGATGCTAGTGCTAGTAACGGCGAAAGCGCGTTACTCGGCGAACGAGCCGCCAGCGGCTTCGATTGCCTCGCGGGCGCCCTTCGTTGCCGTCAGGCCCTTCACCGTCACCTTGCGCGTGATCTCACCGGTCTTGATGATCTTTGCGCTCTTGATGAGCTCGCCGACCAGACCTGCTTGCTTCAACGCCAGAAGATCGATTTCGTCGACCGGCAGCTTCTCGAGATCGGCCAGGCGCACTTCACCGACGAATTCCTTCGTCAGCGACGTGAAGCCACGCTTCGGCAGACGACGCTGCAGAGGCATCTGACCGCCTTCGAAGCCGACCTTGTGAAAGCCGCCCGAACGCGATTTCTGACCCTTGTGGCCGCGGCCAGCGGTCTTGCCGAGGCCCGAACCGATACCGCGACCGACGCGACGCTTTGCGTGCTTCGAGCCTTCTGCCGGCTTCAGGTTATTCAATTCCATGTTCAACTCCTTGGATCCTAGGGTCAGCCGCTCAGCCGATGACCTTAACGAGGTACGAGACCTTGTTGATCATCCCGCGCACTGCCGGCGTGTCCTGCAACTCGGAAACCGAGTTGAGGCGACGCAGGCCGAGGCCACGCACCGTCGCACGGTGCGTTTCGCGGGTCCCGATCAGGCTCTTGACGAGCTGAACCTTGACAGTTTTTTCAGACATGGTGACCACCTTAGCCCAGAATGTCTTCGACGGACTTACCACGCTTCGCCGCGATGTCGGCCGGGGTCGACTGCTTGCGCAGACCGTCCAGCGTCGCACGAACGAGGTTGTACGGGTTCGTCGAACCGTGGCTCTTGGCCACAACGTTTTGCACGCCCATCACGTCGAACACTGCACGCATCGGACCGCCAGCGATCACGCCGGTACCGTCCTTCGCCGGAGCGAGGAGGACCGCCGAGGCGCCATGCTTGCCATGCACTTCGTGTTGCAGCGTACCGTTCTTCAGGGGCACCTTGAACATGTTGCGGCGGGCTTGTTCCATTGCCTTTTGAACGGCGACCGGAACTTCCTTCGCCTTGCCCTTGCCCATGCCCACGCGGCCATCACCGTCGCCAACCACGGTCAGTGCGGCGAAGCCGAGAATTCGGCCACCCTTCACGACCTTGGTCACGCGGTTGACTGCGATCATCTTTTCGCGCAGGCCGTCGTCGCGCTCGTCAGCCTGAACTTTCGCTTGCATCTTTGCCATGACGAATTCTTCCCTTAGAACTTGAGCCCGGCTTCACGCGCCGCATCAGCCAGCGCCTTCACGCGGCCGTGGTAGCGGAAACCCGAGCGGTCAAAGGCGACGGATTCGATGCCGGCAGCCTTGGCCTTTTCGGCGATACGCTTGCCGATCAAGGTCGCAGCGTTGACGTTGCCGCCCTTGCCCGATTTGTCGGCAAGTTGAGCGCGCACTTCAGCTTCCAGCGTCGAGGCGCTTGCCACGACCTTCGTGCCGCATGCCGAGAACACTTGCGCGTAGATATGCGTATTCGTGCGATGCACGGCCAGACGCGGAACCTGCAGCTCAGCGATCTTGATACGCGTCTGACGAGCGCGGCGCAGGCGAGATTGAGTCTTATCCATGATTGCGCACCCTTACTTCTTCTTCGTTTCTTTGAGGATCACGACCTCGTCGGAATAACGCACGCCCTTGCCCTTGTACGGCTCAGGCGGGCGATAGCCGCGCACTTCTGCTGCGGTCTGTCCGACTTTCTGCTTGTCGATCCCCTTGATCACGATTTCGGTCTGCGACGGGGTTTCAGCCTTGACGCCTTCCGGCATCTGGTGCACCACGGGGTGCGAGAAACCCAGCGACAGGTTCAGCTTGTCGCCTTGCGCTTGCGCACGATAACCAACGCCAACCAGCGTCAGCTTGCGCTCGAAACCCTTGGTAACGCCTTGCACCATGTTCGCCACCAAGGCGCGCATCGTGCCGGACATCGCGTTTGCTTCACGGCTCTGGTCCGTCGGAGCGAGCTTCAGCGTGCCATTCTCGTTCGTCACGCTCACCAGCTTGTTAGCCGGTTGCGAGATCGCGCCGAGCGGACCCTTGACGGTGATGACGTCGCCCTGGATGGCCACTTCCGCGCCTTGCGGCAACGTAATCGGGCTCTTACCTACTCGAGACATGTTTCTTCTCCTTAGGCGTTAAGCGACGTAGCAGATGACTTCGCCGCCGACGCCATTCTGGCGCGCCTTGCGGTCGGTCATCACACCCTTCGGCGTCGACACGATTGCAACGCCCAACCCATTCATGACCTGCGGGATGTCGTTGCGACCGCGGTACACGCGCAGACCAGGCTTCGAGACGCGCTCGAGGCGCTCAATAACCGGACGGCCAGCGTAGTACTTCAACGCGATGTTCAGTTCGATCTTCGCGCCTTCAGCCTTCACTGCGAAGTCGTCGATGTAACCTTCGTCTTTCAAAACCTGCGCAATCGCAACCTTGACTTTCGACGAGGGCATAGTCACCGAAACTTTCTCGACCATCTGCGCGTTGCGGATGCGAGTCAGCATATCGGCGATAGGATCACTCATGCTCATTTATGTTTCTCCTATTACCAGCTCGCCTTGGTCAGGCCAGGGATTTCGCCGCGGAAAGCGATTTCACGAATCTTGCCGCGTGCGAGTCCGAACTTGCGGAACGTGCCACGCGGACGACCCGTGATCGCGCAGCGGTTACGCTTGCGAGTCGGGTTCGAGTTACGCGGCAGTTGTTGCAGGGCCAGACGAGCGAGGTAACGCTCTTCGTCCGACTTGCTTGCGTCGTCGATCACAGCCTTCAGTTCAGCACGCTTCGGAGCGTACTTAGCAGCCAGGCGCGCACGCTTCTTTTCACGTTCGATCAGTGCCAGTTTAGCCACGGTAACCTCAGTTTCTGAACGGGAACTTGAAGCCGGCGAGCAGTGCCTTTGCTTCTTCGTCGGTCTTCGCAGTCGTCGTGATGCTGATGTTCAGCCCACGCAGCGCGTCGATCTTGTCGTAGTCGATTTCGGGGAAAATGATCTGCTCTTTCACACCGATGTTGTAGTTACCACGGCCGTCGAACGCCTTGCCCGACACGCCACGGAAGTCGCGCACGCGAGGCAGCGCAACCGTCACGAAACGGTCCAGGAATTCGTACATGGCATTGCCACGCAGGGTAACCATCGTGCCAATCGGGTAGCCTTCGCGGATCTTGAACCCAGCGATTGCTTTACGCGACTTGGTGATGACGGGCTTCTGGCCGGCGATCTTCGTGAGGTCGCCAACGGCGTGCTCGAGGACCTTCTTGTCAGCGACGGCTTCGCCAAGGCCCATGTTCAGGGTGATCTTGGTGAGGCGCGGCACTTCCATAACCGACTTGTAGCCGAACTTTTCAACCAGTTGCGGCACAACCTTTTCTTTGTAAATCTCTTGCAGACGAGCCATTTTTTAACTCCGCGTCAGGCGTTCAACGTGGCGCCGGTCGACTTCAAGAAGCGAACCTTCTTGCCGTCTTCGACCTTGATGCCAACGCGCGATGCCTTGCCGTTCGCGTCGACCAATGCGACGTTCGAAATATGCAGCGGCATCGTTTTGGCTTCCACACCGCCCGTCGTACCCTTCATCGGGTTCGGCTTCACGTGCTTCTTGACGAGGTTGATGCCCTCGACCGTGACACGGTCTTCCGCAACGGCCAGCACGGTGCCGCGCTTGCCCTTGTCCTTGCCGGTGATGACGATGACTTCGTCACCCTTGCGAATCTTATTCATCGCGACTCCTTACAGCACTTCCGGCGCGAGCGAAACGATCTTCATGAATCGTTCGCTACGCAGCTCACGTGTGACCGGCCCGAAAATACGCGTGCCGATCGGCTCGAGCTTCGTATTCAGAAGAACGGCGGCATTGCCGTCGAACTTGATGAGCGAGCCATCCTGGCGACGCACGCCCTTGGCCGTACGAACGACCACGGCGTTGTAGATTTCGCCCTTTTTCACGCGTCCGCGCGGCGTCGCTTCTTTGACGGTCACCTTGATGATGTCGCCAATGCTTGCGTAACGACGCTTCGAGCCGCCGAGCACCTTGATGCACATGACTTCACGTGCACCCGTGTTGTCGGCCACTTCAAGCCGAGTTTCGGTCTGGATCATGGTTTATCTTTCCCAACTTAATCCGATTGCACCACCATGGCACAGCCGGTCAGTCTTGGTCCCGTCAGCCATTCGGCTGCTTGGGTTAGAACAGGCAGCGAGGGCAGACGAAACCCGCCATCGCAATCCGGTGAATCTGTCGACTCAGGCTGGCGCCCAAGCCGGCTTCCCCCACCAATTTCGCCCGCGACGGGGCTCCCACAAAGAGGGAAGACCGAGATTATAACAAATAATCTCGGTCTTGCAAGCGAAACTTACTGCGACACTACTTACTACTGCATCGCTGTACTACTGCTTCAGCTTTAGATCACGCGAGCCGCTTCAACCAGCTTCGACACAACCCAAGCCTTCGTCTTCGAAATCGGACGGGTTTCCTGGATTTCGACGAGATCGCCTTCGTTGTACGTGTTCGCGTCATCATGCGCATGGTACTTCTTCGAGCGCACGACATACTTGCCGTAGATCGGATGCTTCACGCGGTGCTCGACCAGAACGGTGACCGTCTTGTCCATCTTGTTGCTGACGACCTTGCCGACCAGCGTCCGCTTGAGCGAGGTTTTTACGCTATCGTTCATTTCTGGTTCGCCTTCTCGGTCATGACGGTGCGCACGCGTGCGATGTCGCGACGGACCTTCTTCAGCTGGCTCGTGTTCGTGAGCTGCTGGGTCGCGAGTTGCATACGCAAGCCAAATTGCGCCTTGAGCAGATCCGACAGCTCCTTGTTGAGCGCGGCCTGGTCTTTCTGGCGAAGTTCAGTTGCCTTCATCATTTACTCCTTAGGCGCCGAGCTGACGGACCACGAAGTTCGTCTTGAGCGGCAGCTTGGCTGCGGCCAGACGGAACGCTTCGCGCGCCAGTTCTTCGGAGACACCGTCCATTTCGTACAGCATCTTGCCCGGTTGAATTTCAGCGACGTAGTACTCCGGGTTACCCTTACCGTTACCCATACGCACTTCGGCCGGCTTTTGCGAAATCGGCTTGTCCGGGAAGATACGGATCCAGATCCGGCCGCCACGCTTGATGTGACGCGTCATTGCACGACGCGCCGCTTCGATTTGACGCGCGGTCAAACGGCCGCGACCGATAGCCTTCAGACCGTATTCACCGAACGACACCGCGTTGCCGCGCGTCGCCTTGCCGGTGTTACGACCCTTCTGCTCTTTGCGATACTTTCTGCGTTTCGGTTGCAGCATCGTTATTCTCCAGTCTTCGCGTCACCGCCAGCGCGACGGGGACCGCCACGACGTGCGCCAGCCGGAGCACCTTCACCGTCACGGCGCGGACGGCGATCGCCACCCGGACGTGCGTTGCGGCGCGGACGCTTTTCTTCCGCCACTTCTTCCACGACCGGCGCTTCGTTGCGGCCGAGGGTGTCGCCCTTGTAGACCCACACCTTCACGCCGATGATGCCGTACGTGGTCTTCGCTTCCGACGTCGCGTAGTCGATATCCGCACGCAGCGTATGGAGGGGCACGCGACCTTCGCGATACCACTCGGTACGAGCGATTTCGATACCGTTCAGACGGCCCGCGCTCATGATCTTGATGCCCTGGGCACCAAGACGCATCGCGTTCTGCATCGCACGCTTCATCGCGCGGCGGAACATGATCCGGCGCTCGAGCTGCTGCGTGATCGAGTCAGCGATGAGCTGAGCATCCGTTTCCGGCTTGCGAATCTCTTCGATGTTGACGTGAACCGGAACGCCCATGCGCTTCTGCAGTTCAGCCTTCAGCGATTCGATGTCCTCGCCCTTCTTGCCGATGACAACGCCCGGACGCGAGCTGTAAATCGTGATGCGCGCGTTCTTGGCCGGACGCTCGATGACGACACGACCAACCGAAGCGTTCTTCAGCTTTTTCTTCAGATATTCACGAACACCGATGTCTTCCTGCAACATCGCCGCGAAATTGTTGTTGTTCGCGTACCAGCGCGAAGCCCAATTGCGGCTGACGGCCAAACGGAAGCCAGTCGGATGAATTTTCTGTCCCATCGTATGGCTCCTTAATTCCCGACCGTCACAGTGATGTGACAGGATTGCTTCTCGATGCGATTACCGCGGCCTTTAGCGCGCGCGGTGAAACGCTTCAGCGAAGCAGCCTTATCGATGTAGATGCTCTTGATCTTGAGCTCGTCGATATCGGCGCCTTCGTTGTGCTCCGCATTCGCGATCGCAGACAGCACGACCTTCTTGACGATACCCGCCGCCTTCTTCGGCGAGAACGTCAGAACGTTCAGCGCCTTGTCGACCGGCAAACCACGAATCTGGTCAGCCACAAGGCGCGTCTTCTGCGCCGAGATGCGGGCACCGCGATGAATTGCTTTCACTTCCATCTTGATAGCCCCTTATTTCTTGGCCTTCTTGTCGGCCGCGTGACCCTTGAACGTACGGGTCAGTGCGAACTCGCCAAGCTTGTGGCCGACCATGTTTTCCGTTACGTACACCGGAACGTGTTGACGGCCGTTGTGAACAGCGATCGTCAGACCGATGAAGTCCGGCAGAATCGTCGAACGACGCGACCAGGTTTTGATCGGCTTCTTGTCACGCGTCGATGCAGCCGCCTCAACCTTCTTCAGCAAATGAGCGTCGCAGAACGGACCTTTTTTAGCAGAACGTGTCATTGCCTACTCCTTAACGCTTGTGACGGCGCTGGACGATCATCGTCGTCGTGCGCTTGTTGCTACGGGTGCGATAACCCTTCGTCGGCGTGCCCCACGGGCTCACCGGATCGCGACCTGCAGCCGTCTTACCTTCACCACCACCGTGCGGGTGATCGACCGGGTTCATTGCAACGCCACGCACCGTCGGGCGGATACCGCGCCAGCGGTTCGCGCCAGCCTTACCGATTTGACGGAGGCTATGCTCTTCGTTGCCTACTTCGCCGATCGTCGCACGGCATTCGACGTGCACGCGGCGGATTTCGCCCGAACGCAGACGCACCTGAGCGTAGACGCCTTCGCGCGCCAGCAGCATGGCGGACGTGCCAGCCGAACGCGCCATTTGCGCGCCCTTGCCCGGCAGCATCTCGATGCAGTGGATCGTCGTACCGACCGGAATATTGCGGATCGGCAGGGCGTTACCTGCGCGGATCGGCGCTTCCGAACCGGACATCAGCTGCGTGCCGACCGTCAGGCCCTTCGGCGCGATAATGTAGCGACGCTCGCCGTCTGCGTACAGAACCAGCGCGATGTTCGCGCTACGGTTCGGGTCGTACTCGAGACGCTCGACCTTTGCCGGAATGCCGTCCTTGTTACGACGGAAATCGACGATACGATAGTGTTGCTTGTGACCACCACCCTGGTGACGCGTGGTGATACGGCCGTTGTTGTTACGGCCCGCCGACTTGGATTGCGTGTCGAGCAGCGCTGCGTGCGGCTTGCCCTTGTGCAGATCCTTGTTGACGATCTTGACCATCGCGCGGCGACCCGGCGAGGTCGGCTTAACTTTCACGATTGCCATGATTACTTGGCCTCCGCTTCAAAGTTGATTTCCTGGCCGGGCTTCAGGCAGACGTACGCCTTCTTCACGTCCTTGCGCTTGCCGTTGAAGCGGCCAAAGCGCTTTGCCTTGCCCTTCGTGACGAGCACGTTGACGGAATTGACTTCGACCTTGAACAGCAGCTCGACAGCAGCCTTCACTTCCTGCTTCGTGGCGTCCGGCGCGACTTCGAACACGACTTGTTCGTTCTTGTCGGCAACCAGCGTCGCCTTTTCGGAGATCACCGGCGCGAGCAGAACTTGCATCAAACGATGATCGTTTTTGCGAACTTCGCTCATGACAGCAACTCCTCGATCTGAGCGACCGCAGCCTTCGTGATCAGCACTTTCTTGAAGTAGATCAGCGAGAGCGGGTCGGCGTAACGCGGCTCGACAACTGCCACATGGGCCAGGTTGCGCGACGCGAGGTACAGGTTTTCGTCGACCGTATCGGTGATGACCAGCACGGACTCGAGACCCATCGCCTTGAATTTATCGGCCAGCAGCTTGGTCTTCGGGGCTTCGAGCGCCAGGTCTTCGACCACGGCGATACGGCCTTCGCGAGCCAGCTGCGAGAAGATCGAGCAGAGGCCTGCACGATGCATCTTCTTGTTGACCTTGTGCGAGAAGTTTTCTTCCGGCGAGTTCGGGAAGATGCGACCACCGCCACGCCACAACGGGCTCGACGACATACCGGCACGAGCACGGCCCGTACCCTTCTGACGCCACGGCTTCTTGGTGGTGTGCTTGACCTGCTCGCGGTCTTTCTGCGCGCGGTTGCCGCTACGTGCGTTCGCCTGATAAGCGACGACGATCTGGTGAATCAGGGCTTCGTTGTAATCGCGACCGAACACGACGTCCGATGCGTTCACGCCAGCGCCTTCCTGACCATTGGCATTCAGGAGCTTAAGTTCCATTATTTCGCTCCTTTCACAGCACCCGTCTTGACGGCCGGGGTCACGAAGACCTTGCCGCCCTTCGCACCCGGAACAGCACCGCGCACGAGCAGCAGATTGCGCTCTGCGTCGATGCGGGCGATTTCGAGGTTTTGAACCGTAACGGTTTCGTCGCCGAGGTGACCCGTCATGCGCTTACCCGGGAACACACGACCCGGATCTTGCGCCATACCGATCGAACCCGGAACGTTGTGCGAACGCGAGTTACCGTGCGATGCGCGGCCCGAACCGAAGTTGTAGCGCTTGATCGTACCGGCGTAGCCCTTACCGATCGACGTGCCTTGCACGTCAACTTTCTGGCCGACTTCGAAAATGTCCGTAGCGATGACAGCGCCGTTCGACAGTTCGCCTGCCTTGGCTGCATCGATATGGAATTCCTTGAGGATTTCACCGGCTTGAACGCCGGCTTTGGCGAGGTGGCCCGCCAACGGCTTCGTCACGCGCGATGCGCGGCGAGTACCGAATGCAACCTGAACGGCGGTATAACCATCCGTTTCAACGGTCTTGATCTGCGTCACGCGGTTGTCCGACACGTCCAGCACGGTGACGGGGATCGAATCCCCCTCAGGCGTGAAGATACGGGTCATGCCAACCTTGCGACCTACGAGTCCAAGGCTCATCGTTTTCTCCATTCCCAACTGCGATTGGTCGGGGCTGATTTACAAATGCCGCTTTCGTCACGGAAGACTGGAGCAGCTTACTTGCGTCTTTTTCGTGCGCGTAGGCGCGAAAAGCCTTGGAGTATAACAAGGCTTTTCGAATCCTGCAAGCAATCAAAGACTTAGCTCCATCTGGCCTTTCAGGGCCGGCCAGCGGGGCTTTGTGGACTTACTGCAGCTTGATTTCGACGTCGACGCCTGCCGGCAGGTCGAGCTTCATCAACGCGTCGACGGTCTTGTCCGTCGGGTCGACGATGTCCATCAGGCGCTGGTGGGTACGGATTTCGAGTTGGTCGCGCGACGTCTTGTTGACGTGCGGCGAACGCAGGATGTCAAAACGCTGAATACGCGTCGGGAGCGGCACCGGGCCACGAACGATCGCGCCAGTCCGCTTCGCCGTGTCGACGATCTCGGCTGCCGATTGATCGATCAGGCGATAGTCGAAGGCCTTCAGACGAATGCGGATTTTCTGGTTCTGCATGATGATTCCTTGAAAAGAGCGAGGCGGTATTGCACCGCACCTAGGCAAAAGAGCGTAGGACCGGATACCCGTTGAGGACAGGCATCCGGTCCCGGTTTTTACTGCGCTACTGCAACTTCAAATCGAGCAAGCCTGATATCTTACTCGATAATCTTCGCCACGACACCGGCGCCGACGGTACGGCCGCCTTCGCGGATTGCGAAGCGCAGGCCTTCTTCCATGGCGATCGGAGCGATCAGCTTGACCGTGATCGACACGTTGTCGCCCGGCATCACCATTTCCTTGTCCTTCGGCAGCTCGATCGAGCCCGTCACGTCCGTCGTACGGAAGTAGAACTGCGGACGATAGTTGTTGAAGAACGGCGTGTGACGGCCGCCTTCGTCCTTGCTCAGCACGTACACTTCAGCCGTGAAGTGCGTGTGCGGCGTGATCGAACCCGGCTTGGCCAGAACCTGGCCGCGCTCCACGTCTTCTCGCTTCGTGCCGCGCAGCAGGATACCGACGTTGTCGCCCGCTTGACCCTGGTCGAGCAGCTTGCGGAACATTTCCACGCCCGTGCAGGTCGTCTTCACCGTCGGCTTGATGCCAATGATTTCGATTTCCTCGCCGACCTTCACAACGCCACGCTCGATACGGCCGGTCACCACCGTGCCACGACCCGAGATCGAGAACACGTCTTCCACCGGCATCAGGAACGAACCATCCACTGCGCGCTCCGGCGTCGGGATGTACGTGTCCAGCGCGTCGGCCAGGCTCATGATCGCCACTTCGCCCAGCTCGCCTGTGTCGCCCTCGAGCGCCAGCTTGGCCGAGCCCTTGATGATCGGCGTGTCGTCGCCCGGGAAGTCGTACTTCGAAAGAAGCTCGCGCACTTCCATTTCGACCAGTTCGAGCAGCTCGGCGTCGTCCACCATGTCGCACTTGTTCAGGAACACGATGATGTAAGGCACGCCAACCTGACGCGCCAGCAGGATGTGCTCACGCGTTTGCGGCATCGGGCCGTCAGCGGCCGAGCACACCAGGATTGCGCCGTCCATCTGCGCGGCGCCCGTGATCATGTTCTTCACATAGTCAGCGTGGCCCGGGCAGTCGACGTGTGCGTAGTGGCGGTTAGCCGTCTCGTACTCGACGTGCGCCGTGTTGATGGTAATACCACGCGCCTTTTCTTCCGGCGCGGCGTCGATCTGGTCGTACGCCTTGGCTTCGCCGCCGAACTTCTTGGTCAGCACCGTCGTGATTGCTGCCGTCAGCGTGGTTTTGCCGTGGTCAACGTGACCGATCGTGCCCACGTTCACGTGCGGCTTGGTCCGCTCGAATTTACCTTTTGCCATGATTACCTTCTTTCAAAGTTTGGTTATCGGTTAAAGCTTGTGGCTTGCGCCGAATGACTTGCGGGTATTACTTACCCTTGGCGTTGATGATCGCCTCGGCGACGTTACGCGGAGCTTCAGCGTAGTGCTTGAACTCCATCGTGTACGTTGCACGGCCTTGCGTGGCCGAACGCAGCGACGTCGAGTAGCCGAACATTTCCGACAGCGGAACTTCCGCACGGACGATCTTGCCACCGCCGATCATGTCTTCCATGCCCTGGACGATACCGCGACGGCTGGACAGATCGCCCATCACGTTGCCCATATAGTCTTCAGGCGTTTCGACTTCCACAGCCATCATCGGTTCGAGGATGACCGGGCTTGCCTTGCGCATTGCTTCCTTGAAGGCCATCGAGCCGGCCATACGGAACGCATTTTCGTTCGAGTCCACGTCGTGGTACGAACCGAACGTCAGGTGAACCTTCACGTCGACCACCGGAAAGCCAGCCAGCACGCCCGACTTCAGCGTTTCCTGGATACCCTTGTCCACTGCCGGGATGTACTCGCGCGGGATCACGCCGCCCTTGATTTCGTCCAGGAACTCGTAGCCCTTGCCCTGCTCGTTCGGCTCGAGCGTGATGACCGCGTGACCGTACTGGCCGCGACCACCCGATTGCTTGACGAACTTGCCGTCAACGTCCGCAGCCGTACCGCGGATCGTTTCGCGGTAAGCAACCTGCGGCTTGCCGACAGTTGCTTCCACGCCGAATTCGCGCTTCATACGGTCCACCAAGATTTCCAAGTGGAGCTCGCCCATGCCCGAAATAATGGTCTGGCCCGATTCTTCGTCGGTTTGAACGCGGAACGACGGATCTTCCTGTGCCAGACGGTTCAGCGCCAGACCCATCTTTTCCTGGTCGGGCTTCGTCTTCGGCTCAACGGCCTGCGAAATAACCGGCTCCGGAAAAATCATGCGTTCGAGCACGATCGGGCTTTGCGGATCGCACAGCGTGTCGCCCGTGGTTGCTTCCTTCAGGCCAACGGCTGCAGCGATGTCACCCGCACGCACTTCCTTGATTTCTTCGCGCTGGTTCGCGTGCATCTGCAGAATACGGCCCAGACGCTCCTTCTTGTCCTTGGTCGCATTCAGGATGGTGTCGCCCGAATTGACGATGCCCGAGTACACGCGGAAGAAGATCAGCTGGCCGACGAATGGGTCGGTCATGATCTTGAACGCGAGCGCCGCGAACTTTTCGTCGTCGGCTGCACGACGCTCACCCTTCTCGCCGCTTTCGAGTTCACCCGTAACCGGGGGAATGTCGACCGGCGACGGCAGGAAGTCGATCACGGCGTCGAGCATGCGCTGCACGCCCTTGTTCTTGAACGCGGTGCCGCACAACATCGGCTGGATTTCGCACGCGATGGTCCGGTCGCGGATCGCCTTGACGATTTCCGCTTCCGACAGCTCTTCGCCGCCGAGATACTTTTCCATCAGCTCTTCGCTGGCTTCGGCAGCCGACTCGATCATCTTTTCGCGCCACTCGTTGCACGTATCGACGAGTTCAGCCGGGATGTCGACGTAGTCGAACTTCGTGCCTTGCGACGCTTCGTCCCAAATGATCGCCTTCATCTTCAGGAGATCGACGACGCCCTTGAAGTTTTCTTCCGCGCCGATCGGCACCACGACCGGAACCGGGTTCGCCTTCAGGCGGTTCTTCAGCTGGTCGTAGACCTTGAAGAAGTTCGCGCCGGTACGGTCCATCTTGTTGACGAACGCGAGACGGGGAACCTTGTACTTGTTCGCCTGACGCCACACCGTTTCCGACTGCGGCTGCACGCCGCCCACTGCGCAATAAACCATGCATGCGCCGTCGAGAACGCGCATCGAGCGTTCCACTTCGATCGTGAAGTCGACGTGTCCCGGGGTATCGATGATGTTGATGCGGTGCTCGGGATAGTTGCCGCCCATGCCCTTCCAGAAGGCCGTGGTAGCAGCCGACGTGATGGTGATGCCGCGCTCTTGCTCCTGCTCCATCCAGTCCATCGTTGCTGCGCCGTCGTGAACTTCACCAATTTTATGGTTCACGCCCGTGTAGAACAGGATGCGCTCGGTCGTCGTCGTTTTGCCGGCGTCGATGTGAGCGCTGATACCGATATTGCGGTAGCGCTCGATAGGTGTCTTGCGAGCCACTTTGGATCCTTTTTCGGGTCGGCGCGCCAGCGGATTGCCGGCAGCGCCCTAACACAAACGGGCGAGGCGCCTGGAGTAGCGCACCCGCCCTGAGTTTTCCGTTATGCCCTTTGAGCGGGAGCTTAGAAACGGAAGTGCGAGAATGCCTTGTTGGCCTCTGCCATACGGTGAACTTCGTCGCGCTTCTTCATTGCGCCGCCGCGGCCTTCAGCCGCTTCGGAAAGTTCACCTGCGAGACGCAGGGCCATCGACTTTTCGCTGCGCTTCTTCGCGGCTTCACGCAACCAACGCATCGCCAATGCCATACGACGCGAGGGACGCACTTCGACCGGAACCTGATAGTTGGCACCACCAACGCGACGGCTCTTCACTTCGACCACCGGCTTCACGTTGTTGAGCGCAACCGTGAACACTTCCAGCGGGTCCTTGCCACCCTTGGTCTGGATCTGCTCAAAAGCGCCGTACACGATGCGCTCGGCAACCGACTTCTTGCCGGAGAGCATCAGCACGTTCATGAACTTGGCTACATCTACGTTGCCGAATTTCGGATCCGGCAACACTTCCCGCTTGGGGACTTCGCGACGACGCGGCATGATTCTTCCTTTACTTTTTCAGTTGGAGCGACTTTCAGCTCCGCGGCCACCAACAAACCCGATCCATCTCTTCGACTAAACCAGCTTGGCCGGGTGACCACTTACTCGATAGCACCGGCACTTCCGGCACCACCGCCTTAACCGCCTTGCGGCGACCTGATTCGTTTACTGCAGACGGGCAGCTTACTTGCCAGCCTTCGCGCGCTTCGCACCGTACTTCGAGCGAGCTTGCTTACGGTCCTTGACGCCCTGGGTATCCAGCGAGCCGCGAACCATGTGGTAACGCACACCCGGCAAGTCCTTCACACGACCGCCGCGGATCAGCACGACCGAGTGCTCTTGCAGGTTGTGGCCTTCACCGCCGATGTACGAAATGACTTCGAAGCCGTTCGTCAGACGAACCTTGGCGACCTTACGGAGTGCCGAGTTCGGCTTCTTCGGCGTCGTGGTGTACACGCGGGTGCACACGCCACGACGCTGCGGGCAGTCCTGCAGGGCCGGCGACTTGCTCTTCGTCGTTTCCGACGTGCGGCCTTTGCGAACCAGTTGATTGATGGTTGGCATTGTTTAATCCTAAAAATTAACGAAATCCACGCAAATTTCTCGGGCAAAGCGAAAACAATTGCGTGTTTAGCGATCTCGATGATGAATTCCGCGCGCCGCGCCCAGCGTTAAGCCGGCTCCGAAGGCGGACCAAGAACGAGAACCAAGCATGATATTCCGAAAATCGTAATTGGGTCAATAGGTTGCGAGCATTTTGGAGGTGTTTTGAGCCCCGTTTGTCAATCGGAGCCGACGACGTCGAGCAATTCGTCACCGAAACGCTCGAGTTTTCGCACGCCGATGCCCGGAATATGTCGCAAATCGTCGACGGTATCGGGATCGCTGCGGGCGATTTCGGCGAGCGTGGCGTCGTGGAAGATGACGTAGGCCGGCACGCCGTCGCTCTTCGCGGTTTCCGCGCGCCAGGCGCGCAGCCGCTCCCAACGGGCCTTCTCCCGCGGCGACATGCCGGCAGTTGGATCCGCGCGCTCGCCCGTGCGGCTGGAAGACTGCCGGGCCCGCGCGGGCTTCACATATTTGCGCAGAGTGACGCGCTCCTCGCCTCTCAGGACGGGCTTGCTGGCGTCGGTCAGGACCAGCGCACCGAAGCCGTCGTGATCGACCGCGAGATAACCGAACGCGACGAGTTGCCGGAATACGGCGCGCCATTCGGGTTCGGACATCGCGGCGCCGACGCCGAAGGTCGAGATTTTCTCGTGTCCGCGCTGCAGCACTTTCTCGCTGCGCGTACCGCGCAGGATATCGATCAGATGCCCGGCGCCGAAACGGAACCCACTCGCCTTCTCCGCGCGATACACGCACGACAGCGCCATCTGCGCCTCGCGCGTGGCATCGAACGATGCTGGCGGTTCTAGACACGTATCGCAATTGCCGCACGGCGTGCTCGCTTCTCCGAAGTACGCGAGCAGACGCACGCGGCGGCAGGACGCCACTTCGCACAGGCCGAGCAGCGCATCGAGCTTGCCGGTCTGCACCCGTTTGTGAGCGTCGTCGGCCTCTGATTCGTCGATCATCTTGCGTTGCTGCACGACGTCGCCGAGGCCGTACGCCATCCACGCGTTCGCGGGCATCCCGTCGCGGCCCGCGCGCCCGGTCTCCTGATAGTAGCCCTCGACGCTCTTCGGCAGATCCAGATGCGCGACGAAACGCACGTCCGGCTTGTCGATGCCCATGCCGAACGCGATCGTCGCGCACATGACGATGCCCTCTTCGCGCTGGAACATCTCCTGATGCCGCTGGCGTATCTCGAACTCCATGCCCGCGTGATACGGCAACGCGCGGATGCCCTGCCCTTTCAGCCAGTCCGCGGTTTCTTCGACCTTGCGTCGCGACAGGCAATAGACGACGCCGGCGTCCGTTGTGCCGTCCTTGTTCGTGTGCTCCGCGCGGATGAAGTCGAGCAGTTGCGAGCGCGCGTTGTCCTTTTCGACGATCCGGTAGCGAATGTTCGGCCGATCGAAGCTGGAAACGAAGATGCGCGCATCGTCGAGCGCGAGACGATGCACGATTTCGTCGCGGGTGATGGCGTCCGCGGTTGCGGTGAGCGCGATGCGCGGCACATCCGGAAACCGCTCGTGCAGCACGGAGAGTTGAATGTACTCCGGGCGGAAATCGTGGCCCCATTGCGACACGCAATGCGCTTCGTCGATCGCGAAAAGTCCGACGCGCGTGCGTTCGAGCAATTCGAGAAAGCGCGGGGTCATCAGACGTTCGGGCGCGACATAGAGCAGGTCGATGTCGCCCTCGCGGAGTGCGCGCTCGGTGGCCGCGGCCTCGGCGCCCGACAGCGTCGAATTCAGGTAAGCGGCGCGTACGCCGACCTCTGTCAGCGCGGCGACCTGATCGTGCATGAGCGCGATGAGCGGCGAGACCACGATGCCCGCGCCGAGCCCCGCCTCGCTGCGCACGAGCGACGGAATCTGGTAGCAGAGCGACTTCCCTCCGCCCGTCGGCATGAGCACGAGCGAATCGCCGCCGTTCGCGACATGCTCGACGATTTCCGCCTGTTGTCCGCGAAATGCGGGATAGCCGAAGATTTCGTTGAGTATTTCGAGCGGACGGGACATGGACGAGAAGCGCGCACTGCGACGTGAGAGATAACGAATTCTACCAACGCGTGGTCACGCGCCGACGCGGCGGAACGCATCGTTAGCCGAACGGCAGAGGCGAGGAAGTGAAAATCGGCAGATGAAAAAAAACCGCCCAGCCGAAGCTGGGCGGTTCGATGCTGCTACGAACAAAGACGCTTACTCGTTGGTATGCGGCTGCTGCTGCTCCGCTGCCGGGGTTTCCGGCGTACCGAAGTCGAATGCCTCTTCTGCAGCGATCTGATCGAAACGCTCGCGATCCGACGATTCCTTCGCCTTGCGCGCCTTGTGGAACGCGAGACCCGTACCGGCCGGAATCAGACGGCCGACGATCACGTTTTCCTTCAGGCCACGCAGATCGTCGCGCTTGCCCATGATCGCCGCTTCGGTCAGCACGCGGGTCGTTTCCTGGAACGACGCCGCGGAGATGAACGAATCGGTCGACAGCGATGCCTTCGTGATACCGAGCAGCACGTTGTCGTACGTCGCCGGACGCTTGTCCTCCGCGATCATCTTGTCGTTCTCGTCCAGCATGTCCGAACGCTCGACCTGCTCGCCCGGGATGAAGCGCGTATCGCCGTTGTCGACGATCTGCACACGACGCAACATCTGACGCACGATCACTTCGATGTGCTTGTCGTTGATCTTCACGCCCTGCAGACGGTACACGTCCTGCACTTCGTCCACGATGTAGCGCGACAACGCCTCGATACCCTGCAGACGCAGAATGTCGTGCGGATCGGCAGGACCGTCCACGATCATTTCGCCCTTGTTGACGACCTGACCATCGTGCACCAGCACCTGCTTTTCCTTCGCGATCAGGAACTCGTGCTGATTGCCCTCGAGGTCCGTGATGACGAGACGCTGCTTGCCCTTCGTGTCCTTACCGAACGACGTCGTGCCCGTGACTTCCGCGAGAATACCCGCGTCCTTCGGCGAGCGCGCTTCGAACAGTTCGGCCACGCGCGGCAGACCACCGGTAATGTCACGCGTCTTCTGCGCTTCAACCGGGATACGCGCCAGCACTTCACCGACCTGCACTTGCTGACCATCCTTCACGGTGATCAGTGCGCCGACCTGGAAGCCGATCTGCACCGAATGCTCGGTGTTCGGGATCTTCACTTCCTCGCCGTTCGCGTCGAGCAGCTTCACCTGCGGACGCACGCTCTTCGTCTGCGAGCCGCGGCGCTTCGCGTCGATCGCGACGAGGGTCGAAAGGCCGGTCACGTCGTCGATCTGCTTCGCGACCGTCACGCCCTCTTCGACGTTTTCGAACTTCACCGTACCGCCCCACTCGGTGATGATCGGACGCGTCAGCGGATCCCATTGGGCCAGTTGCGCACCGGCCTTGATGGTCGCCCCGTCGAGTTGCAGCAGCGTCGCGCCGTACGGCACCTTGTGACGCTCACGCTCGCGACCGAAGTCGTCCGCGATGATCGCTTCGCCCGAACGCGAGATGACGACCTGCTCGCCCTTCGCGTTGGTGACGTAGCGCATCGTGGCCGTGAAGCGCACCGTACCGTTCGACTTCGCTTCGACCGTCGAAGCAACCGCCGCACGCGATGCCGCACCACCGATGTGGAACGTACGCATCGTCAGCTGCGTGCCCGGCTCGCCGATCGACTGAGCAGCGATCACACCGACTGCCTCACCGACGTTCACGCGCGAACCGCGACCGAGGTCGCGGCCGTAGCACGCGGCGCACAGGCCATAACGCGTTTCGCAGGTGAGCGGCGTGCGCACGCGCACTTCGTCGATGCCGAGGCTCTCGATCTTTTCCACCGCGTCTTCGTCGAGCAGATCGCCCGAAGCGTAGATCGTCTCCTGCGTTTCCGGATTGACGACGTCCGCCACCGCGACGCGACCCAGAATACGGTCACGCAGCGCTTCGACGACTTCACCGCCTTCGACCAACGCCTTCATCGCGACGCCGTTCGACGTGCCGCAATCATCTTCCACGACGACCAGATCCTGCGTCACGTCGACGAGACGACGCGTCAGGTAGCCCGAGTTCGCGGTCTTCAACGCCGTATCCGCCAGACCCTTACGAGCACCGTGCGTCGAGATGAAGTACTGCAACACGTTCAGGCCTTCGCGGAAGTTCGCGGTAATCGGCGTTTCGATAATCGAGCCGTCCGGCTTCGCCATCAGGCCGCGCATACCGGCGAGCTGACGAATCTGCACCGCGGAACCACGAGCGCCCGAGTCGGCCATCATGTAGATGGAGTTGAACGACTCCTGCTTCGTTTCGTTGCCGTCACGGTCCGTGACGGGTTCCGTCGCGAGCTGCTCCATCATCGCCTTGCCGACCGCTTCCGACGTCGCCGACCAGATGTCGACCACGTTGTTGTAGCGCTCTTGCGCGGTGACGAGACCCGACATGTACTGACGGTCGTACTCCTTCACCTTCTTCGCGGCGTCGCCGACGATCGTCTCTTTCTGCGGCGGCACGAGCATGTCGTCCACGCAAATCGAGATGCCGGCGCGCGTTGCGAGGCGGAAGCCCATCTGCATCAGCTGGTCGGCGAAGATCACCGTTTCGCGCAGACCGCACTTGCGGAACGCCGTATTGATCAGCTGCGAAATCTGCTTCTTCTTCAGCGGCTTGTTCAGCACCGTGAACGGCAGACCCGGCGGCAGAATCTCCGACAGGATCGAGCGGCCGACGGTCGTCGCGTACAACGAGATCTTCGGCACGAACTTCGGCGCGCCTTCGCTCGTGTCCTCGTTCGCCACCATTTCGGTGATACGCACGTTGACGCGCGAAGCCAGCTCGACTTCCTTGTTCTCGTACGCGCGGATCACTTCCGACACGCCCGTGAACGTCATGCCTTCGCCCTTGCCATTGATCGCTTCACGCGACGCGTAGTAAAGGCCCAGCACGATATCCTGCGACGGCACGATCGACGGATCGCCGTTCGCCGGGAACAGGACGTTGTTCGACGCCAGCATCAGCGTGCGCGCTTCCATCTGCGCTTCGAGCGACAGCGGCACGTGAACGGCCATCTGGTCACCGTCGAAGTCGGCGTTGAACGCCGCGCAGACGAGCGGGTGCAGCTGAATCGCCTTACCTTCGATCAGCACCGGCTCGAAAGCCTGAATGCCGAGACGGTGAAGCGTAGGCGCACGGTTCAGCATGACCGGATGCTCGCGGATCACCTCTTCCAGGATGTCCCACACCACCGGCGTCTGGTTCTCGACTTCCTTCTTCGCAGCCTTGATGGTCGTAGCCACGCCCATCACTTCCAGCTTGTTGAAGATGAAAGGCTTGAACAGTTCGAGCGCCATCAGCTTCGGCAGACCGCACTGATGCAGCTTGAGCGTCGGGCCGACCACGATCACCGAACGGCCCGAGTAGTCCACACGCTTACCGAGCAGGTTCTGACGGAAGCGACCGCCCTTACCCTTGATCATGTCGGCGAGCGACTTCAGCGGCCGCTTGTTCGCGCCGGTCATCGCCTTGCCGCGACGGCCGTTGTCGAGCAGCGAGTCGACGGCTTCCTGCAGCATCCGCTTTTCGTTGCGGACGATGATCTCAGGCGCCTTCAGCTCGAGCAGACGCTTCAACCGGTTGTTACGGTTGATCACGCGGCGATACAGGTCGTTCAGGTCCGAGGTCGCGAAACGGCCGCCGTCCAGCGGCACGAGCGGACGCAGTTCCGGCGGCAGCACCGGCAGCACGTCGAGCACCATCCAGTCCGGCTTGATGCCCGAACGCTGGAAAGCCTCGAGCACCTTCAGGCGCTTCGCGTACTTCTTGATCTTCGCTTCGGAACCGGTGTTTTTCAGTTCCGTGCGCAGCGTTTCGACCTGTTCGTCGATGTTGATCGCGCGCAGCAGTTCGCGCACGCCTTCCGCGCCCATTTCGGCACGGAATTCGTCGCCGTACTCTTCGACCTTGTTGTAGTAATCCTCTTCCGTCATGATCTGCCGCGCTTTCAGCGGCGTCATGCCTGGATCGATGACCACATAAGCTTCGAAGTACAGCACGCGCTCGATGTCGCGCAGCGTCATGTCGAGCACCATGCCCAGACGCGACGGCAGCGACTTCAGGAACCAGATGTGCGCGACCGGCGAGGCCAGCTCGATGTGGCCCATCCGCTCACGACGCACCTTCGCCAGCGTCACTTCGACGCCGCACTTCTCGCAGATCACGCCACGATGCTTCAGGCGCTTGTACTTGCCGCAAAGGCATTCGTAGTCCTTGATCGGACCAAAAATCTTCGCGCAGAACAGACCATCCCGCTCCGGCTTGAACGTGCGGTAGTTGATGGTCTCCGGCTTCTTCACTTCGCCGAACGACCAAGAACGAATCTTGTCGGGCGACGCGAGGCCGATCTTGATCGCATCAAAAACTTCTTCTTGTTGGACTTGCTTGAATAGATCGAGCAGAGCTTTCATTGCTTTCTCTCCGTAGTCCGATTAGTTGCGGTCCAGATCGATATCAATACCGAGCGAGCGGATTTCCTTCACCAACACGTTGAAGGATTCCGGCATGCCCGCGTCGATCACGTGGTCGCCCTTGACCAGATTCTCATAAACCTTGGTCCGGCCCGTCACGTCATCCGACTTGACCGTCAGCATTTCCTGCAGCACATACGACGCGCCATACGCCTCGAGCGCCCACACTTCCATCTCACCGAAGCGCTGGCCACCGAACTGCGCCTTACCACCCAGCGGCTGCTGCGTGACGAGCGAGTATGGACCGGTCGAACGCGCGTGCATCTTGTCGTCGACCAGGTGGTGCAACTTCAGGTAGTGCATGTAACCGACCGTGACCTTGCGCTCGAACGGTTCGCCCGTGCGGCCGTCGTGCAACTGGACCTGATTCTTCGAGGGGTTCATGCCGAGGTTCGTGGCGATCTCGTCCGGGTAAGCCAGATCGAGCGCGCGCCCCATTTCCTCTTCCGTTGCGCCGTCGAACACCGGCGTCGCGAACGGCACGCCTTCGCGCAGGTTCTTCGCGAGTTCGAGGATTTCGTCGTCGGAGAAGTTTTCCAGCTCTTCCTTGCGACCCGACTCGTTGTAGATCTTCGTCAGGAACACGCGCATTTCTTCGATCTTCGTCTGACGCTGCAGCATTTCGCCGATACGCCAGCCGAGACCCTTCGCGGCCCAACCCAGATGCACTTCGAGAATCTGACCCACGTTCATCCGCGAAGGCACGCCGAGCGGGTTCAGCACGACGTCGGCCGGACGGCCATCGGCCATGTACGGCATGTCTTCGATCGGCACGATCTTCGACACGACACCCTTGTTACCGTGACGGCCCGCCATCTTGTCGCCAGGCTGCAGACGACGCTTGACCGCGAGATACACCTTGACCATCTTCAGCACGCCCGGCGGCAGTTCGTCGCCTTGCGTGAGCTTCTTGCGCTTCTCTTCGAACGCGAGATCGAACTGGTGACGCTTCTGCTCGATCGAGTCCTTGATCGCTTCCAGCTGCGCCGCTGCTTCTTCGTCCGCGAGGCGGATGTCGAACCAGTGGTAGTGGTCGAGATCTTCGAGGTACGCCAGGTCGATCGCCGTGCCCTTCGCGAGCTTCTTCGGACCGCCGTTCGCGACCTTGCCGTTCAGCATGCGCGCGAGACGCTGGAACGCGTCGCCTTCCACGATGCGCAGCTGGTCGTTCAAATCGAGGCGATAGCGCTTCAGTTCGTCGTCGATGATCTGTTGCGCGCGCTTGTCACGCGTGATGCCTTCGCGCGTGAACACCTGCACGTCGATCACCGTGCCGCTCATGCCCGAGGGCACGCGCAGCGACGTGTCCTTCACGTCCGACGCCTTCTCACCGAAGATCGCGCGCAGCAGCTTTTCTTCCGGCGTCAGCTGGGTTTCGCCCTTCGGCGTGACCTTGCCGACCAGCACGTCGCCTGCTTCGACTTCCGCGCCGATGTACACGATGCCCGACTCGTCGAGACGGCCAAGCTGCACTTCAGCGAGGTTCGAAATATCGCGCGTGATTTCTTCCGGTCCGAGCTTCGTGTCGCGAGCAACGACATTCAACTCTTCGATGTGGATCGACGTATAGCGATCGTCCGCAACGACCTTCTCCGAGATCAGGATCGAGTCTTCGAAGTTGTAGCCGTTCCACGGCATGAACGCGACCAGCATGTTCTGGCCGAGCGCGAGCTCGCCCAGATCCGTCGAGGCGCCGTCGGCCAGCACGTCGCCGCGCGAGACCTTGTCGCCGACCTTCGCGATCGGCCGCTGGTTGATGTTCGTGTTCTGGTTCGAACGCGTGTACTTGATCAGGTTGTAGATGTCCACGCCGACGTCGCCTGCAACGGCTTCATCGTCGTTCACGCGAATCACGATACGGCCAGCGTCCACGTAATCCACCACACCGCCACGCAGCGCCTGCACGGTCGTACCCGAGTCGACAGCCACCGTACGCTCGATACCCGTACCGACGACCGGCTTCTCCGGACGCAGGCAAGGCACGGCCTGACGCTGCATGTTCGAGCCCATCAACGCGCGGTTCGCGTCGTCGTGCTCGAGGAACGGAATCAGCGATGCAGCCACCGACACGATCTGCGACGGCGCCACGTCCATGTACTGGATGCGGTCCGGCGTGACCATCATCGTTTCGCCCGCTTCACGCGAGGACACGAGCTCGTCGGTCAGCGTACCGTCTTCGCCGACGGCCGCGTTCGCCTGCGCGATGACGTAACGGCCTTCTTCGATCGCCGACAGATAGTCGATCTGATCTGTCACCTTGCTATCCACGACCTTGCGATACGGCGTTTCGAGGAAGCCGTACTCGTTCAGGTGCGCGTACAGCGCGAGCGAGTTGATCAGACCGATGTTCGGACCTTCCGGCGTTTCGATCGGGCACACGCGACCGTAGTGCGTCGGATGCACGTCGCGGACTTCGAAGCCCGCGCGCTCGCGCGTCAGACCGCCCGGTCCCAGTGCGGAAACGCGACGCTTGTGCGTGATCTCCGACAGCGGGTTGGTCTGGTCCATGAACTGCGAGAGTTGCGACGAACCGAAGAACTCGCGAATTGCCGAGGAAATCGGCTTCGAGTTGATCAGGTCGTGCGGCATCAGGTTCTCGCTTTCGGCCTGGCCGAGGCGTTCCTTCACCGCGCGCTCGACGCGCACGAGACCCGCGCGGAACTGGTTCTCCGCGAGTTCGCCGACGCAACGCACACGGCGATTGCCGAGGTGGTCGATGTCGTCCACTTCGCCCTTGCCGTTACGCAGCTCGACGAGGATCTTGATGGTCGCGAGGATGTCGTCGTCCTGCAGCGTCATCGGGCCAATGATTTCGTCGCGGCCGACGCGGCGATTGAACTTCATACGGCCGACCTTCGACAGGTCGTACGCGTCTTCGCTGTAAAACAGACGGTTGAACAGCGCCTCGACCGCTTCCTCGGTCGGCGGCTCGCCCGGACGCATCATGCGATAGATCGCGATGCGCGCGGCCATCTTGTCGGCGGTTTCGTCGATACGCAGCGTCGACGAGATGTACGGACCCTGATCCAGATCGTTCGTGTAGAGCGTCTGGATGTCCTTGACCTTCGCTTCGCGCAGTTTTTCGAGGACCGATTCCGTGATTTCTTCGTTGGCGTTCGCGATCACTTCGCCCGTTTCGGGGTCGATCACGTTCTTCGCCAGCACGCGGCCGAGCAGATACTCCTCGGGCACCGAGATGAACTTCGTCTTGGCGTTTTCGAGGTCGCGGATGTGCTTCGCGTTGATCCGCTTGTCCTTCGTGACGATGACGTTGCCGTCGCGATCCTGGATGTCGAAGCGTGCGACTTCACCGCGCAGACGCTCCGGAACGAATTCCATCTGCGCGCCTTCGCTCATCAGGCCGAAGTTATCGAACACGAAGAAGTTCGCCAGAATCTGCTCCGGCGACATGCCGATAGCTTTCAGCAGAATCGTGACCGGCATCTTGCGGCGACGGTCGACGCGGAAGTACAGCACGTCCTTCGGATCGAATTCGAAGTCGAGCCACGAACCGCGGTACGGAATGATCCGCGCCGAGAACAGCAGCTTGCCGGAGCTGTGCGTCTTGCCCTTGTCGTGCTCGAAGAACACGCCAGGCGAACGGTGGAGCTGCGACACGATCACGCGCTCGGTGCCGTTGATGACGAACGAACCCGTCGGCGTCATGAGCGGAATTTCGCCCATGTACACTTCCTGTTCCTTCACTTCCTTGACCACCGGCTTGCTCGGCGACTCTTTGTCGAGCAGAACCAGGCGCACTTTCGCGCGCAGTGCCGAGCAGTACGTCAGGCCGCGCTGCTGACATTCCTTGATGTTGAATGCGGGCGGCGACAGCATGTAGCTGACGAACTCGAGCCGCGCGAAGCCGTTGTGCGAGACAATCGGGAAAACAGAGGTGAACGCAGCCTGCAAGCCTTCTGACTTGCGCTGCGAAGACGACGTGTCTGCTTGCAGAAACGTCTGGAATGATTCAAGCTGGGTCGCCAGCAAAAAGGGAACTTGGTGAACGATGGGGCGCTTCGCGAAACTCTTGCGAATACGCTTCTTCTCGGTGAAGGAATATTGCATACGATCTCCGAATCACGGCGGGCGTTACCGAGGCGGGATACCTCGATGTCACAGCCCGGTGTTCACCGACTGAGACCCGCGCACGTGTCCGGGGAGGACGCGCGAGTCTAGAAGCTTGGTGGTTGGCCGCTACCAACCGCTGGCTGACGGCAGCGGATGCCTGTGTTTCCCGCTACCCGACCAAACTTGCCTTCTGCAGTCGCTTCAGAAGACAAAGAGAACGATCGGAAATTTATGCCGGCACGAACGTTCTCTTTGGCTTCTGCGAGGACATTTATGCTTGCTGACAAGCATAAAAACTGCGTCCCCACAAAGCACAAAAAGGCCGGCGGTGAAAAACCGCCAGCCTTCGCATAGCGCAACGAAACTTACTTGATTTCAGCCTTCGCGCCTGCGTCTTCCAGCTTCTTCTTCGCTTCTTCAGCAGCAGCCTTGGGCACCGCTTCCTTGATGGGCTTCGGTGCGCCGTCGACCAGGTCCTTCGCTTCCTTCAGGCCGAGACCCGTCAGTTCGCGAACTGCCTTGATGACGGAAACCTTGTTCGCGCCTGCTTCGAGCAGGTTCACGGTGAACTCGGTCTGCTCTTCAGCAGCAGCAGCAGCGCCACCAGCGCCTGCCGGGCCAGCAACTGCGACAGCAGCAGCCGACACGCCAAACTTCTCTTCGAACGCCTTGACCAGCTCGTTCAGTTCCAGCACCGACATCGCGCCAACGGCTTCCAGGATGTCTTCTTTTGCGATTGCCATTTGAAATACTCCTAAATTGAATTCGGATCGAGCTAGCGATCTAGCTTTGCCTTAAGCGACTAGCGCCCAAGCGTGATCGTTAAGCGGCTTCGCCCTGCTTCTTCTCAGCCAGCGCGGCCATAGCGCGCGCAAAGCCGGAAACAGGTGCCTGCATGACGAACAGCAGCTTGGAGAGCAGTTCTTCGCGACTCGGGATGTTGGCCAGCGCTTGCACGCCTGCCTTGTCCATCACCTTGCCTTCGTAGGAACCAGCCTTGATGATCAACTTGTCATTGCTCTTGCCGAAGTCATTCACGACCTTGGCAGCGGCAATGGCATCTTCCGAGATGCCGTAGATCAGAGGACCGGTCATCTGCTCAGCCAGCGGAGCGAACGGCGTACCTTCGACGGCGCGACGCGCCAGCGTGTTCTTCAACACGCGCAGATACACCTGTTGCTCACGCGCTTTCGCGCGCAGCTTGGTCAGATCGCCAACCGTGATCCCACGATACTCAGCGAGCACCATCGTCTGAGCCTTCGCGACTTGCGCGGCGACTTCAGCGACGACTGCCTGCTTATCTTCTTTGTTCAGTGGCACGGTTAAACCTCCAGATTCGATGCACTCGGGCTACCAACCCTCATGCACCACGTTCGACAACGGCGTCCGACTGTTAGGAGTATTTCGGTCGATTGGTGAAACGTCTCACGACGCTCGACAACCGACTTCAACCACTGCAAAACTGTTTCGGGTTCGCCATCTGCGTTGGCTTGAATTAAGGCGATACCTACTTGCTGCATCACCACCAACGGTCTTTGACAACCGGCTGCTCGATTCAGAACCTCGATCCAGCAGCCGCCCAAAGCCCTTTTAGAAGCGCGGCCAGTCGGCCGCGCCCGAAATTCTTACTGCTGCGCCAGCGTGCCTTGATCCACGCGAACGCCGACACCCATCGTGCTCGACACGGCGATCTTGCGCAGGTACACGCCCTTGCTCGTTGCCGGCTTGGCCTTTTGCAGCGCGTCGATCAGCGCAGCCAGGTTCTGGCGGAGCGATGCCGACTCGAACGATGCGCGACCGATCGTGCCGTGAATGATACCGGCCTTGTCGACGCGGAATTGCACCTGACCTGCCTTCGCATTCTTGACTGCTTGGGCGACGTCCGGGGTAACCGTGCCGACCTTCGGGTTCGGCATCAGACCGCGCGGGCCGAGAATCTGACCGAGCGTACCGACCACGCGCATCGTGTCCGGCGAAGCGATTACGACGTCGAAATTCAGATTGCCAGCCTTGACTTGCTCGGCCAGGTCTTCCATGCCGACCACGTCGGCACCCGCTGCGCGAGCTTGTTCAGCTTTGTCGCCTTGGGCGAACACTGCCACGCGAACCGACTTGCCGGTACCGGCAGGCAGAACCACCGAACCGCGAACAACCTGGTCCGACTTCTTCGCATCGATGCCGAGCTGCACTGCCACGTCGATCGACTCGTCGAACTTGGCACTCGCGCACTCCTTCACGAGGGCCAGCGCATCGTCGATCGCGTACAGCTTCTGACGATCCACCTTGCTGGCGAATGCCTGAAGGCGCTTAGAAAGCTTAGCCATTTACACGCCCTCCACAGTGATACCCATCGAACGCGCGCTACCGGCGATCGTGCGCACGGCTGCGTCCAGATCAGCTGCCGTAAGATCCGGCATCTTGGTCTTCGCGATTTCTTCCGCTTGAGCGCGGGTGATGTTGCCGACCTTGTCGGTATGCGGCTTGCTCGAACCCTTCTGCACGCTGGCTGCCTTCTTGATCAGAACGGTAGCCGGCGGCGTCTTCATGATGAAGGTGAAGCTCTTGTCCGCGAATGCCGTAATGACGACCGGCACCGGCAGACCCGGCTCCATGCCCTGCGTCTGCGCGTTAAACGCCTTGCAGAACTCCATAATGTTCAGGCCGCGCTGGCCCAGTGCCGGACCGACCGGCGGCGACGGGTTGGCTTTACCTGCAGGAATCTGCAGCTTGATAAAGCCGACGATTTTCTTTGCCATGTTGAAAACCTCTGCTGAACGCGTGAACGTTCGGTGAGTGGTAGCGCGCGTTCGACGTTGCCGGCTACTGACGCTCCTCAACGGTCATGACGCGGACCGTAAGCGCGAATCGCGCGATGACTCGAGAGCCACGCGCGATATAGTCGATTAAAGCTTTTCGACCTGGCCGAACTCGAGTTCGACCGGCGTCGAGCGCCCGAAGATCGTGACGGAGACACGGACTCGGGACTTTTCGTAATTCACTTCTTCGACATTGCCGTTGAAGTCGGTGAACGGACCTTCCTTCACGCGGACCATCTCGCCCACTTCGAAAAGGGTCTTCGGCCGCGGCTTTTCGACACCTTCCTGCATCTGCGACATGATTTTTTCGACTTCACGCGCAGAGATGGGACTGGGACGATTGCGTGCGCCACCCACGAAACCGGTGACTTTCGCCGTATTCTTGACCAAGTGCCACGTTTCGTCGGTCATTTCCATTTCGACCAGAACGTAGCCCGGAAAGAAGCGACGCTCTGTGACCGACTTGTGTCCGCCTTTTACTTCAACGACTTCTTCGGTCGGGACAAGAATCTGACCGAATTGATCTTGCATGCCCGCACGTTCGATGCGCTCCTGAAGCGCACGTTGCACGCTCTTCTCCATGCCGGAGTAGGCGTGCACGACGTACCAACGCTTTCCACTCGGGGATGTCGGAGTATCGCTCATATCATTTCCAACCCAGAATCGCCGAGAAAATCACCCACTCGATCGACTTATCGCTAAGCCAAAGGAAAATGGCCATGATCAGAACAAACGCGAAGACCACCAGGGTCGTTTGCGTGGCCTCTTTGCGGGTCGGCCAGACGACTTTGCGGACTTCCTTGTACGAGTCCTTGGCGAAGGCGATGAAGCCCTTGCCTGGCGCAGAGAGAAGACCGACTGCAACACCCGCGATGACACCGACAGCAAGCGCTGCGCCGCGGATGTACCATTCTTGGCCCGAGAGCCAGAAGAATCCCACGAACCCGGCCAAGACCAACAATACACCCGCCACCAACATCAACTTGTCGCCGGAAGTATTTACAGTTTCGACGGAAGGATTCGCCATAACACCTTAAACAGCGCCACTTGGCGCGAGAATTTGGCAGGGGCAGAGGGAATCGAACCCCCAACCTTCGGTTTTGGAGACCGACGCTCTGCCAGTTGAGCTATACCCCTAAACCATTGGGGCCGACGGATTTCGCCGACCCCGAAACCACTAACTACCGAGCAGATCTCTGGCTCTTACTCGATAATCTTCGCCACGACACCGGCGCCGACGGTACGGCCGCCTTCGCGGATTGCGAAGCGCAGGCCTTCTTCCATGGCGATCGGAGCGATCAGCTTGACCGTGATCGACACGTTGTCGCCCGGCATCACCATTTCCTTGTCCTTCGGCAGCTCGATCGAGCCCGTCACGTCCGTCGTACGGAAGTAGAACTGCGGACGATAGTTGTTGAAGAACGGCGTGTGACGGCCGCCTTCGTCCTTGCTCAGCACGTACACTTCAGCCGTGAAGTGCGTGTGCGGCGTGATCGAACCCGGCTTGGCCAGAACCTGGCCGCGCTCCACGTCTTCTCGCTTCGTGCCGCGCAGCAGGATACCGACGTTGTCGCCCGCTTGACCCTGGTCGAGCAGCTTGCGGAACATTTCCACGCCCGTGCAGGTCGTCTTCACCGTCGGCTTGATGCCAATGATTTCGATTTCCTCGCCGACCTTCACAACGCCACGCTCGATACGGCCGGTCACCACCGTGCCACGACCCGAGATCGAGAACACGTCTTCCACCGGCATCAGGAACGAACCATCCACTGCGCGCTCCGGCGTCGGGATGTACGTGTCCAGCGCGTCGGCCAGGCTCATGATCGCCACTTCGCCCAGCTCGCCTGTGTCGCCCTCGAGCGCCAGCTTGGCCGAGCCCTTGATGATCGGCGTGTCGTCGCCCGGGAAGTCGTACTTCGAAAGAAGCTCGCGCACTTCCATTTCGACCAGTTCGAGCAGCTCGGCGTCGTCCACCATGTCGCACTTGTTCAGGAACACGATGATGTAAGGCACGCCAACCTGACGCGCCAGCAGGATGTGCTCACGCGTTTGCGGCATCGGGCCGTCAGCGGCCGAGCACACCAGGATTGCGCCGTCCATCTGCGCGGCGCCCGTGATCATGTTCTTCACATAGTCAGCGTGGCCCGGGCAGTCGACGTGTGCGTAGTGGCGGTTAGCCGTCTCGTACTCGACGTGCGCCGTGTTGATGGTAATACCACGCGCCTTTTCTTCCGGCGCGGCGTCGATCTGGTCGTACGCCTTGGCTTCGCCGCCGAACTTCTTGGTCAGCACCGTCGTGATTGCTGCCGTCAGCGTGGTTTTGCCGTGGTCAACGTGACCGATCGTGCCCACGTTCACGTGCGGCTTGGTCCGCTCGAATTTACCTTTGGCCATTTTCGACTCCTAACAGGATTTTCGCACCTTGCGCCGCGCGCAACTTACTAGACTGATACAGCTGGTGCCCATGGGCAGGATCGAACTGCCGACCTCTCCCTTACCAAGGGAGTGCTCTACCACTGAGCCACATGGGCACTACAAAACCGTCACTGGAGCGGGTGAAGGGAATCGAACCCTCGTCATAAGCTTGGAAGGCTTCTGCTCTACCATTGAGCTACACCCGCGAGGGTTGGATTCCCTTACCGCTTGAATTCTGGTGGAGGAGGTTGGATTCGAACCAACGTAGGCGTAAGCCAACAGATTTACAGTCTGCCCCCTTTAGCCACTCGGGCACCCCTCCGCAGAGAACTATCGATTATGGGGCAACAACACGCCGTTGTCAAGCGCTTCTTACGACCCAAGACAATCGATGCTCTCACTTATAGGTGAGACGAAACGCAAAAAGCCCCAACTCATGGAGTTGGGGCTTTGCTTGCTTTCAGCATGAGGAGCCTGACGATTACCTACTTTCACACGGGTGATCCGCACTATCATCGGCGTGGAGTCGTTTCACGGTCC
>NZ_FCOX02000031.1 GCF_900044055.2 Caballeronia calidae | reverse complement strand
GGCCGAACTGGGTAACTGTGCTGCCGACAGCGGCCAATTGCCGATCGTTCTGGCGGCGGTAGCGCGCGACGCCGGGGCCGCCCCCAAGCAAGTCCTTGCCGATGCGGGCTACCGCTCGGAGGCGACGTTCGAACAATTGCGCGAGCACCCCGCCGAGTTGATCGTGGCGCCCGGACGCGAGGGCAAGAAAGAGGTGAAGGTCGATGCCCGGAAGCGCCCGCTATGCGCCGCGATGGCCGACAAGTTTACTTGTGCGCAAACTCAGGCGGCCTATCGAAAGCGCAAATGGCTGTCCGAACCGCCGAATGCCTGGGTAAAGAGCGTTCTCGGATTTCGACAATTCAGCATGCGTGGACTGGCCAAGGCACAGGCCGAATGGAAACTCGTCTGCGCGGCGCTGAACCTACGCAGAATGTCGAAAATGACGCCTGCGTAAGTCCCGAAGGGGACAACATTGCCCTGATTTCGCCGCCGGGAAAGCCACTTTTGCGCGCAATGGCGGGCCAAACCGCAATCGGCGTTGACGCCCGCACGATGTGGCGTCAGTACCGGCAGCTCAAATTCTGTCTGCCGCGCGGATTCCTAGCGAACGCCGGAGTCTTGGGGCTGGCGCGGGTTCTGCGCGGGCTGCCGATGATCGATTTCGGCCATGCCATAAGCGAACGCATAGCGCACGGCGCCGATCGCACTCGCGAATTCGCCGAGCATGCCGCTTGCGCGGCGCGTGCCGCTCGGATCTCGAACGACGAGCATCGCCGCATACTTGTCCTGTTCAAGTATGGCGGTCGCGCTCAGAACGTGTCCTTTATAGACTACGTCGTTGGGTTGGGTCATTACTCTCTCAGGTTCTATGTGTTTGGTCAGGCAAAAGTGGCACCGGAAGGAAATGCCGACCAGCGCCGTTTTGTCTGCGTTTCGTAAGAGTAAGCCTAACCGTTCAGATTTTGTCTCCTCAACCGATTTAAGCTTTTTTACTTTTTTTCTGTATGCGCTTAAATCTGATGAAGAGCAATGTGCCGATCACGCAGGGTCGCTGCGTCTTTCGCGGAGGAAGCGGGCAATCCATCGCGCGGCGAGGACGAACAGGGCGCCTGACAGACCGAGGTCGGTCCTGCTGAGAACGTCGGTCAGATAGAACGTCGATTGCGCGACGAGCGGATGGTAGAGCACCTCACTGGTCAAGCGTTTCATCGTCTCACCTCGTCACTTCGGAAATCGGGCAAGACCTCGAAGTCGATACGGTCCCGTCCTGTCACGTACTGTGCCGCTCGCAACGGGTGCCCGTCCTGCTCAGGTGTCGATGTGCATTGACCGATCGTCCGCGTTTTCGTGTATTGCTCGTAACAGGTTTCGATAGCGTCGAGGTAATTTGCGACACAGGCCGAATAACCAGGAGGTAATAGCGACTCGTCATGTGCAATCAAACTTCATACGCATGCACGAACCCCTCCGATCATTCCGCCAAACCCTAGCCATTGCCCGACGCTTTTTTTTCGGATCAAAACGTCGCGGACAATAATCGCAAAGCACCGGGCTCAGCTACTCCAAACGGAGACTCCGCAGATGAAAGGGCACTTATCGGTAGGCGTGATCGCAGTGGCTTTCGTGGCAATCATCGGCGGATGCAGCGGAGGAAGCTCGAATTCCGATACGTCCGCAACGACCGGAGGCGCCACACCGGCAGCCTCGGCACCTCCGTCCGCATCGAGCCCATCGGGAGCATCGGCGGGGAGCGGGGCGAGTGCACCGTCGGGAGCGAGCGCCCCGACGACGAACACGCCGTCCGCATCGAATCCGATGGACGTCACCACGTATCACAACGACATTCGCCGCACCGCGCAGCAACTCGCGGAGACCAGGCTCACGCGCGCCAACGTCAATCCGTCGACGTTCGGCAAGCTCGGCTTCTATTCCGTCGACGGCGCCGTCGATGCACAGCCGCTCTTTCTCGCCAACGTGCCGGTCGCGGGCGGCACGCATAACGTGCTCTATGTCGTGACCGAGAACGCGAGCGTCTATGCCTTCGACGCCGACACGGGCACCGTGCTCTGGCGCGTCTCCACGCTGCTCGCGGGCGAGGTGCCGAGCGACGACCATGGCTGCAATCAGACCACGCCGACCATCGGCATCACGTCGACGCCCGTCATCGATCGCTCGCGCGGGCCGAACGGCGCGATGTATGTCGTCGGCATGTCGCGCGACAGCGGCGGCGCGTATCACCAGCGCATTCACGCGATCGATATCGCGACAGGCGCGGAGCTCTTCGGCGGACCGACCGAAATCACCGGCTCGTATCCCGGCACCGGTTCGGGCAGCGTCAACGGCGTCGTGCCGTTCACGCCGGGCCAGTACATCGAGCGCGCGTCGCTGCTGCTGCTGAACGGCGTCGTCTATACGTCATGGAGCTCGCACTGCGACATACTGCCGTACACCGGCTGGGTGATCGGCTACAGCGCGGACACGCTGAAGCAGACGAGCATTCTGAACATCACGCCGAACGGCGAGATGGGCGGCATCTGGATGAGCGGCGCGGGCCTCGCGTCCGATGGCACGTCGATCTATTTCCTCGACGGCAACGGCACCTTCGATCCGACCATCAACGCGCAGGACATGCCGATCCACAACAACTTCGGCAACGGCTTCCTGAAGGTCACGCCGTCACCCACGCTGCATGTGGCGGATTACTTCCAGCCGTCGAACACGGTGATGGAGTCGAATCAGGATCTCGATCTCGGCTCGGGCGGCGTGCTCGTGCTGCCCGACGTCACCGATATCAACGGCAACGTGAAGCATCTCGCGATCGGCGGCGGCAAGACGCGCGCGCTCTATATCGTCGATCGGGACAACATGGGCAAATTCGATTCGAACGCCGATCACATCTATCAGGAGCTGTTCTCGACGATCTCCGGCCCGATGTTCACCGCGCCCGCGTACTTCAACAACACGATCTATGTCGGCCCGGCGGGCGATCATCTCAAGGCGTTGCCGGTTCAGAACGCGGTGGTGGCGACCACGGCGTCGAGCCAGAGTCAGAGTCCGGCGGGCAACTGGAGCTTCCCGGGTCTCGCGCCCGTGATCTCCGCGAACGGCAATGCGAACGGCATCGTATGGGGCGTGGAGAACGTGACGCCGGCCGTGCTGCACGCCTATGACGCGAGCAATCTCGCGAACGAGCTCTACAGCAGCAATTCAGCGGGCTCGCGCGATCAGTTCGGGCCGGGCAACAAGTTCATCTCGCCGACGATCGCGAACGGCAAGGTCTTCGTGGGCACGAAGACGGGCGTCGCCGTGTTTGGTCTGCTCGGCGGTTGAAGCAGTCACGCCGTGACCGCGCAAGCGAGTTTGCGCGATCACGGCGTGCCGGTCGAAGCGTCAGAGGATCACGCGTTGGACATCACACCGCGGCGCTTGTCGTCGGCGCGTTGCTCGTTGCCGTGGCGCAGGCGCGCGCTGCACACCGCCGCGATCAGCAACGCAACCGCGAGACACACGAGACCGTTCATCGCGCGGCCGGTCGTCTGCTCGATGATGCCCATCACCGTCGGACCGACGAAGCCGCCGAGCAGGCCGCACGAGTTGACGAGGCCGAGGCCGCCCGCGAGCGCGCTGCCCGAGAGCCGCGACGACGGGAACGTGAAGATGATCGACTGCACGACGAAGAACATCGACGCGGACAGGCACACGCCCAGAAGCCCGATCGCGGGCGTCGACCATGCGGCGATCAGCATGCCCGAGGCCATGATGACGAGCCCGCCGATCAACATGCGGCGGCTCTTCGACGAATTGCTCGCGAAGCGCGGCAGCGTGGCCGCGCCGATGGCCGCGGCGACCCAGGGCGTCGCGGTGAGCAGGCCGATCATGAGCGGCGAAAAATGCCCCGATTTGCCGATGATCCCCGGCAGAAAGAAGATCACCGTGTAGATCGTCAGTTGATGGCAGAAGTAGACGAGAATCGCGAGCCACACCTGACGATCGCCGAGGACGCTGCGGAAAGCGCCGGCGCCATGAGCGCTGCCTTGCGCATCGTTTTCGGCGGCGAGGCGGCGCTCCAGCGCGACGGCTTCATCGCGCGAGAGCCAGGGCGCGCTCGTCGGGCGATCGGGCAGCATCTTCCACACGACGAAGGCGAGCAGGATCGCGGGCACGCCTTCGATCACGAAGAGCCATTGCCAGCCGTGAAAGCCGAGCATTCCGTCGAGCTCGAGCAGCGCTCCGCCGAGCGGCCCGCCGACGATATTCGCCACGCACACGCCGAGCAGGAAATAGCCGGTCGCGCGGGCACGTTCTTCACGGCCGAACCAGTACGTGAGATAGAGCATCACGCCGGGAAAGAGACCCGCTTCGGCGGCGCCGAGCAGAAGACGCATCACATAGAACGAGGTTTCGCCGGTAACGAAGGCCATCGCGACGGACAGCGCGCCCCACGTCACCATGATGCGCGTGATCCAGAAGCGCGCGCCCACCTTGTGCATGATGAGATTGCTGGGAATCTCGAAGGCCGCGTAGGTCAGGAAGAAGAGGCCCGCGCCGAGTCCGTACGCGGCGGCGGAGATGCCGAGGTCGACGCTCATCGAATGCTTCGCGAGCGCGATATTCGTGCGGTCGAGAAAGCTGATGACGTAGACGATCACGAGCAAGGGCATCAGCTTGCGCAGCATCAGGCTGTTGAGCGACGCGTGCGGCGCGGCGCTCGTGGTGTTGGGCTTGGACATGATGACTCCCGGAATCAGAAAAGACGCGCGATGCGCGTAGGCAATGCGGTGTCGGGAAGGCGTTTCAAGGACGTGTCTCCGTGAGCGTTATATTTTTTGTGTTGTGATTGCGTGAGCACGCGCCGCATGCACGGCGCGTGCGATCAGAGGATCAGGGGATCAGAAGTTGACGTTGTCGCCGCCTTTGAGCGACAACATCTGGCGCGCTTCGGCGGGCGTCGCGACTTCGAGCGACAAGCCTTCGATCACCTGCCGGATCTTGCGGACCTGCGCCGCGCTCGATTCGGCGAGCTGGCCCGGGCCGATCCACAGCGAATCTTCCAGCCCGACGCGCACGTTCGAACCCTGCGCGACACCGATGGAGCCGAGCGGAATCTGATTGCGGCCCGCGCCGAGAATCGACCAGACATAGTCGTTGCCGAAGAGGCGGTCGGCGGTGCGCTTCATGTGCGCGAGATCTTCGGGATGCGCGCCGATGCCGCCGAGCAGACCGAACACGCTCTGCACGAAGAACGGTCCCTTCACGAGCCCGCGATCGACGAAATGCGCGAGGTTGTAGAGATGCGAGATGTCGTAGCACTCGAACTCGAAGCGCGTGCCGTTGGCCGAGCACGAGGTCAGGATGTACTCGATATCCGCGAACGTGTTCTTGAACACGAGGTCGCGGCTCTTTTCCAGATGCTGGCGCTCCCAGTCGTGCTTCAGATCCTTGAAGCGATCGAGCATCGGATAAAGGCCGAAGTTCATCGAGCCCATATTGAGCGACGCCACTTCCGGCTGGAAATGATGCGCGGGCCTCAGGCGCTCCGCGACCGTCATGTGCGGGCTGCCGCCGGTCGTCAGGTTGATGACCGCATCCGTCTCGGACTTGATGTGCGGCAGAAAGCGCTGGAACACGGCGGGGTCTTGCGTCGGGCGGCCGTCTTCGGGATCGCGCGCATGCAGATGCAGAATCGCCGCGCCTTCCTTCGCGGCCGCGAGCGCGGCTTCGGCGATCTGGTCGGGCGTGACCGGCAGATACGGCGACATCGACGGCGTATGGATCGCGCCCGTCGGCGCACACGTGATGATGACCTTGCGTTTCGTTGCCATGGTTTCCTCGTTGTTCCTTAGAGCGTTTCGACGTTGCCGCAGACGGAGAGCGCCTGCCCCGAGATCGCGCTGCCGGCGGGCGAGCTGAGATACAGCACGCTCGCCGCGATCTCCTCTTGCGTGACCATGCGGCGCAGCGAAATCTTCGCGAGATACTGCTTCTCCATCTCTTCGTAAGCGATGCCGAGCTGCTTCGCGCGCGCGGCGATCACGCCTTCCATGCGCGGACCCTTCACGATGCCCGGCTGCACCGCATTCACGCGGATGTTGTCGGGGCCGAGCTCGATGGCGAGACTCTTCGCGAGACCGACCACGGCCCACTTCGTCGCGGAATAGGGCGTGCGGAAGCCGTAGCCGAGGCGTCCCGCCACCGACGACATGAACACGATCACGCCGCCATCGGCCGCCTCGCGCAGCATCGGCACCGCCTCACGCGAGAAGTAGTACTGGCTGTTCAGATTCACGTCGATGGTCTTTTCCCAGTCGTCGATATCGATCGCGTCGATGCCGCCCGTCGGACCCGCGATGCCCGCGTTGTTGATCAGCACGTCGAGCCCGCCGAGCTCGCGCCTGACGTCCTCGAAGACGCGCTTCACGTCGTCCTTGTTCGCGACATCCGCACGCGTGCCGGTGATCGACGGCGAAACGGTCGATACCGCGTCGATGGCTTTCGGATCGACATCGCAGACATGCACGCGCGCGCCCGTCGACACGAAAGCCTTGGCGATCGCGAGACCGATGCCCGATGCGCCGCCCGTGATGAGCACGCGCAAACCGGCGCGCGGCGTGAGCATTTTGATGAAATCCATCGTCTGACTCCTTTCTGGTTATGTTTTGCGGGGACGTGCGCCGTCCTCGCTCGTGCGATTAGACATACTGATGATCGTGTGCAGAGGCGCGAACCGCGCGCCTTTATGACTCAGCTTTGCGCCTGACGCAGCATCCGTGCATCCTGCGAGCGCAGACGCGTTTCGAGATCGCGCGCCGCGTCGCGAATATCCTTCGCGATGCCTTCGCGTGCGGCCGCGCCGTCATGCTTCCACAGCGCGTCGATGATCTGGCGATGCGCTTCCATCGACACGCGCATGTGCGCGACATCGGGCGCGACCATGTTCAGGAAAGGACCGATACGCATCCACATGTTCTGGATCGTCGCGAGCGTCATCTCGCTCGCCCCATGGCGGTAAATGCTCGTGTGGAACGCGAAGTTGCAGCGCAGATAGGCGCGCGCGTCGTCGGCTTCGACGTGGGCGTCCATTTCGTCGAAGATGCGCTGCACGGCGGCGACGTCGTCGTTCGTCATGCGCGCCGCCGCGCGTTCCGCGACGCAGCCTTCCAGCGCGACGCGCACGTCGCGCAACTCTTCGAGCAGGTCGGGCGTCATCGGCGGGACCATGAGACCGCGCGACGGGCCGTCGACCAGCGCGCCTTCCGCGCGCAGACGCGTGAGCGCGGCGCGAACGGGCATCGTCGACAGGCCGACCGCTTCGGCGACACCGCGCAGGCTCAACGGCTGACCGGCGGCGAAGCTGCCGCTCATGATCGCTTCGCGGAGCTGCTGATAAACCTTGGTCGCCATCGTCTCGGTGGCGATGACTTCGAGTTGCGGAATCGGCGATGCGGAACGGGGCGCCACGTACATGTCCTTTGATTGATGATCTGTGATCACAGTGTGATTTCCGTATCGGTTTAAGTCAATGGAAACGGCCTCAGGGATAACCCTGCGGGCCGAGCATGAAAGCGTCTCGCGCGATTCATGGGCACAATGCTTGCGTATCCGATAGCCTGTCCGCCACTCAACATGCGACCCGCCGACTCCGACGTTGCTCCCGCCCTCGAATGCCGCCGCCTCACAAAAACTTATGGCGGCGGCCGCATCGTGCTCGACGCGCTCGACTTCGCGCTCGGCGCGGGCGAGTTCGTCGCGATCATGGGCGACTCGGGCGTGGGCAAATCGACGCTGCTCAATCTGATCGCGGGCCTCGATACCGCCGACAGCGGCGACGTGCTCATCGACGGCGCGCCGATCTCCAGCCTCTCCGACGATGCCGCCACGCGCCTGCGCCGGCAAAAGCTCGGCTTCGTGTTCCAGGCGTTTCACGTGCTGCCGCATCTGACGCTGTATCAGAACGTCGCGGTGCCGCTGCTGCTGAACGGCATGCCGCCCGCGCCCGCGCGCGCGATGCTCGCGGCGGTCGGCCTCGAAGGACGCGACGACGACATGCCGCGCCAGCTTTCCGGCGGCGAACTGCAGCGTGTGGCGATCGCGCGGGCGCTGGTGCATCGGCCGCGTTTGCTGCTCGCGGATGAACCCACCGGCAATCTCGATCCGCACACCGCGCACGAAGTGCTCGAACTGCTGCGCGCCGAGACGAAAGCGACGCAAGCCGCGACCGTCATGGTCACGCATTCGGAGGCCGCCGCCGCGTTCGCCGATCGTGTGGTCGTGCTGAGCGACGGCGCGCTGCACGCCGCGACGCTCGCGCGATGAGCGATATGGCCGTCACGCATCGGCGCTTCGACACGCTCACGCGCTGGCTGCTCGGCGCGCAATGGCGCAGTCATCGGGGCCGCGCGCTCGTCGCCATGTTGACGATCGCGCTCGGCGTCGGGCTGGGTTATGCGGTGCAACTCATCAACGGCGCGGCCTTCAACGAGTTTTCCGCCGCCGCGCGCAGTCTTTCCGGGCAGGCGGACCTGCAGGTGCGCGGCGCGCAGCCCTTCATCGATGAAAACGTGTATCCGCTTCTCGCGACCCATGCGGGCGTCGCGGTGGCGAGTCCGGTACTCGAAGTCGATGCCGCCGTGCCCGGCAAGAACACGCCGCTCAAGGTGCTCGGCATCGACGTGTTCCGCGCGAAGCGCATCGCGCCGGACCTGACCGGCGTGCCGTCGCCGGATGCATCGCTCGACGTGCTCGCCGGCGACGCCATCTTTCTGTCTCCCGCCG
Source organism: Caballeronia calidae (assembly GCF_900044055.2). Lineage (GTDB taxonomy): Bacteria > Pseudomonadota > Gammaproteobacteria > Burkholderiales > Burkholderiaceae > Caballeronia > Caballeronia calidae. Next base: position 97,784 of record NZ_FCOX02000031.1, on the reverse strand, counting down.
CGCAAACCTGGCTCGCCGCGCGCGATGGCGGACAGGTTCGATTGCAGAGCGGCACGTCGCCGGTGAAGTTGCGCGTCGCGGGCGGCATCGCGCGCACGCGTCCGGGCCAGCGCATCGCGGTGATGGATATCGCCGCCGTGCAGACGCATTTCGCGATGACCGGCAAGCTGTCGCGCGTCGATGTGCAACTGGCGCGCGGCGTCGATCGCGATGCGTTCCGGCAGGCGCTGCAACGCGAGCTCGGCGCGCAGCTCGTCGTGACGGAGACGCGCGATGTCGAAAGCCGCACCGATCGGCTGTCGCGCGCGTATCGCATCAACATGAACGTGCTCGCGCTCGTCGCGCTCTTCACCGGCGCGTTTCTCGTGTTTTCGACGCAGGCGGCGGGCGTCGTGCGCCGCCGCGCGCAATTCGCGATGTTGCGCGTGCTCGGCATGACGCGCGCTGCGCTCGTGCGGCAGATCATGCTCGAAGGCGCGCTGCTCGGCGTCGTGGGCGGCGTGCTCGGCATCGCGCTCGGCTTCACCGTCGCCGCGCTCGCGCTGCGCTTCTTCGGCAGCGATCTGGGCGGCGGCTACTTTCCGGGCGTCGAGCCGCGCGTCGTTTTCGAGCCGGTCGCCAGCGCGATTTTTCTGGCGCTCGGCATCGGCGTGGCGCTCGCGGGCACGCTCGTTCCGGCGCTCGAAGCGGCGCGCGCACGGCCCGCGCCCGCGTTGAAGGCCGGCAGCGAGGAAGCCGCGCTCGCGCCGCTCGGCACGCCGTGGCCCGCGCTCGCGTGCCTCGCGATCGGCGGCGCGCTGACGCAGGCGCCGCCCGTGTTCGATGCGCCCGTCGCCGGCTATCTCGCCGTCGGGTTTCTGCTCGTCGGCGGGATCGCGCTGATGCCGCGCCTCACGGCCATCGTGTTTCGACGCGCGATGAAGCCGCGCGGCGCCGTCGCGACACTCGCGCTCGCGCGGCTCGCGAATGCGCCGGGCCAGGCGTCGATCGCGATGGGCGGCGTGCTGTCGAGCTTCACGCTGATCGTCGCGATGGCGATCATGGTGACGAGCTTTCGCGTGTCGGTCGAAGACTGGCTCGCGCATCTGCTGTCGGCGGATCTGTATGTGCGGATGGCGGCGAGCGGCGATACCGGCGGCCTGCGTTCCGACCAGCAGACGCAGCTTGCCGCCGCCAGCGGCATCGCGCATGCGAAGTTCATGCGCACATCGAAACTGACGCTCGATGCCGCGAAGCCGTCCGTTGCGCTGATCGCGCGCGAGATCGACGCCGCCGATCCCGGCGCGACGCTGCAAATGACCGGCGACGTGTTGCCGCCGTCCGCGTGGCGCGCAGGCGAAACGCCGGTCTGGGCATCGGAAGCGATGGCCGATCTGTACGGCTATCGCGTCGGCGAGCGCGTGAATCTGCCGGTCGGCGGGACGGGCGAGCGCTTCGTCGTCGCGGGCATCTGGCGCGACTACGTGCGTCAGACGGGCGCGCTGCAGATGCGTATCGCGGACTATCGGCGTCTCACCGGCGACACGAGCGCGACCGATGCCGCCATCACGTTGCGCGCGGGCGCTTCGGCGGCGCAGGTCATCGATGCGATCAAAAAACTGCCCTTCGGCGACGCGCTCGAGTTCTCGCAGCCCGGCGAGATTCGCGCGCGCACGCTGACCATCTTCGATCGCAGCTTTGCCGTCACGTACTTGCTGGAAGCGGTGGCGATCGTGATCGGGCTGTTCGGCGTCGGCGCGACGTTTTCGATGCAGACGCTCGCACGCTCGCGCGAATTCGGCATGCTGCGGCACGTCGGCGTGACGCGCGCGCAGATTTTCGCGTTGCTGGCGTCGGAAGCGGGATGGCTCACGCTGCTGGGCATTGCGATGGGCTGCGCGCTCGGCTTTTCGATCAGCCTGATCCTCGTGTTCGTCGTGAATCCGCAGTCGTTTCACTGGAGCATGTCGCTGCATATTCCGTGGACGATGATCGCGGTCATCGCGTGCGTGATGCTCGCGTCGTCCTGCGCGACGGCGGTGCTCGCGGGACGCCGCGCGGTATCCGTCGATGCGGTGCGCGCCGTGCGGGAGGACTGGTGATGCGGGTTTTGCTGCTCGTGATGCTGTCGATGTCGATGACCGCGCTCGCCGATGAGCCGGCGTTCGCGCCCGTCGTGCCGGACCACGCGGTCGAATGGCCGAAGGACAGCGGCGCGCATCCCGCGTATCGCACGGAATGGTGGTACGCGACCGGCTGGCTCGATACGCCGGATCATCAGCCGCTCGGCTTCCAGATCACGTTCTTTCGCTCGAATACGGGCAAAGGCAGGCAAGAAAGCGCGAGCGCGTTCGATCCGTCGCAGTTGATCATCGCGCATGCGGCGCTGTCCGATCCCGCGTACGGGCGGCTCGTGCACGATCAGAACATCGCGCGGCAGGGCTTCGGCCTCGTGTATTCGAAGGAAGGCAACACCGATGTCAAGCTCGACGCGTGGCGCATGACGCGCGCGGCGGACGGCAGCTATGCGGTCGTCGTCGATGCCGCCGGCTTCGCGCTGCATCTCACTTTCACGCCGACGCAGCCGCCGATGCTCCAGGGCGAGCAAGGCTTTTCGCGCAAAGGTCCGCGGCCGGAGCAGGCGAGCTATTACTACAGCGAGCCCCGACTGAAGGTGACGGGCAGTGTGGTGCGGCCGTCGGCATCGGGGAAGGCGAATGCGAGCGTCGACGTGACGGGCCGTGCGTGGCTCGATCACGAATGGTCGAGCACGCTGTTGTCATCGGATGCCGCCGGGTGGGACTGGCTCGGCGCGAATTTCGACGACGGCGCCGCGCTGATGGCCTTCAAGATCCGCGCCCGCGATGGCCGCGCAGTCTGGGCGCACGCCGCGCTGCGCGACCGCGACGGACGAACGCAGCAGTTCGGCCCCGGCGATGTCGAGTTCACGCCCGAGCGCGAGTGGCGCTCGCCGCGCACGAACACGGCGTATCCGGTGTCGATGAACGTGCGCGTCGGCGGGATGCGCTGGCGGCTGAGTCCGCTCATCGACGATCAGGAGCTCGACTCGCGCGATTCGACCGGCGCGCTGTATTGGGAAGGGGCGGTCACGCTGGACGGCAGCGGTGGAAAAGGGCACGGATATCTCGAACTGACCGGCTACGCGAAAACCCTCGAGGTGGAGAAGCGGTAATCGTTTCTGGTCGTTCCGCATTCATCTGACGCTATCGGCGGTCAATTGTGCTCAATCTTCATGCAAAAGCGTTAAAAGGGGCGGCTTAAGTTTCGCTTAAGAAAACTCCCATAGTCTCGACGCGACCCCCTTACGCCGCCTCCAAGCCGCATGCTCGTTCGCCGTTCTGCCTCGATATTCACGACGTTCCGCCCGTTTTCGCGGCAGATCGAATAGCGCGCGCGCTTTCCCGCCGCCCGCGGCCCGCGCGCCGCGCCTTCTGATCTTTCGAGCCTGAGCGCCACGCGCTTCGCTCGCTCCGTTTCCTCACCGATGCCGTTCTCTCCCATTACCGCCTCGCCCGGCAAGGCAGGCAGACTATTTTTCGCGTGCGCGATCGGTTCCGTCTGTACCGTCGTGATCTGCAACGCGCTTCAGCGTCCGCATTCGTCGTCCGCCGTCAAGGACGATGCGCCCGCCGTTTCGTTCAGACAAACCGCCGTTCCGTCCGCCGCGCCCGCATCGGCGCCGCCCGCCGCTCCGCCCGAACCGGCGCGCATGACCGAAAGCGCGACCGTCGACGGGACGTTCTCCGATGCCGCGCAAAGCCTCGGACTCGATTCGTCCACCATCGCGACATTGACCCAGGCGTTCGCCGCCAAGGTCGATCTGCGCCGCGATCTGCGCAAGGGCGACACGCTGAGCGTCATCTACGACCGGCCGCAAGGCGGCGCGACGCCGCATGACGAACCGCTCGCCGCGCGCCTCACCACCGGTTCGTCGTCGCACGACGTGTTCCTGTATCGCGACGCGGAAGGCGAAGCACGCTACTACTCGAAGGACGGCGACAGCACGAAGCCCGCGTTCACGCGCTATCCGGTCGAGTTCACGCGCGTATCGTCGGACTTTTCGCTGCGGCGGCTCGATCCGGTGACGCATCGCTGGCAAAGTCACGACGGCGTCGATCTCGCGGCGCCCATCGGCACGCCGGTGCGCGCGACGGCGCAGGGCACGGTGACGTTCATCGGCAGGCAGACGGGCTACGGCAAGGTCGTCATGCTCGAAAATCCGCCGCCTTATTCGACCGTGTACGCGCATCTGTCGCGCTTCGCGAAGGGCCTCAGGAACGGCGCAACGGTGGCGCGCGGGCAGGTGATCGGCTATGTCGGCAGAACCGGCTGGGCGACGGGGCCGCATCTGCACTACGAAGTGCACGTCGACGACGTGGCCATGGACCCGCTCACGGTCGATCTGCCGGGCGACGATCGTCTGCGCGGCGAGGAGCGTCAGCGCTTCGCGAAGGAGGCGGAGAGCCTGAGCGCCGAGCTGAGCGGCTGAGCCTTCAGGCGACGAGCCCGGCCGGCTCCATCGCGCCCGCCGGCACCCAGCGGCTCTTGCCCGCGCGCTTGGCGCCGTAGAGCGCGTTGTCGGCATCGCGCAGCACGCCGTCGAGCTCGTCGTGATGATGGTCGAACCTCGCGATGCCGATGCTCACGCCGATCTCGAGCATCACGCCGGCATCGGTGAGAAAGGGCTTCGACAGCTCGTGCACGACGACATCCGCGAGCGCGAGCGGATCGGTGTGCGGCGGTGTGACGATCACGAACTCGTCGCCGCCGAGCCGCGCGACCAGCGAGCCTTCGCCCGACAAATGCCGCAGACGCCGCGCGACGAGCGCGAGCAGCGTGTCGCCGACTTCGTGGCCGTGGGCATCGTTGACGGCCTTGAAGCCGTCGAGATCGAGATAGAGCAGCGCGGTGCGGGCGCTCTCGCGCGCGTGTCCCGGCTCGCGCGAACGCACCGCCTGGAACAGGCCCGCGCGGTTGAGCAGGCCGGTCAGCTCGTCGTGGCGCGCGCGGCGGTCGTTTTCCTGCTCGGCTTTCATCGTCGAGACGAGCATGCCGTTCAGGCGCCACGCGGCGGCGCTCATCGCGAAGAGATAAAAGGGGATTTGCAGGAGCGTGAGCCAGAGCGTCGGCTCGCCCGACAGCACCGCACCGATGCAGCACGGCCCGAGCGACAGGAAGATCATCGCCGCGACGAGACGCGGCGCGCCGAAGTTGCGGAAGCAGATGCCGCCGACCATCGCGGCGGCGGAGAGAAACGAGAGCGTCGACGACACCCAGTCGCCCGAGAGCACCGAGACGAGCGCGCCGTAACCGACCGTCGCGCCCCAGAGCGGCGCGAGCAGCACGTAGGTATCGGTCAGCGTGGATCGGCGCTCGCGCGCCCGCCGCCGCGCGACGACGAGCACCGCGAGCCGCGCGAGACACACCGCGATTTCGAGCGCGAGCCAGATGTGGAAGGCCATCGTCGGGTGACGGCGATCCAGCACCCACGCCACCGCGATCGTGTTGAACACGCCGCCGAGGAAGATCGGCAAGGTGCCGAACAGGCTGCCGACGAGGGCGACGCGGATCGCGAGGGGAATATCGGCTCCCGCATGCAGCAACCACGTGGCCGCACGTCCGCGCGGCAGGGTGAACACCTCAGTTTGATGATCCATGTTGGCTTCCGGCGGGGCCCGGTGTTGGCTGGACCCTCACGGGAAAGCCGGACCTCACCTCGGATAACGGTTATCAAAATGCGAACTTTAGTCGTTGTGCTGCCCGAAGGCATGCAATCGCGGCCTGATTCGCGATAAAAAATTTTCATTCCCTGCGCGTCCTTGACATTTCGTCCGCTTCGCGGGCTTCCGTATCTACACACGGAATGCGCTCGAAAGGACGAAATCTTACAACCTGCTGTCATGTAGGGCTGACGTTGAGAATGATTCGCGTTTACGCTAGCTTTGCGGCTCCTGTGAAAGTGGAGCACGATTCATGGCTTACATGCGCGTCGTTCAGCAGGCATCGTCGAAACGGACTTCCATCTCGCCGCCGCCCCCGTCAAATCTGTCTCTCGATGCGTACTGGCCCGGGCCGGCCACGCGCGTCACGCCGGAGCCATCGCCGCAGACGAGCGCCGCGACGCCGAGCCTGCTCGATATCGCCGTCGCCAACCGGCAGATGCTCGTGAACCTGGCGCGCGGCGTCGTGGGTTGCGCGAGCCGTGCCGAAGACGTGGTGCAGGACGTCTTCCTCCATCTCATCGGCTTGCCGCGGCAGGACGAGGTGCGTCAGCCGATGGGCTACATCGCGCGCATGGTGCGCAACGCGTCGATCGACGCATGCAGGCGGCAAAGCCTCGAAAACATCTATCGCGCGGACGAGGAGGACGGCCTCGACGTGCCCTCGCAGGAACTGACGCCCGAAGCGAGCGCGCAGGCGCGCGATACGCTGCGGCGCGTCTGCGATGCGCTCGCGCAGTTGCCCGACCGCAGCCGCGCCGCGTTCGAAATGGTGCGCCTGCGCGAGGAGACGCTAGAGAGCACGGCGCGCGCGCTGAACGTCTCGCAGACGCTCGTGCACTTCATGGTCCGCGACGCGCAACAGCATTGCGCCGATTGCCTCGACGCGTGCGAGCGCAATGTCGAGTGTCCGGCGTTCGTCGGCGGGCGGGCGCGGCGGCGGTAAAAAAGCGCGCGCCCCGAACGTCTATTCGATGAAGGCGCCGCACGCGCCGCGAACCAGAGAGACACATCACCATGACGCAACAGCAGAACCAGGCAGCGGACGATCTCGTCTACACGGTCGTCATCAACGAAGAAGAGCAGTACTCGATCTGGCCGACCTTCCGCGACGTGCCCGCGGGCTGGCGCGAAGCCGGCAAGCGCGGCGCGAAGGCCGATTGCCTCGCGTACATCGAAACCGTGTGGACCGATATGCGGCCCGCGAGCCTGCGCCGTCACATGGACGCGTTGAGCGCGCAGGCGAAGTCGCAACTCAACTGATCCGGGACATCGCATGACCGAACTCCCAGTGAAAGCGATCCAGTTGGCCGATCTGCGCATCGAGGCGGGCTTGCCGGTCGTCGTATCGCCGCGCGCGGGCGCCGACATCGCGCTCGCCGACGCCGCGCCGCTGCTGCATGCGATCGTCGCCGAATCGCTCGAACGCGCGGGCGGCGTGCGCTTCACCGGCTTTCGCGTCGAGTCGATCGAGGCGTTCCAGCGCTTCGCCGCATCGTTCGGCGATCCGCTGATCGGCTATGAGTTCGCATCGACGCCGCGCAGCCAGGTCGAGGGCGCGGTGTACACGTCGACGGAATATCCGCCGCATCGCTCGATTCCGCTGCACAACGAGCAGTCGTATACGCGCGAATGGCCGATGCGCATCTGGTTTCACTGCGCGCTCGCGGCGCGCTCGGGCGGCGCGACGCCGATCGCCGACAGCCGCGCGGTGTATCGCGCGCTCGATCCGGCGCTCGTCGAACGCTTCGCGAAGCGCGAGCTGCGCTATGTGCGCAACTTCGGGCAAGGGCTCGACCTGCCGTGGCAGAACGCGTTCGGCACGGACGATCCGCGCGAGGTCGAACGCATCTGCGCGGCGCGCGGTATCGCGTGCGGCTGGCGCGACGGCGAGGACGGCGAACTGCTGCTGCGCACGGAAGAGCTCTGTCAGGCGGTCGCGCGTCATCCGCGCACGGGCGACATGGTCTGGTTCAATCAGGCGAATCTCTTTCATCTGTCGACGCTCGACGAGGACATGCAGGAAGCGCTCGTCGATGCCGTCGGTCTGGACAACGTGCCGCGCAACGTCTATTACGGCGACGGCGCGCCGCTCGAAGCCGATGCGCTCGCCGAAATCCGCGCGGTGCTCGACGACCAGCGCATCGTGTTTCCCTGGCTCACCGGCGACGTGCTGATGCTCGACAACATGCTCACCGCGCACGCACGCGATCCGTTCGACGGGCCGCGCAAGGTCGTCGTCGCGATGGCGCAGAGTTACCGCGAGGCGCGATGACGGTCCGCACGGCGCTGCGCGCGCGTTCATTGACGGTGGCTTATCGCGACGATGTGGTGTTGGCGAACCTCGACATCGATATCGCGGCGGGGCGCATCACCGCGTTATGCGGGCCGAACGGTTGCGGCAAGAGCACGCTGTTGCGCACGCTCGCCGGATTGCAACCCGCGCGTTCGGGCGAAGTGACCGTGAACGGCCAGCCGATCGCGTCGATGCGCCGCCGCGCGCTCGCCCGCACGCTCACGATGCTCGCGCAGTTCAATCAGATTCCGGCGGGCCTCACGGTGCGCGAGCTGGTCGCGTATGGACGCTACGCGCACGGCGGCTGGATGCGCGGTCTCACGAGCGCGGACCACGCGGCCATCGATGCGGCGCTGGACGCGAGCGGCCTCATCGACGACGCCGCGCGCGATGTCGCCGCGCTCTCCGGCGGCGAGCGTCAGCGCGCGTGGATCGCGATGGCGCTCGCGCAGGAAGCGCCCATCGTCCTGCTCGACGAGCCGACGACGTATCTCGACATTCATCATCAGCTCGACATCCTGCGCGAATTGCGCCGCTTGAATCGCGAGCGCGGCCTGACGATCGTCTGGGTGCTGCACGATCTGAATCAGGCCGCCGCGTTTTCCGACGAGATCGTGCTGATGCGCGCGGGAAGCATCGTCGCGCAAGGCACGCCCGAAGCGATCATCGATCCGCGCCATTTGCAGGAGACCTTCGGCGTGCGCATGCTGCGCGTCACGCATCCGCAGACGGGCGCGCCGATGTGCGTGCCCGCGTATGACAACGCCAGGGAAAGGGATATCGCGGCATGACGACGCTTTCCACCCGACGCCGCCTGCATCGCGCGAATGCCTTCTGGGCGCGCGTGTCCTTCGTCATCGATCTGATCGCGGGGCGCGGCAGAACATGACGATGCTCGCCACAGCCAGGGCGACGCGGCATCGCGTGGCCGCGCCGGATCGTGTCGGCGTGATCGCCGCTGCGTTGATCGCGCTGATTCTCGCGCTCGCCGCGCTGCGTCTCGGTCCTGAATGGCGCGCCTGGCTCGATGCGCCATCGGGCAGCGATGCCGCGCAGCTCGCGCATGTCTTCCTGTTCGATCTGAGCGCGCCGCGCGTCGCGGCGGCGCTGGTCGCGGGCGGCTGTCTCGCCGTCGCGGGTGCGCTCTTTCAGGCGTTGACGCGCAATCCGCTCGCCGCGCCCGATCTGCTCGGCATCACTGGCGGGGCGCAACTCGGCCTGCTCGCGGCGATGATCGCGCCGGAGATCGTCGGCGCGGCGTCCGTGCCGCTGCTGTTCGTGTGCGGCCTCGCGGCGGCGGGCTGCGTCGCGGCCGCGGCGGGCGGCTGGCGCGCGACGCCTTTGCGGCTCGTGCTCGCGGGCAGCGTGTGCATGCTGCTCTTCTCCGCGATCTCGACGCTGTTGCTCGCGTTCTTCGAGCAGACGGTCGTCGGTGCGTCGCTGTGGGCGAGCGGCAGTCTGTATCAGCCGGGCGCATCGGGATTGATGTCGGCGCTCGGGTGGCTCGTGTTGCCGCTCGTCGCGTTGCCGTTCGTGATGCGTCCGCTCGATCCGCTCGCGCTCGGCGACGATGCCGCCGCGGCCGCTGGCGTCAATGTCGATGCGGCACGCCTCTTCGCGATGACCGTCGCCGTGGGCTTCGCGAGCGTCGCGGTGGCGATCGCGGGGCCGCTGTCGTATGTCGGGCTGATCGCGCCGAATCTGCTGCGTCGGATGCGCGGCGCGAAGGCGTCGAAGCTGGCGGCGCTCGTGCCGCTCTCGGCGCTGGCGGGCGGCGCGCTGGTGCTCGCCACCGACAGCGCCGTGCTTGCGCTCGATCTCGATTCGACCTTGTCGACGGGCGTCGCCATTGCGTTCGTCGGCACGCCGCTGATGCTCGCGATGATCCGCAGCGGCGCGGCGTGGTCCGGCGCACTGCACGCGGGCCCGGCGCGCGAATCGGTGAAGCGCGGCATGCGCGCGGTGCAGGCGATGTCCGCGCTGCCGTGGCCCGCGCTCACGGCGTTGCTGCTCGTGAGCGGATGCGCGGTGCTGTTGATCGGCGCATCCATCGGTCCGACGATGCTCGGCCCCGCGCGCTGGATCGATGCGCTCACGCATCGCGATGACATCGCCCGCATGCTGCTCGAACTGCGCGTTCCGCGTTTGCTCTGCGCATTGCTCGCGGGCGCGATGCTCGCGGCGAGCGGCGTGCTGATGCAAAGCATCGTGCGCAATCCGCTCGCGGGTCCGGAAGTGCTCGGCGTGACGCAGGGCGCGGGACTCGCGACGCTCGCCGCGCTGATGATCTGGCCGCTCGCGGGGCATCTCTTTCTCGCTGCCGCCGCGTTGACCGGCGGCGGCGCGACGCTCGTCATCACGCTGCTGTTCAACCGGCGGCATCGGTACGCGCCGCTTGCGGTGGCGTTGACGGGCATCGTCATCGGGACGCTGTGCACGACGCTCGCGCAATGGCTCATCACGCAGCAAAGCGTGCAGCCGGCGCGCTTCGTCGTGTGGCTCGTCGGCGGCACGTATGGAAGGAGCTGGGGCGAAGTCGCGACCATCCTGCCGTGGTGCGTGCTCGCGTTGCCGGTGTTCGCGTCGATCGCGCGTCCGCTCGATCTGCTCGCGCTCGGCGACGATCAGGCGTCCGCGCTCGGCCTTCCGATCGCGCTGCTGCGTCCGCTCGTGCTGACGGTGGCGACCCTCGCCGCGTGCGCGGCGGTGGCGGCGGTGGGGCCGGTCGGCTTCATCGGACTGATGGCGCCGCATCTCGCGGCGATGCTCGGCGCGCGCTCGCACGGCACGCGGCTCTGGTTCGCGGCGCTGCTGGGCGCGCTGATACTCGCATCCGCCGATCTCGCCGCGCGCACGCTGCTCGCGCCGCGCGAGATTCCGGCGGGCGTGCTGACTGCGCTGATCGGCGCGCCTTATATGCTGGCGCTGCTCGTCATCGAGACGCGGCGCGACCATCGACGAGGCCGCACGCGATGATGCATCGAGCGCGCAGCTTCGCGGAGTTCGCGCCGGCCGCGCTTGCGCCGTATCTGCAGAACGTGTGGCTCGGCACGCCTTGCGAATCCTTCGGCGACGATACCCTGTGCATCCCGCTGACATCGTTGCACGCACACCGCGACGTTTTGCTCGCCGCGATGACCGCGCTGTATGGCGGCGATGCCGGACTGCATGCGCGCGCGTTGCTGTCGCAGTGGAGCAAGTACTACTTCGGCCTTGCAGCGCCTGCGGGCGTGGCGGCGGCGCGGCTGCTCGGACGTCCGCTCGATATGTCGCCCGAGCGCACCTGGCTCGTGCTGAAAGAAGGCATGCCCGCCGCGCTTCATTTCGACGCCGACGCATTGCGCGCGCCCGCAGCCGATCCCGCGCTGCGTTATGCGGGCCTCATCGCGCATCTGGATAGCGTGATCGGCATGATCGCGGGCATGACGAAGATCGCGCCGCGCGTGCTGTGGAGCAACGCGGGCAATCTGCTGGATTACTTGCTGGCGAGTTGCCCGTCGAATGTGAGTGATGAAGACATCGACGCCGAATGGCTCTTTCGCCCCGACGATGCGAACCCGCTGCGCACGCCGATACGCGACACGACGCCGCGTTCGCCGCTCTTGCCCAGCCCGTTTCGCGCGCGCCGCGTATGCTGCGTGCGCTATGAAATTCCCGGAGAGACGCAACTGTGCGCAAGCTGCCCGCTGCTTTTGACGATGCGCGACGACGAACTCGCGTTGCAGGACGCCATCCGGTGAAGCGCGCGCTTTCGCTTGCCGCCTGTGTGTGCTTCGCGTTCGCCGCGCGCAACGCGCTCGCCGGCGATGCGAACGCGTGCGCGCCGCTCGCGGGCAACCCGACCGTCTCGCAGTTCAGCAAGACGATGCCCGTGCATCCGAAGCGCATCGTCGTACTCGAATTCATGTTCGCGGAGGATGTGGCGGCGCTCGACCTGACGCCCGTCGGCGTGGTCGATCCCGAGTATTACGATGGCCGACCGCATTGCGCCGACGGTGCTGTTTCAGTTCAGCCCGGATGTCGCGAACGGCAACGGCGACGGCGCGCGCACGCAGCTCGAATGGACGCGCAGCATCTTTCACACGATCGCCTGCATGACGGGACGCGAGCAACAGGCACGCGATGCCGATGCGAAGCTCGATGCGGGCCTGGCCCGCGATGCGGCGCGTTTGCGGGAGGCGGGTTTGTCGGGCACGCGCTTCGCGCTCTTGCAGGAACTCGGCTTGCCCGATCGCTATTGGGCTTACACGGGCAACAGCACGGCGGCGGGCGTGGCGCGCGCGCTCGGCGTGAAGCTGTGGCCGGAGAAGCCGACGCGCGAAGGCACGGTGTATGTGACGTCGGCGGACTTTTTGAAGCGGCCCGATGTGGCGGTGTTGTTCGTGACCGCGTCGGGCGCCGATGCGCCTGTCGAGGCGAAACTGGATTCGCCCGTCTGGCGCTTCGTGCCCGCGAAGAGAGAAGGGCGCGTGACGCTCGTCGAGCCGAATATCTGGGGTTTCGGCGGGCCGATGTCGGCGTTGCGGCTCGGGGATGTGATTACGGAGAAGTTGCTGGCGTTGCCGCGAACTGCTCCGTAGCGCCGTCGAATGGTCCTTGGCGGCGGGGCATCACGCCCCGCCCACCTTCACCCCACCGTCCCATTCCCCTTCACGTCCACAACCGCGCCCCTGACCCCCGCGCCCCGCGTCTCACTCACCACGACCCCGTTCTCCAGCTTCAACACCCGGTCCGCGATCGAAAAATACCGGTCATCGTGCGTAACGACGATCACCGTCTTCCCGCGCCCGCGCAACTCCGGCAACAACTGCTCATAAAACACCGCCTTGAACGCCGGGTCCTGATCCGCCGCCCATTCGTCGAAGAGATAAAGCGGCCGGTCCTCCAGATACGCCACCACCAACGCAAGCCGCTTGCGCTGCCCGGTCGAGAGAGCGCGCGTGGAGAATGCGCCATCGATCACCTTCACCTTGTGATCCAGCGCCAGCTTCGCGACGAGCGCATTCGCGCGCTCATCGGCCGCCGCGCGCGATGCATCGTCAGGATCGACGATGCCGAGCAGGGCATCGAACAGATGGAAATCGTTGAACACGGCCGTGAAGCGCTCGCGATACGCCGCGCGCTCACTCATGCCGATAGCCTTGCCATCGACTTCGATAACACCCGACTCCGGCTCATAAAGCCCCGTCAGCACTTTGGCAAGGGTGGTCTTGCCGCTGCCGTTGCCCCCGACGATGAACACCAGCTCGCCCGGCCTGAATGTCAGATCGACCGGGCCGATACGGAACATGCGTTCATCGCGCTCATGAAAATACGAATGCGTGATGCCGCGCATCGTGAGCGTTTCGAAGCCCGCATCATGCGTCGATGAAACCGCCGACGCAGGCACACGCAGACCGCCGAACTCCGCCATCACCTTCTCGATACGCGCGAGCGAAACACGCGCCGCATTCAGCGTCGGGATGTTGTTGAGCAGGCCATCGAGCGGCACGAGCATGAAGAGAAACACGACGACATAGCCCGCGGTCGCGGCGGCATCCGCGCGCACGCCGAGCGAAGGCCAGAACGCCGCCGCGCCGAGAAACCCATAGAACAGAAAGATGATCCAGCCGACGCCGATCGCATACGCGCTGAACGCACGACGGCGATGATCGCGCACCTCGCCGATCGCCGCGCCGAGTTGGCCGTCGACGAATTGTTGCGAGCGCGCGCGATGCAGCTTCAATTCCTTTGCGCCCGCAAAGAGCGCGCCGAGATAGCCGAACAACTTGTCCTGCGATTGCCCCGCGGCTTCGAGCGATGCGATCGCGCGCCTGTCGCCGAGGTGATAGCCGAGCGATCCCGTGACGATGGCCGCGAGCGCAAGCAGGCACACCGGCCACGACAGCCACGCGAGATAGCCGAGGCAGCCGAACACGATCGATCCGTGCATCACGATGTTCGGCAACGCGAAGAAGAGCATCGAGACGTTGGTGGCATCGTCGGTCAGGACGGATTGCACGGGCGCCGCGCCGATGCGCTCGACATCGCGCAGCTCGGCCGACGCCACGCGCCGCGCCACATGCTCGCGCAATTGCGCCATCGTGTCCTGCGAGAGCCGCGCGAAAAGCACGCCCGAGATGACGCGCGTGCATAACGCGATGACCGCGCATAACGCGAACCGCCACGCGAGCGCGCCATCGGCCGATGAAGGCGCGGACAGTGCGCGATTGAGCGTCGCGACGAGCATCACGCTCGCGATGCCGTTCATGATGCAGGCGATCAGCGCGATCGCGAACGCACCGCGCGCACGCTTGAGCAGTGCGAGGATCAGGCGCGCCGCGGGCTTCTGTCCGGCGGAAAAGTCTAAAGGCTCGTTGATAGCAGTCATTGGCAAGGCATCGCTGTAGTCGGGAAGACGGCGCCGAGTGCGCCTCTAGAAACAGACGTTTCAGCACGCCGAATCTTTAGCGCATGAAAAGCGGTAAAAATTTTTTCGCGCGAATCGTCATCCCGAGTGAAGCCGCATTTCCAGCGGCGCCCCGTTCATGCTGCAGCTCTTTCCGGCGCGGCCAGAACCCCGAAGGAATTTCATGCCGATGACGAGTTTCCCGACCGCGCTGCATCTTCGTATCAAAGCCCTCGCGCGCCTTCGACCCGAAGCGGCCGCGCTCGCATTCGATGCCCATGACGATGCGTGTCTCACACGCGGCGAACTCGATGCCCGCGCGTCGCGTCTCGCGGCGCAACTGCGTGCGGCAGGCGTCGGTGCGGAAGTGCGCGTCGGCGTATGCGTCGAGCGTTCTTGCGAACTGTTCGTCGCGCTCCTTGCCGTGCTGAAAGCGGGCGGCGTCTTCGTGCCGCTCGATCCGCATCATCCTGCCGCGCGCCTCGACTGGATCGCGAACGATGCGAATCTCGCGCACGGCATCGTCGATGCAGGCGCCGACGATGCGATGCGTGCCCGCTTCAACCTGTGCTTCGAGATACGGAATGATTCGGGCGATGCGCCCTCGTTCGATGACGAAGCACCCGTGCATCCGCGCGCGGCCGCATACATGATCTACACCTCGGGCTCGACGGGCACGCCCAAAGCCGTCGTCGTCGAGCACGGTCCGCTCGCCGCGCATTGCGATGCGCTCGCGACGGCGCTTGGCATCGGCGAGGGCGATAGCCTGCTGCACTTCGCGTCGGTCAATTTCGATGCCGCGCACGAATGCTGGCTCGCGCCGCTCGCGGTGGGCGCGCGCGTCGTCATCACGGCGCCGCCGCCGTTCGCGCCCGAGGCGGCGCATGCGCTGATCGAGCGCGAGGGCGTGAACGTCGCGGCGTTTCCGCCGGCTTATCTGCGCGAGTTCGCGGCCGTTGCCGAGCGCGAAGGCGTGCCCGCATCGCTGCGCGTGCTCGCGTTCGGCGGCGAAGCGCTGTCGCGCGAAGCGTTCGCGCGCGTGCGCCGTGTGTTCGCGGCGCAGCGTCTCATCAACGGTTACGGGCCGACCGAAGCCGTCATCTCGCCGATGCTCTGGCCTGTCGAGCCGCACGTCACACCCGATCTGAACGATGCCGATCCCTACGCGTCGTTGCCCATCGGACGCGTGATCGGGCCGCGTGTCGCGCGCATCGAAGAAGGTGAACTGTTGCTCGGCGGTGCGTGCATCGCGCGCGGTTATCACGGACGCGCGGCGCTGACGGCCGAGCGCTTCGTGCCCGATGCTTCGGGCGAGCCGGGCGCGCGCATCTATCGCACGGGCGATCTCGCACGCGAACGTGCCGATGGCGTCTACGATTATCTCGGCCGCATCGACGATCAGGTGCAGGTTCGCGGCGTGCGTGTCGAGCCCGCGGAAATCGCGGCGTGCCTGCGCGCGCATCCATCGGTTCATGATGCAGCCGTGCTCGCCGATTCGACGAACGGCCGCACACAATTAACCGCCTGCTTCGCTATCGCCGATGAAGCCGCGAACGATGCCGCCTTGAAGACGTATCTCTCGGAACGATTGCCCGCGGCGTGGCTGCCGCATCGCTATGTGCGCGTTGCGCGCCTGCCTTATACGCTGAACGGCAAGCTCGACCGCGATGCACTGAAGGCGCAAGCGGCTTCGATATCGGCACGGCATGACGCGGATCACATCGAGCCCGCCACCGATACCGAGCGCCGTCTTGCCCAGACCTGGCAGCGCATTCTCGACGATGCCGCGCCCATCGGCAGAACGGATCGCTTCTTCGAACGCGGCGGCGATTCGCTCGCGGCGATGCAACTGCAAGCGGCCATTCGCATCGACTGGTGCGTGAATCTGCGCCTCGACGCGATCTTCGACGATCCATCGCTCGACGCGCTGAGCGCGTTGATCGACGCGAGTGAGAAGGAAACGCGCGGCGTGTCGATCGTGAAGCGCACGGCATCGGCGAACGCGCGTCATATCGACCGACCCGCATCGTTCGCGCAGCAGCGCTTCTGGGTGCTCGCGCAAACGCGCGACGCGAGTGCGGCCTATCACATCGCGGGCCATTGGGACATCAGCGGCACACTCGATGCAAACGCGCTGCAACGCGCGCTCGATCATGTGATCGAGCGTCACGAGGCTTGGCGCACGACGCTCGTCGAAAACGAGGACGGCATCGTCATGCAGCGCATTCACGCGTCCTTGCCGGTGACGATGGAACGCGTGCACCTCGATGCAACCGACGATGCCGACGCGCTCGCGCAACGTCATGCAAGCGACGCGTTCGATCTGTCCAACGGTCCGCTGTTGCGCGCGACGCTCGTCTCGTTCGACGCTGCATCGCATCGGCTGATGCTGACGGCGCATCACGCCATCACGGATGGCTATAGCTCGCGCATCGTCTTCGATGAACTCGCGCACGCTTATTCGGCGTATGCGCGGGGCAACGCGCCATCGCTGCCCGCGTTGCCGATCCAGTACGCGGACTACGCGCAATGGCAACGCGATCTCGTTGAGAGCGAAGAGGGCGAGCGTCAGCTTGCTTACTGGCGTGAAGCGCTGCGCGCGGCGCCCACGCCGCTCGCGCTTCCCTATGACCGCGCGCGTCCCGCTGAACGCGATCATCGCGGTGGACGCGTGTCGCTGCGCTTGTCCGTCGATACATCGAACGCATTGCGCCTGCTCGCGCGCAGTGCACAGGCATCGCCGTTCGTCGTGCTGCTGGCCGCGTTCGATGCGTGGCTGCATCGATTGACCGGCGCAAACGATTTCGTGGTCGCGGTGCCGGTCGCGCATCGGCAGCGGCCTGAGACCGCGTCGCTCATCGGCCTGTGCCTCAACACATTGGCATTGCGTGCGCGCGTCGATGTGCATCGGAGCTTCTCCGCATTGCTCGATGAAGTGCGCGCCGATGCGCTCGCGGCATTCGCGCATCAGGACGTGCCCTTCGATCGCGTGCTCGATGCCGTGAAGCCGCCCGTCGCGCGCGGCGACGAATGGCTGCGCGTGAAGTTCGCTCAGCAATTCGATGCGGAATTTAAGGCGACGTTGCCGGATGCATCGGCGATCGCGAAGCCCGGTCCTGACCTTGCGGCGCGCTTCGATCTCGCGATCGACTTCATCGACGATGCGCGCGGCATCGAACTCGTCGCGGCGCATGCGCTCGATTGCATCGACGACGCAACGGCACACGCGTGGCTCGCGAGCTTCGCGACACTCGTCGCCGATGCGGTGCGCGATCCATCGCGCCCGATTGCATCGCTGAACTGCACGGCACAGAGCGAATGGCAACGAGGCCGTGCGCTTACCTTCCACGCCAACGACGTCCTCGCGCTGATCGCTCAGCATGCGAGCGCTACGCCGCATCGCATCGCGCTCGCCGACGCGCACACGCAACTCAGTTTCGCCGAGTTCGACGATGCATCGAACCGCATCGCGCTCGCGTTACGTCAGCAGGGCGCGGGGGCGGAGCGAGCGGTCGCCGTCTGCATCGAGCGTTCCGCGGGCTTCGTCGTCGCGTTGATCGGCGCGATGAAGTCGGGTGCGTACGTGGTTTCGCTCGATCCTGCGATGCCGCAAGCGCGCCTGGACGCCGCGATCGAAGCATGCGGCGCACGTCTCGCGCTCATCGCAAAGAAGGACGGCAACGCGCCTCGAGCACTCGGCAACGCGCGAATGTTCGATGCCGATACGCTCGCGCATGATGCATCGCTCGCGAATGCCGCTGCGCAACGCCTGCAACCCGCACCGGAACAGACCGCATACGTCATCTTCACGTCCGGTTCGACGGGGACGCCGAAGGGCGTCGCGGTGCCGCATCGCGCGCTGGCCGATTACGTGCAAGGCCTGCTCGATGAACTCACGTTCGCGCCGGGCGCATCGATGGCGATGGTCTCGACCGTCGCCGCCGATCTCGGTCACACGACGCTCTTCGGCGCGTTGTGCTCGGGACGCACGCTGCATCTGCTGCCTGCGCAGTGCGCGTTCGATCCTGACCGCTTCGCCGCGGAAATGCGCGCGCGAGATGTGGGCGTGTTGAAGATCGTGCCGAGTCATCTGCATGCGTTGCTCGAAGCGCAGCATCCCGCCGATGTATTGCCTTCGCATGCGCTCGTGACGGGCGGCGAGTTGCTGCCGTGGACGCTCGTGGATCGTGTGAAGAGATTGAAGCCCGCATGCCGCGTGATCAATCACTATGGCCCGACCGAAGCGACAGTCGGCGCGCTTGCATGCGAAGCATCGGCTTTCAATGACGATGAACGCAGTTCGCAAGGCGCGCCGCTCGGACGTCCGTTACCGAATGCTCAGGCGTATGTGTTCGATGCGGCCGGCGCGTGTGTGCCACCCGGTGGCATCGGCGAGTTGTATCTCGGCGGCCCCGGCGTTGCGCGTGGGTATCTCGGCCGCGCGGCCGCTACGGCAGAGCGTTTCGTGCCGCATCCGTTCGCGCGCGGCGAACGGCTTTATCGCACGGGCGATCGCGTGCGTCTTCTCGCCGATGGGCGCATCGTGTTTCTCGGGCGGCTCGACGATCAGGTGAAGATTCGCGGCTATCGCGTGGAGCCGGGCGAAGTGAGCGCGGCGCTGCGTGCGATCGAAGGTGTCGTGCAGGCGGAAACCTTGCCGATCGATCGCGATGGCCGCATTCAACTCGCGTCCTTCGTGAGCGGTTCCGGAAACAACGAAGCCACGCTGCGCGATGCACTGGCCGCGCGCTTGCCCGACTACATGGTGCCCGCGACGATCTTCCTGCTCGACGCGTTGCCGGTGACGGCCAACGGCAAGATCGATCGCGCCGCGCTGCGCGATATCGCGATGAAACCGGTCGAATCCGCCGCAACGAGCGATGCGCCCCGAGGCGATGTCGAGGAAGCGATCGCATCCGTGTGGAAGGACGTGTTGAAGGCGAAACATGTCGGCCGCGACGATAACTTCTTCGAACTCGGCGGGGATTCGATTCTCGTGCTGCAGGTGATCGCGCGTCTGCGCAAGCGCGGGCTGCGCGCGACGCCGAAGCAAGTTTTCGACAACGCGACGGTTGCGCAACTCGCGCTCATCGCCAGGCCGATAGACACGACCGAAGCGAAAGCGCCCGCAATCGTAGCGAAGCAAACGGAGCAAGAGACTACGCTCACGCCCGCGCAACTGCGCTTCTTCGCGCTCGATATTCCGCAGCGCGGCCACTGGAATCAGTCGATCGAATTCGATACGCGCGCGCCCTTCGATCTCGATACCTTCGCGCGCGCCTTCGATGCGCTGCTCACGCATCACGAGATTTTCCGGCAACGCTTCGAGCGCGACCCCGCCGCGAATACATGGCGCATCGTGCACGCGCAGAAGGCATTCGACACGCTGCCGCTCGCAACCGTCATAGCCAGCGATGAAACCGAAGCCCTCGCGCACTTCGATGCGATCCAGCGCACGCTCGACATTTCACGCGGCCCGCTTGCGTGTGCGCTCGCCGCATCGCTGCCGGACGGACGCACGACGCTCTATCTGGCGATTCATCACCTGATCGTCGATGGCGTGTCGTGGCGCATCCTGCTCGATGACTTGCAGAGCGCCTATCGCGCGGCCGAAACGCGTGGCATCGCGAGCCTGACGCGTACCGGCGCGAGTGCGGCGCAGTGGGCCGCGCGTCTTGCGAAGGCTGCACGCGATCCGCTTTCGCCATTCGCCGGCGAAGCGGACTACTGGACCACGATGCTCGCATCGGGCGATGATCTGCGTCTCGATCATCCGCACGCGAAGGCCACGAACGCCGATGCAACGGTCATCGAACAGACGCTCGATGCCGCGTTCACCGAAGCGAATGCCGCGTATCGCACGCAGACGGTCGAGGTGTTGATCGCGGCGCTCGCGCATGCGATAGGCGTGACATGCCGCATCGAACTCGAAGGACATGGCCGCGAGCCGCTTTTCGACGATATCGACGCAAGCCGCACGCTCGGCTGGCTGACGAGTCACTATCCGGTGACGCTTCCCGTGGAAGCATCGCCGATAGAGACGCTCGCTGCGACGAAGGACACGTTGCGAGCGGTGCCGCACAAGGGTCTCGGCTTCGGCGTGCTGCGCCATTACGGCGACGATGCGACGCGCATCGCGCTCGAAGCGTTGCATCGTCCGCGCGTGACCTTCAACTATCTCGGCCAGTTCGATTCGCACGGCACGCGCGACGCCGCATTCACGCCGCGCTTCGGCGGCGCCGGCTGCGAGCGCGATCCGGCAGGCCCGCTCGGCAACGCGCTCGCGATTCACGCCTATGTCGACGGCAACGACGAACGCAAGCTCAAGCTGCATTGGGTTTATGGCTCGACCCAGTTCGAGCGCGCGACGATCGAGGCGCTCGTTCGGCGTTTCGAGCACGCACTCGCCGATATCGTCACGGCATGTGCCGCGCGCATCGAACAGAAGGGCGCGGGCGCGACGCCGGGCGACTTTCCGCTCGCACGCGATGGCGGCCTGACGCAGGCGGCGCTCGAACGTATGACGTTCGATATGCGCGGTGTTGCCGATATCTATCCGCTCGCGCCGATGCAGCAGGGCATTCTGTTCCATTCGCTGTTCGCGCCGGAGCAATCGACATATGTGAATCAGCTCGCGGCAACGCTGATCGCGCCGGATATAGACAGATTGCGCGCGGCGTTCGATGCGGCCGTGCCACGTCACGATATTCTGCGCACCAGCTTCACGCACGATGAAGCCGCGCCGATGCAGATCGTGCATCGCCAGGCGCGCATGCCGTTCGACGTGCTCGACTGGCGCGATCGTACTGACGCGTCGACCTCGTTCGAAGCATGGCTCGCCGAAGACCGCGCGTGCGGCTTCGATCTCGCATCGCCGCCATTGATGCGCGTCACGCTGATTCGATTGACGGGCGACGAATGGCGCATCGTGTGGACGCGTCATCATCTGCTGCTCGATGGATGGAGCACCGCGCGCATGTTCGCGGACGTGCTGCGCGATTACATCGAGCCGCCGCGCGCGCAGCCGTTCGCGACACAGGCGAAGACGCATTATCGCGACTTCATCGCGTGGCTCGCCGCGCGTGACGTGCAAGCGGACGAAGCCTTCTGGCTCGAACGACTCGCACGCCTCGACGAGCCGACACGCATCGCGCAACGCGAGGCGAGCGAGCAACCTTCGCTCGACGATCACCGCACGTGGCGCGCGACGCTCGATGCCGCGACGACCGCGCGCCTCACCCATACCGCGCGCCGTCTTCGCGTGACGCTCAATACGCTGGTTCAAGGCGCATGGGCACTCGCGCTGCAACGCATGACGCATCGCACGAGCATTGCGTTCGGTGCGACGGTGGCGGGACGTCCCGACGCGCTTGCCGGCATCGATGACGTGCTGGGTCTCTTCATCAATACGATCCCGGTCATCACGACGCCGCTGCCGCAGCGCGCCGTATCGGCATGGCTGCGCGAATTGCAGGCCGATAACGCCGCGGCGAACGAACACGCGCATACGCCGCTTGCGGACATTCAACGCTGGGCAGGACAAGGTGGCGGTGAACTCTTCGATACGCTCGTCGTGTTCGAAAACTATCCCGTCGATGAAGCATGGGCTGGCCGCGATGCGCGCGCGCTGGACATGCGCGAGTTGCGCAACATCGAAGCGACGGACTTCGCATTGACGGTCGTGGTGGAGGCGCGCGAATCGATCGTCATCGATTACGGATACGACGCGGCGCGTCTGGACGAATCGCGTGTGGCCGCGATGCATCGCGCGTTGTCCGCGTGTCTCGATGCATTCGCCGCGAATGCGGATGCTCCGCTGGGTACGGTATCGCTCGCCGATGACACCGCTCGTTTCAACACTACCGCGCACGCATGGAGCGATGCGCAAAGCGCGCCGCTGCATCGGCAATTCGAACGCATGGCGAAGGCCGCGCCCGATGCCATCGCGCTCGAAATGAACGCCGGCAATGGCGCGTCGAATCGCATGACATATGGCGAACTGAACGAACGCGCGGATCGCGTCGCGGCTGCGCTCGTCGCCGCGGGCGCCGCACCGGACACGGCGGTTGCGCTGTGCGTCGAGCGTTCGTTCGAGATGGTCGTCGCGCTGTTCGGTGTGTTGAAGGCGGGCGCGGCCTATCTGCCTGTCGATCCGGAATATCCGGCTGAACGCATCGCGTATCTGCTCGACGATGCGAAGCCCGCCATCGTGCTCACGCAAGCGCATCTGCTCGAGCGTGTCGAAGCGGTCGCATCCACTGCGCGTGTCTTCGATATCAATGCGCTCATGCAAAGCGATGCGAGCCTCGCGACACCCATCGATGTCGCCGACGCGCAGCTCGCGTATCTCATCTACACGTCGGGCTCGACGGGCAAGCCCAAGGGCGCGGGCAATACGCACGGCGCGTTAGCGAACCGCATCGCGTGGATGCAGGACGCCTATCGCCTGACCAGCGACGATGTCGTGCTGCACAAGACGCCGTTCGGCTTCGATGTATCCGTATGGGAATTCGTCTGGCCGCTCGCGACGGGCGCGAAGCTCGCCATCGCGGCGCCTGGCGATCATCGCGATCCGGCGCGGCTCGTCGCCACGATCGAAGCGCATCGCGTGAGCACGCTGCATTTCGTGCCGTCGATGCTTGCGGCGTTCCTCGCCCATATCGATGAATTCGGCGAGGCAGCGCGCTGCGCGAGCATCGAGCGAATCATCGCGAGTGGCGAGGCGCTTGCGCCCGAGCTCGTCGCGCGTGTCGCAAGGCTCTTGCCCGATGCGCGGCTCTACAACCTTTACGGTCCGACCGAGGCGGCCATCGACGTATCGCACTGGACGTGCGGGGCAAGCGATATCGAAGCGCCTTCGGTGCCGATCGGATATCCGATCGCGAACCTGCAACTGCATGTGCTCGATGCCGCAATGCATCCCGTGCCCATCGGCGGCATCGGCGAGCTGTATCTCGGTGGTGCGGGTCTCGCACGCGGTTATCTCGGTCGCGCGGCCTTGACGGCGGAGCGCTTCGTGCCCGATCCGTTCGTTGCGGGCGGACGGCTCTATCGCACCGGCGATCTCGCGCGTCGACGCGATGACGGGGCGCTCGACTATCTCGGCCGCATCGATACCCAAGTGAAGCTGCGCGGACAGCGCATCGAACCGGGCGAGATCGAGGCGCTGCTGCGTGCGCAGCCGAATGTGCGCGATGCGGTGGTGATCCTGCGCGACGAACGGTTGATCGGCTACATCGCGTGCGCCGCGCCCGATACGTTCGATGAAGCCGCCGTGCTGAAGTCGTTGCAAATGCAACTACCCGTCTACATGGTGCCCGCCCATGTGATCGCACTCGACGCGCTGCCCGTCACGCCGAACGGCAAATGCGACCGCAATGCGCTGCCCGCGCCGACGCGCAGGCAAAAGACGATCGAGGCCCCGCGAACGCCGACCGAGCGCGAGCTCGCCGCAATCTGGCAACGCGTGCTGCATATCGAAGCCATCGGCCGCGATGACGACTTCTTCGCGCTTGGCGGCCACTCGCTGCTCGCAACGCAAGCGAACGCGCAAGCCAACCTGCATTGGTCGATCACGCTGCCGCTGCGCACGATCTTCGACGAACGCACGCTCGCGCGCTGCGCTGCCGCGATCGACAGCGCGCTTGCCCGACGCGATGCCGCAGGCGGCGCGCAAGACGCGGCAAGCGCGATCGACGCCTTGCTCGATGAACTGGAGACGCAATGAGACGCGCGATGAAAGATGCAACACAAAGAGGACACGCATGACGAAGGCACAACCCGATCTGCTCTCGCTCGCGACGCGCTTCGCGCAGTTGCCCGATGCGCAGCGCAAGGTGTTCGTCGCGCGGCTCGCGGATGCGGGCATCGACTTTCGCATGTTGCCGATTCCGCCGCGTGCGAGAGGCGAAACATGCGATCCATCGGAGGTCCGTGTGCCCGCATCGTTCGCGCAGACGCGCCTGTGGCTGCATGCGCGCATGATCGACGAGCCCGCTGCCTATCACATCACCGAGCGCCTGCAACTCGACGGCGCGCTCGATGCAAACGCGCTGCGCCTTTCGTGCGATGCATTGATCGCGCGCCACGAAGCCTTGCGCACGACCTTCGCGGAAGGCGCGGACGGCGTGCTGCAGAACGTGCATGCGCCGATGCGTTGTCCGTGGCAGTCGGTGGATTTCACGCACGTGCCGGTTGACGAACGCGAATCGCGCGCCGCCGCGCTCGCGCTCGCAGATGAATCGCGTCCCTTCGATCTCGCGCATGTGCCGCTCGTGCGCGCGCATCTCATCAGGCTCGATGCGAACACACACTGGCTATCGCTGACGACGCATCACATCGTGTCCGATGGCTGGTCCGCCGATATCGCGCTGGCCGAGCTTGCATCGTTCTATCGCGCGTATGCGAAAGGCGAAGCCGTGTCCGTCGCGCCATTGCCGATTCAATATGCGGATTACGCGCTGTGGCAGCGACGCTGGCTCGATGCGGGCGAGCGCGATCGGCAACTGGATTTCTGGCGCGCGCGACTCGACCCGTCGCGCGATGTGCTGACGTTGCCCGGCGCGAGGCCGCGTCCCGGCGAGCGCAGCGCGCGCGGTGCACGTCATGTGTTCGCGCTCGATACAGCGCTTGCCCAACGCCTGCGCGCCTTCGCGAACGAACGCCGTGCGACGCCATTCGCCGTGCTGCTCGTCGCGCTCGATGCGCTCTTCGCGCGTGCATCGGGCGAGACGCATGTCCGGATCGGCGTGCCCGCGGCGAACCGCGAGCGCGGGGAAACGGCGGGCCTCATCGGCTTCTTCGTCAACACGCTGACGCTTGCTACACAGGTCGATGCAACGCAGCCGTTCACCACGCTGGTCGATGCGGCGCAACGCGCGCTCGTCGATGCGCAATCGCATCAGGACGTGCCGTTCGAGCAAGTGGTCGAAGCGCTCGGCGTCGTGCGCAGCGCGAGTCATCATCCGCTCTTTCAGGTGATGGCCGCATACGGCGCACGTCGTGCGTTGCCTGCTTTCGCCGATGTGCGCGCGACCGAATTGCCGTCCGGCTCGCCGTTCGCGAAGTTCGATCTGACCGCGAGCTTCGAGGAGCGCGCAGACGGTTCGCTCGCGGCGGCCTTCATCTATGCGCTCGATCTCTTCGAAGCCGATGCCATCGAACGGCTCGCGCGCCGGTTCATCGAACTGTTGCGCAATGCGCTCGACGCGCCGCAAACGCTCGTCGGCGATGTGCAATGGCTGCCGCACGACGAGCGCGCACAGCTCGACGAATGGAATCGCAATGCGCCCGAACGTGCGCCGGAATTCGTCGCCGTGCACGAACGCATCGCGCGTCACGCGCGTGCGCGACCCGATGCGCGCGGCGTCGCCGATATGCAACGCGCCTTCACGCGCGCCGACGTCGATGCCCGCGCGGCGCGCATCGCGCAACGGCTGATCGATGCGGGCGTGCGCGCGGAGATGCGCGTTGGCGTGGCGTTGAGCCGTTCGGTCGATCTGCTCGTCGGCCTGATCGCGGCGCTGAAGTCGGGCGGCGCTTTCGTGCCGCTCGATCCGAGCCATCCGCGCGAACGTCTCGCGCAAATTCTCGACGATGCGCGTATCGAGCACATCGTGACGGAACGGGCGAGCCTCGATGCGCTGCCCGTGCCTGATAACGCCCACGTCCTGCTTCTCGACGATGAAACGCTCTACGCCGACGATGCAACCTCGCGGATCGCGTTGCCCGATGTCGCTGCCGAACAGGCGGCCTATGCGATCTATACATCGGGTTCGACAGGCAAGCCGAAAGGCGTGATCGTCGATCACGGTTCGTTCGCGCGCCATTGCGTTGCGATCGCCGAGCGGTATGGCGCGACCGAACGCGACACGTTCATGCTGTTCCAGTCCGTCAACTTCGACGGCGCGCATGAAGGCTGGTTCTCGCAGTACATCTCGGGTGCGGCTGTCGCCATCACCGCCGATACGCTCTGGCCGCCCGCGCTGACGTGCAGGCTCATGAACAGGGAAGGCGTCACGATGACCTACGTGCCGCCCGGCTGCGCGACGCAACTCGCGGAATGGGCGCTCGTGCATGGCGCGCCGGCTACGTTGAAGTCGATCACGGTGGGCGGCGAAGCGACATCGCGCGAAGCCTTCGCATTGATGCGACGTGCGTTTCCGAACGCGCGCATCGTCAATGGTTATGGTCCGACCGAGACCGTCATCACGCCGATGCTGTGGATGTTCCATCCCGGCGACGATCCTGCGAGGCTCGCTGATTGCGCCTATCTGCCGATCGGTACGCTGGTCGGCGCGCGCACCGCGCATGTGCTCGATGAGCGGCTGAATCGCTTGCCGGTCGGGGTGATCGGCGAGTTATATCTCGGTGGCGAAGGCGTGGGCGTCGCACGCGGCTATCTCGATCGACCCGGGCTGACTGCGGAGCGCTTCGTGCCGGATCCATATGGCGAGCCGGGCGCGCGTCTGTATCGCACGGGCGATCTCGTGCGGCGCCGTGCCGATGGCGTCTTCGATTTCATCGGGCGCGTCGATCATCAGGTGAAGCTGCGCGGTTTGCGTATCGAGCTTGGCGAGATCGAAGCGCAACTCGCGGCGCATGACGATGTGCGCGAAGCGTGCGCCGTGGTGCGCGGCAAGGGCGCACAGGCGGCGCTCGTCGCCTATGTCGAACTGAAGGCCGATGCTCGCGAACGCGCCGCGCTCGGCCGCTCCGCCGATGCCGCCGAACTCGACGCGCATCTGCGCCGCACCTTGCCCGATTACATGGTGCCTGCGCATATCGTCGTGCTCGATGCGTTGCCGCGCAATGCGAACAGCAAGGTCGATCGCGCGGCGCTGCCCGAGCCGCCGAAGAAGGAGCGTGTGTACGAAGCGCCGGCGGCGGGCATCGAAGCGGCGCTCGCGAAGATCTGGCGCGAGGTGTTGAACATCGAACGCGTGGGACGTGCCGATCATTTCTTCGAACTGGGCGGGCATTCGCTCGCGGCGGTGCGTGTCGTGACGCGAATCGCGGAGACGCTGGAACGCGACGTGCCCGTGCGCGCGTTGTTCGAAACGCCGGTGCTGTCGCAATACGCGAAGCGTGTGCTGCAGGCACATGCTTGCGAAGGTGCATCGGAAGCCGTGAAAACCGTGCTCGAACCCGATGAACATGGCGAGTGGCCGCTTTCCGCCGCGCAACTCGGTCTCTGGTTTTTGTGGCGGGCACAGCCGCAGAGCGCCGCGTACAACATTCCGGTCGCGGTGCGTCTGCGTGGATCGCTCGATGCGGATGCCTTGCGCGAAGCGCTCGCGCAAGCGGCCGCACGTCATCCGGCCTTGCGCACGCAACTGATCGAACGCGAGGGCGCGTTGCCGGGCCAGCGTATCGCTCCGATGTGGCGTGTCGAGTTACCGGTCATTGACGTCGCGGGAGATATCGCCGAAACGAAGCGCATCACCGATGAAGACGCGCTCACACCGTTCGATCTCGCCCACGCAAGACATCTATGGCGCGCACGTCTGATTCGTCTTTGCGATGACGATCACGTGCTTTCGCTCGTCGTGCATCACATCGTGTCCGATGGGACCTCGATCGATTTGTGGCTCGACGATATCCGCTCAACGTATGTCGCGTTGCGAAAGGGCGCGTCGGTATCGGAGCGGGCGTCGCACGCGTTGGTGTTGCCGTCGTCCGCAACGGGCGCACGTCTCGCATTCTGGCGCGATACGCTTCAGGACTTGCCCGCGATGGCATTGCCCGCGCCCGGTTCGGGCCGGGTCGACAATCCGCGATGGCTCGCGAGCCGCATCGCATTCGAACTCGACGATGCGCTCGTCGAACGTGCCCGCGCGTTTGCGCTCGAATGCCACGCCACGCTGCCGATGCTGCTGCACGCGGCATTGAACGCGGCGCTGCATCGTCTGACGGGCGCGTGTGATCAACCTGTCGGCGTGCTTGCGTCGACACGGGAATCGACGGGCGATGCCGCGCGCGATGCGCTCGGCCTCTTCATCAACGCGGTCGTCGTGCGCACGCGCATGACGAAGCACGACACGCCTGCGACGCTGCTCGCCACGGTGCGCGACGCCGCGCTCGCCGCGTACGCCCACGCCGATGTGCCCTTCGCCGATGTCGTGGCGGCGTTGCGCGCGGAGCGTCCCCGCGCGGGCAACCCGCTCTTTCAGGTGATGTTCAACTATCTGCGCCCGGCCGCGATGGCTACGCGCGAATGGGCCGGTCTTGTCATCGAAGGCTTCGACGATGTGCGCCATCGCGTGGTGTTCGATCTGGAACTGGACGTCACCGAGTATGCGGATGGCCGCGTGAGTTGCGCGCTTTCATACGCGAATGAACGCATCGATGGCGCATTCGTCGACGCACTTGCAAAGCGTTATCTCGCGACTGTCGAGCAATTCGCTCACGCGCCGCACGATGTCTTCGACGCATGCGAAGGGGCGCTCGAATGTGTTCAGCGCAGTGCGGTATCGGAGGCTTGTTCGAACGAGGACAGCAGCGAAGCACGATCGCTCGCCCGTATCTGGCGGGAGCTTTTCGACGGCCAGGCGCTCACGCCGAACGACGACCTCTTCGAAGCAGGCGCAACGTCGTTCGCGGTCGTGCGCTTCGTCGATGCAGCGCGCAAGGCGGGCTTCGATATCGCCATTCAGGACGTATTCGCCACGCCGCATTTCGCGGGCCTCGCGACGACGCTCGCGCGCCGCTTATCGACGGCATCGACCAATGACATCTGAGAGACACAGGAACATGAAAAATGAAACCGTATTCGATCTGATCGGCGTCGGCTTTGGGCCGTCGAATCTGTCGCTTGCCGTGCGGCTCGCCGAAGCGCGCGGCGCGTCCAGCATGAAGCATTGCTACATCGAACGGCAGCAGGCGTTCGGCTGGCATCGCGACATGCTGCTCGACGATTGCCGCATGCAGATTTCCTTCCTCAAAGATCTCGTCACCCAACGCGACCCGACGAGCCGCTTCACGTTCATCAACTATCTGTTCGAACGCGGGCGTCTGAACGAGTTCGTGAACCTGAAGAACTTCTATCCGACGCGCGTCGAGTTTCACGATTATCTGAGCTGGGTCGCGCGGGCTTTCGACGACCGCGTGCATTACGGTCAGCGCGTCAAGGCTATCGAGCCTATGCTCGACACGAGCGGTGACGTGAATGCGCTGCGCGTCGTGTCGGAGGATGAGGACGGCCGCGAATGGCGTCGCGTGACGAAGGCGCTTTCGATCGGCGTGGGGGGAACGGCGCGCGTGCCGGAGCCGTTCGCGTCGCTCGGGCCGCATAACGTGATTCACTCGTCGGCGTATCTGAGTTCGATCGAGCATGTCGCGGGCGACGATCGCGACGGCAAGAAGCGCATCGCCGTGATCGGCGCGGGACAGAGCGCGGCGGAAGTGTTCACCGATCTCACGCGCCGCTTTCCGCACGTCGACGCGACACTCGTGATTCGCGCGAGCGCGCTCAAGCCCGCCGATGACACGCCTTTCGTCAACGAGATCTTCAGCCCCGAATTCACCGATGTCGTCTATGCGCAATCGGAAGACGGGCGCCGCTCGCTGATCGAGCGCTTCCGCGATACGAACTATGCGGTCGTCGATCGTCCGTTGATCGAACAGATCTACGAAATGCTCTATCTGCAAAAGGTTTCCGATGAAACGCGGCACCGGTTGCTGGCGAATACGGTTATCGAGAACAGCGCGCGCCGCGCGAGCGGCCATATCGAACTGACGATGCGCGACATGCTCACCGGCCACGCGCACGCGGAACGTTTCGATGCGCTCGTGCTCGCGACAGGTTATCGGCGCGACGCGCATCTTGCGCTGCTCGACGGACTCGCACCGCATCTCGGCGATGCCCTCGCGGAGCGCAACGTGGGCCGTGATTATCGCCTCGCCACGCCGTCGAACTTCAAGGCGCGCATCTATCTGCAAGGCTGCTGCGAAGACAGCCACGGTCTCTCCGACACGCTGCTTTCCGTGCTTGCGGTGCGTTCGGATGAGATCGCCGCATCGCTTTCCGGCGCGGGACGAGAAAACATCGCAGGGCAGGCAGCCGATACGAAGAAAAACGGGGTGAGCAGCGGTCGCATGGCCGTAGCTCTTTGACGAAGTAGCGGCGAATGCGAAGCCGCATTGCGATTGGAGAGAAGAAGAATGATGTGGGGAAGAGGGACGCGCCGGGCGATCGCCGCAGCGGCGAGCACGGCGTTTTGCCTGGCAGCGGCCGATCATGCGTTGGCGCAACAACAGGATGCGCCGCAGGAAACACAGCAGGATGCTTCGCAGACGAACACATTGCCCGCGGTTCGCGTGAACGCATCTGCGGACAACGACGACACCGTGGGACTCGTCGCGCGCAGGAGCCGCACCGGCACGAAGACCGATACGCCCATCGACGAGATTCCGCAGACGATCAACGTCGTTACTTCTGCGCAGATCGAGGAGACCGGCGCGACGACCATCAACGAGGCCTTGCGCTATGTGCCGGGATTTTCATCGTATGGCTCGGACGTGCGTTCCGACTGGTACTCGGCGCTGCGCGGCTTCACACCGACCGTGTTCGTCGACGGCTTGCAGGTGCCCAATACGCTGAACCTGTCGAGCTGGCGCGTCGATCCGTACATGGTCGACAGTATCACGATCCTGCGCGGTCCGACGTCGGTGTTGTACGGGCAGGGCGATCCTGGCGCGATCGTCGATGTGCAAAGCAAGCTCGCCGATGGCGGGCGCTATCGCGAAGCGGGCGTGCAGATCGGCAACTACGCGCGCAAGCAGGTGATGTTCGATATCGGCGACAAGATCGATAAGGACGGGACATGGTCGTATCGCGTGCTCGCAGTCGGGCGCGACGGCAACTCGATGACCGGTCCGCACGCGGAACAGCGCTTCGCGATTTCGCCTTCGGTTCGCTGGCAGCCAAGCGCGAGTACGTCGTTGACGATCGCGGCAAGCTACTTGCAGGACTGGGGCGATGCATCGAACAACTTCCTGCCCGCGCAAGGCACGGTGCTGCCCAATCCGAACGGCAAGATTTCGCCGGACCTCTATACCGGCGATCCGACGTACTCGTACTATCGCAAGAAGGAATGGTCGATCGGCTATCAGTTCGAGCACAAGTTCAACGACATCTGGACGTTTCGTCAGAACACGCGCTGGATGCATCTGTCGCTCGATAACGGCGCGGTATGGGGCGCGGGCCTCGATCCGAGCGATCCGACCGAGCAGACGCTCGCGCGCTATGCGGGGCTGTTCCAGCCGAACTACAGCCGCTTTGATATCGACAATCAGGCGCAGGCGCGCTTTGGCACGGGACCGCTCGAACATACGGTGCTGCTCGGCTTCGAGTACAACCGCCAGAACTCGACTGACAGCGAATGGCTGGCGCTGGGTCCGAGCCTCAACATGTACAACCCGGTCTATACGCCGGTTTCGACTGCGATCTTCAGCGGACCGGATTCGTTCGGCCAGACCGACACCCGCACGACGCTCGATACTTTTGGCCTCTATGCGCAGGATCAGGTGAAGTGGAACCGCTGGATGCTGACCATCGGCGGCCGCGAGGACTGGAGCCATACGAAGCAGGATGACATCGTCGGCGGCACGCAGCTGAAGCAGGACGACAGTGCGTTCACGGGGCGCGTCGGCATGACATATCTCGGCGATTACGGGCTGTCACCGTATATCAGCTATTCGACTTCGTTCAATCCGATCATCGGCGTGAAGATGGCCGATGGCAGCCTGCCCGCACCGACGCGAGGCCGCCAGATCGAAGCGGGCCTGCGCTGGCAGCCGCCGGGCAAGAACCTGATGCTCGGCGCGGCGGTGTATCAGATCAACCAGACGAACGTCCTCACGCCCGACCCGACCGATCCGACCGGCACGTTCTCCGTGCAGACGGGCGAAGTGCGCTCGCGCGGCATCGAGCTTTCGGCGGTGGGCAACGTGACGCGCAATCTGTCGGTGATCGCGGCTTATGTCTATCAGGATGTGAAGAACATCAGCGCGAACGACGTGACGCTCGACAAGTGGCCCGTATCGATTCCGTTGCCGCGCCAGATGGCATCGTTGTGGGCCGACTGGACGTGGCATTCGGGACCGCTCGATGGACTCGGATTCGGCGCGGGCATTCGTTATCAGAGTGGTCTTGCGGGCGCGGCGGACAACTCGCTGTATGTCCCGAGCTATACGGTGTATGACGCGGCCGTTCATTACGACATGCCGCATTGGCGTTTCGCGGTGAATGCGTCGAACATTTTCAATCGCACGTTCGTGAGCGGTTGCCAGTCGGATTCGGCCTGCTTCTATGGCAATCCGCGCACGGTGATCGCGAGCGCCCGCTATAACTGGTGATGATCGTTGGCGGCGCTGAGCGTGATCGGCGTCGCCACTTTTGAAGCGGAATTCAATGACGAAGATAAAACTGGTGTACGTCATGTCCTTGCGCAACGCGGCAGCGGATCGCGCGGGACAGCATATCGAGTACAAGGGCGGCACGCGGTATATGAAATCGCCGCTCGAGTTTCTCGTCGAACAGCTCAATCGATCGCCGCTGGGCGACCTGTATTCGCTCGAAGGCGTGATCTACGACGATGATGAAGACTCGCCGCGGGATTGCTTCAAACTCGCTGGATACGGCTTTCGGCCTGCGCCGGGCGGACAGTGGATTCATCCACCGGAGCTTGCTGTGCAAGGCGTGCCGGTGATGAGTCTGCTTCATGCGATTCCGTCTGCCTATCGTCGCTTGCCTGTGGATGCTGTCGTCGAGCGCGCGGTGGGGAAGAGTGCGTTCGAGAAGCGCTTGCTCGACAAGCTTCATGCGCTCGATGCGGATTTCGTCGTGCTCGATGGCTTGCTCGTGATTCTCGATGAACTCGTTCGGCCTGGGGCGGAGTTCTGCGGTCGCATTGCGAACATTCATCCTGGGGTTACGCGGCTCGGTTCGCCGTTTGAAAGACGCGGCGCGTATGCGACGCTCGATGCGCTGTACGGGGCGCGTGGTGAACGCGTGGTCGACTGGAGCACGATGCGCGTGCAGTCCGCGCCGGTGATCGATAGGACCGGGGCTTCGTTTCATTACGTCGATGATGGGATCGATTCGGGGGAAGTCATCTTTGATGTGCTCGGCACGAGTATTGATCCTGTGGACTCTATTCTCGAGTTGCGCTGGAATAACTTTCAGCGGAGTTTGTTTCCGGCGCTCGAAGGGGGGCTTTTGGCTATGGCTGAAAGTTTTGCCAAGGACATTGTGTAGGGTGTTTTTTGGTTTTTCGCCGGATCCCGTTTTCTTAGTGGTCTATTGGCGTTGCCCCTGTGCGGGGCGGCAGTCACTTTCTTTGCTGCTGCAAAGAAAGTAACCAAAGAAACAGCTATCCCCAGCCTAAGCACTTCATGCCGGCCGCGGCACAGAAGATGGCACGTGGTCCGGCAGTAGCGAGTGCCCTCATAGGCCTAATCGGGCTTGGATCGCGCACGGTCTGACAAGCTAGAAGTTATAGCGCGCTGGTGCAGCACCAAAGAGTTCCGGCACAGCGCTACGCGCTGCCGTTGGGTTTGCAAGGGAAACCAACGGAAAGCAGATGCAGTGAGATGGAAGCGTTAGAAAGGAAGCACACGCAGCCCCGATGGACCGGTCGGCCGCGAAGCGGGCTGGAGCTATTTGGCGCCTTACCAGTCAGTTAAGTGGTGCGATGAGACAGACCGTGCGCGATCCAAGCCCGATTAGACCTATGAGGGCACTCGCTACTGCCGGACCACGAGAGTGCTTCTGTGCCGGGGCCGGCTTGAAGTACTTTGGATGGGGATAGCTGTTTCTTTGGTTACTTTCTTTGCAGCAGCAAAGAAAGTGACTGCCGCCCCGCACAGGGGCAACGCAAATAGACCGACACGAAAACAGGATTCCATAGAAAGCGAAGCAAAAAGCGACTGCCGCCCCGCACAGGGGCAGTGCCAACAGACCGACGCGAACACAGGATCCGCCAGAAGCCTGATCCATCAGAGAGAAAACTGCCAGAGAGGCACAACAATGAACACAGCACCGGATGCAGAAGCAGTAAAAGCAACAAAAGCGGACCGCACATTACCCGCATGGCAACAGCATTACAAGTCGGAGACATTGCTCAACGCCCTATGCGAAATCTACTGCAACGAGCCTGAGCGCCGCACGGCGACGTTATCCATACCTCATGCGCCAAGCGAAGCTGTACCAGCAATAGCCTTCGCCGCCCAGGCACAAAACGAAAACCTGATCGACAATGCCGATCCCCGCGACGATCACATTCTGCTCACCACATCGCGCAACACCTTCTGGCAAAGCCCTCGCCCTTGGCTAAAGGCCCCACCATCGAGCGAAACCCTTCTGCGCTACACAGAAAGCAGCAACGGCGTCACGCATCCAGTCAGACCCGAAAACACCGAAGGCACGATCTACGAACGCCACTTCCCGCAGATCGCCATGACCTTCAGCCTGCGCACCGCCGATCCCGAATCAGATTCGAAAGTCTTCAGCGAATGGATGAACCTCGACCGCGTAGCGCACTTCTGGGACCAGCGCGGCACACGGGCCGAGCACGCGGCTTATCTCGCGGAACGTCGCGAAGACCCGCACATGCATCCGATGATCGGCTATTTCGACGATAAGCCCTTCGGATACTTCGAGTTCTATTGGGCGAAGGAAGACCGCCTCGGCCCGTTCTACGATGCGGGCGACTTCGACCGCGGCCTGCATCTGCTGATCGGGGATGCGCAATTCCAAAGCGCAGGCAAGCTGAAGGCGTGGTGGAGCGGCGTGCTGCACTACATGTTCATCGATGATCCGCGCACCGGGCGGCTCGTGGGCGAACCGCGCGTCGATCATGTGCGGCATATCGCGTACATGCATCGCATGGGTTTCTATACGCTGAAGGAGTTCGATTTCCCGCACAAGCGCGCCGCGCTCACCGTGATGGAGCGCGAAAAGTTCT
This sequence comes from Caballeronia calidae, assembly GCF_900044055.2. GTDB lineage: Bacteria > Pseudomonadota > Gammaproteobacteria > Burkholderiales > Burkholderiaceae > Caballeronia > Caballeronia calidae. Next base: position 62,414 of record NZ_FCOX02000031.1, on the reverse strand, counting down.
TCAATGACTTCCGCTTCTGACGCGAACTATGCCGCCGCGCTGCCCGCTTCGGTGATCGCCTGCATCAGCAGACGCACGCCCGGCGAAAGCGGCGCATCGCGGCGCGTGACCATTTCATAAGGCTCGCTGCGCGATGCCAGCGCCACTGGCAGCGTGCACACGATGCCATGCGCCGTGCAGAAGCGCGCGACATCGACGGATACGAGCGCGACCAGCGACGGATCCTTCTGCAATAAGGCGAGCGTCGCGAACGCCGATGTCGTTTCCAGCAGATGAGCGGGGAAGCGCAGGCCCGCATCGTGAAATTCGCGTTCGAGCAGAAGCCGCATCGGCATATTCGCGCGATAGACGACCCAGCGATGCTTCGCGAGATCCTTCAGTGCAATACGCCTGCGTTTCGCAAGCGGATGCGCGACGTTCGCGATGACCGCAAGCGTTTCGTCTTTCACGATCACGCTGTCGTAGAGATACGGCGTTTGACTCACGCTCGTGCGGCATATCGCGAGATCGAGCCGGCCCGCGTCGATCAGACCGAGCAAGCCCGGGCTCGTATCCTCGACGATTTCCACCGACATTTCCGGCTGACGCTCGCTCACGGCAGTGATGGCGTCGGTGAGCAGCGGCACCGCGCCCATGATCACGCCCACCGACACGCGCCCGCCATAGCCGCGCATGATGCCGACGATCTCTTCACGCAGATGCGCCAGGTCCGTATGAATGAGCCGCGCATAGCGAATCACGCAATGACCGACCGCGTTCGGCGCGAGGCCGCGATTGGTACGCACGAAAAGCGGCGTGCCGAAGGTAGTTTCGATTTCATGCAGCGCCTTGCTCGCACCCGGCTGCGTCAACGCGAGCTGTTTTGCCGCGCCGAGCAGCGAGCCGCGTTCTTCGAGCGCGATCAACAAACGCAGCTGCTTGACGTGAAGGCGCGAGACGATCGAGTTGAGCGAGGGCGTCATCGAAGGATTCCGGGTTGACGAAAAGTTATAGCGGTATCAAAAGTCGTCAGTATCGCGCGGCTGCGTCCGCTCGTATACTGGCAGGCACCGTGCCGCCTGAACCCGGAAAGCCAAGGCGGCAATGACTATAACCTTCAGTCAGTCATCATGTCCCTCATCAATTACATCACGCAGATTCAGTTCGATTTCGGCGCGGTGCGCCTGCTCGCCGGCGAATGCGAGCGCATCGGCATTCGCCGTCCGCTGATCGTGACCGATGCCGGCATCCGCGCGGCAGGCCTGCTCGACAAGGTGCTCGATGCGCTCGGGGCTTCATCGCCCGTGCCGGTGTTCGACGCCACGCCGCCCAATCCGAACGAGGCGGCCGTGCGCGATGCCGTCGCGATGTTCAAGGAGAACCAGTGCGACGGCGTGATCGCTGCGGGCGGCGGCTCGTCGATCGATCTCGCGAAGGGCGTCGCCGTCTGCGCGACGCACGATGGCCCGCTGCAAAGCTTCGCGGTGATCGAAGGCGGTCTCGCGCGCATCACCGCGAAGACCGCGCCCGTGATCGCCATTCCGACGACCGCGGGCACCGGCAGCGAAGTGGGCCGCGGCGCGATCCTGATCCTCGACGATGGCCGCAAGGTCGGCGTGATCTCGCCGCATGTCGTGCCGAAGGTCGCGATCTGCGATCCCGAACTGACGCTCGGCCTGCCGCCGATGCTCACCGCCGCGACCGGCATGGACGCGATCGCGCATTGCCTCGAAACCTTCATGGCGCCGGCGTTCAACGCACCCGCCGACGGCATCGCGCTCGACGGCCTGTGGCGCGCGTGGCGTCACATCGAGCGCGCGACGCGCGACGGCTCGGACCGCGTCGCGCGCTGGAACATGATGAGTGCGTCGATGCAGGGCGCACTCGCGTTTCAGAAGGGGCTCGGCTGCGTGCACAGCCTGAGCCATTCGCTCGGCGGCATCAATCCGAAGCTGCATCACGGCACGCTCAACGCCATCTTCTTGCCAGCGGTCATCGCGTTCAACAGCAGCGCGCCTACGATGCTGGAAGAGGGCAAGCTCGACCGCATCGCGCAGGCGATGGGCCTGACATCCGGCGGCGAGGTCGGCGAAGCGGTGCGCAAGATGACCGCCACGCTGGGCCTGCCGCGCGGCCTCGCGGAACTCGGCGTGACGCGCGAGCTGTTCCCGCGCATCATCGCGGGCGCGCTGAAGGATCACAGTCACAAGACGAATCCGCGCGAGGCGTCGAGCGCGGATTACGAGGCGATGCTCGAAGCATCGATGTGATCGCGTAAAACGTGCTCCGTCCCAAAAAAGGGGCCGGGGCGCAGCCGTCGTAGCGGCGGGCGATTTGCGGCATTGCAACAAACCGTTAGGGGGAAACCCTAGGTTCCGTTACAATGTTGCAAAAATTGAGGAGCAGATCATGCGCCGCCGCTACGAAATGCTGGAAAAAGCCGCTTTTGCCTTGCTCACGATTTCCGCCGTCATGGACGCGAGCTACATCACCTGGGAAAAGCACCCGAATTTCCGCGAAAACGTCACGGAAATGGTCAAGATAAGCGCGGAACTGTCGCTCGCGAATCCGGGTGTCGGCGAGCCGTCGCCGCTGGTTCCCATGGCGCTCAACTAAGTCTTTCTCTCCTGGCGCGACATTCGCCGCGCCCTCTGCTGCAAGCCAGATACAGGTTATTCGGCCCGCCGTCGCACGGCGCGCGCCGGCTGCTATATGCTGGCGGCTTCCCATGCCGTCGCCGCCCAGCATGTCCTCCGCACTCCATTCAAACGCCGCCTTCGGCGACCAGCTCCGCAGCTTTGCCCGCGCGATCGGGCAAATCGTGCTCCAGCGCAACGCCGCGACCGGCGCGCTGCTGTTTCTCGCCGTTCTGTGCGCGAGTCCGCGCCTCGCGTGCGGGCTTCTGATCGGCACGCTGACGGGCAACGTCATCAGCGTGATCATCGAAGACAGCGACGCTCCCGCATTCCGCGACGATCTCTACGGCTTCAATGGCGCGCTCGCGGCGCTTGCCGCTTTCACCTTCATCGGCGATGCGTCTCAGGCCGCCGCCGTCGCGATCGTCGCGGCGATGTTCGCGACCTTTCTCGCCCGCAAGCTCACGCGCGTGCTTTCGCGCCACCGTTTGCCGATCTTTTCGAGCCCCGCGATCATCGTGACCTGGTGCTGGCTGCCGCTGTTCGCCGATCGCGGCGACACGGGCGCGATTCCGCAAGTCGCGGCGGGCTTCATCACGATGCTTCAGGCTGCGTTCGCGGGTCTCGCGCCCATCACCTTCGCGACCGGCGCGCTCGCGGGCGCGTTGATCGCGGCGGGGCTGTTCGCGTCGCGGCCGTCGCAGGCGGCATGGGCGCTGGCGGGCAGCGCGCTCGGCGCCACGCTGCACGGCCTCGGCGGCGCGAGCGATGCCGTCGTGCTGTCGGGTGCGTGCGGCTTCAACGCGGCGCTCGCCGCACTCGCGACCGCGCCGCTCGGCAAGCGCTATGCGCTCGGCGCGATCGTCGCGGCCGTGCTGATCGAGCGCGTGATCGATTGCATCGGCATCGCGGCGCTGACCGCGCCTTTCGTGCTCGCGTCATGGGCGATGATCGTCGTTCAGCGGCGCTGGTCGGGAACATCGAAACAAGGAGATTCGCATGTCGTTCACCCACACGCCTGAGCGCAGGATCGCGGAAAGCGGACCGCGCTCGGCGGCCGAAAACGCAACGCGCGTGGACCTCGCCGCCGCCTACCGGCTGGTTGCGCTCAACGGCTGGGACGATGTCGTCTACACGCACATTTCCGCGAGCGTGCCGGGCGAGCCGGGGCGCTTTCTCATCAATCCGTTCGGGCTTTCGTTCGATGAAGTCACGGCGTCGAATCTCGTGAAGATCGATATCGACGGGAACGTGATCGGCGAAAGCGCGCATCCGGTGAATGCGACGGGCTTCGCGCTGCACGGCGCCGTGCATGCCGCGCGGGAAGATGCCGTATGCGTGATGCATCTGCATGTGCGCGAGGCCGTTGCGGTGTCCGCGCAGCCGCATGGTCTGCTGCCTGCGTCGCAGCACGCGATGCGCTTTCATGGTCATCTCGCGTATCACGATTACGAAGGGCTGGCGTTCTCACCGGCCGAAGGCGAACGGCTGGTGAAAAGTCTCGGCGCGCATCGCGCGATGCTGCTGCGCAATCACGGTCCGCTCACGCTCGGGCGCACGATCGCCGAGGCTTATGTGCTGATGGATATGCTCGTCAAGGCATGCGATATTCAGCTGCGCGCGCTCGCGGGCGTGGGCAAGATGATCGTGCCGACGCCGGACGTCGTCACGCGCACCGCGGCGCAACTGCATGACGATGACGCCATCGAAGGCGCGCTCGAATGGCCGGCGCTATTGCGCAAGCTCGATCGCATCGATGCGTCTTATCGCGATTGAAACCACTTTGACAAAGGAGATCGACGGCATGCCAACATTCAACATTCAGCTTTTCGAAGGCCGCACGGTGGAAGAGAAGCGCAAGTTCGTCGAGGCGATCACGCGCACGACGTGCGAGACGCTCGGCTGCGAGCCGGGCTCGGTGGATATCATCCTGACGGACGTGAAGCGCGAGAACTGGGCGACCGCGGGCAAGCTCTGGTCGGAGCAGTGAAGACAGCGCGCGCACGCTGGTTTGCGTGCGCGCGCTTTCAGGTTACATCGATTCCTTCGCGGCAAGACGGAACTTGTGCAGCAGCGGTTCCGTATAACCGCTCGGTTGCGTGCGTCCTTCGAACACCAGCGCGCACGCGGCCTTGAACGCGAACGAGCTGTCGAACGAAGGCGCCATCGGGCGATAGTACGGATCGGACTCGTTCTGCTTGTCGACGACGGCCGCCATGCGTTCGAGCGTCGCACGAACCTGCTCTTCCGTCACGATGCCGTGACGCAGCCAGTTCGCGATGTGCTGGCTCGAAATACGCAGCGTCGCGCGGTCTTCCATCAGGCCGACATCGTGAATGTCCGGCACCTTCGAGCAGCCCACGCCCTGATCGACCCAGCGCACGACATAACCGAGAATGCCCTGCGCGTTGTTCTCGATCTCGTTCTTGATGTCCTCTTCCGACCATGTCGGATTGTCGACGACGGGAATGGTCAGCAGGCCATCGAGCAGCTCGTTCTTCTGGGTGTCATAGTCGATGCTTTCGAGCTCCTGCTGAACCTGCTGCACATCGACCATGTGGTAATGCAGCGCGTGCAGCGTGGCGGCGGTCGGTGACGGCACCCATGCCGTGTTCGCACCCGCCTTCGGATGCGCGATCTTCTGCTCGAGCATGGCGTGCATGAGATCGGGCATCGCCCACATGCCCTTGCCGATCTGCGCGCGTCCGCGCAAGCCCGTGTTCAGGCCGACGAGCACGTTGTTGCGCTCATACGAGCCGATCCACTTCGACGACTTCATGTCGCCCTTGCGCATCATCGGGCCGGCTTCCATCGACGAATGCATCTCGTCGCCGGTGCGATCCAGGAAGCCCGTGTTGATGAACGCGACGCGCGCGCCCGCCGCCGCGATGCACGCCTTGAGGTTCACGCTCGTGCGGCGTTCCTCGTCCATGATGCCCATTTTGATGGTATGACGCGGCAGGCCGAGCAGGTCTTCGACTCGCGAAAAGAGCTCGTCGGCGAACGCCACTTCGGCGGGGCCGTGCATCTTCGGCTTCACGATATAGATGGAACCCGTGCGCGAGTTCATCTTGTTCTTGAGGTCGTGCATCGAGCCGAGCGTGGTCATCACGGCGTCGAGGATGCCTTCGGGGATTTCCTTGCCGTCGCGATCGAGCACGGCCGGGTTCGTCATCAGATGGCCGACGTTGCGGACGAACAGGAGCGAACGTCCGTGCAGCTTGAGGGTCGAGCCATTCGGCGCGGTGTACTCGCGATCCGCGTTCATGCTGCGCGTGAAGCTCTTGCCGTTCTTCGTGACCTGCTCGGAGAGATGGCCTTGCATCAGGCCGAGCCAGTTGCGATAGAGCTGCGTCTTGTCGGCGGCATCGACGGCCGCGACCGAATCCTCACAGTCGATGATCGTGCTCACCGCCGCTTCGATCAGCACGTCCTTCACGTGCGCCGCATCCGTCTTGCCGATGGAATGGTTCGCGTCGATCTGAATCTCGAAGTGCAGATCGTTGTGCTTCAAGAGAATGGCGGACGGCTCTTTCGCATCGCCCTGATAGCCCGCGAACTGTTCGGCGTTCGCGAGCCCGCTCTTGCCGCCGTCCTTCAGCGTGACGACGAGCTTGCCCTGCTCGACGCCGTACTTCGTCGCGTCGGCGTGCGAGCCGTCGGCGAGGGGCGCGTTGTCGTCGAGGAAAGCGCGCGCATAAGCGATGACCTTCGCGCCGCGCTTCGGATTGAACTGCGCGGTGCGCTCGGCGCCGTCGCTTTCGTCGATGGCGTCGGTGCCGTAGAGCGCGTCGTACAGGCTGCCCCAGCGCGCGTTGGCGGCGTTGAGCGCATAGCGCAGATTCGAGAGCGGCACGACGAGCTGCGGGCCGGCCTGCTCGGCGATTTCGCGATCGACATTGGCGGTGTTCGCCTGCACATGCGCGGGCGCGGGCACGATATAGCCGATGTCTTCGAGAAACTTGCGATAGGCGCGCGGATCGCGCACCGGGCCCGGATTGCTGCGATGCCAGTTGTCGAGTTCGGTCTGGAGACGGTCGCGCTCGGCGAGCAGCGCGCGATTCTTCGGCGCGAGATCGTGCACGATGGCATCGAATCCCTTCCAGAACGACGCGCTGTCGACGCCCGTGCCGGGGATGGCTTCTTCATCAACGAACTTCGCGAGGCTCGCGTCGACCTGCAGGCCGTGTTGTTTGATCATGTCGTTCATGGGCACTCCGGCTGAAATTGCTGCTTACACAGGGGTTTGGGGATGGGCTGGTGCTTATGTTAGCGCGTCTTGGGGGAGGATCGAACCCCAAGGGGCAGGCAAGCGGTGTGCCTGTACGAGTGTTCGAGAGCCGGAGAGGGGCTGGAGACGCAGAGGCTAAAAAGGCTCTTGCGGCACAAGTAGCGTTTCCTGACTGCTGCTAGCTGGTGCGCTGCAATTCTTCGGCGAGCAACTGGAACTGTTGACCAAGAGCCGGAAGGTCCTCGCGGACCGTCACCCGGACGATGCCGAAATCGATCTTATGGTAGCCGTGCGACAGCGCGTCGGGCATTTCGTACGCGGACTGGAACGGCACCTCGGGATGCCGGCGGCGAAGTCAGGAAAGTATCGCCGGATGGTGCTGCATGCTTCGCCGATCACTTCGAAAGTCGCTTCGCGTGACACGTCCTATTGCGGCGAGGACGTGGTCAACGCACTCGGCCAACGTCGATGCGTCCCGGCTCATACGGGAATCGCGCCTGCGATGATCGTATCGCGCGTACGGTCGGGCAGCGCGCCGGGCGTCAACACATCCACCTTCACACCGGGCAGTTGACGCAGCTCGTGGCGAATCGCACCGATGTCGAGTAGCGAAGTTTTCGGCGTAGGATCGATGAGCAGATCGAGGTCACTGTCTTCCGTATCTTCGCCGCGCGCGACTGAGCCGAAGATGCGCGCATTTTTCGCGCGGTGCGCTTCGACCACGCGGCGAATTTCCTATCGGTGACCTTGCAGGGCAACGGATGGCTTCATGGTTTGGCGCAAGTTAGCGTTTCGATGTAATGCACAACCGGTAACAAGGCTGCGAATGCAGTCTAGCATAGCGATTTGCATGCATCCGTCCGCTGTCCGCGGCTCAATGGATCGTGGCAGCACTCGCGCCGCAGCATTGCTTGTACTTGCGCCCGCTGCCGCATGGGCACGGCTCGTTTCTGCCGATCTTTTCGCTCTTCCGCTGCATCGGCGCGGGCGCATCGCGCAGCGCATTCTCCTTCCGGCGCGCGTCGAAGTAGCGGTAGATATAAGTCAGCCCCGCGATCATTTCCTGGATTAACGTGTCACGGTCTTCAAATGCTTCCGGGTCGGTCCGAAGCTCGGGATCGGGGTCGTCCTCGTGATAGAGCATCAGTACCGGAAGCAACGATTCCGCGTGCTCATCGTCATCGAACAACTCGCCCCAGCTTTCGCGGCGCATCTCTATGCCCGCCATGAAGCCCTCCGCCCATTCGTTGGCGTGAGCGATGCCGTCTTTTTCGTCAAGTGACAGCACGGGCAGATAGACAGCATCTTTGTGCAGCGTGACGTCGAGATCGTCCGCGATGGTGTTCCAGTGACGAATCAGCAGTTGCAGCGTGTTCTCTGCGTCCTTTTCCTTTGCTTGCGCGACATCCTTGCCCAGCACCGCGAGAAGCCACTCGTGCGGCGGGACTTCGTCGGGGCCGCAAATCAGCGCCGCGAAAAAGCCATCGACCATCTCGAGGGTCATTGCCTCATCGCCGAAGGAATCGAGCAAGGCTTCCAGGCGATCGAGTTCACGTTCGGTCAGCGGTTTGTCGGTGGGATTTTTCATTGGTTTGCCTGATGGATACGCGATTCGAAGACCGATTCGCCGCGGACCTCATTATACGAACCGGTATCGGCGATTGAGCCCGGCTTCCGAACCGTCGAACGATACGGAAAGCCGGGGCGTGCCACCAGGAGTGTTTAAAGCAAATCCTCGATCATCACCGGCAGCTTCCTCACGCGCACGCCAGTCGCGTGATACACCGCACCCGTGATCGCCGCCGCAATCCCCGCCAGCCCGATCTCCGCGATTCCGCGCGCGCCCAGCTCGTTGAAGACCGTGTCCGGATAATCGAGGAACGTGACGTCCATCTTCGGCGTATCCGCGTTGGTCGCAACCACGTAATCGGCGAGGCTGCTGTTGACCGGCGCGCCAGTCCGTTCGTCGTAGACAGTGTGCTCGAAGAGCGCCATGCCGACGCCCATCACCACCGCGCCCTCGATCTGATTACGGGCCGCGCGCGGGTTGAGGATCTTGCCGCCATCGATCACGGTCACGACGCGGCTCACGCGCAGGCGCGCAGTCGCGGGTTCCCACGTCACTTCGGCGAAATGCACGCCGTATGAGTGGATCGACCATTTCTTCTTCAATGGATCGTCGAAGCCGCCTTTCGCGCTGCCGCTGCCCGATGCGGCATGCAGCCTCGCCGCCTCGAGAATGCGTGCATACGGCACGCCGCTTTCGGGCCGCTCGTTCTTGCGATGCACATGACCGCCACTCATCGCAAGCTCGCCGGCCTTCGCGCCCGCGAACGGCAAGCCTTCCGCTTTCGACGCACGCGCAAGCAACGTCTTGATGGCCGCGCGCACCGCATCCGATACCGCCGGAATCACCGAAGCCGTCGCCGCCGATCCACCCGAGACCGGGCCGAGCGGCAGCGCTGTATCGCCGAGGCCGACTTCGATCTTGTCGAGCGGAATGCCCGTATGCTCCGCGACGATCTGCGCGAGGATCGTGTACGTGCCCGTGCCGATATCCTGCGTGCCGCACACGACGCGCGCGGTGCCGTCCGCGCGCAGATCGACGGTCGCGTCGGCCGAGAAGCGCAGCCCCGGCCAACTGCACGCGCCGATGCCCCAGCCGAGCGTGAGCCCGTCGCGTTTCATCGATCCGACTTCGGGCGTGCGCTTCGACCAGCCGAATTTCTCCGCGCCCGTCTTCAGGCATTCGACGAAATGCCGCGACGAGAACGGCAGGCCGCTGCTCTCATCGACGCCCGGTTCGTTGCGCAGCCTCAGGTCGACCGGATCGATCTTCAGCGCGATGGCGAGCTCGTCCATCGCCGATTCGAGCGCGTATAAACCGGGCACGGCGCCGGGGCCGCGCATCGACGTGGGCGAGCCGACATTGCGCTTCACGGTGCCGCCCGTCACGCGCAGATTGGGCGTGCTGTACATCGATGGCGTCGCTTCGCCGCAGTCCTCCGTGTAATCGTCGCCGATGGCTTCGTGATTCACGAAGTCATGCTGCAGCGACACGAGCTTGCCGTCCTGCGTCGCCGCGAGCCGCACGCGTTGCTGCGTGGTTGGCCGATGCCCGACGTTCTGGAACATCATCTTGCGCGACAGCACGAGCTTGACGGGCCGCTCGAGTTGCCGCGTCGCGGCGGCGGCGAGCAGCGAGTGCGGCCACATCCACAGCTTGCCGCCGAAGCCCGAGCCGAGATAGCGCGAGATCACGCGCACTTTCTCTTTGGGCAGGCCCATCATCTGCATCAGCGTGCCCTGATGATTGGCGACAGCCTGACTCGTTTCATAGAACGTATAACTCTCGCCGTTCCAGTGCGCGATGGTCGCGTGCAGCTCGATCGGGTTATGCGTCTCGACGGGCGTCACATAGGTTTGGTCGATCTTCACGGGCGCATCGTCGAACGCCTTGTCCGGATCGCCGCGCTCGCTGTGCACATCGAGCTTCCTGCCGGGATCGAGCGTCGTGCTGACATCGTGCGGCGTCCTGTCATAGCCGACCTTGATCGCGGCAGCCGCCGCGCTCGCCGCTTCGAACGTATCGGCCACGACGAGCGCGACGTATTGCCCGTAGTAGCGAATGGTGTCGTCCTCGAAGGGCGGGCGATTTTCGTCGACGAAACCGGTATCGATCGAGTTGCCGGAAATGCGATAGAAGCGGCTGATATTGCCGCGATGAAGAATCAGCTTCACGCCGGGCATCGATTGCGCGGCGGCGAATTCGAGCGACGTGATCTTGCCGCTCGCGATAGTGCTGCCGACCGGCACGGCATACAGCATGCCGGGCAAGTCGACGTCTGAGGTGTAAGTCGCGCGGCCGCAAACCTTCAGCGGTCCGTCGATGCGCGACTGGGGCCGTCCGATGAAGGACTGCGTGATGTCGGGCGCGGTGGACATGTTCGGTTCCTCGGTCGTGGTCAGGAAGTTTGCGTGGCGGTCTTCAGCGCATGCACGATGCAGCGCTTCGAAAGCTCCACCTTGAAGCCGTTCTCGCTTTGCGGCTTCGCACCGGCGAGTGCGGCATCGGCGGCGCGCTTGAACGTCGCTTCATCGGGCGATGCATCCTGCAGTTCCTTCTCCGCTTCGCGCGATCGCCACGGCTTCGTGCCGACGCCGCCGAGCGCCACGCGCGCATGAGAAATGCGCCCGTCCTTCACGCCGATCACGACGCCCGCCGACGCCAGCGCGAACTCATACGACGCGCGATCGCGCAGCTTCAGATAGCACGAGCGCGCGCCTTCGACCGGCGGCGGCAAGGTCACGTGCGTGACGAGATCGCCCGCATCGAGCACGTTCTCGCGATCGGGCGTCGTGCCCGGCAGCAGAAAGAATTCGTCGATGGGAATCGCGCGCTTGCCGCCCGTGCCTTCGACATGAATCGTCGCTTCGAGCGCCTGCAACGCGACGCACATATCCGACGGATTGCTCGCGATGCACGCTTCGCTCGTGCCCATGATCGCCATCATGCGATTGAAGCCTTGAATCGCGGAGCAGCCGGTGCCGGGCTCGCGCTTGTTGCATGGCGATGTCGTATCGCGGAAATAGACGCAACGTGTGCGCTGCAGGAGATTGCCGCCGGTGGTCGCCATATTGCGCAACTGCACCGACGCGCCCGCGAGCAGCGCTTGCGAGAGCACCGCGTAACGATCGCGAATCAGCGCGTGATGCGCGAGATCCGAATTGCGCGAGGTCGCGCCGATGCGCACGCCGCCATCCGGTGTCGCCTCGATCTTGTCGAGCGGAAGACGGCTGATATCGACGACGCGCATCGGCCGCTCGACGTTGAGCTTCATCAGGTCGAGCAGCGTCGTGCCGCCCGCGAGAAAGCGCACTTCCGCGCCTTGCTGCGCGGTGTGCGCGAGCGCGCCCGCGTTGATCGCGTCGCGCATGTCGCGCGCGCGGGAGAGCTGAAACGTGTCCATGTCGCTCTCCCTTATTTCGCCGATGACTTGTTCGCGCGCACCGACTGGATCGCGCTGACGATGTTCTGGTACGCGCCGCAGCGGCACAGGTTGCCGCTCATCGCTTCGCGGACGTCGTCGTCGCTCGGACCGATGGGTTCATCGAGCAGCGCGACCGCCGACATCAACTGGCCGGCGGTGCAGTAGCCGCACTGATAGCCGTCGCATTCGACAAACGCGGCTTGCAGCGGATGCAGCGCTTCCACTTCGCCGATGCCTTCGATCGTCGTGATCGTGTCGCCATCGCATGCGGCCGCGAAGCAAAGACACGAGTTCACGCGGCGGCCGTTCACATGAACGGTGCATGCGCCGCATTGGCCGTGATCGCAGCCTTTCTTCGTGCCTGTCAGATGAAGATGCTCGCGCAATGCATCTAAAAGCGTCGTGCGCGGATCGAGCGAAAGCGTTTCGCTGCGGCCGTTGACGGTCATCGTGAAAGTGACGGACGCGCCATCGGCTTGAGCGGGCGCGGACGCGAGTGCTTTGTTCGGCGTATCGGTATGTGTGGTTTTCGATTGGGGGACGGGACGTTGTGGCATCGAGCATTCTCCTGAAATAGTGCAGCAAGCTGCTGCACTGGAAGCGGCGAGAGCAGCGGCGAATGAGCGGCAGAGCCCGAGAGAGGCGAAGATGCGGCGAAGCGTGTCGCGCGCCGATGGCGCGGAGGAAGGGCGGCGGAAAAAGGGTCTGCGCGCCGGGCGCAGGACCTTCGGGCGCCGACGACGCGGCGAAAGACGACACTCAGCCAGTATAGGCATCCGCCGCGAAACTTTCCCGATCGGAAGCCGGCGCGGCATGAGGTGCTGCTTTCGCACGAAGCATGCCCGCTACGGGCGCAGCGCTTTCAGTGCGTGAGCAGGGCGCGCGCGAAGAGTGAAAGAAGGAACACGCCGACCGTCGTGAAGACGACGAGCGCCACGAGGATCATGACCAGACGAAGGATCAGCTGCATGGCGTCGCTCCAAAAAAAATGGCCGCTTGCGCGGCCGGAAGGAGGGTGGGTCGGTCAGGCTTCAGATTAAGCACGCATTCTTAAATCAGACTTAAGCGCGCCGTTCTTCCGTGCAGGCCGCCCATTTTCCTTCCTTTCCGGCTCGATGCAGCGCCTTAGCGCAGCGCTTCGCTATAACGGTCGCGCAGCGGGACGATCGTCAGGAGCGCGACCGCGCTGCCGAAGATCACGTAATAGCAGATCGACAGCGGATCGCCGGTGGTCATCGTGAGCCATTGCACGATGGCCGGTGCGAAGCCGCCGAAGATCATCACCGCGACGTTGTAGCTCACCGAGATGCCGGTCGAGCGCACGCTCGAAGGCAGCAGCTCGGAGATGAACGCCGGATAGCAGCCCTGGAAGATGCCGAGGTAGCTCATCAGAAGCGCCTGACAGACGACCAACATCGGCAGGCTCGGATGCGCGGTCAGCACCGCGAAGATCGGATACGCGGTGACGAGCGACAGCGCGAGCGCGGTGGCCATCAGCTTCTTGCGTCCGATGCGGTCCGACAGACGCCCGAACACCGGGCAGCAGACGAGATACACGAGCGCGCCGATCGTCGAGCTGATGAGGCCGTCGGTGAGCGCCATGTGCAGCACGCGCGTTGCGTGCGTCGGCAGATACAGGAGGAAGATGTACGTGCCGATGGTGCCGAACACCGTAAGACCGAAGCCTGCGAGCACGGGCATCCAATGCTTCGTGGCGGTATCGCGGATCGGGCGCGTGGTCAGCTCGTTCTTCTGTGCCTTCTCGACGAACACGGGCGATTCGTCGAGCTTCGAGCGCAGATACAAACCGACCGGCACGATCAACAGACCGATGACGAACGGAATGCGCCAGCCCCAGCTATTCAGATGCTCGGGGCTCAGCGTGCGCGTGAGCACCGCGCCGAAGAACGAGCCCGCGAGACTCGCCGCGGCCTGCGCGACCATCTGGAAGCTGCCGAAATAGCCGCGCTTGTTGGCGGGCGCGTATTCGACGAGAAACGCCGTCGCGCAGCCCACTTCGCCGCCCGCGGAGAATCCTTGAATCAGGCGGCCGAGCAACATCAGCAAGGGCGCGGCGATGCCAATCGCGGCATACGTCGGCGCGAACGCGATGATCGCGATGCCGACTGCCATCAGCGAGATGGTGAGCGTGAGCGCCGACTTGCGCCCGACGCGATCCGCGACCGCGCCGAGCACGATGCCCCCGAGCGGCCGCGTCAGAAAGCCGACGCCGAATGTCGCCCAGGTCGCGAGCAGCGAGATGGTGGGGTTCGTCGCGGGAAAGTACAGCTTGGCAATGATGACGGCGAAGAAGCCGTACACCATGAAGTCGAACCATTCGAGCGCATTGCCGATGGTCGATACGACGATGGCTCGTCGGCCGGAAAGGTTGAGTGCGGCGTTCTCGTCGGCCGCGTGGGATGCAGGTAATACGGTGCTCATCGAATGCACTCCGTGGCGTGGTGCGATTGATCTGGTGCGACGACATCCGCTTTTTTGCGGGCTCGCTCCGGGCAGGCGCGAGCCGCTGCAACACGCCAACATTACCCCGAGTTGAAATAAGAAAATATAGAATTTCTAAACTGACACTCAAGGAAACCTGATCGAAAGATCCGGGTTGTCCCCTAGGCCCATGAGCAACATTCGCTTCCTGCGCACCTTCATCGCGGTCGCGCGCTATGGCTCTTTCGCGGCAGCCGCCGAGAAAGTCGCGCTCACGCAAGCCGCCGTGAGCATGCAGATGCAATCGCTCGAAGACGATCTGAAACGGCCGCTCTTCGATCGCGTGGGCCGCACGAATCGCTTGACGAGCATCGGCAAGCAGGTGTTGCCGCAGGCGGAGCGCATCGTCGCACTGTACGACAGCATGCGGCTCACCGGCCTCGACGATGAATTCGCCGGATCGGTCTCCATCGGCGCGGTCGATTCGGCGATGGGCGCGCTCGCATCCGTCGTCACCGAATTGAAAGGCCAGTATCCGAGGCTCGATGTGCGGCTCTTCACCGGCAAGGCGCTCGCGCTCGCGCCGCAAGTGGAGGCGGGCGAAATCGATGCCGCGGTGATCGTCGAGATGGCGGGCAAGACGCCCGCGAGCCTCAACTGGACGCCGCTCTATTCGGAGCCGCTCGTCGCGATCGGTTCGCCGGACAGCGCGCCCGCGAGCGCCGCCGAGATGCTCGCGAGGCGCCCGTTCCTGCGCTTCGATCGCGCGCAGCGCACCGGCGCGATGATCGAGCGCGCGCTCAAGCACAACCGGCTCGCGGTGAACGAGTTTCTCGAACTGAATTCTCTGGAAGTGATCGTCGAACTGGTGCGGCAGGATGCGGGCGTCTCCGTCGTGCCGCTGCTCGAATATGGATCGTGGGAGAGCGATCCGGCGTTGCGCGTATTGCCGCTCGCGAAGAACACGCCGCGTCGCGTCGTCGGCATGCTGGAGCGCAGGATCCACGACCGCCATGCGGTGATGAGCGTCGTGCAGGAACGTATCCGCATGCGTTCGCACGGCGCGCTGTCGCCGCGCGAAAGCTAAAGCTTTCCTTAAGTCACGAACAAGAAATATCAGCTTTCGCTGCGATTTCCGAGCATCGACAATGCTTCGGGCATAGCAACGCAGCCCGTTCACTCAAACACAAGAGGAAAGCATGCCGATCATTCCGGAGATCGCTCAGTCGCGCGACGAGATTCAGGCCATTCGCCGCGATATCCACGCGCATCCCGAGCTGTGCTACGAAGAGGCGCGCACCGCCGAGCTCGTCGCGCGGAAGCTCGAAAGCTGGGATATCGAAGTGACGTGCGGGCTCGGCAAGACGGGCGTCGTCGGGGTGTTGAAGAAAGGTTCGGGCACGCGCGCAATCGGCTTGCGCGCCGATATGGATGCGCTACCCATTCCCGAGCTCAACACGTTCGCGCACGCATCGCGTCATGAGAACAAGATGCACGCGTGCGGCCACGACGGCCACACCGCGATGCTGCTCGGCGCCGCGCAATATCTCGCGAAGCATCGCGATTTCGACGGCACCATCGTGTTCATCTTTCAGCCGGCCGAAGAGGGCGGCGGCGGCGCGAAAGCGATGATCGACGATGGCCTGTTCGAGCGCTTTCCCGTCGATGCCGTGTTCGCATTGCATAACTGGCCCGGCATGGCGGCGGGCGAATTCGGCGCGCGCGTCGGCGCGACGCAGGCATCGAGCAACGAGTTCGAGATTCGCATCGAAGGCGTCGGCGCGCATGCCGCGATTCCGCACGATGGCGTCGATCCCGTGTTCACCGCATTGCAGATCGGCACGGGCTTGCAGAGCATCGTGACGCGCAACAAGCGGCCCATCGATGCCGCCGTGCTGTCGATCACGCGTATGCAGGCGGGCCACGCTGTCAACGCGATTCCCACGACCGCGACGCTCGCGGGCACCGTGCGCACGTTTTCCGTCGACGTGCTCGACCTGATCGAGACGCGCATGAAGGAGATCGTCGCGGCGACGGCGGCGGCGTATCGATGCAAGGCCGAGGTTAGTTTCGTACGCAACTATCCGCCGACCGTGAATACCGAAGCGGAAACGCATTTCGCGCTGGGCGTGATGCGCGATGTCGTGGGCGCGGAGAAGGTGAATACGAACGTCGATCCGACGATGGGCGCCGAGGACTTCTCGTACATGCTGCTGGAGCGGCCCGGCTGCTACGCGTATATCGGCAACGGACTGGGCGGGCATCGCGATCACGGTCATGGAATCGGACCGTGCATGCTGCACAACAGCAGCTACGATTTCAACGACGACGTGCTTACGCTCGGCTCGACATATTGGGTGCGCCTCGTCGAGAAGTTTCTCGCGCGCAGCTGAGGAGGCGCACATGTTTTCATCGACATACCGCGAGGCACGTCGACGCTTTCTCGATACGGCGTCACAGCGCAAGCTCACGGTCGATACGCGCGTGCTCGAAGGCATCGACGGCCTGGAAGGCGAGACGCTCGCCACCGATGTCGTGCGCATCGGTCCGCGCGATGCCGCGCGCCTGCTCGTGCTCACGTCCGGCACGCATGGCGTCGAAGGCTTCTGCGGCTCGGGCGCGCAGATCGCGTTGATGCGTGACGACGTGTTGCCCGCGCTGATGGACAAGCTCGGTGTCGCGATGCTGCTCGTGCACGCGATCAACCCGTACGGTTTTTCGTATCTGAGCCGCACGACCGAAGGCAACGTCGATCTGAATCGCAACAGTGTGGATTTCAGCGAGCCGTTGCCGCGCAATCCGGGTTATGCGGAACTGCATGATCTGCTGATTCCCGCGAGCTGGCCGCCTGACGAAGCGAACGTCGCGGCGATTCGCGGCTATATCGAAACGCGCGGCCAATGGACGTATCAGCAAGCCGTGACGACCGGGCAGTACACGCACGCGCAAGGCATGTTCTACGGCGGCGACGCGCCCGCATGGAGCACGCGCACGATGCGCGCGCTGCTCGCGGAATACGGCGAGACGTGCGCGGCGATCGGCTGGATCGATTTTCATACGGGTCTGGGACCGAGCGGCTTCGGCGCGAAGATCTGCGTCGGCGACGTGCAGCGCGCGCGGCGCTGGTGGGGCGCGGACGTGACGAGTCCTGCGGACGGCACGTCGATCGCGGCGGATGTTGCAGGGCCCTTGCTCGATACCTTGCGGCAGACGTGTCCGTATGCGGCGACTGCATCGATCGCGATCGAGTACGGCACCGTGCCGCTCACCGACATGCTCGACATGTTGCGCGCGGATGTGTGGGTTCGCCATCATCCCGATGCGCCCGACGCGTTGAAGGCCGATATCCGCAGGCAGATTCGCGCGGCCTTCTATATCGACGAAGATATCTGGCGCGGAATGATCGTTGGCCAGGCGCGGGCGGCGGTGTTGCAGGCGCTATACGGCCTGGCGCGCGAAGACAGCGCTCAACGCAACTCGAGCCACATCGGCTGATGATCCGATGACCGGCTCTGCTGATCCGCTTCGCATCCGACGATGCGCGGCTTCAGGTCTTCCGTCACGAAGATGAAGTCGCACGCGAACGGTCCATCGGGCCATTGATCGTGATCGTAGAGGCCCACGGTCGCCGCGCGTGGCTCGTTCGGATGCGCGCAGGTCCAGGCATCGACGAATGAGGGCGCATCGGCGATCGGATCGAGCATCGCGCGATAGGCCGATGCGTCGAACGCGCTGTTGAAATCGCCGCAGAGAATCGCGGAAACGGGCCGCGCGGTATCGGCGAACGGGCTTGCCTGACTTTCGGCCTTCGCCGGCTGGCGCTCGTGCGCGCAGGCTTCGGCGTGCAGCTCGCGCAGACGCGCCACTTGCGCGAGGCGCTGCTTCTCCGAATAAAACTCCAGATGCGTGCTGACGATGCGCAACGGGCCGACGTCCGTCTCGATGACGGCTTCGAGCGCGACGCGCAGCATCGATGGCTTCGCGGGATCGGCGGGCCAGGGCAGCGAATGGCGCAAGACCTGACGCACCGGCAGACGGCTCACGATCGCGTTGCCGAACTGGCGGCGCGCAAGGCCCGCGCCCACCGGCGGCAAGTCGGAGCCGATTCCGTCCATGACAGTCGCGCCGGGGATCAGCGCTTCGAGCTCGGCGAACTGATCGGCGCTCGGGCGGCCCGCGAGACCGCCCGCCTGTTCGCTTTCGTTAAAGCCGCGCGTGACTTCCTGCAGGCACAGCACATCGAAGTCGTGCAGCGCCTTGGCTTCCGTGACGATGCGCGCGAGATCGACGCGGCCGTCCACGCCGCGTCCCCATTGGATGTTCCAGTCGACGAGTCGCATTTTCAAACCTCGGCGTCAGTACTGAGTTGACCTTCTCTCATGGGCAGCAAGGAATGTGCGCGGTCGGATGCGGAAGTCGTGGGGTTGGCTTATTGAGATATGTGGGGGTTGCACGCGCTGCACGTCACTAGAATCCGGGCTATCAACCACAGCCGCACGAGAGCCTGAACGATCCGAAATTCAATCAAGATCATGAAACTCAGTATTTCTTACAATCCATCGCAGTGACGGCGATACAATCCACTAGCAGATCACGAACATCGTCTGAAACATGAACGCACGCATCAAACCTTCGCTCGGCGCACTTCTGCTGATATCGACCAGCGTCGCATGTCAGGCGCAACAGGCTCCCGCTCCGCAGCAGCCGATTCAATCCGCCGCCGCTCGCTCGCTCACGAAGGAGCAGCAGGACGCGCTCGACAAGCAAGACCAGGACATCGCTCAGGTAGCGTTGGCCATCGTCAGGCTGATCGATCAGAGTAAGACAGGCGAGGTATGGGATCAGGCGTCGCCCATCGCGAAACAGATCATTTCACGCGATGACTTCACGAAGAAGATCACACACGACCGCGCGCCGCTCGGCACGCCGGGCATGCGCATGCCGATGGGCGTCAAACACTATCACTACGACGGCTCCGGCAACATGCCGGCCGGTGCGTACATCAACATTCTCTTCGATACCCAGTTCAGCCAGGCCAATCGTTCAGCGCGCGAAATGGTGACGTTCATCCTCGATTCGGACAAGGTCTGGCGTTTCGTCGGCTATTCCGTGCGCTGAAGCGGCATCACATGTTCGTGTAGGACGCGCACCATCCTTTCCCGGCCACGAGCTTGTCGTTGAACAGCGTGCAGCCGCCCCAGGCATCGCTCGATTTGCCCTGGAACAGCGAGCAGTTCGCGCACGTCTGTCCCGCCGCGAAGTTTGGATACTTCGCCTTGTCCACTTTCGCGGCGTCCTCCTTGTAGCCGACGGCGGCGGCAGCCGGATCGGATTCGCTCAGATGCGGCGCGTCGGCCCGGGCTTGCGTGAGCCACAGCGCCGGGCCCATGCCGATGCTGAAAATCATGAAGCTGCGACGGGACGTGTTCATCGTCGTGGACCATTTTGTCGTTTGTGGGGAATGTCGTCGCGCGCTCTTCGGCGCTAATCGAACGATACGCCAGCGCGCGCGGTCGTGCGCGTTTTGGAATCGAACGACCGGTCGGTTTCTCTGTCGCACCGTTTGCGCACTTTGATTCGACGCGCCGCTAAACCTTTGCGCGCGCGTGCCGTAAATCAGGCCAGAACGCAGTTGCAATCGCGTGAATCACTCCCGCGGCGCCCGGCCGCGGCTCAATTCGAAGGAGAACAGGCGTGACTGAAGTTGAATGGATGATGGCTGGCGTGTATCTCGCGGCGCTGGTGTGCGGCACGCTCCTGATGAGCGTGCTCGCGCGCCGCAGCCTGAACCGGGTGGAGAAGCGCGGGCATTGAGACTCGCACGCGGCTCGCATCGCGGGCGGCGAGCCGCAAATAAAACGCGCGCCGTGAGCCGACATCGAATCGGCCCTCCGGCGCGCGATAACTTTCCTGCCGACTTACTGGAACAGCTTGGTCGCCTGCGTGAGCGTGTTCGTCACGCCCCATGCGAGCGGAATCAGCACATACGCCCAGAACAACAGCAACAGCCCTTTATTGGACGAGCTGCCCTCGTGAGTATCGATGCGGGTATTCATCGCGGATCTCTCTCCTGAATCTCAGTTGGCGGCCTGCGCCGGCATGTTCATGTGATGCTTCTCATGCACCCGCGTGACGAGCAGGTTGCACAGGAAGCCGATGACGAGCAGCGCCGCCATGATATGCAGCGTCATCGTGTAAGCTTCGGCGCCGACGACGCCATGCGACACCTGATACGCGCGCACATAGTTGACGAGCACAGGACCCGCGACGCCCGCGGCCGCCCAGGCGGTCAGCAGCCGTCCGTGAATGCCGCCGACGAACGCCGTGCCGAACATGTCCGCGAGATACGCGGGCACGGTCGAGAAACCGCCGCCGTACATCGACAGAATCACGCCATACGCCAGCACGAAGAGGGCGATGTTGCCCGCGCCGGCGAATTGCGGCACGAGGAAATACAGCACCGCGCCCAGGATGAAGAACACGAAGTACGTATTCTTGCGGCCGATCCAGTCCGACGCCGACGCCCACACGAAGCGCCCGCCCATGTTGAAGAGCGAGAGCAGCCCGACGAAGCCCGCCGCCGCGCCCGCCGTGATCGATGCCTTGAAGCTTTCCTGAATCATCACCGATGCCTGGCCGAGCACGCCGATGCCCGCCGTCACGTTCAGGAACAGCACGAGCCACAGCAGATAGAACTGCGGCGTCTTCAACGCCTGATCGATGTGCACGTGGTTCTTCGTGATCATCTTGCTGGCGGTCGCGGGCGGCGTCCAGCCGGCCGGCTTCCAGTCCGCCGGCGGGATGCGGATCGCGAGCGCGCCGATCGTCATCGAGATGAAGTACAGCACGCCGAGCACGAGGAACGTTTCGGCCACGCCGGCGCTCGTCGCGCTCTTGAAGTGGTTCATCAGCGCGACGGAGCCGGGCGCGGCGATCATCGCGCCGCCGCCGAAGCCCATGATCGCCATGCCGGTCGCCATGCCGCGGCGGTCCGGGAACCAGCGGATCAGCGTCGAGACCGGCGACACATAGCCGAGCCCCAGCCCGATGCCGCCGATCACGCCATAGCCGAGATACAGCAGCCAGATCTGATGCAGATGGACGCCGAGCGCGGACACGAGAAAGCCGCCGCCGAAGCAGCATGCGGCGGTGAACATCGTGCGGCGCGGGCCGACCTTCTCCAGCCACTTGCCGGCGAATGCCGCCGACAGACCGAGAAACACGATCGCGAGCGAGAAGATCCAGCCGAGCGTGGTGAGCGACCAGTCATCGGGCGCGGACTTCGTGATGCCGATAACCTTCGTGAGCGGCGCATTGAACACCGAGAACGCATACGCCTGCCCGATGCACAAGTGAACAGCCAGCGCGGCGGGCGGCACCATCCAGCGCGAGAAACCGGGCCGGGCGATGGTCGCCTCCTTGGAGAAGAAGCCTGTCGGGCCGTGCGCGGCCCCTTGATCGATTGTGCTGTTCATGTGGTCTCTGTGGCGCGTCATGCATGCACATGCGCGCTCATCGTTTGCTTGAGGTGCCGTGCGGGGTCGCCGGACAGCAGCCCGCCGTGGTCATGCGAGCGCCCACGCGGTTTGCATCGCGCGCTCGCAAGGCCATTTCGCGTCGCCCAAACATGCGATGGAACGACATATACATGCGACGCTTTGCTACGGCTGGGCATGACCATAGACAACTGTGAAAAGCTTTGCAATATGAACACTCGTGCCATAAGCGTTTGCCCGCAGACACGATGCGCCCGATGCGGTAGTGCACGTTCACCCCGGACAAACATGACACTCGCATGACGCTGTATCGCATCGCTACAAGGCGGGGCAGGTGTTCTGAATGTGAACAGAGCACAGGGCCCTCGTATAAACCCTGAAATGCGATGCGAAACCGCGTGACGATGCGGCTTTCGCGTGCATCGCGTCATCGCGCGGGCGAATGGCATGGAACTCGCAATCCAGGGCGACCGGCGCCGGACATCGGCAGCGCCGGCCCGTTCACGTCGACATGCGAGGAGCACCTAGAAATGAATCACGCAGAGATGCAGTTCCTGAGCACCGAATACCCCTACAAAAAGCAGTACGGCAACTTCATCGGCGGCAAGTGGGTGCCGCCCGCGGGCGGCGAGTATTTCGACAACATCTCGCCGATCACCGGCGAACCCTTCACGTCGATTCCGCGTTCGCGCGAAGCCGATATCGAAGCCGCGCTCGATGCGGCGCATGCAGCGAAGGCATCGTGGGGCAGGACCTCCGTCACCGATCGCGCGAATGTGCTGCTGAAGCTCGCCGATCGCATGGAGCAGAACCTGTCACGTCTCGCGCTGGCCGAATCCATCGACAACGGCAAGCCGCTGCGCGAGACGATGGCCGCCGACATTCCGCTCGCGATCGATCACTTCCGTTATTTCGCGAGCGCTGCGCGTTCGCAGGAAGGCGGCATCTCGGAGATCGATCACGATACGGTCGCGTATCACTTCCATGAGCCGCTCGGCGTCGTCGGTCAGATCATCCCGTGGAATTTCCCGATCCTGATGGCCGTATGGAAGCTCGCGCCCGCGCTCGCTGCCGGCAACTGCGTCGTGCTGAAGCCGGCTGAACAGACGCCTGCATCGATCCTCGTGCTGCTCGAAGTGATCGAAGACCTGCTGCCGCCGGGCGTGCTCAATGTCGTGAACGGCTTCGGGCTGGAAGCGGGCAAGCCGCTCGCGTCGAACAAGCGCATCGCGAAGATCGCGTTCACCGGCGAGACCACGACGGGCCGCCTCATCATGCAGTACGCGAGCCAGAATCTGATTCCCGTCACGCTGGAGCTGGGCGGCAAGAGCCCGAATATCTTTTTCGAGGATGTGCTGAACGCCGACGACAGCTTCTTCGACAAGGCGCTCGAAGGCTTCACGATGTTCGCGCTGAATCAGGGCGAAGTATGCACGTGCCCGTCGCGCGCGCTGGTGCAGGAGTCGATTTACGAGCGCTTCATGGAACGCGCGTTGAAGCGCGTCGCGGCGATCGCGCAGGGTCATCCGCTCGACACGAGGACGATGATCGGCGCGCAGGCTTCGCAGGAGCAACTGGAGAAGATCCTGTCGTATATCGATCTCGGCAAGCAGGAAGGCGCGGAATGTCTTTCCGGCGGCGAGCGCAATAGCTTCGATGGCGAATTGAAGAACGGCTACTACATCAAGCCGACCGTCTTCAAAGGCCACAACAAGATGCGCATTTTCCAGGAGGAAATCTTCGGGCCGGTGCTGTCGGTGACGACCTTCAAGACCGAGGAAGAGGCGCTCGAGATCGCGAACGATACGCTGTACGGCCTCGGCGCGGGCGTGTGGACGCGCGATGGCACGCGGGCTTATCGCTTCGGCCGCGCGATTCAGGCGGGTCGCGTGTGGACCAACTGCTATCACGCGTATCCGGCGCACGCGGCGTTCGGCGGCTACAAGCAATCAGGCATCGGACGCGAGAATCACAAGATGATGCTCGACCACTATCAGCAGACGAAGAACATGCTCGTCAGCTATAGCGACAAGCCGCTCGGCTTCTTCTAAAGCCTGTGAGGCCGCCGCTGTTACTGGCGGCGGCCGATTCGAACAACGGGGACATCATGAGCGAACAGGAAGTGCTGCGCGTGACCGCGACGCCCGCGGCGATCGACTTGATCGAAAAACTCAGGGCCGAGCATGGCGACGTGCTGTTCCATCAATCCGGCGGATGCTGCGACGGCAGCGCGCCGATGTGCTTTCCAGTGAACGAGTTCATGGTCGGCAGATCGGACGTCAGGCTCGGCGCGATCGGCGGCGTGCCCTTCTACATGACCGAATCGCAGTACGAGTATTGGCAGCACACGCAACTCATCATCGATGCGGTGCCGGGCAACGGCGGCATGTTCTCGCTCGAGCGCCCGACCGGACTGCGCTTTCTCACGCGCTCGCGTTTATACAGCGATGAAGAGAACGCGTGGCTCGAAAGGCATCCGGTCGAGCACGTAAGCTGAGCGCTCAGGTCCAGCGCGGCGGCCGCTTCTCGATGAACGCCTGCGTGCCTTCGAGCGTGGCGTCGTCCATCATGTTGCAGGCCATCGTTTCCGATGCGAGCGCGTACGCCGCTTCGATGCCCGTTTCGAGCTGCCGATAGAACAGGCCCTTGCCGGCCGCGACCGCTTCGCGCGGCTTGGCGGCAATGGTGGCGGCGAGCGTGTGCACGGCATCGTCGAGTGCATCGGGCGATACGACGCGATTCACGAGGCCGCGCTCGCGCGCCGTGGCGGCATCGATGAACTCACCGGTGACGAGCATTTCGAACGCGGCCTTGCGCGATACGTTGCGCGTCAGCGGCACGCTCGGCGTCGCGCAGAAAAGCCCGAGATTCACGCCCGATACCGCGAAGCGCGCCTCGCTCGATGCCACCGCGAGATCGCACATCGCGACGATCTGGCAACCCGCCGCCGCCGCGACGCCATGCACGCGCGCGATCACCGGCTGCGGCATGCGTTGAATCGTGAGCATCATGCGCGAGCAGCGCGCGAAAAGCGCGCGATAGTAGTCGAGCGCGGGCTCGGCGCGCATCTCTTTCAGATCGTGTCCCGCGCAGAACGCGCGGCCTTCGCCGGCAAGCACGACCACACGCGCATCCGATTCGGCGACATCCTTCAACGCGCGTTCGAGCGCTTCGAGCATCGCTTCCGATAGCGCATTGAACGCGTCGGGACGATTCAACGTCAGCTTGACGACGCCTTTGATCTGGTAAGCGTCGCGTTCGATCAGAACCAGTTCGCTCATTGAGATGCTCTCCATCAAACGTCGATCGCCGCGACCGAACCCGCGCGCTTGCGCAGCTCGAACTTCTGGATCTTGCCGGTCGATGTTTTCGGCAGCTCGCAGAACTCGATCGCGCGCGGCACCTTGAAGCCCGCGAGATGCTTCTTGCAATGCGCGATCAGCTCTTCGGCGGTGACTTCCGCGCCTGCCTTCAATTCGACGAACGCGCAAGGCGTCTCGCCCCAGCGCGTATCCGGCTTCGCGACGACAGCTACCGCAAGCACGGCCGGATGCCGGTACAGCACGTCCTCCACCTCGATGCTCGATATGTTCTCGCCGCCCGAGATGATGATGTCCTTGCTGCGATCCTTGATGCGCACGTAACCATCCGGATACGCGACGGCCAGATCGCCCGTATGGAACCAGCCGCCGCGAAACGCTTCTTCCGTCGCGGCTGCGTTCTTCAGATAGCCCTTCATCGTGATGTTGCCGCGGAACATGATCTCGCCGATGGTTTCGCCATCCATGGGCATGAGTTCCATCGATATCGGATCGCGCACGCTCACCGCATCCTGCAAGTGATAGCGCACGCCTTGCCGCGCGTTGAGCCGCGCGCGCTCGCCGATATCGAGCGTGCTCCATGCGTCCTGCTGCGCGCAGACGGCGGCGGGGCCATAGACTTCCGTGAGCCCGTACACGTGCGTCAACTGAAAGCCCATGCGCTCCATGCCTTCGATCATCGCGGCGGGCGGCGCGGCGCCCGCGACCATCGCGTGGACTTTCTGTTCGATGCCGGCCTTCATCTCGTCGGGCGCATTGACGAGCAGGTTCTGCACGATCGGCGCGCCGCAATAATGCGTGACGCCTTCGCTTCTGATCAGATCGAAGATGGTCTTCGCATCAACGCGGCGCAAACACACGTTCACGCCCGCGCGCGCCGCGACGGTCCACGGAAAGCACCAGCCGTTGCAATGAAACATGGGCAGCGTCCACAAGTACACGGCGTGCCTCGGCATGTCCCATTCGAGCACGTTGCTGATGGCATTCGTGTATGCGCCGCGATGGTGATAGACGACGCCCTTCGGATTGCCCGTCGTCCCTGAGGTGTAGTTCAGGCAGATGGCGTTCCATTCATCCAATGGCGGCGACCATTCGTATGCGGGATCGCCGCTCGCGAGCAACGCTTCATAGTCGATTTCGCCGATGCGTTCACCCGCGCCCGTGTACTGCGAATCGTCGACATCGATCACGAGCACCGGCTGCGGCACGCTGGCCAGCGCTTTCTTCACGACCTCCGAGAACTCGCGATCGACGAGCACGGCCTTCGCTTCGCCATGCGTGAGCATGAACGCGAGCGTGGCTGCGTCGAGCCGCGTGTTGAGCGTGTTGAGCACGGCGCCCGTCATCGGCACGCCGAAGTGCGCCTCGACCATTTCGGGCGTGTTCGGCAGCATGGCGGCGACCGTATCGCCAGGGCCGATGCCGCGAGCAGCGAGCGCCGACGCGAGCCGCCGCGTGCGCGCATAGGTCTCGGCCCAGTTGCGCCGCACGTTGCCGTGGACGATGGCGGGGCGCGTCGGATACACGGACGCCGCGCGCTCGATGAACGTGAGCGGCGTCAGCGCCGCGAAGTTGGCGGCCGTTTTGGGAAGGCCATCGTCGTACATGCCGGCTGTCATGGTTGTCTCCTCGAGCGCGGATCGAGCGAGGGTGCCCGCGCCACCGATGTTCTCAAGTTTATCGTTATCACGCGCGCGACTTACGTTAGGCTGACGCACGGCCTCATGGTTTGCCCTGATGCCGGGCCGCGCAGCAGGCGTCAGGCGAGATCGTCGAGCTTTACGTCGAAGCCGCGTCCGACGCCGGGGCGCGCGAAGAGCGCTTCATACCAGCGCTTGACGCTGGGGTAATCATCGAGCGAAACCTGATGACGCTCGTGCCGCCACGCCCAGCCGAGGATCGCGAAATCGGCGACGGACAACTCGCCCGCGACGTATTCCACCTGCGCGAGCCGCTTGTCGAGCACGGCGTACAGGCGGCGGGTTTCATCGGAATAGCGCTTCAATCCATAGCGCCGATCGCTTTCCGCTTCGACCATGCGGAAATGATGCACCTGTCCCGGCATCGGGCCGAAGCCGCCCATCTGCCACATCAGCCATTCGAGCACCGGCACGCGGTCACGCAGACTCGCGGGAAGAAACTTGCCGGTCTTCTCGCCGAGATAGAGCAGAATCGCGCCGGATTCGAACACGCTGATCGGCTGGCCGTCGGGGCCGTCCGGATCGACGATCGCCGGAATGCGGTTGTTCGGGCTGATGCGCAGGAAGTCGGGCGCGTGCTGCTCGCCCTTCGTGATGTTCACCGTCTTCACGGTGTAGGGCAGTTGCATTTCCTCCAGCGCGACGCTGATCTTGCGTCCGTTGGGCGTGTTCCAGGTATGCAGTTCGATGGTCATGGCGTGGCGTCCGGTTCAGGTCAGTGCGTGCGACACATAACGCTGGAAGCCGGCGCGCTGCGTGATGCCCACATACCAGCGTTCGAGCTCGGGCAGCGCGGGCCGCACGAGTTCGGCGATGCCGAACCAGCGGCGCGCATAGGCCGCGATGACGAGATCGGCGAGGGTGAAGGTATCGCCTTCGAGATAGTCTCGGCCCTTGAGATGCGCATCGACGACGCGCCAGAGCTTCTCCACTTCGCTCGCGGCGGCGGCGAGTTGCGCGGCGTCGCGATCCGCCGCGCTCGTGCGGATATAGCCCCAGAAGACGGGACGCTCGGCAGGCTGCAGCGTGGAGAGCGACCAGTCGAGCCAGCGGTCCGCACTCGCGCGCACCTTCGGCCCGGCGGGGTAGAGCGCGCTGTCAGGCGCGTATTGCATCGCCAGATAGCGGATGATCGAGTTCGACTCCCACAGCACGAAATCGCCATCGACGAGCGTGGGTATGCGGCCCGTCGGGTTCATCGCGAGATAGTCGGGCTCGTTGTTGCGCCCGAATTGCAGGCCCGCGTCGATGCGGTCATATGCGAGGCCCAGCTCCTCGCAGCACCACAGCACTTTCTGCACATTGACCGAGTTGGCTCTGCCCCAGATCGTCAGCATTCGATGTCTTCCTCCGTTGGTTTCGCTTGCGCGTCGAAGGATCAATCTTAGCCGTGTTTGCCGGTTTGCCTTACGCAGCGATAGAAGAATGACTTTCGACGTCGGCCTCGCCGCCCTGCTGAATGCGATCGATTTCAATCTCGACCATTCGCCGCGGCTGGCGCGCGGTTTGCTGAGGGATGTGTGATCGGCTGCGCTCGTCGCGTCTCCGATCGCTATTACTAACATGAGCGCTGGCTCAAATCGGCGTCTCTCCAGGGAGGAAGAACATGAAGAAAGTTGCCACAGTTCTCGCGTCTTTACTGCTTGCCTCGACGGCGTTCGCGCAAACATCGGGGACTTCGGATACCACTAAGGCACAGCTAAAGGCAAACAGCGAGAAGAGTGAAGCGCAGGCTACCGCCAACAAGAAGAAGGCTGAAGCCCAAAGCGACGCCGACAAGGCTCAGGCCTCGGCTAACGAAGACAAGGCTTCCGCTCAGGCCGACGCTGACAAGAAGGCCGCAAAGACGGAGAAGGCAACGACCGCAAGGGAAGCGTCCAATGCGCGCGCAGACGCGGCGAAGGCGCAAGCCAAGGCCGACCAGAAGAAACGTGATGCGCAGGCCAAGGCCGACAAGAAGAAGCACGAAGCCAGCAAGGATGCGAACGTGGCTCAGGCGAAAGCCGATAAGGACAAGGTCGAGGCGCAAAACGATGCGAACAAGAAGGCAGTCGATGAGAAGGTCGACGCTGCCAAAAAGTAGTAAGCGAGTTCGTTCGATCGCCCGCGTTTGGGCGACACAATACTGTTAGCGTCAGCAAAAGGGCGAGCATTGCGTTCGCCCTTTTCATTGGCTCGATAGTGGCTGCGGCTAACGCAAAAAGTCGGTAACCTAAATAAATAAAATACGTTCGTCGATGTAGATGAATCGTTGCGCCGATAGGATTGTATTCGGCAAAACCTTATCGCGAGCTTAAGAAAAATAACGTGTATCGAATACGCCAATCTTAGCGCTGACTTAGCGGTCGATAAGATGACAGACCGCATCGGTGTTTTCACTTAACGCCTGTTTGGCGGGCGTTTCTTTGTCGCGAAGATAACTTTCAAATCTCCTCGCGCCGCTTTACAGCGGAAGGCGAAATGCGCCCTTGGAAGGCGCCGACGAAGCGCGGCCCCGCAACGGTTAGCGTAGGCAAGCTTGCAACGCCGCGGTGCTTTGGTCTGCCTTGAACATTACTAAGACCGTGAGCGTTCTGTTCTAAACAGATTACAGCAGTCGTACGTTCATCAATGGTTCCATATGGAAACCATCAAATTATTTGCTGTGCATTGTTATGGATGCTTGAGCATGCTTCGGCTGTGTCCCAACGAAGGAGCCAATTGATGAAAAAGCCTTTGATCGTGCTACTCCTCGCTGCAGTTGCCGCGTTAGCCGGATGCGGCGGCAGCGACAACTCCGATTCGTCGACGTCCAGCTCGACACCGTCGACATCGACGCCAGCGACCTCGAAGCTGCTGACCAACATTGCCGTGCCGAATGCGTCGAGTCCGCCATTCAGCTTCGATATCGGCTATGTGGAAGCGGGGCGATATTATCTGACCGATCGGAATAACAAGTCCGTCGATGTGGTCGATACGAAGTCGAATACGCTCATCGCCCAGATTACCGGCTCGTTCGCGGGCGTCGGCGCTTCGACGGACGCATCCGGGCCGGACGGCATCGTTGGCATCACCGGTACGAATACGTTGTACGTGGGCGACGTGAACTCGGTCAAGATCGTCGATACCGCGGCGCTCAAAACAATCAAGACGATTGCTGTCAGCAATTCGGGTTCACGTGTCGACGAGGGCTGTTATGACCCGGACGACCATCTGGTGATGTACGCGAGCCCTGGCGAAACGCCGCCCTTCGTCACGTTCATCTCGACGACGACGCAAAGCGTGGTGTCGAAGCTGGTGTTCAATGGATCATCGGGGCTCGAGGCCTGCGCCTATGATTCGACCACGAAGAACTTCTACATCAATAACGACGGCACGTCCGCCCATCCCGATGGTGAACTCGACGTCATCACGGCGAAGTCGGTCACGGCCGGCGCACCCGTCGTCAGCAAGGCTTTTCCGCTCGACAAGTGCTCGCCTACAGGCATAGCGCTGGGACCGAATAACGACGTGCTGGTGGGATGCGATCCTTCCGCGGGCAATCCGCTCATCACGTTGATTCTCGACCGGACTACCGGAGCGCAACTGGCCTCCGTGCCTTTCGGCGGCACCGACCAGCTGACATACGATCCCGGCTCGAATCGATACTTCCTGCCCGCGCGGCACTATGTTGCGAGCGGTACGGCGGCATCGTCGGGATTCAGTCCGCAGATGGGCGTGATCGATGGCGCGACGCGGCAACTGCTCTACAAAGTGCCCGTCGGAGCGGGCGCGCATTCCGTAGCCGTGGACAGTGGTCTCGGTCAAGTCTATGTGCCGTTCCAGCCTGGCACGTCGACTCAATTCGCTAACGGAGGCATATCGGTGTTTGCGACGAAGTGATCGAGTGACGGCGGAGAACCCTTCGACGAGAACGTGTCGTTCTCGTCGATGGGCTTGGAAGACCGCGATGCACGCCCGGTCCCGAACTAAAATTTCTACCGCTTTTTCCTGCAAGCAGCAAAACCAACAAGCAATAGTTACTGGATTTAAGGAGTTTTGACTACGAATTCCTTGTCGCCTGGGTTAAGCGTCGCTTAATGTGTATCGGCATAGCATCGCGCGCGAATGTAAAGAGGCATATTCCTTGATCCGGAATGTGCTCCTCTCACGACGCGACTTGATACGCTTACAGACACTTCCTCACCGGGGACACGAATGAACACCATATCGGAAGAAGAAAACACGCTGATCGACAGCGAATTCCAGATGATGGTACGGACGGTCGCTGCCTTGCGGGAAGGGGAGAGCGTTCAGAAATTGCCCGTCGATTGGACCGGCGTAAAAGGACAGCTAGCCGCTGAGCTGAAGATGCTGGCCGATCAATGCGTGCGTCAGTCGTCGGCGCTCGGGCGCGCAGCGGGAGATGCAGCAACGGGCGTGCGCACCAGCCGCGGCGTCGACGAGGAAGGGCTGAGCGGCTTCTGGCTGCAACAGGCGCGCGACTCCAATGAACTTCTCCGGGCGTCCGATACGGCGCACGCGTGTACCCGCGATATCTATGCCGCGCTCATCGCGCTCAGAAAAGGAGAGGGCGCGTCGCTCGCCGCCGACTGGCCGGGTCTGCACGGCAAGCTCGCGGACGTTTTCAATGATGTGGTGGACCAGAACATCCGCATGTCGGATGAACTCGCGCGCCTGAGCCAGGCAGTCGGAAAGGAAGGTCGCATCTACGAGCGCGCCACCCTGCCCGATCCCAGGGGCTTCTGGCGCCGCTCGATCGACTCGGTGAATTCGCTCATCGTGGATCTCGTTCATCCCACGAGCGAAGTGGCGCGCGTCATCGGCGCGGTGGCGCAAGGCGATCTCAGCAAGAGCATGGCGCTCGAAGCGGACGGGCGCGCGCTCGAAGGCGAATTCCTGCGCACGGCGAAGATCATCAATCGCATGGTCGAGCAGCTGGGCACCTTTGCCGCGGAGGTCACGCGCGTGGCGCGAGAGGTCGGCACCGAGGGCAAGCTCGGCGGTCAGGCGGATGTCAAAGGCGTCGCGGGAACATGGAAGGACCTCACCGACAACGTCAACTTCATGGCGGGCAATCTGACGAGCCAGGTCAGAAACATCGCGGAGGTGACGAAGGCGGTCGCCGCGGGTGACTTGTCGAAGAAAATCACCGTCGACGTGAAGGGCGAGATTCTCGAACTCAAGAACACGATCAACACGATGGTCGATCAGTTGCGCTCCTTCGCTTCCGAAGTGACGCGCGTGGCGCGCGAGGTCGGCACGGAAGGCAAGCTCGGCGGTCAGGCGGATGTCAAAGGCGTCGCGGGAACATGGAAGGACCTCACCGACAACGTCAACTTCATGGCGGGCAATCTCACGAGTCAGGTGCGCAATATCGCCGAAGTCACAACGGCCGTGGCGGCAGGCGACTTGTCGAAGAAGATCACGGTCGATGTGAAGGGCGAGATTCTCGAACTCAAGAACACCATCAACACGATGGTCGATCAGTTGCGCTCGTTCGCCTCCGAAGTGACGCGCGTGGCGCGCGAAGTGGGCACTGAAGGCAAGCTGGGCGGTCAGGCCGACGTGAAGGGTGTCGCCGGGACGTGGAAGGATCTGACCGACTCGGTCAACTCGATGGGCAGCAATCTGACCGCACAGGTGCGCAATATCGCCGATGTGACGACGGCCGTCGCTGCCGGTGACCTTTCGAAGAAGATCACGGTGGACGTCAAGGGCGAAATCCTCGAACTCAAGAACACCATCAATACGATGGTCGATCAGTTGAGTTCATTCGCCTCGGAAGTGACGCGCGTGGCGCGCGAAGTCGGCACCGAGGGCAAGCTGGGCGGACAGGCCGACGTGCAAGGCGTCGCGGGGACGTGGAAGGACCTGACCGATTCCGTGAATTCGATGGGCGGCAACCTGACCGCACAGGTGCGCAATATCGCCGATGTGACGACAGCCGTCGCGGCGGGCGATCTTTCGAAGAAGATCACCGTCGACGTGAAGGGCGAGATCCTCGAGCTCAAGAACACCATCAACACGATGGTCGATCAATTGCGCTCGTTCGCGTCCGAGGTGACGCGCGTCGCACGCGAGGTCGGCACCGAAGGCAAGCTGGGCGGTCAGGCCGATGTGCAAGGCGTAGCGGGAACGTGGAAGGATCTGACCGACTCGGTCAACTCGATGGGCAGCAACTTGACCGCTCAGGTGCGCAATATCGCCGAGGTGACGACAGCGGTGGCCGCCGGCGACCTGTCGAAGAAGATCACCGTCGACGTGAAAGGCGAGATTCTCGAGCTCAAGAACACGATCAACACGATGGTCGATCAGTTGCGCTCGTTCGCGTCGGAAGTGACGCGGGTGGCACGCGAGGTCGGCACCGAAGGCAAGCTCGGCGGTCAGGCGGATGTGCAGGGCGTTGCGGGCACGTGGAAGGACCTCACCGACAACGTCAATTTCATGGCCGGCAATCTCACGAGTCAGGTGCGCAATATCGCGGACGTGACGAAGGCGGTGGCGGCGGGCGACCTGTCGAAGAAAATCACGGTGGACGTGAAGGGCGAGATTCTCGAGCTCAAGAACACCATCAACACGATGGTCGATCAGTTGAGCTCCTTCGCCTCCGAAGTGACGCGGGTCGCGCGTGAAGTGGGCACGCTCGGCAAGCTCGGCGGACAGGCGGATGTTCAGGGCGTGGCCGGCACCTGGAAGGATCTGACGGACTCGGTGAATTTCATGGCCGGCAATCTCACGAGTCAGGTTCGCAACATCGCGGACGTCACGAAGGCGGTGGCGGCGGGCGACCTGTCGAAGAAAATCACCGTGGACGTGAAGGGCGAGATTCTCGAACTCAAGAACACGATCAACACGATGGTCGATCAGTTGCGCTCGTTCGCCTCCGAAGTGACGCGCGTGGCGCGCGAGGTCGGCACCGAAGGCAAGCTCGGCGGTCAGGCGGATGTGCAGGGCGTTGCGGGCACGTGGAAGGATCTCACCGATAACGTCAACTTCATGGCGGGCAATCTGACGAGCCAGGTTCGCGGTATCGCACGCGTGGTGACGGCAGTCGCAAACGGCGACCTGGAGCGCAAGCTCACCGTCGAAGCAAAAGGTGAAATCGCGGCGCTCGCCGATACGATCAACAGCATGACGGACACCCTCGCGACGTTCGCGGATCAGGTCACGACCGTCGCGCGCGAAGTCGGCGTCGAAGGGAAACTCGGCGGACAGGCCAAGGTGCCGGGCGCGGCCGGCACATGGAAAGGGCTCACGGAAAACGTGAATCAGCTCGCGGCGAATCTGACGACGCAGGTCCGCGCGATCGCGGAAGTGGCGACCGCCGTGACGCAAGGCGACCTCACACGATCGATTACCGTCGAGGCGCTCGGTGAAGTCGCGGCGCTGAAAGACACGATCAACGAGATGATTCGCAACCTGAAGGACACGACCGCGCTCAACACGGAACAGGACTGGCTCAAGACGAATCTGGCCAAGTTCAGCCGCATGTTGCAGGGGCAGAAGGATCTGGTCGCGGTGGGTCAGCTCATTCTCTCGGAGCTCGCTCCGGTCGTCGGTGTGCAGCAGGCGGAGTTCTATGTATTCGGCGTGGTCGATCAGGCCGCCTCGCTGAGGCTCGTCGCGAGCTATGCATCGGACGGTCATCGTTCGCACGGCAAGCAGGTCGAGCTGGGCGAAGGACTCGTCGGTCAGTGTGCCTTCGAAAAGCGCAAGATCCTGCTGGCGCCATCGGCGTCCGTCGACTATCGCGTGGAATCGGGTCTGCTCAGCGTCGTGCCGCAGAACGTGCTGGTCCTGCCGATCGTTTTCGAAGGGCAGGTGAAGGGCGTGATCGAGCTGGCGTCCATCGAGCGCTTCAACTCGACGCACCTCGCGTTCCTCGATCAGTTGACCGAGAGTATCGGCATCGTCATCAATACCATCGAAGCGAACACACGCACCGAAGATCTGCTCACGCAATCGCAATCGCTCGCGCAGGAGTTGCAGAGCCGGCAGGAAGAACTGCAGCAGACGAATCAGGAATTGCAGGAGAAAGCGCGTCTGCTCGCGCATCAGAATCAGGAAGTCGAGCGCAAGAACTCGGAGGTCGAACAGGCGCGTCAGGCGCTGGAAGATAAGGCGAAGCAGCTTGCCCTGACCTCGAAGTACAAGTCGGAGTTTCTCGCCAACATGTCGCACGAATTGCGCACGCCGCTCAATAGCCTGCTCATCCTGTCCGATCAGCTTTGCAAAAACCCCGAAGGCAATCTGTCCGGCAAGCAGATTGAGTACTCGCGGACCATTCATTCCTCGGGGAATGATCTGCTGATGCTCATCAACGACATTCTGGATCTTTCGAAGATCGAGTCCGGCACGGTCGTCCTCGACGTTGCCGAGCATCGTCTCGCCGATATGACCACGTACGTCGAGCGTACCTTCCGCCACGTGGCCGAAGCGCGAAACGTCGATTTCGTCATTCATCTGGATAGCGATGTGCCCGTGTCGATCGTGACGGACCTCAAGCGGCTGCAGCAGATCCTGAAGAACCTCCTTTCCAATGCCTTCAAGTTCACGCATCAGGGACAGGTATCGTTGTCCATCGAGCTCGCGCTCGGAGGATGGGGCGAGGACAACGAAGCGCTGAATAGCGCGGGGTCCGCGATTGCCTTTTCGGTTCAGGACACCGGCATCGGTATTCCGCCCGATAAGCAGCAGATCGTCTTCGAGGCATTTCAACAGGCCGATGGCAGCACGAGCCGCAAATATGGCGGCACCGGACTGGGGCTTGCGATCAGCCGCGAGCTGTCCAAACTGCTGGGTGGCGAAATCCGCCTGACCAGCGTGCCGGAAGAGGGCAGCACGTTCACGCTCTTCTTGCCGCGTGCGAACGAACTCGTGAGAACGGGGCGTAGAAAGCACGCGCGCCGGGATGGAACGGGCCTGACGGTTCTGGATGTATCGTCGAGCACGAGTCACGCACGCGCGGACTTCGCGACGCAGCCCGAACTGGCCGTCGAGGTCCCGCATGAAGTCGCGGGCGCGCACATCGCCGACGATCGGAACAATATCGTTCAGGGCGACCGGGTCGTGCTGATCGTCGAGAACGATGTGGCTTTCGCCCGCGTCATGGTCGATGCGGCGCGACAGCGAGGATTCAAGGCGCTCACCACGGCATTCGGCGCGTATGCCTTGATGCTGGTCAATCAGTTCAAGCCGGACCTTATAACACTCGACCTGTTTCTGCCCGATATGGAAGGGTGGCAAGTGCTCGCACGAATCAAAAACGACATGGCCACGCGGCACATTCCCGTGTGCGTCATCTCGACCGATGAATCGCGCGACCGCGCGCTCCGCTCCGGCGCGTTCGCCTTTCTGCCCAAGCCCGTCGAATCGCAGGCCATTCTCGATGATGCGCTCGCATCGATGGCCCGGTATATCGAGGCGAAACGACGCGTCGTGCTTGTGGCGCTCTCATCGGTGATTGAGCGGGAGTTGCTCTCCAGTGCATTGCAGGGCACGCAGGCCGCGGTGGTTTTTGCCAATTCACGCGATGCACTGCTGCCGCAGTTATCGTCTCAGCCCGTTGACGCGCTGGTGCTCGCTGACGGAATCCTCGGCATCGCACCCGAGGATATCGAATCGGCACTCGCTTCGCGCGAGAGCTTTGCGCCGCTGCCGGTCATCGTGAGCGCGGCGGGCGATGTCCCGCCCGCGCGCTGGAAACACGCCCGCGAAGGCTTTATCGTGCAGCACGCGGCGAGCCGCGACCAATTGCTGGACTTGAGCGTCGCCGCGCTTCACATCGATGCAAAGCGGCTCGCGCTGGAGCATGGCGCGATTCTGCATGCGTTGCGGGCGTCGCAGAGCGCGTTGAAGGACGTCAAGGCGCTGATCGTCGATGACGACATGCGCAACATCTTTGCCCTCGCGACGATCATGGAAGACCTCGGCATGCGGCATGTATGGGCCGACAACGGGCGCGATGCGATTCGGCAGGTGGAGTCCGATCCCGAGATCGAGATCGTCCTGATGGATATCATGATGCCCGAGATGGACGGCCTCGCCACGATGCGGGAGATTCGCAGGAGACCCGTCGGAAAGGCACTGCCGATCATCGCGGTCACGGCCAAGGCGATGAAGGGCGATCGCGAGAAGTGCATCGAGGCGGGAGCGTGGGATTATCTATCGAAGCCCGTCAATCGCGATGACCTGCTTGCCGTGCTGCGCGCGTGGCTGCATCGCTAGGAGCGCGGCATGGCTATGCTCGATGTATCCGCGCAAGATAAGGTCAGCATCCTAGTGGTGGACGATCTCGCGAGCCAGCACGTCGTTCTGCGCACGGTGCTCGAAGGACCGGATCAGGAAGTGGTCACGGTGTCGTCCGGGCGGCAGGCGCTGAAGGCGGTGCTGCAACAGGAGTTCGCCGTCATACTGCTCGACGTGAATATGCCCGAGATGGACGGCTTCGAAACGGCCAGCATGCTGCGCTCTTATCGGCGGACCGCATCGACGCCGATCATCTTCGTCACGGCTTATGTCGACGATGCCGAGATGGCGCGAGGCTATTCGCTCGGCGCGGTGGACTACATTTCGTCGCCGGTCGTGCCGGAGATACTCAGCGCCAAGGTGCGTGTGTTCGTGCAAATGTATCGGATGAACCGCGAGTTGCTCGCCCGCGCTGCGCAGCGAGAAGAACTCGCGCGGGCGGAAGCTCAGCGCGCGTCCGCCGATCAGGCCCGTCAGCGCGCCGATTTTCTGGCGCACGTGAGCCATTTGCTCACGCGTTCGCTCGATGTAGAGACAACACTCTCGCGTATCCTCGATACGTCGGTGCCCGCACTTGCGGATGCCGCGTGTGTCTATTTGGAACTGGACGGCGAGCCGTCTCCGCGCACATTGCTGCACTGTGGTCCGGCCGTCCACGCACTGATCGATCCGCGCAGCGTGCAGATGCGCGAGATCATCGCTCCGCTCGAGCAGTTTTTCGTGCTCGCGAAACAGACCGTGGATGCAGGCGAAAGTCTCGTGTGCCGGGGTGGCTCGAACAGCATATTCGGGTGGACAACCGGCAACGCACACAGGACGGACGCAGTCGAGTTCGAGGAGGTCGGGTTTCACCCGTTGCTGAGCGGAGCGGAGCGCAAGGCGGTCATCGCCTTCGGCGTGGTTCGCCGCGACGAAAACCATCAGCCGGCGCCCGTCGTCACCGAGTTCGTGAGTCGCGCGTCCATCGCGCTCGAGAACGCGTTTCTGTTTTCTGCCCTTCGTGACGAGGACCGCCGCAAGAATGAGTTTCTCGCGATGCTCGCTCATGAGCTTCGAAATCCGCTCGCACCGATTTCGAACGCCGTGAGTGTGATGAAAAGCACCGAGCCGGGCGATGCCAAAGTGATGACGTGGGCGACCGGGATCATCGGAACCCAGCTCGATCATATGGTACGCATCGTCGACGATCTGCTCGACGTATCGCGCATCGCGCGCGGCGCGGTGGCGCTGCAACGCAAGCCGCTTTCCTTGCGGGTCGTGCTCGATCGCGCGGTCGAAACCAGCCGGCCTCATTTCGCGGCACGTTCGCAGACCTTTTCATGCGAAGCGTGTCCGAACGATTTGATCGTCGAGGGCGACGTCGTCCGTCTCACGCAGGTGGTTGCGAACCTGTTGAACAACGCGTCGAAGTTCACGCCGCCCGGCGGCCGTATCGATCTGTCGACCAGCTATTCCGACGGGACCGCCATCATCACGGTCACCGACGACGGCGAGGGCATCGAGCCCAAGCTCCTTCCGCGCGTCTTCGATCTCTTCGCACAAGGGGACAGCGCCCTCGATCGCGCACAGGGTGGGTTGGGAATCGGACTGACGCTCGCGCGCCATCTGACCGAGCTGCATGGCGGCTCGATTCGTTGCTGGAGCGGCGGCCGTGGACGGGGTGCGAAGTTCACGGTGGAACTGCCGGCGTCCATCGCGGCGGACAAGCCAGCCGCCGTCGCCGATGTGCTTCCGTTGCGCCGCAAGCGTGACGTGCGGGTGCTCGTCGTTGACGACTCAATTGCGTCCACGGAAAGCCTGAAGATCTTTCTCGAATTGCACGGGCACGAGGTGCAGTGCGCGCACGATGGCGTCTCCGCGCTAGCGCTTGCAAAGAAATTCGTACCGCAGGTTGCCGTTCTCGATATCGGCCTGCCCGGCATGAACGGCTATGACGTCGCCAAGGTCATTCGCGCGGATGCCGCCCTGAAAAACTGCATGCTGATTGCATTGAGTGGTTATGGGCAGGACGAAGATCGCCGCAAGTCGAGATCGGCGGGCATCGATCATCATCTGATCAAGCCCGCCGATTTGACGCTGCTCATCGAACTGATTGCGGCACACGTGCCGCGCGGTGGCGTGGGCGCGGAAGGGGAAGGACGGCCAGCTTAGCGTCGCGCTGGTGCGCCGCAGCTTTTACCGATGCCGCGGCGCTGCACAAAAGACTTCATGTTTCGCTTCGATTCTTCTCCGGTGCCCCGCCTCACAGGACATCGCGAGGTGAGCCGCCAACCGTTGCGTCGCTGGCCCAGGTGTCTTCCCAATACGGTGTCCGGCCATAGTGTTGATGGACACTTCTTGCCCAGGCCGCGTCGGCCATGGCCGGCCACGAGTCCTTGTCGAAGCCCGGCGCATTGCGTATCTGTTCCGATGTCGCGGCCAGTCTGAAGCACTTGTTGTTGGTGTCGAGCGTGAGCGCGCCCCACGGTATGGCCAGCAGCTTGTCCCCGATCCCGAGGAAACCGCCGCTGGACAGGACGGCGTAGGCTACGCGCCCCGAAGCCACATCCAGCATGATCTCCTTGATCTTGCCGACATCATCGCCGTCGCTGCTCAGGACGTTGTTACCGTCCAGTGTGCTTGCCGCCATCACGTCCGGTCCCGGGCCTTCCGCCGTCTGTGCGCCCTTGCCGGTGATATCCATCCTGCTGTTTTCGGTTGACACGGTTGATCTCCCTGGTTGATATCAACGCCAATAAGGTCAGCAACGATCGTTCCTCGGAAGCTTGCGGTGGACACCGGCGCGCTTCAATCAACCGATGATATGTTTCATCTCTGAAGCGGAAGATGCAGTCAAGGTTACCTTCCGGCAAGGCGAAAGCTTTTGCTCGCCGATGCGCATCCAACTAGAAGCATAAAAGCTGAAACTTTAATTTGACCGATAAAGCGTCAGGCATCCGAACTAAGATGGTTGAGCATTAGGTACGTTCCTGCGCGGGACATCGGTATTCGTGATGAAGGGCCAAAACCTCGCGAGGTGCAGGAAGAATTGGCGATCGGCATGGAATAAGACCCGGAGCGGATATCAATCCGGGTTTGACTTCGTTCGAGAAGCACACAAGAAATGTGCTGACCGCAAAAAACTTTCGTCGATTAGATAACGCCTTCAGATCTGGACTGAATTCGGCGGCGGCGCGCGCCAATTCCGTGTCATGTGTTGTGGTTTGCTTAGCTTAGCTATATTAGGTTAACGAACATGCGACAAGTTTTGTCTGCGGTTCCATCTTCACTTTCCGCCACTTTTTTTACGTGCCCTCGATCGCACCGGAATCTGAGCGGCTGGCCGGACCGGCCGGCCGCTCCTTCTTGCAGGATGTATCCGTCGGCGGGGCTTGAATTCACCGAAAGGAATAGAGATGAACCGCAAGGCGAAGAATCGGCTTCTCCCGCTCGTTGTGGCCGTAGCTGGTGCCACGCTTAGCGGACTGCAGAACTTCCGTTTCCAATCGCCTTCGTTCTTTCCTTTCACGCTTCCTTCGAACAATATTCTCAAAGCGCCGAAGGGCGGCGCGGGCTATTCGGTCAGCGATGGCTACTGGATGATGCTCAAGCCTCTATCGACAGCGGGCCACTCGAAGCGCCGTTCTATCTGATCTTCAGGAACAGCAACCCCGCAACACTGAGCTACGGAAACTAGGAACGAGACCGCCACGCCAGGGACCTGCTTCAGCGCAGAAAAGCGGGCGCGTTGGAGTATTCGAATCAAGTTATCGGCGCCGACGCTCCGCCGCGCGCCGCCGCAGATAGACGGCTAAAGTTTTTCTCGTGCAGGCCGTAATCCATCGTAAAACCTGCGACTTTGCAGAGTCGGGGTGGCGCTCGTGGGCTGAAACCGGCGGAGCGAAAGGGCGAACCGATGAAAGGGGATAGCAATTTGGTCAATTGCCGAAAGCACCGAACGATGAGCCGATCGCGAAGGCGCATCACATCGACGACACACTCACTCGAGCGCCAGCGCGGCTCGATGGCAATCACGATGTCTTTCGCGTTGATCGCCGCGCTCGCCTTTGGCGCGTTCGCCGTCGACCTCGGTCACGCCTATATGACACAGGCCGAACTTCAAACAGCAGCCGACGCGTCAGCCCTCTCCGGGGCGGGCGTGTTGCTGACGGGCGGTTCTGCGCCGAACTGGAACTCTGCAGCGGTGGCGGCCGGGGATGCCGTGAAACTCAATTCGTCGGATGGCCAGGTTTTGCAGAATGCGTCGGTTAGAGGGGGATACTGGAATCTCGCCGGCTCCCCGTCGGGCATGCAATCGACCAGCATCTATCCCGGTACTTACGATGCACCGGCCATACAGGTCACCGTTTCGAGAGCGACAGGACTCAATGGGGGTCCTGTCGGTTTCTTTTTTGCCAAGCTCTTTGGCGTGAACGGCGGTCCGGTGAGTGCAACTTCGGTGGCTATCGTGGCGGCGCCCGGGCACGTGGCCGCCGGAGGGCTCTTTCCAGTGGCTATCGGCAAGTGCATCTATAGCCAGTATTGGAACGCGCAAACCGGAACCCCGAAGACCGACGCTTCCGGCAAGCCCTATACGGTTCAGATCGGCAACGGCGCGACGTACAACGGCTGCGAGGCGGGTCAGTGGACGTCCTTTCTGACCGATAACAACGATGTTCCGACTGTGCGCGGCCTGATAAAAAACGGCAACCCGACGGGCCTGAACATCGGAGATCGGATCTGGGTCGAGTCCGGCGTGAAAACCACTATCTACTCCGATGTCCCGTCGAACGTGGATGTGGTCGTGCCCGTGGTAGAACAGGCGACCAGCTCGTCTCAGCCGATCATTGCCTTCGCGGCGTTTCACATCGATAACGGACAGGGCGGAAGCGGCAAATATATTTCGGGCCACTTCATCGCCGGCTATAAGATACCCACGTCTGTGGGCCAGGTCGGACCTTATTACGGCGCGTATGTGCCACCTCGTCTGGCTCGGTGAATAGTGCGTTCCGAGGTTCGCTACAGTCCGATCGGCGAGAGCCGATCGGACTGTGTGGATCGACTTCAGCAGTTTCCTTTCTTTGCTTGCCCAGGTGGGCAAAATCCATTGCCAGGACCGCCTTGCGGTTTGGCTGCGACCGGCGGCGCGTCGGGAACGTAGACAGCGCATCCATTGATCATGCCGGCCATAACCAGCAGTGTTACGAGTACAACAGCTCTTTTCATCATGATCTCCATTTGGAACGGAAGCGTTTCGACGCTTCGCGATCCGGTTCGTTACCCGTCAGAAGCTCAAATCGACGTTGCTCTGGTTCGTCGTCGCATTGACGGACGTTGACTGCGTAGCGCCCGTATCGAGATTCGCGGTCACGGATGCGATTTCATACGCGCTTGTGCGATCGTCTGCAATGCACGCACGAGAGCATCGGCGCCGGACTCACCGTTCCGCGCACGGTGTTCATCGAAGAAGAGGGCAGGGTAATGGGCGCGTCGGGCGTCGAGACCGGCGTGTTCGCGTTCACGACGACCGCCACCGAGCGCACGACGCTCGAATTCGTGGCTCCCGCTGCCGCGAGCGCAAAGGCTTCTCAGGTACTTCCAGTCATCGCCGCACCGTTACTGTCTTGTTTGGAGTGACAGAAGCTTAGCGGCGTTATCGTATGACCATTGTAACTACGGCGGATGGAATCTGTAACATCCCGATCGAAACGTAAATGACGTCAGGCTAGTGCCGTTGCCAACATTCGCGCAGCGCGGCCACTTAAGCGTTTCTTAAGGTTCGCGGACTTACCCTGCGAGGTTGAATTCGAACCGACTCTTCCGCCGAGCGATAAAAAATAATGATGCGTAGCTCCGCAAGCCATCTCAATGAAGCGCGGTCTCGTCGTAGCCGGAATCCGTTCGCCTCGGACGAGGGCAGCGTGTCATTGGAATTCGTCATCCTCCTTCCGATCCTGATCCTGGTCTTTGTGGGTGTCATGGACCTGAGCCTGATGATGTACGACAAGTCTGCACTCGTGGCGGCCGCTCGTACGGCAGCCAGAGCCGGAACCGTCGTAAGCGTGCCGGCCCTGACCACGGACCAGATCGCGGCTGTTGCGGCCTCCAGCGTCAATGCTTCCGTGATCAATAGCGGCGCGAGCAGCGCGCCAGTCATTACCGTCACTCATGCGAACGGCACAAGCACCGGAAACCCGCTGACGGTTCAGATCTCCTATGTCTACCGCGGTTTGCTTCTGGGATCGGCGCTCAGCGCATTGACCGGTCCCGTCTCGCTGAATGCGACAGCGGTGATGAACTACGAATGACCGCGTGACCCGACGCTAACCATTCGCAGCCGACGCTAACCGCATCCGGCTCTTCCGCACTTCAATTCCCGACATCTTCAGCGACCGTCGCTGCGACTCGACGCGCGCCAAGCATTCGTTTCGCGAAAGCAGCTTGAAAGAATCGCGCGCCATTCATGACGTTTTCGCATGGTCGTCTTTATCGTTATTACTGATTCAGCGCTTGAAATGTGAGTGCTACTGTTTGTCGGCAAATCCTTAATTGCTGCATGTGTCTGTGTCTGGCTGTCGTCGCTCCAATATCGATTACCGATTACAAAGAGGAGACCGAAGATGTCAAAGCGCAAGACGTGGCGGGGAATGAGCACCGTCATCGCAACGAGCACGGTGATGGCAGGGCTGGGCCTTTCGGCCACGGCGCACGCAGCAGGGGAGCCGATCAAGATCGGCGTCATCAGCGAAGAGTCCGCGGTCGCGGGCGCTTCGATCAGCAAGGCCGCGCAACTCGCGGCGGAAGAGATCAACGCGAAGGGCGGCGTCGACGGCAGGCAAATCCAGATCATCGCGTATGACGATCATTCATCGGCCTCCGACGGCGTGCGCGCATTCCAGCGCGCGGCGAGCCAGGACAAGGTGGTCGCGATCATCGGCAGCTATATCAGTGAAGTGGCGCTTGCGATGGAGCCGTGGTCCGCGCGCCTGAAGATGCCGTTCATCACGCCGGGCGCGGCGAGCAATGAAATCTCGAAGCGCGTTCACGACGACTACGAGCACTACAAGTACACGTTCCACGGCTGGATGACGTCGGCGTTCATCGCCCAGTCCATCTGCGATTTCTCGCATGACGTGCTCGTCGGCGAGTTCAAGATGAAGACGACCGTCGTGATGAGCGAGGACGCCGCGTGGACCAAGCCGCTCGACGAGCGCTTCCTCGAATGCCTGCCGAAAGCGGGCCTCAAGGTGCTGGACCACATCCGCTTCAATCCGGACACATCCGACTTCACGCCGATCTTCAACCAGATCGAAGCGAAGCATCCGGACACGATCACGACCGGCATCAGTCACGTCGGCGTGCAGCCGACCGTGCAATGGCACGATCAGCAAGTGCCGATTCCGATGACGGGCCAAAGCTCGCAGGCCACGACGACGAGCTTCTGGAAAGACACCAACGGCGCGACCGAAGGCGTCATCACCGCATCGGCAGCGGCCCCCGGCGTCGCGATGACGCCGAAGACGGTGCCCTTCGTCGAGTCGTATCAGAAGCACTTTGCCGGCGTTTCGCCCGCGTATGACGGCTTCACGAGCTATGACCTCGTGTACATCATCGCGGATGCGATTCATCGCAATCAAGGCTC
Organism: Caballeronia calidae; assembly: GCF_900044055.2. GTDB lineage: Bacteria > Pseudomonadota > Gammaproteobacteria > Burkholderiales > Burkholderiaceae > Caballeronia > Caballeronia calidae. The sequence goes on along the minus strand of NZ_FCOX02000031.1, from coordinate 17,768 downwards.
GACCGATCCCGACAAGATGGTCGATGCACTCGAAAAGACCGACTATGTCGGCACGATCGGACGCTGGCAGTTCTACGGCAAGAACGATCAGTTCACGCATGCGTTGAAGTACGGTGAAGGCTATATCACCGGCATCAACCTCCAGTGGCAGAACGGCAAGCAAGTAGCGATCTGGCCGAAGTCGGTGGCGAACGCGAAGGTCAAGTTCCCCGCCTTCGTGAAGGTGCAGTCGGCCTCGAACTAAAAGCCTTGGCATCGTGAGGCGCGCGCGCTCCAAGTGGCGCGCGCGCCTTGCGGTGCATGTTGCGGGGACCGGTTCCACGTTGGCATCGACATAAAGGGCCGCTATGTTGCCACTGCAAATTCTCATCGATGGCTTCGCGATCAGTTCGCTCTACGGACTCGGCGCGATCGGCTTCACCTTGATCTTCGGGGTATCGGGCGTGCTCAACCTCGCGCACGGCGGCGTCATGTTGATCGCCGCGCTGCTCGGCTGGGCGCTCGCGGGCGAAGCGGGCCTGGGCACTTATCTCGGCACGCCGCTCGGCGTGATCTGCGGAATGATCGCGGCGTACATCACGTATTTCATGGTGGTGCGGCCCATTCAACGTTCCACCGCGATTCCCCGCGAAGAGAAAGAGATCTTCGTGCTGACCGGCACGCTGCTGTGGGGCATCATGATCCAGCAAGGCATGGCTTATCTCTTCTCCGATAACCCCATCACGATGCGTCCGCTCATTCCCGGCGTCGCAAGCATCGCGGGCGTGCGCGTGCCCTACAACGAGATCATGATCGCCGCGGTGTGCTGGATCGTGATCGGCTTGCTGTGGCTGTTCGTGAATCGCACGAAAGCGGGCAAGGCACTGCTCGCGGCATCGATGAATCCGCGCGGTCTCACGCTGCTCGGCTTCGAACTCTCGCAGATCTATCTGCTCGCGTGGACCATCTACGGCGTGCTTGCGGGCATCGCGGGCGTGCTGCTCGCGTCGTTCCTCGGCGTGAGCACGAACAACACCGGACAACTGACGGCGAGCGCGTTTTCCATCGTCGTGCTGGGCGGTCTCGGAAGCGTGTCGGGCTCGCTGATGGCCGCGTATGTGGTGGGTTATCTGGAGACGATCACCGCGTATCTCATCGCGCCGACGCTGCGGCCGCTGCCCGCGCTGCTGCTGCTCGTGCTCGTCGTCTATGTGCGGCCGCAAGGCTTTCTCGGACGGCGCTGATCATGAAAGACATCGTTCGTTCACGTCTCGTATGGTCCGCGGTGCTGCTCGCGATCGTCGCCGCGACACTGCCGTGGTGGCTCACCGGATACATCCTCGGCGTGCTCACCGTCGCGTACTACTTCGGCGTCTTCGCGATGTCGTGGGACCTGTTGTTCGGGTTCGCGGGTGAAGTCAACTTCGGTCCCACGTTCCTCATCGGTCTCGGCGCGTATTCGGCCGCGATACTCAACGCGCACGCCGCCGCGCCGATACCGGTATGCGTGATCGCGGGCGGCCTCGTCGCGCTCGTCGGCGGCTTGCTGCTCGCGGTGCCCGCGCTGCGATTGCGCGGGCCGTACTTCGGCCTCGTCACGCTCGTCGCGGTGCTGCTTCTGCAGAACGCGATCGTGATCTTCGCGGGCATCACGGGCGGCGAGATCGGCATGATGGTGCCCGATGTGATGTCCGTCGATGCCGACCACAACTACTGGATCGCGCTCGGGTTCCTGATCGTGTGCGCGATCCTTCTGTTCGGGCTGTCGCGCTCGGCGATCGGCCTGATCCTTCAGGCGAGCGGACAGGATACGGTCGGCGCGCAGGCGCTCGGCTTCAATGTCGTGAAGCACAAGCTCGCGGCGTTCTGCATCAGTGCGGTGTTCTCGGGCGTCGCGGGCGCGATGCTGGTGTTTTATCAGGGCACCGCATCGGTGAGCACGGTGGTGGATATCGGCATCGGCGTGCAGATCATCATCGCGGCGGTGCTCGGCGGCAGGCGCACGATACTCGGCGCGGTGCTCGGCTCGATCTTTCTCATCGTCGCGGGCGAGTTCCTGCGTCCGCTCGGGCAGATCAATACCTTCGTGGTCGCGGCCGTCGCGCTCGCGGTCATCCTGTTCTTTCCGGACGGATTGCTCGGCAACATCCTGCGCGTGAGGGAGCGCGAATGAACGATACTCCTCTGCTCTCCGTGCGCGGTTTGACGAAACGCTTCGGCGGCCTGGTCGCCGTGAAGGACATCGGTTTCGATATCAGGCCGGGCGAGATACTCGGCCTCATCGGTCCGAACGGATCGGGCAAGTCGACGGTGATGAAGCTCATCATGGGCATCGAGCGGCCCAACGCGGGATCGATCAAGGTCGATGGCGTCGAGATGGCGGGCTGGCTGCCGCATCGCATCGCGCGCGCGGGCGTGGGCATCGTGTTTCAGCATTCGCGGCCGCTGCATCGTCAGACCGTGCTGGAACATATCAAGCTCGCGCTGTTGCCCGATTCGCTCGTGAAGCTCGCCGCCGATCCGCACGTGAACCGGCGTGCGCGAGAGATCGCGGAGCGCGTGGGCCTGAGCAAGGTGATGCATCGTCATCCGGCGACGCTGCCTTTCGCCGATCTGCGCCGCATGGAGATGGCGAAGGCGATTGCGCGCGACCCGCGTGTCGTGCTCGTCGACGAACCCTTCGCCGGTCTTACCGCTGCCGAGTCGGAAGCGTTCTCGGAACTGATTCGCGGCTTTCGTGCGGAAGGGCGCGCGGTGCTGCTCGTCGATCACAACGTGAAGAGTCTCGCGGCGCTCGCGGATCGCGTGCTCGCCATGTATCTCGGCGAGTATGTCGCGGAAGGCACGGCCGAAGAGGTGATGCGGAACGAGACCGTGCGGCGCGTGTATCTCGGCGGCAAGATCGAGGCGCGCGAGCGCGGCGCGGAAGTGGTCAGCAACAAGCCTTCGATTCTTCAGGTCAACAATGTCGGCGTGCTGTACGGCAAGGCGCGCGCGCTCGACAGCGTGAGCATGCATGTGCGCGAAGGCGAGTTCGTGTCGGTCGTGGGATTGAACGGCGCGGGCAAGACGACGCTCTTCAATGCGATCTCGGGGCTCGTGCCTCATCAGGGAAGCATCCGATACGGCTCGCGGGACCTGAAGGGCATGAGCGGCGCGGCGATCGCGCGGGCGGGCATCGTGCAATGTCCCGAGACGCGCGAGCTGTTCGGCGACATGACGGTGCGCGAGAACCTCGATCTCGGCGGCTACCATCTCCCGGACAAGATGCGCGCGGATCAGCTCAAGTGGCTCTTCGAGCTCTTCCCGATACTCGAATCGCGTCAGGCGCAGACCGCGCGCACGCTCTCGGGCGGCGAGCAGCAGATGCTCGCCATCGCGCGTGCATTGATGATGCAGCCGAAGCTGCTCATTCTCGATGAGCCGACGCTGGGTCTTGCGCCGGTGATTCTCGAGCAACTGTCGAAGGCGATGGAGTTGATGCAAAAGACCACGCCGATCACGGTGCTGCTCGGCGAGCAGAACGTCACGTTCGCGCTGCCTCATGCGGATCGCGTCTATGTGCTCGAGCATGCGCGCATCGTATGGGAGGGCAGTCCTTCGCGCTTCGAAAAGGAGATGGGGCGCGGGTTTCTCGAAGCGGTGCCGTCGGAGCCCGCGCAGGCGGTGCAGGCGAGGGCGTGAATCATTTCCAGGCAGTTTGAAAGCCGCAGCAGCGACGGATCGGGCAGTACTAAACAAAAAGCCGCTGTTGCGGAAAACACCACACGTCTTGCAGCAAACCACGCGTTGCGATATTTGATGTGTTAAAAAGCCGCGTGCCTTCTTCGCGCAGCGTCAAGCAGGGTTCGCCGGGTCAGCGGACCTGAAAGACTGCGCATCGAAGGCGTGTTAGAAAATCGCTAATAAATTAACGCGTACAACACATCATGAATACATTCGCATCGCGCGCCGTTGCCGGCATCGGCGCTTCGGTCATCGCGCTCGCCTGTCAGTCCGCATTCGCGCAAAGCTCGGTCACGCTGTACGGCGTCGCCGACGTCAGCGTGCGCTATCTGACGAACGCCAACGCCAACAACGACGGCCAGGTGTTCATGACCAACGGCGCGATTACCAACAGCCGAATCGGCTTCAAGGGCACCGAAGATCTCGGCGGCGGCCTGAAGGCGATCTTCCGGCTGGAAAGCGGCGTGGATTTGCAGAACGGTCAGTACTCCGACAGCGCGCGCGCATTCAACCGCGCGGCCTTCGTCGGGCTCTCGAACCAGTACGGCACACTGACCCTCGGCCGGCAGAAGACGCCGCTCTTCGATATGCTCGGCGACACGTATGACCCGCTCACCGTCGGCAATTATTTCGAAAATGCATGGCTGCCCGTTGCACTCGGCGCGGGTCTCTATGCGGATAACGCGGTGAAGTACAACGGCACGTTCGCGGGCCTGACTATCGGCGCGATGTACTCGTTCGGCACGAACTACACGTCGACCGGCGCGGGCGGATTCTCCGGTCAGGTGCCGGGCCATATGGGCGCGGGCAACATGTACGGCTTCACGGCTTCCTATGCGATGGGCCCGCTTTCCATCGGTGGCGGCTATCAGCAGAACAGCGACAACTCCGCGAACAAGCAGAAGATCTGGAACGCCAACGCGGTCTATGCGATCGGAGCGGCGAAGCTCTATGTCGGCTATCTGCATTCGACCGACGACACCGGTTTCGTCGACAGCATTCTGCAGCAGCGCGGCCTCGTGGCGGGCACGGATATCCTGAAGGGCTCGGGCCGCCGCGACGACGGTCCGTTCGCGGGCATCACGTATCAGGTCACGCCTGCGCTGTTGCTGACGGGCGCGTTCTATTACGACCACATGAAGAACGCGGCCATCGGCGGCGGCGCGACGGGCAGCGGCAATCGTTATACGGGCGTGGCGCTGGCGGAGTACGCGCTGTCGAAGCGCACCGAAGTCTACGGCACGGTGGACTTCAACAAGGTGACGGGCGCGGCCGATGTCGAATTGCCGGGCCGCTCGAACCAGACCGGCGTGTCGATCGGCTTGCGCAACATCTTCTGATCGTGCGTCAGCGCACGCGCAACGTATAGCGCGTGCGTTGACGATAGACCTCGCCAGGGCGCAGGACGGCGCGCCCGCCGTCCGTGTTGATCTCGTTCGGAAAGCCTCCCGCTTCGAGACACAAGCCCGCATGTTTGCGATAGCGCGTTCCATTGCGCGCCTTCACGCCCTCCAGATAATTCCCCGAATAGAACTGCAAGCCGCGCGCATCGGTGGCGACGCTCAGTTCGCGTCCGCTCGACGGATCGAACAGCACGGCTACGCGGCGCGGCTCGCGTGCTTCGTCATCGAATGCATAGCAATGGTCGAAGCCGCCGGCTAGTGCCAGTTGCGCGTGAGATGCATCGAGACGCGCGCCGATCGACGCGCTCGCGCGCAAATCGAACACCGTGTTCGCCACATTTGCGAGCGCGACGGGAATCGACGTTTCATCGATCCCGAAATAGCTATCCGATGCGATCGATATCTCATGATCGCGAATGCTCGCGTCGCCGCTCAGGTTGAAGTACGCATGATTCGTGAGGCTGACGGGCGTAGGTGCGTCGGTGTGCGCTTCGTAATCGATCGACAAGGTGCCGCTGTCATCGAGCGCATAGCGCACGGTCACAGCCAGATTGCCGGGAAAGCCCGCTGCGCCCGCGGGCGAATCCAGCGTCATCGCGAGCGCGCCATTCGAATGATCCGCGCGCCACATCTGCCGATGAAACCCCGCCGAGCCGCCATGCAGATGGTTCGCGCCTTCGTTGCGCTCGACTTCGTGCGCGACGCCATCGAGCATGAAGCGCGCATCGCGGATGCGATTGGCCCAGCGCCCGATGATCGCGCCCATGAACGCGCTGCCGTGGCGATAATCGTCGGGCGTGTCGTGGCCGAGCAATACATCGGCGAAATGGCCGTTGCGATCGGGCGCGAGCCATGAGACGAGCGTCGCGCCGAGATCGCTGATCTCTATACGCATGTCCGATGCATTGCGCAACGTGTACAGGTGCGCGTCGCCCCAGCGGCGAACGTCGATGGATGTCGCCATGTCAGGGCCGCGCCGCGACTTCATCGAGATGCAGCAGAAGATCGGCGGGATCTTCATACACGCGCAACGCGCCCGAGCGTTCCAGCTCATCGCTGCCATAACCGCCCGACAGCAAGCCGACGCCGAGCGAACGGCAACGCCGCGCAGCCAGCATGTCCCAGATGCTGTCGCCGACGACGACCGTATGCTCGATCGGCACGTTCAAACGCGCGGCGGCGGCGAGGAAGAGATCGGGATCGGGCTTCGCGTACTTCACCATGTCGCGCGTGATGACCACCTGCTTCGCGGGATCGACGCCCAGCGCTTCGAGATTGACCTGCGCCGTTTCCATGCGTCCGCTCGTCGCGATGGCCCAGCGCGTGCCGGCTTGCGTCAGCGCTTCGAGCAGTTCGCGCGCGCCCGGCAGCGGGCACACCTGCGCGCGCAGGCGCTTATACGCTTCCGCATGCAACTGTCGCAGCCGCTCGACGCGATCGGCGCTGATCTCGCCATGCGTCTCGCGCAGCAGTTGATTGGTGAAGAGCCCGCCGCTCATGCCGATCTTGCGATGGATGCGCCACACGGACAACTCGATGCCCTCGGCGTCGAGCGCTTCCTTCCACGCGAGCACATGTTGATAGACGCTATCGACGAGCGTGCCGTCGAGGTCGAAAAGAAATGACGTTTCGATTCGCATGATGCGCTCCCTTGGGTATGTTCGAGTGTGTCGTGCCGGCTTCATCATACGCATGATCGAGCGCGCGGGCTGCCGCAAATGCGATAATGAATGTTTGCGCCGCAAGGCCATAAGCGCGCGGAAAGCACGCATAGAGTCCCTGAATTTTGCATCAATTACGCATGACGGAGCCCATCTTGACCCGCATCGACAATCCCTCCCGAGATCAGGAGGCAGGCGTGGCCGATTCCACGCAAGACACGACCCGCATCGACGATACGCGCATCGGCGCCGTGCGTCCGCTCATCTCTCCGGCGCTGCTGCTCGACGAGTTGCCGGTCACGCAAGGCGTGCAGACGCTCGTCGAGGAGAGCCGCGCGGCCATCGCCAATATCCTGCACGGCCGCGATGACCGGCTCGTCGTCGTGGTCGGACCGTGCTCCATCCACGATCACGATCAGGCGATGGAATACGCGCAACACCTCAAAGCGGTCGCGGACCGCCTGCGCGACGATCTCTTCATCGTGATGCGCGTGTACTTCGAGAAGCCGCGCACCACGGTGGGCTGGAAGGGCTACATCAACGATCCGCGTCTCGATGGAAGCTTCCGCATCAACGAAGGCCTGCGCCGCGCGCGCGAGCTTCTGCTCGACATCAGCGGCCTCGGATTGCCGACCGCGACGGAGTTCCTCGATCTGTTGAGCCCGCAATACATCGCCGATCTGATCGCGTGGGGCGCGATCGGCGCGCGCACGACCGAGAGCCAGAGTCATCGTCAGCTTGCATCGGGTCTGAGCTGCCCGATCGGCTTCAAGAACGGCACCGATGGCGGCGTGCAGGTCGCGGCGGACGCGATCGTCGCGGCGCGCGCGAGCCATGCGTTCATGGGCATGACGAAGATGGGCATGGCCGCGATTTTCGAAACGCGCGGCAACGACGACTGCCACGTCATTCTGCGCGGCGGCAAGACGGGGCCGAACTATGACAAGGAAAGCGTCGCGGCGAGCTGCGCGGCGCTGGCTGCGCTCGGCCAGCGCGAGCAGGTGATGATCGACTGCTCGCACGCCAATTCGAACAAGTCGCATCTGCGTCAGGTGGATGTCGCGCAGGATATCGCGCGGCAACTGGAAGCGGGCGAGAAGCGCATCACCGGCGTGATGATCGAGAGTCATCTGGAAGAGGGCCGTCAGGACCTCAAGCCGGGCGTGCCGCTCAAGCACGGCGTATCGATCACCGATGCATGCCTCGGCTGGACGCAAAGCGAGCCGGTGCTCGAACTGCTCGCGGACGCCGTGAGGAAGCGCCGCGCGGGATAAAGCGCCCGCGATGTGACAGATGTGACAAGAGGGACATGAGCGAAGCACCAACGGAGTGCAACGCTTCACGAAAGCTTCATTCAAGTTCGCGCGTGACGGGTCGTTAGGTTGTCGATAGCACGTTCGATCGAAAAGGCCCATGTCCCTCAGCCTCTGTGCACCCGAGACGCAACCTTCCAGCATCCGGCGGCTCATCGCATCCAATGCGTTGACGGCCGTGTTTCAACCTATCGTGCGTTTCGCGGACGGCGAAATCATCGGCTATGAAGGCCTGATTCGCGGTCCCGCGGGCAGCGGGCTGGAATCGCCCGCCGCGCTCTTCGAACAGGCGGCACGGGAGAAGCAGAGCATCGCGCTCGAGCAGGCGGCAGCGCGCGCGTGCATCGCGGCATTTGCGCGGCTCGCGCGCGCGGGGCTCCTGTTCATCAACTTCAGCGCGGCGGCGATCGAATCGGGCATCACCGAATGCGAGACGCCGGGCGATCTCGCGCGCGAAAGCGGGCTCGATGCGCAACGTCTCGTCGTCGAACTGACGGAGCAGAGCGTGATCGCCGATGCCGATCGGTTTGGCGAGAGCGTGCGCGCGCTGCGTGCGTCCGGCTCGCAATTCGCGCTCGATGATTACGGCAGCGCGAATGCGTCGATGAACCTGTGGGTGCGCTTCGCGCCGCACTACGTGAAGATCGACCGCTTCTTCGTCGCGGATATCGCGCGCGATCCGCTCAAGTTCGAAGCTGTGAAGTCGATGGTGGCGTTCGCCAAGGCGAGCGGCGCGTCGTTGATCGCGGAGGGCATCGAGACGGAGGCGGATCTCGAGATCGTGCGCGATCTCGGCATAGCCTGCGCGCAGGGTTATCTGCTCGGCCGGCCTGCCGCGATGCCCGATGTGCATCTGCCCGAACCGGTCGCGAACGCGCTGCGCTCGGGGCAGATATCGGTGTATCCGGCGCGCACGCGAACGAACGCAACCGCCGACATGAACGCGGTGCTGCTCGAACGCATGCTCGTCGAGGCACCCACGCTCACGGTGAAGTCGCGCAACGACGACGTCGTGCGCCTGTTCAACGCGATGCCTTCGTTGCACGCGGTGGCGATCATCGACGATGGCAGGCCGGTCGCGCTCATCAATCGCCGCTCGTTCATGGATCAATATGCGCTGCCCTATCATCGCGAGGTGTTCGGCAAGCGGCCTTGCATGCAGTTCGCGAATCTCGCGCCGCTCGTCGTCGAACGCGGCTCGACGCTGGAGCAGATCGCGCGTCTGTTTGCAAACGACGATCAGCGTGATTTGTCGGATGGCTTCATCGTCACGGAGAACGGGCGCTATGCGGGGCTGGCGACGGGCGCGAGCATGGTTCGCGCGGTCACTGAAGTGCGTGTGGAGGCGGCGCGCTATGCGAATCCGCTGACGTTCCTGCCGGGCAACGTGCCGTTGAATTCGCATATCGACAGGCTGATCGCGAACGGCTCGGCGTTCGTCGCGTGTTATTTCGATCTCGATCACTTCAAGCCTTTCAACGATCGCTACGGTTACTGGCAAGGCGATGAAGTGCTGAAGGCGACGGCGAATACGCTCGCGTCGGTCTGCGAGCCCACGCGCGATTTTCTCGGGCACGTCGGCGGGGATGATTTTCTGCTGCTTTTCCAGAGCGATGACTGGCGCGAGCGTGCCCGGCGCGCGATGGAAACGTTCAATGAGCTCGTCCAGCGCTTCTATTCGATAGAGGAGCGGCTCGCGGGCGGCATTCACGGTGAAGACCGGCTGGCGCGGCCGACGTTCTTCGGCTTCGTTCACTTGTCGGCGGGCGCGGTGCTTGTCGATGCGGGCGCGGCGCGCGGCAGCGCGCATGTGAGTAACGCCGCGGCCGTGGCGAAGCGATGGGCCAAGGAACATGCGAGCGGGTTCGCGGTGCTCGATCTCGCCGAGTTCGATCCGGGCGTGATGTAGACCTACCTCACGACCGCCGCATTCAATGCATCGATCAATGCCAGAGGATCGAACGGCTTGCGCAGTTGAATGGCCTTGGGCAAGGCGCGCCGTTCGTCATCGCTGAGCGCGAGATCATAGCCCGTCACGAATACGACGCCGAGCGCCGGCGTTTCCCTGCAAGCGGCGACGGCAAGCTCCACGCCCGATTGCCCCGCGAGATCCACATCCGTCAGCAGCAACTCGAACCGGTGCGCGCGCAACAACGCAAGCGCTTCATCGACGCTGCCCGCCTCGATCAGATCGAGGCCGAACGTGCGCAGCAATTCAGCGGTGCTCGCGCGCACGAGTTCGTTGTCTTCCACGAACAGCACGCGCATGCGCGAAAGCGCATCGTCCTGCGCGACGCCCGGCACGCTCGTGTCGATGTCAACCGCGGCCGGCGCCGATGGCTGCGCGGGCTGACCCAGCACATGCCGGACCTTGCGCGCCAGCGCCTCGTGCGTATAGGGCTTGCTCAACAGATCGATGCCCTCGTCGAGCCGTCCCGCATGCACGATCGCGTTATCCGTATAGCCGGACGTGAACAGCACCGCGATGCCCGGCACACGCTCGCGCGCCTTGCGCGCGAGTTCAGTGCTCCGCAGTGGGCCGGGCATCACGACATCGGTGAAGAGCAGATCGATCGGCACGCCGCTCTCGACGATGGCGAGCGCGCTCTGCGCATCCTTCGCGCGCAGCACGCGATAGCCGAGATCCGCGAGCAGTTCGACGACGGTCGCGCGCACTTCTTCATCGTCCTCGACGACGAGTATGGTCTCGCTGCCGCCCTTCGCCGGCCCCGCATCGATGGCCGTCTCCCGGTCCTCTTCCTCGCGCGCGCGCGGCAGATAGATGCGCACCGTCGTGCCGTGTCCTTCTTCGCTGTACACCTTCACGTGCCCGCCGGACTGCTTGACGAAGCCGTAGACCATCGAGAGGCCGAGGCCCGTGCCTTGCCCTTCGCGCTTGGTCGTGAAGAACGGCTCGAACGCGCGCTCCTGCACTTCGGGCGACATGCCCGCGCCCGTGTCCGTCACCGCGACCATCACATACTGGCCGGGCGTGACATCGACATTGCGGATCGCGTAGGTTTCATCGAGCGATGCATTGCCCGCTTCGATGGTGAGCTTGCCGTGACCGTTCATCGCATCGCGCGCGTTGATCGCGAGATTGAGCAGCGCATTCTCGACCTGAAACGGATCGACGAGCGTATTCCACAAGCCGCCCGTGACGACGGTCTCGATCTCGATGCCGTCGCCGAGCGCGCGGCGGAACATGTCGTCGAGGCCGCGCACGAAGCGGCCCAGGTTGACCACCTTCGGCGCGAGCGGCTGACGTCTGCCGAATGCGAGCAATTGCGACGCGAGATTCGCCCCGCGCGCGACGCCCGCGAGCGCGCTTCGCACGCGCTGCTCGGGCTTGTCCTGTCCCGCGACGTCCTTGGCGAGCAACTGCAGATTGCCGCCGATCACCTGAAGCAGGTTGTTGAAGTCATGCGCAACGCCGCCCGTCAACTGGCCGATCGCCTCCATCTTCTGCGCGACGCGCAGCGCTTCCTCGGCATGACGCAGCGCATCGGCGGTTTCGCGGTCCGCGGTGACATCGCGGCCCACGCCGTGAATGCGGCGCGTGCGCGGATCGAGCGAGACCGTCCAGGCGATCCAGCGCCAGCCGCCGTCCGAGCGCCTCAATCTGCACTCGTAACGCACGGGCTGGCCGCTCGCGCGCAGCCTGTCGAGCTCGGCGGCCACGGCGAGCGCATCGTCGGGATGCACGAGGTCCATCACCGTTTGCGAATGCAGGCGCTGCGAGTCGAAGCCGAGCACAGTGGTCCATGAAGGACTCACGCGCAGCAGCGCGCCCTCGAAGCTCGCGACATAGAAGAGGTCTTCGCTCAGTTCCCACAGACGATCGCGGTCCGCGACGGCATCGGCCACGCGGCGTTCCAGCGTCTCGTTCAGATCGTGCAGCGCGTCCTGCGCCTTCGTGCGTTCGGCGATCTCGGCCTGCGCCGCCTGAAAGAGACGCGCATTGTCGATGGCGATGGCCGCCTGCGATGCGATGCCCGTGACGATGCGCTCGGAGCGCGCCGTGAAGACGCCCGGCTCCGGATGGCCGAAGAAGAGTCCGCCGAGCACTTCGCCGGTGCGCGACATGACCGGCGCCGCGAGATAGCTGCACACGGCGAGGTGGCCCTTCGGCATGCCGTGATGCGGGGCGTTGTGACCGTAGCGCGGATCTTTCGTGATGTCGTCCGAGCGCACGATGCCTTCGCCCGCGAACGTCGGCCCGAAAACGGCGGTGTTGCGCGGCATCGGGAACTGCGAGAACGTGTCCTTCGGCACGCCCGACAGCGTATAGAGCGTGTAGCTGCCGCCCTTTTCGTCGAGCACGTTGTAGAAGAACGAGCCGAAGGCGGCGCCCGTCAGCTCCGTCGCGGCATCGACGACGACCTGCACCGCGCGGCTCAGTTCGAGCTCGCCCGCGACCGTCGTGCCGACGCGGTTGAGAATCTCGAGCGTGCGCGATTCGTCGCGCAGCTTCTGTTCCGTCGCATGACGCAGCCGCGCGAGCCGCAGATTGCTCGCCACGCGCGCGAGCAGTTCGCGCGCGGAGAACGGCTTCGTCAGATAATCGTCCGCGCCCGCTTCGAGGCCGCCGACGCGCGCTTCCTCGCCCGCACGCGCAGACAGCAGCACGACCGGCGTATCGCGCAGCGACTCGTCGTCGCGCAGCGCGCGCAGGAGCGCGAAGCCGTCGAGGCGCGGCATCATCACGTCCGAGACGATCACTTCCGGACGCGACTCGCGGGCCATCGCGAGCGCGGCTTCGCCATCGGCGGCGAGGCTCACGTCGTGGCCCGCCGCGATCAGCATCCGGCGCATGTAGTCGCGCAGATCGGCGTTGTCGTCGACGACGAGCACGCGGCCCGGCATCGCGTCGGCGGGTGTCGGTTCATCGGCCGGCGTCGCGGCAAGCGACGTGTCTTCGTCGCTAGCGACGACGGGGGAAGCGGCCGCGTCCGGCATCCAGCGCATGGCCGCATCGACGTACGAGCGCGCGCGGACGCTCGCCTCGACATGCTCCGCATGCGCGAGCTGGCGCGGCGCGGGCAGGGTGACCGTGAAGCACGCGCCGTCGCCGGGCGTGCTGTCGACGCGGATCGTGCCGCCGTGCAGCTTGACGAGCTCCTGCACCATCGCGAGCCCGATGCCGCTGCCTTCCACCGAACGGCCCGCCGCGCCCGCGACGCGATGAAAGCGCTCGAACACGCGCGCCAGTTCGTTTTCGGGAATGCCGATGCCCGTATCGCGCACGCTCAGCGCGATGTCGTGATCCGCGCCGGTATGGAGCGAGACGCGGATGACGCCGTCGAACGTGAACTTGAACGCGTTCGACAGCAGGTTCATCACGATCTTTTCCCACATGTCGCGGTCGATATCCGCGATGACGGGCGTCGCGGCGATATCGATCTCGAGGCGCAGGCCGGCCGTTTCGATCGCCGAGCGAAACAGCGACGCCAGCTCGGCGGTGAATGCGGCGATGTCCGTCGGCTGGCGATGCATCTCGATGCGTCCGGCCTCGATGCGCGAGAAGTCGAGCAGCGCGTTCACGAGCTTGAGCAGCCGCAAGCCGTTGCGATGCATGATCTCGACGAGCCGCATGTCCTCGCGGCCGATTCTTTCGGGACTCGCCAGCAGTTCTTCGAGCGGGCCGAGCATCAGCGTGAGCGGCGTCCTGAACTCATGGCTGATGTTGGAGAAGAACATGGTCTTCGCGCGGTCGATTTCCGCGAGCGCTTCGGCGCGGCGGCGCTCTTCGTCGTAGGCGTGCGCGTAGCCGATCGCGGCGCCGATCTGGTTCGCGACCAGATTCGCGAACGCGCGATAGCTTTCGTCGAACAGGCGATACGGATTGAGCGCGGCGATCAGCAGGCCCGCGCGGCCGTTCTCGCCCGATGGCGCGATGGGCACGAGCACGGCGCTGCGCGGCGCGATGCTCCACGCGCCGGTGGGCAGCGGCGCGTCGAAGAGACGATCGAGATCCGTCACGACGCGCGCTTCGTTGGCGCGCAGCACGTCCTGAATGGGCCACGGATTCGCGCGCGCGGCCGGATGCTCCGGCTCGATGCCGCACGCGCCGACGAGCGTCGCCGTGTCGCCGCCCGGCTCGGCGGCATATAGCAGCGCAAAGGGCATGTCGCGCGATGCGCTTGCGAGCGCGTTCATCGACAGCTCGCACGCCTCGCGCCACGTGCGCGCGTCCGCCGCCGATGCCGCGAGCTCGCGCAGCACGTTCAGCTGGCGTTCGCCGAGCACGCGGCGGGTGTCGTCGCTGTTCGCGCAGATGATGCCGCCGGTGCCGCCGCGGTCATCGGGAATCGGGCTGTAGGAGAACGTGTAGTACGTTTCCTCGGCAAAGCCGTTGCGCTCCATGATGAGCAGCTTCTGCTCGACGAAGGTCCCTTCGGTGCCCGCGAGCGCGGTCTCGAGCAGCGGCCCGATGTCGCCCCAGACTTCGCGCCATACGACGGACGCCGGCTGGCCGAGCGCGTGCGGATGCTTGCCGCCGATGATCGATTTGTAGGCGTCGTTGTAGAAGAAGAGCAGGTCGGGACTCCAGCCGATCCAGATTGGCTGGCGCGAGGTCAGCATGATGCGGATGGCGGTCTTGAGGCTTTGCGGCCAGTGCTCCGGCGAGCCGAGCGCGGTCTGCGTCCAGTCGAAACCGCGGATGAGCGCGCCCATTTCGCCGCCGCCCAGAAGGAAGCTCGGGTCGAGCCCGTGCGTCCTCGTGTCCGCAATCAGATTGTCAGCTTTCATCGACGCCTGGTCTCCTCGCCCTGTCTCTCGGTGTGGCGACGCAATTTGTCCGGGACAACGCCCGTCTTGAGGTTAGGAACGCACCGCGCGGCCCATTCGGATCGTGCACTGACGATCCCGGATTTTCGCACGGAAAACGCTTCCGTTTGCGGTGGCCGCATGGGCTGCAGGCCCGTTGCCAAAGGCGCTCGGGAGCGATCCGGGCGCTCCGTGGGGGCGCGCGAACGGCGACGCGAGTTAGCGTAGCAACGCGCGGGCCTCATGCTGGACGTTGCGCATGGACGAAACACGACCACGGTGTTCGGAACGCTTATTGCTGACTCCCGATGCCAGCACGGCACATCTCATACTTAAGCTGCCCCGACGATCGAAACCATGTCCAGACCCATGCCGAAAACCACGCCAACATCCGAAGCAGGGACATACGAAGGCTTCGATATCTACGCTTCATACGTGGTCAACGCGACGGGCATGCACATCGGCACCCTGAAGGTCGTGAGAAAGCGCGACAGGCGCGTGCTTTATCCGTTCGACGGCTGCGAGACCATCGGCCCGTTCGAATCCAGCGACGATGCCCGCCGGGCCGCCGAAGCGCTCGGCGAGAAGATCGTCGCGGCGGACATCGCCCATCCCGAACCCTGAGCCTCTTCGTCTTTCGGATTGTCCTATGACGCTGCGCGCGCCGGGCCGTTGCGGCAAGACGTGCAGCGATGACGCACGGCGATCGGCAGAAATGGCCCGTGCTTTGGGGAAAACCCCAGCGTGCCGATCGTCCTAGGACATGCGAGTCATGCGTGATGCGTCTGTATCTTGAACTCAAGGCGGTGCGTGGCGCGCGAACTCGAGCGCAGCACCGGGTCAATGACGCATCCGGAAGACGACTATGAGTTACGTGCAACCATCCACGAAGCAAGCCAGCCAGTCGGCGTCTCATCAGGAGCCGTCGGGCGGGCCGCTCAAACGCGCGATGGCCGCCTCGGCCATCGGCAATGCGACCGAGTGGTTCGACTACGGCATCTACAGCTACGGCCTCACCTACATTTCAGCCGCGCTCTTTCCCGGCAGCACCGCACAGGCGACGCTCTTCGCGCTCGCGACCTTCGCCATCTCGTTTCTGGTGCGGCCGCTCGGCGGGCTCTTCTGGGGACCGCTCGGCGACCGCCTGGGCCGCAAGCATGTGCTCGCGCTGACCATCATCATCATGTCGGTGGCGACGCTGCTCGTCGGGCTGCTGCCTTCGTATGCGAGCATCGGCATATGGGCGCCCGTGGCGCTCGTCGTGCTGCGCATGATTCAGGGCTTCTCGACGGGCGGCGAGTACGGCGGCGCGGCGACCTTCATGGCGGAGTACGCGCCCGATCACAAGCGCGGCTTTTGCGGCAGCTTCCTCGAATTCGGCACGCTCGCGGGCTTCTCGCTCGGCGCGTTCCTGATGCTCGGCTGCTCGGTCCTGCTCGGCAACGACGCGATGCATGCATGGGGCTGGCGTCTGCCGTTCCTCGTCGCGGCGCCGCTCGGTCTCATCGGTCTGTATCTGCGCTCGAAGATGGAGGACACGCCGGTGTTCCGCGAATGCGCCGAAGCGGCGGAGCGCGAGCATCATACGGGCGTGCCGCTGCGCCAGCTGTTCGCGAACTACTGGAAGCCGTTGCTGCAGCTCGGCGGGCTGGTTGTCGCGCTGAACGTCGTGAACTACGTGCTGCTCGCCTATATGCCGACCTTCATGAAGAAGGAGCTCGGCATGAGCGACAACCTTTCGCTGCTGCTGCCTTTGATCGGCATGTTGTCGATGATGGTGCTGCTGCCGTTCGCGGGCGCGTTGTCGGATCGCATCGGCCGCAAGAAGGTGTGGTGGCTGTCGCTCGTCGGGATCTTCGTCGCCGCTGTGCCGATGTTCTCGCTGATGTCGCATGGTATCGCGGGTGCGCTGATCGGACTTGCCGTGCTGGGCTTGCTCTATGTGCCGCAACTCGCGAGCATTTCAGCGATGTTCCCCGCGATGTTCCCGACGCAGGCGCGTTATGCCGGGATGGCGATTGCCTATAACCTGTCGACGTCGATCTTTGGCGGCACCGCGCCGATGGTCACCGACTGGCTGATCGGGCGCACGGGCAGTACGCTGGTGCCGGCTTATTACATGATGGCCGCGTGCGCGGTGGGGGCGGTTGCGTTGTTGTTCGTCACGGAGACGGTGGGGTGCTCGTTGCGCGGGCGTGAGATTCCTGGGAAGGAAGCCGCTGATGCGCGGCGGGAGGAGTCCCTGGGGGAGGGGATGCCGGAGCATCGGCACGCTTGATTCTGCTTTTGGTTCTTTTGGGTTTTGAATAGTGGCCTGCGGCCTGGACTGGTTTTTTTGTGTTCGGGCCGTTTTTGATTTTGGTTTTTTTGATTTTTCGCCGGATCCCGTGTTCGTGTCGGTCTATTAGCGTTGCCCCTGTGCGGGGCGGCAGTCACTTTCTTTGCTGCTGCAAAGAAAGTAACCAAAGAAACAGCTATCCCCATCCAAAGTACTTCATGCCGGCCCCGGCACAGAAGAACTCTCGTGGTTCGGCAGTAGCGAGTGCCCTCGTAGGTCTCACCGGGCTTGGATCGCGCACGGTCTGTCACCTCGCGCCGCGTAACTGACTGGTAAGGCGCGAAATAGCTCCGTCCCGCTCCGCGGCCGACGGGTCAATCGGGGATGCGTGTGCTTCTTTACTAACGCATCCATCTCACTGCATTTGTGGGTCGTCGGTTTCCCTTGCAAACCCAACGGCAGCGCGTAGCGCTGTGTCGGAGCTATTTGGTGCTGAACCAGTGCCCTTAATGGTCTAGCTTGTCAGACCGTGCGCGGTCCAAGCCCGGTGAGTTTTGTGAGGGCACTCGCTACTGCCGGACCACTTGCTATCTTCTGTGCCGCGGCCGGCCTGAAGTGCTTAGGCTGGGGATAGCTG
>NZ_FCOX02000030.1 GCF_900044055.2 Caballeronia calidae | reverse complement strand
TTCGCCTTGGCCAGCAGCGCATCGATCTGTTCTTTGAGTTCCAGCTCGGCTTTCTTCATCCGCTCGTAACTCATCGCCTTATGACGCGACGCATTGGCCTTGATCTTCGTGCCGTCAACGGCAATCGTCCCGAGCTTGACCAGTCCGCATTCCTTCGCCAGCTTCACCACTTGCACAAACAGCTCCGACAGTTCCTTCAAGTGAAAGGCGCGAAAGTCGCAAAGCGTGCGATGCGCCGGATAGTTGCCCGCGGCGAGGACCCGGAACGCGATATCTTCATGCAGCTTCCTGGCCAGCTTGCGCGACGAAAACACCCCGGTCGCATAGCCGTAGACGAGCACCTTCACCATCATCGCCGGATGAAAGGGTTGATTGCGCGGGCCGCCGCCCGCATACCGCGCATGGAAGCTTGACAGGTCGAGCGAATCCACCGTGTCGCTGATGTAATAAGCCAGGTGCCCTTCCGGCAGCCAGTCTTGCAGCGCGTGGGGCAGCAACATCTGCTGCTGCGGCTCGTATGGGAGATAACTTGTTGGCATCTGCTAACAACGTCTTCTCCGCTCGGCCGGATGACATCAGATTTCTGCCGCGCACGCTCCTAGGCCTGAAGAATTAGACGACGGTTAGCCTTCGCCGCTCTCAGACGTTCTCCGGCGTGTAAAGCTGTGCCGGCAGCGGATACTGGCTCGCTTGCGCGGATTCGCCCGGCAGTGCCTGCAGTGCTCGCAGCATCGCCTGTATGGCCGTTTCGGCGATGCGCTGAAGCGGCGTATCGATGACGAGATCGATGACGCCTTCGACGAGCGCCTCGTACCGGTCCGGCATGAGATCGCTGCAAACCGTCACGATGCGACGTCCCGCCGCTTCTTCGCGCAGTGCGCGAATGACGCCGCCCACGCCGCCGCCGGGAATATAGAGGCCGGCGAGATCGGCATGACGCGCGAGCATCGCGAGCGTTGCTTCATACGCGAGTTGCTTGTCCTCCAGGTTGATTTGCGTATCGAGCACGCGCAGTCCGGGCGCATGTTCGCGCAAGTAGGAGCGAAAGCTGATCTCGCAGCTTTCCTGACCGAGATAGCGAGGGGTTCCGACGAACACGCCGACCGTGCCTTCGTCGCGACGCGCGAGCCGGCTCACGGCCCACGCAGCCGTGCGCCCGCTCTTGCGCGGATCCACGCCGATATATCCCGCACGCAATGGGGCACTCAGATCCGAGAGCAACGTGACGGTTGGCTTGCCCTGTCCGTGAAGCGTTTCGATCGCGGCTGTGACATGTGGATGATCCACCGCGACGACGCCGAGCGCATCGGCTTGCTCGCCGAGCGAAAGCAGCGTGCGCGCGATGGAAGCCGGGTCGAGCTCATCCATGTACTCGATGACGGCCGTGCAATGCTCGGGCTCGTGACGCGCGGCTGCATCGGTCAGGATGCGCGCAAACGTCTGATAGAACGGATCGGCCCGCTTTTGCAGACAGAACCCGAGCGTATGCCGCTCATCACGCTCGCCGCGCTGCGCACGCAAGCGGTCGCGCATCAGTCCCGCACCGTGATAGCCGATGCGCTCCGCCGCTTCGATCACGCGCAAAGCCGTGCCCTCACGCACGCTCAAACGGCCATTGAACACGCGATCGACCGTGGCAGGACTCACGCCCGCAGCCTCGGCCACCGATTGAAGTGTGGGACGCTTGCTCATCTCTGATGTAAATGATGGTTTTTCAATTCACGCGATGATGCCTAAAGATAGCAAATGCGCGCGAACATTGCGCGGCGAATGCGCCGCTTCTATCATCGATCCAACAATGACGAATGATGCAATATCAATCATCGGATGAGGTGACATGATGGAATCAGAGCAATTCCAGAGCGCGGGTGTGCGTGACCGGCATCGCGATTACGGATTGATCGGCGGCGCGGGCGAACGCGCCAAGGCGGCCGGTCTCGTCAACGCGGACTGGTACAAGAGCGCTGTGCCGCGTCCCGTGATGAAGAGCCTGATGCAGCGCAGCGACGCGCGCGCGATACGCGACACCTTGCTCTGGTACGCGGCGATCATTGCGAGCGGCGTGCTTGCATGGTTTGCATGGCAGGCGCATTCGCTCTGGGCAATTCCCGCCTTTCTTCTCTATGGCACGCTCTACTGCAGCCCGGCGGATTCGCGCTGGCACGAGAGCGGGCACGGCACCGCATTCAAGACCTCGTGGATGAACAAGGTGCTTTATCAGGTGGCGTCGTTTCAGGTGTTTCGGCGGCCGACGATCTGGCGCTGGAGTCACGCGCGTCATCACACGGATACGCTCGTCGTCGGACGCGATCGTGAAATCGCCGTGCCGCTGCCCACCGACTGGCTGAGCATCGCGCTCAATGTGTTTGCGTTGAAGCACGCGGCGGGCGAAGTGCCGAAGATCGTTACATCGGCGTTCGGCAATATCGGCGAAGAAGAGAAGACCTACGTGCCCCAGTCCGAATGGCCGAAGGTGATACTGGAGGCGCGCGTGACGCTCGCGATCTATGCCATGGTGTTCGCCGCGTGCTTCTTCTTTCATTCGATCTTGCCGCTGCTCTATATCGGCTTGCCGAGCCTCTACGGCGCGTGGCTCTATCTCTTCTTCGGCATCACGCAGCATGCGGGCATGCCCGAGAACGTACTCGATCATCGCAAGAACTGCCGCACCGTGATGATGAATCCCGTGTTCCGGTTTCTATATCTGAACATGAACTATCACGTCGAGCATCATATGTTTCCGATGGTGCCTTATCACGCGTTGCCGCGTCTGCACGAAACGGTGAAGCACGACATGCCGCCACCTTACGCAAGCACCATCGCGGCGTATGCGGAGATCATTCCGGCGCTCGTGCGGCAGACGCGCGATCCGTCATATCACGTCGAGCGGCCCATGCCCGCGGCGACGCAAGCATGAAAGCGAATCAACGATAAGGAGACGACTCGCCATGACGCAATGGATCGACGCAGCCGCGATGGACGATATCGATGACGAAGACGTGATGCGTTTCGATCACGATGGCCGCACCTTCGCGATCTACCGCGTGAACGATGCGGTGTACGCCAGCGACGGCCTCTGCACGCACGAGCACGTTCATCTCAGCGACGGGCTCGTGATGGATCACGTGATCGAATGTCCGAAGCACAACGGACGCTTCGACGTCCGGGACGGCCGGCCCCTGTGTGCGCCCGTATGCGAAAAGTTGAAGACGTACCCCGCGAAAGTCGAGGGCGGGCGCATTTTCATCGAGGTCTGACGCCATGACCCGGGACGCACGCGAACGCGCGATGGTGATCGTCGGCGCGGGGCATGTCGGCGGGCGGGCGGCGCTCGCGCTGCGCGAATTCGGCTGGCAAGGGCGCATCGTCATGATCGGCGCAGAGACGCATCTGCCTTACGAGCGCCCGCCGCTATCCAAGCAATTGCTCACCGGCGAGCATGATGCGACGCAGTGCCACTTGCGCACGCGCGATGCGTGGCAGACGGATCGCATCGAGCATGTGATCGGGCGTGTCGAGGCGATCGCTCCGGACCGACGCGAAGTGCGTCTTGACGATGGCAGTCGCATCGAATACGAAGCGCTTCTGCTCGCCACCGGGGGGCACGTGCGGCGCCTGAACATCGCGGGCGCGACGCTCGAAGGCGTTAGCACATTGCGCACGCTCGACGATGCCGCACTGATCGCGTCGAGGCTCGTGCCAGACGCGCGCGTGCTGATCGTAGGTGGCGGCTTCATCGGGCTGGAGGCCGCCGCGTCCGCGCGCAAACGCGGCTGCGGCGTGTGCGTGATCGAAGGCGCGCCGCGCTTGCTGGGGCGCGCGGTGCCCGCGGCCATCGCGGAAGAGGTGCAGCGGCTGCATGAGCGCAATGGCGTGGATGTGCGCGTCGGCATCACGCCGCTTGCGATCGAGCGCACGGCGAACGATACGCTTCGCATCTCGCTGTCCGATGGCGGCTCGATCGCCGCGCAATGCGTGATCGTCGGTATCGGCATCGAGCCTGCGGACGAACTCGCGCGTGATGCGGGGCTCGCGGTGAATCGCGGGGTGGTCGTGAATCGCGAACTCGAAACGTCCGCGCCGGGCATCTTCGCGGCGGGCGACATCGCCATTCATCCGAGCCGCCTCACCGGCGCGCCGATCCGGCAGGAGACATGGCACAACGCCGAGACTCAGGCGCGCGTCGCGGCGCGCAACATGCTCGGCGGGAACGATCCTTATGACGAAGTGCCCTGGTTCTGGTCCGATCAATATGACCATCAATTGCAGGTAGCGGGCGAGCCGTCGCTCGGCGTGCGCACGGTCAAGCGCCTGCTCGCCGATGACGGTTCGATCGACTTTCAATTCGATACGCACGGCAAGCTCGTCGGCGCGAGCGGCTTCGGCACCGTGCGCGCCATCGCAAAGGATATGAAGCTCGCGCGCATGCTCGTCGAGCGTGGACTGTCGCCGGCGGCGGAATTGCTTAGCGATGCAACGATCAAGCTGAAGGCCTTGCTGTAGCGGCAGGCGCAGACGACGAGGAGAAGAGCGATGAGTCAGTTCGAAGGCAAGGTCGCCGTCATCACGGGCGGGGCGCAAGGTCTGGGCGCGGCGGTGGCGGCGCTCTTTGCGGAGCGCGGCGCGCACGGCATCGTGATCTGTGCGCGCTCGAAGGACAAGGGCGAGAAGAAGGCGCGCGAGCTTGCCGAAGCGAGCGGGGCGCAAGTACGCTTCGTCACGGCGGATTTGTCGCGCGTGGAGGATTGCCGTGCGGTGATCGCCGCGGCGGACGAGCAGTTCGGGCGCATCGACGTGCTCGTCAATGCGGCCGCGACGACCGATCGCGGCACGATTCTCGACACCGATCCCGAGCTCTTCGATCGCATGTTCGCGACGAACGTGCGCGCGCCGTTCTTTCTGATGCAGGACACGATCCGCATCATGAAGCGCGAGCAGACGGAAGGCGCGATCGTCAACATCTGCTCGATGTCGGCGATGGCGGGGCAGCCGTTCATCGCCGCCTATTGTGCGTCGAAGGGCGCACTCGCGACGCTCACGCAGAACACGGCCTACGCGCTCCTGCGCAACCGTATCCGCGTGAACGGTTTGAATCTGGGCTGGATGGCGAGTGAAGGCGAGGACCGCATCCAGCGCACGCATCATGGCGCCGACGATGACTGGCTCGAACGCGCCGCAGCCGCGCAACCATTCGGGCGATTGATCAACACGAACGAAGCGGCGCGTGCAGTGGCTTATCTCGCGAGCGCGGAGTCGGGCCTGATGACGGGCTCGATGATCAACTTCGATCAATCCGTATGGGGCGCCTACGACGACGCGCCTCATCCACAGGAACCGCTATGAGCCAACGATGAATCAGACGCGGAACATGCTGACGGCGCGCGCGAGACGCTCGGCCTGATCGCGCAGCTCGGCGGTGGAGTGCTCGGCTTCACCGACGAGCGTCGCGTTCTGCTGCGTCGCTTCGCCGATCAGCATGACCGCGCTGTTCACCTGCTCGATGCCGCTCGCCTGCTCGCGCGACGCGACGCCGATTTCACCGACGATCGCGTTCACGCGCGAGACCCGCTCGACGATGCCGCTCATCGTGTCGCGCGCTTCCCCGGCGATCTTGTAGCCGTGCGAGACTTTCTGCGCGGACTCGGCGATCAACACCTCGATCTCCTTCACGGCGCCCGCGCTGCGCTGCGCGAGCGCGCGCACTTCCGATGCGACCACCGCGAAGCCCTTGCCGTGCTCGCCTGCGCGCGCCGCTTCGACGGCTGCATTCAACGCGAGAATATTGGTCTGGAACGCGATGCCTTCGATGGTAGCGGTGATGTCGGCGATACGTCGCGCCGATGCATCGATCTCGCCCATCGTTTCGACCACGCGTCCGACGGCATGACCGCCCGCGCGTGCCGCATCCGATGCCGACGCGACGAGCGTGCCCGCCTGCGCGGTATTCGCCGCGTTCTGCTGCACGGTCGACGTGATCTCTTCCATGCTTGCGGCGGTTTCCTCGACGCTCGCCGCTTGCGTGGCGATGCGCGTCGCGATATCGCTGCTGCCCGACGCGATGCGCGCGGTGCCTTCGTTCATGTCGGCCGACGCGCTGCGCACTTGCGCGACGATGCCCGCGAGCCCGCGCGCGATGCCGTCGATCGCACGCATCAGGCGGCCGATATCGTCCTCGCGCGCACTGTCGATGCGTACCGTGAGATCGCCGGCGGCGATGCGCTCGGAGGCGCACGTCACGTCGTCGATGGGGCGGCCGACGAGCTTCGTGACCGCATAGAGCAGCACGCCGACGAGCAGCGCCACCACGACAAGCCCGAGAACGAGAAAGCGGTTGCGGCTCTGGTGGACATCCGCGAGCAGTTCGTCGCGATAAGCGATGCCGCCGATCATCCATTGCCACTGCGGCACCGTCATGTAGACGATCTCCTTCGTGCCGCCATGCACGCGCGCATCCGCGCCCGCGATGTCCGCGCCGTCGAACACGAGCGCGCCTTCGTGCGCGTCGAGCATCTGCCTGAACGGGGCCACGCGTTCATCGGCGAGTTCGCCTTTCGAGCCGGGATGCACGAGCAGCTTGCCGCGATTGGCGCCGCCCGATGCATCGATGACGAAGTGATAGCCGCTCGCGCCGATCACGAGCTTCGCGATCGTATCCTGCAGCGCGGCGAATTCGGACGTCACGTCGACGCCCACGAAGAGCGCGCCGATCACGCGGCCCGATGCATCCGTGACAGGCCTGTACTCGGTGATGTACTGCTTGCCGAAGAGCGCCGCGATGCCGATATACGGCTTGCCCGCCATCATCGGCGCGTATGCGGGGCCTTTGCGATCGAGCAGCGTGCCGATCGCGCGCGCGCCGTCCTGCTTCTTGAGCGATGTGGTCACGCGCACGAAATCGTCGCCGGTGCGGGCGAAGATCGTCGCGATCGCGCCGCTTTCCTCGAGGAAAGCATCGGGGATCGTGAAGTCGTTGTTCAGCGGCGTGTCGCCTGCGAGAAGGGTCGGCGTCGCGATGCCGCCGATGTTCACGGTGCGCGTCTCGTCGAGTGCGAACGTGGCAGGCAGGCGATGCGCGAAGATCGTCATGAAGCGGGTGACTTCGGCACTCACGGCCTTGTCGAAGAGGCCGATCATCGTCGCGATCGAGCGATTCTCGCTTTCGACGCGCGCGAGCGCATGCGTGTCCACTTGCTCGCCCGCGCTTTTCGTGACGGCGATGGTGAAGAAGGCAACGACGACTGCCGTGAGCGCGCACGCGAGCACGGCGAATTTGGTCCCGACATTCATGCGGGCCAGGGCATTACGAAGCATGGGGTATGACTGATCGATAAAAGAGTGACAGCGACTCTTATCGGCAGATACTTAAAAGATCTTTAATTCTTCCCACGGCGATGCGTCATCGGCGTTGTCTCATCGCCAGCGCAACGCCCGACAGCGTGAGCGCCATCGCGATCGCCTCGCGGGTGCCGAGCGGCTCGCCCAGCGCGAGCGCCGCCGCGACGATGCCCATGATCGGCACGAGCAGCATGCCGATGGACGCGACATCGGCGGGCAGGTGGCGCAGCGTCGCGAACCACGCGAGATAGCAGACGGCCATCGGCACGAGGCTCATGTAGACGAGCACGACCCAGCCATCGAGTTTGAGCGCGGAAAACACCGGATGCTCGATGAAGAGGCCGAGCACGATCATCGGGGCGCAGCCGATGCCGACCTGCCAGGCGACGAGCGTGATCGGTGCAATGGGCATCGGCCCGTGCGTGATGACGGTGCCGAGCGCGAACAGTACCGCGGCTGCAAGCGCGAATGCGATGCCGGCGAGTTTGCCTGCATCGAAGGACAGCCCATGCGCCGAGAGCAGCACGACGACCCCCGCAAGACCGAGCGCGAGCGCGCAAAAGCCCGCGATCGACGGCTTGCGCTTCGCAATGGGCCATGCGAGCAGCATCGCCCAGATCGGCATCGTGTAGACGAGCAGCGCGCCTTCGCCGACCGAGAGCCATTTCATCGATAGCGTGGAGAAGCCCATCCACGCGAAGACGTTGATCGCCGACGCGAGCAGCAGCCTCGGCACGAGCGCGCGCGGCACGTGCGTGTTCTCGCCGGCGAACCGTGCGATGACACCGAGCAATACGGCGGCGGCGATGCCCGCGACGCCGCGCGAAAAGAGCGGCGGCCACTCGCGGAGCAGGACTTTCATGGCGGGCCAATTCAGCGCCCAGCCGGTGGCGGTGACGAGCAGATAGATGAACCCCGTCAGACGAGCTGGCATGAGAAGGCGGTTTTGTCGTTGTTGTTCGTTGGGGTTCGATCATACAGGCGCGACCGCATGCAAAACGCCGAATGGCATTCAAAACGCGTAATGCAAAGAACCATGGGGCGCGCGGGGCAAGGAATGATGGCAGAAAACGATTAACTTCCTTCTAGCTTGGTAAGCATCGGCTCGAAATGCACTTCTGGCCTAGATTTCACGCTGCTTTAGCCTCATTAGGGCAAATACTAGGATAGCCACCCGCCAGCAAACCCACTATTCTTCGAAAAACGTTTTCCAAAACCAGGCCGGCATTGCAGCTTCACCTCAAGGCCACGCCCACGGCGCTCGTCGCCGTTTCACGCAACAAAAAACGCGGCACGACGAGCGCCGCCGCGTCCGGAGACTTTCATGAACACTGTCGTTGCCGGCGCCGTGCGTACCGCCAGCCGTTATCGCTGGACCGTGTGCGCGCTGCTCTTCTTTGCCACGGTCATCAACTACATGGACCGGCAGATCCTCGGTCTGCTCGCTCCGATGCTGCAGCACGACATCGGCTGGACGCAGGTGCAGTACGGCCGCATCGTGATCGCGTTCTCGGCGTTTTACGCGATCGGTCTCCTTTGCTTCGGGCGCATCGTCGACTGGCTCGGCACGCGCATCTCCTATGCGCTCGCGATGTTCGTGTGGAGCATCGCCGCGATGCTGCACGCGGCCGTCGGCTCGGTGATGGGCTTCGCGATGGTCCGCGCGCTGCTCGGCATCGGCGAGGGCGGCAACTTCCCGGCCGCGATCAAGACGACCGCGGAATGGTTCCCGCGCCGCGAGCGCGCACTCGCGACCGGCATCTTCAACTCCGGCGCGAACATCGGCGCGGTGTTCGCACCGGCGCTGATTCCGGCGCTCGCGGTCGCCTTCGGCTGGCGCTCGGCGTTCGTGATGGTCGGCGCGATCGGTCTCGTGTGGCTCGTCGTGTGGTTCGTGATGTATCGCCAGCCGGACGGCCGCGCGCATGACGACGAAATCGCCGACGAAGGCGACGAAACCAACGCCGCCGACGCTGCCGCTCACGCGAAAGCAGGCGCGCCGGGCTTCAAGGAACTCATCAAGAAGCGCGAGACGTGGGCGTTCATCGTCGGCAAGTTCCTGACCGATCCGGTGTGGTGGTTCTATCTGTTCTGGCTGCCGAAGTGGCTCAATGAATCGCGCGGCATGGACATGCAGCACATCGGCTTGCCGCTCGTCGTGATCTATGCGATCACCACCATCGGCAGTATCGGCGGCGGCTGGGTTTCGTCGGCGCTGCTGCGTGCGGGCTGGACCGTGAATGCGGCGCGCAAGACCGCGATGCTGATCTGCGCATGTGCCGTGCTGCCGATCGCGTTCGTATCGCAAGCCGAGAATCTGTGGGTCGCGGTGGCGATCGTCGGTCTCGCGGCAGCGGCGCATCAGGGCTGGTCGGCGAACCTCTTCACGACGGCATCGGATCTGTTCCCGCGCCGTGCGGTGGGCGCGGTGGTCGGTATCGGCGGCATGGCCGGCTCGATCGGCGGCGTGCTGTTCTCGGAAGTGATCGGCCAGGTGCTGCAGCGCACGGGTCACTACTGGGTGCTGTTCGCGATCGGCGCATCGGCGTATCTCATCGCCTTCGCGATCATGCACATGCTCACGCCGAAGATGAAGCCGGCGAAGCTCGCCGCGTAATACGTATCAACGGATGATCCGCATCGTCATGCGCCGCGCCGCCAGCACTCGCAACATGCAGGCGGCGCGGCGCGCGTCATGCGGCGGCAGCAGTCGATTCGCGCACGATGAGTCGCGGCTCGAACATGGAGTTGCCCGGGTCCGGATGACCGGCGAGGGCGTCGATGAGTTTCTGCATCGCGAGTTCGCCCATCTTCTCGCTTTGAATGTCGACGGTGGTGAGGCCCGGTGCGGCATACGCGCCGTAAGGCACGTTGTCGATGCCGGTCACCGACACGTCCTGCGGCACGCGAATGCCGAGCGACGCGGCTTCTTTCATGAAGCCGAGCGCGATCAGGTCGTTGTAGCAGATCACCGCTTGCGGCCGCTTCGGTCCGAGCATCACGCGCGAGCAAGCCTGTTCGCCCGCGAGGGACGTCGGCGCGTGGGCTTCGTAAATGTCGAGTTCGAGGCCCGCTTCGGCAAGACACTCGCGCGCGCCGCGAATCCGTTCGTCGTTGATGCGCGCGTGCTCGAAGCCGAGATACGCGATGCGGCGATGCCCGAGATCGAGCAGGTGACGCGCGAGCATGTAAGTAGCAAGACGGCTGTTGATGCCGACGCTCGGAATGGGCAGTTCGGCATTTCGCAAGAGGACCACGGGCTTGTCGAGATCGAGCATCCACTGCGCGTTTTCGTCGGGGAGGCGCGAGCTCACGAGCAGGCCGTCCACGCGCTGCGCGAGCGCTTCGATGAGCGGACGTTCGCGCGCCTGGTTCTCGTCGATGTCGACGAGCAGGAGCGTGTAGTCGTGCCGCAGCGCGATGCGGTTCGCACCCTTCACGACGTGCGTGAAGTGCGGATTGCTGATGTCGAGGATCGTGAGGCCGATGGTGCGCGTCTTGCCCGTGATCATCGAACGCGCGAGCGGGTTCGAACGATAGCCGAGCGAATCGATCGCTTCCTTGAGCTTGGCTTCGACGGGCGCGGAGAAGCGCTGCGCACCGTTGATGTACTTGGATACCGTCGCGACCGACACGCCCGCTGCGGCGGCGACGTCGCGAATGGTCGGGGAAATTTTCTTCATTCGGAGGGTAACGTTTTCGTAATGTTAACGGATTGTCGCAGAAAATCGGGAAACAATGACAGTGCATTACGCATTTTGCATGCGGCCTTTTGCATGCCAAACGGCAATTGACAGCGCACCCAGCCGGTCGCTACAGTCCCGAAAACGTTTTCTCCCTTCTTGCAACGCACTACACGAATTCGACAGGAGTCTCCATGAATCAGCCAAACGCAGCGGGCAAGCCGTTCAAGCGTCTGCTTCTGACCGGCGCGGCCGGCAATCTGGGCCGTCAGTTGCGCGGCGCGCTCGCGCAATGGGCCGATGTCGTGCGTCTCTCCGACATCGCACCGCTCGACGATGCCGCGAGCCATGAAGAAGTGAGCGCCGTCGATCTCGCGGACCGCGAGAAGGTGATGCGTCTCGTCGAGGGCGTCGATGCGATCGTGCATCTCGGCGGCATCTCGATCGACGCGCCCTTCGACGATCTCATCGAAGCGAATATTCGCGGCACGTACAACCTCTACGAAGCGGCGCGCCGCTACGGCGTGAAGCGCATCGTGTTCGCGAGCTCGAACCATGCAATCGGCTTTCATCCCGTCACCGAAGTGCTCGACGCGGACTCGCCGCATCGCCCGGACAGTCTCTATGGCGTGACGAAGTGCTTCGGCGAATCGCTGTCGCGCTATTACTTCGACCGCTTCGGCATCGAGACGGTGAACCTGCGCATCGGGTCGTCGTTCGAGGAGCCCAAGAATCCGCGCATGCTCGTCACGTATCTGAGCTATCGCGATTTCATCGAACTGGTGCGCTGCTCGTTGTTCGCGAACCGTGTCGGTCATGCGGTGGTGTACGGCGTGTCGGACAATCCGGTGAAGTGGTGGGACAACTCGAAGGCGGGCTTCATCGGCTTCAATCCGCAGGACAGTTCCACGCAATTCAACGGACTCTTTCCCGTTACCGCGCCGACCGCCGATCGCGACGATCCCGCGCAGCGCTTCCAGGGCGGCCCGTTCGTGCTCGGCGAGCCGATGGAGCGCAAGCGATGAGCGCAGCGATTCACGCGGAGCGGCTCGACGCGGGCGGGCGCGCGACGGTCGGCGAATGTCCGGTATGGCGTGCGCAGGAGGGCGCGCTCTACTGGGTCGATATCCCGGCGCGGCGCATCGTGCGGCTCGAGATCGCAAGCGCGCGCCGTACGGAATGGGCGTTCGCCGAACAGGTCGCGTGCTTCGCGTTCGATGCGGCGGGGCGTGTCGTCGCCGGCATGGAGAGCGGGATGTTCGGCATGTCGCTCTCCGAGGCGAGCGAGCCGCGCGCCATCAAGCTCGCCGCGCCCGCGTTTCCCGCGACGGGCATGCGCTTCAACGATGGCCGTTGCGACCGGCAAGGGCGCTTCTGGGCGGGCACGATGGTGCAGGACATGTCGCTAGCGAGTTCAGTGGGCGCGCTCTATCGTTTCGATGAGAACGGCGTGTTGTCAGCGCCCGTCGTCGAAGGGTTGATCACCCAGAACGGCCTCGCGTGGTCGCCCGATGGGAGGACGATGTATCTGTCCGACTCGCATCCGCAGCGGCGTCTCGTCTGGGCATTCGACTTCGACCCCGACAGCGGCACGCCGGGCGCGCAACGCGTGTTCGCCGATCTCCACGATTACGCGGGCCGCCCCGATGGCGCCGCGGTCGATGCCGACGGCTGCTACTGGACCTGCGCGAACGACGCGGGGCGCCTGCTGCGCTTCACTCCGCAAGGCAAGCTCGATCGCGAGATCGCACTGCCCGCGAGCAAGCCGTCGATGTGCGCGTTCGGCGGCAGCGACCTGAAGACGCTCTATGTCACGACAATTCGTCCGGCAACGAATGCCACTGATGACGACGGTTATGTGTTCGCATTGAACCCGGGTGTGCAAGGCTTACCGGAACCGGACTATGCGGCTGTGTTACCGGTCGCATAATCTTCACTGAACGGGACGATTCGTTCGTCCCGTTCGCAATTTTTTCGCACAGTTTGGGATTCCCACGGGTCGATGCACCGCGTTGGCGCGCATCGAAAAGATAGACACGTACCGCTCCGGAACCGATACCAAGGTCAAACACCAATGCTGTAGTTCCTCCTGAAAGAGTAGTCTCCGCAAGTACCTCAAGTACTAGCGAACTACCGATTCTCTAATTCGGAGGAGACATAGATGGACCTTGAAGCTCGCACCATGAAACGGGTGATGGTTCGCCTCGTGCCGTTCCTGATCTTGTGTTACTTCATCGCGTATCTGGACCGCGTCAATGTGGGCTTTGCGGCCTTGCAGATGAACAAGGCGCTCGGTTTCACCGCAAGCATGTTCGGCTTCGGCGCCGGTATTTTCTTTATCGCCTATTTCTTTTTCGAGGTTCCGTCCAACCTGCTGCTCGAACGATTCGGCGCGCGTCGCTGGATCGCGCGCATCATGTTCACGTGGGGCATTCTCGCTGCGGCGATGGCCTACATTCCGCACATCGCGCAAGCGACGGGACTGTCGAACGCCTATGTGTTCTATGGCTTGCGCATTCTGCTCGGCGTCGCGGAAGCGGGCTTCTTTCCCGGCATCATCTTTCTGCTGACCTTGTGGTTCCCGGCGAAGTATCGCGGCCGCGTCGTCGGCTACTTCATGGCGGCGATTCCGCTGTCCACCGTGATCGGCGGCCCGATCTCCGGCGCGCTGCTGCAGATGGACGGCCTGGGCGGCATGCAGGGCTGGCAATGGCTCTATCTGATCGAAGCATTGCCTGCGCTGTTGCTCGCGTTCGTCGTGTACTTCTATCTGACCGACAAGCCCGTCGATGCGCACTGGCTCGCGAAGGAAGAGCGCGACTGGCTCGTGAATCGTCAGGCGCACGAGCGGGCGCATCGTGAAGCCGTGCATTCGTTCAGCGTGAAGGAAGCCATTTTCAATCCGCGCGTGCTGGCGATCGCGTTGATCTATTTCGGCGCGAATGCAACCAACTATGGCCTGAGCTTCTTCCTGCCGCAGATCGTGAAGGCGTTCGGCCTGACCAACCTGCAGACCGGCTTCGTCACGTCATTGCCCTATGCCGTGGGCGTGATCGGCATGGTGCTGTGGGGCCGTCATTCGGACCGCAAGCTCGAGCGCCGCTGGCACGTCGCGATTGCGTTGATGGTGGCGGCGGGCGGCATCGCGGCATCGGCGGGTCTCGACAACCCGGTGCTGAAGATGATCGCGCTGTCGATCGCGGGCTTCGGCATCTTCGGCTGCCTGCCGGTGATCTGGACATTGCCGGCGTCGTTCCTGTCGGGCGCGGCCGCGGCAGGCGGTATCGCCGCGATCAATTCGCTCGGCAATCTCGCGGGCTTCTTCGGTCCTTACGTGATGGGCTGGATCAAGGACAGCACGGGCAGCTTCGGCGCGGGCCTGCTGTGTCTCTCGGGTGCGGGCATGGTCGGCGTGGCGGCGGTGTTGCTGCTGCATCATGATTCCGCGCTGGAGACGATTCCCGGCGCGCATGATATCGACGGGGATGGCGAGCCGAACATGGCGGCTCGTTGAAGCCTCAGCAGCATCGTGGCAAGGACCGTCGCGATACGCGGTCCTTGCTATGCGGTCCTTGCTATGCATTAAGCATTCTGCATTCAACATTCATTCAGACGCAGCCTGCGCCCTGCGCAATCTCTCCCGGCTATTGATCAGATGCAGCCGCATCGCGGTGCGTGCCGAATCGGCATCGCCGCGCTCGATCGCATCCGCGATCTGCTCATGCTCGCGGTTCACGCGCATCAGATACTCCGCGTATCGATCGCGTGGAATCGGCGTCGCCGTGATGCGCGTGCGCGGGATCATGCGTGTACCGAGATGCTCCATGATCTCGACGAAATACCGATTGCCGGTTGCATGCGCGATCTCCATGTGAAAGCGCAGATCGGGCGATACGGTATCGGCTGCGTCGTCCACGCTGTGCGCGAAGTCGGCGAGCGCGGAGCGCATCGTTGCGAGACGGGCGGCATCGCAGCGCATGGCGGCGAGTCCCGCGCTCTCCGTCTCCAGGCTGATGCGCAATTCGAGGATGGCCAGCGCATCGATGGAGCCGGCCACATCGGCGGGATCGAGCTGCAATAGCGATGACGCGCCCGCTTCGCAAACAAACGTACCGATGCCATGCCGCGTCTCCACGAGTCCCGCGGCTTGCAGACGCGATAGCGCTTCTCTGACCACCGTGCGGCTCACGCCGAAACGCTGCACCATTTCCGCTTCGGTCGGAAGACGGCCGCCGGCCTTCAGTTCCTTCGAATCGATTTGCGCGCGCAACGCGTCCACGAGTTGCGCGGTGAGGCTGCGTCGAATTCCCGGCAACGCGATGGATGCGTCCGTGGAAGAGGCGGAGGGCGTGTCGGCATGAAGATCGGGCGATAGCGTCACGGCGTTCTCATTGGAGTGGGTTTTACACACATTGACAAATCGTTCGGCAAATGATGTTATGCGTGATGCGGTGATATGACAACGTACAAGAAGATGCGTGCAGGGTTATCCCTAGCCACGACAGCTTCGAACGAGACCGGCGTTCAAAGCGCCGGTCGACAGGAGACACAACTCGATGGAACAACAAAACAGCACGCCGTCCTCCGAGAACGCCGCGCAATTCGATCGCCTGCTGCTGACGGGCGCCGCGGGTGGAATCGGACAGGCGATCCGGCATCGCGTCGCCGAGTTCGCGCGGCACGTGCGCATCTCCGATCTTCCGGGCGTCTTGCCCGGCGACGCCGCGCCTCATGAAGAAATCGTGCCTTGCGATCTCGCGGACCGCCTCACAGTCGACGCGCTCGCGAAGGATTGCGATGCGATCGTCCATCTCGGCGGCGTGTCGGTCGAGCGCCCGTTCGAGGAGATACTCGAAGCCAACATCAAGGGCGTGTTCAATCTCTACGAAGCGGCTCGGCGTCAAGGCGTGAAGCGCATCGTGTTTGCGAGCTCGAATCACGTGACGGGCTTCTATCGGCAGGACGAGCGAATCGATGCCACCGCGCGCAAGCGTCCCGATGGCTACTACGGCCTGTCGAAGTCGTTCGGCGAAGACATGGCGCAGATGTACTTCGACCGTTACGGCATCGAGACCGTGAGCATCCGCATCGGCTCGGTGTTCCCGGAGCCGAAGGACCGCCGCATGATGGCGAGCTGGATGAGCTACGACGATTTCCACGACCTGTTGCGCCGCAGCCTCTTCACGCCGGACGTGGGTCACACGATCGTCTTCGGCATGTCCGCGAACGCGCACACGTGGTGGGACAACCGCTGCGCCGCGCATCTCGGCTTCGTGCCGCGCGACTCGTCCGAGCAGTTCCGCGAAAAAGTCGAAGCGACGCCGCCGCCCGCGCCCACCGACCCGGTGGCCGTGTTGCAGGGCGGCACCTTCACGGTCACAGGCCCGTTCGACCCGGTTTAATGCATGCAGAATGCAGTATCACGGGATTTGTAGTATGTCGTCATACATCCCGTGCCGGTGCATTGAGTAGGGCGCTCAAACTTCAGGGGACATACGCCGCCATGTTTTCTCTCGATTTCTCATCGCTGTTGCCGTACTGGCCGACGTTCCTTCTGGGCGCGTGGCTCACGCTCAAGATGACGTGCGTGGCCGTGTTCTTCGGCCTGATTCTCGGCATGCTGGTCGCGTTCGCCAAGCGCGCGAAGGTGCCGGTGCTCACGCGCATCTGCATCATCTATATCGAGGCCGTGCGCAACACGCCGTTCCTCGTGCAGATCTTTCTGCTGTATTTCGGTCTCGCGAGCATCGGCTTGCGCATGCCGACCTTCGCGGCCGCCGCGCTCGCGATGACCATCAACATCGGCGCATACGCGGCCGAGATCATTCGCGCCGGACTGGAATCGGTGCCGCGCGGACAGATCGAAGCTGCCGAATGCCTCGGGCTTCCGAAGTGGCGCATCGGCTGGCACGTGATGCTGCAGCCGTCGATCGAAAAGGTGTATCCCGCGTTGACGAGCCAGTTTCTCTTGATGATGCAGGCCTCCGCCGTTGCCTCGCAAATCTCGGCGGAAGAACTCACGGCGGTCGCGAATACGGTGCAGTCCGATACGTACCGCTCGCTCGAAACGTACATCGTGGTCGCTGCGTTGTATCTCGTGTTGTCGCTGATCATCAAGCTCGTTGCGTGGGCCGTGGGCGAGCATCTTTTCAAGCGCCGCCGCGCGATTCGTCTCGCCGCCAAACGCGCGGGCAAGACGCCGCCCGATCCGCAGCGCATCGATACCGTCATTCCCGGAGGTGCGGCATGAGTGCTGGATTCACATCATCGCACCTGGTTTATCTGGTGCAATCGATCGGCTGGACGCTGGTGCTTTCGGCGCTCGCATTCGTGCTGGGCGGCATCGGCGGATTCGGCGTGATGCTCGCGCGCATCTCGCCGCGCGCATGGCTTGCGCGCACGGCGCTCGTCTATATCGAAGCGATTCAGGGCATTCCGCTGCTGATCCTGCTGTTCATCGTGTACTTCGGCTTGTCGGTCTATGGCTTTCAGGTGCCCGCGCTCGTCGCGGCGGGGCTTGCCTTGATGGTGTATTCGAGCGCCTATCTCGGCGATATCTGGCGCGGCTGTATCGAAGCGATGCCGAAGCCGCAATGGGAAGCGTCGGAGTGTCTGTCGCTCACGCGCTGGCAAACGCTGCGCCTCGTGATCGTCCCGCAGGCGATGCGCCTTGCGTTGCCGCCGACCGTCGGCTTTCTCGTGCAGCTCATCAAGATGACGTCGCTTGCTTCGGTGATCGGCTTCGTCGAACTGACGCGCGCAGGTCAGATCATCAACAACTCGATCTTCCAGCCGTTCCTCATCTTCGGACTGGTCGGCGCTTTCTATTTCGTCCTGTGCTATCCGCTTTCGCGCTGGAGCCAATCGATGGAGAACAAGCTCAATGTCAGCAATCGTTAAGGTCGGCGATATTCATAAGAGCTTCGGCTCCAATCACGTTCTGAAGGGCGTGTCCTTCGAAGTCAACAAGGGCGAGATGATCGCGGTGATCGGCGCGAGCGGCTCGGGCAAGAGCACGGCATTGCGCTGCATCGACAGACTCGAGACGATCGATCAAGGACAGATCGAAGTATGCGGGATTCGCGTCGATGATCCGAAGGTCGATCTGCATCTGTTGCGCCGTGAAGTGGGCATCGTATTTCAAAGCTATAACCTCTTTCCGCATCTGACGGTGGAAGAGAACATCATGCTCGCGCTGCGTCATGTGAAGAAGATGTCGCGCGACGAAGCGCGGCGCATCGCGACGAACGTGCTGGAGCAGGTCGGTCTCGGGCAGAAGGCCGGCGCCTATCCCGAGCAGCTATCCGGCGGACAGCAGCAGCGCGTGGCGATTGCGCGCTCGCTCGCGATGTCGCCGAAGGTGATGCTGTTCGACGAAGTGACCTCGGCGCTCGATCCACAACTGACGGGCGAAGTGCTGCGCGTGATGGAAGACCTCGCCGCGGACGGCATGACGATGCTGCTCGTCACGCACGAGATGGCCTTCGCGAAGCGCGTGGCGGATCGCATCATCTACATGCATCAGGGCAAGGTATGGGAAGTGGGCGACGGCAGCATGCTCGACGCGCCTCGCACGCCCGAACTGCGCGCATTTCTCGATAACGGACTTTGATAGCCGCGACATCGATCCATTGCAACATCAATAACGACGGAGACTTGAATGAAAGCGAAAACAATCCTTGCACGCGCGGCCCTCGCAACCCTGATGATGGCTGGCGTGGCTCACAGCGCACTGGCCGATGAACTCGACGACATCAAGAAGGCGGGCGTCGTGCGCGTCGCGGTGGCGATCGGCACGCCGCTCTTCAGCTATGCGGACCAGAACCTCAAGCCCGCGGGCTCCGATGTCGATACGGCCACGGCGCTCGCGAAGGATCTCGGCGTGAAGCTCGAACTCGTGCAGATCACCAACGCCGCGCGTATTCCGACGCTGCAGGCCAAGCGCGCGGACCTCGTGATCTCTTCGCTGTCGGTCACGCCGGAGCGCGCGAAGGTGGTCGATTTCTCGAACCCGTATGCGGTGATCTCGATCATCGTCGGCGGCGTGAAGACGGCCAACGTAAAGAGCTACACGGATCTCGACGGCAAGACCATCGGCCTCACGCGCGCCACGGTGAACGACACGCTCACGACGCAACAGGCGAAGGGCGCGCAAATCCAGCGCTATGAGGACGACGCGACGCTCATCACGTCGATGGTCACGGGCCAGGTCGACATCTTCTCGAGCACGCCTTCGAACCTGAAGGAAATGCAGGATCGTGCGCCCCAGCGCAACATCGAGATGAAGTTCGAGCAGAAGACCTTCGATCTCGGCATTGCGATGAACAAGGAACAGCCGCGCCTGAAGGAGTGGGTGAACAACTGGGTCGGCACGAACATGAAGAACGGCAATCTGAACACGATCTACAAGAAGTATCACGGACGTGATCTGCCGGAGAGCGTGCGCAAGGGCGCTTGAGCGTCCACGCTGCCGAGTATCATCACATGCAAGCGGGGCCGGGTCGAAAGACGACCCGGCCCCGCTTGTCGTTTGCATGCTGCATACCGAATGCCATCCGGAATAATGCATTCGAAATGCCTTTGAGGGCGCCCGCGCGGACGCCATGTACCGAGCGCGCCCGTGCGTTGGCCGAGCGGTGTCGGCATGGTTTACGACAAGCCTCGATGCCCCGGCGTACACTGCCTCTGCGTTTTGAATTCTGCATGCATTGAACCATCGCGCGTGCGCCGCGTGACGCTCCGCTGCGCGATTCCGCCATTCACTGGACGCCTTCTCTTCAGCAAAGGGACCATCATGGCCAAGAACACGATTGCGGATTATCTGGCGAAGACGCTTGCGGCCGCGGGCGTCGAGCGCATCTGGGGCGTCACCGGAGACAGCCTGAACGGGCTCGCTTTCAGTCTCGACCGCGTGGGCTCGATCCGCTGGATGCATACGCGCCACGAAGAGGCCGCCGCGTTCGCGGCCGGCGCGGACGCTGCCGCGACAGGCAAGCTCGCCGTGTGCGCGGGCAGTTGCGGGCCGGGCAACCTGCATCTGATCAACGGCCTCTACGATTGCCACCGCAATCATCAACCGGTGCTCGCCATCGCCGCGCATATCCCGTCGACGGAAATCGGTCTCGGCTACTTCCAGGAAACGCATCCGCAGGAATTGTTCAGGGAGTGCAGCCACTTCGTGGAACTGGTGTCGAATGCGTCGCAGTTTCCGCGCGTGCTCGAACGCGCGATGCGCGCGGCGATCGATCAGCGCGGCGTCGCGGTGATCGTCTTGCCCGGCGATGTCGCCTTGAGCGAGGGCCCAGGCGTGGAGCCGCGCTGGACCGCGAGCGCGCCGGGCGCGATCGTGCCGTCCGACGCGGATCTCGACAAGCTCGCGGCGCTGCTGAACGGCTGCGAAGCGGTGACGATCATGTGCGGCAGCGGCGTCGCGGGTTCGCACGACGAAGTGGTCACGCTCGCCGATACGCTCGGCGCGCCCATCGTGCATGCGCTGCGCGGCAAGCAGTTCATCGAGTACGACAATCCGTTCGATGTCGGCATGACGGGGCTCATCGGCTTCAGTTCGGGCTATCACGCGATGATGTCCTGCGACACGCTGCTGCTGCTCGGCTGTGACTTTCCCTATCGGCCGTTCTATCCGCCGCAGGCGAAGATCGTGCAGATCGACTGGCGCGGCTCGCAACTGGGACGCCGCGCGCCCCTTGAAATGGGGCTCGTCGGCACGATCAAGGAAACCCTGGCCGCGCTGATGCCGAAGCTTCAGCGCAAGGACGAGCGGCGCTTCCTCGACAACGCGCTCAGGCATTACGCGAGCGCTCGCAAGGACCTCGACGATCTCGCGACGCCATCCGCGCCGGGACGTCCGATTCATCCGCAATACCTGACGAAGCTCGTCGATGAAATCGCCGCAGAGGACGCGATCTTCACGGTGGACGTCGGCACGCCGACGCTCTGGGCCGCGCGCTATCTGACGATGAACGGCAAGCGCCAGTTGCACGGCTCGTTCAATCATGGATCGATGGCCAATGCGATGCCGCAGGCGCTCGGTGCGCAGGCCGCGCATCCGCAGCGGCAGGTGGTGTCGCTATCGGGCGATGGCGGTCTGTCGATGCTGCTCGGCGATCTGCTCTCGGCCGTGCAGCTCGACTTGCCGATCAAGGTCGTCGTGTTCAACAACAGCCTGCTCGGCTTCGTTTCGATGGAGCTGAAGGCGGGCGGCTATCTCGACACCAATGTCGATCTCAGCAAGACCGACTTCTCGCAGATCGCGAAGGGCGCGGGCATCTGGTCGGTGCGTGTGGAGGAGTCGGAGCAACTCGAGAACGCGTTGCGGGAAGCGTTCGCGCACAAGGGGCCGGCGGTCGTCGATGTCGTCACGTCCAAGCATGAACTCGCGATGCCGCCGACCATCGAGCTGTCGCAGGCGAAGGGCTTCAGCCTTTACATGCTGCGCGCCGTTTTGAGTGGCCGCGGCGATGAAATCGTCGAACTCGCGCGCACGAACCTGCGTTGAGCACGTACGCGCGGCGCTTCACGCGCCGCGCAGGAAGCCGGCGAGCTGGTCGAGTGTTCCGCCGTAGCCTTGTTCGAGCGACGGGCGCAGTTCATCGAAATAGCGCTGCTCCTGCTCGCTCGCGCCGAACGGCGTGGCACGCAGCGCGACCATCGTCTTGCCGTTCTCGTCGCTGAACGTCACGACGTTCTCGATTTCCAGCGGGCACACATCGCTGAACGGCGCGCGTGCGATGCCGCAGTTTTCGTTCGCGAATGAGTTGAGCCAGACGATGCGCTCGCGCGCCACGATATCGCGGTAATTGAAGCGGCCCCACATGGCGGGCGCGCCGGCGAACTTCATCGCGTAATGAAAGAAGCCGCCCGGACGGAACTCGAAGCGATGCAGGTCCAGCGTGCAGCCTTTCGGCCCCCACCATCGCGCGATCTGGTCCGCCTCGCTCCATGCCTGCCACACGCGTTCGCGAGGCGCGTCGAATACGCGGTTCATTTCGAAGGCCACGCTGCTGGCGGCCGTAGCATTATTTTGCGGCATGTTTTCTTCCTTTCGATGTCGATGGCTTCTTCGGCTTCGTCTTCGCGGTCGTTTTCAGGAACGCATCGAGCCTGTCGAAACTGGCTTCCCACAAGGAGCGATACGCTTCGATCCAGTTCGCGGCTTCGCTCAGCGTGGCGGGCTCGAGACGGCAAGGGCGCGTCTGCGCGGCGCGCGAGCGCGAGATCAAGCCCGCGCGCTCCAGCACCTTGAGATGCTTGGAGATGGACGGCTGCGTCATCTCGAACGGCTCGGCCAGTTCATTCACGGTGGCTTCGCCGTTCGCGAGTCGCGCGACGATCGCGCGGCGCGTGGGATCGGCGAGGGCCGCGAACACCTGATTCAAGTCGTCTTCGCGCATGCGATTCAATGACCATCCGGTTATATAGCCAATCAGGAATATAGAAGATCGGACCGCGACGGTCAAGTGCGGTCTTCGGCGACGTGCTTTATCCTCACGTATCGACATTCAAGGGATACGCCATGAGTGAAACGAAAGATGCATTGCTCCTCGATCACGCGTTCGAATTCGAGGACCAATCGGTGCGTTATGGCGTGATCGGCGAGGGTGCGCCGCTCGTGATGGTGCATGGCACGCCGTTTTCATCGCAGGTATGGCGACGCATCGCACCGATCGCGGCACGTTCGCGGCGCGTGCATTACTTCGATCTTCTCGGCTATGGCGCATCGGACATGCGCGATGGACAGGAGGTGTCGCTCGGCGTGCAGAATCGCGTGCTGGCCGCGCTGATCGCGCACTGGAGCGCCGGCTGGAACGGCGCATTGCCCGATGTGCTCGCGCATGATTTCGGCGGCGCGACATCGCTCAGAGCCGCGCTGTTGAACGACTGTGCGTATCGTTCGCTGATGCTCGTCGATCCGGTCGCTGTCGCGCCGTGGGGATCGCCCTTCGTGCGCCATGTGCGGCAGCATGAAGCCGCGTTCGCGGGTGTGCCGCCGTACATGCATCAGGCGATGCTCGATGCTTATCTGCAAGGCGCGGCGCATCGGCGCTTGCCGGAGGAGACGTTGCGCATCTACACGCGGCCGTGGACCGGCGAACGAGGGCAGGCCGCGTTCTATCGGCAGATCGCGCAGATGGATCAGCGATATACGGATGAGGTTCAACCGCGCTATGGCGAATTGACGTGCCCGGTGTCAATTCTTTGGGGCGAGGAAGACGAATGGATTCCGGTCGAGCGCGGTGTCGAACTGGCGTCGCTGATGCCTGGTTCACGCTTCACGCGCGTGCCTGGTTCGGGACATCTGATGCAGGAAGACGCGCCCGAGGCGATCGTCGGCGAATGGCTGACGTTCATGGGCGCGCTCGAACGAGGTGGCGGTCAGAAACGATAACTCGACTTCACGATTTGTTCTTCGCACTCTCTGCCCGGAACGCCGCCTCGCCCGCGTCCGACACCTCGACCCACTTCTTGTCGGGCGGCGCATCCGCGACATAGCTGTCATGCCAGTTCCACCATTTATAGGTCGGTGTCTGCGGATAGCCTTCGGGCGAGTCTTCCCAAAGCTCCTGCCTGCCGAGTGGCGTGATGTCGAGATAGTTCCATGTATTGCCCATCTGTTCATCGCCGCGATTGTTGAGGAAGTACGTGCGAAACACACGGTCGCCATCGCGGAAGAACACGTTGGTGCCGTGCCATTCGTCGACGCCGAAGTCGGCATCGAAGCGATCCGTCAGCGTGAACCACGGAATGTCCCAGCCCATGCGTTGCTTCAGTTGCGCGATGTCCTGTTGCGGCGCACGCGACACGAACACGAGCGTCGTGTCGCGCGCGTTCAGATGCGAGACATGCGCGACCTGATCGGCGACCATCGAACAGCCGCGGCACGCGTGCTCGGGCCAGCCGAACACGCCGGGCTCGTAGAACGCGCGATAGACGATCAATTGACGCCGGCCCTCGAACAGATCGAGCAAGCCGATCTTGCCGTCAGGGCCTTCGAACACATAGTCCGTTTGCACGGTCATCCACGGCATGCGGCGGCGCTCGGCGGCGAGCGCGTCGCGTGCGCGGGTGTGAGCCTTTTCCTTCACGAGCAACGCCGCGCGCGCCGCTTCCCATTCCTCTTTCGACACGACCGGCGGTGTGCGCATTTCGTCTGATGTAGTCATGGCTTTTGCAACCTCCTGAGTGTGGACTCTCGAACGATGTTTGCCGTGAGTTAGTCTGGACCCGAAAGCGGATGAACGGGAGTAACAAGTGTGACGGTATTTCGGCCCGCGTTCAGGCCCATGATGCACGGAGCGCGTGCATCGTCTTCCAGTAGGTGAAGAACCGGCCGGCGAACATGCCCGCAACGATGCCCGACACGGCCGCATCGATCACGACGTAACTCGCAAGCGCAGACATATTCGCCACGGTCGCCATCTCGAAGCCGAGCCAGA
Source organism: Caballeronia calidae (assembly GCF_900044055.2). Lineage (GTDB taxonomy): Bacteria > Pseudomonadota > Gammaproteobacteria > Burkholderiales > Burkholderiaceae > Caballeronia > Caballeronia calidae. The sequence continues at coordinate 83,874 of NZ_FCOX02000030.1, read as the reverse complement.
ACTTCGCGATGAAGGTGGCGGCGATCAGCAGCAGGGGCACGAAAGAGCCCGGCAGCATCACGGTACGCGCAATCGGATCGACGATGAAGCGCGTGCGGCTCGCCGTGAAGACGCCGCCCACGACGCCGGCGCCAAGCGCGACGACCCACATGGCGGTGGCGGCCCAGCCCGCGAGCGGCGCCGATGCCAGATGCGCGATGCCCATGCCCGCGAAAATCAGCGGCACGATCGCGAGTTTGGAAATCGGCGTCGTGCTGGCCTGCAACGCCTTGCATCCGCGATAGACAAGAAATGCGAGCAGCACCCATACCCACGTCGGCGTGCCTTGAATGATGGCGATCGGCGTCATGATCATCTCCTTGGTTCGGTTGTTTGATGCGCATCTTGACGCCGCAGAATTAGCTCCGAATGAGTCGTGAACCGGAACAACACGTTTCATAAAAATTAAGCGCCTCCCGAATTGGCTTGCCGCAGCGGGTAAAATGCCGCGCCAGCCCGCCGTACGGCCGGACACGCGCGTGACCCGCGCGCTCCGGCACGCGCGCCGGCATCCGCCCCACGAAGGCAAGCTTCAGTCGTCCGCGACCGTCCGGTCATCCCGCGCCGCCGCTTTCGCTGAAACACACGACACGCTACGACATTCGAGGATTGCCTTTCATGCTTGCCCGCATCACCCGCTTATTCCCGCTCTGGGCCGTACTGGCCTCCGTCGCCGCCTATTGCGCGCCCTCATCCGTGACGTGCATCGCGCCGCACGTCACGACGCTTCTCACGATCATCATGCTGTCGATGGGCGTCACGCTCTCCATCGACGATTTCCGGCGCGTCTTCACGCGGCCCGCGCCCGTAGTCGCGGGCATCGTCCTGCATTACCTCGTGATGCCGCTCGCCGCATGGGTCATCGCGAAGGCATTGCGCATGCCGCCCGATCTGATGGCGGGCATGGTGCTCGTCGGCAGCGTCGCGAGCGGCACGGCGTCGAACGTGATGATCTATCTCGCGCGTGGCGACGTCGCGCTGTCCGTGACGATCAGCGCGCTGTCGACGCTCGTCGGCGTGTTCGCGACGCCACTGCTCACGCGCCTTTATGTGGATGCGTCGATCGCCGTCGATGTGCACGGCATGCTGATGAGCATCGTGCAGATCGTCGCGCTGCCGATCGTGATCGGCCTCGTCGTGAATCATTTCTTCGGCAAGCTCGTGCGCAAGGTCGAATGGGCGCTGCCGCTCGTGTCGATGGTGTCGATCCTGCTGATCATCGCGGCGGTCGTGGGCGGCACGCAGAAGAGCATCGCGTCCGTCGGCATGGTCGTCGCGATCGGCGTGGTGCTGCATAACGGCATCGGCTTGCTGGGCGGATACTGGGGCGGGCGTCTGCTCGGCTTCGATGAAGCCGTGTGCCGCACCCTCGCGATCGAAGTCGGCATGCAGAATTCGGGCCTCGCCGCGACGCTCGGCAAGCTGTACTTCACGCCGATCGCCGCGTTGCCGGGCGCGCTGTTCTCGGTGTGGCACAACCTGTCGGGATCGATGCTCGCGGGCTACTGGGCGGGACGCCCGGCGAAAGGCTCGACGCGCGACGCCGACGCGCACGGCGCTGTCGTGCGGCAAGGCTGAGCGGTCGCATCGAGCAATCGAACGCAAAGGCGCGCCCACCGCGGGCGCGCTTTTTTTTTCAACGCTGCGTTCCACTTAAGCCGAGCAGGCCGCGAATCGCTTCCTCCGTCTGCGCATATCGCCCTTCGCCGAAGTGGCTATACACGATCTTCCCGTTCTGATCGATGAGATAGAACGCGGGCCAGTATTGATTGTTGTACGCGTTCCACGTCGCGTATCGATTGTCCTGCGCGACCGGATATTCGATTCCGTATTTCGCGACCGCCTTCTTCAGATTGCCGATATCCCGTTCGAACGCGTACTCGGGCGTATGCACGCCGACGACCACGAGTCCCTTGTCGCGATAGCGCGCATACCAGTCCTTCACATGCGGCAGCGTATGCGCGCAGTTGATGCAATCGAACGTCCAGAAATCGACGAGCACGACCTTGCCGCGCAACTGCTCGAGATCCAGCGGCGCGCTGTTGATCCAGTTATCGATGCCCGCGAAATCCGGCGCCTGCATGCCGCTCTGCTGCGCCGTAGCGGCACTGGACACATTCCCGGCTGATGTAAAAGCCGCAAGCCCCGCAACGGCGCCTGACGCTGCAACCATCGCGGTGACGACGGCGGCGATCTTGAGTCGATCGAACATGACGGGTTCTCCTTTGAGTCGACGTTGGAGCGTATTGAAACGCGCGGATGTATCGCGCGCGTGTCCCGCTTGGGCCCAATGTGAATCGCTCTGTATCGGCACGCGCGCCAGATACACGGCGATACAAAGCCGGCCGTTCGTATCGCCATGTATCCGCCGGCAGAGCCGATACACGGCGTTGCACGCGGCGCCGTTCCGGAAATTTCTGCGATACACGAACGCGCTGCAATACGCACATCGCCCCGGCATCCGTTGCCGGCTCGTCCAACCGCATTCCATGGAAGACCCATCTCATGTCACTCATCGTCATCGCATTTCTCGGCGGCGTGTTCACCGTGCTGAGTCCCTGCATCCTGCCGGTCGTGCCGTTCGTGTTCGCGCGTTCGGACAAGGCTTTCGTCACCGATCGGCTGCCGCTTCTCGCCGGACTCGCAGGCACGTTCGCGCTCGTGACCGGCATCGGTGTCGCCGGTCTCGCGGGTGCCGCGCAATTGAGCCAGTACGGGCGCTGGATCGCGCTCGCCACGCTCGCGCTCTTCGGCGCGGCGCTGCTGTTTCCGTCGATCGCCGAGCGCTTCACGCGTCCGTTGTCGGCGCTCGCGGATCGCTTCGTCGCGCATTCGCAGGCGCAGGGCACGACGCGCCGCATCGCCTCATCGATGCTGCTCGGCGCGGCGACCGGTCTCCTGTGGGCGCCGTGCGCTGGCCCGATCCTCGGCGTGATTCTCACGGGCGCGGCCTTGCATGGCGCGAGCTGGCACACGGCAGCAGCGCTCGCCGCGTATGCCGCGGGGGCCGCGAGTTCGCTTGCGGTGGCGTCGAGTCTCGGCAAGCGCGCGCTGGATAGGCTCAAGCGTTCGCTCGGCGTGGGCGAGCATCTGCGCCGCGCGATGGGCGCGCTCATCGTGCTGACCGTGGCCGCGATCGCGACAGGTCTCGACACCCGCATCCTCGCCTACGTGCCAAGTGCGCCGACGAACGGCATCGAAAGCCGGCTCGTCGGTGTGCTGAAACAGACGCAGGCTGCGCGCGAAGAACGGCAGGGCGCGCATATCGTCCGTCCGCAGCAGTTGTAATCGCATCGTCAGCCGCCGAGTCGGAGCTCGTCCATAACCAAAAGTACTGGTTTCGTCCAAGAAAATATCGTTGGCGACAGTATTTGCAGTTCGATATCGTTTGTGACGCGATGCCTCGCCTGGAAAAGTGTGAACGTGTCGATTTATTTCTGACTTCGAGAACGGCCGTGTTGTCGGGCTGGTGTCGAATACTTATATCAATGGAGACCGTATGACCGATTTTCTGTCCGCGAGCGAGTATCACCGGATCGCCCACGACCTGAAACTGCCGACTTCTGCGATCATCGACGGCAAGCTCTGCGGTGCGCTGTCGGGCGAAACGTTCACGACCACCAATCCCGCCACCGGCGAGCGCCTCGCGGACCTGCCGGCCTGTTCCAAGGCCGATGTCGATCTGGCTGTCGCAAGCGCGCGCACTGCATTCAACGACGGCCGCTGGTCGAAGCTGCACCCCGCTGAACGCAAGCACGCCATTCTCCGTCTCGCGGATCTCATCGAGAAAAGCACGCTCGAGTTGTCGGTGATGGAAAGTCTCGATGCGGGCAAGACCATTTTCGACTGTCAGACGGTCGATGTTCCCGAAACGGTCAATGTGCTGCGCTGGCATGCCGAGGCAATCGACAAGATCTACGACCAGGTCTCTCCGGCATCGGACAATCACATCTCGATGATCGTGCGTGAACCGGTCGGCGTCGTGGGTCTGGTGTTGCCGTGGAATTTCCCGCTGCTGATGCTGGCATGGAAAATCGGCCCGTCTCTCGCGGCAGGTTGCTCCCTCGTCGTGAAGCCCGCCGTCGAAACCTCGCTGACTACGATGCGCGTCGCCGAACTCGCGCTCGAAGCAGGCATTCCTGCCGGCGTGTTCAATGTCGTGACCGGCAGCGGCCGGTCGGTGGGCGAGTCGATCGGCCGCCATCCCGACATCGACATGGTGTCGTTCACCGGCTCGACTGCTACCGGGCGGCGATTCCTTTCCTACTCATCGGAAAGCAATCTGAAGGAAGTCGTGCTCGAGATGGGCGGGAAAAACCCCTGCATCGTGATGCCCGACGTAACGAATCTCGATGCCGTGGCGGAGCATGTCGTCAATGGCGCGCTCTGGAACATGGGCGAGAACTGCTCGGCGATTACAAGGTTGATCGTGCATCGCGACATCAAGGCTGCGCTGCTCGACAAGATGGTGACGCTCGCCGCGCAATGGCGCGTGGGCGACCCGCTCGATCCCGCTAACCGGGTCGGGCCGCTGGTTTCGAAGTCGCACTACGAGAAGGTTCAGTCCTATCTCTCTGACGATAACAATGTGCTTTTCGGCGGTCAGACGAGTGAAGGGCGCTATGTGCATCCGACCATCGTCGACGTTGCGAGCAACGACGCGAAGCTCGCGCGCGAGGAAATCTTCGGGCCGATCCTGTCGGTGATCACGGTGGATAGCTTGAAGGAAGCCATCGACGTCGCGAACGACACCGAATATGGCCTGTGCGCGTCCGTGTTCGCCGGCAATGGCAAGCGGGCATTGCGTGCCGCGCGTGCCATTCGCGCAGGCACCGTGACGGTGAACTCCTTCGGTGAGGGCGACATTACGACCCCGTTCGGCGGCTATAAGCAATCGGGCTTCGGCGGTCGCGATAACTCTCTGCATGCACACGACCAGTACACGCAGCTCAAGACCATCTGGCTCGATCTGAACGATGACGAAACGGATGAAGCGTAAGTGCGTGGGTGCACTGGCCTGCGCATCAGGCGGCATTCCGTCGATACGTCGGAAACGTTCTAGCCGACAGATGCCTGTCTGACTTCAAATAGCGGTACGGGACGGAAAGTCCCGTCCGATCATCGACAAGCGATGCAGTTCCAAAGCGCTGCATCGCAATCAGTTGACAACGAAACCCTGCCGTTCGTGCGACATGTGATCGCGACACGATTCGACTCGTCTTATCGAGTCGATAACTTCTGCATACCGGATTTAACTCGATGAAGGTCCGATGTCATTAGATGTCGTGCACCTATGCTTCGCGCGTATCAAATAAATAGAGCCCATCGCCTTGCCGCAACGATCGCGCGGGAATAAGGGACTCGCGTAGAGACCATTCGGCGCTGCAGCACGAGCGCACGAGCCGGGCATCCCACAGATGCCGGCTGAATGAAAACAGGAGGAGCTACTATGTCATTGCAGAACAATACTCTCACGAGCTTTGGCGATATCGCCGAGGCCGAGACATCCCTGGCGTTCAAACGACGCTTCATGATGAGGATGATTTTCGTCCTTACAGGCGGGATGTTTCTCGACGGCTATATCCTTGGGATAGTCGGCCCCGTGAGTGCCAGGCTAACCGCCGAACTCGGCGTCTCGACGTTCTGGGAAGGTCTGATCGCCGCCGGCGCATTGTTCGGCATCCTGTTCGGTTCTCCACTGGGCGGCTGGGCCGCCGACAAGTACGGCCGCAAACCGCTTTTCATGGCGGACATGGGTCTCTTCCTCATCTCTTCCGCGATGCAATTCTTCGTCAGCTCCCCGCTGGAGCTGTTCATCGTGCGCCTCATGATGGGCGTCGCGATCGGCGCTGAATATTCCGTTGGCTGGCCGCTCATGTCGGAATTCGCACCCTCGCGCCTGCGAGGACGGATGATGGGTTTGACTCAGATTGCCTGGTATGCCGGATTCATGATCGCCTTCGCTGTCGGTTTCTGGCTGAACGAATCGACCCACCTGGGCTGGCGGTTCATCCTGGGCACGAGCTCATTCATCGCGGCGATCCTGTTTGTTGCCCGCTTCGGACTGCCCGAGTCGCCGCGCTGGCTGTGGAACCAGAAGCGCGCCGGCGAGGCACGCGCGATTGCCCGCCGGTACATGGAGAGCGCCGCGGACGCAGCCGACGTCGAGCGCGAATGCACCGCCGTCACCGGTGTGAAGTTCGGGATGCTCTTCTCGCCGCAATACTGGCGAGCGACGCTGTTCATGTCGATGTTCTGGTTCTGCGCCGTGACGCCGTACTTCGCGATCGGCACATTCGCAGACAGCGTGCTTCAGAAATACGGCCTCGGGGGCGGGCTCGCCGGCGGGATCGGTCTCTCCGCGGTTGCTTTGGCTGGCGTCGTCGTGACGGTTCTGTTGATCGAAAAGCTCGGCCGCCGCACGCTGACCGTGCCGCCGCAATGGCTGTGCACCGTCGTCCTCGCGATGATCGGTCTGTGGACCGGCGCGCCGCCGGCGGCAGTGCTCGTGCTGTTCCTCGTCTTCTCCTTTTTCAACGCCGGATACAACACGTTGACCGGCATCTATCCCGGAGAGGTTTTCCCTACCGAGGTGCGCTGCATCGGAACAGGCTTCGCGGCTGCCGTCAGCCGGGTCGGAGCGGGTCTGGGCACGTTCCTTCTGCCCTGGTCGATGACCCACATCGGTCCCTCGGGGACCATGCTGATCGCTGCCGGCATTGCGGGTCTGGGCGCGGCATTGTCACAGTGGCTCGCGCCCGAGACCAAAGGCAAGAGCCTCTCGGAGACGGCGGCCGGTTTTACTCATTAGCAGCTCGCACATGGCTCGATTCATTAAAGGAGAGGCAATTGCAACGCGAACACTGTATCGATATGAAGGGTCAGGCTTCTTCCGGGCGCGACCGCGGCACTGAACAGACCGTCAACGCTGGCGAGACCAGCCGCAACTGGCCCTGGGCGGAAGCCGGCAGGCACTACGACTGGATGGACCGGCACTTTCCGTTCGAAGACGAAGTGAGCTCGAACGGAATGTAATGCTGTATGGATGGCGTCGGCGGGTGCGGCGCCATCATCGCTTTCATAACGAAAAGTCGCGCTACGCCCCAACAAAATATCGTTGGTGACGTAGAGCCCATTTCGATATCGTTGTGTCCAAGATACTTCTCGAAACAGCAACGCCGCTTCTCGGGAAAAAAATTAGCCTTCGACGAGCCGATTCTGGAGACAAGGTTTGCCGTTGGAGATGCGTTAAAAATAGTACAAGAGCACGAAATGTTTTCTGAACCGATGTTCGCTTCCCGGACTCCTGAGGCGCGCGATCCGTTCGGCGGAAGGGATTCAAAACAGACTCTCAGTTTTTGAAACGCCAGTTCGGTGCGGACGTCGATCGTCTGAACGTTCGCTCGAATGCCCGATGGCGCTGTGCATAAGCCGTTTCTCATGCCGGCCCGAATCGAAGTCGTGCGGACCGGAATCAACCCTTGGAATCGAGAATGCAGAAGGTCACTTCAACGCCTGCGGATGATTCCGCGTGTGGCTGGTATCACCTTAGCGGTCCCCGCACACCCCGGCCGTCGCACTCAGGGAAAAAGAACGCTCGATGGACGGTAGTCGGTGCCGGATATACCGGCCTGGCCGCTGCCCGGCAGCTCGCGCTGAATTTCCCCGATCAAGAGATCGTCCTGGTGGAAGCGCAGGAGGTGGGTTTTGGTACTGCCGGGCGAAATGCAGGCTTCGCCATCGATCTTCCGCACGATATCGGCGCGGACGACTATATCGGAGACATCGAGACGGCGAGGACGACGCTCCAGCTCAATCTGCTGGGGCAGTCGATACTTCGCAATATCGTCGAAGAGCACGGTATCGACTGTGCGATGCGAGCCTCCGGGAAGTATCAGGCCGCAGTCGAAAGCCGCGGCGTCGCCGTGCTCGATGCCTATCGCCGTGGCCTCGACAAGCTCGGTCAGCAATACGAGATGATCGAGGGCAGTGACTTGCCCGCGCACATCGGCACACGCTTCTACAAACGCGCGCTCTACACGCCCGGAACGATCCTCGTGCAGCCGTCCGCGCTGGTCAAAGGTCTTGCTGACAGTCTGCCTGCCAACGTCACGCTGTACGAGCGCACGCCAATTACCGAAGTGGAGTACGGCAAGAAGGTCGTGCTGGGACATGCCCAAGGGCAGATCGTCACCGACAAGCTCATACTCGCCAACAACGCGTTCGGCATGAGGTTCGGTTTCCTCAGACGATCCATGCTGCCGGTTTTCCTGTACGCGAGCCTCACCCGACCTTTGTCGGCGCAAGAGCAGGAGGCTTTGGGCGGCAAGGAATTCTGGGGCGTCATTCCGGCGGACCCGTTCGGCAGCACGGTGCGGCGTACGCATGACAATCGAATTCTGATTCGTAACAGCTTCAGCTTCAATCCCGATGGCCGGCCAAAGCAACAGTACCTGGCCCGGATGGCGAAGCGGCATGCATTGTCCTTCCAGCGAAGGTTTCCGATGCTGCCCGATGTCGGCTTCGATTACACATGGAGCGGATCGTTGGCGCTTTCGCAGAATCACGAAGGCTTCTTTGGCCAGCTGGGCCCCAACGTCTATGGCGCGCTGTGTTGTAACGGTCTGGGTATCACGAGAGGAACCGTGACCGGAACGCTTCTGGCCAACTGGATCGCGGGAAAGAGCAACGCGCTCGTCGAGCACTTGCTGAAGTCGCCGGGACCCAAGACGGCTCCGCCGGAACCATTTCTCTCACTGGGCGTGAACGCAACGCTATGGTGGGGGCAGCAGATGGCCGGTCTCGAGAGTTAAGCGCGGTTCTCTCAGTCATCAGTAGCGAAGCAGTTTGTAGAGCATGCAGATCATCACTCGTCCCTTTTTATAGCAGAGGCTGGAACATGAAATTCGAAGGCATTTACACTCCCGCGATCACGCCCTTGTCGAGCGATGGTTCCATCGATAACGAAGCATTTGCCGAGGTCATGGAGCATCTGATCGCGTCGAAGGTCCATGGCATCATCATTGGCGGTTCCACCGGCGAATACTATTCGCACACGCCGCAGGAGCGATTCGATCTGGCATCGCTGGCCAAAAAAATCATCGGTTCGCGGGTGCCGCTCATTGTCGGAACGGGCGCGATTCGCACTGAGGATTCGGTCGAGTACGCAAAGGCGGCGAAGTCGATAGGAGCCGACGCGATCCTCGTCAGCTCGCCTCCGTACGCGTTGCCGACCGAGGAAGAGAACGCCATCCATGCGCTCGCGGTGGATCAGGCAGCGGGCCTGCCAGCGATGCTCTATAACTATCCCGGTCGCACGAATGCGCTGATGGGACGAACGTTCTTCGAAACGGTCGTTGCGAAGTCGAAGAACTTCGTCGCCATCAAGGAGAGCTCGGGCAGCACGGGTCAGCTGCACATGCTCGCGCGGCACTTTCCGAGTATCAATCTCTCTTGCGGCTGGGACGATCAGGCGCTCGAGTTCTTTGCGTGGGGTGCTCGCAGCTGGGTATGCGCGGGCTCCAACTTCCTGCCCGAGGAACATATCGCGCTGTATGAAGCATGCGTGGTCGAGAAGGATTTCGACAAGGGCCGCCGCATCATGTCCGCGATGATGCCTTTGATGGATTTCCTCGAGGACGCGGGCAAGTTCGTTCAATCGATCAAGCAGGGATGCGAGTTGGCCGGGCTGCGTACCGGCGGATTGCGCACACCGTTGCAGCCGCTCGACGACGAGCAAAAGCAGGCGTTGAAGCAGATCGTGACCGCGCTCAAGGAAGAAGTGAAATCGGTCACCGCCGGCAAGTAAGAAGGAAATGCTCTGCGCCCGAGATCCGTCATGGATCTCCAGACGGAATAGATCGGGCGCAGAGTGACTCACGACGCTTATCCTGCTCGCCGCTTCTGAAGACGCCAGCCAATCAGTGCGAGCACCGCCGACGACCCGAGCGTCAAAACCACTTCCTGCCGATGATCCGGAGCGTTCACCATCACGACGAATGCGCCCGCAATCAAAAGAATCGCGACCATCGAAAGATACGGATGACCCCACATGCGGACCTTGAGAGAGCCCTCGCGAACGAGCCGGGCGCGGAGGCGAATCTGACTGAGCGCGATGATGAAATACACCAGCAATGCAATGGCGCCTGTCGTGGCCAGAAGCGTGTCGAAAACATACTTGGGTGCAATGTAGTTCGCGGCACATCCGGCGAAAGCGACGACGGTGGAAGCCAGCACTGCATTCGCAGGCACGCCCGCCCGGGTCGTCGATGTCACTAGCGAGGGCGCCTGTCCACGCGTGCCGAGCGAGAACAACATGCGCGATGCCGTATAGAGCGCGCTATTCAGGCAGCTTGCGACGGCCACGAGAATCAGCGTGTCGATGATCAACTTCGCATGCGGCACATGAAAGACTTCGAGCACGGCCTGATAGGAGCCGATGCTTGTCAGCGCGGGATCATTCCACGGTACGACCGAAATGATGATGGCGATCGAGCCGATATAGAAGAGCGAGATTCTCCACACGACCGATGTGATGGCATGCGCGATTTCTTTCGCCGGGTTCTCGGATTCGGCCGCGGCTATCGTGACGACTTCGGTGCCGAGAAAGGTGAACATCGTCGTGAGCAACGCGCCGACGACCGGTGCGAATCCGCGAGGAAGAAACCCTTCGTGCCCGGTCATGGTCGCGAGTGGCGTGAGATGGACATTCGGCAAGCCGCCCGCCAGCGCAATGATGCCGAGAATCACGAAGGCACTGATTGCCACGACCTTGATGAGCGCAAACCAGAATTCGAGTTCGCCGTAATTCTTCACGCTGAAGAGGTTGGTGGCGGTAAGAAGCACCGTCACGAGCACGCAGTACTGCCAGACTGCAAGTTGAGGGAACCAGCTATTCAGAATGTTGGCGGCCGCGGTAGCTTCCAGCGGAACCAGCAGCACCCAGAACCACCAGTACATCCATCCGATCGTGAAGCCCGCCCAGGGTCCGATGGCTTTCGAGGCATACGTCGAAAAAGAACCCGAGTCCGGCATGGCGCACGCCATTTCGCCCAGCATGCGCATCACGAGGACCACGAGAATGCTGGCGAAGACATACGCCAGAATGGCTGCCGGTCCGGCCTCCGCAATGGCATGTCCCGAGCCGACGAACAGGCCGGCACCGATGCTGCCGCCGATCGACAACATGACGACATGTCGTTGCCGCAGTCCGTGTCCGAGGTTGCTTCCGCTCTGAGAACTATCGATGGAACTGCCGGAATCACGCGCTTGTGTTGCTGCCCTCGCTGCATTGCTGCGTACACCGCTGCCGGGTGTAGGTGTCATAGCCTGTCTCCGTTATTGCTTCGATTTCCTTTGCCGTCTTTCGCGGTTCCTTATCGATCGATGCGTGCACAACGACTCATGTCGTTCTTCTATCTGGTGGTCTCAGCTGGAACGCACGGCGTGACGGCATTCGACGCGGGAATCAGCGTATCGACGACGGAACACTGTCACAAGCGAATTTATCGACTCGTGCATTCCGACGCGGAATAAATCGTCTATGGCGCGAACGTCTCGCGCACTGGCGAGCTTGTTCACGAAGATTGGCGAAAACGTCCTAGTCCAGGCGAGCTGTGTAGCGTCATTATTCGGGAGCTTCTTGCGGCATGGCGACACTCATTTGCCTTCACGCGACCGCGTGCACGAGGCATTGCGTCCCGAGCTATTCCCCGGTGATTCAAAACAATTGGTCGGTGGCGAAACACGCCTGATCCGGCGTCGCCGCTCTATAAGGACAGGGTTGGATGAGCAGCTTCAACGCGCGTCGTCTGGCGACGCTTCCGCCTCTGGAGACACTGATGTGTTTCGAGGCGGTGGCTCGTCTCGGCAGCTTCACGAGGGCGGCAAACGAGCTGTCCATCACACAGAGCGCAGCGAGCAAGCAGATCCGCACACTGGAAACCTTGCTTGGGTGCTCGCTTTTCGAGCGGCATACTCGCGCACTCAGTCTCAGTGAGTCAGGTCAACGGCTGTTCGATGACCTTCGACCACTTCTTTCAAGAATCCAGCACACCATCTCACGCGTCCGGCACGACGACCGGAACAGTTCGATCTCGGTGATCTGCACTCACGCGGTTGCACATTACTGGCTGCTTCCGCGGTTAGCGACCTTCGCTCGCGAATACCCTCAGATTTCGATCGATGTCAGTTCAACCAACTCCATCAACGAAAAGCGTTGCACTGATTATGCGTTTGGAATCCTGTATGGCGACGGTGAATGGAAGTCACTCGAAACGGTTCAGCTTTTTCCTGAAATCGTCTATCCCATCTACAGCCCAAGTCACTATACGGAGTCGATTCCGGAAAACGTCAGCGAACTCGCACAGTCTCCGCTGATCCATCTCGACTCCAGCGATTGGGATTGTCTGGACTGGAGAGACTGGTTTGCACAGTTTTCTTACGATTTCACACCAGCACCCTTTCTGACCTTCAATCAGACCGGGCTGGTCTACGAGGCGGCGCGTCTGGGGCTCGGCATCGGGCTTGGCTGGGACTTCATTGTGACGTCGCCGGTTCGAATAGGCGAGCTATGCGCGATCCCGGACATGGCACTGGTCACCGGGCGCCATGATCATCTCGTTCATCCGCGGGGCAAAGCGCTTACGAAGGACGAAGCGACATTTCGCGACTGGCTGATCGGCAGTGTCTGAATGCCGGTTTCGGTCTCGCACGGCTAACTTTATGTCATCGACGCCGCGATTTATTCGCGGCGTCTGCGCGTTTACCATCAGAAAAAGTCACCCCGGCGACCGCGCGTAGGTGCATTCCCTAGCGCCTCTCCTGAAGGCTCGCGCGGCAGACATCGTCAGCGCGCGAACCCATCACCCGCAAAGGCCCGCCAGCGCTGGCTCTGCGGCCGAAACACATCATTCCGCTTTTTTTAAACACTTTCTGCAACGTGCGCTTGCATTACCAGAAGTATCGAAAAGTGCTCAGAAAATGTCGGTGGGTGTTCGGAATTAGCCATGTACGCTTCATTCAACGCAAATGAACGCCGGAATGTTCCGGCAGCGCCAAATCCCTTCTCACTTGCTAGGTGGAATGACCCGATGATTCCCAACCTAACTCTCGCACCGAACGACGTCACGAATCAGGTTCCCTCGCAGTCGGGAACCGCATCGTCGGCCAAGTCGGTTGCGGCGTCCCAGACCGAAATCCTTACGGTCAAAAACCTCTCGAAGATCTTCGGCGCTAAGCCGGAGCGCGCGCAGGAGCTTCTGAATCAAGGCCACGGCCGTAACGAAATCTTCGCGCAGACCGGCAACATGGTCGCCGTCGACGATGTGAGCCTCGCCGTGAACGCAGGCGAAATCTTCGTCATCATGGGCCTCTCCGGCTCGGGCAAATCGACGCTCGTGCGTCTGCTCAATCGCCTGATCGAGCCGACCTCCGGACAGGTGATTCTCGAAGGCCGCGACATTGCGCCGATGAGCGCGCCCGACCTGCGTGCCGTGCGCCGCGAAAAAATGGCGATGGTGTTCCAGTCTTTCGCGCTGCTGCCGAACCGCACCGTCATCGACAACATCGCTTATGGCCTCGAAGTCGCGGGCAAGAAGAAAGCGGATCGTTATGAAGTGGCCCGCGCCGCGTTGACGCGCGTCGGTCTCGCTTCGTACGAGAAGCTGCTGCCAAGCGAGCTGTCCGGCGGCATGCAGCAGCGCGTCGGGCTGGCTCGCGCGCTGGCGGTCAATCCTTCCGTGCTGTTGATGGACGAGGCGTTCTCCGCGCTCGATCCGCTCATCCGCTTCGAAATGCAGAACGAGCTGTTGCGTTTGCAGAAGGAAGAGCAGCGCACGATCGTCTTCATCTCGCACGATATCGAAGAAGCGGTGAAGATCGGCGGGCGCATCGGCATCATGAAGGACGGCCGTCTGATTCAGGTCGGCACGCCGGCGGAACTCATCCAGTCGCCCGCCGACGATTACGTGCGCGACTTCTTCCGCAATGTCGACGTGTCGCGCTTCCTCGAAGCATCGAGCCTGATGACGAAGGTCGAGCGCGGACTCATCGCGTGCAACACGAGCGCACCGTCCGAGCGCTATCTGAACAGCCTCATCGACAGCGGCGCGGAGTGCGGCTATGTCTGCGATGAAACGGGCCGCTATCACGGTTGCGTGACGCCCGCGTCGCTGCACAAGACGGGCAGCCGGCCGATCAAGGACGCGTTGCTTCACGACGTCGCAGCAGTTCCGCTCACCGCGGATCTGCATCAACTCGCGGCCATCGCGCTCAGCCAGGAGCACGACGTGCCGGTCACCGATGAACAAGGCAGACTCGCGGGCGTGGTCTCATGCCGCACGATTCTCAAGCAGGTCATGGAGCGGAGGGCAGCATGAATTCATCGATCTTTGGAAAGTTCGCCGAAGACGTAGTCAACTTTCTTTTCTCGCATTTTCGCGGCGGTTTCGACGCATTCTCCGCGGGGCTCGGCGCGGTCATCAAGTTGCTCGAAGATGGTCTGAGCGCGGTGCCGTTCATCGCGATGCTCGTGATTCTCATGGCCCTCGCGCTGTGGAGAAAGGGTGTCGTGTTCGCGGTGTTCGTCGGCGCGGCGCTCTACGTGATCAATTACATGGGGCTCTGGGCGCAAACCGTGTCGACGCTGGCGCTCGTCGTCGCGGCGACCTTCTTCAGTCTCGTGATCGGCGTGCCGCTCGGCATCTGGGGCGCGCGTAACAAGCGCGTCGAAGTGATCCTGCGATCGCTGCTCGACTTCATGCAGACGATGCCCGCGTTCGTGTACCTGATTCCCGCCGTCATTCTGTTCGGTCTCGGCCGCGTGCCCGCGGTGATCGCCACGATCGTGTTCGCGATGCCGCCCGTCGTGCGGCTGACGACGCTCGGCATCCGGCAAGTGCGCGAGGAGTTGCTCGAAGCGGGACGCTCGTTCGGCAGCACGGATGCGCAACTGCTGTGGAAGATCCAGTTGCCCAACGCATTGCCGTCCATCATGGCGGGCGTGAACCAGACCATCATGATGGCGCTGTCGATGGTGGTGGTCGCATCGATGATCGGCGCGGGTGGTCTCGGCGAGTACGTGCTGAGCGGCATTCAGCGCCTCGATATCGGCATCGGTTTCGAAGGCGGTCTCGGCGTGGTGCTGCTCGCGATCATTCTCGACCGTCTGACGGAAAGCTTCGGCGTGAAGTCGAAGAAGAAGAAAAAGAAGGTCATCTCCACGCCGGCGAAATCCGCCCCGGCCGGAAACACTGCGCAAACCTGAAAGACACAGCGTCGCCCCTAATTTCATACTGAATCGTCAGATACGGAGTCCAAAATGAAAAACAGCTTCATCAAATCCTTGATCGTCAAAATCGTGACGCCGGCCATCGTGGCGTTCGGGGTCGGCGCGAGTCCGGCGATGTCCGCCGAGCCGATCAAGGTCGCCGTGACCAACTGGGCCGACGTGCTCGCGGTCGCCAACGTCGCGAAGTACGTGCTCGAAACCAAGCTCCAGCAGCCGGTGCAGTTCGTTCAGGCGGATATCGGCATCCAGTATCAGGGCGTGGCGCGCGGCGATCTCGACATCATGGTCGGCGGCTGGCTTCCGGTCACGCATGGCCAGTATGTGGCGCGCTACAAGGACAATCTCGACGACGTCGGCATCATCTATACCGGCGGCAAGAACGGCTGGGCCGTGCCGACCTACGTTCCCGAATCGCAGCTTTCGTCGATCGAAGATCTGAAGAAGCCCGAGGTGCAGAAGCAGCTCAATGGCGTGATCCAGGGCATCGAGCCGGGCGGCGGTCTCATGCAGGCGTCGGAGAAGACCATCAAGGCGTATGACCTGTCGGGCTACAAGCTGCAGTCATCGAGCGAGGCCGGCATGCTCGCGTCGATTCAGCGTGCGCAGGGTTCGAAGCAATGGATCGTCGCCACGGTGTGGAGCCCGCACTGGCTGTTCCAGAAATGGCAAATGCGTTATCTGAAGGACCCGAAGGGCACGCTCGGCGGCGAAGAGCAGGTCCATGCGTTCGCATCGAAGCAGTTCGCGAAGAAATTCCCGCGTGCCGATGTCTTCTTCAAGCACTTGAAGCTGACGCTCGCGGATGTCGAAGCGATCGAGTTCGAAGGCAATGCGACCAACGACTACGCCACGGCCGCGAAGAAATTCGTCGACGCGCATCCGGACAAGGTGAAGGCCTGGCTGGAACAGTGACGCAAGTTATCGCAACGCCTTCGGAGTATTTCCCGTGAACGAGTATTCGCGCTTCTTTGGCGAAAGCCTGCAGAGCCACGACCCCGTGATCGCATCGGAGATCGCTTTGGAGTTGCGCCGCCAGCAAACGCAGATCGAACTGATTGCATCCGAAAATATCGTGTCGTCGGCGGTGATGGAGGCGCAGGGCACGGTGCTGACGAACAAGTACGCCGAAGGTTATCCGTCGCGGCGTTACTACGGCGGATGCGAACATGTCGACCGCATCGAGGCCTTGGCGATGGACCGCGTGAAAGCGCTGTTCGATGCCGAATTCGCCAACGTGCAGCCGCATTCGGGTGCGCAGGCGAACGGCGCGGTGATGCTCGGGCTCGTCAAGCCGGGCGACACCGTGATGGGCATGTCGCTCGATGCGGGCGGGCATCTCACGCACGGCGCGCGTCCGGCGCTGTCGGGCAAATGGTTCAACGCGGTTCAGTACGGCGTGAGCGCGGATACGCTGCGCATCGATTACGACGAAGTGAGGCGGCTGGCCGAAGCGCATCGGCCGAAGCTCATCATCGCCGGATATTCGGCGTATCCGCGTGCGCTCGATTTCGCGGCGTTCCGCGAAATCGCGGACAGCGTCGGCGCATTGCTGATGGTGGACATGGCGCATATCGCCGGCATCGTCGCGGCGGGGCGGCATCAGAATCCGGTGCCGTTCGCCGATGTCGTCACGTCCACGACGCACAAGACGCTGCGCGGCCCGCGCGGCGGCTTCATCCTCACGAACAACGGCGACATCGCCAAGAAGATCAACTCGGCGGTGTTTCCCGGCCTGCAGGGCGGACCGCTCATGCATGTGATCGCGGGCAAGGCCGTCGCGTTCGGCGAAGCGCTGCGGCCGGAATTCATCGCCTATATCGACCGCGTGCTGCGCAACGCGCAAGTGCTCGGCAAGGTGCTGCAAGCGGGCGAACTGAGCCTCGTGACGGGCGGCACGGACAACCATCTGCTGCTCGTGGATCTGCGCGGCAAGCGCCTCACCGGCACGCAGGCGGAGAAGGCGCTGGAACGCGCGGGCATCACGTGCAACAAGAACGGCATTCCGTTCGATACCGAGAACCCGACGGTGACGTCCGGCATCCGTCTCGGCACGCCCGCCGCGACGACGCGCGGCTTCGGCGTCGCGCAGTTCGAGCAGGTCGGGGAGATGATCCTCGAAGTGCTGGCCGCGCTCGAACGCGATCCGAACGGCGACGCGCATATCGAACGTTCGGTCCGCGCGCGCGTGCGCGATCTGTGCATCCAGTTTCCCATCTATTCGCATACGGAAGCGCTCGTCTGACGCGTCGCGCTCGAGCCCACACACGATCCCATTCAACAGAGACATCATCATGAGCTTCGAAGGCGTACATACTCCGCTCGTCACTCCGTTCAAGGCGGATGGCGAAATCGATTACGACATGCTCGGCAAGCATGCCGCGAGTCTCGTGGGCCGCGTGTCGGGCATGGGCGTGGGCGGCACGACGGGCGAATACTATGCGCTCAGCTTCGAAGAGCGCGTGAAGACGTTCGATACGGTCGCATCGGCTGTCGGCGGCAAGACGTATCTCACGGCGGGCATCAATGCGACCACGACGAAGGAGGTGCTGCGTCTGGGACAAGAAGCGAAACGTGCCGGCTATGACGCGTTGCTGGTCGCGGCGCCTTACTACGCGCAGCCGACGCAGGACGAACTGCTCGATCACCTGCTGAAGGTCGACGACGCGCTCGACATGCCGATCATGCTGTACAACTTCCCGGCGCGCACGGGCACGGCTATCGGCGACGAAGTCCTCGACAAACTGCGCGACCGCCCGAACTTCGCGGCGATGAAGGAAAGCACCGGCGATATCGCGCATCTGCATCATCTCGCGACGCATCTGCCGGACCGTTTCGTTCTCAGCTGCGGCATGGACGATCAGGCGCTCGAGTTCTTCGCGTGGGGCGTGCGAAGCTGGGTCGCGGGCGCATCGAACTTCCTGCCGGAAGCGCATACGAATCTGCTCGACGCGTGCGTGAAGCGCGGCGATTTCCGCACCGGCCGCAAGCTCATGACGCAACTCCTGCCGGTGCTCGAATTGCTGGAACGCAGCGGCAAGTTCATCCAGTATGTACGTTATGGCTGCGAGCTCGCGAGCACGCGCGTCGGCAACGCGCGCGCGCCGCTCGGCACGCTCAACGACGAAGAGCGCAGCGCCTTCGCCAGGATCGTTCAACCCCTGCTGCGCAACGCTCAGTAAGACTCACGCGCATGGCCTCGAAACTGGACTTCGTGCGGTTTCCCGCACCGGATGGCGTCAACGGCTGGTGGGAAAGCCTGCCGCCCGCCGCGCCCGCGAACAGCGTGACGGGCGAGCAGCGCTTCGACTTCGTCGTGATCGGCGGCGGCATCACCGGGCTGTGCGCGGCGCGGCGGCTCGCGGAGCTTGCGCCGGATGCATCGGTGGCGCTCGTCGAGGCGGATCGCGTCGGGCGCTCCACGGCGGGGCGCAATTCCGGCTTCTTCGTCGATCTGCCGCACGACATCAGCAGCGAGAGCTACTCGCGCAGCGTCGAGGCCGACAAAGCCGATGTCCGCATGCAACGGCACGGCATCAACTATGTGCGCGACACGGTCAAACAGCACGGCATCGAGTGCGACTGGCGCGACGACGGCAAGTATCACGCGTCGGTGAACAAGAAGGGGCACACGGCGCTGACGCACTTCGCGGACGGACTCGCGCGCATCGACGAGCCCTGCGAATGGCTCGACGAAGCCGCGATCGCGAAAGTGACGGGCACGCGCTTCTATCAGAGCGCGCTCTTCACGCCGGGGTGCAGCACGGTTCAGCCCGCGGCGCTCATGCGCGGTCTCGCGGCCACGCAGCCGTCGAACGTGACGGTCTTCGAGCTGAGCGCGGTGAAAGCCATGGAGACGCGCGGCCAGACGAAGCTGTTGAGCTTCGCGAACGGAAAAATCGAGGCGAAGCGGGTCGTGCTGTGCACCAATGCGTATGCGGCGACCTTCGGCGGCCATCCGAACGGCTTGCTGCCGGTGTACACGTTCGCGTCGATGTCGCGCGTGATGAACGACGACGAGATCGCGCGGCTCGGCGGAACGAACTCGTGGGCACTGATTCCCGCCGACCCGATGGGCACGACCGTGCGCCGTCTCGCGACGAACCGTCTTTGCGTGCGCAACCATTTCGCGTTCCGGCCGAATGTCTCCGTGTCGGAGCACGATCTCGCGAAGGCGAAGCATCTGCATCAGCGCTCGTTCGACCGGCGCTTTCCGATGCTCGAGGACGTCGAGCTGCAATACACGTGGGGCGGCGCGCTGTGCCTGTCGACGAACAATGGCGCGCTCTTCGGCCAGCGCGAGGACGGCGTGTACGAAGCGGTCGGCTGCAACGGGCTCGGCCTGAGCCGCGGCTCGGCGGCGGGCAAGCTCATCGCGGAACATGCGCTCGGGCAATCGAACGATCTGATCAATCAATTGCTGAAACAGCCGCATCCGCGTTCGCTGCCGATCCGGCCGATTGCGGACGTCGCGGTATCGGCGGCGATCTGGGTGAAGGAATTCTCGGCGGGCGCCGAACTTTGACTCTGTGAGGACATGACATGAGCACGCATCAGGAATGGCAGCGCATGGCGGAAAAGCTGTCGCTGGACGGCCGCGCCGTCATCGCCGGGCAACGCTGCAATGCCGCGTCGGGTGAGACCTTCGGCACGCTGAATCCGTCGACGGGCAAGGTGCTCGCGGAAGTCGCGAAGTGCGACGCGAAAGACATCGACCGCGCGGTCGTCGCGGCGCGCGAGGCGTTCGAATCGGGCGTGTGGTCGAAGGCCGCGCCCGCGCAGCGCAAGGCGGTCCTGCTGCGTCTCGCGCAACTGATCGACGACAACGCCGACGAGCTCGCGCTCCTCGAAGCGCTCGAAGCGGGCAAGCCGATCAGCGAATGCATGGGCCTCGATATCCCCGAATCGGCGGCGTGCATCCGCTGGCATGCCGAGGTCACGGACAAGCGTTACGACGCGCTGTCGCCGTCCGGCGCGAGCGTCGTGAGCATGATCACGCGCGAGCCGATCGGCGTCGTCGGCGCGGTGCTGCCGTGGAATTTTCCGGCGCTGATGCTCGCGTGGAAGATCGGGCCGGCGCTGTCGGTGGGCAACAGCGTCATCGTCAAGCCCGCGGAGCAGACCTCGCTGTCGACACTGCGCATCGCCGATCTCGCGCTCGAAGCGGGCTTGCCGCCCGGCGTGTTCAGCGTCGTGACGGGTTTCGGCGAAGGCGCGGGGCAGGCGCTCGGCGTGCACGCGGACGTCGATCTCATCGCATTTACGGGCTCGACGGAAACCGGCAAGCGCTTCCTGCGCTATTCCGCCGATACGAACCTGAAGCGCGTCGTGCTCGAATGCGGCGGCAAGAATCCGCAAGTCGTCTTGCCCGATGTCGCGAATCTCGATGCCGTCGCGGAGCAGGCCGTCGCCGCCGCGTTCTGGAACATGGGCGAGAACTGCAGCGCCGGCTCGCGCATTCTGGTGCATTCGAGCCAGAAGGCCGAACTGCTGCAAAAGATGCTGGCCGTGCTCGATGGCTGGAAAACCGGCGATCCGCTCGATCCCGACGTCAAGCTCGGCTCGCTCATCGAGGAAGGGCATTACCGCAAGGTGCTCGGCCACATCGAGAAGGCGAAGGCGGAGGGCGCGCGCGTGGCCTGCGGCGGCAATGCGACGCTGACGGAAACGGGCGGCTGGTTCGTCGAGCCGACCATCTTCGACAACGTCACGCCCGAGATGAGCATCGCGCGCGACGAGGTCTTCGGCCCGGTCCTGTGCGTTATCGAATATGCTGACGTCGACGAGGCCGTGCGCATCGCGAACGATACGTGCTACGGCCTCGCGGCATCGCTGTGGACCGACAACGTGAACCAGGCGCACAAGATCGCGGCGCGCATCCGCGCGGGCACCGTGACCGTGAACTGCTTCGGCGAGGGCGATCTGTCGACGCCTTTCGGCGGCTTCGGGCAGTCCGGCTTCGGCGGACGCGACAAGTCGGTCTACGCGCACGATCAATATTGCGAGCTGAAGACGACCTGGCTGAAGCTCGACTAACAACAGACGAGGCACCATGCGCGCAGGCTTCATCGGCACCGGCGCGATCACGCAGGCAGTCGTGACCGGCATGATCCGTTTCGGCGTTCCCTTCGAGCGCATTGCGTTGTCGCCGCGCAATGCGCAGATCGCGGCGCAACTCGCATCGCTCGATTCACGCGTGGAGGTTTGCACGAGCAATCAGGCGGTGCTCGATGCATCGGATGTCGTGTGCCTCGCCGTGCTGCCGCAGATCGCAGCGGATGTACTGGGCGAGCTGACCTTCGATGCGCGGCATCACGTCATCAGCTTCATCGCGGCGAAGTCGATCGACGATATTCGCGCGCTCGTGCGCCGCTCGGCCAAGGTCGTGCGCACCGTGCCGCTTCCGGCGGTGGCGTCGGGCAAGGGCAGCACGGCCATCTGCCCGCGCGACGACATCGCGCGGGCGCTCTTCGCCCCGCTCGGCGAAGCGGTCGAAGTCGACAACGAACATCAGTTCGACGCCCTGTCCGCCGTGACCGCGACGATGGCGAGCTTCTTCGCGCTGCTGGAGGAGCAGGCGTCGTGGCTCGTGCGGCAAGGGCTGCCGTATGCGTCTGCCCGTTCCTTTTTGTCGGGCTATCATGTGGGGCTCGCTCATGAAACGACGCAAGGCACGGAGCCCTTCTCGGCGATGATCGGGCAAGCGAGCACGCCCGGCGGCCTCAACGAGCAGTTCGACCGCGAGTTGTCGGCGCGAGGCACGTACGCGCATTACTCGGAGGCGCTCGATGGCATCATGCGCCGCGTGCAAGGGCGTGTATGAGCGCGCGGGATACGTATAACAAACGATAAGTCCAAGCATCCGGCGCCGAAGGGCGCATGCGAGCCCCTGGAAGGTGATTCACATGCAGAAGAAACAGCAGTTCGCGGACCGGCTTCTCGCCCAGATGCCATCCTTGCGCGCGCTCCGGTGCTTCGTCACCGCAGCGCGTTACGAGAGCTTCACGCAGGCGGCGGAAGTGTTGTGCGTCACGCAGGCGGCGGTGAGCCGGCAGATCAAGGAGCTGGAAGACACGCTCGAAGTCGCGCTGTTCGAGCGCACCGGCCGGCATATCGCGCTGACCGACGCGGGCCGCATTCTCTACAACGCGTCGTATCTGTCGATCATGAACATCGCGGAGGCGGCGCAGGCGGTGCGGCGCGTCGACCGTCACGCGCTGACGCTCTGCATCTCCCATACGTTTTCCGCGCTCTGGCTTTCATTCAGATTGCCCGCGTTTCGCCAGCGCTTTCCGAACATCCGCCTTCATGTGATGGTGACCGAGCACTTCATGGAGCTCGACGATCTCATGGAGCCGGATGTCATCATCACGAAGAACCCGCCGCGCGAAGCGGAATACGAAGTCGAGCCGCTCTTTCACGACATCGTTTATCCGGTATGCAGCGTTCCGTTTCATGAGCGCTATTTCCATGGGCGCACGCTGAAGCCGCTCGATCTGCTTGCGCATCCCACGCTGAGCCTTTCGCTGCTCGGGCGCGCGCAGGTGTGCGAGCACGTCGACTGGCGCGTGTGGAAGAACTGGTATCAGCAGGGCGACGGCTCCGAGCGTCTCGATCAGCACGACGATCTCGAGAGCAACGACTATCGCCTGCTCGTCGCGCAGGCCGAAGCGGGCGAGGGCACCTTGCTCGGCTGGCATCATCTCGTGCATCGTCAGGTCGAGCAGAAAAAGCTGGTTCGTCCCGTCGACGATGCGCTCGTGTTCCACGATCGCCATCACTATCTGATCACGCATCGCAATGCGAAGTCGCGCCCGGAATATCTGCAGTTCCGCCAATGGCTCGACGAGGAAATCGCCACGATGATGCAGGGATGGCCCGCGGATCAAACGAAGGCCGTCGAGTGAGCGCCGCCCATGAAACCGGCAACCGAAAAAACCAAGGGCTATCGGCGGCTCATTCCCTCGGTGACCGCGCTCGTCGAATTCGAGGCCGTCGCACGGCTCGGCAGCTTCACGCTCGCGGCGCATGAACTGGGCGTCACGCAGGCGGCGGTGAGCCGGCAAGTGCGATTCCTCGAAGAGACGCTCGGCACGCGGCTCTTTCACCGGCTGCATCGCGCGATCGAACTGACCGATGAAGGCGAGGCGTTGTACCGCGTGGTCGCCGAATCGATGCAGAAGATCGCGAGCGTGTTCGACCGCCTCGCGCGCGGCCCCGTGCAGCAGGAACTCGTGCTCGCGGCGACCTCCGCGTTCTCGCACTTCCGGCTGTTGCCGCGCCTCGCGTCGCTCAAGGCGGCGCAGCCCGATCTGCAACTGCGTCTTTCCACGCAGATGTTCACGGCGGACCTGCGGCACAAGGAAATCGATGTCGCCGTGCGCTTCGGCAACGGCACCTGGCCGGACGGCACCGCGACCTTGCTCTTCGACGAGGAGACGTTCCCGGTCTGCTCGCCGTCATGGCTCGAGACACGGCCCGAGCCGGCTTCGCTGGAGGAGTTGGCGGGCGCGGTGCTCATCGAATCGGATTCGACCACCGAAGGCTGGATGGGCTGGGAAGAGTGGTTCCTCGCGGTCGGCTTCCGTCCGATGCGGCTCAACTTCGCGCTGCGCTGCAGCCTCTACACCGATGCGATCCAGGCCGCGCGTTTCGGCCAGGGCATCGCGCTCGGCTGGGGCCGGCTCGTTCAGGATTTTCTCGCGAGCGGCGAGCTCGTCAGGCTGCCGGTGGCGTCGTTCAAGCCGACGGATTCCTATTACGCCGTGGTGCCGCACGGGCGCACCATCACGCCCGCCATCGACGGTCTGATCAATTGGCTGCGCGAGGGCGCAACACCAAGCCCGGCGCGGCTGACAGACCCGAGCGCGCACGCATAACCCAAAGTTATCCGTCTCAGAAAATAAAGCGCGTTGACGCTGTTTTTCATCGATCCAATACTCAGGATAGCGCGGGACCATTCGAAGTCCCGATATCCCTGAACGTTGGAGAACGACGATGTCCGAAGTGCAAATCAAAAGTCATGGCGAATTGATCCGCAGCCGCGAGCCTGGTCATGGCCTGCCGGGCGAGCTGTTTGGCCGTCAGGATGTGTTCGAGAAGGACGTCGAGGTCTTTTTCCAGAAGCACTGGATTCTGGTCGGCGTGACGTCGGACGTGCCCGAGCCGGGCGATGTCTCGACCGTCGATATCGGCCGCGCCTCGATCATCATCGTTCGCGACGACGACGAAAATATCAGCACCTATCGCAACGTCTGCCGCCATCGGGGCGCGCGGCTGAAGGAGGCGGGCAAGTCCACCGTCGGCATGCTCGTTTGCCCGTATCACCAATGGACCTACGATCTCGACGGCAGCCTGCGCCACGCCGCGCACATGGGCAAGGATTTCGATCCGAAGTGCCGCAGCCTGATGCCGGTGCATACGCGCATCGTCGGGACGCATATTTTCGTGTGCCTCGCCGATGAAGCGCCCGCCGATATCGCGAAGCTCGACGACACGATGGCGCCGCGCTTCGCGCCCTACGATCTGCAGAACACGAAGATCGCGTTCGAATCGGAGATCATCGAGAACGGCAACTGGAAGCTCGTGATCGAAAACAATCGCGAGTGCTATCACTGCGCGGGCACGCATCCTGAGCTGACGGCATCGTTCCTGCCGGAGGACTTCGGCTTCTGCCCGGAGAATCTCACGGAAGAATCGCTGCGCGAACTCGAGGATTACAAGGCGCGCAACGCGGCATGTCAGGCAAGCTGGGAAAACGACGGCTTCACGAGCGCGACCGTCGAATGGCTGGAAGAAGATGCCGTGACGCAGTTCAGGACGCAGCAGCTCGTGATCGCGGGACACGGCGAATCGCAGACGATGAGCACCAAGGTTGCGAGCGAAAAGCTGCTCGGCAATCTCACGCGGCGCGATCTCGGCGACACGCACCTCTGGACGCACAACTCATGGACGCACGTGATGAGCGACCATGCGGTGGTGTCGTACATCATTCCGCTCGCGCCGGACAAGACGCTCGTGCGCTCGAAGTGGCTCGTGCACGCGGATGCCGTCGAAGGCGTCGATTATCAGATTCAGGACCTGACCGAAGTGTGGGTCGCGACGAACGCGCAGGACAAGCATCTCGTCGAGATCACGCACGAGGGCACGCAGGATCCGGCCTACAAGGCGGCCGTGTTCTCGCCGTTCACGGAGAGCTATGTCGAGCAGTTCTCGCGCTGGTACGCCGCGCGCCTGAACGCGCACGGCGTCTGACGGCGGCGCGGCACGCTCAGTGATCGGTCAGAAAGGTCGGGTGACGGGCGCGAATCTCGTCCACCTGACCGAGCGTGCCCGACAGATGCTTGCGCAACGCGGCATCGGCGGCATCGGGATCGCCTTTTTCGATGGCATCGACGATCTCGGTGTGATCGCGCACCACGGCCATCGTCTTGCCCTCGACGGGCAGATGCAGACGGCGCAGCCGGTCGATATGGCCGCTCAGCCTGCGCACCAGGTCCCATAGCTGCGGCACGCCCGCGGCTTCATACATCTGCCGATGAAACGCCTGATCGAGCGATGAGAACTGCTCGACGTCCTTCGGCTCCAGCCATTCCATCTGCTCCGCGATCGTCGCGCGCAGCCGTGCGACCAGCGACTTCCTGTGCTCGCGCGCGAGCGTGCGCACGACTTCCAGTTCGATCGAGCGGCGCAGAAAGTGCGCCTGCAACGCCGACGCCACGCTGATCTGGCTCACGACCGTCGCGTGCTGCGGAAAGATATCGACGAGTCCTTCCTCGCCGAGCTTCATCAGCGCGTCGCGCACGGGCGTCTGGCTCAGGCCGTAGCGCGTCGCCAGTTCGGTGCGCGAGAGCACCGTGCCCGGCTCCAGTTCGAGCGAGACGATCATTTCGCGCAGCCGCTCGAAGACTTGCGGCGCGGCGTGACGGGACCGGTCGAGGCGATGAACGGTGGCGGTGGAAGCGGCGTTTTTCATATGGGCGCGAAACGAAAGGCGACTGAAACATTAGTACTATAGCCGCGCCGAGGGCCGATTGGCGTGCCGTCGTGGAATGCGGCCGTCAGCGTTAACCCGGCTGACACACTAATATATTAGTGCTTTACCATTCGGTTATTCTCGCTACTTCCGGAAGCCGACATGACCCGCGACATTGCCATCACCCAGGTTCGAATCACCCCGATCGCCTTTCGCGACGGCCCGCTGCTGAACGCCGCGGGAATCCATGAGCCGTGGGCGCTGCGGGCTATCGTCGAGCTGGAGACGAGCGACGGGCGCGTGGGCATCTCCGAGACTTACGGCGACGAGCCGATGCTGCGCGTGCTCGATCAGGCGAAGGACCTCGTGATCGGCCTTTCGCCGTTCGATCTGAACCGGATGGAAGAGCGCGTGCGCGCGACGATCACGGCGACGCCCGGCGCCGTCGAATTCGAGCTCGCGCCCGGATCGCATGCCGCGAAGAATGCGCCGAAGGTCATCAGCACGCTCGAAGTGGCGATGCTCGACCTGCAAGGGCAGATCGTCGGCGCGCCGGTCGTCGATCTGCTGGGCGGCAAGGTGCGCGATGCCGTGCCCTACAGCGCGTATCTCTTCTTCAAGTACGCGGAGCACATCGACAAGCCGTATGCGCCCGACGCGTGGGGCGAGGGCATCAGCCCGGAGCAGATCGTCGCGCAGGCGCGGCGCATGATCGACCTGTACGGTTTCCAGAGCATCAAGCTGAAGGGCGGCGTGTTCGAGCCGGCGCATGAAATCGCCTGCATGCAGGCGCTCGCGAAGGCGTTCCCCGGCATGCCGCTGCGTCTCGATCCGAACGCGAACTGGACGCTCGAAACCAGCATCAAGGCCGCGCCCGAGCTCGACGAGATCCTCGAATACTACGAAGACCCGTGCCCCGGCCTCGAAGGCATGGCCGAACTGCAAAAGCACACGAAGCTGCCGCTCGCGACCAACATGGTCATCACGACGATGGACGACTTCCGCCGCGGCTGCAACATGGGCTCGATCAAGGTGCTGCTCTCCGATCACCATTACTGGGGCGGCCTGCGCGCCACGCAGACGCTCGCGCGCATGGCCAAGCTGTGGGGCTTCGGCATGTCGATGCATTCGAACTCGCACCTCGGCATCAGCCTCATGGCGATGACCCACGTCGCGGCGAGCGTGCCGAACCTCACATATGCATGCGACACGCACTACCCGTGGCAGGAAGAGGAAGTGATCAAGGGCGGCCGCGTCGTGTTCGACAACGGCGCGGTGCGCGTGCCGACGACGCCGGGCCTCGGCGTCGAGCTCGATCGCGAGAAGCTTGCGGAGCTGCACGAGCAATACCTCACGTGCGGCGTGCGCAATCGCGACGACCTCTCGCAGATGCGCAAGTATCAGCCGGAGTTCACCGGCAAGAACCCGCGCTTCTAAACCAAAAATACATTCGCAGCGCCCCGATCCAGGAGACACCTTCATGAGCAGTTCCAGCGTGCTGTCGAGCGCCGTTCGCAAGATCAAGTGGCACGTGCTGCCGCTCTTCGTCGTGATGTTCATCGTCAATTACATCGACCGGGTGAACATCGGCTTCGTGCGTCAGCATCTGAGCGCGGATCTCGGCATCGGCGCCGCGGCCTACGGGCTCGGCGCGGGCCTGTTCTTCGTGAGCTACGCGGTGTTCGAAGTGCCGTCGAACATGCTGATGCAGCGCTTCGGCGCGAAGGCGTGGCTCACGCGCATCATGATCACGTGGGGACTCGCCGCGACCGGCATGGCCTTCGTGCAGGGCGAAACCTCGTTCTATGCGATGCGCCTTCTGCTCGGCGCGGCCGAAGCGGGCTTCTTCCCCGGCGTCGTGTTTTATTTCACGCAATGGCTGCCGCGCGATGAACGCGGCAAGGCGATGGCCGTCTTCCTGAGCGGCTCGGCGCTCGCGTCGGTGTTCTCCGGCCCGATCTCGGGCGGGCTGATGCTGATCCAGGGCGCGGGCCTGCATGGATGGCAGTGGATGTTCATCATCGAGGGCATGGCGTCGGTGGTGCTCGCGGGCTTCGTGTGGTTCTGGCTCGACTCGAAGCCGCGCGATGCGAAGTGGCTCACGCGCGCCGAGCAGGATGCGGTCGTCGCTGAAATCGAAGACGAGCAGCGCCGCCGCGATGCCGTGCATGCGAAGAAGCCGTCCACCTGGAGCCTGCTGCGCGACCCGCAGATCCTGATCTTCTGCCTGATCTATTTTTCGGTCTCGCTGACGATCTACGGCGCGACGTTCTGGCTGCCGAGCATCATCCGCAAGATGGGGCATCTGAACGACTTCCAGGTCGGCCTCTTCAACTCGATTCCGTGGCTCATCTCCATCGTCGCGATGTATCTGTTCGCGGCGCTGGCGGCGCGCGTCAAGTTCCAGCAGGCGTGGGTCGCATGCGTGCTGCTGATCGCGGCGGCCGGCATGTATGCGGCCGGTCTGGGCGGCCCGGTCGCTTCGTTCATCGCGATCTGCTTTGCGGCGATCGGCTTCAAGGCTGCGTCTTCGCTGTTCTGGCCGATTCCGCAAGGCTATCTCGATGCGCGCATCGCGGCGCCCGTGCTCGCGCTCATCAACTCGATCGGCAATCTCGGCGGTTTCGTCGCGCCGGCGACCTTCGGCTTTCTGGAGCAGAAGACCGGCTCGATTCAGGGCGGATTGACGGGCCTCGCGGTGATGTCGGTGGTGGCGGCCGGCGTCGTGTTCCTGGCGCGCATGGCGCCTCGCGATGGGCGCGGCGCGGCGGCGTTGCAGACGGGCGTGCAGAAGTAGCCGGGACGTCGCGAAGCGGCATGCAAAGTGCTGGACGTCTTCGATCAACGGGTTCGGTCGGAGACCCATCTCTGCACGGCGCGCTGAAGCATCCGAAGGTGAAACATGGACATCCCCAGGCAAGCGGTTTCATTCCTGACTTCGCGCGGCCTCAAGCTCGCGACGGCAGAATCGTGCACGGCGGGTTACATCGCTTCGCTGATTTCGTCGGTGCCGGGAAGCGGGGCATGCCTCGATGTGGGCTTCGTCACTTACTCGCCGACTGGCAAGGCGGGCTTTCTCGGCGTGCGCAAGGAAACGATGGAGCAGCACGGTCTGACGAGCGAGGAAGTCGCGCGGGAAATGGCCGAAGGTGCGCTGCAACAGGAAGCGTGCTGCGCGGACGTCGCGGTGTCGAACACCGGCGTCGCCGATGCTGCGCCAGGCGGCGGTCCGCCGCCCGGCACGCAATGCTTCGCATGGTCGTACCGGTCGCGCGACGGCGAGATCGTCACCTTCAGCGAGACGAAGAAGTTCGAAGGCGAACGCAACGACGTGCGACGCGCGGCCGCGCTCTATGCGTTGTCGCGCGTGGAGCATTACTTCGATCTCCGATACGCACGTTGAGCGTTCGCGGCATGCGCAATGCTCCGGCATCGATACGTCGATAAACCCGGAGGAATCACGCAATGCCTGATACGAACCAGTCGCCCCGTCCCGATCCGCAGCAGGAAGAACTCGCACGCGGCACGCCGCCCGCGCGCACGCCTGAAACCTCGCCCGATACGGATCTCCAACCCGATCAGCAACCCGTGCGCGGCACGCCCGATCTCGAAGCGCCGGGCGGCGAGGCCTGACGCGCGTGTGCGTTATTCGTGCAGCCTGCTGCGCATCGGCATGACGGATGCTGACCGTTGCGCATCGCAGGAGGATGTCATGACCAAGGTAGCCGAAGTAATGACGCGAGGCGTGCAGGCCATCGCGCCCGACGACACGATTCGCCGCGCCGCCGAACTGATGGACGAACTCAACGTGGGCGCGCTGCCGGTATGCGACGGCGTGCGCTTGAAGGGCGTCGTGACGGATCGCGATATCATGGTCCGCGCGATTTCCGTCGGCAAGGATTCGTCTTGCGCAGTGCAGGAAGTGGCGAGCGAGCCGGTGGAATGGTGCTTCGAAAACGACGAGATCGAAGACGCGATGCGCAGGATGGAGCGCTTGCAGATACGGCGCATGCCTGTCGTGGACAGCGAAAAACAGCTCGTGGGCATGCTCTCGCTCGGCGACATCGCTGCATGGTCGGATGGCGAAGTGGCCTCGACCATCGGCGCGATATCGGCCCCGTCCGTGCCGGATCGATGAGGGGCATTGCGGCGCGATGGTCCGCTGCTGAAGGCGACCCGTAAGGGTACGTCCTTTGCTCGCGCGTGGTTCAGACACATCGAACACGTGCGAGGCAAAGGACATGGCCGAATCAGACAACGGCGTTCGCAAGAGCGCCGCCTACCCGTATTCGTCGGGTGGATGGGGATCGCTGAAAGCGGTCACGGGCGCGCTCATCCAGGAAAAGGTGCCGCTGAAGGAAAGCACGGTCCTGCTGAAGCAGAACAAGCCCGATGGCTTCGCCTGCGTGAGCTGCTCGTGGGCCAAGCCGGCGGACCCGCATACCTTCGAGTTCTGCGAGAGCGGCGCGAAGGCGACCGCGTGGGACCTGACCGCAAAGCGCATGACGCCGCAGTTCTTCGAGCTGCACACGGTGACTGAGCTATGCGCGTGGCACGATCATGATCTCGAAGACGCGGGGCGTCTCACCGCGCCGCTGCGCTACGACGCCGCCACCGACAAGTATGTGAGCGTGACCTGGGACGAAGCATTCGAGGACATCGGCCGCGAGTTGCGCGCGCTCGATCCGAAGCGCGTGTCGTTCTATGCATCGGGAAGGGCATCGCTGGAAACGTCGTACATGTACCAGCTTTTCGCGCGCATGTACGGCACCAACAATCTTCCCGACAGCTCGAACATGTGTCACGAAAGCACGAGCGTCGGGTTGAAGGCCGCGATCGGCGCGGGCGTCGGCACGATCAGGCTCGAAGACTTCGAGAAGACCGATCTCATGTTCTTCTTCGGGCAGAACGTCGGCACCAATAGTCCGCGCATGCTGCATCAGTTGCAGGACGCCAGAAAACGCGGCGTGCCGATCATCACGTTCAATCCGTTGCGCGAGCCGGGGCTCATCAAGTTCGCCAATCCGCAATCGCCGCTCGAGATGATGACGCCGGCGCATACGGTGATCAGCACGCAATATCATCAGGTGAAGACGGGCGGCGACACGGCCGCGATACTCGGCCTCTGCAAGGCCGTCATTCACGCCGACGATCGCGCGAAGGAAAGCGGCGAGCCGCGCATGCTCGATGTCGATTTCATCGAAACGCATACGGTCGGCTTCGAGGCTTTCGCGGATTACGTGCGCGCCGCGTCCTGGGACGATATCGAACGCGTGGCCGGACTGCCGCGCGCGGATATCGAAGCCGCGGCGGCGGAATACATGCGCGCCAACGCGGTGATGGCGCACTACGGCATGGGCATCACGCAGCACAGGCAAGGCGTGCAGAACGTGCGCATGCTGTGCAATCTGCTTTTCCTGCGCGGCAATGTCGGCAAGCCGGGCGCGGGGCCGTCGCCGGTACGCGGGCACTCGAACGTGCAGGGGCAGCGCACGGTGGGCATCACGGAGAAGCCGGAGCTCGCGCCGCTCGACAAGCTCGCGAGCCAGTTCGGCTTCGAGCCGCCGCGCGAGAAGGGCATGAATATCGTCGAGACCTTCGAGGCGATGCTTGACGGCAAAGTGAGCGCGGTCGTCAATCTCGGCGGCAATCTCGTGCGCTCGGTGCCGGACCGCATGCGCATCGAACCGGCGTGGCGGAGTCTGAAGCTCACGGTCAATGTCGCGACGAAGCTCAATCGCAGTCATCTCGTGCATGGGGAGAAGTCGTACATTCTGCCGTGCCTGAGCCGCATCGAGATCGATACGCAGGCAAGCGGCGCGCAGGCGGTGTCGATGGAAGACAGCACGGGCTGCATTCACGGCTCGCGCGGCGTGGCCGAGCCCGCATCGGTCGATGCGCGCTCGGAGCCGTATATCGTCGCGGCGCTGGCGAAGCATACGCTCGGCGAGCGCTCGACCGTCGACTGGGAACGCTGGCGCGACGACTATGCGCTCGTGCGCGATGAAATCGCGAAGACGTATCCCGAGACCTTTCACGACTTCAACGAAAGAATGTGGACGCCCGGCGGCTTCCCGCGCGATCTGCCCGCACGCGAGCGCAAGTGGAAGACGAAGAGCGGCAAGGCGGAGTTCTTCGTGCCCGAGACCATCGTTGAAGACCCGGACATGCCCGAGCGCGAACCGCAATCGCTGCGGCTCATGACGCTGCGCAGCGACAGCCAGTTCAACACGACGATCTACGGCCACGACGACCGCTTTCGCGGCATCAGCGGCGGCCGCATGGTGATCCTGATGTGCGACGCCGACATGACGCGCCACGGTCTCAGCAAGGATGACCGCGTGACTTTGCGCACGATCGCCGACGATGGCTTCGAGCGGCGCGTCGCGGGTCTGCGCATCGAGCCGTACGACATACCGCAGGGATGCATCGCCGGCTATTACCCCGAGTGCAATCCGCTCCTGCCGCTATGGCACTACGCGAAGGAAAGCAAGGTGCCCGGCGCGAAGTCCATCCCGGTTCTTATCGTCGAGGTGAACGGCACGCCGCGCGAGCCTTGAGCGCCGCTACGCGCGATATCCGCGGCGCGCGGAAGCGGGCCGCAGACAGTGCGCGAGCGCGAGCGCGCCGATCGACATCAACGCAAACGATGCGAGCGGAAACGTGCCCACGGTATTCGCCGCGATCGCGCCGGGCCGGTGCTGCGCGACGAGCTGCATGCGGCGCTTCGTCATGCGCATGCCGAGTTCGGACAACTGCGAGGCGAGCGCGCGTTCGGCAGTCGGAAGCAGCACCGTTTCCTCATCCGCGACGTGATGCATCACTTCACGCATGAGCTGCATGAAACGGGCGTCGTAGGCGGCATCCTCCGGACCCATCGAACGCAGCTTCGCGATATCTTCGCGCATCTTGTCGTGCTCGGGCTTGCTCTTCGTGAGTCGCTCGTCTCCGGCCATCGCTTCGCTGAGCGCCGGATAGAAGATCTCTTCTTCGAGTTGCGCGTGTATTTCCAGCGCCGTGCAGGCGAGTTCGACGATGGCGCGCTTTCTCCACCACGAAGTTTCCGCGTGATAGCGATGAAAAGCCGCCATCACATGCGTGTGATCCATGCGGATCATCGTCGTGATGGAAGGGGAGCAGGATGGCATGTCCACGATGACTCCTCAGCCGCATTGCAGGGCTGCTGTGATAGTGGGGAATTCGCGTTATCGTGCTTCTTCTTGGCACGACAACGCCTTAGCAAGCGTTATTCCGCATCGGCCCGCGGCGTTCTGGAACGGCGGTTGCAGCTCGTTTGAATTCCGGGCGGCAGGCCCATCGATCGAGGAGACCGAACATGGCTCACTTGTGCGACGTATGCGGCGCACGTCCCGCCACCGTGCGGCTCGCCGTGCTGCGCAACGGCCGGCGTCACGTCATCGACGTATGCGACTTTCACTATGCGCAGTTGACGCGGCACCAGCGCGCACTCTCGCCGCTCGAAGCGTTGTTCATGGGCGGCGCACCGGCCGAGCCGCCCGCGCCCGAGACCGCCGCGCCGCCCGAACAGAACGCGGCCGCACGTCTCAATGAAGCCGAAGGCGCGAACATCGACCGCTATTTCAGCGACGGCGCGAAGGAAATGTTGATGCGTGCCGCCGAGCGCGCGGTGCAATCGGGCTGCTCGCAGGTCGATACGGAACATCTGCTCTACGAGCTCGCGAACAACGCGGTCATCGAATCGATACTGAAGAGCGTCGGCATCGATGCGGCCAATATCCGCGCCTATATCGACGCGAACGCGCAGCGCCGCGAAGGCACGCAGCCGCCTCCCGACGGCATGATCGCGGTGTCGCCGCGCCTGAAGAGCGCGCTCGATCGTGCGTTTCTCGCGTCGCGGCAGTTGCGTCACAGTTATGTCGCGCCCGAGCATCTGTTGATCGGCCTTGCGGAAGTGCCCGACAGCTTCGCCGGGCAACTGCTCGGCAAGCTCAATGTCGATCCGCAAGCGCTCAGGCAGCAGACCACGCAGACGGTCGGTGCGGGCGGCCCGCCGCGCGGCGATGGCCCGCCGTCGCGCACGCCGAATCTCGACAAGTTCAGCCGCGATCTCACCGCGCTCGCGCGCGAAGGGCATCTCGATCCGGTCATCGGGCGCGCGCGCGAGATAGAAACGATGGTCGAAGTGCTCGCGCGCCGACGCAAGAACAATCCGGTGCTGATCGGCGAGCCGGGCGTCGGCAAGACAGCGGTCGTCGAAGGGCTCGCGCAACGCATGGTCAACGGCGACGTGCCCGAATCGCTGCGCGAGAAGCGCCTCGTCGAACTGAATGTGAATTCGATGGTCGCGGGCGCGAAGTTTCGCGGCGAGTTCGAGGAGCGCGTGAAGCAGGTCGTCGAAGAGATCACCGCGAATCGCGAGACGCTGCTGCTCTTCGTCGATGAAGTGCATACGATCGTCGGCGCGGGGCAGGGCGGCGGCGAAGGCGGCCTCGATATCGCCAACGTGTTCAAGCCGGCGATGGCGCGCGGCGAGCTGAACCTGATCGGCGCGACGACGCTCGCCGAGTATCAGAAGCACATCGAAAAGGACGCGGCGCTGGAGCGGCGCTTTCAGCCCGTGCTGATCGCCGAGCCGACCGTCGCGCAGACCATCAACATTCTGCGCGGCCTGCGGGACCGGCTCGAAGCGCATCACAAGGTCACGATTCAGGACGATGCCATCGTCGGCGCGGCGGAATTGTCGGATCGCTACATCACCGGGCGCTTTCTGCCCGACAAGGCGATCGATCTCGTCGATCAGGCGGCCGCGCGCGTGAATCTCTCGGCGACGTCGCGGCCCGCCGAGATCCTCGAACTGGAATCGGAACTCGCGCAAATGCGGCGCGAGCAGGACTATGCGGCGTCGCGCAAGCAATTCGACCGCGCGCATGCGCTCGACAGCGAGATCGCGCAGAAAGAGAAAGCGCTACAGGACAGCACCGATACGTGGAAGCAGCGCATCGGCACGAATACATCGACCGTGACGGTCGCGCAGATCGCCGAGATCGTCGCCACGCTCACGGGCATTCCCGTCGCGCAACTGACCGAGGAAGAGCGCGCGCGCCTGTTGCAGATGGAAGAGCGCCTGCACAAGCGCGTGATCGGCCAGGAGGAGGCGGTCGAGGCCGTGTCGGATGCGGTGCGGCGCGCACGCACCGGCTTGCAGGGACGCAACCGGCCGATCGCGGTCTTTCTCTTTCTCGGGCCGACGGGCGTCGGCAAGACCGAGCTCGCGAAGGCGCTCGCTGAAGTCGTGTTCGGCGATGAAGACGCGATGCTGCGCGTCGACATGAGCGAGTACATGGAGCGTCATGCGGTGTCGCGGCTGATCGGCTCGCCGCCGGGATATGTGGGCTATGAGGAAGGCGGGCAGCTGACCGAGCGCGTGCGGCGCCGGCCTTATAGCGTGATTCTGCTCGACGAGATCGAGAAGGCGCATCCCGATGTCTACAACGTGCTGCTGCAAGTCTTCGACGACGGACGCCTCACCGACGGCAAGGGCCGCGTCGTCGATTTCAGCAACACGCTGATCATCGCGACGAGCAATCTCGCCTCCGATGTGATCGCCGGACAGAAGCGCGCGACGCTCGGCTTCACGAGCAGCGCGACGGACGCCGACGCGTCGCTGCAAAGCGGCGTGATGAGCGTGCTGCGCCAGCATTTCAGGCCCGAATTCCTGAATCGCATCGACGACATCATTCTCTTCAGGTCGCTCGGCCGCGACGAGGTGCGGCATATCGTGCGGCTGCTGCTCGATCAGGTGCAGCGCATGGCGCACAGCCAGGACGTATCGCTCGAATTCGACGAATCGGTGGTCGATCATCTCGCGGAGGTCGGCTATCGGCCCGAGTTCGGCGCGCGCGAATTGCGCAGACAGATCCGGCAGCTGATCGAGAACCCGCTTGCGAAGGAAATGTTGCGCGGCGATGTCGCGGAGGGCGCAAACGTGCGCTGTCGTTATGACGCGAATGACAAGCGGCTCGCATTCGATATCACCCGCGCGGGGCTTGCGAACAAGCCGGGCGAGGGCACCCCGGCCACGCCCTGAGGCAGGCGGCACGGCATTTGCACATAGCGTGCACTCACTTCAAAAGGAGGCGCCATGAGTATCTTTTCCAATATCCTGAACAAGATCTTCCATCACGGCAATGCGCAGGCGAGCACAGGCAACGGCGCGAGCACGGGTCAGCCTGCCGCGCCCGCGGGCACGGGCAACGCTGCCGCCGCACCCACCACGTCGACGGCTGCTTCCACGCCCGCGCAACCGGCCGCGCCGATGAAGGAAGTGGATGTCGAAGCAGTACTGACGCAGATGCAGGCGAATCACAGCGAACAGCTCAACTGGCGGACATCGATCGTCGACCTGATGAAGCTGCTCGGCCTCGACAGCAGCCTGTCCGCGCGCAAGGAGCTGGCTTCGGAACTGCACTACACCGGCAATACGGAAGATTCAGCCGCGATGAACATGTGGCTTCACAAGCAGGTGATGCAGAAGCTCGCGGAAAACGGCGGAAAGGTGCCCGACGAGCTCAAGTGATAACGCTTTTCATCGGACGGAAGATGTGCATTGCGTGTGTCTTCCGACGATGGCATCAGCAGCATGAAAACGATGAAGCCGACGCGTTCCGCACAGGCGCGACGTGGGCCTCCGAAAGTGTGCAGTGAGCGAGACATGAACAAGAGAGAGCAGATATCCGACGCGGCGCCGCTGGACACGGTGCCGAATACGTCCAGCCCGGCCTACGCGAATACGCATCCCGTCACGCGCGCATTCGACGCCTTTGCGAGCACCGTGACGCGATGGGCGGGCTCGCCGGTTGCGTTCGGGCTTGCCGTCATATCCATCGCGGTGTGGCTCGTGTCGGGCCCCATCTTCAAGTTTTCGGAAGGCTGGCAGCTCGTCATCAATACGGGCACGACCATCGTCACGTTCCTGATGGTGTTCCTGATCCAGCAGAGCGCGAACAAGGACAGCGTCGCGGTTCATCTCAAGCTCAACGAGTTGCTGGCGTCGCATCGCGCGGCGAGCAATCAGCTGATCGGGATCGAGGACGCGACCGAAGAAGAGTTGCGCAAGCTCGCCGCGGCTTATCTCAAGCTCGCGTCCGAGAAAGATCCCGACGATGCTGCCGCGCGCCCCGACGACGGCGCGGCGGCGGACATCGCCCGCCGTCTCGCGAGGGCGCAGGCGAAGAGCGCGGCGAAACGCGGGCGTTGAGTTGCGAGGGCGTTAGGTACGCGCGTTGCTCGTTGCGTTGATCCATCGATCATCGGAATTTCCATGCGATCCATACTCAAGCCCGCTCGTGCTGGCCGCGCGGCGTTACGTGCGGCTCACTCGGGCGCGCGGCGCATCATTCTGAACTCGCCGGAGAAGCAACGATGACAATCCAGAGAAAAATCGCCAACTGGCGCAGGATCGGCCACTTCTGCACGAGACGTCTCGGCGACTATGGCGAGCTGATTCCGATCGAGCTTGCTGAAACCAAGAAGCGCGTGCTGCACGAAGTGATCGCGCTCGTCACGCTCACGATCGGTGCGCTGTTCACGCTGTCCTTCGTATCGATCGCCGTGATCGTGACGGCCGTCGGCACGCCGCATCTGGTGCTGACGGCGTGGTGCGTCGCGGGCGCGTGGCTCGCGGTCGCGCTGATCGCCGCCATCGTCATGATGTCGCGCAAGCCGGCCGAGCCGTTTCAATTACTGCGCGATCAGTTTCGCCGTGACGTGGAAGCCATCAAGGAGGTCGCGCAATGAAGCACGCCGAGGCTCAGGAAGCGATGCTCGCGCGCATGGCCGAATCGCGCGCGGAACTGATCGCGGCGTATGAGGCGGAGGCGCCGCTGCGCATCACGCGCGCGCCGCGCGTGCGTCCGGCGACGAACACAGCGCCGTGGTTTCTCCGCTCGCCGAATGTCGAGTTGATCGCGCTCGCGCTCGTCGGTGTCGCCGTGCTCGGACTGCGGCGCACCGTGCAGACGGCGGTAGGCGCGGGACTGAGCGCGTCGACGCATCGGGCGCTTTCCGATCTGTTCAGTGGACTGCGCGAGTGAGGCAGCGCATATCGATGCGGATGCCGAAGCGTCCGCATCGAAGGAAGGAGCCTCAGCGCCGGGCGCGACGCTTCTTCGGTTTCGGTGGCGTGAGTGCCGCCGACCAGAACGTCGCTGCCTGCCGCTTCGCCTGCGCGGTGGCGCGGCCTCGCGTCGCGCCGATCACCGCGTTGGCGCCGGAAAGCCACATGCTGAGGAACGGATTCTTCTTCACCCAAGGGTTCTTCATGCTTCGGCTCCGGGAAGTGTCGATGAGCGTCAATGCAGGCGCGTCGTGTTATCGCCCGCATCCTTCGGGATCTTCGACTCCAGTTCTTCCTTGCGCTGCATCATCTTTCTGCCGAGCTCGTCGAGATCGGCGCCGGACTTGCGCAGCTTCGGAAACAGGTCCGACTCTTCCTCTTCGATGTGATGGCTCACCATTTCGCTCATCACCTTGAAGGTCGCGTCGAAGCCGGCATCGCCCGCTCTCAGCTTCGCAAACTTTTCGATCAGCACCTTCACGAGAAAGTGTTCGACATAGGCTTCCTCGACATCGGGCCGGTCGTCTTCATCGAGCGCTTCCTGCGCCGCGGGATAGAGCAGTTCCTCTTCGATCATCGCGTGCACGGTGAGCTCTTCGCAGGCGCGCCGCACCAGCGTGGTTTTCGCATCGAGATCGTCCTTCGCGGCTTTCTCGAACGCTTCGAAGAGCTTCTGGACGGCGCGATGATCCTCGGTGAGCATCTGAAGGGCGTCCTGGCTCTGCGCGGTCCGGGCGGTGGCGGAAGTCGTCTCTGTGGGGGCTTGGCGGGGCATCGTGTCCTCCGTTCGTGAAGTTGAATGGTCCCAGTGAACAGCAAGGCGCGGACCCGGTTGCGCGGCCGCGCGGCACGATCACGTGATGAGGCCCGGCGCTTCGCCGCGGCTGCCCGCGCGTCGTCCGCCGATCATTTCCGCGAGCCAGTTGATGACGAGCGCCGTGTACGCGCGCTGGCTGCCTTCATCCGACAAGCCGTGATCCGCGCCCTGGATCACGCGATATGTCAGCGAATGCGCGCGCAAAAACGCCTGAAGATAGCTGGCCAGCACCGTATGCGGCACGGTTTCGTCGTGCTCGGATTCGACGAGCAGCACATCGCCGCCGAATTCCGCGGACGCGCCCAGCGCCCGGTTTTCGCTCGCGGACACGATGCGTCTGCGGTACGCGACGAGATCGTGCTCCTTGTGCAGCGCGCGCTTCGCGATGGTCCAGCCCTCGTCGAGATAGAGCGCGGGCACGCGCAGACCGAGCCATCGCACCGGCCGCATCGAGGTGGCGATCGCCGCGAGATAGCCGCCGTAGCTGCTGCCGATCACCGCGATCGACGTCTTGTCGACGAGCGGATGCGCGGCCAGCGTGTCGTACGCCGCGAGCACGTCGCCGAGATTCGTTTCGCGCGTCACCGTCTCCTGCGCTTCCTTCGTGCGCGCGTGGCCGGTCAGATCGAAGGTGAGGCATACGCAGCCGAGCGCCGCCGCCTGACGCGCGCGCTCCATGTACTGCGCCTGATCGCCGCCCCAGCCGTGCACGAACAGGATGCCCGGTATGGTCGTCGCGGGCGTCACGACGGTGCCGTCGAGATAGCCGCGTTCGACGGGAATCTGGATCTGCTGCCGGTCTGCCGCCATTCACTCGCTCCTTTGCTTCGGGAAGGCCGCGTTGCGCGTCGTATCGACCGTATCGACCGTATAGAACTTCGTGATGGGCCCGCCGTGCGGATCGACGCCGCGATAGTAGATGCACGCGTCGGCGGGCACGTCGGTGTCCGCGCCGTATGCTTCGACGGTCGACGCATGCACGACCTCGAGCGCGGGATCGTTCGCGAACGCCCGCAATGCGCCGATTTCCGCGCCGCTCGCGCCGCCGAGACGCCACGATTGTTCGAGCACGCCGCAACGATGACGGCCCTCGTCATCGGCGCCGCAGGCCACATCGTAGTTGCGGCGCGACGCGAGGAAGCCGGGGAAGGCGTCGCGGATCGCGGCATCGAACTCGCGGGCGAGTCGAATCGAGGTGCGCGCGTGTTCCGGCATGTCGATGCGTTCCAGCGCGTCGAATCCGCCGCGCACGACGACGAGATCCGATCCGCCGTACACGCTGTGCCCGTGATTGTTGCGCGTCAGGTGTTGCACGCCGTAGTAGCTCGCTTCTTGCGAGCGCAGACGGATACGCCCCACGCTGAACGTAGCGATGTCCCGCAAGTCTCGCTCCAGCACGATGCCTTCGGTGCGCAGCAAGTCGTCGCCGATGTCGTCGAGTTGCGCGTCGAGCTCGCTTTCATCGGCGATGACCGCCTGTCCGCTTCCGCCGATGCCCGAAGGGCGCTTGAGCCTCACCGCGCCGTCTCTCCATAGCAGCGCGGCGGCGGCATGGGCGTCTTCGCGCGAAAAAGCGGAATAGCCCGGCAGCACGAGATGCCGCACACGCTCGCCGAGTTCGTCGGACCATCCGGCGGGCTTCGCGCGCGCGTTCGGCGGCAGACCGTGCGCGATCACCTTCGTCGCGACGAACGGATGAGGCACGACGCCGCCGAAGAGATCGTCTTCGCCGGTGATGCCCATGCGTTGCGCATCGCCGGCTGAAAGCGTGTCGTCGGGGACGATGTATCGATGCGGGCAGGGCCGCGCAGCATCGAATGCCCCGCGAAAAGGCGCGCCGATGAGCGCCGCGAGCTGGCCGGCGAGTGCGCGCTGCGTATCGATTTCGTGCCCGCCGCCCGCGGCCTTCTTGCCGCCGCTATGGACGAGCACGACCAGATCATGATCATCAGACGATGCGTTCATGCGCGCGCTCCCCGGTATGAAACGCTTGCGACCAAGTTGCGGCAGGCTTACGTCCGGCCTGCGCAGGCTGATGCGAGCAAGCTTCGTGCCGCCGCAGGCGCGCCTGGACGGCTCCGGTGCAGCGTGTCAGGCCGTGCGCGTGTAACGCAACCAGACTACGTCGTGTTCCAGTTTTTCGACCGATTCGAGCTTCAGATACGTGGGCTTCTTCCACTTGTCCATCGCCACTTCGAACGACGACGTGTGCGCTTCGCGTCCGTCGACGAGCGGCATGAGCAGCACGCTGACTTCATCGGCAAGCTGCGCATTGACGAACGCACCCGACACATGCCCGCCGCCTTCGACGATCAGCTTCGCGATCTTCAGCTCGCGCTCGAGTGTTTCGACGACGCGCTTCAGTTCGATGTCGTCCTTGCCGCCGAACACATACGACGCGCCGATCGATTGCAGATACGCGAGGTAATCGTCCTCCACGCTCTCGGCGAGCACTTCGACGATATGCGAATCGAGCGCCGTATTGCTTTTCCACGCGACGCGGCCCTTCGGATCGATCGATATCGCGTACTGGCTCGCATCGCGTTTCGCGAAGTGATCGGTGCGCGGAATGGGGCCTTTCGCAAGTCCGCGCGGATAGCCGCGGTCCTTGCCGTGCGAGATTTCCTGCATCGTGACGCGGCCGCAGACCCATGCATCGGCCTTGAAGCGCGCGGCGGTGTCTTCGTACGTGGGCGACGCGAAATCGAGATTCCAGTTATCGGTGAGGCTGCGGCCGTCGATCGACGACATCATGTGGCAGACGATATGCACGCTTTTCTCCGGACAAGAGGGGGCAGATTGCAGCAGACGATGCAAGCGCCGTGCCGCCTGCGAAGATCTGCAAAACGCGAGAAAATCACAGGTTGTTCCGCTTTTTATTGGTTTCTCTCATGTCAGATTTCGCTACTTCGATTCCGCGCCGCGCGGACATCGATCCGAAGCCGCTCGGCATCGCCGCGCTGCTGATCGTGCTCGGCGCGGTCTATCTCGGGCAAACCGTCGGCCTGCGCCAGGCCGCGCTCTATGTGG
Source organism: Caballeronia calidae (assembly GCF_900044055.2). GTDB lineage: Bacteria > Pseudomonadota > Gammaproteobacteria > Burkholderiales > Burkholderiaceae > Caballeronia > Caballeronia calidae. The sequence continues at coordinate 41,630 of NZ_FCOX02000030.1, read as the reverse complement.
TCGGCGCGCTGCTCGGCGTGTCGCTGTATCACGCGGCGTTCGGCTTTACGTCGGCGTGGCGCGTGTTCATCGCCGATGGCCGCGGCGCAGGCCTGCGCGCGCAAATGCTGATGCTCGCGGTCGGCGTCGCGCTGTTCTTTCCCGCGCTGGCCGCGGGCACGCTCTTCGGCATGCCGGTGACCGGGCTCGTGTCGCCGGCGGGCACGTCGGTGGTCGTGGGTGCGTTCATCTTCGGTATCGGCATGCAGCTCGGCGGCGGCTGCGCATCGGGCACGCTGTACACGGTCGGCGGCGGCAGCACGCGCATGATCGTGACGCTCGCGGCGTTCATCGCGGGCTCCGTCATCGCGACCGCGCACATGCCGTTCTGGACCGCGCTGCCGCATCTGCAGCCGGTTTCGCTCGTGAAGGCGCTCGGCGCCGGGCCCGCGCTCGCCGTCAACTGGATCGTGTTCGCGCTGATCGCGGCGTTGACCGTCGTGATCGAGAAACGTCGTCACGGGAAGCTCGTCGCCGCGCATGTGCAGCCACCGCATACGTCGCCGTGGCTGCACGGGCCCTGGCCGCTGGTGGCGGGCGGCATCGCGCTCGCGGTGCTCAACTTCGCGACGCTCGCGCTGTCCGGCAGGCCCTGGGGCATCACGTCGGCATTCGCGTTGTGGGGCGCGAAGGCGGCCGCGCTCGTCGGCGTCGATACCGCGAGCTGGCCGTACTGGATGAGCAAGGCCAACGCGGCAGCGCTCGCCGCGCCCATTTCGCGCGACGTCACGTCGGTGATGGATATCGGCATCGTGCTCGGCGCGATGCTCGCCGCCGCGCTCGCGGGCCGCTATGCGCCCGTGTGGCGCGTGCCGATGCGCTCGCTGATCGCGGCCATCGTCGGCGGTCTGCTGCTCGGCTATGGCGCGCGGCTCGCGTACGGCTGCAACATCGGTGCGTATTTCAGCGGCATCGTGTCGGGCAGCCTGCACGGCTGGCTGTGGCTCGTCGCCGCGTTCTTCGGCAACGTGCTCGGCACGCGGCTGCGTCCGTTCTTCGGGCTCGAAGTGGAGCGCCTGCGACCGACGTCGTGCTGATGTCTCGATGAACTGCCGACGTTTTTTTCAATCGCCCGTTCCGGTTCTCGAATCGATCACCGGGCGGCGCGTTGTGCGAAAATCGTCGGCATGAAAAAGACCTCTTTGCTCATCGTCCCGGCGCTGCTGCTCGCGCTCAGCCCGCTAGCGCATGCGAGTCTCGAGTCGGGCGCGCATCAGTTCAAGGAAGACGTGAAGTCCGCCGGACGCCAGACCGGACACGCGGCGCGCGATGCCGCGCACGCCATTGGCGACGGCGCGAAATCGGCTGGCCACGCGATCGCCGATACATCGAAATCCGCCGGCCACGCCATTGCCGATACGTCCAAACGCGGCTATCACGCCACCAAGAAGTGGGTCACCGGCGAAGAATAGAGCGGGGCGCGTCACCAGCCGTGAAAGCGCCGCCACGCCTCGGTGCTGCCATCGCTCATGAGCGCGTGATACTCGGGATACTGCGCGCCCGTTGCGCACGCATGATTCGGCAGGATGCGCAGTTTCATGCCGATGGGAAAGCGTCGCGCGAGATCGTCCGCATGTGTCACGGCGAGGATGCCGTGCTCCTGATTGGCGCCGGCTAGCTCGCAGCCTTCAAGCGGCGTGCCATCGAGCGCGCACGCGAGTCCATAGCCGTAATCGCGCGTCTGCTTCGATGTGCCGCGGTCGCGGCTCATCGCCATCCATCCCGCATCGACGATGACCCAGCCCTTGTCGGGCTGATGACCGATAACGCTCGTGAGCACGCTCAACGCGATATCGCTCGAATCGCACACGCCGACATTCGCCATCACGAGATCGAAGAACACGTAGACGCCCGCGCGCACTTCGGTGACGCCTTCGAGATGCTTCGCGGCCAGCGCCGTGGGCGTCGAGCCGACGCTGACGGTCCTGCACGCGATGCCCGCCGCTCGCAGACGTTCGGCCGCGCGCACGCAGCCCGCGCGTTCCTGCTCGGCCAGTGCGGCAAGCGCTTCGGAATCGTTCAGCTCGTAGCTCGAGCCGGCATGCGTCATCACGCCGCCGACTTCGATGCCGCCTTCGTGCAGAATGCGGCCGATCGCGAGCAAGGCGTCGTCCTCGGGCGCGAGTCCGGAGCGATGTCCGTCGGTATCGACTTCGAGCCAGACGTCGAACGTATCGTTCGCGGCCCTGCAAAAATCGACGATCGCCGATGCCGCCGCCGCGTTGTCCGCGATGATCTTGAGATCGCAGCCTTGCTGCTTGAGCGCCATCGCGCGCGGCAGCTTCGCGGGCGCCATGCCCACCGCATAGAGAATGTCCGTGATGCCCGCCGCGAAAAATTCCTCGGCTTCCTTCAGCGTCGATACGGTGATGCCTTGCGCGCCCGCCGCGATCTGCGCGCGCACGACATCGACGCATTTCGTCGTCTTCACATGCGGACGGAAGCTCACGCCGAGCGCGTTCATGCGTGCCTGCATCGCGTCGATATTGCGCTGCATTTTGCCGGTATCGACGATCGCGGCGGGTGTGTCGAGTTGCTCGAGATTCATGTTCATTGACCGGTTACGCATGGAAGCGGCTCGCCCATGCGGGAAGCGCTTCGAGTGTCGGGGATTCGATATCGGGCGCGGCGCTGCCTTCGACCGGCGCAAGGCCGATGCGGTTATGCCAGTACGTGCGCAAGCCGATGGGCGCGGTGCCGAGCATGTCGTAGCTCGATCCCGCGACGAACGCCGCATCCTTCGCCGCGACGCCGAGCTTTTCCAGCGCCAGGAGATAAGGCCGCGCGTTGGGCTTGTAGCAACCGGCTTCTTCGGCGGTGACGACCACGTCCCATTGGACCGGCACGAGCGACGCGGCTTCACGTCCGAGCGCGACCGAGCAATTGGTGACGACCGCGAGCCGGCAATGCGGCCGCAAGCGTTCGAGCGCGGCTTGCGCGCCGCTCCACGGCTTCAGATCGCGCCAGTTCCGCCTCAGCGCGTCCGCCGCGCCTGGCGGCAAGCCGACATCGCTGGCAGCCTGCCGCACGAGTGTTTCGTAATCGACATAAGCCCCGCACGCGTAGGTGAGCTTCAGATAGGCCGCGCGCCACGTCCGGCCTTTATCGGGCGATCCCGCCGACGCGTTCCACAGCGTCCACGAATCGAGCAATGCGGTGAGAAGGTCGAAGAGAACGGCCTTCGGATAGTGCGTTGACATCGACGTATCGTTCACGGATGGCTGCTCCTCTGCGAGCGTCATTCAGCGATGGTGTCGATTATAGTTTTGCTTCGATGCAGCCACGCTGATTCCATGATGCAGAAAAACTGAATCTTCAACCGCGCCATGGCGCGAGCGGCCTGAAGCGCGACTGCAGATACTGCATGAATTCGCGGGTTCTGCGCGGCAGGCCCGCGCGATTGCGCGTGAGCGCGACCACGTTCGCATCGGGCGCTTTCCATGACGGCAGGAGCCGCACCAGCGCGCCCTTGCGGATATCGTCCGCGACGTCCCATTCGGAACGCAGGATGACGCCGCGTCCTTCGATCGCCCAGCGCCGGATCACGTCGCCATCGTTGCAGCTCAGCTTCGATTCGACGCGCACGCTGCAACTCGTGCGTCCCTTGCTGAAGTGCCAAAGCGATGCGTCTTCCTTGTTCTCATGCAGCACGATGCAGGGCAGATGCGCGAGATCGTGCGGTGTCTCGGGCATGCCGAAGCGCTTCACGAACGCGGGCGACGCGCAGACGAAACGCGCATTCGGCGCAATCGCGTGACCAACCAGATTCGACGCCCGCAACGCGCCGATATGCACGACGATATCGAAGCGGTCGGCGGTTTCGGTCAAAGGTTCATCGGAAAGCGTGAGCGCGATATCGACGTCGGGATGATCGCGCTGAAAATCCGCGATGACGGGTGCGAGATAACGCCGGCCGAAGCCGAGCGGCGCATTGATCTTCAGCTTGCCGACGAGGCCGCCGCGGCGCATCTGCAATTCGTCGAAGAGCGCATCGAACTGTTCGATCAGTTCCGCCCCGCGCTGGCACAGCAGCGCGCCTTCCTCCGTGAAATGCAGTTTGCGCGCGGACCGGTCGAGCAGACGCGTGCCGAGCTTCTTTTCCAGTTGCTGCAAGCGCTGCGATACGGCCGATGGCGAGAGGCCGAGCTTGCGTCCGGTCGCGACGAGACTGCCGCTCTGTTGAATCGTGAGGAGAAAGCGAATGTCGGCGGTATCGGTCATCGTGGTTCAGGCAAGCGGACCTTCAGGCAGCTTGCGCTGCCATGCAACCGCGATCGCGCTGCCGACGATCAGCGCGATGCCCGCGAGCGAAAGGGGCGCGATCGTTTCGCCCCACGCGATATAAGCGAACAACGCCGCCCACACGATGCTCGTGTAGTTGAATGGCGCGAGCGTGCCGGCGTCGGCGCGCCGGAACGCGACCGTCATCAATATCTGGCCGACCGTCGCCAATGCGCCGAGCAAGGCCATCAACAACAGCGCGTCGAGCGTCGGCGTCTTCCAGCTGAATGCGAGCGTGCTGGCCGTGACGAGCGTGCCGACCGCGGTGAAAAACAGCACGGTGGTGCGCGAATCGTCCGTGGCGCGAATGCGCTTGATCTGGATGATGGATAACGCGCCGCACAGCGCGCTCGACAGAAGCAGCAGCGGCCCGAGCCAGCTCGATTCGCCGCCGCCCGGCCGCACGACCAGCAGCACGCCCGCGAAGCCGATCAACGCCGCCACGGCCGAACGCGACGTCAGCCGCTCTTTCAGGATGAACGGCGCGAGCACGACGACGAGCAGCGTCTCCGAATACGCGATCGCCACGGCCTCGCCGAGCGGAATATAGGGCAGGCCCGCGAAGAAGAAGCCGGACGCGCCGAGCAGCGTGAGCGCGCGCCACGTCTGGCCCTTGATATCGAGGCGCTTCACGCGATCGATCAGCGAGCGCTCGCCGACACAGCACGCCGCGATGGCCGGAACGAGGCCGAACAACATGCGAAAGAACGTGAGCTCGTTGGCCGGATAGTGCATGGCGATGGCTTTCGCGAGCGTATCGACGATCGCGAAGCAGAGCATCGAGGCAAGGATGAAGCCGATGCTCGCGAGCGGAAGATGGCTCGTGCGCGTGGCGGCGGTGGAAGTCATGATGCGATGGATTCGTGGCGGAGCTTCGAATCATCGCATAGCTGACGACCGCCGGCGGCGTGGTCGCCGGTTGCCTCGTCGATCACATGATCGAAAAGGCGAGTTCCGGCGACACACGCATGAGGTTCATCGCATCGCACCGGCGATATCCGCCGCTTCGAGTCCGACGATCAGATCCATCTCGCCATTGGCAAGCGATTGCGTCGCGGGCACGCCGGCCGCTTTCAACGCGGCGGCATCGAGCCGCGATGTATCGCCGAGCGCGACGCGCAGGCGCGTGGCCGCGAGCGGTTCGAGCTTCAGGATATTGGCCGCGCCGCCCAGCGCCGCGCGTATCCCTTCGGCGCGCGCCTTCTGTTGCGCCGGATCCTGCACGACGGCCACGACGGGCGCGCTCGCGGCTTGCGTCGCAGCGGCGGGCGCGCCTGCGGCCGGCAGATCGGCGTCGCTGCCCGCGGTCTTCAGGTATTCCTGCATGTCGGTCTTCATGTTCTCCGACAGCGGCCCGAAGATCGCCTGCACGCCATTGCCCACGCGCAAGACGCCCGCCGCGCCGAGCGCCTTCAGCCGGGCATCGTCGACGAGCGCGGGATCGTTCACCGTGATGCGCAGGCGCGTGATGCACGCATCGAGGCTCTTGATGTTCGATCGCCCGCCGAACGCGAGCACGAGATCGCGTGAGCGTCCGCCTTCGGCGCTGCTGCTCACCGCGACAGTGCCAACGGTATCGTCCTCGCGGCCGGGCGTCTTCATGTCGAAGCGGCTGATCACGAAGCGGAACACGCAGTAGTAGATACCCGCGTAGATCGGCCCGAGGATGAAGACGTACCACGCATGCGTCGCCTTGTTGCCGATGAGGTTGAACATCACGAAGTCGATCGCGCCTTGCGAGAAAGTGAACCCCATGTGCATGTTCAACGTGTTCGCGACGAATTGCGCGGATGCCGCGAGACACGCGTGAATGAAGTACAGCACCGGCGCGACGAACAGGAACGCGAACTCGATCGGCTCGGTGATGCCCGTGAGAAATGAGGTCAGCGCTGCCGACACCATCATGCCGCCCACTGCGACCTTCTTCTCCGGCTTCGCGCAATGCCAGATCGCGATCGCCGCCGCTGGCAGACCGAACATCTTGAAGAAAAAGGCCCCCGCGAAAATCCCGGCCGTGGGGTCACCGGCGAAGAAGCGAGTGATGTCGCCATGAACCTCCTTGCCCGTCGTCGGGTCGAGGAAGCTTCCGGCCTCGAAGAAGAACGGCACGTTCCAGATGTGGTGCAGGCCAAACGGAATCAGCAGACGTTCGACAAAGCCGTAGATCGTCGCCGCCGTGCGTGGATCGGATACTGCCGCCCAGTGGGAAAACGCCCTGATTGCGCCGCCGATCGGCGGCCACACGACGGAGAGAATCCCGCCGAGCACGATCGCACCGATGGCGGTGACGATCGGCACGAAGCGTTTGCCCGCGAAGAAGCCGAGATAGGGCGGCAGCGCAATCTTGTAGTAGCGGTTGAACAGCCACGCCGCAAGGCCGCCCGCGAGAATGCCGCCGAACACACCGGTCTGGATCGACGGAATGCCCATGATCATGTCGGGCTGGACGCCTTCCCATTTGGCGATCACGCCGAGCGTCGCCGTCATCACGAGATAGCCGATGGTCGCGGCGATGCCCGAAACGCCGTCGTTCTCGGTGAAGCCGAGCGCGACGCCGATCGCGAAGATGAGCGGCAGGTTGCCGAAGATCACGTCGCCCGCGTTCTTCATCAGCGCGAGCACGATGGCGGGCACGTAGCCGTGGAAATCGGTCGCGCCGAGGCCGAGCAGGAGGCCCGCCACCGGCAGAACCGCCACCGGCAGCATCAACGATTTGCCGACTTTCTGCACGACCCCAAAGGCATTCTTGAACATGTCGGGTCTCCGCTTGTTCCGCTTATTTCGTTTATTCCCCGTACGGGGCGAGCAGGGCGCGCACTTCGGCGGCGGTGCCGAGCGTGATGACTTGCGCCGCGAGCTTGCGCGCTTCGTCCATCGTGAGGCGCGCGAGCTGCGCCTTGATCGAGCCGACGGCGGGCACGCTCACCGACAATTCGTCGATGCCGAGCCCGACGAGCACCGGCACGGCCATCGCATCCGATGCGATGCCGCCGCACACGCCCACCCACTTGCCGTGCTTGTGCGCGCCGTCGACCGTCATGCCGATGAGACGCAGCACCGCCGGATGGAGCGCGTCGGCCTGCTTCGCGAGCTTCGGATGACCGCGATCCATCGCGACCGTGTACTGCGTCAGATCGTTGGTGCCGATGGAAAAGAAATCGACCTCTCGTGCGAGCGGCTCGGCGATGAGCGCGGCGGACGGCACTTCGATCATCACGCCGATCTTCACGCTGCCGATGCGATCGCCGGCTTCTTCCTGAAGGATCTGCCTGGCCGCGCGCACTTCCTCGATCGCGGCGACCATCGGAAACATGATGTGCAGATTGCCGATGGACGCGGCCCGCAGGATCGCGCGCAACTGCACGCGGAAGATGTCGGGACGATCGAGGCTCACGCGCACGCCGCGCAGACCAAGGAACGGGTTGTCCTCCTTCGCCAGCGGCATGTAGGAAAGCGGCTTGTCGCCGCCGACATCGAGCGTGCGCACGACGAGCGGACGCTCGCGGCCGAGCGCTTCGGCGACCGCGCAATATTCGGCGGCCTGCTCGTCTTCGGAGGGCGCGGTATCGCGGTTGTCGAACAAAAATTCGGAACGCAGAAGTCCGACGCCTTCCGCGCCTGCCGCGACGGCGTCGCGCGCTTCCTGCGCGTTCCGGATATTCGCGACCACCTCGACGCGATGACCATCGGCGGTGAGGGCGCGCTTGCTCGCGGCGACTTTTTCTTCCTCACGCTTCTTCGTCTGACGCTCGATGCGCTCGCGCGCCTTCGCGAGATCTTCCGCGCTCGGGTTGCGCCGCAGGCTGCCATGCGAGCCGTCGAGCACGACGAGCGTGCCATCGGGCAATTGCAGCGCGTCTTCGTCGATGCCGCAGATCGCCGGAATGCCGAGCGAGCGCGCGAGGATCGCGACGTGGCTCGTGGCGCCGCCGGTCGTCGTGCAGAAACCGAGCACCTTGCTGCGATCGAGCGAGGCCGTATCGGAAGGCGAAAGCTCTTCGGCGATCAGGATCGATTCGCCGGGCACGTCGATATGCGCCTGCTTCACGCCCGCGAGCAGCGCCAGCACGCGGCGGCCGACATCGCGGATATCGCCCGCGCGTTCGCGCAACAGCGCGTTGTCGACTTTATCCAGTGCGCTCGCCTGCGTCTCGAACGCGCCGCGCCACGCAAAGCCCGCGCTCTTGCCGTCGCTGATGCCAGCGATGGCCGCGTCGTTGAGATCGGGATCGTCGAGCAGTTCGAGATGCGCGTCGAGGATCTGCGCCTTCGACGGATCGGTCAGCTTCGCCTTCAGTGCCTCGATCTGCTGACGCGCTTCGTGGCGCGCGGCATCGAGACGTGCCCGCTCGCGCTGCGGCGATTCGCCCGCTTCGGCGACATCGATGACTTCCTGACGGAACTGCACGATCTTGCCGACCGCGAGCCCCGGCGATGCCGATACGCCGGTGAACTCGTTCGCGTCGGCGGGCGCGGTGCGCTTCGGAGCGGCCGCTTCCGGCACGACCGCGGCCGGGGCGGGCGCATCGCCGGGCTTCTCGCCCGAGCCGGACGCAAGCAGGCGCGCAAGCGCGGCTGCGGCTTCGCCCGCATCGGGACCGGCGGCCTCGACGCGCAGCTTGTCGCCGAACTTCGTCGCGAGCGCCATCAGCGCGACGACGGACTTCGCGTTCGCGCTGTCGCCGCCTCGCACCACGCGGATATCGGATTTGTATTTCTTGGCTTCGGCCGCGAACACGGCGGCGGGCCGCGCGTGCAGGCCTTGCGGATTCGGCAGCTCGACCTCGTCGGAAAGAATCGCACCTGCCGCGCCGCCGCTCGTGCCCTCGCGCGCGCCGCCGACGAACTCCACCGACAACGCCACGTCCTGGCCCGCCGTGACGAGGCCCGTCGCGGGCACGTAGCGCGTGACGAGCTCGCCGTTCGCGATGACCATCTGTGTGAGCAGGCTGACGGCCCGCGCACCGACGACGACCGGATCGAAGCGGATCAGCGGCTGGCCCGTGGTGACCGTGTCGCCTTCCTTGACGAGCGGCGTGAAGCCTTCGCCGCGCAACATCACGGTGTCGAGGCCGATATGTATCAGCACTTGGAGCCCGCTTTCGCCCGTCACGGTCACCGCATGCGCCGCGCGATGCAGTTGCGTGACCTTGCCTGGAAGCGGGCAGAGCAGTTCATCGGAGGTGGGATCGATCGACACGCCATCGCCGACCATCTTCTGTGCGAAAACCGGATCGGGCACGGTTTCGAGTTGCACCATCACGCCGGAAAGCGGCGCCATCAACTCGATTCGCGCCAATCGCTGAGGAGCTTTCATCTGAACGACTCCTTGTCCCTTGGCGGTTTGAGGTCGATACCCAGGACGTGCTGGACGATGCGCTGCAGGAAGACTTGAACGGGCCTGAGCTAAATCATAGGCAACGCATGCGTGCTTCGCTGAGCGAATGATCGTTCATGGGATCATTAATATTAGCGACGCGCGGGGCGATATTGATTCGGATTTTGAAACATTGGGATGGGTTGATTGCGGGCTGCGATGTGGCGCCGCGCGAGTCGTTCGGAGCGCGACATGCGTAGCGCGCCATGCGGTTGAGAACGCCGGCAGTCTCGACGTCCGGTTTTACTCTAATCTTCATACTAAACGTAAATCGTGCGCTAATTTGTATTATGTCAATTTGAATACCGGCGATCTGCCTACAGTACCGGTCCCCGCTGCCGTGCGACATGCGTGAGCGCTTTGTTGCGGAGGAATTGCACTTCGGGCGCGCCGCGGCGCGGCTCTTCATGACGCCGCCGCCGCTCTCGCGACAGATCCAGTTGCTCGAACAGGTTGATCGCGAGGCTACCGACCGAGGTCGATCGGCCATCCGCTGTCGACGGGTACGGGCCGCCGTGCACCATCGCGTGGCCGACTTCCACTCCCGTGCCGAAACCGTTCACCAGGATGCGGCCGGTGCGGCGCTCGAGCGCGGGCAGAAGGCGCTTCGCGTCAGCGTAATCTGCTTGATCGATGTGTAGCGCAGACGTCAATTGGCCTTCGAGCGATTCGATTCGTTCGAGCATTTCGTCGAGGCTCGAGCAGCGCACGACCAGCGATGACGCGCCGAATATTTCGTCTTGTAGCTCATGGCTGTTGCGAAAGGCATCGGCGTTGGTCACGAACAGCGCCGACTGACCTGGGTGGCACCCTGGGCTTCGACGCCACGCGCGGCGGTCACCACATCCGCGTGTCCTGCCACGCGCGACGCGGCGCTCTGGTAGTTCTTGCAGATACCCGGTGTGAGCATGGTCTGCGCTGACGTTTCCTTCAGCGCCGCCGATGCCTCCGCGACGAACCTGTCGAGGTCCGGACCATCTATGGCGAACACCAGGCCCGGGTTCGTGCAAAACTGCCCTCCGCCCAGGACAAGCGACTGCACGAAGGCTCTCGCGATGCCTTCGGCTCGATTCTTAAGCGCGTTCGGGAACAACAGAACGGGGTTGATGCGGCCCATTTCGGCGTAGACGGGGATCGGTTCAGAGCGCGCCGCCGCGATCTTCATCAGCGCCGTGCCGCCGGCGCGCGAGCCGGTGAAGCCGGCCGCCTTGACGCGGCTGTCCGTCACCAACCCCCTACCGATCTCGAGGCCGCTGTCAAACAAGAGGGAGAATGTGCCTTCTGGCATCCCGCACTCCCCGACGGCCTTTTGCTCCGCGCGGCCGACGAGTTCTGAAGTGCCCGGATGTGCCGGATGCGCCTTGACGATGACCGGACAGCCAGAGAGCTAGCCGAAAACGAGTCCTTGCTGATGTGAAGGATGCATCTTCAGCGAGCCGGCAAATTCACCGCCTCGCTTGCATTTCGCTAGATGGCGCCTTCTCGCTTGAGAACTTCGTGGGCCGCCTTGAATGCACCGAGTCCACATGGAATGCCCGAGTAGGCAGTGGCATGAAGCAACGCAGCCTTGATTTCATCGACCGTAAGACCGTTATTCAACGCGCCTTTGACATGCAGCTTCAGCTCTTCCGTGTGTCCTGTCGCGGTAAGCATCGCCAGATTCATCAGGCTGCGCGTTCGGTTATCGAGCGTGGGATCTCCCCACGCCCATCCCCACGCCCACGACGTCGTGGCGCGTTGGAACGACATCATGAACTCGTCGGCTTTCGCCATCGACGCATCGACATATTCTGCGCCCAGTACCGCGCGTCGGATTGGCATGCCCTTCTCGAACAGCGCATCGTCGTCACTCATTTTGGCTCCTTTGAAGCGTGGATCTGGATGGAAAGTAACAGCGTGTTCACTTTCAAGCGCGAGTATGCGAGGGAGCGCCACGACGCGCGTGAGCATGGCGTTTCGACGCAAGCGCGTAGTAGACCAGCGCGGAGATAACCAGACCGATCATCCACGAGACATCGGCGCCACCCGCGATGTTTGCCCACACGCCATGGAAATACTCTTCCATGAAGGGAATCTGAATCGCAATTCCGAAGACATAGACACCGATTGCCTTGAAGTTGAAGGATCCATATGCGCCGCCGGTACTGCTGATGATCTCTTCGACTTGATAGGTCTTATTGTTAATCAGATAGAAGTCGACAAGATTGATCGCAATCCACGGAGCCAGCACGATACGCAGCGCGAAGATTGCACTCAGGAAGATCGAGAGAAAGTTGTTCGACGCCCACAATGCAGTTGCGGTCGAAGCAATCAGCAGCGCCGTCGATACAACGATCCGAACGTTGCGCCCCGGAAGCCATTTCGGGCTGAATGTTTGCGCGGCCGTGATGACGGAGAGCACCGCGCCATAAAGATTCATTCCGTTGTGGCCGATGATGTTGATCAGGAACAGAAAGATCAGGACATGACCGAACGCGCCCGTTTGCGTCTGAATGGCCTGCATCGCGTCGGTGCCCTGCCCCGCGCTCACCGCCACTGCGCCGAATATGAACGCGAAGATCGTCCCGAGCGAGGTGCCGAAATACGTGAACGCGAAGACTTTGCCGAAGCCAGTCGACTTGGGAAGATAGCGCGAGTAATCCGACGTATAGGGTGCAAAGCTGATCTGCCAGATCGCGCACAGTCCGAACATTGCGAACCAGTTGGCAAGATCGAAGTGTCCCTGATGAAGCGCCGCAGCGGTCAGGTTCGGAATCAGCAGCGCCATGCCGATGAGAAGCGCGCCTCCCATGAACCATGCGCCCACCTTGTTGAAGCGATGAATCAGGTTATAGCCCAGGACCCCGATCAGCGTGGAGAGAAGCGCGCCAATGACCGGCGCGATCGATTCGGGGACGACGGGGACAGCCGCATGAAGCGTTTTTCCCGACAGAATGATGTTCGAGACAAAGAACCCGAGATAGATAAGCGTCGTGAATCCCACCACCAGCAGTGATCCATATCGACCGAATTGCGCGCGGCTTTGAATCATCTGCGCGACGCCGACGAGCGGCCCTTGCGCGGACGTCAGCGCGTGAAAAATTGCGCCGAAAAACTGGCCGAGCACGATCGCGAGAATCGCGCTCTTGAGATCCAGATGAAATACCAGTACGGACGTGGCGCCCGAGATCACGGCCAACGGCGCCACATTCGTGCAGAACCATAACGTGAACAAGTCACTCGGCTTGCCGTGTCGATGTTCGGGGCCGACATACTCGATCGAGTCGCTCTCGATCGAAAAAACGGCGTTGTCATCCGCTGAGTCTTTCATGGTGTCTCCATCTACTCATAATGAATTTGCCAGGCAGGGCCTCCAAACTCCCAAAAGGCTTCCCTGCACGTTGAGAATATGATGGCATACCATAGTACGGCATCCCATCGGCGTTAACCCGCTTAGTTTTTATCAGATGATTACAAGTTGGTAACACGGCTTATTGGCGTCGGAACGCGGTGGCACTCAGAACTCCGCATACCTAAATACTTCATCCGCACAAACGCTTAAACTGTGCCCGCGACATGCGAGTTGGTATGAATGAATTTAGAAGCCTCGGCGTGCGTTTCGAAGATATGCGCGGCGGCCTGTCGAGAAGCAAGTGCATCGCCCAATTTCATGCGCATGAAGGCGCTCGTGGTGTATCGCGTAGTCGTCGAATAGTGTTTGCGCTGTAAGTCGGCGACCATTTCGAAATACGCGTCGGCGAGCGACTCTTCGAGCCGGAATCCGTCGTAGTTGACGATCAACGCCACACGCCGCCCTACGCGCGCGCACATGCCTTCGAAGACGCGCCGCACACATTCGATGTCGCCGTCAGCGCGGATCGCCATGCCTTCGAAGTTGGCGAACAGGATGTTGCGCTCCTCGTCGTAACTCAGGCGATCCGCCAGTTGCAGATCCTGAAGAACCGCAGCGAGTCCCATCGGTTTTGGGCGATAGATACGCGGGTCCATCAACGCGACGTCGCCGATAATCGGCCGAAACGCCATGTGCGCCAGCACGTCACGCTCGATATCGATACCCGGCGCCACTTCGATCAATTGAAGGCCTTCAGGTCGAAGCGCGAACACGCATCGCTCGGTGACGTAATACACCGACTGCCCCTTCGCGGCCGCGAGCGGCCCGCTGAACGTCACTTGCTCGACTGCTTCGACAAACTTGCGGGTCCGCCCTTCGGTCACGATTCGCATCTGACCGGCTTCGACGGCGGTGACGATTCCTCCGGCGGTAAATGTCCCGGCGAACACGAGCCGGCGAGCGTTCTGACTGATATTGATGAATCCGCCCGCCCCTGCAAGACGCGAACCGAAGCGGCTGACGTTCACATTGCCCATACGATCGATTTCTGCCATGCCGAGACACGCGAGGTCCAGCCCGCCTCCATCGTAGAAGTCGAACTGCTGATTTTGGTGCAGCAGCGCCTGCGTATTGATGCCCGCGCCGAAGTCGAGACCGCCTTGCGGCATGCCGCCGATCACGCCGGGTTCGGCAGTCAGGGTCAAGTGATCGAGCACGCGTTCTTCGGCAGCGACGGCCGCCACCGCCTCGGGCATGCCGATTCCCAGATTGATTACGCCGCCCAGCGGTAACTCGAAGGCACAGCGGCGCGCGATCAGCTTTCTTTCATCGAGCGCCAGGGCCGGAATCTTGTTCACCGGAACGCGAATCTCGCCCGAGTAGGCTGCGTTGTAATCGGTGGCATAGGTTTGCTTGTGAGCCTCGGGTCTAGCCAGCACCACGCAATCGACCAGCACGCCGGGAATCACCACGCTGCGAGCGTCGAGCGACCCGCTCGATGCAATGCGTTCCACCTGAACGATCACGAGTCCGTTCGCATTTCGCGCGGCCATTGCGGCGGCCTGAGCGTCGAGCATGAGTGCTTCGCGCTCCATCGTGATGTTGCCTTCGGCGTCGGCCGTCGTGCCGCGAATCAACGCGACGTTGATCGGAAACGCCTTGTAGAAGAGCCATTCTTCGCCGTCGATCTCCATGACTCGCACGATGTCCTGTGTCGTTCGCGCGTTGATCTTGCCGCCGCTTTGTCGCGGATCGACGAACGTGCCGAGTCCGACCTTCGTCAGCGTGCCCGCGCGATGCGCGGCGGAATCGCGATACAGATGCGAGATCGTTCCGAGAGGCAGGTTATAAGCCTGGATGCGATTGTCGGTCGCGAGCTTACCGAGCTTCGGCACCAGCGACCAGTGACCGCCGATCGCGCGTTGCACGAGTCCTTCGTGCGCGAGCCGGTTCAGCCCGCGTTCCTTGCCGTCACCCGGCGCCGCCGCGAAAACGAGCGTGAGATCGCGCGGGCCTTCGGTTTCGATGAAGCGCCGTTCGAGCGAAGCAATCAATTCTTCGGGCGTGCCAATGCCGACGAATCCCGAGCAACTCACGACATCGCCATCGCGTATCAATGCAATGGCTTCATCGGCGGTAACGATCTTGTCTTGATTCATGGCAGTCTCGGGTTCGCCGGTCGAGCGTCGGCTAGTCGGTTAAGAGGTAGTTCTGGATAACATCGATTTGTGCGGGGTCCATCAGTGCCGGTGCGTGACCGCAATCGGCAAACTCGACCGCGGCTACATGTCCCGCGGCGGCGGCCAACCCGCGTTTGAGCATCGCGTCTACCGTGCTGCGCGCCAGCAGG
The DNA here is from genome assembly GCF_900044055.2 of Caballeronia calidae. Lineage (GTDB taxonomy): Bacteria > Pseudomonadota > Gammaproteobacteria > Burkholderiales > Burkholderiaceae > Caballeronia > Caballeronia calidae. Next base: position 26,252 of record NZ_FCOX02000030.1, on the reverse strand, counting down.
TCGGAGTCTTCGCCGCGCAAAATGAGCACCGGGCATTCGATCTTGTCCCAGATGTGCCACAGGATTACATCGAGCAGAATCGGTATCGCGAAGCGCAGTCCGATGCCCGGATCGAAGTGAAAACGCAAGCTGCCCGCGCCATCATCGACCGCGCTGTGCACAGCGAGATGACGCCACTGCGCATCGCTCAACTTGCCGAACGGCGCGTGCACTTCACGCAGATGCGCTTCGACTTCTTCGAGCGAGTCGAAACGCCACGCACGCGTCAGATAGCTGCCGATCCTGCGCAGCGACGCAGCCGACACGCGCGCGCCGAAGTCGTTGAGCACGAGGCGGCGTATCGGCGTGCCGCGTTCCGACGCCACCAGCATGCCGATATGACCGCCGAGCGACGTGCCGACCCAATCGACCTGGTCGACATCGAGCCGAGCGATGAGCGTCGACATCGCGCGCACATAGGCGCGGTCGGTGTAGTGACTGGGCGCCGCGAGCCATTCGCTGCGTCCGCGTCCCGGAAGGTCGGGCACGATGACGCGCATGCCCTGCGCGGCAAGCGACGCGGCGAGCGCATCGAAATCCCGGCCGTTGCGCGACACGCCATGAACACATACCACCGTTCGTTCGGCCTTCGACGGTCCCCATTCCGCATACGCAAGTTTGTGAAAGCCGCCTCGCCCGATGACATCGACTTGTTTGAGGCGCGGCGCCATTGCATCGAGGGGCGGATCGATCTCACGCATCATCGCGTTCGCGCAACCACTCGACGATGCCCTTGCCCAGCACGCCCTGAGACTTGCCGCTCACGAACACGCCGACATGACCGCCATCGAGTCCGATCTCGCGATAATCGTCGCTGCCCACTGCATCGCGGAGCGCCTGAGTCGTCTTCGGAGGAATGATGTGGTCGTCTTTCGCATAGACGTTGAGCACCGGCATGCGAATATCGTTCAGATCGACAGTGCGCCCGCCGAGTTTGAATTCTCCGCGTATCAGCTCGTTGTTCTTGTAGAGGTTGACGAGCAACTGTTTGGCCGCCTCGCCCGGATGATGCGGCCGGTCGGCCAGCCACTTTTCCATGCGCAGGAAGTTGAGCAGCTTCTTTTCGTCGTCGAAGGTATCAAGCAAGCCTACGTTGTACTTCGACAAGGTCGCGCCCGGCGTCATCTGCGAGAAGACGTGGCTCATCAGCTCGCCCGGCAAGTTGCCGTTCGCTTCGATCAACTGGTCGATGTCATCCTCGCCCAAGCCGCGCGTCCAGAGGTTCAGCAAGCCGTGATTGACGCGGCCCTCTGCCTGGTCCTGATGAAAATCCACTGGTGTGATCGTCAGAATCAGGTTCTTGATGCGTTCCGGATAAAGCGCCGCATAACACAGCGAGAAGACGCCGCCTTCGCAAATGCCGAGCAGGTTGATCGCCGAGATGCCGTGCTCGCGACAGATGAACTCGATACAGTCGTTCAGATAGACATCGACGTAGTCTTCGAACGTGAGCCATCGATCGCTGCGCGTCGGGCTGCCCCAATCCACCGCATAGACATCGACGCCGAGCGCGAGCAGATTACGCAGCATCGAGCGGTCTTCCTGCAGATCGGTCATCGTATAGCGGCCGATTTGTCCATACGCGACGAGCACCGGCACCCCGAGCGTGCGCTCGGCGGTGGGTCTGTATCGATACAACGTCGTCTTGTCTTCGCGAAACACGACGTCCTTGTCGGCGGTGGCGATCTCTACGTGCTCGTCCTTGATCCGGTCGAGCATCTGCTGTCCGCGGGCGAGTTTCAGGTTGAAGTCGCTGAATTCGGCGAGCGCCCGTGCGGCGGTCGATTTCTTGGTTGCAGCCATACGTTCTCTCAGGAATGGACCGGGCGTGTGGCCTTCGATGCCGCGCGGGTCTTTCGAACCGGCTGCGTCGTCGTCTCTTGTTGCGCCGCGTTGTGTCGTTGCAGCAGGCGAACCTGCCGGCGCAATTCGGTTATCGTGCGCTGCATTTCATCGACTTCAGTGCGCGTCGGGATGTGATAAGCCTCGCACCACGACTCGGCGATCGCGCGCTCCTTCAATCGATGATCCGACGCTGCGCGCAACATGCGCGTTTGCGCTTCGACGAATTCATCCGACCGGTGCGCCTCGATCAGCGTTTCGTTCGCGATCTTCAACCAGCGATCGGTCAGACCGCGCCATGTCGATGGCGCACCTTCTTCGGATGACGACATCGACTTCATCAAGCGTTCGAGCGCCGTGTTCCATGCGCGTTGCACGATGGCCTGATAAGCCAGCACAGCCTGATCTCGCTCTCTCGCCTTCTTCTGCAATTCAGCGATCTTTCGATCGAAGTCCCAGAGCGTCGCGTACTTGGGCCCTTCGATCACGCGCTGCAAACTGGCATCGAATGCGCCCGCGCCACGGCCGCTCCATCGCGCAGGGGAGAACATCTCGCTCAGCGCTTGCGGCGTCCACGCGTCGGAGTCGGCGCCGCTCTTGACGAAGGAAGTCCACTTTTCGATGGACTCTTTCCACGTTTCCTGCAAGTCCGCGAACTGTTCCTGCATGAGCGGTTTCGCGGTCTCTGCCGCCGAAGGATTCATCGACGTGAAGAACGCTTGCTGCATGGCATTCCATCCGTCGGTCCAGTTTGCGTTGGCGTCGCTCATTCGAACACCACCACCTGGCGAATCGCGCGGCCTTCGTGCAAGAGATCGAAGCCGTGATTGATCTCGTCGAGCGTCAATCGGCCAGTGAGCAGTTTGTCCACCGGCAAACGGCCTTGCTTGTATAGCTCGATGAAGTGCGGGATATCGCGCGACGGAACGCACGTGCCGATATAACTGCCTTTCACGGTGCGCTCTTCAGCCACGAGACTCACGGCGGGCATGGGCCAGCGCGCGGTCGAAGGCGGCAAGCCCGCAGTGACGGTCGATCCGCCACGGCGCGTGATGTTGTACGCGAGGTCCAGCGCGCGGATCGATCCGGCGAATTCGAAGGCGTATTCGACACCGCCCGAACTCAACTCGCGAATGTGCGCGAGCGCATCTTCGCGGCCTGCATTGACGACGTGCGTAGCGCCGAGACTCTTGGCCTGCTCCAGCTTTTCATCCGACAGGTCGATCGCGATGATCTGCCGCGCGCCCGCCGCATGAGCGCCGATGAGCGCCGCCAGTCCCACACCGCCCAGGCCGATGACAGCCACCGACGCGCCGACACGAACCTGTGCGGTGTTCACGACGGCGCCTACGCCCGTCAGCACCGCGCAGCCGAATAACGCCGCTTCGTCGAGCGGCACGCTCGGATCGATCTTCACGACCGAGCGGCGCGACACGGTCGCATATTCGGCGAAGACAGAGCAGCCAAGATGATGATTGACGACTTCGCCATCGCGGGTGAGACGGCGTGAACCGGAAAGCAGCGTACCCGCGCCGTTCGCGGCGGCACCCGGCTCGCACAGCGCGGGCCGTCCTTCCGCACACGGCGCGCAGTGCCCGCAACTCGGCACGAATACGACGACGACATGGTCGCCCACCTGAAGATCGGTGACATCCGCGCCCAGTTCCTGGACGACGCCGGCGGCTTCATGGCCGAGCGCCATCGGCATCGGACGCGGCCGGTCGCCGTTGATCACCGATAGATCGGAGTGGCAAAGCCCCGCCGCGGCGATCTTGATCGACACTTCGCCCGGTCCCGGTGGAGCAAGCTCGATGTCTTCGATTTTCAGGGGACGGGAAACCGCATAGGGAGCCGTCGCGCCCATAGCCTCCAAAACAGCAGCTTTGATCTTCATTCTGTTGGTTCCATTAGATAGTCACGAACGCATGAACGAGCTTGAGGCTCGAGCACGTTCATCGCATGACGAACGGATCGACGATCGGTTCATCGGAGGTTCGAATCCAGACGGACTTCGTTCGCGTGTATTCCATCGCCGCATCGAAGCCGCCTTCACGGCCCAGGCCGCTCAAGCCATAACCGCCGAACGGCACGATGGGCGATACGACGCGATAGGTATTCACCCAGACGATGCCCGCACGCAGCGCACGCGAGAGCCGATGCGCGCGCGTCAGGTTCGTCGTAAAGACACCCGATGCAAGGCCATAGCGCGTGTCGTTGGCTATGGCGATGGCTTCCGCTTCGGTATCGAATGTCACGACGCTCAGCACCGGACCGAACAACTCGTTCGTCACACTCGGCACTTGCGTGTTGGGGCAATCGACAATCGTCGGCTGGAAATAAAAGCCGCGGGTTTTATCGGAAGGCTGGCTTCCGCCCGTTGCCACGCGGGCTCCCGCTTCGACGCTTTCCTTCAGCACTTTCTGGATATGGTCGAGTTGTCGGCGAGTGGCCAACGGACCCATTTCGGTGGCCATATCCTGAGGATCGCCGATTCGAATCGCTTCGGCCTTCTCGACGAGCTTCGCCACGAAAGCATCGTGAATGCCGCGTTGAATCACCAGACGCGATCCGGCGACGCAGCTTTGTCCGGTCGCCGCAAAAATACCCGCGACGACGGCATTGCACGCGCTTTCGATATCGGCATCGTCGAACACCAGTACCGGCGATTTGCCACCCAGTTCGAGCGACATCGCTGCAAGGTTATCCGCCGAGTTCCGCACGACATGACGGGCCGTTTCGGGTCCGCCGGTAAACGCGATCTTCGACACGAGCGGATGGCTCGTAAGCGTGCGTCCGCACGCGTTGCCGAAGCCCGTCACGACGTTGACGACGCCTTTCGGGAAGCCCGCTTCGTGGACCAGCCGCGCGAATTCGAGCAACGGAGCGGGACCGTCTTCTGAAGCCTTGAGCACGATCGTGCAGCCAGCGGCGAGCGCCGGTCCCACTTTTACCGCGGACAGAAACAGTTGCGAATTCCACGGCACGATCGCGGCCACCACGCCGACGGGTTCTCGACGCACCGTCACTTCCATGTCGGGCTTATCGACGGGAAGCCACGCGCCCTGCATCTTGTCGGCGATGCCCGCGTAATAGCGGTAATACTCCGCGACATAGCCGATCTGTGCCCGCGTCTCGCGAATGAGCTTGCCGCTATCCCGCGTTTCGAGTTCGGCGAGCCGGGGCGCATGTTGCGCGACCAGTTCCGCGAGACGATATAGCAGCTTGCCGCGCGCGGTTGCGTTCAGATTCGCCCACGCCGGGTCCATGGAGGCACGGTGCGCCGCCTGCACCGCACGATCCACATCGTCCGCGCTTGCGGATGGCATGTGTGCCCAGACTTCGCCTGTGGACGGATCGATGCTATCGAAGTGTTCCTTCGCGTCTTCGAATGCACCATCGATATATTGCTGAAACCGCTGCACCATGTCGGCCGCTCCTGATTTGAAGAATACGATTCGCGTTCGCCTTATCGCGTCTGGAATGCAGGCATAACCTTGTCGATGAACAATTGCAGCGACTTCTTTTTGCGCTCGAAACTCATATGGCTGTCGAGCCAGAAGCTGTACTGGTCATAGCCAAGTTCTTCATAGCTTTTCAAACGCGCGATCACATCGGCTGCTTCGCCAATCACCAGATTCTTTCGAATCGACTCGGCGGAGTATTGCGGGAACATATCGACGTCCGCGTCCGTGAGCTGCTCGATAAAACCTTGTTCGATAGGACGCTCGTTCTTGAACCACTTGCTGAAGTAGCGATAGAACCGCGCAAGATCTTCGACACCTGCGTCGACTTCCGCCGCATCTTCGCCGACGAACGTGTGCATCAGCATCATCACTTGCGGACGCGGAACATCGGGGTGCGCGGCGCAAGCGGCGTTGAATCGATCCATGAGACTCACGACTTCCGCGTCACCCGCAGCGAGCGACGTGACTTGCACGTTGCAGCCGTTGGCCACCGCGAAGGCATGCGAACTCGGATCACGCGCGGCAAGCCACAGCGGCGGATACGGCTGCTGAATCGGACGCGGCACCGGCGTGGTCGAAGGCCACGACCAGAATTCACCCTGATGCGCGTAATCGCCCTTGAACAGCTTGCGCAGCGCCGGAACGAGTTCGCGCATGCGCGCGCCAGCGCTCATTGCGTCGAGACCCGGCAAGAGCCGTTCGTATTCGAACGAGTAAGCGCCTCGCGCGATGCCGATATCGAGCCGCCCGTTACTCGCGACATCGACCATTCCCGCTTCACCGGCAAGCGCGATCGGATGCCAGAAAGGAGCGATGACAGTGCCCGTTCCGAGACGAATCTTGTCCGTCTTCGCTGCGAGATAAGACAGATTGACGAAGGGATTCGGCGCGATCGTGAATTCCATCGCGTGGTGTTCGCCGATCCAGGCCGTCTCGAAGCCGCCGCGCTCGGCGAGCTGCACGAGTTCGGTCATCTGGTCGAACAATTCGCGATGCGACGTCTTGGTGTCGTATCGCTCCATATGCAAAAACAAAGAAAATTTCATCTCGTCTTCTCCACTGATTGTTCACGTCGTGCCCAATCACTTACCGCGTGTCGCGCCCGACTGTCTTTTCCTGATAACTTCGTTCGTCGTTCAATGCTGGGGTGCAAGCGACTGCACCGTTCCCGTTTCCGAGTCGCCTACATAGATGCCGAACGCGTCTTCACTCCGCTCGCGCACATAGCGCTGAAGCATCGATTTCACGGCGCTGTCGCGTACTTGATCCCAGGGAATCTCATTCAGGGGAATCATGCGAAGCGAACTGTTTGCCGCGACGCCGCTGTTATCGAGCACGCGTCCGCGATAGTAGACATGCACGCCGGGTTGATCGCTTTGTTCTTCGAAAACGGCGAAAAGGAAATCCAGATTCGCTTCGAGGCCGAGCTTTGCAAGCACGCCGCGCAGGCTATTCGCGTTGCTAGCCGGTTCGAGCTTCACGCCCGTTGGCAACTCCAGTCCGCGAGGGGTTTCGAGAAGCGCAATGCGGTCGTCGTGTTCGAGAATCGCACCGACTTTCGCCGTTGAGCCGGCCGCGGTGAGCGCGTCCTGCGTCAGACTGAAGTTGACATACGCGCCGCGACAATAACCAAGCGGCGAAGACGACGTATGCGTGAACTCCACCACGCGACCGATCAGGATGATGTGATCGCCCGCATCGACGACCTGATGGGTCGTGCAATCGAAGCTCGCGGCGGCGCCGGTCATGAGCGGTGCGCCGGTGGTTCGCGTATGCCATTCGACTTGAGCGAACTTGTCGGCGGCCTTCGAAGCGAACACGCCCGATACCGACTTCTGATCTTCCGCCAGCACGCTCACGGCGAAGTGATCGGTCTTCGAAAAGACTGCATGACTCGATGCGGTCTTCGCGATGCAGACGAGAACGAGCGGCGGATCGAGCGATACGGAACTGAAGGAGTTGGCCGTGAAACCTCGCGGCGAACCGTCCTCCTGAATCGTCGTGACCACCGTCACGCCGGTGACGAACGCGCCCAGCGCGCGACGAAACTCCAGCGGATCCAGCGTCTTTTCGACTACCGTCTCATTCATGACGCGCTCCTTTAGTTTCTGCGTCGGCTTTGACTCTTTCCGACGAATTCAATAGAAAACGGATAAGCCTTTCGTTCACTTCGTCGGGATCGGTCACGGACATCATGTGTCGCGCGCCCGCGATGATCTCGGCGCTTCCCTCAGGCGTCACGGCCGCCATCGCCCGCGACATGTCGGGGCTGGAATTGGGATCGCATTCTCCCGTGAGGAAAAGCGCCGGAACCGCCAGTTCAGGCAAACGATGCACATGCGCGTCGTCGGAATTCGCGAATAGCCGATACGTGCGCGCATAGCCCACCGGTTGAACCGTCAGAAGCACGTGACGTAAATCATGCGCTGATTGCTTCAGCGAAGAAGGAATCGGATCGCCGAACCAGCGCGCAATCGTGTCATCGACGCCTGCCATTGCCGTGCCCGAATCCAGCGAATCCGCGCGTCCGACGATTGCAGCGCGTTGTTCAGGCGAGCGGTCATAGACCGCATTGAGCGCGGCGACACTGAGCGTGCGCTCCGAATACGAAAGCGCGAATTCGAGTGCGACCAGCGCGCCCATCGAATGTCCGACGATATGCGCACTTTCGATATTCAGCGTGTCGAGCAGCGCCTTGACCTGTGCCGCATATTCATCGAGCGCAGGTTGCGCGCTCGGCAGCGAACTGCCGCCGTGACCGAGCATGTCGAAGGCCAGCACCTGAAAATGCCGCGTCAGAAAGTCGATTTGTGGCGCCCACACATGGTGATTCATGCCGACGCCATGAATCAGCACGACCGTCTCGCTGGATTCGCCCGCGCGCGACGCGTACAGGCTGTAGCACGTGCCGGCCATATTGCCGCCCGAGACGAGTTGGCTCTCTTGCGGTTTCAAGATTCCAGCTCCTTGTGATCCTGATAACGATCGCCGATGCGATGGTGCGGCCGGCCGCCGATCGACGCGCCCAGCGCAATGACGAGTTCGTCCGGCGCGGGGGCATCGACGATCGAGAACTGGACGGTGAGGTAGTGCGAACGCATTCCTTCGTCATGCTTGTGCATGAGCGGAATGGTGATCGGGCAGTTCGGCCCGCCGCGCAGATTGGTGAAGCTCAGATAGCTTTTCGCGCCCACCGCGTTGCGAAAGTGATTCCCGAAGCGAAGCGTGTGGATCAGCGCGGAGGCGTGTTCGACTTCGCCGGACGTCCCGACGATCGCGGCTTTGCCATAGCCTTCGACGGCATCGCCCGAACCTGTGGCACGGATGATTTCTGCCGTCAGCATTTCGCCCAAGGGCGACGCCAGCGCGTGAATCTCAGGCTTGAGATCTTCCACGAACCCACGGCCTGCCCACGGATTTCGAAGGACCGCCGCGACACCGAACATCTTCAACGGGCGGTCGGCGGCCTTCTCGCCTTCGATCCGCGTTTCCTCACTAAACGTCACCAGCTTGCGCACTTCCAGTTTCATCTCGTTCTCCGAAAAGGCCCGACATCGGCGTTAAGAGCATGAGACGAATAGTACGGAGGCCGTGATCCGAGATATATTATGGTATTCCATAGTACGGCACGCCGCCGATTGTTCAGTCAAAGCATGATTACGGCGGCGGAGGGTATACACTTATGGCCTCCCATAGTATGGAATACCATAATCAATCACGTTCTTACTTTTCAGAGAAGATCCTCCCCATGAGCCTCATCCGAAAATCGATTCTTCACATCGAAACCGTTCACGTGGACGGCGCCAAAGACGCCTCCAAGCCACTGAAAATGATCGGCGCCGCCGCCGTCATCAAGAATCCGTGGGCGGGCCGCGGCTATGTCGAGGATCTCTCGCCCGAGATTCGCGAAATCGCACCGCAACTCAGCGCGTACCTCACCAAGCTCATCCTCGACGAAGCCGGTTCCGGCGAGGCCGTCGAAGCCTTCGGCAAGAGCGCGATCGTGGGCGTGGACGGCGAACTGGAACACGCATCCGCGCTGATTCACACGCTGCACTTCGGCAACACCTATCGCAGCGCGGTCGGCGCGAAGTCGTATCTCGCGTTCAACAACACGCGCGGGCCGGCGAATTCACCGCTGCTGATCCCGATGATGGACAAGAACGACGAAGGACGCCGCTCGCACTATCTGACACTCCAGTTCGCCATCCCCGATGCGCCGGCAGCCGACGAACTCGTGATCGCCATTGGCGGCGCGACCGGTGGCCGTCCGCATCACCGCATCGGTGATCGTTATAAAGACCTCGCTGAACTCGGCAATGACGTCAACAATCCTGCAGCTGTCAAGTAAGCGCAGCGCTCACTACCTCGAGCACGGAACCGGCGAGCCGCTGGTTCTGATTCACGGTGTCGGCATGCAGGCGCAGGCGTGGGTTCCGCAAATCGATGAACTCTCGCGCGACTTCCGCGTCATCGCGGTCGATATGCCGGGTCACGGCGCCAGCGACGCGCTCGACGCCTACGCCACGCTGCAAACGTTCGTTCAATGGGCGATCGAATTCGTCGAGGCGCTCGACGCCGGTCCCGTCAATCTGGCCGGGCATTCGATGGGATCGCTGATCGTCGCGGGCGTCGCCGTCACGCGGCCTGATCTGGTGAAGCGCGTCGCCGTGCTGAACGGCGTGTACCGGCGCACAGCCGAGGCCCGGCAGGCCGTGCTCGAACGCGCGGCCGAGCTTCGGTCCGGGACCATCGACGTGGAAACGCCGTTGCGGCGCTGGTTCAACGACGAAGAAGCGCAGCGAATCGCCGCCCGCAAGGTCGAGTCGTGGCTGAAATCGGTCGGGATCGATGGCTACGCCGCGGCTTACACGGCGTTCGCCAACGGCGACGAGACCTATGCCGACGGCTGGCCGACGGTCGCCTGCCCCGCGCTCGTTCTGACCGGCGCGGACGATCCGAACTCGACGCCCGCCATGACCCTGCAGATGGCCGCAGCCGCGCGCAACGGCACAGCCGTGGTGATCGAAGACGAGCGCCATATGGTGAATCTGACCGCGCCGGACAAGGTCAATCGCGCCTTGCGTGCGTGGCTGGATCGCGAACCGCACGAAGAATCGATGCCGTCGGCAGCGTGAGCCTTGCGCCCGGCGACAGTTTCAAACCTACCCGCGAGCTTCGCGACGCTTTCGGGGCCTGGCTGTCCGTCGTCGCGAGCGCACTGCCGCTCGTGACGACGGACACTCGCAGGCTTCACCGCGAATCCGTTCACGTACGCCCGCTTCACTCTTGAAAAAGGTTGCACCATGCGTTTTTCGCTTTTCGTTCACATGGAGCGCGTCTCCGACAAGACCACCCAGAAGCAGCTCTACGACGAGATGGTCGAGCTGTGCCAGATCGCCGATCGTGGCGGCATGCACGCCGTCTGGACCGGCGAGCATCACGGCATGGACTTCACCATCGCGCCGAATCCGTTCCTCAATCTCGTCGATCTCGCCAACAAGACGAAGAACGTGAGGCTCGGCACGGGCACGGTGATCGCACCGTTCTGGCATCCGATCAAGCTCGCGGGCGAAGCGGCCATGACCGACATCATCACGGACGGGCGGCTCGAACTCGGCATCGCGCGCGGCGCGTATTCGTTCGAGTACGAGCGGCTCATGCCGGGCCTCGACGCATGGAACGCGGGTCAGCGCATGCGCGAGCTGATTCCGGCGGTGAAGAAGCTGTGGGAGGGCGACTACGCGCATGAAGGCGAGTACTGGAATTTCCCATCGACGACGTCGTCGCCGCTGCCGTTGCAGCAGCCCCATCCGCCGATCTGGGTCGCCGCGCGCGATCCCAACAGCCACGAATTCGCCGTGTCGAACGGCTGCAACGTGCAGGTCACGCCACTGCATATGGGCGATGAAGAAGTGGAAAAGCTCGTCGGCCACTTCAATGCCGCATGCGAAAAATTCAGCGACGTGCCGCGTCCGCAGATCATGCTGCTCCGGCATACCTACGTCGCGAGCAGCGAAGACGACGCGCAAGTTGCAGCCGACGAAGTCAACGTCTTCTACAACTACTTCGGCGCGTGGTTCAAGAACGAGCGCCCGATCAGCCGCGGCATGATCAAGACGCTCAGCCCGGAAGAGATCGCCGCGCATCCGTTCTATACGCCGGACGCGATGCGCAAGAACAATGTCATCGGCACGCCGGAAGAAGTTATCGCGCGTCTGAAGGCTTATGAAGCGCTCGGCTTCGACGAGTATTCGTTCTGGATCGACACGGGCATGAGCTTCGAGCGCAAGAAGGCGTCGCTCGAACGCATGATCCGCGACGTCATGCCCGCCTTCGCGTGAGGTAACGATTCCATGAATCCCCAATTTCAGCTTTATATCGACGGGCAGTTCGAACCCGGCGCCGCGAGTTTCGGCAGCGTGAACCCGGCGACGGGCGCGGTCTGGGCCGAGATGCCCGAAGCACGCACCGAACAGGTAAACCGCGCCGTCGATGCAGCGAGCCGCGCATTGAGCGATCGCGCATGGGCCGGCCTGAGCGCATCGGCGCGCGGCAAGCTGCTTCACAAGCTCGCCGATCTCGTCGAGAAAGCCGCGCCGCGTCTGGCGGAAATCGAAACGAACGATACCGGCAAGATCATCCGCGAGACGTCGAGCCAGATCGCTTACGTCGCCGACTACTATCGCTATTACGCGGGCATCGCCGACAAGCTCGAAGGCAGTCACATTCCCGTCGACAAGCCGGACATGCAGGTCTGGCTCGAACGCGAGCCAGTGGGCGTGGTCGCGGCAATCGTGCCGTGGAACAGCCAGTTGTTTCTTTCCGCCGTCAAGGTCGGGCCGGCGCTCGCCGCGGGCTGCACGGTGGTGCTGAAGGCATCGGAAGAAGCGCCAGGTCCGCTGCTCGAATTCGCGAAGCTGATCCACGAAGCGGGCTTTCCCGCGGGCGTGGTCAACGTCATCACCGGCTTCGGGCCGGAATGCGGCGCGGTGCTGAGCAGCCATCCGAAGGTATCGAAGGTCGCGTTCACCGGCGGGCCGGAGACGGCGAGGCACATCGTCTCGAACACGTCGAACAATCTCGCGAAGGTGTCGCTCGAACTCGGCGGCAAGTCGCCGTTCATCGTGTTCGCCGATACCGACATTCAAAGCGCGGTGAATGCGCAGGTCGCGGCGATCTTCGCGGCGAGCGGTCAAAGCTGCGTGGCGGGTTCGCGTCTGCTGGTCGAGGAATCCGTGAAGGAGCGCTTCCTCGCGATGCTCGTGGAACGCGTCGAGCGCATTCGCGTGGGTTCGCCGAACGAAGTGGAAACGGAGTTCGGGCCGCTATGCACGGAACGTCAGCGCAAAAATATCGAATCGGTTGTCGATGCCTCGTTGCGTCAGGGCGCGAAAGTACTTACCGGCGGCAAGACGCTGGATCGCGACGGCTTCTATTACGCGCCGACGATTCTCGATTGCAGCGGTCTCGATCGCCCGGACTGCATCACGAAGGAACTGTTCGGCCCGGTGCTTTCCGTCGATACGTTCGTCTCCGAAGAAGAAGCGATCGAGAAGGCGAACAGCACGGTTTATGGCCTTGCCGCCGGCATCTTCACGACGAATCTCACGCGCGCGCATCGTGTGTCGAAGCGCATCAAGTCGGGCATCGTGTGGATCAATACCTATCGCGTGGTGTCGCCGCTCGCGCCGTTCGGTGGCTTCGGCCTGTCGGGACACGGCCGCGAAGGCGGCATGAGCGCCGCGCTGGAGTACACGACGACGCGAACCGTGTGGCTGCGCACGTCGGATGATCCGATCGACGATCCCTTCGTCATGCGCTGAGTCAAACGCGAAACTGCGGCTACGCCCCGGCGTAGCCGCGTCGAAGTTGTGCTTCAACCGAACAGCGCGGCATTCCGGTGATCTTCGAGCTTGAACACCGCGACCAGACTTCTGAGATTCGACGTCTGTTCTTCGAGCGAATGCGCCGCTGCCGCCGCCTGTTCCACGAGCGCCGCGTTCTGTTGCGTGACCTGATCCATCTGCGTAACGGCCAGATTCACCTCCTCGATACCCTGCCCCTGTGACTCGGACGCCGCCGCGATTTCACCGACGATATCCGACACCTGTCTGATCGCCAGCCGCACCTGCGCAATCGTTTCGCCGACTTCCGCCGCCTGCCGTTCGCCGCTCTGAACCGTTTCGACCGATGCGACGATCAGTTCCTTGATCTCCTTCGCCGCCGTTGCCGAACGTTGCGCGAGGCTGCGAACTTCGCTCGCCACCACCGCGAATCCACGGCCCTGATCGCCGGCGCGCGCCGCTTCGACCGCCGCGTTGAGCGCGAGGATGTTCGTCTGGAACGCGATGCCTTCGATCACGCCGGTGATATCGGAAATCTTGCTGGAGCTGTTGCTGATCCGGTGAATGGTTCGAACCATGTTCTGAACCGCTTCGTTGCCGGAATCGGCCAAGTCGGACGCGCCTGTGGCGAGCGTATTCGCGTGGCGCGCGTTCTGGCTGTTCTGTTTGACCGTATCGGTGAGCTGCGTCATGCTGGCCGCTGTTTCCGCGAGCGAGCTTGCCTGCTCTTCGGTGCGCGCGGACAGATCCAGGTTGCCGGCGGCGATTTCGCTCGACGCGGTCGCGATGCCGTCCGCGCCGATCCTCACATGGCCAACGAGTTTGGACAGGCTTTGATTCATCGACTTGAGGCTCGCCATCAGTTGCCCGGTTTCGTCCATCGACGATGCCTCGATGCGCGCCGTCAGATCGCCTTCGGCCACGCGCGTAGCGACGCTCACGGCTTGTTTCAGCGGACGGGAAACGATGCGCGCAAGCCAGGTTCCCGCGAGCACCGCGGCAATCGCGGCGACCATCGATGAAACGAAGATCGTCGTATAGATGCGGGCGCGCAACGCGTCGAGTTCTTGCCGGTTCGCCGAAATCCTGTCTTGCTCGTAGGTCTGAAGCTTGTCGACCGAGACAATCAGCTTTTCCGTGCCGAGGTATGAGCCGAAGCTCTCCGTCATCTGCGAAAGATCGCTCACGCTGGCCGAGAACGCATCGACCTTCTTGCGCATCTCGATCAAAGGATTCACGACCGTGCGAAGCCACGCATCGTATTCGTCGCTCGCCTTGCCGATGAGCTTCGCGTTCTCGCCGGTCGCATCGGCCGCCTGAATGCCGGACAGCCGCGTGTGAAAGTCTTTGGCGTGCCCGTCGATCCACGCCTTGTGGCCCGGCTCGCCGTTCAGGTTGTTCGCGAGAACCGCCCAGACGATGTTCAGATAGTCCGCCGTGCCGTCCTTCAGCAGAAGCAATGTGCTTTCCGATGCGGCAATCTCGTTCTGTTTATGGTCGATTGCCTTGATGCTGAAGATGCATATGAAGGCGCTCACCGCGAAGGTGAAAATGACTGCGGCAAATGCAACGCCTATCTTTACCGCGATCGGCAGATTCTGGATCTTTTTCATGGTCGTCTAAGTCTGGAAGGCGGCTGTCAGACTTGTGCGATGACCCTGGCATGAACGTTTCGTTGATGGACGAGTCATCGCCAGAGATGACAGCCACCGAGCGATTCGGATCGCGTTCGGGCTTAAATCTGCCCGAACGCGCTTCCTGCACGCTTAACGACAAAGATGATGGTATTCCGTATTAGGGTTTACGCATTTTTTTGCGGCGTTTGGAACCCATGCCAGAACCGCAGCGGCGGCTACGCCCGCACCCGCGAAGGCATAGAAATTCCACGACAACGGCGCATTCGCCCGATTTCAAACGGCCATGCACAGGTATTTGATGACGAGATAATCGTCGATCCCGTAGTGCGATCCTTCGCGGCCCAGTCCCGATTGCTTGACGCCGCCGAACGGCGCGACTTCGTTCGAAATGGCGCCGGTGTTGATCCCCACCATGCCGTATTCGAGTTGCTCGGCCACGCGCCAGATGCGCCCGATATCGCGGCTGTAGAAATACGCCGCCAGCCCGAATTCCGTGTCGTTGGCGAGCCGCACGACTTCCTCGTCGCTCGAAAAACGGAAGAGCGGCGAGAGCGGGCCGAAGGTCTCTTCCTTCGCGACGCACATGTCGATGGTCGCGTTCGACAGAACGGTCGGCTCGAAGAATCCGTGTCCCAGCGCGTGACGCTTGCCGCCCGCGATGACATTCGCGCCCTTGCCGACCGCATCGGCGATATGTGCTTCGACCTTCTTCACGGCGGCTTCGTCGATGAGCGGTCCGAGCGTCGCGCCCGCCTCGGTTCCGTGTCCCACCTTCAGCTTGCCGACGGCATTTACGAGCTTCTCCGCGAACGCGTCGTACACGCGCTCGTGCACGTAGAAGCGGTTCGTGCACACGCACGTCTGACCGTTGTTACGATACTTCGATGCGATCGCACCTTCGACCGCGGCGTCGAGATCGGCGTCGTCGAAAACGATGAACGGCGCGTTGCCGCCGAGTTCGAGCGTGACCTTCTTCACCGTCGGCGCGCTTTGCGCCATCAGCAGTCGGCCCACGCCCGTCGAGCCGGTGAACGACAGCTTGCGCACCACCGGGCTGCTCGTGATCGCGCCGCCGATCTCCTTCGGGTCGCCCGTCACGATGTTGAGCACGCCTGCAGGGATTCCTGCGCGCTCGGCGAGCACCGCCATCGCGAGCGCGGAGAACGGCGTCGATTCAGCCGGCTTGACGACGATCGGACAGCCCGCCGCGAGCGCGGGGCCGACTTTGCGCGTAATCATCGCGGCCGGAAAATTCCAAGGCGTGATTGCAGCGCACACGCCGATCGGCTCCTTCACGACGACGAGCCGCTTGTCGGCCGCGGGTGTGGCGAGCGTATCGCCGGCGACGCGCTTGCCTTCTTCCGCGAACCATTCGATGAACGATGCCGCGTAGGCGATCTCGCCCTTCGCTTCCGCGAGCGGCTTGCCTTGCTCGGCAGTCAGGATCAGCGCGAGATCGTCCGTGTTTTCCAGCATCAGCTCGAACCAGCGGCGCATCAGCAGCGCGCGCTCTTTCGCCGTCTTTGCGCGCCAGGCGGGCCACGCTGCATTGGCGGCGTCGATGGCGCGCAGCGTTTCCTGTGCGCCCATCTTCGGCACGCTGCCGAGCGAGCGGCCCGTCGCCGGATCGAACACGTCGAAGGTCGCGTCCGAATCCGCCGTGCACCACTGACCGTCGATAAAAGCCTGGTGACGGAGAAGCGATGCGTCCTTCAGCATGGATTTCAATTGCACAACGATACCTCTACTAAAAGTGCGTCGCGGGCTTGCCGCCCGCGCGAGCCGCGACGCGTTTGACAAAGCGAATCAGAACAGGTGATAGATTGCTTATGGCTTGATGAACCGTGGTTGTTGCTTCTCGTAGGGCACTGCTTTTTGCAGCACGATCGCGCTGCCGCGAACGTTCCTATCGGCGCGCTTCCAGGACGCATTGATCTGCCCTTCGCTCAGCAAATCCCGAGCGATTCCAGACACGCGCTCGACATGCGCCCGCGCGGCATCGCGTGCGTCAAGAGCGTTCCGCGAGCGAATCGCGGCGAGGATCTGGCGCATTTCCTGAACCGCCTGCTGACCTCTGTCGTCGGAGGCGATCGTCATTGCTCTCAGTCGATTGATCCGGGCGGTCAGCGACTGCACGATCTCCCACGCGACGTTCTTTTGTCCGCCGGTGAACATGCGCTCGTAGAACGCGGTCGTGTGATCGCGCACCGCATGATGGTCGTGCGTATCGAACGCGTGCTGGATCGCATCGATGCACTTCGCAAGTTCCGCGACGTCATCGTCGTCCGCATGCTGCGCGCAAGCCATCGCGGCTTCGCCTTCCAGCAACGCGCGAATTTCGTAGATTTCCGCGGCGGTATCCGGATCCAGAATCGCGACGATCTGCCCTTGATTCGGCAGCGACGCGATCAGCCCCTCTGTTTCCAGATGCCGTAAGACTTCGCGCACCACCGTGCGGCTCACGCCGAGTTCTTCGCACAACGGGCGTTCCACCAGCCGATCGCCGGGAAGAAAGCGTGCGTCGAGAATGGCCGAACGCATCTTCTCCAGGGCCAGCTCGCGCAGCGTGATGTTGGGTCGCTCGACCTTCAGCGAAGGCACTCTGTCGCCCATATCAGGCCTGTGTGAAGAGCCGGACATCGCGAACATCCCAATCGACGAGCGCCTGCGTGCCGATCACGAGACCGCTATCGCGATGGTCGCCCGCCGGCATGCGGATGGAGATTTCCTGCTCCCAGGGCGTCGCCACTGCGTAGTGCATGGCGTCGCCCAGATAGGTGATGTCGCGCACGGTGACGGGCAAGCCCGCTGATGCGTTCGACGCGCCCAGCGCGCGAATGCGGATCTGTTCCGGGCGAACCATCAGCGTGCCTTCATCGCCCGCGGTGAGCGATGCATTGCCGGCAGCGGTCACGGCATGACCGTTGGGAAACACACCGCTCGATTGCTCCGTGCTGCTCGACGTCACGCGAACGGGCAGGAAGTTCGAGTTGCCGATGAAGTTCGCGACGAACTTCGAAGCGGGATTGGCATAGAGTTCCTCGCCCGTTCCGCATTGCTCGATGCGCCCCTTGTTGAACACCGCGATGCGATCCGACAGCCGCAACGCTTCTTCCTGATCGTGCGTCACATACAGAATCGTGACGCCCGTCTCCTGATGAATGCGGCGCAGTTCGAGCTGAATCTCCTCGCGCAGCTTCTTGTCGAGCGCGGAAAGCGGCTCGTCCATGAGAAGCACGGGCGGGTCGTAAGCGAGCGCACGCGCGATCGCCACGCGTTGCTGCTGGCCGCCGGACATCTGCGCGGGCATGCGGTCGCGGAAGTCCGAGAGATGCACGAGCGCGAGCATCTCGTCGACTTTCTTCCTGACCTCGGCATCGGGACGGCGGCGCACGCGCAGCGGAAACGCGACGTTCTCGCCCACCGTCAAATGTGGAAACAGCGTATAGCGCTGAAACACCATGCCGATGTTGCGCTTGTTCGGCGCCACCGAAAGCAGCGGCTTGCCATCGAGCAGGACGCGCCCTTCCGTCGGTTCCTGAAAGCCCGCGACGATATAAAGCGTGGTGCTCTTTCCCGAGCCGGACGGCCCGAGGAAGGTCATGAATTCGCCGCGTTCGATGTCGAGCGAAACATTGTCGATGGCGACGACTTCATCGTAGGTCTTGCGCAAACGCTGGATCTGAAGGAATGTCATGGCGCGTTACCTCACTTCACGGAACGGGGACGGCGCAACACCGCGGCCGCCAGCATCAAAAAGGTCGTCAGCGCGACGAGCAGCGACGAAGCCGCGGCGACGACGGGCGTCAAATCCTGGCGCAAGGTCGACCAGATGCGCACCGGCAAGGTCTGCAGCGTCGGGCTCGACATGAAGATGGACACCACGACTTCATCCCACGACGCAAGAAACGAAAAGATGGCGGCCGCGAAGATGCCCAGATGAATCGCGGGCAAGGTCACGCGCAGCTTCACTTCGAGCGGCGACGCGCCGCACACGAGCGCCGCATCTTCGAGCGACGTATCGAAGCTCGCGAGCGAGTTGCTGATCGAGATGATGGAGAACGGCAGCGCAATGATCAGATGGCCGATGACGAAGCCCGTCGTCGTGCCGTTGAGTCCGACGCGCAGGCTGAACGCGTAAAGCGCGACCGCGAGCACGACCACGGGCAGCACCATCGGCGTGAGGAAGAACGCCTGCACCGCGCCGCGTCCGCGAAACTTGCCGCGCACCAGCGCAAGCGATGCAAGCAGGCCGAGCACCACCGACAGCACCGTGACGATCACCGCGAGCTTGGCGCTGGTGAGCAGCGAATCCACCCAGCCGGAGTCGGTGAACAACTGGCGATACCACTCCAGCGTCCAGCCCGGCGCGGGGAAGATCAGCCACTGCGAATCGCCGAAAGACAGCGCGACGATAAAAAGAATCGGCAGGAGCAGAAAGAGTCCGACGGCGCTGCCAATCGCGATCAACACCCACTTCATCGAACCGAGACGATCGAAATCGAGCAACATGTCAGCGACCTCCCATGCTTGCGCGCGCACCGCCGGTGAAGCGCAGCTGCAACGCGAAAAGAGCAAGCGTGACCGCGAGCAGCACGAATGCAGCGGCGCCGGCCAGGCCCCAGTTCAACAACCCTTGCACGAGCTGCGCGATGAGTTCGGCCAGCATCATGTACGAGGGTCCGCCGAGCAGAGCGGGCGTCACGAAGTAGCCGAGCGCCATCACGAAGACCATCAGCGCGCCCGACGCGATGCCCGGCGCCGCGAGCGGCACGAGCACGCGCCAGAACGCCTGCCAGCGATTCGCGCCGCATACGGCGGCTGCGCGCAACGTGGAGGCATCGATGCTGCGCAGCGTCGCGTGCAGCGGCATCACGAGGAACGGCAGCATGATGTAGGTCATGCCGACCGTGACGCCCACGAGGTTGTTCACCAGCGCGAGCGGCTCGTTGATGATGTGCAGCGCCATCAACAAACGGTTGATCGGCCCGGTCGACTGCAAGAGCACCATCCATGCGAACGTGCGCGCGAGGAGGTTGGTCCACATCGACAACAGCAGGATCGAGAACAGCAACGAGCTGATCTTGCGCGGTGCGATGGCGAGCAGCCACGCGGTCGGAAAACCAATGACCAGCGTGGCGATGGTCACCACGGTCGCGACGAGAAACGTGTTGCCGAAGACCTTCAGATAGGTTGTCGAGCCGAGCAGCTCCGCATAGTTTTGCAGGCCCGGCGTCGGATCGAGAATGCTGCGAAGCAGTAGCGACAACACCGGCAGGACGAAGAAGATCGCGAGCAACAGCAGCGCGGGCGCGAGAAGGCGCATGCTGCGCCAGTCCGGTTTGCGCCGCGCTTTCGCGGCGGGAGGTGCAACGGTACTGAGGACGTTCGGCATGGTGACTCCCAATCCAGGCTGTGTTGCCCGCGATCTCCGCGAATGAGCGACGACTTACTTCGACTGCCACGCGTACCAGCGCTTCGCGATTGCGTCGCGGTTCTGCGCCCAGTACTTCATGTCGAGATCGATCTGCGAAGTCTTGTATTGATCCGGCAACTGCTTCGCAACATCCGCGGCCATCATCGCCGGCGACTTGACGTTGATCGGCGCGTAGTTCGTATCGGTCGCGAACTTGGCTTGAGCCTGAGCGCTGGTCGCGTAGGCGAGGAACTTCATCGCTTCGGCTTTATGCTTCGAGCCTTTGGGAACCACGAGCATGTCGGCCGCGGTCAGATTCTGATTCCATGAGATGCCCACGGGAACGCCCGTCTGAGCGAGAGCATGGAGCCGTCCGTTCCAGAACACGCCCATCGGCGCTTCGCCGGAGGCCAGCAATTGCTGGGACTGCGCGCCGCCGCTCCACCAGACGATGTCGCCCTTGATGGTGTCGAGCTTCTTGAACGCGCGATCGAGATCGAGCGGATAGAGCTTGTTCGCGGGCACGCCGTCCGCGAGCAATGCGATTTCGAGCACGCCCGGCGCGGACCACTTGTAGAGCGTGCGCTTGCCCGGAAACTTCTTCGTGTCGAAGAGATCGGTCCAGTTGGCCGGTTGCGCGCTTGCGAATTTGGCCTTGTTATAGCCGAGCACGAACGAGTAATAGAAGCTGCCGACCGCGGACGGCGTCGCGAAACGCGGGTCCAGCTCGTCCTTCTTCACGACGTTGTAGTCGATCGGCTCCACGAGCCCCGCCTGCTGCGCCGCATAAGCGAAGTCGCCTTCGACATCGACCACGTCCCACGTCACGTTGCCGCTTTCGACCATTGCCTTGAGCTTGCCGTAGTCGGTCGGTCCGTCCATCAGCACGTTGATGCCGTTCGCCTGTGCAAACGGCTGAGCCCAGTCCTTCTGCTGCGACGATTGCGTCGTGCCGCCCCAGCTCGTGAAGACAATCGGTTCAGCCGCTTGCGCGAGCGTGCCGAATACGCATGCCGCGCTGGCGGCGATCAAGCTCGCTGCAAAAAGACTCTTTCTCGCGTTCATTGCTGTCTCCTGCCTGATGTGTGAGTGAAGCCGCGTTGTCAGCGGTCTGTTTGTCGTTTATTTGAGCGGCGAGAAATTCGTCGGCCGCATGATCTTGTTTTCCATCTCTTCCATGAGCGCCTGAATCTTCGGCGCGAAGGCCTGCCACGCCGGATCGTTTGCGAGCGCGGCGCGCCGGCGATCGCGTTCATCGAGCGACGGATAAGCCCAGATATGAACGATCTGGTTAAGCGGTCCGATCTCCGAGAAGAAATAGCCGACGAGGTCCTGCAGATACTTCTTCTGCAACTCGATGCCCTCTTCCTCGACGAGTTTCAGATAAGCCGGAACCGCGCCGGTTTTGATTCGATAAGTCCGGATTTCGTAGAACATGGGTTCTCCGTTCAGCGCATGACGAAGGGATAAAAAATCGGTATCGTCTGCGCGAATTTTTGCTCAGGCGTTCAGTGCGATGTCGCCAGCGATTGAACCTTGCCCGTCGCGGTGTCGCCGACATAGATGCCGAACGCGTCTTCGCTGCGTTCGCGCACGTAGCGTTGCAGCATCGAACGAACGGCGTCGTCGCGAATGCGGTCCCACGGAATCTCGCCGAGCGGGACCACGCGCACACGCGCCGACGGCACGGCGAGGCCATCGCTGGACACGCGTCCGCGGTAATACACGTGCACGCCCGGCGCATGGCCGCTGCTCTCCTCGAACACGGCGAACAGAAAGTCCAGATGCGCGTCGAGGCCGAGCTTGGCGAGCACGCCGCGCAAGCTGGTTGCATCGCTCGATGGCTCGAGCTTGACTCCGCACGGCAACTCCAGCCCTTGCGGCGTGTCCAGCAGAACGACGCCGCCATCGAGTTCCAGAATCGCGCCGACTTTGGCGCGCGAGCCGGCGGCGGCCAGCGCTTCCTGCGACAGGCTGAAGTTCACATAAGCGCCGCGGCAATAGCCGAGCGGCGACGAGGTCGTGTGCGTGAAGTCCACGACGCGGCCGATCAGGATGATGTGATCGCCCGCATCGATGACATCGTGCGTCCTGCAATCGAAGCTCGCGGCGGCGCCGTTCATCAGCGGTGCGCCGGTCGCGCGCGTGTGCCAGTCGACCTGCGTGAACTTGTCGGCGGACTTCGACGCGAACACGCCCGACACCGCCTTCTGGCCTTCCGCCAACACGCTCACCGCGAAGTGATCCGTGGCCGAGAAAACGGCGTGACTCGACGCCGTCTTGGCGATGCACACGAGAACCAGCGGCGGATCGAGCGACACCGACGTGAACGAATTCGCCGTGAAGCCGCGCGGCGAGCCATCGGGTTGAATGGTCGTGACGACCGTCACGCCGGTCACGAACGCGCCGAGCGCGCGGCGAAACTCAGCGAGATCGAGCGCCTGGCTTTGAATCGTGTCAGTCATGACGTGCTCCTGTTTGTGTTGCGTGGATTGGTTGCGCGGTCGCGGCTTGCGTCAGAAAGGCGACGAGCCGCTCGTTGACGCGCTCTGGGTCGGTGACGTTCATCATGTGGCGCGCGCCGTCGATGACTTCGGCACGGCCGTTGCGAGCCGCCGACGCCATCGCTTGCGACATCGACGGGCTGGAGTTCGGATCGAATTCGCCGGTCAGGAAAAGCGCGGGAATGTTCAGGCTGTCGAGACGGCCGACATGCGCGCCGTCCGAACTTGCGAACAGCCGATACGTGCGCGCGTATCCGACCGGGTCCACGTTCAGCAACAAGGCGCGCAGGTCTTGCGCGGACTGCGCCAAATGCGCGGGCACCGGCTCGCCGAACCAGCGCGCAATGGTTGCATCGACGCCGGCGCCGGTTTCGGTCGCATCGAGCGTCGAGGCGCGGTTCATCACGGCGGCGCTTTGTTCCGGCGTGCGATCGTAGACGGCGTTCAGGGCCGCAACGCTCTGCGTGCGAGCCGGAAACGTGAGCGCGAACTCGAGCGCGACGAGCGCGCCCATCGAATGTCCGACGACGTGCACGCGTTCGATCTTCAGCGCGTCGAGCAGCGCGAAGAGCTGCATCGCGTATTCGGCGAGCGTCGGTTCCGCGCTCGGCAATGCGCTTTCGCCGTGGCCGGGCATGTCGTAGGCGAGCACATCGAAGTACGCGCTGAGTGCGTCGATCTGCGGCGCCCAGACGCTGTGATTCATGCCCACGCCGTGGATAAGCGCGACGGTCCCGGCGCTCTTGCCCGTGCGCGACGCGTACAGGCTGTAGCGCGTGCCGCCCACCATAGCGCCCGCGACGAGGCGGCTTGCTTCCGGCTTCATGCGCCCAGCTCCTTCGTGTCCTGATACTTCATTGCCTGTCTCCCACGCCGTATTTGAATCGGCAGATGATGGTATGCCATATTATGTACACGAGCCTCGATAGAGTATTATGGAATACCATGAGACGGTGTTTTGGCGGGCGGCAGGCAACAAAAAACCGCCACTCGGGCGGTTTTTTGTCAGACAGATGGTTCTTCAGTCGCGCGGTTATTCTGGCTCGCTCGACTGGCTGAGCGCCTGTTGCGCCAGACCCGCAACCCGCCGGATGTGCGCGGCGGACGCTTCGAACGCGGCATCGCCGTCACCTCGCTCTATGGCTTCGAGCAGCGCGTTCATTTCCCGATTCGATTCCTCGCCACGCCCCGTCGACGAAATCGTCAGCGCGCGCAGCCGGTTGATCCGCGTGTTCAGCGAACGCACGACAGACAGCGAAACCGACTTCTGCGCGCCTTCGAAAAGTACGTCATAGAAGGATTCTGTTTGCGTGAGGACTTCCGCGAAGGCGTCGCGAGCGAAGGCGTCCTCGATCTTGCGCCGGATGCCGCGCAATTTTTCGATGATCTCGGGCGTCGCATTCCTGGCGCAGGCGCGAGCTGCATTGGCTTCGAGCAGACCGCGCAGCTCGTAGATTTCGGAGACCTGTGTCGGATCGAGCCGTGCCACGACCGGCCCCTGACGCGAGACGATATCGACCAGACCTTCGGTTTCGAGGTGGCGCAGCACTTCGCGCACGACGGTGCGGCTCACCCCCAATTCGTCGCACAGCGTGCGCTCGACGAGTCGCGCGCCCGGGCGGAAATAACCCTGCACGATTGCTTCACGCAGCTTTTCGAGCGTCAGTTCGCGTAGTGTCTTCGCGTTTCGGTCAACTTTGAGATCCGACATTTCAGCCTTTTAACGAATCAAAACTGGTATCCCATATTATCGCCCATAAACGCTCGACAGTCTCTTCAAATCGCTCATGTCGTCTCCGCTCGTGATGCGGTGCGGCGTCAGGCGCGCTGCGATTGGACGTAAGCCTGGGCGCTTCGGATGGCTCATCGCGTGCCGGTGCAACGAAGGCAACGCTCGACAGGCGACCGGTCAAGGCAGCCGCGACGCGGTAAGACCGCCCAATGACTGACTGGCGTCCATCAGAGCTTCTTAGGGTTCGCAGTTCCCGGCCCCGTTATGCGGTCCGCTTCCTGCCTGCGACTTCCTAGTCGTCAGGCATGCGTCCAATGCGTTCGCGACGCATCGGGATACGAAGCAGCACGGGAGCGACGGTAGATCATGTACGCACGCACGGAAATGCGACTATTTAGATAACTATCATTATCTTAATAGCCTTATTTCTGCGCTAAACTCGCGGGCATGAAAACGCGTCTGTCATCGACCGCCTCCGCCCCCGCCGCCCCCGCCGCCACCGGCCTGCCCGGCCTGCCCGATCTGCCCGATCTGCCCGATCTGCCCGATCTGCCCGATTGGCCAACCGCCGACGAACTGGCGGCGCTGCGCGCGTGGACCGCCGGCCTGTCCTCGCGTGAAGCGGTCAGACGCTTCTTGCCACATGAGCCGACGACGTCGGCCCGCGGCGCGATCGGGCGCATTCGCCGCCAACTCGTCAACCGGGCTGAGCGGCTCAAGCGTGCCGACCTCGCGGACGTACTCCGTCACCCGGTCGCAACGCGCGAGCAGCACGCCAAAGCCGCGGCGCACGCGATCGAAGGGCTTCGCCACGCGCGCCCTCCCGTGCCTGACATCGTCGACCCCGTCGAGCAGTGGTTCTCGCCTCGCGCGGTGCGCGCGCTGCACGCCTACGGCATCGTCACGCTCGCCGACTTGACCGTCCGTATTCCGCGTCGGCGTCAATGGTGGACCGTCATTCCCGACCTGGGGGCCTCAAGCGCGAAAGCGATCGAAGCATTCTTTGCGTCCCACCCCGCCCTCACCGAGCGGGCGCGCGCGTTGATCCGGTCTGAACCGCGTGGCATCGTCGTGCCGTGGGAGTCACTGAGCCTGCCCCATGAGGTCGATGGGTCGGCGGGCACCTTCAGGGCACCGTCGGCCACCTGTACGCTCGACGCCAGCAACGACTACGACGCGGTTCATGCATGGCTCTCGCTGCACGAGTCGCCGGCGACCCAGCGCACGTACCGGAAAGAAGCCGAGCGTCTGATCCTGTGGGCGATCGTTGAACGCAGCCGCGCGCTGTCCTCGCTGACGACCGAAGATGCGGTGGCGTACCGCGCGTTCTTGCGCCGACCGACCCCGCACGCGCGGTGGGTGGGCCCGTTGCGCCCGCGGAGTTCGCCCGATTGGCGCCCTTTCGCCGGCGCGTTGTCGGCGCGCTCCACGGCGCACGCCCTCGCCATTCTGAATGCGCTGTTTCGTTGGTTGATCGAGCAACGCTACGTCTTGGCCAATCCGTTCTCGGGCGTCAAGGTTCGCGGTGCGACGCGCGCGGCTTCGCTCGATGCGTCGCGCGCTTTTACTGAAGGCGAGTGGCAGCTGGTTCGGGCGATCGCCGACGGCCTGGAATATTCGTACGGGTGGTCCGCGTCAGCGGCGCAACGGCTGCGGTTTCTGTTGGACTTCGGCGTGGCGACGGGCCTACGGGCCGGCGAGCTCGTGGGGACGACGCTGCGGCAGATTGAGACCGATCCCAGCGGACTCCACTGGCTTCGAGTCACCGGCA
>NZ_FCOX02000029.1 GCF_900044055.2 Caballeronia calidae | reverse complement strand
GAAGCCCGTCAGGAAAGGCTGATGAAGTTGGCCGCCTGAGCTGCTAAGGCGTGTCCAAACAACCGGAGCCGGTACACTCGACGCTGCCGGAAGACCGCATTTGCGCGCCGCAACTCGAAGCAGCCGTCGCAGCGGTCATGGGATTGATGTCTGAGAAAGTCAACATCTTCGTTCAGACCGTGTCGCAAGACGAGGTCGACTTACACTTCGGTGTGTACGAAAGAATGCTCGCGGAGAAGTTCGGCACCATACCGCCGCTACAGTGACATAAGAGCGGATTTATGCCCGACCACACCGATTATTTCATTACGTTTATTGACTTGCTAACCAGGCGTTACTAAATTTTTTTCACGAAAGGCAGTAACGCCGCAACACCGTCGGACGGCTCATCGACTCAGTGGACGCAGCAGCTTGGGAAGGCAACACTGATATGGCCAGAACTCAGTCCGTTAGTAACCGCTCGTTACGGTTCAGGCGTGCATTCAACGAAGGGAATCGGTCCTCGGAGGCGCGAGGCGCCACTCAAGAACTTTATTGGAGGAACGGTTAGCGAGAGTGAAAGGGAAAACTGGTCGTCGAGGGCGTGACAGCGCCGACAAGCCGGTCGGCTAACTGCGATATCTTTCTTGAGCGTGAATCGGCGATATGGCCGAGGGAATTCCGGTACATACCGGTACGCAAAACGTACTGTCGCGTGGCCGCAGCATGCTGCGGCCTTCGCGTATTTACTGCCTCAAGAACCACCCGTAATGCTTAATCTTTGTTAAGGATACCTGCTCGTTTCATTTCGTCTTTGGGCCGCACGCACATGAACTCCTACGGGTATGCTTCGCTTACTGCGCGACACTTTGCTGTTGTCCTGCAATGTGAAGCGAGCAAGGCGGTTTGCGGCGACCGCTAATGCGAACGAGAAACGAGTCGGTCGTCTCTACACTCCGACTGTTGTCGGCGCTCTCGCCCCTTTCTCAGCCCGAGGAATGTCTAAGGTGGTGTGTTTCGGGTCGGCATGGTCTGCTACCCTCGTCGAGTCCAAATCGGTCGACTTTTGTACGCCCGCCTGCATAGCACAATGACGGTGTAGTGTATAGAATAAAAGCACGCGTACTGCTTTCAGCCTGCTTCCTAGAGCTAAACATGCAGGAGCCGTCCGAAATCTCTATCGTCGAGCGCACGCAGCGCGCGGGGGCGCTTATCACGTCGGAACTCGACTCCCGCTCTCGGCGCGCTCCCGACTACGCCGCTGAGAGCGCGGCGCTGCACGCACTGGCTAAAGCGTTTACTACGTCTCCCAGCGCGATGCTTCAGACGTTGGCCGACACCGCGCTTGCACTCTGTCGCGCCAGCAGCGCCGGAATCAGCCTTCGCGAACACCAGCCAGGTCAGCCGGAGAGTTTCCGTTGGATTGCCGTGTCCGGTCGATGCGCTCAGTTCGTCGGTCATGTCATCCCGACCGACGAGAGCCCCGCCGGCGTGGCACTTAGCTTAGGCGCACCTCAACTTATCGCTTTTCCGAAACAACATTTCCCGTGCCTCTCGGTCGTCGAGCCCGGCATATTCGAAGAACTCGTTGTACCTGTTCCCGGCGCGGCCGCCCCGCGCGGAGCGCTTTGGGTCATTTCTCATGATGCCGGCGTGCAGTTCGACAGCGAGCATCGTCGTATCCTGACGAGCCTGGCAGACTTCGCTTGCGCGGCATTGAGTGTCGCGGACGCGAAAGCCAGCGCAGAAGCGCGCGCCGACGAGGCCGAAGCGGCCAGAAGTTCGCTGTTGCAGGCCGAGGCGGACAAGGACAATTTCATCGCGACATTGGCTCATGAGCTACGTTGCCCCTTGGCACCCATAGACACGGCGCTGGAGGTGGCGCAGAAACTTGCGGCCGAAAATCCTGCAGTCCTTTCGGCCCTTGCCCTAGCGCACCGTCAGGTTCAGCAGATTAAACGTCTCGTGAGCGACTTGCTCGATGCATCGCGCGTCCGACACGGCAAGCTCTGTGTCAACCTCGATTACTGTCTGATTGGTGACATCGTCAAAGATGCCATCGCCGCTGTCGGCGAAGACGCGAGAAGGCGCAGACAACATTTGCGCGCGACCTTGCCGCCTTACCCCGTGACGGTGTATGCCGATTCGGCGCGGCTGACGCAGATTGTCTGCAACGTACTGTCGAATGCGGTGAAATATACCCCTCGGGGCGGCGAAATTAGTTTCCTCGTTGAGGCACCCGACCCAGACGTATTGGTCGGCGACGAGCTGTCGAGATGGGATGTAGTCATCTCGGTGACCGACACGGGTATCGGCATCGCACAGGACCTATTGCCGCAGGTTTTTGAGTTGTACGCGCAATCGCCCTACCTCGGGACGCGTGCTGACGGGGGCTTGGGTTTAGGTCTTTCAGTCGTTAAATATCTAGTCCAAGCACATCACGGAATCGTGACAATCGCGAGCGACGGTGAAGGCAAAGGAACCTGCGTCAAAATGCGCCTGCCCATCGTATGCAAGAGCGGCAACGGGCATTCTGCCCCGACCACACACGGCATTCCGCCTGCTCGAATCTTGCTCGTCGACGATAGCTGCGACGCGACCGAGGCGCTCTCGATGTTGTTGGCGCTCGATGGACATGAAGTGCGGCGCGCACAATGCGGCTCTGAGGCACTGGCCATTGTTGAGTCATTCACGCCGGACGTGGCATTGATTGACGTTCACATGCCGGGCATGGACGGTCCGACGCTCGCCGGTCTGCTCAAGCAGCATCCCCAATGTACGATGACTCGACTCGTGGCCCTTACCGGAGATACTGCCCCGACCGAGCGCCAAGACGCGGTGTTTGACTGCTACCTTGTCAAACCGCCGGCGCTGGAGGACCTGAAACATGTGTTGCAAGTCGAGCAGCCGCCGCGACCACCGGCTGACAGCACCTAATGGCCTTCTAAATTCGAACACGAGCGAGCGTTGCGACTAATCGGTTTGTAACGTACACCCGTCCTTGGCTAGCTTCTGGCAATGACGTAGGAGGTCGATGTTCGTGCGGTGCGCGATGAACCACGGGACGCCCGCGTACCGTAGTATCGGACGCCTTACGCGGAACTCGAACATCTTCGGGCCCACCTGCTTGAAGAGCACGGCGTCAGTCGCATGACCTACCGCATACTCGCCCGTGACCAGGCCGGTCTGCTGCGCCCCGCGCATCGTTAGCCTGCCATCAGCAGACAACTGGAAGCAGACACTCGAGAGGACGCAGTAGCCAATCGAAATGACGACAACGGGCTTTGCGACCACCTTCGCGTATTCTCGAACGGACTCGATTCGCCGTTTGGAGGCTAGTGCAGCGATGGGCATCACGGCGGTCACATAAGCGTTTACCTGCGACGGATATTACTCAACCGCTGAATCGGCCGCAATATTATCCGAACACCACCTACGGCTTTTTGATGCCTTGCAGTCAAATTGACCGACCAGCACCGCGGCGCACAACAACCGCCGTTAGCATTCTCATGAGACGACCTGCGGGCCGGGAGTCAGCGGCCCAAGAGCAGCCCATCGAGTCAGGTTGGGGCGCGGTCGCGAACCAACGAGCCGCAGCGCACGCGAGCCGTCTCTGAACGAGAGCCATTCGACTTCCATCCCCTCGCACGAATCGGCAGCATCGGCGAGGAGGCCGCGAAGTAAAGTGAATTCGAGTCCTCCCTCGCGTAGAAGGTCAAACGCCGAGACCAACCGTTCTGATTCGCCAGACTTCGCCTGCCAACGATTCAATAACGTCGCCGCTACTTCGGCGTCATGCACCATCTTCCTCTCCAAGTTCGTCCGCGGGGTGGCCCTCGCTGCAGGCCGCACGTATTGGGCATGGTAGCAAGTTTTGTGCAACGCAGCATGAGGTGCATCTACCTCCGGCTTCGGATTCGCCCGCGAGCGCTGGATACCGCACTTTTCGTGGCTGCCGCGTACCCCAGACCGGGACGAAGCCCACCTTGTCCGAGGGATAGCCGTTCCTGCACCTAACCATTCTCATGGCCGACGATGAGACGGAAATTCGGATGGTTCATTGCGCAGTTCTCACTGCACATGGCGACGACTTGTCTACAGCGATGGGGCGAAGCCGAGGCCCGGGCGAAACGGTCGCGTTTCGGAAAGGTTTGACACGCGCGTCTTTCGGGTTTCTTTAACTATGATTGGTACGACACCCAGGAGACGGGCATGGGGAGGCGAGCGGTTTTCCATAATCATCGGCTGGTTCAGCTTGACATGAACATAGCCATGACCGAGCGACTGATACATGAGCATCGGTCCCGAACCGCGCGTCGTCCCTCACACTGCTCCTCATCCCACGCAGCCTTAGCGGCTCTTCAAGATAGCCTTGATGCTCTCTTGTACTATAGAAACGTATTGCTGCAATTGAGTACCGCTGCAGAGCATGATGAAGGGTCTTGACCATCGATTCGACTGCTGCATTCAAATCCGTAGCCAAGAGCGCTGCGTCCTCTCGACGCTTCAACGGTGGTCCTCTTCCAATATTCGCCATGGAGCAAAAGCAGCAACGAGAGAACGCCCTTCAAAAGCCCATAACCAGCCAGGCCAAAGACGGCCGCGCCCAACAGGGTCAAAATTAGACCGGCAATCCGGTCGGCCATTGCCGTTTTCACGTATTCGCTCTCTTCTTTTCGCCGCATCAACGCGGAGCTTACGCCTCGCGTGCCGACTGAGCGATTTAGCGAATCGAGCATTGCCCCGTCCAGCGGCCGAAAGGCTAAGCGAAAAACGTGAGTTTGCACGGTGTCGCTTATTCGTCGGAACTTCCTCATTGAGCTTCTGGTGCGTAGCTGAAGCAATGCAGGTCGTCGTGCGCGACGGCACCGCGGCCCGTCGCTGCTGCTTTCCTCTCGACCTGCTCACGACTCCGCGTCTCCGCGCTTTCTTCGAACGGCCAACTCTATTGCATCGTTGAGCGCCGATACTGAAACAGGCTTGGTGACATGGGCATCAAATCCTGCATCCGCGGTTCTCTGCCTATCTTCCTCGAGTCCGAGGCCCGTTATAGCAACAATCGTTGCCTTCCTGCTTCTCGGTTTTGCCCTCAACAAAGCTATAGCTTCGTATCCTGACATTCCTGGCATCGACAGGTCGAGGAAAATTAGGTCGGGCTCTTGCGTTTCAGCGACCTCGACGCCGTCCTTGGCATTAAACGCCGTCGTCACCGAATGTCCGTCCACCTCTAGCAGTGCCGCTAGGCTCTGTGCTGACTCAGTGTTGTCATCAACAACGAGAATGCTCAAGGGGTGGACTCGGCCTAATGGCTGACAACTAACTGTGCAAGATTGCTGGACCACGGGTCCTGACAACAATGGGAGGTGAACTCTAAAAACGGTTCCTTGTCCCGGTCCGTCGCTCTCGGCGATGACGCTGCCACCGTGTAGGTCGAATATAGAGCGTGCGATTGTAAGACCGATACCCAGCCCGCTATCCTCCTCCTGGATAGTTCCGGGCTTTTGCTCCTGAAAGAAGAGCGCAAACACTGACTCGAGATTTTCTTTCGCAATGCCGCGTCCAGAGTCTGCGACGCTGAGCGTACACGAATGACGTTCAAGCGCCACTGATAGCTTTACCCTCGAACCAACCGAAGAAAACTTACTCGCGTTGTCCAAAAGGTTAAATACAGCTTGCGTCAGTCGCACCAAGTCTCCGGAGACCAGCAAAGGTGTATTTGGTAGCTCAACTACCAATGACTGACTTTTGGTATCAAGCATTGACACGACGTTCTCAGATGCGCGCTTCACGACCTCATGCAAGTCAAGCGGTTGCAAGTACACTCGAACTTTGCCCGTGGTCAGGCGCGCTACATCGAGTAGGTCATCGACCAGCCTGGTTAGATGCGACACCTGTGGTCCAAGCACACCTTTCGCATACTCGAAAATGTCTTTTGGTGGTAAATCAAAGCGCTCAAGCAAATTAACGATGTTTCGAATCGGTGCGAGCGGATTTCGAAGCTCGTGGCCTAACAGAGCAAGAAACTCGTACATGCGGTGGCGCGACGCCTCCAACTCCTCGAGCCGATGGCGCTCGGTCATGTCACGCGTCACCTTGGCGAAGCCAATAACCTTGCCGGTAGCATCTTTGACCACGGAAATTACTACGCTGGCCCAGAAGACGGAGCCGTCTTTGCGTACCCTCCAACCCTCTTCTAAGCAATGGCCCGACGCGCGTGCCTGAGCAAGGTTCGCCTCTGGAACGCCCTTTCGGACTTTGTCGTCTGGATAGAAAACCGAAAAATGCTTCCCAATAATCTCCTCGGCAGCGTAGCCTTTGAGGCGTTCGGCTCCTGTGTTCCAACTTGTAACGATGCCGTTCTGGTCCAGGCTGAAAATGGCGTAATCGACCACCGCGTCCACGAGCAGCGCAAACGTCACGCGCTCGGACGCAATATGGTCATGAGGCATCGCTGTATCATCTGAAGGAGAGTCTTTCGGCATCGCGGCGTCCTGCTGGTGCGCGTCGTCAACACCGCCGGAAGGCGTCACCATCCGGCACTAAAAACTACAGTCCAACCATATTGGCCAGCAATTTTTGTTCCGATTCGGCATCGGTTCGAGAACGGCGCCGGCGAACGTAGTCTCGCCTTGCCGGTTGGCTGATTGACCTATTGGTCCGCTGCCGCCGCCCCACACCCTGCTCCGGCTACGCACATGTGATGGACGCCACGCCCTGTATTGTGCGTACGAAAACTGCTGCCCAAGGGTTAGCCTGTCGTCGCTCTAGGTCGGTGCGGTATTTAAGTGCGGACCTCGCGGTGTGGGCGAACCAGACGGGGTGCCAGCCACGAATGCGCTGAGATGGAGGGTGAAATTGAAAAACATAAAAATCGAGCTACTTCGTCCGACACAGGTAACGCACGGACTACGCGAAATTCGTCAAAAGACGGAGGCCTATCTCAAGCTGCGAGGTCACGACTTGCAAATGGCTATTGCGGAGAAGCCGGTTCCCATCGTGATGGGTTCGGGAGACGTTCCGTATGCAATCGACCATCACCACGTTGCGACCGCTCTTTGGCTGGCGAAAGTAAAGAGCGTACCAGTGGTTCTCGTGAAAGACCTCTCGGCGCTTTCAACTGCCGACTTCTGGCTCACCTTGGAAAACAAACGCTGGACTCACCCGTACAACGCCCACGGCCAGCGTGTGCTCTTTTCTGACATGTCCAAACACATCTGGGACCTGGAAGACGACGAATTTCGCAGCCTGTCCGCCTCGGTTCGCGACGCCGGTGGATACGAAAAAACATCCGTTCCTCTCGAAGAGTTTAGATGGGCCGACTTCTTCCGACAGGCCTTACCCCCCCGAGAGCGACGCGGAGTTCGCATCGCTCGTCGAAAAGGCACTGAAAATGGCGAAGAGCAAACCTGCGATGGGACTTCCAGGTTATCTCGGGCCGACAGACTGAACGGCGGTCCCCACCCCGAGGAACGGTTTCGCTTATGCGTTCAGCCCACTGCGCATAGGGACATTCACACGCCGAGGAATGCAATTCGCGTCAACGATACCTCCTTGATGACGGTCGCGAATCACAGCTCGGGATTCAACAAATCGCCTCGCACTATGTCCTCGCCGAGTTTGACCGCGGCTTCTTTCGCCGCGTCTTTCGACGCATAGGGGCCAATGTCCTCTGCGCCCGAAAAGGGATAAAGCAGTCGAGCGTCTGCTTGGCGGATGACCTTCAGCGTGCCGATGAACCTACCTAGTGAAGGTCGATAAGACGCGTACACAGCGTAGTCGTCTCCACCCTTCTCGTTTTCTGAGGTGGCTTCAGACCATCGAAGGATGGCGCGTTTCGGGCGGTGCGACATTGTAAAAATGTGGTTCACATTTTGACGAGTCTTCCGCCCAAGCAATAACTATTCCAAACGTAAAGCCCAACCCTGCGAGCGCACCAACTTTGGGCATACATTTTGCTGACGAAACAAAGGGTAAGCTCACAAGGTTGCCCCTTCGCATTCCAGCAAATGGCAAGTTGCTCTCGGGTGGCTTGCCGGCACACATGGTAGGAGGCGTTATGGTGATTCACTTCATCAGATGCCAAAAGCTGTTCTACATGGACGGAGCCGTTTTCGAAGAACAGTGCCCTGTGTGCGGCTCTTCAGATGCCGCTCCAGTTTCATCAACTATTATTTTTGCTGCGCCGCCAAAACCTAGCCGCGCTATCCTTGAAACCGCAGACAGCCCAATCGTGGCAGACCCATGTCTGCAAGCAAGGCAAAGCATCGTCGGCCGCACGTGACCCGGCCGTGTTTCCGTGGGCGCCCATGTCTTTTTTTGGCCGCGGAAGGTCGCGATGTCGCCGAAGAATGCCCACGGTTGTACGTTCCTGCGCACGGTCAATCCCCGTCAAAGCAGCAGTCACTTCTAGAACGCGGCGCTTGCGGGACCCAACTCGTTTTATTTGGCGGTGGGACAGATAGCGTCGAGTTGTGTCGCCGGGGCGCTCGCTTCGAATGCTTCAGGCTACCGTAGGCGTTTCCGTGGCGTCGCCGACGTCGGCATGCTTCCAGGCTCGGGACCCGCGAGCTTCGCTCGCGAGATGCCCCCGACCCACGCAGTCGGTGAGCGTCCTTCACACGTCGTTAGCCCACTGCAACCGCCAAACATAAGTCAATCGCGTAAGATTGTTTGAGAAGTCTTTTGACGTGCACTGCGTAGGCAGACACACGCCCCATTCGCTCGGGAAACCGCCGCTTTACTGGTCTGGCTTGCTAATCTCATGACCCACGTCGTCAATGATGATTTGATAGAGTCGCTCTGGCGACAGCGGCTTTGTGCAGACTTCCGTAAATCCTTCGGCGATGAGTTTAGCCTGTGTATCGGTGCCGGAGGCGCCAGTCAGCGCAATCATCTTGGTCGCGCGAAGATTTGGACGAGTTCGAAGGTGCTGCAGCAGGTCTACGCCCGTCATTCCGGGCATACCGATGTCAATGAATGCAACCGCAGGGTCGAAGTTTTGCACAACCTGAAGCGCTGCGGGTCCGCTGAAAGCCGTACGTACTTCATGGCCGTCGAGCGTGAGTAACATCTCGAGCGCTTGCGCAGAGTCTGCGTCGTCATCGACGAGGAGAATCTGGGTGGGGGGAGCAACTCTCGATGCCACTGTAGTAGACGCCTCCACTGACACGGGCACCGATGGGAGAGTGACCCGAACCGTCGTACCTAGGCCCTCACCTGCGCTAGAGATAGTGACCGTCCCATCATGCCGCTCCACGAGATGTTTCACGACGGCGAGCCCGATGCCCAGGCCCCCATCGGCCTGTCGATGACGGTCCTCGGACTGCTTAAAAAGGTCGAACACGTGAGGCAGAACGCTTGAGTTGATGCCTACGCCTTCGTCTACCACCGTGATTGTGGCGGTCGAGGGAGCAACCGCGTTAGACGAGCCGTCCGAGCGCGGAGCCACTTCTACATTCAACGTTATCCCGCGCTCAGCAGGCGTGTACTTCACCGCGTTGGACAGAACATTGGCAATGACCTGCGTCAGCCTCGATGCATCTCCGAAGACCATGACAGGAGCATCGGGTTGATGCACAACGAGCCGTTGGCCGAGGCGCATAACGTCTGCTCGCACCGATGCGACGGCGTCTTCCACGATGGTGCCTAGATTTGCGTGCTCCTTTTTGACCGTAAGTTTTCCGTGACGAATCCGAGTCGTGTCCAGCAGGTCGTCGACAAGGCGCGACAAACGCCTCATCTGACGCTGTGCGACGCCGGTTGCGGCCAGCGCCGCCGTGTTACCCGTCGAAAGCCGTTCTATAGTCCGCAGGGCTGCATCAATGGGCGCCAACGGGTTGCGAAGTTCGTGGCTGAGCATCGCGATGAAGCTGTCCGTTCTCACCTCCGCCTCGTGAGCGAGCGTGACTTGGTGCTCTGCCGACTCGGCTCGCAACCCCAGTTCCTCGCGTGTCCGCTCGACTCTCAACGCTGAGCCAGCGACACTCGCCAAGGTCGCCAGAATTCGGCGGTCCTCCGCGTCGAAGTGATTCGTATCTCGTTGCGATACTACCCACAAGGTACCCAGCGGACCATTGACTCCCGGAATCGGGACGACAAGACTTTCGGTCGCGGCTGGGAATATATCGCTCAGCACCGGAAAGTACCGGTGTGGATAGCGGAAAAGTTGAGGCTTCCCTGATGCCAAGGTCATTCCGCACGGTGTATCAGCAACAGGTGAAGTCCGATTCGCCGCGTCGGCAAAGTGCCCCGCGGTTGCAACCAACTTGAAGACAACCGACTCTCCCGGAGCCGCCTCGAGAAGCGTGACGCCAGCGCAATCCGCACTGCACAAGTGCATGGCGTCTTTCGTGAGAAGAGTGAGTATCGAGGACTCACCGCGCGCCAGAGCGTCCGCGAGCTGTCTCAGGACATCAATTTCTTGTGCGAGGTCGGAAGGGCGACAGGCTCGGACCTCGAGCTCGGCGGTGATAATGGCATCTGCGTAGCGGGACCAGATGACCTCGGGTGTGGGAGGCGGGATGGTCATGTCGCGAATCAACGTCAAGGGAACCGGATTTGTCTTGCAACGGAATTTTGACCGCTTTTCGATGACAGAGCAATCATGGCCAACAGGCGGCATTCACGGCAACCCAGCGCGACATGAGTGGACTGATACCCACGTCCGCGTGCGCTCTGAACAGGCGAGGGTTCGCTAGCGACTCGACCGCGTGCGTTAGCCGAGCAAGCGACACAGGCTTTCTAAAGTACTGGGTCCACGGTGGATTGGGATGCTCCGGTTCGGGCCGGCCAGAGAGTAGGATAATCGGAACGCTTCGGAAGATAATCCTCTGGCGGAGCAGCGAACAAAACTCCACTCCGTCCATCAAGGGCATCTGCCAGTCGGTGACGATGACGTGCGGACAATGCGAGGCGAGCAACTCGAGCCCCTCTCGGCCGTTCGCCGCAGCAAGGACCGAATGCCCGGCATGCTCCAGCGCGACCTGCAAGCTCGGTAGGTTGGACTCGCTATCATCGAGCAGGAGGACGGTAGCCATGATTGAAATGAGGTTTGTCCACCCCACAGCAACGCTTGTGCCGAAGCGCCAGCGCATTTAACCGGCTTTGTGTTTGGGTGAGGTCCTTCCGCCTCCGGCGCTAACCGATAGCATCGCCGCCCCCCGAGCAGCGCCTCCGGTCCAAAATCATTCGGCCGCGGCTAGCCTTAGTCCACTTCTTGCGATTTACTCGTTGACCTCGCAATGCACCTTATTGCCGCCCAGCCTCTCTGCGCCTTACTCTTAGCTGTGAGCGCTGCAATATAACTACATTGAACGAAAGCTGGACAGCGCACGAACAATGTGACAAACAACGAGCGATGAGGACGCGAGTGAAGTGGCCGGCAAATTCTTATAACTGCTCTGGTTGGGAAGGCGAAATGGCGGAGCGTATCGCCGCCTTTGACTGGAGGGATACCGAGCTGGGTCCGATACAGCGTTGGTCGCATAGCCTGCAATCAGCGGTCAGATTCTTATTGGGCTCGCCGCTGCCCTTGGTCATGCTTTGGGGCAAGCGGGGGTCGATGATTTACAACGACGCGTACTCCCTATTCGCAGGCGGCCGACATCCATTCTTGCTGGGGAAGCCCGTCGAGGAAGGCTGGCCGGAGGTTGCGGAGTTCAACCGGAACGTCGTAGATACCTGCCTCGCTGGCGGAACGCTCTCATATAAAGATAAAGAACTCACTCTTCTGCGGAGCGGCGTCCCTGAGCAGGTATGGATGGATTTGCACTATTCGCCGGTGGCGGACGATGACGGCCGGCCAGCGGGCGTTATTGCAGTCGTCTTTGAGACCACCGAGAAAGTGCTGGCCGAGCGAGAGAGACGAGTTGCCGAAGAAAAGCTGCTGAAACTAACCCAAACGTTAGAAGAGCGCGTCGCTGAGGCGGTCACAGCACGCGTTGAAGCCGAGGAACGCTTCCGTCAAGTGCAGAAGCTGGAGGCCATAGGCAATTTGACCGGCGGAGTGGCACACGATTTCAACAACGTTCTGCAGATTCTGTCGTCGAACCTCGAACTCGTTCGACTGGCGACTCGACAAACGCCGAATCTCGAAGGCCGCTTTGGCGCCATGTCAGCCGCCATAGCTCGCGGCAGCAAGCTCGCCTCACAGATGCTCGCATTCGCGCGTCGGCAGCCGCTTAATCCAAGGACGACAAACCTCACCAAGTTGCTCGGGTCAATGTCAGAGCTGATGTTGCGAGCGCTTCCAGAGTCTATAACGTTGACTGTTGAAGTCGCGCCCGACGTCAACAACATCGACGTCGACCGAAATCAGCTTGAAAATGCGCTGCTGAATTTGGTCATCAACTCGAAAGACGCTATCGGCAAAGCCGGACGCATATTGGTCGATGTACGCAATTTCGCTGGGGGAAATCAACTGCCGGGCGGCCCCACCCTGCCCGTCGGCGATTATGTGAAGCTGTCCGTTACCGACAACGGCCAAGGGATGTCTGCGACTGTTCAAGCTCGCATGTTCGAGCCGTTCTATTCAACAAAGCCGGAGGGGCATGGAACTGGATTGGGACTGTCGATGGTGTTTGGTTTCGTCACGCAAAGCGCCGGGTTCATTGATGTAGAAACAGAGCTGGGGAAAGGAACAACGATTTCGCTCTATTTCCCGGCATGTGACGGCGACGAAAGCGTCGATGAGCGGGTCGCGAATCCGCACGCGCTGCATGGTGGAGAGACCATCCTTGTCGCAGAAGACGATTCGGCAGTGCGCCTCGCCGCCATCGACATGCTTGCGCAACTTGGCTACAAGGTCCTGTCGGCACACGATGGTGACTCTGCGCTTGCAGTGTTGCAAAAAGGTCCGCCCGTTGATTTGCTTTTCACCGACGTTGTAATGCCAGGAACAGTAAGGAGCAGCGAGCTCGCAGCCATCGCCAGCGCACCGCCGCATCGCGCCGCGGTCGTCTTCGCGTCCGGCTATTTACGCGACATCATTTCGCACGAGGGCAGGCTCGAGGAAGGCGTTACGCTACTGGCTAAACCCTACAGCCTCGATGAGCTCGCGAAGGCGGTACGGCTTGCACTCGACTCTCGCGACTGACTCGCGCCATGAACTGAAGCGGCACGCTCCATGCTCGTTCTCTGACACAGTGCGCTTTCGGGGGAAAGCGACTACGTGGGCACTGGTTCGCGCTGACACCATTGCTTATAAAACATCTAACCCGCGCCGTTCCTTTAAGATGCACGAAGACCACTACGCCATATGCAAATGACACGACCGGCCCATGAAGCTCGGAGATGGACCTCACGGACCTTCTTGGCTCGAGGCCGCTTACCGCGTATCCTTGTTGTCGATGACAACAGCAGTGGCGCCGACGCACTCGCTGCATACCTAGAGATGAGCAAGCATAAGGTAACTGCGGTGTATGGAAGCGCGGCCGCGATTGCAGCCGCGTGGGTATGGAAGCCGGACGTCGTTCTGCTCGATATTTCCATGCCGCGCATTGACGGCTTCGCCGTCGCTCGCGCCCTCAGAAGCAATCTGCGAACGACGGCTTCGGTGATTGTCGCTCTCACTGCACATGACGAGGGATTTGTGAGAAAGAGGTCGTCCCACGCGGACTTCGACGCATACTGCCAGAAGGGCCTGATGCTCGACTCGCTCTCAACCCTGCTCGCCAGCTTTATGCGAGACGTTCCTCCCTGAGCGGGAAACGCTGGGCATTTATAAACCACATCCCGGACACGGAACTGCATCCGAACTACGTTGGCCCCTCAGTCTTATAACGGCAAAAAAAGGCGACCCGGAAGTCATCGGAATGCGCGCATCAGATTGATTCTCGAAGTCTCGATAAGATATTACTACGGCAGGTTGAAATCGTTGGCGGCTAACCTGGAGGCACGCTTCCGCTAAAAGGCTCCGTTCGCTTGGTTTATTAAAGAAGCCCTATATCACGGAGTGAACTCTTTTCAAAGATATAGGGACGTCGTTTATACGTTTGCTTCGCTGGCTTTAGGAAACCGCCGTCGGTTCTATACTCCCCGGCTTTTCCATCCCTTGCTCGCGCCTCAAGGCCCGTTCCGTTTTCAACGGACCTTCTTTCTCGTAATCACTGAGCCAGCCTCGAGGGGCCAATTGCTAGCCCTTGAAGAGTGCAACGTTGCTTATCCACCGGACGTCAGTGCAGCAATCGGTCGTTCAAGGGTTGTATGACTGGGTGGTGCTCTTCTCGACCGATGCAATCCCTGTCCGGTTTGCCTACGGGAATGCCCGGTGGCGTATTTCAACTCGTGTGCGCTCCTTTGCCACTTCTTGTCGGAGGGAAATGCTCGCCTTCGACGCGCGTGCCCCAAAGATTCGTCCGCCGTCTTCATAAGCGACCAGATAGATGCTGGACTTCTTTTACTAACTCGCCTGGCTTATCAGCAGTATCGCCCGCATCGTTCTCTCTACAGGTGAACAGGACCGACGCCTGAAAAATCTTGTCGCGCACGGGAGCTGGTAGCCTATCAAAGTTCAGGGTCTTGCAAGTCGGCCTCAACAATTTCGCCGCCGAGCTTTGCTGCCGCCGCCTTCGCAGCGTCTTTCGATGGAAATGGGCCGATGTCGTCCGCCCCGTCGAACGGATAAAGCAGTCGGCTATCCGTTTGTCTGACGACCTTCAAGGTCCCGAAGAAGTTTCCAATATGCGGACGGTACGATGCGTAAATCATGTAATCTTCTTCGCTTTTCCCTGCCTTCGCCTCACGCATCGGCTTGCCTAAAAAAAGAACAAGTTTGGCTTTTCGGGAGACAGTATTTGGCATGATGCAGCGAGAAGAACTGACGCGGGTATTGCGAAGCGTTGTAGCAATCGGTATGCCAAGCCGCCAGTCGGCCAGTATGTGCAGGCGGAGCAATATGAACTTGGAGCCTTCCTCCTTTCCGGTCTCACGACGGCTCTCCACGCAGGGGAGCTGCCCTGCTAGCAATCAATCCGGCGCCAGTGCAGTGCACGACTTTCCGATGAGGCGCATTCCAAAGTGCATCGAAGAATCGAGAGCGATTGACATTTGAAGCCGCCCACGTTATCGCGCGCGGAGAATTGCGGGCAATCGGCATACATCGATTTGAGGATGTGAAAGTCGAGGCATTTCCACGTTTGTTCGCACAACCATCTCGGGTGTCGGTTCAGGTTGAACCAACTTTCTCGGCATGCGAGCTTCTCGGTAACTCGCTTGTCTTGTGCCGAGCAACCGCGGGCCTGCTGACTCCCCTGTAGTGGCTTAACGCTCGTGGCCTTTCACTTTGAGACAGGGAACGCATCCGCATGTCCATCTACGGCCATGCGGCTAATCAGATATTCAAGCACCTGCCGGATTTTAGGCAATGCTTCGCCAGAACAGTCTGGGATAATGAACTTGCCCGCGCAATCTCTGCGGACTTCAATTCCCT
Organism: Caballeronia calidae; assembly: GCF_900044055.2. Taxonomy (GTDB): domain Bacteria; phylum Pseudomonadota; class Gammaproteobacteria; order Burkholderiales; family Burkholderiaceae; genus Caballeronia; species Caballeronia calidae. The sequence continues at coordinate 94,752 of NZ_FCOX02000029.1, read as the reverse complement.
CAGCATCATACTCACTACTGCCGGGAAACAAGTCTGGATACTCGTTCACATGCTGGTCGATGGAGGGCCAACAACTACCGAGGTCGTCAGCTGGGTGAATCCACTGAAAATTCTCCTCGAGCGCCGAAAGTTTGAACACGAACTGCGAACTAAGAATATCCAGCGGGTCATCGGTGCTTTGCTCGAGAAAAGTCGGACTGCGCATGCTCTCACCTTCGTCAAACTGTCGCTCTGTAGGCACCTTGAGCATATCGAAGGCGAATGCTTTTCTCAACGAAACGCGTCGTCGAGCCATTACGACAGATGGTTAGGCACCTGGAGCCGCAGAGAAGTCGTGCGCTGTAATAGTAACCTTCATGACGGAACCAGAGCTAAGGGCTTTGGCTTACCTCAGCACCGTTTGGGCCAGGATGGCTAGTCGGCTGAATCCGTAGACTCAGCGTCGTCTGCGCCGGGCGCAGGCTTCGAAAGGTCGTCCTTGGGCGTCACGGCGGATTCATCACCGGGCAGAAGCCGAACGTCCGGATTCGGGCTCAACCGGCGCGCCAGTTCGAGCGCCGCACGTCGGTCGCTAACCCCGTCACGAAGGTTCTGCCTCCCCTGCGCGGAATTTCGATACGCCAGCCACCGCCGTTGTCCGGACGAATGGTGACTTCGGCGTCGTCCGCGCCTTCAGCTGTCAACATTGCACCTGCCCTCGTCTGGTCCAAGACTACAAGGCTCCCTCGTCAGCGACGTCATTGTGCCACCACGCGTCTGGCCAGCAACCGCTCGGGGCCGACGGCAGGATGACCACATGTCCTGCGTAAGCCTCAGCTTGAAATCTGTGGGAAGTTTTGCATTGTCTTGTCGTTTGTCGGTCCACTGGAGCGGCTCCGAAAATTCGCACCGCGAGAGCATTCAGCGAACGCGAGTGATTAGCGAAGTCCGCACCACGCCTTGCTACGTCCCCATTCGCTTGTAACTTTCGGGCGATAATCCTAAGACCGTGGCAACCTACCCTTCACATTTCGTTCTTGACCAAAGGGCAGCGGCAGGCCATAGGGCACGACGCTTGCGATTTTCGAGCATCGAAACAAGGGAACCAAAATGGTTGCGCGCAAAGCAGCGTCTTCCTCTCCCCTGCAGCGCTATCAAGAGAAGCGGAACTTCGAAGCCACTTCCGAGCCGTCTGCGCCCGCTCGCGCGAGAGCGCGCCGCGGCGCGAAGCTATTTGTCGTGCAGAAACACTGGGCCAGTCGGCTTCACTATGACTTTCGGCTCGAATTGGACGGCGTCTTGCTGTCATGGGCGGTACCAAAGGGGCCGTGCTACGACCCGGCAAAGAAGCAAATGGCGGTGCGCGTCGAGGACCATCCTGTCGACTATGCTGATTTCGAAGGGACGATTCCGCCCAAGCAATATGGCGCAGGCAAGGTCATCGTCTGGGACCGTGGGACCTGGGAACCAGTTGGCGACGCTGCCAAAGGAACGGAAGCGGGGAAGCTCGTTTTCAAGCTGCACGGTGAGAAACTCGCCGGGCTATGGGAGCTGGAGCGAATATCGAAGCCCGGCGACAAGCAACAGGCCTGGATGTTGTTCAAGAAGCGAGACGAATGGGCGCGCCCACTTGCCGAGTACGATGTCATCAAAGCGCTACCAGACAGTGTCGTCGCGCATCCCCTTGGGCTTATTGAACAGCGCGAGCGTCGAACCCGACCGACTCCACGCGCCAGTGCATCTGAGCTTGACTTGGCTGCCGCCGTCACCGCGCCATTGCCTGCAAAGCTTGAGCCCCAGCTTGCGACGCTCGCGAGCTCGTTGCCGACAAGTGGGAACTGGACAACCGAAGCGAAGCTCGATGGTTACCGACTGCTCGCTCAGGTCGACAAGAAGCGAGTGAAGTTGCTGACCCGCAATGGACACGATTGGACATATCGCTTCCCTCTGCTCGTAGGCGAGCTCAACCACCTGCCGCTCTCGAGCGCGTGGCTGGATGGCGAAATTGTTGTGCTGAAAGACGGCATTCCAAGTTTCTCTGCTCTTCAAAATGCTATTGACGGACGAGGAAACAAGGACATCGTGTTTTTCCTCTTTGACCTGATGTACCTCGATGGCAGAGACCTCCGGCAAGTGCCGCTGTCGACAAGGCGCGCGCTGCTCGCACCGCTTCTGGAGACTGCCGGAGAGCGTCTGATGTACAGCCAGGATTTTGACGTACCACCGGCGCAGCTATTCGAAGCTGCAACCGGGCTGGGTCTCGAAGGACTGATGCTCAAGCGACGCGACGCGCCCTACGAGTCGGGACGGACGCAGACTTGGTTGAAAGCAAAGGCAAGGTTGAGACAAGAGCTAGTTATTTGTGGCATGACCGCCCGCGCTGGTATTACTGGTGAAGTTGGCAGCCTGCTACTCGGTTATTACGACGGAAACAAGCTGAACGATGCTGGAAGTGTCGGCACCGGTTGGGATTCGAGAACCGCACGAGACCTCTGGAAGCGCCTCCTGCCGCTTGAAATCGACGCAGCGCCGTTCGACACGCCGCTCAAGAAGCCCGGTCGATGGTCGAGGCGCGCGGCCGGGAGCGAACGCTGGGTTCGACCAACTCTGGTGGCAGAGGTCGAGTTTGCAGAATGGACGGCCGACGATGTTGTTCGACAAGCGTCGTTTGTAGGTTTGCGTCTAGACAAGGACGCTCGCAGCGTCGTCCGCGAAGCGGGCACAACACAAGCCCCCGAAGCCGAACCACGACTGAAGATAAGCCACCCGGAGCGCGTCATTGACGCGTCAGCGTCGATTACGAAAGCAGACCTGGTTCGATACTATGCAAGCGTTGCGCAGTGGATGTTGCCTCATCTGAAAAATAGACCACTCGCCTTGTTGCGCGCACCTGAGGGCATTGGTGGTCAACTATTTTTCCAGAAACACGCCGAACGAACAGCAATGCCCGGCCTCACCGCTCACGACCGCGAACTGTGGCCCGGGCATCCTCCGTTGTTGACCGTAGACACGGCGGACGCTCTGTTGTCTGCAGCGCAGATGAACACCGTCGAGTTCCACACGTGGAACTCGACGGTGCCTCATGTGAGCAAACCCGATAGAATCATCTTCGACCTCGACCCCGGCGAGGGTGTGAAATGGTCACACGTTCAAGAGGCAGCTGTTTTAGTTCGCACCTTGCTGTCGGAGCTCGACCTGCAAGCATGGCTGAAAACTAGCGGTGGTAAAGGCCTGCATGTGGTCGTGCCGCTGGCCCCGCGCCTTGAGTACGCGACGGTGAAGTCGTTCTCTCAGTCTTTCGTTCGCCATCTTGCCCGCACAATTCCGGAGCGATTCTCCGCGGTATCAGGACCAGCCAATCGTGTAGGCAAGGTCTACGTCGACTACCTACGCAATGGGAAGGGGCAAACGACGGCTGCTGCATTCTCGGCGCGCGCCCGCCCGGGGATGGGTGTATCGATGCCAATCGCTTGGGAGCAGCTTTTCGACCTCAAGAGCGGTGCCCAATCGAACGTTCAGACCGCGCGTGAATATCTCAGTTTTCAGTCGCGCGACCCGTGGACAGAATTCTGGACTTCTGGTCATTCGCTTGCTGCGGCAATCAAGCGTCTGCCATAAGTGCCTCGACGATGCAGTCAGCGCTAACGTGAGCGAATCGTCGATTTCTAGGCGCCGGGCGCAAAGCCGTTGAGTTCGCCACAACCTACTGCATCAACGACTATTCCGATTTCTCGGTCGAACTCAAACGTATGTGCTGCCCGCTGCGGGTAACGCAATCGACCGTCTCCGATGCACGGTTTTGCCTTCGTTACGTAATAGCGCACTGCGCGCCTGGCTCGTGGAATAAGGTAAGCATGCGCAATTTCGGAAACAGAGAGGCAATGCAAACCAGCGCACTGGGCTGCAAGCACGACAACCTACCTCTGGCTCGGTGGAAGTTTGTCTGCAGTGAGCCCATCGAACGCGTCCCGCGCTGCCTGCAATTCGGACATCGCAGCGGTCAGTCTTGCCAACATCAATGCGGGTGCCGCACCGCCCGTATCTTGGAAGTGCCCCTCAAGTGCGGTCGAAGCAAGCTGAACCGCGCGAGCGGCGTCCGCGATACGCGAAACCGCCACGGCCTCTTCATCCCGTTTTTGGATTGGTTCCATGTGTTCTGTCTGCAATTTCGCCGGCAGGCGCCGAGCGACGCGTCCCGTAAATGCTACGCCACGCTGGGCGCCGTTGCTCGAAGAGGAACCGCAGCATAGAACTGCGTGCGCGGGCCGAAAGTTGGATGGCGCGCAAGTTCGAGCGAAATACGGCCAGACGTTTGAAATGACCTCGGGTGCGCCTTCCCAACATCGGACATCAGTGGGTGACCGGGCGGCCCGGCGGATAAACGGCGATGCTTACAAGGACGCATGGACCAATTCGACAACTACACGAAACTCGACTGCCGGTGCCAAAGCGCAATGACCTCGAAGGTCAGCCAGCTCCTCGAATTTTTAATCGCTGACGCGATGACCGATATTGAGGTGGTCGCAAAAGAGCTCGGCTTGGAAGATGAGATGCGCGACCGACTTCGGCGGTCGCTCGACGAATTGGCTTGCGCGCAGACCGTTGTCGAAGCCATGCGCATTGGATTCGCTGTGGATGCGCCCGACGACGGCAGTCGCGAGGAGGTCAACCCGATGGAGAGCATCTTGCGAGCGATGATAACGCTCGCAACCAGGTGGCCTCAAAACTACGGTGCCGACGCTGTCGAATGGCTCGTGCTCGGCGAGCTCCACTATTGAATCGCAATGCCCGCGAGCTTGAGACCTTCCGCCCCGCCTGCCTCCGAGAGATGAACCCCTCTCGGACCACGTCACCCGACCGCTTTCCCGCAAGACTAAGGTACAAGCGTTGTTTTTGGAGAAAAGAATGCGAGAAGTGCCTTGTTTTAAGACCCTTTCCAATTGCGCATTGCGAAACCGGCTGCTACGCTAGCCGCCAGCTTACGACGACGCATGTGCCGCGCGCTCGACGCCGGGGTGCTTCGTCTTAAGCAGCGTTTAATCTCTAGGAGAGCCTCAATGGCAACGAAGAAAGCTGCTGCTACGAAAACTGCTGCACCGGCTAAGAAAGCCGTAGTCGCGAAGAAGGTCGTGGCTGCAAAGAAAGCCTCCGCGCCCAAGAAGGTCGCTGCAACCAAGACCGCTCCGGCGAAGAAGGCTGTTGCGGGCACCACGCTCAAGCCGGTGAAAGACACGTTCACCAAGGCGTCGCTCGTCACTCATGTTGCTACGCAAGCAGGCGTCGAGCCGAAGCAGGCGAAGGCCGTGTTGGCAGCGCTCGAAGACACGATTCTGGGTGCTGTGAACAAGAAGGGCTTGGGCGAGTTTACGCTATCCGGCCTGCTCAAAATCAACGCGCAAAAAGTGGAAGCAAAGAAGCGTCGCTTCGGCAAGGACCCGTTCACGGGTCAGGAGCGTTGGTTTGACGCCAAGCCGGCGACCGTGAAGCTGAAGGTGCGTGCTCTCAAGAAGTTGAAGGACGCGGCTGCCTAAACGCCCACTTTTCGTGTTGTTCAGAAGCCCGCTTCGTGCGGGCTTCTTCGCATCTATTGCGACCTCGACTGTCTCAGCCAACAGCACGTGAGCAAGGCAAGCGCCAAGGACGGCAGAATTCGCGGCTACTCTCATCGCCTAGTACATAACTCACGACACCCATCACTACAAACGCCGAGAGACCGACGCATGACCGCTTTCCTTTACGAAGAGAAGAACGCCAGTTCGCCCGCAGCCTTGCAGCGCGTCGCGCTGTCTTCAACGACTGGACACAACGAGCGCTGGCTGCAGGAACGAATATTCGAGTTGCCGTCGTTGCTACCAATGACGGAGATGTTCGGCCAAGGCGAGAGCTTCGTACCGCTCTGTCGGGAGCTTCCTCTACGATACGGGTCCTCGAGTGTATTCCTCGACGTCTTGGGTGTCTCGTCCACGGGTAGGCTGGTGCTCGTGGAGTGCAAGCTCTGGCGCAACCCGGAAGCGCGACGCGAGGTAATCGCACAACTCTTCGAGTATGCATCGCTGCTTTCGGAGTGGACATATTCCGACCTGGAAGCTCGACTAAAGAAGGCACGTGGATTGGCCGGAGAAAATCCAATCTTCGCCGCGGTGAAAGCTGCACATCCTCAACTTGATGAGTCGACCTTCGTTGATTCCGTAAATCAGTCGCTCGAGCGCGGCGACTTTCTCTGCGCGATTGTAGGAGATGGTATCCGCAGCGACTTGCAGGCTTTACGGCGGCTGCTTGCCACACAAGCTGGCCTCCTGTCTCGACTTGCACTCGTTGAAATAAGGACATACACGGATGCCGAGAAGAGGACATTGCTTGTTCCTGCAGTTCCACTGCAGACGGAAGTCTTCAGGCGCGAGGTGCTGGTGCGCCAGGACGGGGCACCTTTTGAGCGCACGACCGTTGGCGATGAGGCAAACGCACAACAAGAGGCCGCTGCTCTACCCAAGGCGGCGAACGGTGCCCGGCTGGAAGCAAAGCTTGAAAACCGCGCGTTCTGGGATAGGTTTATTCAATCAGCGAGATTCGACCATCCGGACCAGGCGCCGCCTCGGCACGGCGGCAACAATTTCATCCGTCTGGACCTACCCGGGCCGGTTCAGGGACTTGTCGCATTCAGAGCGTTGCCTGCTACTGCTGGGCTCTTCGTCAAGTTCGTCGGAGCGGAAGGGCGCGAGGCGTTGCAAGCTCTTGTAGAAGACCAAGCGGCGCTCGAGCAGGAAGTCGGTGAACCTATTCGTTTCGAGATTGGAGACTGGAATGAATCGGAAAAAATCGCGGGAAGTCTTTCAGTTGAGTTGAAATCCGAGGGCAATCTTGAGATTCGGATTGACACACAGCTCGCCTGGCTACTACGTACTTCGAACGCGCTTGTGAATGCTTTGCGGCTTCGGCTCGGAGGGAGTGAGACGTAGACGCTAGGGCCACGCAGCAGTCGACCGAAATAGTGAACACAATATCGGGTTGAACCAAGGGAGTTCGGTCGACTCCGTTCGGGCGCTGCCAGAATGAGTCGTTCAGCGTCGAAGCTGGATGTTCGGCCCGCTTGTGGTCAGTCTCACATCGGCGCTAACAGCTAAGGGTTGGCCGAGAACTTCATGGTGCGAGGAACGCGCGAAGAGTTAAGCGAAAAATACCGCTTATCGAGTTCCATCTGTTCAATCCGAACGTGTGGTGCCATCTCGCGAACGATTGTCGTAACCTCATTTTTCCGGTCCATTGACATCTCCGCACCAAGACACACTACCCGGATTGCCGACGACTCAAACTCGTACTGCCCTGGACCGCCTTCCGACGCCAACACATTCGCTATCGCATCGGCCGACTGCGGGTCCTCTGCAAGCAGTTGTCGATAGTATTCCTTCTCGTCATCTGAAACTGGACGCTTGACAGCCCTCCATTCACGCTCATATTTCCAATGTGTCGACTTTGTCAACAGCGCGATTTGAACAAGTTGTTCATCATCGCTTCGATGGTCGTCGGAGATTGCGACGCGCTGCTCGGAGTATGAAACTTTGCGTGCGGTATCGAACGGCTCCGCTCCTGAATCGAAGCCGACGCAAACGCCTCGATGGTTCCCAGCGTAATGAGCCCACATCAGCACGTCGTCCTTCTTGTCGGTCAGACATAACACACCAAGTGACTCAATAAAATCCCGCTCGAGCGCGGCGGGCGCAGATGCTTGCATCCGCCGGAGATACGCGCGATATACCGTCCGGTGACTTGACGGTGAAGGCAGCGCGTCGGCGATTCCCACTTGAGAAAGGAAGGATTCGAAACCGGGGACAGTCAACGGAGCTCTTAGTGCGCTCATCTCGAAAGGGTCATTGAAATTCGCGGGAGATGAGAAGTAGATATGCCCCGTCAGAATCCGTCTGAACCGCGTCACATGCTCGTCTGATGCAATCGGAAGGTATTTGTAGAGCGTCTGCTGCAATTCACGGTCCATGCGTGAGGGAACCGCCGAGCATACCGCGGTTCGCTGCCTAGTTGGACTCAAGACGACAGAGCCACCGTGCCTTTATGGCTTGTAATCAAGTTGACAATACGCCGCATTACCTTTCATGTGAGGCTCGCTTCACATGAAATTCCTGTCTGGCCGTCGCGATTTCCAGGTCAACTCCAACGAGAAGTTGCTCAAAGTCTCCCTCAAACCGACAAGTCCGTGCGTTGGTCACAGGCCAGCGCAACTGGACGCCGCTGACGAGGCGCCTCGCGCGAAGGATGCGCCTGGTAGTCCTCCCGTCAGCTTGGAGCAGCCACCATGTTTCGCATCCGTCGGTCCTGTCAGTTCGATGAACAAGGAAAGGCCGTTGGTCAAGAAGAAGTTGTCGAACTTGTTCAAGGGTCATTGCGCGGATTAAGAAGGCGAAACATGGTCTTTTGCACCAGAAACATATCAGGGACTCACGACCTAGGTTAGAACAGCGTCCGCGAGCCCCGGAAAGACAGCGTTCCCGGGACGAATCGACGTAGCCGCCGTCCCCCCAATTTTTTACATTCAATGCCGTCAAGGCGACCCAAAGTAGACCAGTCTTACGCTCTTGCAACAGCGCCCGAACCGTCAGTTCGGCCCGCACCGGCATCGACCAACGCACCGGCCACAATAATCGGCTGGTCATCCTCCTTTGCCTTCTCCACAAGCGCTGCAGCCAAGGTTTTCGTCGGTTTAACGCCCAATTCACGAAGCATCTCGGCCTGTCGAATCGCATTTCCCCTACCGGATACCAGCTTGCCGCGCGCTGCCTCAAATGAAGACTGAGCCTGCTTGAGGCGATTACCCAAGCTTTCGAAATCTTCGACGAAGCCACAGAGCTTGTCATACAGCTCGGCTCCCCGACGCGCGATATCCTGAGCGTTGCGATTCTGCGCCTCTTGTCTCCAAAGATGCGCGACCGTGCGGACGACGAACAATAAGGTGGACGGACTCACAAGCAAAACATTGCGATTCAAGGCTTCCATGAAAATGTCTTTGTCGTTCGTGATAGCCAACATGAACGCCGGCTCAATGGGCACGAACGCGAGGACGAAGTCAAGCGACTTGCCATAGAGCGCGTGATATTGCTTTTCCGACAGAGACTTAATATGGCTACGAATCGAATCCACATGCTGCCGGAGGCTGATGGAGCGCTGCTCTTCGGACTCGGCCGATGCGTATGCTTCGTAGGCGACCAACGAAACCTTCGAGTCGACCACGAGCTTGCGCTCTTCCGGCAAAAGAATCACAACGTCCGGTTGAGCTCGGCTGCCGTCTTCGCGAGTCTGACTATCTTGCACAAGGTACTCGTGTCCCTTTCGAAGACCAGACGATTCAAGAACGCGCTCGAGAATCAGCTCGCCCCAGTTGCCTTGGGTCTTCGACGAACCCTTGAGTGCCGAAGTCAGGTTCTTCGCGTCTTCGCTCAGGGCTTGATTCAGTGCGTGCAATTGCTTGACTTGCTCGGCGAGCGCAGTGCGGTCCTTGCCCTCCTGAACATAAACTTCTTCGACCTTACCTTGGAACTCCTTGAGTCGAGTCTTCAGGGGTTCCAGCAACTGGTCGAGGTTCGACTTGTTTTGCTCCGTGAAACGCTTTGACTTCTCTTCAAGAATCTCGCTCGCAAGGGTCTTGAACTGCGCGCTCAATTCCTCCTTCGCGCGGGTCAGCAAAAGGAGCTTTTCTTCAGCGTGCTTCTGCTCCGCTTCGGAGCTTGTGCGGAGCTCAGTCAATTCGGAACTCAAGCGCGCTACCTCGCCTTCCGCTAGCACCCGAGCGTCAGTCTCGGCTGTACGCTGTTCGCGGGCTAACGCGTGCGCGCCCTGCTCAGCTGCAAGTTCTGCTGTCAACTTGCCGTTGGAGCGCCCGCTAGACTCTCTCAAGTCGCTAAGCTGCTTGCTAGTTTCCTCTAACTGGGTTTCTGTTGCTCCGAGCTTATCTTCAAGTGTCGGAATCAGTGCCGCTTGCTCTTCCAATGCAGCCTTTCGCTCGTTAGCTTCATTCAGCGCGTGTCTGCATTGAGATGCTTCTCTGCCCAGTCCCTCAACATCTTTAGCAAGTTCCGCGACTTTGGCGTCAAGGGAGGTTGCCAGTTGTCGCTGCTGCGCCTCACTTGTAGCGAGAGCGCGGCTCTCGTCTTCGCCCTCTTGAACTCGTTCAAGTAATCGCTTCAAGTCTGCCTCAAGCTGAGGGACGCGAGATGACCTCTCAGACAAACGCGCCTGGTCATTTCGACTCTGGTCCAGTTCAGAGCGAAGGTCACTGAATTCCTTCGCTGCAAGGTCTCGCGCGACCCGTAGTTTCGCGATTTCCTCGAGCGTCGCCCTGAGCCGCTCCTCTTTTTGTGCGAAGTCTATTTGCGATGCACTTTGTGTCTGAACCACTGCTGCTTGGACTTGAAGCTGAATGCGCCCACGCATCAACAGCCATGAGATTACTGCGCCAACCATAACCCCGACAGCGAGGAAGCCGATATATACGAAAGAATTCATTCCATCCCCGCGAAAACACGAAGTTTTTGGAGCTTTGTACAAGTTCGAGACGTCTCGACCTACCTCAAGGGCTCACTGGCTGACCGCCGGCGGCTTAGCCATCGTTCCCATACCGGCCACGCAAATCGGAGACTCTGGCGTCAAAGGCGTTTGTCAGGCACGGCATATCCGAACAGCTCTTCACGACCTGCTCAAGCCATTTTTCCTGTTCAATTCGCACACCGACGTCTTTCCCTCCAATTCGGGCCTGCGCCGACTCATACTCCCTGACTTCGAGGTCATAGGCGGCCGCCAGAGTACCGCTTCTGCAAACATTGGCGCCAAAAAACGACCCATCATCGACACATCCCACGCTTGAACCACGCATTCGCGGTTTCGTGTCGCGGGACTGCGCCGAGGCCACGCTCTGAGGAGCACTCGCGACTATCTGCGCGTCGACCGAAGCCACCACACGTTCATTCGACCCGAGGGTCACGCCACTGTCGTTCTTTTGCGCCGCCGCAGGCGCGGGGTCCAATTGAACTAACTCGCTAGATGCGGGCAAAGCTTCACTGGCGAGCGCCGGCCGGGACGGGGCGACTCCAACAGCGCTTGCTGACGATGTGGGTTGTTCGGACGGAGTGGACAAACTTAATGCCGCTGACCCGACAATACAGATACCAATGCCGTACAAGACGCGTTTCGCGGAACGTCTGAAATCACGGGTGTCAGGCTCGTTGTTTCGGTATCCGGTCTTGAACCGACGGTCAACCTTTCTGGTGTCGAAGAATCCGCCAAAACCCACTAAGCCCATCAAAATTCCAACCAAAAATAACCCGCCCCCAAGCATTCTCATCTTTTTCGCAACGACAATTAAGTCGGCGCGCCCCGGTATTTGATTATGATTGTTCGTATCGCTCGAGCTAGTTAGCCGAGGCCACGAATCGCTGTCCGCTTCGGTCATTCGCGCTCGTCGCCGCACCATTCGGCTGCCTTCACCTGACGACTCGTTTTGGCACTATCTTCCTTGACGTCACGAAGACAAAAAACTTTAGCCGTCCGGCGAAACTATTTTTCTTTGCTTACCGAAGTGATGACAGACGCGTCGCTGCGAAGCCTTCGAAACACTGAAAACGTTCCTGCGAAATCAATGGGTACTTTCCGCACTCGTCGCCTACAGATTGCTCGTACGCCTGCTCCGAAGTCGCGAGTTCAGGTGCAGCAGTTGGCCCGCCTGCCGCTTTTAGTCGTTTCAGATAGAGGCCGTGCTCCGCAGCCTGCGCACTTCCACGCTTGAACTCGCTCGAAGGATTGAGCTTTGACAAGGACGACACAATTCTTTGCGCCCCAGCGAGCGATTCGTCGTCGGTCGCCGCACAGTAGAGCAGGGTCGTTGGACGGTTCGCCGCCAGAAGAAAGGCGTACACACACGACCGCATCGTGGCCGACGGTGACTGAAATATCCCCGCCGCAGCGCCCCGGATAGCGAGTGCACCGGAGAGCTGCATCGGCGTGAGCAGCGCCGCGTTAGTGAATCCTGCTTTCGTGACCGAGTTGGCGTCGCCCCCTAATTGACGAATAACGTCGTCTGACTGCAACGCCCGGAGAAATTGAAGCGTGTTGTCAAACCACGACACCGGAACAAACCGGTCTCGCTGCGTAACGACACGAATTTGCCACGCACTGTCGCCCTCAGCGACCGCAGATTGACAGATTCCGACTTCGTCATCGGCCGGCCCTGGCATCGTGCAAGACGCGCTGTCGCGCGCCAACGGAAGCGTTGCTTTGAGATGCAACGGGCCGAAACCTAACGTTTGCGTCTTCCAAACCATCTCAGGTGCGGGTTTTGTCTCGGTCAATTGCGGTGCTGACGCGACTGGTGCGCTCGGACTCTCTAGAGACGAAGTTCCGCCTGACGGAGTGCTTCTGTTAGCCCCGGATATGAGAACGCCCGCCGCAACAGCGACCGCTAAGCTGAAATACGCTGGTGCTTTACTTGCGGACATGATTCTACGATTATTATCATCTTAAGATGAATACTAACGCGCGGTTCTGAGGTTAGCCAGCACCGCACAGCGAGAAGACCATGAGTGAACACAACGACTTCGCCACCCAGGTGGCTTTTGGCACGGACAACTTCGCGGAGAACCCGGAACAAAGGTGTCCGTGCGTACTGGTACTCGACCGGTCCGGCTCGATGAGTGGCGAACCGATTTCTGCACTGAACGCAGGTCTCGTAACGTTCAAAGACGAGCTCGCGGCAGACTCGCTGGCGATGAAGCGCGTCGACACCGCAATCGTCACGTTCGGCCCGGCAACCCTCGAAATGCCGTTTCATACGGCCCCGAATTTTTATCCGCCGACGTTGACCCCTCAAGGTGACACGCCGATGGGCTCGGCCATCAACCTGGCACTCGACACTCTCGAAGCCCGCAAAGCCGAGTACAAAGCGAACGGCATCTCCTATTACCGGCCATGGGTGTTCCTTATCACTGATGGAGGTCCGACGGACGCTTGGCAGTCCGCTGCCGCCCGTGTGCGTGAAGGTGAAGCGTCGAAGAAATTCGCATTCTTCGCTGTCGGAGTAGAAGGTGCCAACATGGACACGTTGGCGCAGATTTCGACGAGACAGCCGCTCTCGTTGAAGGGCCTGAAATTTCGAGAACTCTTCCAGTGGCTTTCCGCGTCGATGGCTGCGGTCTCGCGCTCTACCCCTGGGACAGAGGTACCGCTCGCTGCTCCGACTGGCTGGGCGTCGGTGTGAGCTGGAAGGTCATTGGAGCGTCTGCAGTAGGCACCTCGCACACTTCGAACTCGTCGCCCTGCCAAGACAGCTGCTTCTATCACGTTGCGTCAGACGCGACGGGAGCGAGCCTTTTGGTTGCTCTTGTTTCTGATGGAGCGGGAAGCGCACAGTTCGGCGAGGTCGGTTCCGAGCTTGCGTGTGAGGCCGCCGGAAAAATGCTTCTCGAAATCGCCGAAACGACTGGAGAAGACGGGTTGAAAGCGCACCTCGCGAGCGAACTGCTCGAGGTCGTCAGAGCGCGGATAAGCGAGGCTGCGCAAGCGCGAAGTGTCACCATGCGCGCGCTTGCCTGTACCTTGCTCGGCGCGGTTATTGGGCCGACCCGGGCGTTCTACTTCCAAGTCGGCGACGGCGCAATCGTGGCGCGCGACGCAGGAGCACTGGCGCCCGTTTTTTGGCCTGAATCGGGCGAGTACGCCAACATGACGTATTTCGTCACAGATGCGAACGCTGCAGAACATCTGAGAGTCGAGATTCGCGACACGTCGGACGAAGTATCGCTTTTCAGCGATGGAATCCAGCGGTTGGCCTTAGTGTTTGCTTCCGAGACCGCGTACGAGCCTTTCTTCGAGCCAATGTTCAAGGCGTTACGTGCGTCGTCGGACGACCAGACGGACTCGCTTTGTGCAGCCCTTGAGCGCTTCCTAAATAGCGATGCAATCAATGACCGAACCGACGACGACAAGACGTTGATTCTCGCAACGCGTTCGCTGGGGGAAAGCAGTGTCAGTAGCGTTTGATGAACTCGGAAATCAGCTCCAGCTGGGCAAGAAGCTAGGTGAAGGTGGTGAGGGCGCCGTATTCGATACAACGCACAACGGCGAAAACGTCGCCGCCAAAATTTACGCGCACGCTCTCCCACCTGAACGACAAGCGAAGCTACGGGCAATGGCGCAGGTAGGTGATACCTACCTCAAGGAAATCGCTGCATGGCCCATCAGTGTGTTACTGACAAAGCGACCAGGGCCCGTCGCCGGCTTCACCATGCCGAAGTTCTCCGGTTATCACGCGGTACACGAACTCTACGGTGTAGGCAGTCGTCGTCAGACTTTCCCGAAAGCGGATTTTGCCTTCTTGGTGGGAACCGCACGAAATATCGCAGCTGCATTTGATGCCATACATGCGCACGGCCACGCCATCGGTGACGTCAATGAGAACAACATCATTGTCAGTCGTCAAGGAACGGTTAAGTTGCTTGACTGCGATTCATTCCATGTCAACACTTCGGCCGCCAGCTTTCCGTGCACGGTGGGTGTGCCGCACTACACACCTCCCGAACTACAAGGGCTGGGTTCTTTCCACGGCGTCACGCGGACGGCAAATCACGACAACTTTGGGCTGGCCGTTCTCGTCTTTCAATTGTTGTTCATGGCAAGGCACCCGTTCTCCGGAATCCCGAAGACCACCGGAGATTTGCCATTGGAGCGCTCTATCAAGGAGTTCCGATTCGCCTATGGAGCGGACCGCCTCACGCGACTGATTGATATGCCGCCGAAGGCCTTGGGCCTGGATTACCTACCCGCCGGTTTCGGAGACCTGTTCTGGCGCGCGTTCACCGAAACGGGTGTAAAACACGGCCGACCCAAGGCAAAGGAATGGGTTGCCGCCCTAGACGGTCTCCTTCGTTCGTTGCGTTCGTGCAGCGCCGAACCACGACATAAATTTCCAGGCCAGCTACACACCTGTATTTGGTGCGAGCGCGACAAGCAAGGAACGCCCTACTTCACTCCAGCTTCCGCGACCGGACCAACCATAAACTTTCAGGCTGCGAGTGCGAATATCGCTGCGCTCTGGTCACAAATTCAGGCGCTCAGCGCAGTACCACAGATGCCTGCGTTCGCGGCCCCGTCCTTAGCTTTGTCGGGACGCCCCGCCCCCGCGTCTACCGGCCTATCCGTGACCAAGATGCGCTTGATGTATGCCGGCATCTGCTTCGTCGCTTTCTTGTTGTCAATTGGTGAGCCCAAACTCTGGTGGCTATGGCTAACGGTTGGGGGCTTTGCCACGCATGCCGTAAAGGCGGAATCGCCTGTCGAATTGAATACGCGCAAAAGCGCGGTTGCCGTCGCACAGCGCGGCTACGATGCCGCACTTTCCGAATATGACAGGGTGCGCGGGGAGCACCCAGTTTCCGATGCGTTCCGCAATCTTGGGCAAATCAAAGCTCAGCTGGACGACCTTCCTCAAGTCCTTGCGCTCGAGATGAAGCAACTGCAAGCCACGCTAGTCGCGCGTCAAATGCACGATTTCCTCGACCGGCACTTCATTCACGACGCGAAGATTTCTGGTGTCGGGGCGCAACGCAAGCAGACCCTGGCGTCCTTCGGCATCGAAACCGCCGCAGATATCACGTCCTCGGCAATCGGCGCCGTCCCCGGTTTCGGTGAGGGTCTCACAAACAACCTTCTGTCTTGGAAGAGGTCTATCGAGCGAAAGTTCGTGCCGTCCGCCAACATTACTCCCTCCCCTCAAGACGTCAACTCGGTGAACGCGCGGGTCGCATCGATGCGAGCAAAGCTTGAGCAGCAACTTCGGGATGGAGCGACATATCTTCAGACCGTGAGAAACGAGTTTATGCTCCGCCAGAACAAGGCGAAGGGAGCACTGGAAGCGGCTCATCACCATCTGGCCCAAGCACAAGCCGACTTTGCCGTTATGCAGAGGAAGCCGTGACAAGACTTCCCCAAATTCCTTCAACGGCGGTCCTCACGGGTTGCTTCGCTATTATCTTGGGCAGTCTCTCGATGTCAGGTCACGCGCAGGAAGCGCCGAATCCGGTGGGAGAATTTCTCAATGCCTTTCGAGGTAAGCCTGTGGGGCCCGTAGCCCCCCCTCTGTCTAGCTCTGCTCAAACTGTCAGCGGTCTATCGTCCGCCATGGTGAATGCGCCTCTGACGTCAACGACAGTTCCTCCAGCACCCGTGCCGGCGAGTGTGCCCTCCTGCCCTCCGGGTGTCGACCGACTAGGTTGCCCACGGCCGCTTCGTCAGCAGTCGCAAAGCAATTGCCCAGCGGGCATGACCGCCGGTCCAACGGGCTGTGTTCCGATGGCGATGCCTCCAAATGCCCACCGAGTCTCCACAGACGGGCAATGGCAGTGCGACGATGGCTACATGAGGTTCGGTGCTGTCTGCATGGCACTTCAATCGACCCCCGCCAACGCACACCTAATTGGCACTGGTGCCGACTGGGAGTGTAATTCGGGATTCAGACGGGTTGGAAACACATGCGAAGCCGTAAGCCTTCCACCCAATGCTCATCTGGCCAATACGGGGGACGGGTGGGAATGCGACGCCGGATTCCGGATGGTCGGTAACTTCTGCGTAGGACACTGAAGAGAGTCTAGGGAACATGGGGCTGAGCTATAGGAAGTCGATTTCCGCAGGACCGTTTCGCTTCAATGTTTCAGGGAGCGGCATTGGAGTTTCAGTGGGTGTCCCAGGATTTCGTGTCGGAACTGGTCCACGCGGGAACTACGTCTCGATATCGAAAGCTGGGTTCACCTATCGTGCGACCCTACCGTCCCCCGGAGGTAAGCCACAGGCTTACTCGCAGCCTCCGTCCAATCCGGCGGCAGTTCGCCCAGTGATTACTTCTCCTGGAACTGCAACGGTTGGCCCTATGACCAGCGTTGCCTCGGCGACCGCTCCCCAGCTAGCGTCGTCCTCCGCCGACTCCCTAGTTGATGAAATCAATCGCAAGGCGGAAATGACTCCACTTTGGCCATGGTGCGCAACGCTCGCGCTCATTGGAGTCATCTTCGCGGCACTCTCGTCAGATGGAGCGACACTTGTCGCCATCGTAAGCGGTGCCATCGCTGTCATTCTATCTGCCGCCGCGCTGTGGGTGTACTACTGGGATACAGCTCGCCGGGCAACCGTGCTCTTCTATGACCTCGACCCGACGTCCGAACAAGCGTTCTCCTCTGTGGTCAACGGACTGACGCAACTTGCTGCTTCCGCTGGAAAGTGGAGAATTGATGCGACCGGCACAGTGCTGGACAGAAAATATCATGCTGGTGCTCCGAACGTCGTTCAACGCAAGCCATTACAGATGGGTGTCGGACAATTCTGGAAGGTGAGGTGCAACCTCGATGTTCCGTACATTGTCACGGGAACGAACGCGCTCTACTTCTGTCCTGACCGCCTTTTCGTTATCACTGGACGCAAGGTCGCAGCCGTGCGTTACGCCGACCTGCATATGAGCGATGGCTCGACCCAATTCATTGAAGAGGATTTCGTCCCGACTGATGCAGTCCGAATCGGCAGCACCTGGAGGTATGTCAACAAATCGGGTGGCCCTGACCGAAGATTCAAGGACAACCGAGAACTACCTATTGTGCGCTACGAAGAACTCTCGCTCAACTCAGCCTCTGGCTTGAATGAGCTCTTTCAATTTTCCAAACCTGGTGCCGCAGCAGCGTTCCGTCAATCCGCCAAAAACCTAATGACCTTGCGTCCTGCGGCAAAACCGTAGCACGGCTATGAGCTACGGACTGACATGCGCGGATGTGACATCGAAAAATCGGCTCCGACGAGCACGGGTGGCGTCCTCAACGGACCTTCGACGGTTTCTCGTCGACTATCAGCAAATGCCTGACGGTGAGGTGAGACTCGAGTAGCGAAATCCCGCTTTCGCGGGCGTTTCGAAGCGACAACAGTTAGGAGCAGTAGCCGCCATTGTGATGCGAACCGGTACCACCGTGGGGATGCTCACCCTTTGGACAAGCGTGGGCGACATTGACAATGCACAGCAGTGCGACAACGACAGCAACGATTTTTTTCACGGAGTCTCCTAGTTTTCGTTCGCCGGCACCTTAGTTTCGACGGTCACAGTGTGACAAACCAGTTAACGGCAGTCTCCGTTTTCGCTTGAGTCGTGGCCGCGCTTTCGCCGCTCTACGCTTGTTGCGTCCGCCTCCATGCTCATATCGGGCGCGCAGGAACATCTTTGCTCTTCATGAGATAGCAATTCCTTGGTGGCCCTCAAAGGAAGTCTTGCGCTGACAAACAACAGGGGAAGTTCTCAATAGTTCCTGCTACCTGTGATGACGACGAGTTGCGGATAAGCTAGTTCGCCTCCGCGCAGAGCGTTCTGCAGTCTAAGTTGAGACAACGCGACATACCCTCAAGTTTTCAAAGTCGCCGCCGTTAGAGCCAACGTAGGCGCTGCGGTGGGAAAACCGCTGGCATCGAGACACCGACTAGATAAAAGCGAAGCGAGGGCATTGATGAAGGTCATTCTGGCGTTGGTAGCAGTTGCGAGCTTGGCAGGTTGCTCCACGTACGCGGTTCCGCGATATTCCATTAACGCGGACAACGTGGTTGCGATGAAGACCACCGTCGTCAACGGGGTGGGAGTTGGACAATTCACGCAGGCTCCCATCCCGAATGAGAGCCCAAATCAAATCATGTGCCGCGCGGTTGGTCCCATCAAGACGCCCGACGGTGAGTCCTTCGCCGAATTTGTGAAAGCTGGGTTCATCTCCGAACTCAAAATCGCCGGTGTTTATGCACCAGCTGCTCCCGTGCAACTCACAGGTCAGCTTGAAAACATAGGTTTCTCGTCCATGAGCGGCACATGGAACCTCGGACTCACCGTCAAATCGTCGAACGGACGCAGCATGAGCGTGGCCGAAGCTTATTCGTACACTTCCAGCTATTTCGGTGAGACCGCTTGTAATCAGACCGCTCAAGCGCTGATGCCAGCAGTGCAGGACCTCATCGCGAAGGTGGTGCAGTCGCCTGAATTCCCAACGCTGCTGAAGTGAAGGGCAACTAAAGGCGCGGAACCGTTGGGACGGATACAAAGGAACTCTCGAAGCCTTTCGTATTGAGGGGCTGATGCGAGTAATCGCTGGCGGTGCCCCAAAATAAGCACCGCCGAGTCTTCTCTCACCATCCTCGCTATTTATTACCTGCAGGCGGTGCGTTGCCGCGACCACCCCCGCACGGCTGACCTGTTGTGCTCGGCCAGTTTCCACCTGGAAATCCGGTCGACGGCCGTCCACGTCCGCTTGAGGAAGGTTGGATTGGGCCACGTTCTCCACCAGACTTTCCTCCAGCGCTGCTCCCCCTTCCAACGCCGCTTCCATTACCCTTGCTCATAGTGTCCTCCACGCCATCGCCGGCGACTCACCGACTCGCACAGTATGCGCGTAAGGCAACGGGCGTGCATGCACTGTGATTGCGACGAATAGCCTAGTCGGACGAAGAAGGGGAATCGGCGAGTGATTGATGAATGGCATCCCCTCGCGCACGAATGTCGCTCTTGCTGCTCCGTCGTTGATTTCAATATCGAGACGCATCGTGATGCTTGCCGTAGTCGCTCACGAAGACTGTCAGCGCGTCAGCGTGCGGGTATGGTCCTGAGGGCTTGACTGTCAGCAGAGCGCGAGCCGCACGCTCCCAGAGGTCTTCTCCCGGAATGGGCGTATACCGTCCCGTGGCGACAAGGGGCATCGCGGCAGCGAGGTCATGAGCGAGATAGACTCCCGCGTGTACTCGGACTTCAGTCACGTGACTTTCTCTTTTCGTATATGACGACGCGAGAGCCGACTTCTATTCGACGCGCTATCCGGCGCCGGCCGGTGCACACGACTGGCTCTACTGGGATTTGCGTCGTGCGGCCGCTGTTGTAGTCGCGAGCAGCACGCCCCGGCAAAACTTCGATTCTCAGCTTTCGGAAGGTGTCTGCCGCTATCTGCTCGAAAGTCGCGGCCGGCGTCAGAGCTCCGGTGAACTTGTTGACACGAGTCTTTGCGTACACGCCGATGCTCACGCGGATGAGCTTCTCTTCACCAACAAGCCTTGCGAGCACACGCCCAACCTGCGCGACACTTCCCAAGTGCGCGACTTCAATGCGCAGAATTACAACGTCACTATGCGCGAGGAACTGGGAGACTCGGTCGAACGTTGTCATTTATTTTCTTCCTCGCGGCGGCGAGCGTATCGCCAGGCGCCGTCTACCCTCATTACTTGAACACACGCGCTCTGATTCAACAGTCACGGAAGCTTTCGGCGGAGTTCGGGACTCGCTATGTCATCAATACTCCTGAAGGCAGAAGCGACCTTTTCGATGTCAATGGGGCCCACTCCGGAATGTTCGAAGTGCTGTCGCCAATCGCGAACTGTGTTCCACGCCTCAGCGACGTACTCGCAGGCGAGTTCCTCGGAAAGCCAGAACATTTGATGCCAAGAGAGAGCGTTGTCGAGCGTCGCCGCTCTTCCATACTCTCCGACTTGAAGATGCAAGAACCGGTCAAATGCGAAGCTTGGTCTCGGGACGACGTCGAAACAAGGACTCAGTTGCCACGTTCGAAACGCGCTGTTGTAAATGTAGCCGGTGTTGCGAAGATGCCCGTCGTCGTTGCTCACAAGGATGTCAATCAACATTCGCTTGTAAATCTGCGCGGCATCATCGACGCCGATAGCGGTGCGGCTGTGCACAAGCCCGGCAGCCGCTACATCCGCGTATGACGCGAAACGCGATTCTATCTCTGTGTAGCCTGTCATCGTGAGCGCGCTCGCGTAGAACACGCGTTGCTCGACTGTTCCGGCTTCTGGTCCGGCTTCTGGTCCGGCTCGGGGTCGTTTTTGACCCGCCGGATGCGATTTTGAATCGGTCGTCGGAGCCCGGAAACGGTCGAATCGCTGGGACAGTAAGACGCGGCGGTCGCCTATCGCGACTGTTTTGACTGCAGGCACATGAACACCGGTCTTTGCCGCCAATAGAAGCGTCGCGTATTCCACACTTGAAACGTCGAACGCGTCGCTCCTCGTTGGGAATTTCGCCACCCATGCAACGCCCTTATCGTCGCGAAACGAAGCTTTCGGCCGAGCGCCGCCCAGCCCTGCACCTTGAGCGAAAATTGCCTCCAGTTCTGGCGAGATAGGAAGGCCCTCGTCGATGCGCTCGACCGCTTCGGCAATTTTGTCTAGGTCGACGGAGTCATCGATTTGCGACGACGGTCCTATACTCGACTCGAGCCGAAAGTCAAGAGCTCCGACGCGATGCGGTCCTCCGTTCATTAGGTATTGCGCCTCGAGGAGGCCATTCAGAGGCGCTCCGAGTTTGCGCTCAATTACACGGCGGCCGAACGCATCGGGTGTTGCGTCGCGAAATGCGCCGAAGAGCGACAAAGCGTCCTTGGGTATTCTCTGCTTGCTCGGCGTGATAGGTTTTTCTGCAAGCGAAAGGCTGACCGGGTCCAGCTCGACCCTGTTCGAATGGGCGAGATAGCTCTCCTCGTATTCGAACGTCGACGACACTCGGCCGTCGGTCTGCTCGGTCATGACAAGCCTGCCGCAACAGGTCCAATTGCCGTCGAGATGAGCGAAAACGAGAAGATGCTTTGCGCCAGTCATACTGCCTTCCCGAAGGTAGCTTCGAGCATCGACTCGAGTTGGACGCGTACGGCCGGCTCCCCGATGCCGAACGTCTCATCTGTCTTCACAAGATTTTCACGGCACCACTCGGGCCACCCTTCGTCGTTGTCGTCGATTGCGAGCCATCGCTCGGGACGGCGTCTCAGCACGTCCGACCAAATCTGCATGCCTCGGGACGAAGACTGGAAAACCTCACGGTCCATTTCGCTATGGTACGTCGCGCCTATCACACGGTCACGAAGACCCGTGGGCAGATTCGATGACAGGCGAGGAATCCGTCCTCGATACCTGCTGACCCACGTTGTACTGAAGACGATTTTGACCGTGGGATAGTTTGCTAGTAATCGGTCGAGCAGCGGCGCTTGCTCGAAGAGCTCATGGCCCGGGCAGTTCAACAAGAAGGGCCCGACGCCGTGCTTCGTGTAGACCGCGCTGGGGTGCAGACATCCGTCGAAATCAACGTACAGAATGTGCCCGCCGACATGTTTGGGCAGCGGAAAATCGAAAGCAGAACCAAGAGCTCTTGTCATCATGTCACCGTCTAGAGCACGCGCACGAGCCGCGTGCCTGAAGACCGCACCCACCTTGCGTCGCGCGTTCGGTTAACCGCCGCGCGTGGGTTCGCTTCGCGCACATAGCATGATGCGATGAATCAACGTCAGCACATCGTCGTAGGGGTGAACGGCGACGCGCTTGACACTTTGCCTGAAACCGTCGTCGCAGTGCAACGTCGCATACGCTTGACCGTTGTCGACATTGACATCAAATCGCGCAAATGGAACAGCTTTCTCCGTCGAGCAGACTAAGACGAACACGGTCATAGATTCATCCGAGAGCGTGGGCACGGCGTATTTCTCGATGCTGATTTCAAGTAGCTTCGCAACTTCATCAAGTGTTTCCAATCGCGGCCTATCGAACACCTGGACGCCGCCTTCCAAGCTACAGAGGCGCTTCGAAGCATCAGTGTCGTCGAGCACTTTGCCGTCAGATATGTCGACTATGATGGTCGGGAATGGTCCCATCTCGTCATCGACATCGGAAGTCTGTGAGTTATCGTCGACCGGACGTCCAACGGAGTCAACTCGCATATCTAACGGACTATTCATCAAGATTGCGTCCCTTGTGATGGGGATGGCGCTCAGCTCGCGCTCAGTTTTTTGAGGCGCTCAAAGGCACACATGGCGACAGAGACAACGTCCTGCTCCTCGCACAAAATCGGCTCATTCATCTCTGACGAAACTGCCGGCCACACAGCCAGTATTCGCCACGTGTGGTCATCGCGATGAACGCAAACAGCGCCTTCCAACGCACCGTCCGACGTTCCTTCAAAGTGCATCTCGACAAAGGCGGTGAAAAGACTCGAGCTTGGATATGGCGCATAGGGGTACTGGTAACCAAATTCGCTCAAGGTTGCTCGAGCACGCGACCATAAAGGCCTGCGGGGGTCAATATCCGCTGCCGCGGTGTAGACCGGCTCTGCTTGCGGAAGCGAAGCGTGGCAACCCTGAAAGATTTTGACGAATGTTCTTGTGGACTCCTGCACCCGCACCGCCGCAGACTGACGAACCCTTCTATAGTCCTTCTCGTCGTCTAGCATCTCAATCGGACGACGGCCACCGAGGTGGCCCCACGCTGACAGCAGGAAGTCCAGCTTGCAAGTGTCTGAAATAGGCTGAAGCAGCCGACAGATTGACTGCAAGCGCTCGGCATTGACTCGTGGGTTCGCAAAAATGCTCGGGTAGTACGACGCTCCGTCGATGATGACGGCAAAGATGCGGCCTTGCCCTACGAGTATGTCCAACTGCTCGGGGGTGATGTCGAGAAGATGGAGAAGCGATTCACGCGAAATCAACCGACCGTCTTCAAGCATCTCTCGCCGGTTACGCAAAATTTCGCCATCGAGCCGTTCTTGACCTAACGTTCCACCATTGGACGCAAAGTCGTCGACATATACGTAGTCTAGATTGGCGTTGTACGCCGCAAGCAGCACGACCGGTCCATTCACCGTTCTGACGTATTCCTTATCGAAGCCCATGCTTTGACCGAAGGAGCTCGGTGCGTAGAGCGATTGCGAGAGCCCGTCGTCACGAAAATGGATTTCGCACCTCCATTCATCCTGCTGCTCAACGCGGCGCAGTTCGTCAGCGCCGGAGATGTCTGCTGGGCCAGAGAGCAGCAACACCTCCGCGTCGGGGTCGAGTTCGCTCAACTTTGAAATCAGCGCAGACACTTTCATCGAGGCTCCTTTGCTTTAGCGTCAGCCATGCTGCCGGAGGTCGGACGTGTCGACGACGCAGGCGAACTCGAAGTTCGGATTCTCCAATTTCACACCGCTTATTCTCGACAACTTCCGTCGGCCTCTGGCTTAGTCGGTCAACAGGGACGTCGCGATGGGCCTCTCCGACCCCTCAAGCACATCGACAAGATACGAGCCGTACGCCGCGTTCCCGGCGACATTTAGGATGCGCGCTTGACCGATGGTCTTTCGACCGTCCTCACGCCCCAGCGGCAATAGTTCGACTGTTACCAGAAGCATGGAGTGCTCCATATTCACGGGAAAAAGCACTGCACGCTCATCGCTTACCTTCCGAACCCATTCGTCTTCTGCGGCAGCCTCGTAGCAGAGATGCCCGCGCGAAGCGCATGAAAGGCGGTCAGCGCGCGACGTCTTCGCAGCTCAGGCAATACGAGCGGAAAGCGGTCACGGCTGCCTCGAATTTGCCTTGAGGGTACGCAACTGTTTCCAGCCAGGCGTGCTCTTCGTGCCTTATGGTCGACGGGTCGCCGTGTCGGTAACATCCGCGTATGCCGAAACCCGGTTTCGCACCCGCCAATTGCTCCAAACATAGTCCGCATCGGAGCTTTGACCAGGTGGCCCATCAAGGCGATAAACCCGACCTGAGATAGTGATGCCGACTCGCCGCTCAAAGTCAAACGTCACAATGGCGCTACTGACTCTTCCGGAACTGTGGTCAACTCTGTTGCCAACAAAATGTCGTTGCCCACGCTCCGTCTCCATGATTCGCCACTCAACGAGAGTTATCTCCGGCTCAATCGAGACCGGCATGCATCGCCAGTAGGCCATCTTCCCCCTCCATTAGAGGTCGAGCTTGCGAGACTGCTGCTGAATGACCGCTCGCTTCCATTCGTTCAGAAAGCAGGCAGGGTCGTGCAACGCTTCCCTTAAGTCGTCCTGCGTGGGACGAATACCGCGCCCCTTAAAATTGCTCAAAACCTCATGGACTTTCGATTCGAACGCCGCTCTTCGAAGGGCGGCAGACGCGGCGACGTACCTTGCATGGCGTTGGGAGACCTGCGAACACAAATCGGGACTACGACGCCACACCGTCGCTGCTTCCATGCGCAAGTCGACGGCAACCGCCTGAACGGACTTGGAGCCGTCCCCGCTCAACGCGGTTCGTAAGGCGTTTTCGATAGACTCCTGAGTGAAAACTCGCCTCGGTCGAGCTCTACGCAACTCAAACGTATGCGTCGAGGCAGAAATGTCTGTCGACTCAAACGCGTTGGTCACAAAAATCTCGCGCATAGACGCGCCGGTTACCGCCGCAGCACGCATGAAGAACGCGAGCGGCGCGGGAAACTCGCCCTTAATGTATCCATGTACCTGGCCAGGCAGTTCGCCAACAGCGCGCGCCATATCTGTGGCGCTTCCTCGAAAGAAGACGTCGCGCAGCGCTTGGACTACAAGGTTTGACGGCAGAAGATGGGCCCCTGGTGGCAACATCGCGGGAAGTGAAATCAGTTCCTCGCACTTCTCGGCCACAAAGACGTCGAAGTCGGTCACGTCCTGCGCAACGTCTCCAGGCGGCTGCCCCATCCAGGAACCGCAGTACCTACAACACCCAACGCGGGCATTGGCAACAAAGGGGTATTGGCCACCCTTTGCGCACTTCGGACACACGTCCACGAGGGGACGCCGGTGCCAGCCACAATGCTTCATTTCGTCCAGCCTCCAGACGAGTGGTTCGAAGACAGCGTGGCGGCCTCGCTCCGCCATCTCATCGAGGCACTGCGGGCACCACCGTCGCGACAACGTCACGATACGTCGTGCCGCGATAACGCCGGTGAAAGGCAGCAAGGTACAGCGAGCAGCGTTCTCGATAGACGCTATCGATTCGAGAGCTTGAGACCAATCGTTCGCTGTCTTTGTGATGCCATCAATGACCATCGCAGGGGGAATCTTTACCTGCGTGACCCGAGTGCTCTCAGGGAACAGAAGTGGATACAGCAGGCCGCGGTAGAACTCGATGAACCGGACAGCCATGTGCTCCGCGTACCTGACAGCGAAACTCGACAGGCTCTCGACCCTTCCTGTCCCTATCTCAGACGGCGATATTCTGAACATTGAAACCCTCGTAGTGGAGACGTTCAGCTTGATAGCAACGTGCGTGACCTCGCTTTCGTGCCGTGTTTTCTCGTTCCTCCGGAAAAAATGTACTCCAAAGTATGTATGGTGCAAACAAGCGTTTACCATAGTTTGCAGTACATATTCGTTGCCTCTATCGTTGCGCGTCTTCCGATTTCGCTCAGAACTTTGATGAGGTTCGAATAACGAAGTCGGGCTGAGCAATTTCAAACGGAGCCACCATGCGGTTTCAGATAGCATCTGACTTGCACTTTGAGTGCATGAAGGATGACAAGAGGCTGTTTGGACCTCTCGTTTCAGTGCCATCCGATGCGTTGATTCTTGCCGGCGACATTGACCGAATCGACCGGGTACGCGAACGCTTTCTCGCCTGGCCTACTCGAGTCCTGTATGTGCGCGGCAACCACGACTCGTTTTTTACCGGGTACGAGCCTGAGATTGGGCGGTTGGCGAACGCATCCTCGGACGAACAGTTCAGCTTTCTGAACAAGAGCTGTTGGACACACAACGGGGTGCGAGTCATCGGATGCTGCCTATGGACGGATTTTGCGCTCCTGGGGCGACGCGACGACGCGATGCTGCTGGCGCAGTCTGGAGCCGCGGATTACCGATGTATCCGGCGCATGGATGGTAGGCCTCTCACTCCAGAAGACACTCGGTTTGAACATGAACTGACGGTCCAGTGGCTGAGCAAGCAACTCAGGACACCGTTCGATGGGAAAACAGTGGTGGTCACGCATCATGCTCCCCACGCGAGGTCACTCGACCGTCGATTCGGGCGCCAACGGTATGACTCAGGGTTCGCGAGCGACCTATCGGCTTTGACGAAATTGGTACATCTCTGGGTTCATGGGCACGTCCATCACAGCTGCGATTACAAGCTCAAACGCTGCCGCGTTGTTTGCAATCCAGCAGGTGTAGAGCGGAGGCCAAACCCCGATTTCAACCCAACATTTGTCGTCGAAGTATGAGCCGTCTCAGCGTTGTAAAAATTGCAAACTATCTGAGTTCACACTCTCTCGAGTCGCCCGGTCAGCCTGCGTTCAACATGTGCGGCCTGCACGTCGACTTCTAACAAAAGGACTTCGAACGGAGCCGGGGACCGCGAGGTTGGCGGCGACGAGAACGACCAACCCAGCGCGGAGCCGGATTGGCATGTCCCCTCGAAACGCTGAAATTTGCCGGAAACGCTTACGCTCGATATCTCAAAATAAGTTGCGCAAAAGCTCCAAATTCGACGGCATTTGCAAAATTTTAGGTCGAGCTCAAACTTTTAAAAAAAGGGACAGAAGTACCTTCGACGCCAAAACAAGGGTTGAGCGGGCCTCGGCAAAAGTCTCAGAGGTAAATCTGAAGTCTCTTAAGGTCTCGTCGACACAGTTGGCAGAGTTGGCAAAGGCAATCGCATCTATATTTTGTCGATACAGTGGGTATAGTTGGATATAGCAACTGTATCTGCCGTTCTAGCTGGCTCGCGCGACGGTCATCCACTCGGCTGAGCGACATTGCAACTTTCGCTTCGGTCGCCGAGCGAGGCGCGACAGGGCGCGAATTCGGCCTAAGAATCCCGGGTTAGATGGTCACATGCCACACTGCCACTAGCTCTCAGTTCGATGGTCTTATATATGACTGACGTTGGTTGAATGTTGTAATTTTTACAGGATGCACGTTGACATTTTGCCCCGAACCGATAAGGATAGGGACACGCAAACACTTTGCCTTGGACCAGCTGCGGAGCGTACAGATGTCGAAAGACGACCAATACATGATTGGCGCAAAGAACATCCTTCGGGGTGTAATGGTGACCAAAGGTGTTAGCTTCATTCGGCTCTCCGAACTACTCAGTGCCGACGGCGTCGACGAGGCGCCAAGGTCGATTGCCGCGAAGGTCAATCGCGGCAAGTTCACCTTCGCCTATTTTCTGAGATGTATGTCCGTGCTAGGAATGGACGGTGGTTTCTTTCTCATCCCAACGGCGGAAGAGATGCTGGCAATGGAGGGAACTGGCCTAACTACCAGGCCAGAGGAGCGGTTGAGAAAGCTCGAAACCTCCAAGAAGTCTTCTGGACATAAGCCAGCAAAATCAACGAAGACAATCGACACCGACGTGGAAGACGAGGCGGACGCAGCGTGAGCACTGCTCACTTCACGGCGAAATACGCGTCATTGGTAGTGCGGTAAGACCGAATGAAGCGGATTCGAACGAGGATGCTCTTCGCTCCCGGAGTCTGTGAAGCGCCCTCCGTTGTACCAGCATCCGGATGGCTAGGAGCGAAGGGCCTTCTCTCCAAGGTCTTAGTCGGACATTGGTTTGCTCGTATGCCATTGCAATCGTCGACGAGGTGACAGTTTCGGGGTTCGCGTTCCTCACGAGGCGGGACTGCTCCCTGAGTCAGCGACGCCACGCTTTTGAATGGCGCGCCTCGCGACACCAAATTTGGAATCGCTGAGTGGGACTTCGAGACTTTGCCACTTGGCAGTTCAATTTCGACGGTTCAGCAATACTCCCCGGATGTACTGCCTGCAGAAGCTGCGCACTTGAATGTCTCGACGATGTTCGATAGATGCGAGGCGGCGCAGGGCGGCCTCATGTGCCCGATGCCGCTAGGGCTCAAACTCGCGGCCGTCAACAGGGACCGTCGTTGGTGTCTCCCGTCCTCGTATCGATTCCCCAAACGTACCTCGGGCCTACACTGCACAGTTCGCGAATGGCCGTATCGGTCTTGTATTTTCGAGCAGAGTCAGCCGCGAGAGACACCTACTCCACGAC
Organism: Caballeronia calidae; assembly: GCF_900044055.2. Classification (GTDB taxonomy): domain Bacteria; phylum Pseudomonadota; class Gammaproteobacteria; order Burkholderiales; family Burkholderiaceae; genus Caballeronia; species Caballeronia calidae. Next base: position 65,935 of record NZ_FCOX02000029.1, on the reverse strand, counting down.
CCATTCATCGTCTCGTCGTCACTCCTGTCACGAACCTCACGAGGAAGACCCAAATGCGCAAGTTCGGCGTTCCATCCATCGTCAAAACGAAACGCCCGACCTTCCGTAGCAAATGCCTTCCGCGCACCCCAGAACCCGATAGCGAGCAAACCGCTTGAACGAGACCTCTTGGACATTCGTCACGAGCGAGAGAGTAGTAGTCACGGCGCGAGCTCGTTCGAGGGACACCGTTCGATACACCGTTCGATGCACCTGACGCACTCTAAGTACCTGAGGACGCGCATGGCGACCGCGCCTCCGTGTTCCTGACGACCTAGACACGGGACCGCGGAGAGGTTGGAAGTCTGCCCACGCGACCGGGCCAATCGGTATCCTGATTCGGCGTTCGCCTTGCTAGAGCATTGCGGTTCGCCGAGGTGTGACAGCCACCTCACTCAATCGTCGAAATTTATTATTATCTTTTTGCAGCAATAGATTTTTTTGATTCATCCAACCCCTCAACATTAGAGGTTTTATTCTAATACTTGTAATATTTACTTTCCACAGTGCAATGCTGCTCGTCCACGAACTGGTTCTTCGACCTCCGATGCAAGCTCCGGAAATCCCGGACAAGCTCTGTCCATGAGGCTAAGCGACGGCCTCCACGGCTTCTATGAAGAGTTCACCCATGACGTCACCAACTTGTAGATTCTTCTCAAGGAGGATTTGACGCGCGGCCACCAAAGCCTTTTCTTGTAACGGAGAAGGAGCTCGTCCTTTGCCTGTCAAACCCAACGACTCGAGGGTTGCTGCATAGAGCTTGCGATGTTCGAGACATAGATGGGCACCTAAAATTTCTGCCAGCCGTCGGTTTGTCGGAAACTCGTGGCCAAGGACCAGCGTCGAGATGGCGTTAAACATCAGCTTGCTGTTGCGTTCCGCCCTTCTGTTCGACTTCGCCCTTCGTGACGCCAAATACCTGTCGACAATCCGTTGAGCGAGTTCCGGAAAGTGTTTACGGAGACTCCGCGTATTACGTTTAGTGAGATTGACCCGCAAAAACGGACGCCTATCCTTTTGAAGAGGAGGTGCCGAAATGGGCAAGCATCGTACGCCGTACCCGGCGGAATTCCGGGCGCAAATGGTTGAGCTGGTGAAGGCCGGGCGCACGCCGGAGGAACTGGAAAAGGAGTTCGAGCCGACCGCGCAGACGATCTATAACTGGGTGGCGCAGGCCGGGCGTGACGCGGGCACGCGCCACGACGGGCTGACCACGGCCGAGCGGCAGGAGCTTTCGCGGCTGCGTCGTGAGAATCGGCAACTGAAGATGGAAAGAGACATCCTCTCTCACGCAGCGGCCTGGTTTGCCCGGGAGACGGGAGCCGTATCGCCGAAGGATACGGATTCATGAGAGCGAACCGGGTCCGCTGGCCCATTGCCACGATGGCACGGCTGCTCAGGGTCTCCACGAGCGGCTATTACGGGTGGCTGGCAAGAGAGCCATCGGCGCACGCATGCAGTGACGCGCAGCTGCTGGCGCGCATCCGCACCCTACATGCGAGCTCGCGCGGCACATACGGTGCGCCCCGTATTCATGCGCAGCTCGCGCGCGAGGGCGTGCATGTCGCACGCAAGCGCGTAGCGCGCCTGATGCGCCTGGCGGGGCTGCGCGGTGCAAGCCGGCGGCGCTGGCCCCACACCACGCGGCAACGCGCGGGGGCCCGCCGTGCCCCCGACCTGGTGCGTCGGCACTTTAGCGCCGATGCTTGCGATGTACTGTGGGTGGCAGATGCCACATACCTGCCCACCGGTGAAGGGTTCCTGTATCTGGCGGTGGTGCTCGATGTGTTTAGCCGACGCGTCGTCGGCTGGGCAATGTCAAACCATCTGTACACCGAACTGATGCTGCGGGCATTGGACATGGCGTTGAGCCAACGGCGTCATGAAGGTGTGATCCTGCACTCCGACCAGGGGTCCCAGTACACGTCCATTGCCTTCGGGCGGCGTTGCCGCGAGGCGGGCGTGCAACCATCGATGGGTACCGCAGGCGATGCCTATGACAATGCGATGTGTGAGTCGTTCTTCGGCACGCTCGAAGCAGAACTGCTGATGCGTGAACACTTCGCGACCCACGAGCAGGCCCGCACACGTATCTTCTGGTTCCTCGAAGGATGGTACAACGTGCGCCGCCTGCACAGCAGCATCGGTTACTGTTCGCCGCTGGAATTCGAAAACCTGCATTCGAAAAATGAAATGTCATCGCCGCGCGGGTTGCCCACCGCCGGGCAGCGTCGTGGTCGAGACAGGCGACCCGCTACCCGGCCATGGACAACCCGCGACTCAACGCTTAACGGAGGATCAATACCGTACTAAACCCAACTGCAAATCTGGCCGCTGAAGCGGGTCAACCTCATAGCCTCTCCGAAACCTCCGTGAGAGAAGGTGTTCTTCTGCCTCGAAGAAGACGGCGCAACTCCGCTTCGACCGCATCGAAATCCATGGCTGAACGCCTCGTATTTTCCCCGTCTGGGGCCGGCCTCTCTACTGGTTCTGTAAGTAGATTCCTGCTGAATCGCCGGCCGGACAACGAACCGAATACTAGATGTTTGACCGGGACACCTGTAACCACCGATAACGTCGCTACTGTATCAATCAGAGGCTTGGTGCGACGGCTAAGCTGCACTGAAAGAGTGTTCTTCGGCATTCCTATCGCTCTGGCCATTTCCGCGAAATTTCCGTCGAAGCAGTGCTTAGCCGCGTATTTCAATATCTCCGTGCCGTCCACGCTTGCGATTCTTCGGTCGTCGAGAAGACTCACCATGTCGCGGAGGGCTTCGCTAGTGGCGAGTTGATATCGACTCGATTCGGTGACCGTATCGGCCTGAAAGGCATCACTTCCCATCCATACACCGCATTTGCCACAGCAGCCGACACGTGACGCGGGCCTGGCAATCGCTATATCTTCGGTTCCACAGGATGCACACGTCTCAGTTTGCCGCACGTAGTGCCTAGTGCAGATTTCGTATTCGGTGAGGGTCCAAATCAATGGGTCATAGCAAGGGCGCCCCTTGTCAATCATCTCTCTGACGCACTCAACGCACCTTGCTCCTCTGTGCCGCAAAACGCCCTCAAGTCGCATTACGTTCGCCAATGGAAGAAACGTGAACCGCGCGAGGTCCGTTCGGCCGGTCAGCTTTTCCAGTACAGACACCCAATTACTCGCCGTCTGACCGGCACCAGCGACAAATCCCAGTATGCCGAATCCCGCGAGCGGCTTGCGATTATTTTCAGGCCATCCCGATGCGGGCCATATCACTTCCCTAATCATGTCACCCAGCAAGACACTGTGGTACTCCGCGGTGCGCTGTGCTACGCTGAATAGACTCTCTCGTCCCCAAGGAGCGTTGTCGATTGCCTCAATCGCATGAAGCCTCATCTGTTGTCCTCTCACTAAATTTCCGGTTTTGCACGCCATGGTCAAACGACAATCACCCACCTACTGCTGGACACGGCGTGACGCTGCATTACTAATTTATATCGAAAAAGTCACGCCGTGTCCGACCAACAGGTTATGACAGGGTTTCCTCCTCAACCGTGTCCGTGGAATATTCATTCAAGCGAACATTCTCGGGCTTCGTCGGATGCAGACCGCGCGTACCAGACTGCTCCGTCTTGCGCTCCCTCTGCGTATTCCTGCCCGCGTTACCCTCGCCCGAGTTCGGCTTGTTGGTTTTAGGCTCGTCTTTGACCACCTTCCCACGCGTCACCACCGGCAAAATCAAGCCAGTGCCGAGTTCTCCAGCAGCAGCTTCCATCCCCCAATACTGCCGGCGCAAGCTCTCATGCTTGATACCTGCCCACAACGCCTGCTCCCGGTCCACTTGGTTGCCAATCTCCTCCATCCGCTTGTCAACTGCCGCATCGAGACCCTCCCATTTCAACGGCGCCTCACCGGCAAGCAGCGCGCTGTGTACAGCGAAGACGGTGATGTCGAGCGCAATACCGAAAGTCCCACGGACTTTGCGCATCACGGTCTTCGCGTTGTCACCATCCAAAGTCCCGCGTTCGATGAAATCCTCCCCCAACTTCGTCTCAATCTCCCTCAATGCTTTGTTGAATTCCTTGACATCATTCTTTTCACTAAAACCATAGGAATCCAGAGAAACTAGCCTGATTCGTGCCGCGAGTTGCCCCGATTCCCAAAGCATCGGGCCAATTTCCGGGCCGCTTCCTAGGACAACGTTAGAACCTCCAATATCTGCCATCTGCTTGAACATATTCACCGTCTCCCTCAAGGTCGTAACTTTCAGTGACTGAGGAAGCTCCCCCGCCTCATCGAAAAAAACGGCTAGATGCCCCGCTTTGATTCGATTCATCAGCGCCTGCCACAAGGCCGCATGAGTCGGAGGTCTTTTTGCCTGAGGCATGGTTCGCCGAGGCAATGCTCCTTCCCTGACGTCCGGATACGCGACCTTGTGCTCTAAGAGCGGCTCCTCTAGGGCGTATAGCGTTCTTCGATATGTCTCACCTTGGTCAAACCGCGCTCGTACGGGCGAAGGAAGCCGACAATACGTCGAACCCCAAACCGGCAAGCCCCTCTTCTGCGCGTCAGCGACCAACATCTGGTCCATCGCTTTCAATAGCCGAGTCTTGCCGGCGTTGGTAGGCCCGCAGAGCACAATCAGCTGCCCCGGCTTTCCGACCTGCATGATTTCGTCCAGCTCGCTGAACGCTGTTCTCATGTTCCGATGAACGATGAGCGTATCCCACAAGACTTTCCTCAACCGCTCCATCTTCTCAACCGGAACAGACTTCCGCTTCTCCAACAGCTTTTCAATCTCCAAATTTGGACTCCTACTCGATTACGGGATGAAAAACGGAGTTGATACGAGAATGTGTTCATGGAAATCTCCGATTGAGTGTTTGAGTACAGGAGGGAGCGTTATAGCTACGCTTTAGATAATCGCACGCTCTTCGACACCTCTTCCGCAAGCCGGCTGCGAATCGGCACGACCCGTGACGCCGAACGCGGGCGTTTGGAAGATTCCGTCGCTTCTTCTGAGTCTTGGTGTTCGCACCTTTGTCCCGCCGTGGTCTGCCTTTCGCTAGCGTGTGCATGCGCCGATGATAAATGAGTGTGCAAAGTGCTCAAGGCCATCGATGCGCTGTTGGATTGCAGTCCTTCGATGAACATCTCAAACCAGTCAGGCCGCACCCGTCCTTCTTCAAGCAACTCGGGACTGACGTATCCATCAAGCGCAAGATTGAATCGTTCGAGCCAACCATCGAAAACCGACTGGATAGTCTCCACCGAAAATCTATGACTTGCAGACAGTCTGCGCCCGATATTCACCAGGTCATTCATAGCCGCGCGGAGCTCCTGCAACGGTGCGCACCATGCGACGCTCGCCATCTGCGGCAGGCTAGAAGCCACGGTAACCAACGCACCGCATAGCGCCGACCGGTCGGTCATCAGCATCGAGGGCGCCTTTTTACGGTACGCCAATCGGTGAACGCATGTGTACACACCAGCCGAACCGTTGCGAACGAAGTTGAGCGCAAGACACTTACAGTCCGAGCGCCAAACCGTGACTAACCGATAAGTCGGGTGTGTCGATACCAGCCCATCAAGCGCCGAGACAAACCAGTTCTCCTGTCGAGCTAACCCAACAGGCGGCCTTACTTCTTCAAAGTGTTCCAAATCCATTCGTGACTCCCGTTAGTGTTGGCACTGGAATGACAAGAATTCCCATACCTTATTTCGCAGACCTATATATCTGCCGTCGCATTGTCGACATCGGTAAAGCCAACAGAGCGCCGCCTCATTCTTCGAGACTCTTCTCCTCAGCAACAGACCTACATCAGACTAGACGACGTTTGGGATAATTCAAGCAATTTCTTGACAAATATCTATGTTTGCATATCTTTCAACGACACAAACGAAGACTTCGCTTTTCGAGATTTCAACCCTCGCTCGAGCCAAGGAAGCATAGGTGAACAAAATAAAAAAGCAAGCTTTTCTTGACTAATGACAATCTTTATGTATTCTTCAGCGCCACATATGAAGCTAATGAGGGTAAGCGCTGTGGGCGTTAGCGAGTAAGAGTATCACTTCTCTAGGGTGAAAGCTTCCCGCCAATTCGCTCAACGCCGGGGAACCCTCAGATGGAGATGAATGTAGGCCAGGTCCCCCCTTTGATGAATTGAACAGCGCGTGACGGGCCGCAAATCGGGAAACCGCAGTCGTCGCCTCGTTGGCGTAGGCGGCCGAGAGAGTCTAGTTGCTCGCGACCATGGCAGTTCAACTTGGAGAAGTTTATGAAGTCAGAGGACGAAGAAGGTCAGCCCACGGTACAGACCGCGCCAAGAGCAATGGGCACTTCCATCTTCGGACCATTCAAGCGAGCAAAGCGGACCGACCGTCGACGACGACGTCCACGCGTAAGAAGGAAGTGGACCTCGGAAATGCCGTACAACATTCAGGTGGTGAGCCCGTCGGATGCTTTCAGAAGAGTGTTGGCGCCGGGCCCGAATCGACCAGCCACCCTGCTCTTCTGGCCCGTCGGGGGCACCAAAAATCCGGGAGGAATAGGGTCAGTAATCACGAGGCATCGATGCAGCATTACGTTGCACGCAGTCCAGTGAGCGGCACAGAGGCAAACGCGCGACGAAATCAGAAATTCGAGTTCGATTTGAGGCGGATTGCCTCAACGCTGATTTCGCATAATCGGCTGTCCGAGTACAGCCTGGATAAGCAAATGAAGGAGGCTAAGATGCTTAGTTATACGAATCTCGGAAACGCCGTTTTTCATCGACGTGGGACGTACATCTTGTTCATTTCATTGTGGGGTACTCGATGGTTGCAAGTAGATTGGGACGATTGAAGGAGGAGGAACTCCAGATTCTGCTGGCTCGATGCAGCGTAACGCCGCTAGGGCAGGCATTAGTTCGCAGCATTCGCGAGGGTGACCCGGCGACTGCACCGCGAGCAGACCGTGAGCGTGGTAACACGACGGGCTTGTACCCCAGCCGGACCATGCGAATGGGCGTGCAGATTGCGAGCGTCGTGCCGGACCTCGCTCTTTTTACGGAGTTGGACAGCAAGGCGCAACATCCGGATTTGCTCGAGTACTGGCCGCGGCCTACAACCATTCGAAACGTCACTGTTTTGAAGGCTGACGGCACACGGTCAACAAAGACAAGTCGAACGCCGAAAGTTTTATGCCTGTACAAAGACCGCATCGTTTTTCGCGATGTGGTCGATGACGGGAAGCTTCTGGAATCGGAGGCTAAAGGGCATAGCCTGTACAGGCAGTTGCCTGATGGACAATGGATTTCACCGGCGGTCGCAGAGGCCTTGGCCCCTTTCGGAATCGGCTATGAAGTGTGGCCTTGCAGTCACTTTGGGAAACATTACACTGCGAACATCTCTTACCTATCCGGCGTGTTCAAGCCCGGCGCGGAGTTGCCAGACCCCGCAACGGTAAAGCAGCTCGTGTCCCGAGTGATGAAAGAAGGCGTCGTCTATCGCCGCGTTTTAGTGGCGGAGGGAGTAGACCCTGACCTCATCAAGTTTTGCATCGCACATCAGTTGGTTTTTTTCCCGCTTGCAGATGAGGACCTGACAAGCGTGGAATCGTGTCGACTCTATGCCGATGATGCAGCTTATCTTCATTACCGCGATAGTCGATTAGCAGATGGGGCCGGCGCCCCTCTTTCAATTCATACCATTCTTCCTCGAACTGGGCAAAAGTTCAATTGGGATGGTCAGGAGTGGCACGTCATCAACGCGGGAACGAAGTTCAGCATTGCCAGCGAAGGTGGAGTGTTCCAGGAGCTAGACCTCGTTCACGTACATCGGCTTTGCGACGCGCAAACGTGGAAGTACGTCACCGAGCCGGAGCCGACCGCGGTCAATCTCTCGCCAAAACGCATCGCAGAGGCGGCAGAGAAACTTGAAATCCTCGGGATGCCACCTGGTCAGCAAAGGTGGAGGACGGGCCCCAAACGCGGGCAAGATGTTTCCCCTGCAACACTCGCTCGTTGGAAGGCGGTCGTAGCAAAAGCAGATGCCGCTGGCACATCTCGCCTTCTTGCACTGGCGAACGCGTACGACAACTGCGGAGGAGGCACGGCTCACGATTCAGCAGAAGTGGCTATCTGGCGCGAAAGTCTCGACGAAGACTACAAGGCAAGTCACCGCCCGCATTACGCGTCTTGTTACGGCCAATATCTGTCTAGATGCCGCGCGGCCAATGTTCTTCCTGTTAGCGAATCGACAGCTCGTAAGCGACTGGCTCAAGAAGAGAAGTCTGTCATCGTCGAGGCCCGCTCCGGAAAATTTGCGGCATATAAGTATGGCAGCTTCGTGCCAAAGGACAAGGTCAATCGGCTAGTTAAAGGCCGCATTCCGTGGGAAGTAGCTCACGTGGACCACGCTCGGATTGAGGTCGCTGTTCGGTCATGCATTACCGGCGAGCCCTTAAACCGCGAAATGTGGCGGACCGTCCTTCGCGATGCAAAGACTTTTCGAGTTTTGGCATGTGTCGTGTTCTTCGGGGCCCCGTCCTATGTCGCACTTTATCGGCTGATTCTTGACTGCTCACGACGATGGGGTCGATTACCGCAATACATCATCAGTGACCGCGGCTTGGACTTCCTTGCGTGGCAATTCGAAGCCGTGCTTGCCGACCTTGGAGTCTGCAAATTGAGCCGTCCAGCGAAGACCCCGCGTGCAGGGCAGGTAGCTGAGTCAGGCAACAGAAAGGACGACAATTTGGTAATCAGTAACCTTCCGGGTAACCGACTGAATATCGAGGAGTATCGGGCCCTGAGCAAAGGGTTTCGTCCCGAGGATAACGAAGTTCTCTCTCTCGGCACTATTCGCTTACTCTTGGAACGAATCTATTTCGAAGTCGAACCGAAGCACGCCACATCACGAACGAACGGAGAAACTCTCGAAAACTACGAAGCGCGACTGCTGAACGAGGCGGGCACCTCTCATATTCCACGGGTGCCTTACACCAACCACCTTCGGCTCCTGTGCATGCCAAAGGTTCAAGGGCGCAGTGGTAATCGTATCGTGACCGTGGAGGGTGGCGTGGAATGTCAGACGCTCACCTACTTCTCGCCGGCTCTTCTCAAACCCGGCATGGCTGGAAGGTCCGTTGAGGTGCGATATGACCCTGACAACGTGGCCCATGTTTTCGTTTGGCTGCGTCGCGAAGGCGGGTGGGTCGAATGCTTCTGTAACGAATATGAGGTGTTGAGTCAATTCACGCCCGTGGAACTGGATGAGTACACGGCATACCTCACTGAACGAGGAGTTGTTAATAAAGTTCTCAGGCGGCGAAACCGTGCTGAGGATTATGCAAATGCGCTTCAAGAAGCGAAGTTTTCCGGCGTTTTGAAACAGATACACGAGGTCGCCCGTGAAAATGCACACGGCCTTCCCGGATTTACCATCATCAACGGAGAACCTGCAGTGTACGTAGGGGGGGAGCAAGAGTGGTGGGAAATGAAGGATGCAGAGGACGACGTTCAAGACGTCGACAACATTGCCAATGAATTGGATGACGAAGATGAAGTAGTGTATGTTATCGACTAAGCATGACTAATCAATATTCATACTTTGGAAAGGGTCAACGGGACGGAGGACGTGCTGGCCCTTCTCTGACTGCTTCTTACCGAGCGTTCTCGAGTCTATGCAATCGATTCACAACCTTACCAACTCGACACCGAGGTCATTGAATGTTCACGCTCGAAGACGATGAGTTTGAATGCTACTCCTGTGGCACCGTCTTTAAAGGGATTGTTCTTGGCGTCACAGTCCAATGGGAGAGAGTCTATTACATGCGGGACACCCGCATGGTCGCAGCAAAGAACAGTTTCCGATGGGAGTGCTACTGCTCAACTAAATGCCGGGAAGCTCGTCTCAAGCAGGCTATGAGAGCACTGGAGGTACCGATTCCTGCCGTACCCCCTGGCCTTGGGCCGATTGAAGTTTGCGCGAGATGCAGAGGTCCGGTCGACATGACTCAATTTCACAGGGCATACGTGGAGGACGAAGTGGAAACAGACGGGGTCAACTCGAACCCAATCGACGTCAATTATCTTGCAGTGGTATGTAAAGCGTGCGACCCGTGGAATGACGACAAGGTTCAGAAATGGCCGGAAGTCACGCCGATGGAAGAGGTCCCGCCCAAGTCGAATCCATTTGTCACCCCAGAGGGTGCCTTTACGCCTACGTCGTACCTCGATTTTCGTATTCGCGCGATGCGACTTCGGCGCGCGGTCGGCAATGGGTTGCTCTCTCGCACGCGAGCGTACCAGCTCTTTTCTCAAATTTGCGGCTACCAGTCCTTTCAACAGCTTCGACGAGTTCTCGTGTCGGGCAATGTTCCAGAGCCGGTCTGGGATTCGCAATTGAGCGATATTCAGTTGGCGATGCGTAGGCAAGCCCAAATCGCTGTTTTGGTCAGTACTTTGCCCACGAGCGAGGCGGAAGCAGCGAACCTCATCGACATCGGTGGGTTCAGCAGCCGGCCGCAGCAGAGGTTTCGGCCGAAACGCCGACCGTTGCACGACCTTCCCGGCACGGAGAGGATTGTTCTAGGGCGAGGCTCATCCGTTTCGACCGCACTGATGCCTCCAGCGGCTGAGGCTCATAGTGCAGGCGCGTGGTCCAGCATACGCTCTCCGACTGCCAGCAGCTTTGCCGAGGGATGGTGCGGTGGCAATGGCGTGACAGTCGCGTATCGAAAGCGCAGAAAGGTACAGCTACGTGCTCAGCTGCAAGGCGACTCCGTGTCAGTCGGTGGGAGGCGGCGTCTCGAATCTACTTTGCGGCTTAAACGGAGGTTCGCAACCATTGGAATGGTACTCGATGTCGACGAAACCGAAGTCATGACATAAGGAAAATGGTGGCCGCATAAAGTGCGGCCATCTTCTTTTTAGCACGCGAACGCAAATATCTTTGCTGAGTGCGGTCAAGGGCGTTGGCAGGATTTTAAGTGCTCGGTCGCTCCGCCGACCGTCATACGACAACACTCGAGGTCTGGCGGATGAGGCAGCCCGGCTGCATATCCGTCAGCATCAGTTCCCAACTCACCACAGTAAAAAGGGGCACATGGATGCCTGCACGTTCGCCTGCGAGTGGATGGATTGGCCTGGTGTCGCTCGCTCATCGCAAAAAGACCAGAAGATTCCTTATGTGGGGCAGTTTCGAGGACGCGAGGTTGCAGGCGTTCGCTTAACTACTCTGCCGATAGGTCGAGCGGGGGTGGTTTCGGCCCCGCCGATAAGACGCTCCTTGCCAGAATTCGCCGAAAACGAGGCCTTGTTGGGCTTGAATTAGCGCGTGGTCAGCCATGTACAACGCTCAAACTTACTTCGAGTAAGTGCAACCAATCAAACTTCCAGGACATAGGAAAGCCGGAAATCGTCGATTTCGGCAAATTTTCCATGTGCAACCAATCAAACTCTGCAGCTTCTCAAACTCAAATTAGGCCGTTGTCAGCACAAAGGGCGCGCGCGCGGCGATGAGGATGCCGTGCGCGCGCCATGAGCGCCTACCTCTTCTCGCTGTCGAGGTGCGCCATCTGCACGGCCTCGTAGCGATCGCCCGCCGCCGCGTCCTTCGGCACCGCAGCTTCGATCGCGGCGAGTTCGTCCTTCGTGAACTTCACGTCGAGCGCGCCGAGCGATTCCGTCAAACGATCGCGACGGCGCGCGCCGATGACGGGCACGATGTCATCGCCCTGCGCGAGCACCCATGCAATCGCGATCTGCGCGACGCTCACGCGCTTCGCATCGGCGATCCTGCGCAATGCATCGACGAGCGCGAGATTGCGTTCCACATTGCCTTGCTGAAAGCGCGGACTGTTCGCGCGCCAGTCGCCCGATTGCGCGGCGTCCCTGCTCCAGTGTCCGCTGATGAGTCCGCGCGACAGCACGCCATACGCCGTGATGCCGATACCGAGTTCGCGGCACGCGGGCAGAATCGCATCTTCGATGCCGCGCGAAATCAGCGAATACTCGATCTGCACATCGCATACGGGATGCACCGCCGCGGCCTTGCGGATCGTCGCCGCGCCGACCTCCGACAGCCCGACATGACGCACATAGCCCGCCTCGATCATGTCGGCGATGGCGCCCACGGTGTCTTCTATCGGCACGTTCGCGTCGAGCCGCGCGGGGCGATAGATGTCGATATGCTCGACGCCCAGCCGCTGCAACGTGTAAGCGAGCGCGTTCTTCACGGCAACGGGACGCCCGTCGAACGCGATGAAATTGCCCGCCGGATCGCGCATGCCGCCGAACTTCACGCTGAGAATCGCCGCATCGCGGCGCGACGGCGGCGCACTTCTCAACGCCTCGCCGATCAGCATCTCGTTGTGGCCCATGCCGTAGAAGTCGCCGGTATCGAGCAGCGTGACGCCCGCTTCGAGCGCGGCGTGAATCGTCGCGATGCTCTCGGCGCGATCCGACGGCCCATACATGCCCGACATGCCCATGCATCCGAGCCCGATCACCGACGATTGCGGTCCGGTCTTTCCGAGTCTGCGTTGTTCCATGTTCGTTCTCTCCTGAAGGACGTGCGCCGCGAATCCCGGCGATGGAGAGGATTATGTGAGCAAAGTACGCGTGCGATAATCCGCCTCAATGCGAATGGGCTGTGCGCCGAGGCGAACAATGAGCGAACCGGACCTGTCGGATCTCCACGCGTTTCTGGCTGTCGCGCGCACGCGCGGCTTCAGGCAGGCGGCGCTGTTGCGCGGCGTGTCGGCGTCATCGTTGAGCGAGGCGGTGCGCAGGCTCGAAACGCGTCTGGGCGTGCGCCTGCTGAATCGCACGACGCGCAGCGTCACGCCGACGGAAGCCGGCGAAAGACTGATCGAGCGCCTCGCGCCCGCGTTCGCGGAGATCGCGGGCGCGCTCGATGCCGTCAACGGCTTTCGCGACAGCCCGACCGGCACGCTGCGCCTGAACGTGCCGACCATCGTGTCGCGCGAAGTGCTGCCGCCGATCATCGCGCGCTTTCTCGCGGCGCATCCGGGCATCACGCTGGAATTGAGCGCGAGCGATAACTTCATCGACGTGCTCGCCGCCGGTTTCGATGCGGGCATCCGCTACGACGAGCGCATCGAGCGCGACATGATCGCGGTTCCGATCGGGCCGCGCACGCAGCGCTTCGTCGCGGCTGCCGCGCCATCCTATCTCGCGATGCACGGCGAGCCGAAGCATCCGCGCGAGCTCGTGAATCACGCGTGCATCGGGCATCGCTTCGAAAGCGGCGTGCTGGCGGTATGGGAATTCATGCGCGGCAAGGACGTGATACGCATCGTGCCGCAAGGGCCGCTCGTGACGTCGTCGATCGAGACGAGCCGCGCGTGCGCCGTCGCCGGACTGGGTCTCGTCTATACATTCGATGAGTTCGTGCGCGAGGCCATCGACAACGGCGCGCTCGTGCCGGTGCTCAAGCCGTGGTGGCAAAGCTTCACCGGCCCCAGGCTCTACTATCCGAGCCGCGCGCATATGCCCGGGCCGTTGCGCGCGTTCATCGATTTCATTCGCGCCGGAAACGACGCAGAGCATTGACCGCTGCTCATTGCTGCACGCCCCAGCGGCGCACCGTGACGCGCTCGACGGTATCGAACACGAGATGCTCGACCGCCAGCCCGATCACGATGACCGCAGCCAGCCCCGCGAACACGCGGTCCGTGTAAAGCTCGTTGCGATTCTGGAAGATGTACCAGCCGAGGCCGCCCTTGCCCGAGCTCGCGCCGAACACGAGCTCCGCCGCGATCAGCGTGCGCCACGCGAACGCCCAGCCCACACGCAGGCCCGCGAGTATCGACGGCAGCGCGGCGGGCACGAGAATCAGCATCACATGACGCATGCCGTTCAGGCCGTAGTTGCGGCCCGTCATGCGCAGGGTCGCGGGCACCGCCTGAAAACCGGCATACGTGTTGAGCGCAAGCGGCCACAACACCGAATGCACGAGCACGAACAAGAGGCTGCCGGTGCCGAGGCCGAACCACAGCAGCGCAAGCGGCAGAAGCGCGATGGACGGCAGCGGATTGAACATCGCAGTGAGCATCGAGAGAATGTCGCGGCCGATGCGCGTCGATACCGCGAGCGATGTCAGCACGAACGCGAGCGCCGCGCCGAGCGCATAGCCGCGCAGCAGCACCGACATCGATATGCCGATCTTCTCGATCAGCTCGCCCGACGCGATGCCCTGCGCAAACGCGACGAAGGTCGCGGTGAAGGTCGGCAGCAGAAGATCGTTATCGACGGCGCGGGCGGCGATTTCCCACAACGCGATCAGCACGAAGGCGATGATCGTCTTGCGCAGCCACGAGCGATCCGCGAGCCGCTTCGAAAGCGGCAGCGGCGCGTCATGTTCGATACCGGCGGGCGCCGCGGGCGTGACTTCATATTCGGGCCGCACCGGCGGCACGATCAGATGCGGCGTGCTCAAAGCGCGGCCTCCTCTTCAAACAACAATCGATGAATGCGGGCCACGCTCTGCTGAAACTCGCCGCGCCCCAGGCTTTCCTGCGTGTATTGATGACTGTTCAGCTCCGCGCGCACGCGTCCGGGATGCGGTGTCAGCAGCAAGATGCGATTGCCGACGATGAGCGCTTCCTCGATCGAATGCGTGACGAACAACAGCGTGAAGCGCTCGTCGCTCCACAGACGCAGAAGCTCTTCCTGCATGCGGCGTCGCGTGAGCGCATCGAGCGCAGCGAAGGGTTCGTCCATCAGCAGCACGCGCGGCTGCATCGCGAGCGCGCGCGCAATAGCGACGCGCTGCTTCATGCCGCCTGACAGCGTGTGCGGATAGGCATCGGCGAATTTGGCGAGACCGACCTTGTCGAGATAATGCAGCGCGCGCTCGCGTGCTTCGGCGCGGCCGAGCTTGCGCGCGGCGCGCAGCGGAAAGGCCACGTTCTGCGCGACGGTCTTCCACGGCGGCAGCTGATCGAATTCCTGAAACACGACGATGCGATCCGCGCCCGGCCCGCGCACACGCTCGCCGCCGATCTCGATGCTGCCCGCCACGGGCTCGATGAAACCCGCGACGGCCTTGAGCAGGGTCGACTTGCCGCAACCCGAAGGCCCGAGCAGTACGAAGCGGTCGGCGCCGTAGACATCGAAGCTGACATCGTGCGTCGCGCGCACGAGGCGCTCCGGCGTGCGGTATTCGAGCGTGACGTTCTTCGCGCTGAGTAGCTTGCCGCTCGTCGCGACGTGGCTGTCGGCATCGCGCGAATAAAGCGTTTGGGGATTGGCGGCCATGTTCTATGTGCTGAATTGCAAACGCTCACGATACCGGCGCGCGGCGCGCGGGCGAACCAATCAATGCGCATATCCAATTCGCGCTCGCCGATAAGCGCCGTCCCCGATTCAGCGATTCAGCTGCCGTCCTTCGTCGCCGGATCGCTGAAGAAGTAGTCCTGCCACGACTTCGGCTCGTTTTTGATGACGCCGACGCGATGCATGAATTGCGCGAGCGCGAACGTGTTCTGCGGCGCGACCTTGAATTGCACCGACGGGTCCTTGATCACCTTGACGAGCAGATCGCGATCTATCTTCGCGTTGTTCACGCGCAGATAGATATCGGCGGCCTGCTCGGGATGCTGCGTGATATAGCGCGCGGCATCGGCGAGCCCCGCGACGAACGCGCGATACGTCTTCGGATTCTCGCTGCGGAACTTCTCGGTCGCATAGAGCACCGTCGCGGAGCTGGGGCCGCCGAGCACGTCGTATGAATTGAGCACGATATGCGCCTTCGGATTGCCCGCGAGCTCCTGCTGCTGGAACGGCGGATTGCCGAAGTGCGCGTTGATCTCCGTGCCGCCCGCGATGAGCGCCGCGGTCGCATCGGGATGCGGCACCGCTTGCGTGAGCTTGTCGAGGCGGTTGTATTCCTTGTCGCCCCATTGCTTCGCCGCCGCGTATTGCAGGATGCGCGACTGCACCGACACGCCGACCGCCGGCACCGCGATGCGGTCCTTGTCGGTGAAATCGGCGATGGTCTTCACGCGCGGATCGTTCGATACGAGGTAATACGGAAAATTGCCGAGCGACGCGACGCCCTTCACGTTCTGCCGCCCGTGCGTGCGATCCCAGATCGTCAGCAAAGGTCCGACGCCCGCAGCCGCGATATCGACCGAGCCTGACAACAACGCATCGTTGACGCTGGAGCCGCCCGAGAGCTTGGCCCAGTCGACCTTGATATCGAGCCCTTCCTTCTTGCCTTCCTGCTCGATGAACTTCTGATCGCGCGCCACATTGAGCAGCAGATACACGACACCGAATTGCTCGGCGATGCGCAGTGTGCCTTCGGCATGCGCGCTCGCCGATGTAATGCCAAGCGACACCGCGAGCGCGGCGACGAGCGCGCGTGCGGCGCCCTTCCCTGTTCGAGAATGCATCGAAAAACCCCGTGAATTAAGGAATATTGTGCGGTTTAGAAAGGCGCGTCGCCTTCGATGGTCGTGCGATACAGCTTGCGGCGCTGATCGTCGGGCGTGCCCGCCGCGAGATGCATGACCGAGCGGTTGTCCCAGAACACCATGTCGCGCTCGCGCCATTGATGGCGATAGACGAACTCGGGCCGCGTGCTGTGCGCGAACAGTTCCGCGAGCAAGGCGCGGCTCTCGTCTTCGGGCAGGCCGATCACGCGCGTCGTGAAATGCTCGCTGACGAAGAGCGCGCGGCGCTTCGTCTTCGGATGCGTTCGCACGATCGGATGCGTGACGGGCTTGACCTGCGCGATCTGCTCCGCCGAAAGATTGGGCCGCCACGGACTGCGCTTTTGCAGTTCGGCATATTTGGCGAGATACGTATGCTCCGCGACGCGGCCTTCGACCGCATCGCGCAAATGCGCGGGCAACGTGTCCCACGCGAGATGCTGGTTCGCAAACAGCGTGTCGCCGCCAATAGCGGGCAACTCCTGCGCGTGCAGCATCGAGCCGAGGCTCGGCGTCTCTTTGTATGAGAGGTCCGAGTGCCAGAAATGACCCGCGTCGCCGAGGCCGATCGGCTTGCCGTTCTCGACGATGTTCGACACGATCAGCACTTCCGGATGCCCCGCGAGCCCGAACTGATGCAGCACGTGAATCTGCAGCGGGCCGAAGCGTTTGCTGAACGCCACCTGCTCGTCGGGCGTGATGCGCTGATCGCGGAACACGAGCACGTGATGATCGAGATGCGCGCGATGAATGCGCGCGAAATCGGCTTGCGAAAGCGGCTGCGACAGATCGAGGCCGATCACTTCGGCACCGAGCGGCGCGTCGAACTTGCGAATCTCGATGGATTGATCGGCGGCTTCTTCGGTTGAAGCGGGTGCGGGATGGGGAGCGGTCTGAATCGTCACGGTCGAATCGATAGCATCGATAGCTTCGGGGAAGCGATCAATCTAACGCGCGGCGGTTCGGGCAGCAACGAAGCATCTGATCTTTGGTTATGTGCCGAAGCGATAAAGGCGGATCAAAACCGTGAAGCAGACATGACAGCTCATTCGCCCGCGATATCGAACGGCAATTCGACCTGCACCGGCTCGACGAACCCGCTCTCATCGCGCCCGGCGAGCGCGCTCACTCTCACGCCGAGCAGCCTGATGCGCCGGTCGAGCACGATGCGCTTCAGGCATTCCGTCGCGGCGCGGCGAATCTCGACGGGATCGGCCGTCGCAACGGGAATCGTCAGATCGCGCGTCACGGTGCGGAAGTCGTCGAAGCGCAGCTTGATGCCCACCGTGCGCCCGACATAACCCTTGCGCTGCAAATCTTCGGCAACGCGCGTGCACAGCCCCGTGAACTCGGCGGACAAGGTCGCGCGATCCTGCTTCGGATGAAAGTCGCGCTCGAACGTCGTCTCGCGGCTCATCGACTTGGGTGTGGAACTCACGACGACCGGCCGCTCGTCCTGCCCCTGCGCGATGCGCGCGAGCCACGCGGCATAGGTGCCGCCGAAGTGCGTCTGCAGGAGGCCCGGATCGGCGGCGGCGATATCCCCCACCGTCACGATGCCGAGCGCCGCCAGCTTCTCGTTCGCCTTCGGCCCGATGCCATTGACCTTGCGCGCGGCGAGCGGCCAGATGCGCGTGGGCAGGTCTTCCATCGTGAGGATGGTGAGGCCGTCGGGTTTGTCGAGCTCGGAGCCGATCTTCGCGAGCAGCTTGTTCGGCGCGATGCAGATGGAGCACGTGAGCCCGGTCGCATCGCGCACGGCGTCCTTCATCCTCTTGCCGATGTCGGCGGGCTCGCCGGGCAGATCGCTCACATCGATATAAATCTCGTCGATGCCGCGGTTCTCGATCTGCGCCGTGAAGGTCGCGATGGCGGCCTTGAAGAGACGCGAGTAGTGGCGGTACGAATCGAAATCGGTAGGCAGGAGGATCGCGTCGGGCGCGAGCTGTGCGGCCTTCATCATGCCCATCGCGGAGAAGACGCCGAACTTGCGCGCCTCGTAGGTGGAAGTGGTCACGACGCCGCGGCCCGCGTAGTCGCGCAGGCGCCTGAAGCGGCGCGTGCCGTCGGCGAGCATGTCGGGCGTTGCGTCGCGCCCGCCGCCGACCACGACCGGCTGGCCGCGCAGTTCCGGGTAACGCAGCAATTCGACAGACGCGAAGAACGCATCCATGTCGAGATGCGCGATGCGGCGCGGTAGGGATGGCGAAGACGGCGCGTCCATCGGGGCGATCAGAACGCCGCCGCGCGAACGGGCGCGCTCAAGGCGAACTCGACGGGAATGAACGCACCAAACATGCTGAGCCGTGCCGCCAGGCGAAGAAAAATGGCTTACTGTACATCCATACAGTAATTCGCGCTAGAGCCTGCGCGCGCACGCGATGGCCGCCTCACTCAGGCGTGCGCTTTTCCGCGAGCGCGCGGCGGCAATCGTCGAAGACTTGCCGCACGACATCCGATTGATAGTTGAGATCTTCGCTGTCGAGAATTTCCTCGACGGCAGCGCGCGCCCAGTCCGCTTCGAGCAGCGCGCAATGCTGCGTGGCGATCTCGCGCGCGATGGCCGCGAGCTTCGCGACCGTGAGCCAGTCCGCGAACCGCTGATGCCGGTCGAGCCATTTGTGCGCGGCCTGCACATGGAACGCGGGCGCCGGCCAGTCGCCATTCAGGTAGTACGCGCCAAGGCTGCCGCACGTGAGCCAGCAGAGCAACTCGACGCGGTCGCGGGCACTGAGGGTACGAGATACATCGTTCATGGCGGCCTTCGAAGACGATCGACGAATGCGGCGAATAACGCAGGGCGTTCCGTATGAAACCCGTATGAAACAAAGATAGCACGGGATGGTGCGGCGCGGCACTGCCTACCCGCGGCGGGTTCCATTGCACGGTGCGTTGGCGAACGCTTCGTCATGCCGAAGACGAGCATTGCGCATGCCGCGAGTCTGCGCGAGGCGCTCATTCGCCTCTAATTCACGCGGCATAACCTGATTTCCGTCGGCCCCATGCACAGATGCACAGGCCATCTTTCAATGACGGGAGCACATCATGTTTGAACGTCTTTCGAAATCTTTCGGCAGCTTCTTTTCCACGCACGATGCCAACGACGACTACCTCGCCTCGTCGAGCGATCTCGCCGATCTCGAGCGCCGCATGCGTCAGGTCGAAACGGAGGATCACGACTACAGCATGCACTTTTGCGGCGCGCTCGGCAGGCATCATGATGTGCGATAAGCCGCGCCGCCCCTGCACCGTGCGTGGCTTCGCCCGCGCTACTTCGTTTCCTCGCGGCCCGCCTGCCCGAGCATCACGGTCCAGCCGAGTCCGCGCACGTTGCGAATCACGCCCGCGCCGAATTTCTTGCGCACCGAATGGATGAGCACGTCGACCGCGTTGCTCTCCACTTCCTTGCCCCAGCCGTACAGACGGTCTTCCAGCTGATCGCGCGAGAAGATCGTGCCGGGCCGTTCGAGCAGCGCATGCATCAGCGCGAACTCGCGCGCGGACAGCACGCCCGAATTCTCCCCGCACGTGAGCGTGCGCTGATCGAGGTTGAGGCTGAGCGAATCGTCGCCGAGACGCGAGACCGCGTAGCCCGCCTTGCGCCGCAGCACCGCGCGGATGCGCGCGAGCAGCTCGGGCATGTCGAAGGGCTTCAGCAGATAGTCGTCCGCGCCGAGATCGAGGCCTTGCACGCGCGTGTCGAGATCGTCGCGCGCGGTGAGGATCAACACGGGCGTCGCGTTGCCCGCCGAACGCGCCTGCCGCAAAAGCTCGATGCCGGTCATGCCCGGCAAGCCGAGATCGAGCAGCACGACGGTGTACTCGGCGGCGCCGATCGCCTCGCGGCCCGCGCTGCCGTCGCGGACCCAGTCGACGGCGTAATCGGCATCCTTGAGCGCACGCATGAGGCTCGTGCCGATCTGCACGTCGTCTTCGATCAGAAGAATTCGCATGTTCCACCCCGCACCCGGCGAGAATGGCGCGCGCCACGCGCCCGGAATGCGGCGCCGAGCGAATGAAACGCACGGCCGGTCTTTTTATCTCTTCGATTGACCGGCGATGATCGCTTTGCGCCACGCAGCGAATGCATTGTAGTCGGCGCAAAACCGCGCGCAAATACAAATGCCGAGGTGTTTCATGCAGACGCGGATGCCGCTTCCGCCGCGCTTTCCTTCACTTCCTCGACGGGAAAGCCGATCGAGGCGACGATGCCCGAGCGGCCGTCGCCGCGATTTTTGAGCGTGACGTCGCCGCCGTAGCGCGCGGCGATCGCCTTCACGATCGACAAGCCGAGCCCGCTGCCCTCCACATCCGGGTTCGCGCGAAAGAAGCGGTCGAACACGCGCGGCAACAGCGCCTCGTCGATGCCCGGGCCATCGTCGATGACATCGACCCAGACCATGCCGCCGTCGCGCCGCATGCGCAGATCGATGGTGCCGCCATCGGGCGTGTAGCGCACCGCGTTCGACACGAGGTTCTTCACCGCCATGCCGATATCCGTTTCCACGGCGCGCACGTGCGCGCTCACCATTTCCTCCGCGCCGATGTCCATGCCGCGCGCGATCGCGATCGGCAATACATCGGCGACGGCGCCCGTCACCACCTCCGCGAGATCCACGCGCGAAAGCGGCGCGCCGTTCATGGGCGCATCGGCGCGGGCGAGCCGCAACAACTGCACGATGAGCTTGCCGCTGCGCGCGATGCCCTTGCGCAATTCCTGAAAGCGCTCCTGATTGCCGGGCGCGATGTGCGGCGCGAGATTGTCGGCCTGGAGCTGCAGCGCGGTGAGCGGCGTGCGCAACTCGTGCGCGGCGTCGGCGATGAATTTGCGCTCCTTCTCGATCGATGTCGCGAGGCGCTCGATCATCGTGTTGATCGAATGAATGAAGGGCGCGATCTCCGTGGGCACGCCGACGGTCGGCAGCGGCTGCAGATGCCCCATGTCGATGGCGCGCACTTCCGCGCCGAGCTGGTTCAACTGACGCAGCGAGCGCCGCACGACGAACACGACCGCGATCCACACGAGCGGCAGCAGCACGGCGATCGGCCAGAGCGTGAGCGTCGCGGCTTCCGTCGTCAGATCGCGGCGCACCGACGAACGCTGCGCAACCTGGATCGTCATCGTCGGCTCCTGGCGCGTGAAGAGGCGCCAGTCTTCGTCGTTGACCACGACGCCGGAAAAGCCCGGCTTCGCGTCGCGCGGAAAATGCAGCGAAGGGTCGGTCGTGCGGAACGGCAGCGGATCATTCGGCTTCCACACCACGGCGACCACGTCGCGGTCGTCCTGCGTGCCCCGCGCGGGATTTTTCGGGAGAGCATAGGCGAGGCCATCGCGCAGGCGCGCGGCCACCTGTTCGAGCCGCATGTCGAGCAGCGCGCTCATGCCGGTCTTGCTCAACTGATACGAACTGATGCCCTGCGCGACGCCGATCACGCTGACGAGCAGACCCAGCGCGACGACCAGTTGATTTCTCAGTGATTTGATCATTCGAGTCCGCCGCATCGGAAAGGAGACGGGCGAAGCGGGAGACGAGCCATTCGCCGGTTCGATTCTAGGCGACATTCCCGGAGATTTCGTTCTGAAAGACGACATGTGCGTGACCGGTACGCGTTGCGCGCCGGGAAAAAAATGCGCCGGTCCGGTCACGGCCGGCGCCAGGGGCTGAGGCGTTGCCAAACGTGCAACGAACCGCGGCGCAAGGAGAAAGCGCGCCGTCCGTCCACGAAATGAAGCGTAGCCGCGAAGAATTAGCGTTGAATGAGCGCGCGCGGATGCACGCCGGGGGGCGTCGAGCAGCGTTTCGCGCGGCGGGATAACATTGCATCCGGCGCCATCCTGATCGGCGGCATTGCACTGGCTGCAAGCCATCTGCAAGCTGTCGCATCTCCATTCTTCATGCACAGCGCGCTCGCGCAGCATTCATCGGCTGCCGCGAGCGGCCGGCCTTTGATAATCGAATGTCACAGACAAGAAAAACCGCTCGTCCCCTCGTCATCGCAGCGGTGATGGCCTCCATGGCCATGGTCGCGATCGAGGCCACCATCGTCTCGACCGCGATGCCGCAGATCGCCACGCAGCTCGGCGGCCTCAATCTCTACAGCTGGGTGTTCTCGTCGTTTCTGCTCACGCAGACTGCGCTCACCGTCGTGTTCGGCAAGCTCGCGGATCTGTACGGCCGCAAGCCGGCGATCCTCGCGGGCATCGCAATCTTTCTGATCGGCTCGGTGCTCGCGGGCTTCGCGTGGTCCATGCCCGCGATGATCGTCTTCCGGCTCGTTCAGGGCGTGGGCGCGGGCGCGATCCTGCCGGTCGCGCTGACGGTCGTCGGCGATCTCTATCCGGCCCGCGAGCGCGGCAAGGTGCAGGGCTATCTCGCGAGCGTGTGGGCCGTGTCCGCCGTGCTCGGGCCGATGGCCGGCGGCCTTCTGATCCGCGAGCTCTCGTGGGCGTGGATCTTCTGGATCAACGTGCCGATCGGCATTCTGGCGGCCATTCTCTTCACGCTCTTCCTGCACGAGGAAAAGCGCCACGACCGCCCGGCGATCGATCTCGCGGGCGCGTTCTTCTTCACGGCCGCCGTCGCCTCGCTGATGATGGCGCTCACCGACGCGGGCCACGCGAGCAATGCGCGCGTCGGCGTGGAGATCGCCGTGCTCGTGCTCGCCGTCGTGTGCTTCGTGGTGCAGGAGCGCCGCGCCGCCGATCCGATGATCTCGTTTCGCCTGTGGTCGCATCGGCCGATTGCGGCGAGCAATGTCGCGACCCTGCTCGCCGGCATGGCGATGATGGGCCTCACCACCTTCCTGCCGATGTACGTGCAGGGCGTGATGCATCGCACGCCGGTGGAAGCGGGCCTCGCGCTCACGATGATGATGATCGGCTGGCCGAGCGGCGCCACCTTCACGTCGCGCTCGTTCAGCCGCATCGGCCTGAGGCGTCTGTTGATGATCGGCCCGGTGTTCATTCCGCTCGGGGCGTTGCCGTTCGTGCTGCTCGGGCCGCAATCGAGCCCGGTCTGGGCGGGCGTCGGCTCGGCGGTGCTCGGCTTCGGCATGGGCATCACGAGCGTGTCGTGCCTCATCCTGATCCAGGAGATCGTGCAGCCGCAGGAACGCGGCAGCGCCACGGCATCGAACCTGTTCTCGCGCAATCTCGGCAACACGCTCGGCGCGGCGGTGTTCGGCG
This sequence comes from Caballeronia calidae, assembly GCF_900044055.2. Classification (GTDB taxonomy): domain Bacteria; phylum Pseudomonadota; class Gammaproteobacteria; order Burkholderiales; family Burkholderiaceae; genus Caballeronia; species Caballeronia calidae. The sequence goes on along the minus strand of NZ_FCOX02000029.1, from coordinate 42,286 downwards.
CGGTGCAGAACTACGGCCTCACGCACACGGACGGCCTGCCGCCCGTGCATGCCGATCAGCTCAAGCAACTGCTTTCGGCCGTGCCCGGCGACCTCGCGACCAGCAGCGAGATTCGCCTCGTGCTGCATCACTCGCTGCATATGACCTTCACGGCGATGTTCGTGATCGCGCTCGGCACGGTCATCTCGATGATGTTCATGCCGAAGATCGAGATCGGGCGCGCGAGGGAAACCGTTGGAAAAGCCGGCGCGGGCGATGCGCAGAACGCCGCGAAAAATGCGGCGAACGAGGCGTTCCACTAGACGCCCATCGATGCGCTCGACTCGGTGCGTCGTATGTTGCGCACGCTTCCCGACGACGAGCGCTGAACGCGTCCCGCCGATATCACCGGCGGGACGCGACACTACTCCGCTCAATCCTGCGCCTGAATGAGCGGGCTGCCCTGCTTCGCATTGTCGGCGCTCGCTTCGGTGGCCGGCTGCGCATCCTGCGCGATGGTCTGCATGTTCATGCCTTGCTGCGACGCGGGCGCGCCGGCCATCGGCGAATAGTACGGCGCGGGGCCGTAGCCGCTCGCCATTGCATAGGAAGCGCCCGCGAGCGCCGCGACGAAGACGATGCCTTTGAGATTGCCGATCATGATAGTGCTCCTGAGGGTTTCACATGGTCACTTCATCGGCCTCATTGCACTGCCTGCCAGCAACCGGACCTTCTGAAATGTGCACGCAGTCTACGTGCGCGGACCGGCGTTGAAATCCCCTCAAAAGCAAGGATACGAATGGATGGGTGCTTCATCCGTGTATGAAGCGCATTGCGCATTCATAGGTTGTCCTCGACGACGACGGCCACCGCGCCCGCGTTGATCGTGAGGCGCGTGCGCTTGGCGAGCGGCGCTTGCGGCGCGCTGCCGTCGGGATTGAGAAACTTGACCTTGTTGAAGATCGCGATGAACTGCGTCGGCGTGAGCGTCGCCGATGCATAGCCGATGCCGTCGTGATCCGCATAATGCATGTCCGGATTGTTCCGCTGGATGAACGCATCCAGCACCGCCGGCGAACTGATCAGCGACGCGAGCGGCATGCCCGCCGAATAGGTCTTCACGTCCTCGAAGAAAGGCCGGCTGCTGATGCCCGCAGACATCAGGTCGACCAGCACGGGCGTGCCCTTCGCGGGCTCGGGCACGTCGCGCACGACGCCCGCCTGGAACGCGTGCAGGTCGCCCGTGATCGCGACGAGATTCGTGATGTTCTGCGTCTTCACGAACGAAAGAAGATCCGCCTTGTGCGACGGATAGCCGTCCCATGCGTCGCAATCGAGCACGAAGACCGTGTTGGCGGGCGCGGGCGCGATCGACGAGAGATCGAGCCACAGGCGGTTCATCATCACTTCGTTGCCCCACACCTTCCATATCGACGTGGACGCCTTCAGCGTGTCCTTCCACCATTGCGTCTGCGTGGGACCGAGGATCGACGGCACGCGTCCGAGGCGCTGCGTATCGGCGGCTTCGAATCGCGCGAGCACCTGTTGCTGCACGAAGTAGCGCGAGCCGACGAGATCGTTGCCGTTCACCGGATCGTGCCCGAGCAACTGCGCGATCGACGCTTCGCTGACGACGTGATCGTCGCGATAGAGACGTTCGTCGGTCATCACGAGATGCATCAGCGAGCCGAAGTGGAAGTCGCGATAGATGCGGATGTTGTCGTAGGCCGCGTTGTTGAGATCGAACGACACGTCGCCCCAGTCGACCGGCAGATATTCCGCCCACGCCTGATTCGCGTTGCGGCGCCGCGCGGTCTGCTGGAGGTTCGCGTTCGTGTAGGTCTGATGGTCCTGCCAGCAGTCGTCGGAGAACTCGTGATCGTCCCAGATCGCGATGACCGGAAAACGCGCATGCACGTTCTGCAGGCGCGCATCGCCGCGATACGTGCGATAGAGCGTGCGATAGTCGTCGAGCGTGCTCGCATAGAGGCCGCCGCCCGGCAGCGTGATCGTCGGATGCGCGGGCTCGACCGTGCCCGGCGGCGCGACGAACCCGGCCTCGTAGATGTAGTCGCCCAGATGCACGACGAAATCGAGATCGGTCTCGGCGGCCAGCAACGACATCGCCTGCCAGTGGTTCGCGCTCCAGTTCTGGCACACGAACCACGCGAAGCGCAGACGCGCAATCGCATCGTTCGCGGCGGCCGCGGTGCGCGTCGTGCCCGTCACGCTGACATCGCCGCCCGCGACGAAGCGGTAATAGTACGTCGTCTTCGCGGCGAGACCGGTCACTTTGGCGCGCACGGTGAAGTCGTAGGCCGGCACGGCGGTCAGGGGCACGCTCGCCACGAGCTGCGCGAAGCTCTGCTGCGTCGATACCTGCAAGGTCACGGGCACGGAGGCAGCGGACGCGCCGCTGCCGTTCGCGACACAGCGGGTCCAGAACACGGCGGACACGTCGCGCGGGTCGCCGCTCGCCACGCCTTGCGGGAACGCGAATGCGCCCGCGGGCGGCGGCGTGGAACCATTGCCGCCCTGATCGTTGTCGTTGTCGTCGCCCGAATGGCAGGCGGCGAGCGTGCCGGTAGCGGCGGCCACCGTATAGAACGCGGATAGCGAAAGAAAACGTCGACGGTCCATGAGAGCCTCCGATGCGGGCGTCAAGGCGATGCGCGATGGGCGGGAGTTCGCTGGATGCGTCGACCGGGCGATCCGACGGATAAGCGCGGCTCTCTTCGGAACTGACACGACTAAAGCTATAAACCGCGCCGCGCCCTGTCAAGGGACGTTTCAATGACGGCGCGCCGTGCGATTGCCCATCAGCGGCTAAACTGTGGGCTGCGATTTTGTCCAGGAAGCGTCCTCCTCCAGGCATCGGCGTCCGCTTCACGCATGACCCGCTGCACTGAGCATCGACACCATGAACAGACCGGAACCAGCCGTCTCCCCACCCGACGCCGCGCGCACGGCGCCGAACGCGCCCGCGATGAGCGACGCGCAATATCACGCGCTCGTCGACGCCATCGAAGACTGCGCGATCTTCATGCTCGACCTGAACGGCCGCATCACGAGCTGGAACAAGGGTGCGCGCAGGATCAAGGGCTATGAGGCGCACGAGATCATCGGCCAGCATCTGTCGCGCTTCTATACGGCGGAATCGGTTGCGCGCGGCTGGCCCGAGTACGAGCTGAAGCAGGCGTATGCCACCGGCCGCTTCGAGGACGAAGGCTGGCGCGTGCGCAAGGACGGCACGCTGTTCTGGGCGAACGTCGTGATCACGGCGGCGCGCAACCGGAAGGGCGAGATCATCGGCTACGCGAAGTACACGCGCGATCTCACCGCGAAGCGGGCCGAGGAAGAAAAGCTGCGTCTTTCCGAGGAACGCTTTCGCCTGCTCGTGGAAAGCGTGAGCGATTACGCGATCTTCATGCTGGACCCGGGCGGCCATATCGCGAGCTGGAACACGGGCGCGATGCGCATCAAGGGCTATCAGCCTTCGGAGATTCTCGGCAAGCACTTCTCGACCTTCTATTGCCCCGAGGATCTCGCCGCGAACATTCCCGAGATCGAACTGCAGACCGCGATCCGCGCGGGGCGCGTCGAGAACGAAGGCTGGCGCGTGCGCAAGGACGGTTCGCTCTTCTGGGCGAACGTCGTGATCACGGCGGTGTACGACGAGCATCGCGTGCTGCGCGGCTTCGCCAAAGTCACGCGCGACATGAGCGAGCGCAAGCGCCTCGAGCAACTCGAAGTCTCGTCGCGGCGCATCAGCGAATTTCTCGCGACGCTCGCGCACGAATTGCGCAATCCGCTCGCGCCGGTGCGCAACGCGATCGGCGTGATGCAGATGGAAACGGACATGCCGCCGCACGTCGCCGCGTGCCGCGACATCATCGACAGGCAGACTTCGCATCTCGGCCGTCTCGTCGACGATCTCCTCGACATGGGCCGCATCACGACCGGCAAGATCGATTTGCGCATGGCGCGCGTGGATGTGAGCGACATCGTCGCGCGCAGCATCGAGCTCGTGCATCCGTTCATCGACGAGCGCGCGCAGCGCGTCGTGACGAAGCTGCCGAACGAGCCGGTTCATGTGACGGGCGACAGCACGCGGCTCGTGCAGATCGTGCAGAACCTGCTGAACAACGCGTCGAAGTTTTCGCCGCGCGCGAGCACGATCAGGGTCGAAGTCGAATGCGAGGCGAGCGCGTTGCTGCTGAAGGTGATCGACACCGGGCGTGGGATCTCGCAGAAGGGCCTCACGTCCATCTTCGACCTGTTCGTGCAGGAAGATCACTATCTCAATCCCGGCGAGGCGGGGCTCGGCATCGGCCTCACGCTGTGCCGGTCGATCGTCGAGATGCACGGCGGCTCGGTGTCCGCAGCGAGCGGCGGCCCGAACCAGGGCAGCACGTTCACCGTGCGCCTGCCTTATGCATCGGACACGGATGCGCCGCGTCCGCATCGCGTGCTGGCGCAGAGCGCGGCGCAGGCGGCCGATGCGGGCTTGCGCATCGTCGTGATCGACGATAACCGCGATTCCGCCGACAGCCTCGCGATGCTGCTGCAGATGAAGGGGCACGACGTGCGCATCGCGTATCACGGCAAGGAAGGGCTCGACGTGATCCGGCATTTTCCGCCGGAGCTGATTCTGCTCGATCTGGCGCTGCCGGATATCGACGGCTATGCGGTGCTGCGCACGCTGCGTTCGCAAAGGCTCATCGGGCGCGCGATGGTGGTCGCGATGACCGGCTTCGGACAGGAAAGCGACAAGGAACGCTCCGCGCAGGCGGGTTTCGATGCGCATCTGGTGAAGCCGGTGGATTTCGAGGCGCTGGATCGGTTGCTGGAGCGGGTGACGGGCGCTTGAGGCCTTACTCCCTCACCACCCGCAACGGAAAGATGACGCGCGACGCAAGCAGCCCGAGCGCCCCGCCGAGCAGCGTCTCCCAGGCCCGCGCCGCGAGCAGCGACACCGAATGCACGCCGCTGGCCGCCAGCGTCACGATCAGCACGAAAGCGAACGCGCCGCAGGCGATGTCATACCGCTCCGGCAGCGCCATCGCATAGACGATCATCGCGAACGCGGACAAGGCCCAGACGACGAGCGGCCAATGCTCCGCGAGCGGCAGGCACACGATCCCGATCGGCACGCCGACGAGCGTCCCGTAGATGCGCCGCCGCACGCGCTCGGCCGTGCCCACCGCCGACGTCGCCACGACATACACGCACGCCGTGATCGCCCACGCCGATTCCGCGAGCCCGAACACGCGATTGAGCATCACGACGACGAGCGCGCCGCACGCCGCCTGCAAACCCATCGCGAACGCGGGCGATATCGCGTGCCGCCCATACGCGGGCTCCGACGCCAGCGCCGGCAGCACCGCGGGATGTTCCGCCGGTCCGCTCAGCACGCGCGGCACGATGGCCGCGAGCATGCCGATGGCAAGCGCGAGCAGGATCGCCCACGAATCGCCGGGCGCGAGATTCATCCCATAAGCGAGAAGCTGCCCGATATAAAGCTGCGAGCCGACGCCCGCGCCGATCAAGCCGAAACGCTTCAGATAGCCCGTGAGGAACGCGCCCGTTACGAGCAGGAGTTCGGCGCCGCCGCGGCCGAAGCCGCGAAACACCGGCTCGAACCACGCGAACATGAGCGCACCGAAGGCGGCGGCCAAACACAGGATGACGAGATCGCGGCTCGATTCGAAACGTGTCGTGCGCGCTTCGGACACGCTCGCCCACAACGCGAAGCCGCCCGCGAGCGCACCGACGGACACGCCCGCCGGCACGCTTTGCGTCACGTCCTGCAACGCGCCGAGCGCGGCCGCGAGTCCGTACGCGGTGACGAGCCGCAAGCCCTTGATGCGCCGATGCGTACCCGGATCGACACGATCCAGCCACGCGAGCGCCGCCTGCACGCGAGTTGCGCCCGACCGCGCGAGCGCCGACGCGGAATCTGCGAGACGCGCTTTCGCGTCGCCGATGTGCTGCTCGTCATCCATTGAGACCGCCTTGGGAGAACGCGCCTGCAACGCATTCTAGGCGATGCCGCGCCCCGCGTTCCGGCTTCGTGCGCGCCTGACGGGCGCCTGCGGCCCGCGCGCGCCGCGCTGCGCCGCCTCGACGATGCAGCCCGCAAGCCGCGCCGCCGCATCCGGCTCTTCGGTGTGCACGCGCCGCACACGCTCGATGAGACCGATCTCGCGATGAAACGTATCGTCGCCGAGTTCGAGCGCCACCGCGCCGCGCGGCCATGGGCCGATGCCGTCGGCGACCGGCACGAGCGCCACGCCGAGCCCGCGCGCGACCAGTTGCGCGATGCCGGGCAACTCGTCGACCTCGATCGAATCGCGCACCGCGATGCGGCGCTTCCTCAAAAACGTGTCCACTTGCCGGCCGCCGAACGAGCGCCGGTCGTAACGAATGAACGGCTCCGACTCGATCAGCTCGCGCCAGTGCGCGCCTTTTTTCGCGGCGGGCGCGAGCAGCACGAACGGCTCGGCAACGAGCGTGCGCCATTGCAGCTCCGCCGGCAGCGAAAACGGCGGACGGATGATGACGGCCATATCCATTTCGCCCGCATCGACGCTCGCGAGCAGATTGAGCGACACGCCCGGCACGAGCCGGATGCGCCACGCGGGCAGCGCGCGCCGGAACGCGCCGATCGCATCGGGCAAAAGCGCCGCATGCGCCGACGCGATCGCGCCCACCGCGAGCGAGCCGCCGCGCCCGTCCTCGCTATCCGGTTCCGCGAGACGCGCGTAGAGCGCGATCAGTTCGTCGGCGAGTTCGAGCGTGCGCTTGCCCGCCTTGTTGAGCGTGGCGGAGCGGCCGGTGCGGTCGAAGAGCGCGAAGCCGAGATGCGCTTCGAGGCGCTGCATCTGCGCGCTCACGGCCGATTGCGTGAGGCCGATCTGCGCGCCCGCGCCCGCGAATGTGCCGTGGCGCGCCACCGCGATGAAAGTCTGGAGTTCGCGCAGCATGTCGATTCATCGAAAATATTGTGGCTGACTCCCGCAATATATCGTTTTTCAACACATTTATTTATCAATACACTGTGGTCTTCGTTCCCGCACACGTCGAAGAAAGGACTCGTCAACATGAGCACGACCCAGCACGCCATCCCGCCGTTTCACCTCGCATTCCCTGTCCACAGCCTCGCCGCCGCGCGCGAGTTCTACGGCGAGCTGCTCGGCTGCCCGGAAGGCCGCAGCTCCGACGCATGGGTCGATTTCGACTTCTACGGGCATCAGATCGTCGCGCATCTCGCGCCGGAGGAAGCGGGACATCGCTCGACGAGCGCCGTCGACGGCGACGCGGTGCCGGTGCGTCACTTCGGCGTCGTGCTGTCCATTCCGCAATGGGAAGAACTCGCGGAGAAGCCGCGCGCCGCGGGCACGCGCTTCATCATCGAGCCGCATATCCGCTTCAAGGGCGAAGTCGGCGAGCAGGCGACGATGTTCTTCCTCGATCCGTCGGGCAATGCCGTCGAGATCAAGGCATTCGCCGATATGTCGTCGCTGTTCGCGAAGTAACACGGCCCGCGATATCCGCTTCCCTTTCGTTCGCACGACGCGCGTCTGACGGATCGTTTCCCAGATAGAATCCGTCGAGCGCGCCGTGCGCGACATCGGGGAGACGGGAATGAGACCTTCAGAGGGACGCCGCCGCTTTCTCGGCGCGGCGCTGTGCAGCACGATCGCCGCGTGCGGCGGCTCGGATTCCGATGATTCCAACGCAGCGAATCCATCCGGCGGATCGCAAACCGGCCCCGTGCCGGACGCGCAAGTCAACGCCGCCCTCTCCCAGCTCGATACCCTCGCCAGCAACCTGCTGAGCAGCACCGGCGTGCCCGGCATGGCCGTCGCAGTCGTGCGCGGCACGCAGACCGTTTATGCCAAAGGCTTCGGCACGCGGCTCGTCGGCTCGGGGCAGACGGTCGATGCCGATACCGTGTTTCAGCTCGCATCGGTGTCGAAGTCGGTGGGAGCGGCGGTGGTCGCGCATCAGGTCGGCGCGGGCGGCATCGCGTGGAATACGCCCGTGCGCGCGCATCTGCCGTGGTTCACGCTGTCCGATGCCGATGTCAGCGCGGCCGTGACCATCGGCGATCTCTATTCGCATCAGTCCGGCTTGCCCGATCACGCCGGCGACACGCTCGAAGACATGGGCTACGGGCAAACGGAAGTGCTCCAACGCCTGCGCTTTCTGCCGCTGCATCCGTTCCGTCATTCGTACTTCTATACGAACTTCGGGCTCACGGCGGCGGCGGAATCGGTGGCGGCGGCCGCGGGCATCGACTGGGCGACCCTCTCCGACAACGTGCTCTACAAGCCGCTCGGCATGACGAGCACGAGCTCGCGCTATGCCGATTTCATCGCGCGACCGAACCGCGCGGCCGGACACGTGAAGCGCGGCGGTCAGTGGGTGCAGGGCATGGGCACGATGCCCGACGCGCAGTCGCCCGCAGGCGGCGTGAGCGCCTCGGTGAACGACATGGCGAAGTGGCTCGCGATGATGCTCGGCGCGGGCGTCTTCGACGGCAGGCGCATCGTCGATGCCACCGCGCTCGCCGCCGCGACCAGCGCGCAGGCGCAAAGCTCGCCGCCCGGCGACGGCAGGCCTGCGGGCTTCTACGGCTACGGCTTCAACGTGGGACAGACGGAAACAGGGCGGCCGTCGTACAGCCATTCGGGCGCGTTCGCCGTGGGCGCGGCGACGAACTTCATGGTGGTGCCATCGACGAATCTCGCGATCGTCGCGCTGACGAACGGCTATCCGATCGGCGTGCCGGAGACGCTCAATCAGCAGTTCTTCGACATCGTGCAATTCGGCTCGATCCAGCACGACTGGTTCAAGCGCTATAACGATGCGCTGCTGCCGCTTTCGAAGCCGGCGGGCTCGCTCGTCGGCGCGCAGCCGCCCGCATCGCCGCTGCCGGCGCGGGCGCTGTCGACTTACATCGGCACCTACAAGAACGACTATTTCGGCCCGATCCAGGTCGTCGATCAGGGCGGCGCGCTCGCGATTCTCATCGGACCGCGTCCGATGACCCTGCCGCTCGCGCACTGGGACGGCGATATCTTCACGTTCACGCTCGTCAACGAGAACGCGAGTCCCGGCACGATTTCGAAGGCATCGTTTCTGAGCGACCGCGTGACGCTGGAGTATTACGACGCCGACGGCCTCGGCACTTTCGTGCGTTGAATTTCGTGCTTTGCATTTCGTGCGTTGAAGGCAAAACAAACGGGACACCGCGAGGGCGTCCCGTTGCTGACGGCAAGGTGCGTTACTGGCCGGAGCCGCTCGCGCTGACCGGCGCGCCCGGACCGCTCGGCGACGCGGTGCCGCCCGGCGACATGGACGGGCCCGAGTTCATCGGGCTCTTGTGCATCTGCTTCGAATGCGTGGACTTGTGCGTCGATTTCGACTGCGCGGGCTGCGTCGTGGTTTGCGCGTTGTCGCCGGCCTGCAAGCCCGTGTTCGAGCTCGGCGGATTGTCTTGCGCGAAAGCGGACGCACAGACGAGAGCGAAAGCGCCGGCAGCGGCGGAAATGGCGAAGCGTTTCATGTCGGACACTCCAATTAGCGGTTGGCGAAATGCGATGCGTGCGGCGGGTTCTGCCTGCCGGCCGCCTGCGTGGCGCGAGGCAGCCGGTTCGCACGGTACGAGTCAGCACGCCCCATGCCACGGTCTGACGATTCGCCGGACACCGGTGTCATCGATGAAAGCTGCGTCCCGGTCCGAAAGTTCAGGTTTTGAACACCGCGACCGCGCGCTTCAGTTCTTCCGCCTGGACCGCGAGCGCGGACGCGGCGGCGGTCGCCTGTTCGACGAGCGCGGCGTTCTGCTGCGTGACGGCGTCCATCTGCGTGATCGCGACGCCCACCTGCTCGATGCCCTGCGTCTGCTGCGACGACGCCGACGAAATCTCGTTCATGATGTCCGACACGCGCGAGACGGACGTGAGGATCTGCTTCATCGTGTCGCCGGATTGCTGCGCGAGATCCTGCCCCGCCGTCACGTTCGTCACGGATTCGTCGATCAGCGTCTTCACATCCTTCGCCGCCGCCGCGCAACGCTGCGCGAGCGCGCGCACTTCCGATGCGACCACCGCGAAGCCGCGGCCATGCTCGCCCGCGCGCGCCGCTTCGACGGCCGCGTTCAACGCGAGAATATTGGTCTGGAACGCGATGCCTTCGATCACGCCGATGATGTCGACGATCTTCTCCGAGCTGCCCGCGATCTTGTCCATCGTCGCGACGACGCCGAGCACGACGCCGCTGCCGCTTTCCACCGTCGACGATGCGCTCGCCGCGAACTCGCTCGCCTGCTCCGCGTTGTCGGAGTTGAGACGCACGGTCGACGTGAGCTCTTCCATGCTCGATGCCGTCTCGGCCAGCGACGCCGCCTGCTCTTCCGTGCGCGATGACAGATCGTGATGACCGTCCGCGATTTCGCGCGATGCCGCCGTGATGCCGTCCGCGACGAGCTTGATCTGCGCGATCGTCTGCGTGAGGCGCGATTGCATCGCGTGCATCGAATGCATGAGGCTCGAATCGTCGCCGTTCTTCACGGGCACGACCTGCGCGAGATCGCCGGCCGCGATGCGCTGGCAGACGATCGCCGCATCGCGCGGATCGCCGCCGATGCTCTTCAGCACGCCGCGAATGATGAGCGCCATCGCAAGCGTGAGCGCCGCGCCGATCACGCCGATGAGCAGCAGCGACTTGAGCACGATCGCGTGGAAGGCGGCGTCGATATCGTCGATATAGGCGCCCGTGTAGACGTGCCAGTCCCATTCGCGCACATAGTCGCCGTAGGTGATCTTGGGAAGCGGCTCCTGCTCGCCCGGCTTCGGATAGAGATAGGTCGTGACGTGCGAGCCGTCCTGACCGTGCTTGACGATTTCGGCGGTGAAATGCTTGCCGGTGCTGTCGACGAAATCGTTGATCTTGTTTTCCGTATCGGGCCGCACCGGGTTCAGGATCTGGAACAACTTCGAATCGAGGATGCCGAGATAGCCGCTCTTGCCGTAACGGATCGCGCGCACGCTGGCGACGGCCAGCTTCTTCGCTTCTTCCTCGGGCAGCGCGCCGCTTTGCGCCTGCTTCACATAGAACCTGACGACGCTCGTCGCCGACTGGACCTGTTCGGCGAGCGCGTCTTCACGATTGCGCATCAGCGAGTGTTTCGTGGAGATCGCGTTGAGCGCGCACAGAAGAATGAGACTGAGCCACACGAAGCCCACGGTGCTCATGAGCTTGGTCTTGAAAGAAAGTTTATTCACGATCTGGTTGAAAGAGCCGATGGATGCGCCCGGGTCAGGCGCGCTTTGCGGCTTCCGATCGTGAACCGTTTTACGTTTGCGCGCGCGAGTGCGACGCGGACTCGATATCGAAAGCTGCCGGCAATTTAACGGCAGCAGGCTGCGTATCTTTAGCGGCGGGAAGCGCCTCGCGAAGATCCGGCGCCGGCTCGAAGATGGACGAGAAGCGGGGCGCCGCGCCGAGCGCCAATAGCAGAATCGCGGGAAACGCCAGCGACAGCCCGCGCACTTCGTCGCCGAAACCGAAGCACGCATACAGCGGAAGAAGCGGCAGGAAAGCCGCGAGGAAATAGCGTCGATAACGCGGCGACGCCGATTTCCATGCTTCACGGAAGAAGACGAAGAGCGGAAGCGAGAGGAGCGGATTTTGCAGGCTCGGCGTGAAAACGCCCTTGGCAACTAGATTGTAGAAGCTGAAGTACGAACCCGGCTTTATCCAGAAGCGCAGATTGTCGAGTATATGCACTTCGACGAAGCCGCCCGCGTTGTGCGCGTATCCGCTCATGATGCACTGACGCCCGATCAGGCAGCACGCAAGCTGCAGCGCAAGCCAGCCAATGCGTGGACGCAGCGCGATGCTCCTGTCGTGCAGGAAGAACAGCGCTACCGGAACGAGAAAGAAGGTCTCCTTGTTGAACGACGCCAGCGCGACGAACAAGGTGCAGACGACCATCCGGCGCTTCAGCAGGAAGTACATCGCGCCGAACACGCCGAGCATCTCGGCGAAGTCGTAGAAATAGCCGCCCTGCTGGAACGTGAGCGGATAGATGAAGCTGAAAGCCGCCGTGAATCCCAGCGCGGCGCCGAACCGATAGCCGTGCATCCGCGCGAGCCTGTAGACGATCAATACGATGAAGATCGTCGCGAGCACGATCGCGAGGTACATCAGGTGATAGGCGATTGCGACGCCGGGCGTCCATCGCGCGTCGGGCACGCCGCTGAAGTATGCGTTGCGCAGCGAGTCGTATTTTCTGATCGATCGAAAGAGCTTCTGCTGCACGGAAGGCTCGATGTCATCGGCGACACGCTTCGCGATTTTCGCGAGCGTCGAGCGATATACATAGGGTTTCGGCGCAGTCCCGTTCATCATGCCGATGAGGCTGAACGTCTCGTCGTAATGCTCGAGTTGCTGGGTGTCGCGAAAACCATACTTCAACAACACGCTGTTGGTGATATTGCCCGCGCAGATCAGCAGCATCACGAGGACGATGCAAAACCGGCAGAAGCGCAGAACATATTGCTTTCTCGATGCGTTCATCTCGCAGCGCCCCCGTCAGAACTGCGCCATCATCTGAAAGCCGAACGTGACGCGCGCGGTCGTCAGCGCGGACGGCTTGTAGATGGGTGTGCCGACGAACATGTCGTAGCTCAATCCGGCCAGCTTGGTCGGCATGCCGCCGCGCACGCCGATGACCGCGCCCGCGAGCTGCGTGCCCCCGAGAAACGCGGTGTTGGGCCCGAACACGCGGCCATAGTCGATGCCCGCATAGAGCGATTGCCCGGTCTGACCGAGCGGCGCCTGCAACTCGTTGCGCCAGTAGAAGCCCTTTTCGGCTGCGAGCATCTGCTCGCCGTCGAAGCCGCGCACCGTGTAGCGGCTGCCGATGCTCAGGTCGTCGATGTAGTACAGCGTGTCGTTGGTGTATTGACCGTGCACCGTGCCCACATAACGAAAGTTCTGCTTGCCGATCGCGAACGGCACGGAGAGGTTCAGATCGAGCACCGCCATGTGAAAGCGATAGGTCGGATCGTATGGCTTGGTCGGATCGGTTTGCGCGATATTCGGATTCGGCGCGAGCGTGGGGTCCGGCAGCGCGCCGAACGCGCCGATACCTTGCCGGTAAGCCAGCGTGCCGTCGAGTTGCGCATTGCCGAAGTAGTGACGATCGGTGAGTCCGAGTTCGAGGAAGGTGTTGTTGCGGTGCTGCAGTTCGATTTCCGTGTCCTCCATGAAGCTCGCGCCAAAGCGTTTCGACAGTTGCACGTAGCTCCCGAGCACATCGTTCTGCCCGCGCGACAGGACGCGCTGCAGCTTGATGCCGCCTGTCTGCGCATTGCCGCTCGATACGAAGGTCTCATTCGCGCCGGCGAGCAACTGATAGTAGGTGTTCGTATAACCGAAGAGCGACGCGGTCCAGTAGCCCCAGGGAATCGAGTAGGAACCGTTGAAGCCGTGCGAGCCGAGACTTTTGTCGAACAGATAGAGATCCTGATTCACGCCGGCGCTGAAGACGTCGTTCAGTCCGAGCGGATTGTCGATGCCGACGCTCAGGTTGCCTTGCAGCTTGCCGGTCGCGCGGCTGCCCGAGTTGTCGATCGAAGCGACCGCGCTCCACGGCTTCGCGCGCTTCACGTCGATGACGACATCGCTTTCGCCGGGCGTGCTCGTCGGCTCGATTTTCATGTCGACGTCCTGGCTCGCGACCCGCTTCATCTGTTCGAGACCTTGCTCGAGGTCGCGCAGATTCAGCACATCGCCGGGGCGCGCGGGAAACGCGGACTTCCAGGTGCCGGTCGTCGTGGCATCGGCAAAGCGCAGATCGCGGATCAGGCCGGGCAGCAGCGCAAATTCGAGCTTGCCGGCGGCGAGATTCTGCTCCGGCAGAAGCACGCGCGTGGTGACCATGCCTCGGCTGAGAATCGCTTGCTGCAGCCCTTTGGCGAGCACATTCACCCCTTCCTTGCCGACGCATTGGCCCTTGTAGTGTTCGAGCCATTCGCGCGCGAAAGCGAAGCGATCGAGCGGCAGCGACGACGCGCCCTGCTCGCGTGCGGTGTCCGACAAGGTCGCGGGCACGACGAGAGCGAAATCGTCGATGCGGAAACACGGGCTTTCGGAGGGAAGAAGCGGAAAGCCTTGGGAGTCGGGGACGTCGGAACGAACCGCCGGGGCTTCGATCGTTGCATCGCGTTGGCGGGCGTCGCGCTGTTGTTGAACTTGCTGGTCCTGCTGGGTGTTGGCGCGAGCTGCCGCGGCTTCGTCGGCTCGTGTGATGGCTTGTTGCGCGTGAACGGAAAACGACAACAGGACAGCGAGCGACAGGGCCGCGTCGCGGCGGGTGAACTTCATCTGCACTTTTGATTATTTTGTGACAGGCCGCGAAGGGTGACGCGCCGGACGAATCGGCGGCGGGCCTTTGCACTGCCGAAGCGGCAGCAATATGTCAGGTTCGGCTGATTATTAGCATGGGAAGATTCTCAGTTTTTTGGTCTTTTTGTGGGCGAGAGGGGGCGGGGGTTGTCGCTGTTTGATGAATTTCGGCTCATACACTTAAGAACGACCGAACATTTTCCAACGTTTAATGGCCTGCGAGGCCGCATTGCGTGAGTGCGAATCGTCGCTGCCCCATTGAACATCGCATTACTCGGCACATACCCCGGCGTTCCCGGCGTTGCAATCGCCGGCGTAGCCACGCACTGCCCGCCCGGCGAACATACCATCAGCGGCGGCGTAACCACTGCGCCTCCCGTGGCTGGCGGCTGAGTCCCGTTGTGCGCATCTACAAGCGGGTTCGCGTTGGCCGGTGTTCATCCTTGCTCTTCGGGTAAATCGAGCGGGCTGACTTGCAAACGGAATCTGCTGCCCGGCAACGGTTAAGAAAACCGGGCATTCTCAAACGTCTATCGAAATCGAAATAGGCGAAAATCCTAAAAAGCACGGCGCGCCGGAAGCGCGCTCAAAAAAGAAAAACGCCCCGTGTGACCATCGTCACACGGGGCGTCATACGACCACGACAACTCGAATCAATGC
Organism: Caballeronia calidae; assembly: GCF_900044055.2. Taxonomy (GTDB): domain Bacteria; phylum Pseudomonadota; class Gammaproteobacteria; order Burkholderiales; family Burkholderiaceae; genus Caballeronia; species Caballeronia calidae. Next base: position 27,223 of record NZ_FCOX02000029.1, on the reverse strand, counting down.
CCGACCGGCTCCGTCGCCTTGAGATCGCTGGCCATGGCCGTCTGCGGATGCGCGGCCTGCTTGATCAGCAGCGCGATCGCCGAGACGATCCCGGCCACCGCGATCGTCGCGAAGATGCCGCCGAAGGTGAAGTGCAGACGCGTCAGTTCCGCGACGAGGAACGATCCCGCGATGCCGCCGAAGCGCCCGATGCCGAGCATCCACGCGACGCCCGTGCCGCGCCCTTGCGTCGGATAGAACGCGGCGGCGAGCGCGGGCATCGACGATTGCGCGGTGTTCATCAGCACGCCCGCGAGGAACACGACGAGCACGAGCATGCCCACGTTACCGGCCGCCTGGCCGATCAGATACACGCTCACGGCGGTGAGCGCGTAGCACGCGGCGATGATGCGGTTCGCGTTGAACTTGTCCATCAGCACGCCGCACACCACCGCGCCGACGCCGCCGAGCGGGAACAGCGCGGAGATGAGCGTCGCCTTTTGCGGCGGCAGGCCGGATTCCCTGAGCAGGATCGGCATCCAGTTGATCGACGCATAGAAGATCACGAGGCCCATGAAGTACGTAAGCCACAGCATCACCGAGCCGACGATATACGAGCGCGACAGCACCACGCTCATGCCGCTTTGCCCCGTCGCGGCGGGCGCGGCTTCGGTCATGAAGAACGAGCCCGCCTGCATCGCATCGGACGAAATGCGCGCGAGCGTCGCGCGAATCTTCTCGACGGGCTTCGCCTTCGCCACCATGTAGCGCACCGATTCCGGCATCGTGGCGATCAGCAGCACCGACAACACCAGCGGCGCGATACCGCCGAGCAGCAGCACGCTGCGCCAGCCGAAGTGCGGAATCATCCACGCCGCGAGAAAGCCGCCGAACGCAGCGCCCAGCGGAAAGCCGCAGAACATCAGGTTGATGAGCGTCGCGCGGCGGTTGTCGGGGCAGAACTCGCTCATCATCGTGACGGCGTTCGGCATCGCGGCGCCGAGGCCGACGCCCGTGATGAAGCGCAGCGTCGTCAGTTGCGTGAGGTCGGCGGAGAATGACGACGCGAGACACGCGACGCCGAAGAGCAGCACCGACGTCAGCAGCAATGCGCGGCGGCCGAGCTTGTCCGACAGCGGCCCGGACAGCAGCGCGCCTGCGGCGAGCCCGAATAGCGCGGCGCTCAGCACGGGCGCGAGCGCCGGACGGCTGATCTGCCATTCGGCGACGAGCGAAGGCGCAATGAAGCCGATCGCGGCGGTATCGAAACCGTCCAGCAGGACGATGACGAAGCACATCACGAAGATGAGCCACTGAAACGGCGAAAACGGATGCTCGTTGATGAACGTCTGTACGTTCACGGCAGGACTTCTACTCACTTCATTCCCTTTTCGGTGATGGGCGCGCGCACAGCGAGGCAAAGTGCGCATCCCGGAACTGAAACCGCTTCCCGCTGGCGTTCTTGTTGTTGTCACGCGAGTTGCAGACCCGGTCGACGCTTGCGAACCGGTGAAAATGTTCGATATACGAACACCGATTCACATAGCGAACTCGCGAGTGAGGGTACGAAGAAGCTTGCGCTCCGTCAACGCGGGCTTACCCGCGTATGACGAAGCACTGACGTGTGGCTATCGGAAGGGATGGAAACGATGCGCGCGGCGTCAGGAAACGCGCCGTCCCGCGCGCCAGGTCTCGCGCGGCACCTGCACGCCGTCCACCGACGCGACGCGCACGAAGTCGGCGCGCAGTCCGGTGGCGATGGCGCCGCGATCGGTCAGGCCGGCCGCGTGCGCGGGGGCCCACGATACCGTGGCGACCGCGCGCGGCAGCGTCCAGCCCGCCTTCGCGACGAGATCGAACACGGCGATCAACAGGCTCGACGGCACGTAATCGGACGACAAAATATCGAGCAGGCCTTCATGCGCCAGCTCCAGCGCCGACACGTTGCCCGAATGCGAGCCGCCGCGCACCACGTTCGGCGCGCCCATGATCGTCGCGATGCCGTGCGTGCGCGCGGCGCGGGCGGCTTCGAGCGTCGTCGGAAATTCGGCGAGCGCGATGCCGTCGCGCGCCGCTTCCTCGACGTGCTCGACGAGCGTGTCGTCGTGGCTCGCGAGCGCGATGTTCAGCCCCTTGCAGCGCGCGACGATATCCGCGCGATGCTTCGCCGCATAGCGCGCCTGATGATCGGCGAGCTCGGCGAGGATCTTGTTCGTGTGCTCGTCGCTCCATTTGCCGTGACGCTCCTGATACTTGCGCCACTTCTCGTGGTCCTGCCATTGGCGCTGCCCGGGCGTGTGATCCATCACCGAAGCAAGCCTGAAGAGCGGATGCGCGCTCAACGAATCGAACACTTCGACGACATCCGTCGTGCCCACTTCGCAACGCAGATGCAGAAAGTGATCGGCGCGCAGGAGATCGCGCTCGACGAACTTGCCGATCGACTTCGCGCATTGCACCTGAAGCTCGCGGCCGCGCACGCCGTCTTCGGGACGCGAGCCCACGCCCAGTGCATCGAACACGGTCGTGATGCCCGCTGCCGCCACTTGCGCGTCATGGACGATGATCGCCGCTTCGTGATTCCACAGCACGCCCGGACGCGGCGCGAGATGCTTCTCGATGTTGTCCGTATGCAGCTCGACGAAGCCCGGCAGCAGATAGTCACCGCCCCAGTCCTCGGCTTCGCGCGCCGATGTATTGCCCGGCGCGATCTCCGCGATGCGTGCGCCCTCGACGCGCACGGTGCCCACGAAATCCTCGTCGCGCGTCACGATGCGCGCATTCTTGATCAGCATGTCTGCAACACTCCGGAATCGGTTTGTACGTATGCGGCGTTAGCGCTCGCGAGCCGCACGATGCGGGTCGCGACGCGCTCGCGCGTGTCTTCGTCGTGAAAGATGCCGACGATCGCCGCGCCCTTCTCGCGCGCCTCGACGATCAGATCGGCGACCACGTCGCGATTCCCGGCATCGAGCGATGCGGTGGGTTCATCGAGCAAGAGAAGCGGATGCGCCGCGATCAGTCCGCGCGCGATATTCACGCGCTGCTGCTCGCCGCCGGAGAACGTCGCGGGCGCGAGCGTCCACAAGCGGCGCGGCACGTTGAGGCGTTCGAGCAGGCGGCTCGCACGTTCGCGCGCTTCGTCTTCATCGACGCCGCGCGACACGAGCGGCTCCGCGACGAGATCGAGCGACGACACACGCGGAATCGCGCGCAGAAACTGGCTCACGTAGCCCATCGTCGTGTTGCGCAGACGGATGATCTCGTGCGGCGCGGCTTCGGTCAGCATCACATGACGCTGCGGCTTGCTGTCGTCGCGAATGGCGATGGTCCCGCGCGTCGCGAGATAGTTGCCGTACATGCAGCGCAGGAACGTGCTCTTGCCCGCCCCCGATGCGCCCGCGAGCACGACGCATTCGCCGCGCTCCACATCGAGCGATACGCCCGACAGCGCCGCGATGCGCGCCCCGCCCTGCTGATGCAGTGTGAATGTCTTCTCGATGCCGCGTGCCTGCAGCATCAGCGCGTCGTTGGTGACAAAGGAGTTCATGGTCATCGGTCGCACCTCAAACGGGCAGCACGGACGCAACGAGCGTCTGCGTATAAGGATGTTGTGGATCGTCGAGCACCTGATCCGTCAGTCCGCTTTCGACGACGCGCCCGTCCTTCATCACCATCAGCCGATGCGCGAGCAGACGCGCCACGCCGATATCGTGCGTGACGATCACCGCCGCGAGATGCAGCTTGCTCGTCAGCGTGCGCAGGAGATCGAGCAGACGCGCCTGCACCGATACATCGAGGCCGGCGGTAGGCTCATCCATGAACACGAGGCGCGGCCCGGTCACCAGATTACGCGCGATCTGCAAGCGCTGTTGCATGCCGCCCGAAAACGCCGAAGGCAATTCGTCGATGCGCGCGGCATCGAGTTCGACGCGGCTCATCCAGTCGGCCGCCGTTTCGCGCAGACGCCCGTAATGACGCGCGCCGATCGCCATCAACGGTTCGCCGATGTTCGCGCCCGCCGATACGTTGCGTCGCAATCCGTCACGCGCGTTCTGATGCACGAAGCCCCATTCGGTGCGTGACAGAAGGCGTTTGCGCGGCTCGGCCAGCGTCAGCAGATCGAGCGTTTCGCCTTCGCGTGTCGTATAGGCGAGCGCGCCGCCGTCGATTTCGCCGCGCAATGCAAGCGCGTTCAGCAAGGTCGATTTCCCCGAACCCGATTCCCCGACGATGCACAGCACTTCGCCCGGAAAGACATCGAGATCGACATCGACGCAGCCGCCGCGTCCGTCATAGCGCTTCGTGAGGCGCGTCGCTTTGAGCAATGCGTTCATCGCGCCACCTCTTCGTCATCGCGACGGCTATGGCAGTAGTCGCTGTCGGAGCACACGAACAGGCGCGTGCCCTGATCGTCGACGATCATCTCGTCGAGAAAGCTGTCGTGCGAGCCGCATAGCGCGCAAGCATGCTCCCACTTCTGCACGCTGAAGGGATGATCCTCGAAATCCAGGCTCTTCACTTTCGTATAAGGCGGAATCGCATAGATGCGCCGCTCGCGGCCCGCGCCGAAGAGTTGCAATGCGGGGTTCATGTGCATCTTCGGATTGTCGAACTTCGGGATCGGCGATGGCGACGTCAGATAGCGGTCGTTCACCAGCACCGGATAATCGTAGGTCGTGGCGATGCTGCCGTGCTGCACGATATCCTCATAGTATTTCACGTTGATGAGGCCGTAGTCCGCGAGCGCGTGCAGCTTTCTGCACTCCGTCACGCGCGGTTCGAGGCGAAACAATGGCTCGGGCATTGGCACCTGATAGACGATGATCTGCTTGTCCGTCAGCGGCGTCTCGGGAATACGGTGACGCGTCTGCACGATGCTCGCATCGGCGGTGCGTGTGGTGGTCGCGACGCCCGCCGTGCGCGCGAAGAAGCGTCGAATGTTCACGGCGTTCGTCGTTTCATCGGAACCTTGATCGATAACCTTCAGCGTATCGCTCTCGCCGATGATCGCCGATGTCACCTGCAAGCCGCCCGTGCCCCATCCGTAAGGCAGCGGCATTTCGCGCGATGCGAACGGCACCTGATAGCCCGGCACCGCAACAGCCTTGAGCAGCGCGCGACGGATCATGCGCTTGGTCTGCTCGTCGAGATACGCGAAGTTATAACCTTCCGTGAGTGCGTTCATGCCGCGTTCTCCTCGTCATTGTCCGCGACATGCGCCGCGCGCAGGCGGCGCAGCAGTTCCAGCTCGGATTGGAAGTCGACGTAATGCGGCAATTTCAGGTGTTGCACGAAACCGGACGCTTCGACGTTATCGCTGTGATACAGCACGAACTCGGGGTCCTGCGTGGGCGAGCCGACGGTTTCACCGAGTTCTTCCGCACGCAAGGCGCGGTCCACGAGCGCCATCGCCATTGCCTTGCGCTCCGAATGACCGAACGCGAGGCCGTAGCCCTGCGTGAATGTCGGCGGCACGTCGCCGCTGCCTGCGAACTGATTGATCATCTGGCACTCGGTGATGCCGATATCGCCGATCTCGACCGCGAAACCCAGTTCGTCGATATGCATTTCCACCGCCACTTCGCCGTGACGAATCTCGCCCGCGAACGGATGGCTGTGCGCATAGCCGCGCTGCGTTGCATAGCCGACCGCGAGCAGAAAGCCTTCGTCGCCGCGCGCGAGGTTTTGCAGGCGCGTCGAGCGATCAGCGGGAAATGACAGCGGCTCGCGCGAGAGATCGCCCGGTTCCGGCGCGTTGTCATGTGCGCGCTCCTGTTCGATCAGGCCTTCCTTGTCGAGCATGGAAAGCACGCGCGGCATCGCGCCCGCTTCGGGCTCCTTCGCCGCGATAGTTGCATCGCGAACTTGTTCGCCTTCCGCAAGCAGCGTGAAATCGAGCAGACGCTGCGTGTAATCGTAGGTGCCGCCGAGCATCTGTCCGCCGGGAATATCCTTGAACGCCGCCGAGATGCGCCGCTCGACGCACATCGTTTCCGTATCGATCGGCAATGTGTAGCCGAAGCGCGGCAGCGTCGTGCGATACGCGCGCAGCAGAAAGATCGCTTCGACGAGATCGCCCGCCGCCTGCTTGATCGCGAGCGCGGCGAGGTCTTCATCGTAGACGGAGCCTTCCGTCATCACGCGCGCGACGGCAAGACGCATCTGCTCGCGAATCTGCGCGACGGAAAGCTCCGGCACGGCGACATCGCCGCGACGCTTCTTCGCGAGCACATCCCATGAACGTTCGATGGCGCGTTCGCCACCCTTGACCGCGACGTACATCAGTTCACCTCCACGTGCGTCGTGCGCGGCAGGCCGACGAGCGAGCCGCCCGCGACGAAATAGCAGTCGATGCCGCAAGGAAAGCGCGCGGTGAGCGCCGCACGCTCGCGCCAGAACTCGCGCGACACTCCCGCGATGCCGACCGTGCGCGACTCCGCAATGCCGGGACCGCTCCACACGAGCGGCTCGCCTTCGGTAAGCGACGGCACGCGAATGAAGAGCGTGGCCGCATCCTCGGGCGATTCGGGATCGCCGTGCGAGAACGCATCGAGCGAAGGCATGTTGCGCGCATCGTCGATATAGGCGAACGCGGCCTCGCGTCGCTCGCGCGTCAAAGGCGCGCTCGCGTGGAAGCGCAGCGCATCGCCGAGCACGTTGTCGTCGCGTTCGATGAACACCGGCGTCGAATAATCCGTCAGCGCGAGCAGCGACGCGAACGCCGCGAGCGGCACGCGGCCGGCGAGCGCATCGCGCATCGCGTGATTGTTGGGCAACGCGGCATCGATCGCGACGATGCTGCCCGGCCGCGACAGCGCATCGAGCAGCGCGCGGAACACACGCTGCGCGTCGTGCACCGTATCGTTGAAGCCGGGCACGAGCGTGGTCATGTCGATCTGCATCATTCCCCTCTCACCATCGTGAAGAATTCGACCTTGGTCGCGGCCGCTTCCGCTTCCTTGCGACGCCGTTCATCGGCGATGCGCGCGGCCAGCGGCGCGATCAGTTGCGTCTGCAACGTGTCGGCATAACGCGGCATTTGCAGAAGCGCGTCCGCGAGCGCGGCGAGCGTCGCGCGCTCCTTGTCGCGACCCATGTGCACCGCGACGCCGACGGGCGCGCTGCCGTCATCCGTGCGCAGACGCAGCGTGGCGCGCGTGACGGTCGCTTCGCCGAGATTGAACGCATCGCCCGTGCCGCCGATGCGCCCGCGCACCATCGCAAGCCCGATGTCCGGCGCGCGCAGCCATTCGTAATCGGGCGTCTTCGCGCCGTCGAGCGCGGTGTCGAGCGCCTGCTTCAGCGCGTCGCGCGGCGTGCGGGCAAGCACCGCCATCCATTCGCGGCGGCCCGGCACGTCGCCCTGCTCCATTGAAGTACTCATCGCTTTCCCTTTGTCTGAAAGGATTCGGTCGTCGTCATGCTACTCGTTGTCTTATCTAGTCGTCTAGACGTTTGGTCGTGTAATGGTGCTTTCACATTTCCATCACGAGTTGCGCACTACAATCCGGGAGATCGATATTCAAACCGACAGGAATGACAGCGCAATGACATCCAACGAAAATGCGGCGCCTCATGCGGTCGAGCGCGGCGCGGGGGTCGCGGTGTGGCGGCAGATCGAGCAGATCCTCGCCGCCGAGATCGCCGCGAAGAGCTTCGGCGAGGAAGGACGCCTGCCGAGCGAAGCCGAACTGGCGAAGCGCTTCGACGTGAACCGCCATACCGTGCGACGCGCGATGCTGCGGCTCGCGGCGACGGGCCTCGTGAGCGTCGAGCAGGGGCGCGGCACGTTCGTCCAGCCGGGCGCGATCGACTATCAGATCGGCCGGCGCACGCGCTTCACCGAAAATCTGCGCCGCCAGAAGCACACGTCGGCGGGTGTCGTGCTGAGCTCCGAGCGCGTAAAGGCCGATCCCACGGTCGCGAAGGCGCTCGGCGTGCGCGCGGGCACGCTCGTCTATCAGATCGAGACGCGCCACGATTCCGACGGCATCCCCATGACGTATGCGCGCAACTGGTATCCGGCCGCGCGCTTCAGCGATCTGCCCGCGGCCATCGAGGCGGCGGGCGGCGTGAGCGCCGCGCTCGAACGATTCGGCGTAAAGGATTACACGCGCAAATGGAGCCGCATCGGCAGTGTGCTGCCTTCGTCGGATGTGGCGCGGCGCTTGCAGATCAACCGGCAGCAGCCGGTGCTGTGGGTCGAGAACGTCGATGTCGACGAGGACGGCGTGCCCATCAAGTACGGCATCACGCACTTCGCGGCGGACCGCGTGCAATTGATGGTCGAGCACGATTTATGAGCGCCGCCGGCAATCCGCGTGTAGCGCTTTATTACGCGCCGCCCGCTTCGTCCGCATGGTGGCGCGAAGGCTGCGAATGGCTCGGGCGCGATCCCGAGAACGGCCTCGAAACCGCGACGCCCGCGCATGAGCTCACGCATGCGCCGCGCCGATACGGCTGGCATGCCACGCTCATCGCACCGTTTCATACGGCACCGGGCGTGACACTGGCGGACGTGCTGGCATGTGCGCGCGCCTGGGCGAGTTCGGTGCCGCGCTTCGAGATTCGCATGCAGCCTGCGGAAATGGGTCGCTTCGTCGCGCTGCGACCGGCCGAAACCGGGGACGACAAAACCCTTCGCACACTAGCGGCTAGCGCACTGAACGCGCTATCCGCGCTGCGCACAATGCCATCACGGACCAGCATCGAGCGGCGCATCGTCGACGGCATGAGCGCGCGGCAGATCGAGCTTCTGCGCGAATGGGGCTATCCCTATGTGCTCGACGAATATCGCTTTCATATGACGCTTTCCGATTCGCTCGACGACGCGAACGCGCGCGCATCGATCATGTCGGACTGGAGGCGGCGCGTCGACACGCTCGGCCCGCTGCCGATACACGGCGCGGCGCTGTTCATCGAGCCCGAGCCGGGCGCGCCCTTCAGGCTGTGGCAGCGCCTTCCGTTCAACAACGCACAGGATGTCGTGGCATGAGCAGCATCGACAGCGCCAAACTGATCTACGTGATGGGGCCATCGGGCGCGGGCAAGGACTCGCTGCTCGGCTTCGCGCGCGAACGCGTCGGCGCGCAGGTGATGTTCGCGCATCGCTACATCACGCGCCCGGTCGCGGACGGCGAGAACCATATCGCGCTTTCGCATGACGAATTCGCATCGCGCCTTTCCTTCGGCCTCTTCGCGATGCATTGGGAGAGCCTCGGCTTGCGCTACGGCATCGGCATCGAGCTGGATGCGTGGCTCGCGCGCGGCATGCCGGTCGTCGTGAACGGCTCGCGGCAGCATGCGGAGCGCGCGCTCGAGCGTTATCCCGATGCCCGCTTCGTGCATATCGATGCAACGCCCTCGGTGCTCGCCGCCCGCCTCGCACGTCGTGGCCGCGAAGATGCCCGGCAGATCGAAGCGCGTCTCGCGCGCCGCCCTGCTTTCGAGCTGCCGTCGCATGCGCAGGTCGTGAACATCGACAACTCCGGCATGCTCGCCGATGCCGGCACGCAACTCCTCGACGTGCTCACGCTCGCGGAACGCGCTTAAGTCCTTCTCGATCCGCGCCCGGTTCAGCGGCGCGGATTCATTCCCTCTCGGTATAAACCCCTAGTTGCAACTGGATTTTCGTTCGCCGACACTTCGCAAATAGATTTGCGTTGTTGGAAGAAAAGCAAATCTGCTTGCAACCACTTCGACAAGGGGTCGATCATGAAATTCGCAGCAAAACTCGCCGTGGCCGCCGTCGCCGCGTTCTCCCTCGTCAGCGGCGCCGCGCGCGCCGAGACGCTGCTCGTCGCGTGCGACACCGCGTTCGTCCCGTTCGAGTTCAAGCAGGGCAACGAATATGTCGGCTTCGACATCGACTTGTGGAAGGAAATCGCGAAGGATCTGAAGATCGACTACAAGCTGCAGCCGATGGACTTCAGCGGCATCCTGCCTGCGCTGCAGACACATAACGTCGATGTCGCGCTCGCGGGCATCACGATCAAGGACGAGCGCAAGAAGGTCATCGACTTCTCGGACGGCTACTACGACAGCGGCTTCACGCTGATGGTGCCGGCGGACAGCACGATCAAGGGACCGGACGACCTGAAGGGCAAGACGCTCGCGGTCAAGACCGGAACGTCGTCCTTCGATTACGCGAAGGCGAACTTCAAGAACACGGACCTGCGCGCGTTCCCGAACATCGACAACGCATATCTCGAACTCGCCACCGGCCGCGTCGATGCCGCGATGCACGACACGCCGAACGTCCTCTACTACATCCACACCGCGGGCAAGTCGCGCGTGAAGGCGGTCGGCCCGCAGATGATGGCGCAGCAATACGGCATCGCGTTTCCGAAGGGCAGCCCGCTGGTCGCGAAGGTCAACGCGGAGATCGCGAAGATCAAGGCGGACGGACGCTATGCGGCCATCTACAAGAAGTGGTTCGGCGTCGAGCCGGCGAAGTCCTGATCGCGCGCGCTCTGGAGAATGACAATGCAGTTCGATCTGTCGGTCATCATGGACGCCGTGCCCGCGCTCATGCACGGCGCGCGCCTCACGGTGCTGATCACCCTCGCGGGGCTTGTGGGCGGCATGCTCGTCGGCCTGTTGTTCGGGTTGATGCGCGCGTATGGCAATGCGCTGTGCCAGAAGATCGCGTTCGCGTATATCGAGTTCGTGCGCGGCACGCCGATCGTCGTGCAGGTGATGTTCATCTACTTCGCCCTGCCCTTGCTGCTGCACGTGCGCGTCGATGCGATGACGGCGGCCATCGCGTCGATCATCATCAACTCGGGCGCGTATATCGCGGAGATCGTGCGCGGCGCGTTTCTTTCCGTGCCGCGCGGCCTCACCGAGGCGGGCCTCGCGCTCGGCATGCCCGGCTGGCGCGTGCTCGCGTTCGTGGTCGGCCCGGTCGCGATACGGCGCATGACACCCGCGCTCGGCAACCAGTTCATCGTGAGCCTCAAGGACACGTCGCTGTTCATCGTGATCGGTGTCGGCGAGCTCACGCGGCAAGGTCAGGAAATCATGGCGTCGAATTTTCGCGCGGTGGAAATCTGGACGGCCGTGGCCATCATCTATCTCTGCATGATCGGCGCGCTGACCTTCGGGCTGCGCACGATGGAAAAGCGGATGCGCATCCTATGAATACGATGAATCACAACGGTCACGTGAACGGCCACATGGTGCAGTTCAAGGGCGTGACGAAACGCTTCGGCAAGACGGTCGTGCTCGATGAAGTCGATCTCAACATCAACGCGGGCGAAGTCGTCGTGCTGATCGGGCCGTCGGGCTCGGGCAAGTCCACGCTACTGCGCTGCATCAACGCGCTGGAACAGATCGATGGCGGCGATCTCGTCGTCGATGGCATCAGCGTGCTCGGCGGCTCGAAGAAGGTGCGCGAGATCCGCCAGGAAGCGGGCATGGTGTTCCAGCAGTTCAACCTGTTCCCGCAGATGACGGCGCTCGAAAACGTCGCGTTCGGCCCGCGTCAGGTGCGCGGCATGAGCAAGCCCGATGCGGAATCGCTTGCGCGCGATCTGCTGACGAAGGTCGGGCTCGGCGCGCGCGTCGGGCACTATGCGAGCGAGTTGTCGGGCGGGCAGCAACAGCGCGTCGCGATTGCGCGGGCGCTCGCGGTGAAGCCCAAACTCATGCTCTTCGACGAGCCCACGTCCGCGCTCGATCCCGAGTTGCGCCAGGAAGTGCTGCGCGTGATGCAGTCGCTCGCGGAAGAAGGCATGACGATGGTCGTCGTCACGCACGAGATGGCGTTCGCGCGCAAGGTCGGCACGCGGCTCATCTTCATGGAGCACGGGCACATCACCGTAGATGGCCCGCCCGCCGAATTGCTCGATAATCCGCCTAATCAGCGTTTGCGCGATTTCCTGCAACACGTCGAATAACTTTTGCGAATCACCTCGAATATGGCGGCACTTGGATTTATCGAAATCTCCGGCTCCCCGCGCGACGCGGGCGAAGCACTCGGCCGCTTCGGCGCGCACCCGGCGCATACGTACTTGCTGAAGACGCGAGCATGGCAAACGATCATGCAATGGCGCGGCAGCGATACATCGAAGACGATGGCCGCGCTCGTGCAAGAGCGCTTTCCCCGCGTGTGGAAGGAGCTCGAAGGGCTGGCCATCGGTCTCGGCCTGCCCTTCGAGGATGTCTTCCTCTGGAACTGCCGCGGCGATCTCTGGGCGATGTCGCCGGATGGCTGCACGACCGTGCAGCTTCCCGGTGCGGATGCGCGGCGCATCAGCCATAACGAGGACGGCCTTCCGGGTTTCGCGGGGCATTGCGCGATCGCCGAATGCAAGGTCGATGGCAGCGCGGGCTTCGCGGCCTTCGTGTATCCGGCCTCGCTGCCGGGGCATACGTTCGCCGTCACGAACGGCGGCCTCGCCGTGACCGTGAACAATCTGCGTCAGCGCGAAGTCGTCGCGGGCGTGCCGCGCATGGTGCTCACGCGCGCAATTCTCGACGCGGGCAATCTCGATGAAGCCGTGTCCGTCGTGCGTGACAATCCGCGTGCGGGCGGTTTTCATCTGACGCTCGGCGCGTGCAGCAGTCCCGCGCTGTTGAGTGTCGAATTCAGCGCTCACGATTGCTCGGTCGTCGAAGTGAAAGCGCCGTCGCTGCATGCGAATCACGCGATTCATCCTGCGATGCACGGCTTCTCGCAGATCATCACGGACTCGTCGCGTCATCGGCAGGCACGCGGCGACGCGATGCTCGCATCCGGCAAAGCAATCGATCCTCTCGCGATCCTCGCGGATCATGAAGATGCCGCACTGCCGATTCATCGCACGCATCCGGACGATCCCGACGATGAAAACACCCTCGCCACCGCCGACATGGCCATTCGCGCATCTCACATAGAATGGCAGGTTCACGAACATCCCGGGCAGCCCGCCCGGTACCGGATGATCAATGGACACAGGCAAACAGAAGGGACATCGCGCGAGCGAAGCTGAAGCAGGCACGCAGATGCCGCCACGCAGCGTCGATGGCTTGCGCGACCTCGTGATACGCATCGGCCGCGAGGAGGCCGATGTCTCGCTCGGCGGCAAGGCCCACACGGTGCTCGCGAAGCTGCTCGAACGCCCCGAGGAAGTGGCGGTGCGCACGATCACCGATCTCGCGGCATCGCTCGATGTCAATGCGTCCACGCTCACGCGCCTGTCGACCAAGCTCGGTTATGCGGGCTTCGCCGATTTTCAGAGCGTGTTTCGCGACAGTCTCGCAGAGCGTCATCGGCACTTCTATAGCCAGCAGGCGGAGCGGCTCGTCGCGAGCAGCAGAACGCACGCGCACGATGCCGCGCCCGAAGTCGACATGGTCGTGAAGCTCGCGCGCGAATCGATCGGCAATGTGGAAGGCTTCATCGCGCAGCTTTCGCCCGCCGATTTGCGCGGCGCCGCCCGCCTCATCGCCGATGCGAAGCGCGTGCGCGTTCACGGCTTGCGCCAGTTCAGCGCGCTCGCGAGCTTCGTCTGCTACGGCCTCGGCATGATCCGCGCGGACGTTGCCCTGCTCGATGCGCAAGGGCTCGGCGTCGCGGAAGGGCTCGCGCAGTTGCAGCCCGGCGACGTCGTGCTCGTCACGAGCGTCGCGCCCTATACGCGCAGCGTCGCCGATGCCGCCATCGCCGCAAAGGAAGCCGGGCTCGATGTCATCGCGATCACCGATACGCTCGCCTCGCCGCTCGTGCCGCCCGCGCGACACGCGTTCCTGATTCCGCACGAGAGCAGCTTCTTCAGCAACAGCATGGGCGCCTATCTCGTGTTCTGCGAGGGCTTGCTGAATCTCGTCGCGGCGCATCTCGGCAAGCGCTCGCTGCAGGCGCTCGAACGGCGCGAGCGTCTCATCACGACGCTGGGCATCGAGATGTCGTGACGCGCTTCAGATCACGCGCTCGCGCACCCAGCCCGACGCCAGATCGATCAGCGACACGATCACGATGACGATCAGCATCACCGCCGCCGTCTGCGCATAATTGAACGAGCGGATCGCCTCGTACAGCACGACGCCGATCCCGCCCGCGCCCACCATGCCGACGACCATCGCGGAGCGCACGTTCGATTCGAAGCGATAGAGCGCGAACGAAATCCACAGCGGCAACACTTGCGGCAGCACGCCGTAGATGATTTCATCGAGACTGCTCGCGCCGGTCGCGCGCACGCCTTCCGCGGGACGCGCATCGACGGCTTCGACCGCTTCTGCGAAGAGCTTCGCGAGCACGCCCGTCGTGTGCACCCACAATGCAAGTACGCCCGCGAACGGCCCGAGGCCGACCGCGACGATAAAGAGCATCGCGAAGACCATCTCGTTGATTGCGCGGCATGCGTCCATCAGCCGGCGCACCGGCTGCGCGATCCACACCGGCGCGATGTTCTGCGCCGACAGCAGGCCGCACGGTACCGCGCAGATCAGCGCGAGCGCCGTGCCCCATACCGCGACCGCCAGCGTCACGATCATTTCCTGCACATACGTGCGCCATTCCGTGAAGTCGGGCGGAAAGAAGTCGCGCGCGAACTGGCTCATGTTGCCCGATGCGCCGAGCAGATCGAGCGGGCGCATGTCCGCGCTCTTCCATGACAAACCCAGCACCGCGATCACGACGATCCAGCCGAGCATCGACGTCCAGCTGCGTTTGGGCACCGTCGCGTGCACGGGCCGGACGATGCCGGCCTCGAACGTGGTTACGTCGAGCGGCTTCATTTACTTCGCCGACGTGCTGTCGAGCGCGGCGATCTTCTGATCGAGCGCGGCGATCTGCGCCTTCTTGTCGGCGTCGTCGAGATGCGCGTCGTTCTGGATCTGCTGCTTCTTCTGGAACAAGGCCATCTGACGGATCGGCACGAGTTGCGCGTTCGACGAATCCGCGAAACCCGAATAGCCCGAGATCGACGCCATCACCGCCTGTTCGCGCGGGTCTTTTTCCGCGTAGTGATCGAAGAAATTGCGCAGTTTGGCCCTGGTCGCCTGCGGCAGATCGCGGCGCCACACGAGCGGGTCCGACGGAATCAGCGGCGACTTCCACAGCACGCGCACCTTCGCATATAGCTCGGGATGCTGCGTCTTGATGGTGTCGAGCATGTCGGTGTTGTTCGTCGCGACATCCACCTTGTCGTTCACGACGGCAAGCATGTTCGCTTCATGGCTCGACGGCAGCACGCTCTTGAACGCGGTCCTCGCGTTGATGCCGTTCTTCGCGAACAGATAGTACGAAGGCACGAGCGTGCCCGAGGTCGAGTTCGGATCGCCGAAACCGAGATTGATGTCCTTCGTGTTCTTCAGCACCTGATCGAGCGACTTCCACTTGCTGTTCGCGTTCGTGATGAGCAGCGAGTAATAGCCCGCCTCGCCGTTCTTGTACTTCACCTTCGCGAAGACTTCGCCATTCGAGCGGTCGACGGCTTCGATCGCCGATGCATTGCCGAAGAAGCCGATCTGCACCTTGTTGAAACGCATCGCTTCGATGATGCCCGCGTAGTCGGTCGCAAAGTACGCTTTCACGTCGAGACCGGTCTGCTTGTTGAGATCGTCGATGAGCGGCTGCCAGCGCTGCTTGAGCGCGGCGGATGAATCCGTCGAGATGATGCCGAAGTTGATCGTCTCGGCAAGAACGGTCTGCGTCATAAGGCAGGACGCGAGCGCGGCGCCAGCCAGGAAGAAACGGGCTGTTTTCATGAAGCGATCCAGGGTTGATGTTGGTTTGACTCAGGCGCTTGCAGCGGATGCGAAAGCCGGCTCCGGCTGCGAGCGCGTGTTGTGCGCGGTGTGATGCGTGAGCAGTTCCTCCGCCGACGAGCCGTACAGTTCACGCAACACGGCGGGCGTGAGACGCTCGCTCGCGCCATCGAAGACGACGCGGCCATCGCGCAGGGCGATCGTGCGCGGGCAATACTTCATCGCGACATCGATCTGATGCAGCGACACGACGACCGTCAGCTTGCGTTCGCGATTGAGCGTCTGCATCAGCTCCATCACGCGGCGCGCCGATTCGGGATCGAGCGATGCGATCGGTTCGTCCGCGAGCACGATGCGCGCACGCTGCACGAGCGCGCGGGCCAGCGCCGCGCGCTGCTGCTGTCCGCCCGAGAGATTGCTCGCGCGTTCGAATGCGTGTTCGCCGATGCCCATCGCGGTGAGCGAATCCATCGCGAGCGTGCGCTCGCCGCGCGGAAAACGTCCCGCGAGACGCCGCCACAGCGACACGCGCGACAGCGCACCGATCAGCACATTCGTCATGACCGACAACCGGCCGACGAGATTGAACTGCTGAAACACGAAAGCGACATCACGGCGAATCGAGCGCACTTCGCGCACGATCCTGCCGTTCTGCTGAATCGGGCGGCCGAGCAGCGTGACATGCGACGGCGCGGGGTCGGATGCCGTAAAGCCCGCGATATGCCGCAAGAGCGTCGACTTGCCCGATCCCGACGCGCCGATGAGCGCGACCATTTCGCCCTCTTCCACACGCAGATCGACGGAGTCGAGCGCCTTGCGGCCGTTCCTGAACGTCTTGGTGAGACGCTCGATGCGAATTGCGTCCATAGCTTCCCTCGATGGGCGCGCGCCAATGGCGCGCTGAAACGTTCGGGAGATTCTAGGAAGCCAACATGACGAGAAAGTGACGCGCATGAGACGTCTAGATGAATACATGACTTCGCTTGAGACGATCGAGCAGGAAATCGATCCGCACGAGCATTCACGTTCTCGACGCGGCGCTCCATGATGGTTGCAAATGCATCGACCTTTCGGGACACCATCATGAACACGATCAATACGGATGTCGCCATCATCGGCGCGGGCAGCGCGGGACTTTCCGCGTATCGCGCGGCGAAGGCGGCGGGCGCTTCGGCAATCCTCATCGAAGGCGGCGCGCATGGGACGACATGTGCGCGCGTCGGCTGTATGCCGTCCAAGCTGCTGATCGCGGCAGCGGACGCCGCGTATCACGCGACACATGCGGGCGCATTCGGCGTGCATATCGACGGCGCGGTGCGCATCGACGGGCGCGAGGTCATGGCGCGCGTGAAGCGCGAGCGCGATCGCTTCGTGGGCTTCGTCGTCGCGGGCGTCGATGCGATGCCCGACGCCGACAAGCTCAGCGGCTACGCACGTTTCATCGACGATAGCGTGCTGATGGTCGGCGAGCACACGAAGGTGCATGCGAAGAGCGTCGTCATCGCGACGGGATCGAGCGCGGTCATGCCCGCGATGTATCGCGCGCTCGGCGATCGCGCGATCATCAACGACGATGTATTCGCATGGGACGATTTGCCGAAGCGTGTTGCGGTGATCGGTGCGGGTGTCATCGGGCTGGAACTCGGTCAGGCGTTGGCGCGGCTCGGCGTGCGGGTTTCGGTGCTCGGCGCGCGCGGGCGTGTGGGGCCTCTGAGCGATCCGGACATTCGTGACTATGCACAGCGCGTATTCAGCGAGGCGTTTCACTTCGAGCCGCGCGCGCAAGTGCAAGCCGCCACGCGCGAAGGCGATGAAGTGCGCCTGCGTTATGTATCCGGCGCGGGCGATGTGATCGAAGATACCTTCGACTACGTGCTGGTCGCAGCCGGTCGCAAGCCGAATATCGGCGGGCTCGGGTTGAAGGACACATCGCTGCAACTCGACGACGATGGCTTGCCCGTCTACGATCCGCTGACCCTGCAAGCGGGCGCGCATCCCGTGTTCGTCGCGGGCGACGCGAACGGCGTGCTGCCGCTATTGCACGAAGCCGCCGACGAAGGCCGCGCAGCAGGGACGAACGCGGCGCGTTATCCGCATGTCGCGCCGGTCGAGCGTCGCGCGCCCATCGCGATTGCATTCACCGATCCGGGCATCGCGATGGTCGGTGCGCGTCATGCGGACCTGATGCCGGAATCGTTCGTGACGGGCGAAGTGAGCTTCGAGGATCAGGGACGCAGCCGCGTGATGCTCAGGAATCGCGGGCTCATGCATGTGTATGCCGATCGCGCGAGCCGCCGCTTCGTCGGCGCGGAATGGATCGGGCCGGATGCGGAGCATATCGCGCATCTGCTCGCGTGGGCTTTGCAGATGAAGCTCACCGTCGATGACATGCTGCGGATGCCGTTCTATCATCCGGTGGTCGAGGAAGGCTTGAGGACGGCGTTGCGCGATGCAGCCGTGAAGCTCGCGTGAACGTCGCGCACGCCGGTCGAACCGCGCATCGACCGGCGTGCGCTATCCCTCCAGAAACCACGTCCCCGCACACTCATTGCGAATGAAATCCGCGAGCCACCTGACGCGCGCGACATCCCTCGTCTCGGCCAGCGTCACGAGCCAGTAAGACCGCGACAACGCAATCTCATCGGGGAACAGACGCACGAGATTCGAATCGGTACGCGCGATGAAACACGGCAGCACGCCGAGCCCCACGCCGCCCGACACCGCCGCCGCCTGACTGATCACATTGGAAATACGAATCGTCGGCACGAGCGCGTTCGAAATCTGCGGCAGATAGTTCAGCTCCGCCGACCACATCTGATCCTCGACATAACCGACCCACGGATGCTTCAGCAGATCGCGCCGCGATGCGATCCTGCAATGCCGCTCCACATAATCGCGCGATGCATAAACCCCCAATGCGTAATCCGTGAGCTTGTGCGCGTAGACGCGCCCTTGCGCAGGCCGCGTCATGCTCACCGCGAGATCGGCTTCGCGCTTCGACAGACTGAACATGCGCGGATTCGCGATCAGCTCGATTTCGAGTTGCGGATGCACCGCCGATATCTGCGCGATGCGCGGCGCCAGAAAGTACGTGCCGAAGCCCTCCGGCGTGCCGATGCGCACACTACCCGTCAGACCAATGGACGCATCTTCGAGCCGATGCCGCATACGCATCGCGAGGCTCTCCATGGCTTCCGCGTCGCTCAGCACGCGCTCGCCCTCGGGCGTGAGCACGAAGCCCAGCGAACTGCGATCGAAAAGCCTCACGCCCAGGGCAGTTTCCAGCGCGGCGACGCGCCGGCTCAAGGTCGAATGATCGACGCCCATCTGCTGCGCCGCGACCGTGAGCCGGCCCGCGCGAGAGATGGCGAGGAAAGCCTGGATGTCGTCCCAGTCGAAGCCGCGCATGGGGATTTGTGCACAGGGCGATTGTCGATTTGCCCATTCTATTGCAAGAAACGGCCTGTTATCTTTTTCTCGACTCTGCAGACGCAGAGCACGCAGCCGCGAAATAATCAGGAGACACACAGCATGTCGCTCATCGCGAAACTCAAGGCCCGTGCGCAGGAAGGCAAACCGGTCAAGGTCGGTCTGATCGGCGCGGGGAAGTTCGGCTCCATGTATCTGTCGCAGGCGCCGCGCACGCCGGGCATTCATCTTGTCGGCGTCGCGGATTTGTCGCCGGATCGCGCGCGCGCAGCATTGCAGCGCGTGGGTTGGGAAGAAGCCCGCTATTCGGCGCGCTCGTGGACCGAAGCGAGAACCAGCGGCTCGACCTTCATCACCGACGACGCCGACGCGATGATCGCGAGCGATCACGTCGATATCGTCATCGACGCGACAGGCAGCCCCGCCGCGGGCATTCATCACGCGCTCCTGTGCTGCAAGCATCGCAAGCACATCGTGATGGTCAACGTCGAAGCGGACGTGCTCGCCGGCCCGCTGCTCGCGCGGCGCGCCGAGGAAGCCGGCATCATCTATTCGATGGCGTCGGGCGATCAGCCTGCGCTCATTGCGGAGATCGTCGACTGGGCGCGCACCATCGGCTTCGATGTGATCTGCGCGGGCAAGGGCACGAAGTATCTGCCGATCTATCATCAATCGACGCCCGATACCGTCTGGGGCCATTACGGCTTCACCGAAGAGCAGGTCGGCTCCGGCGACTTCAACGCGCAGATGTTCAACTCGTTCCTCGACGGCACGAAATCCGCGCTCGAAATGGCGGCGGTTTCGAATGCCTGCGATCTGCGCCCGCCCGCCGATGGCCTCGCGTTCCCCGCATGCGGCGTCGACGATCTGCCGACCTTGCTGCGGCCCGCATCGGAAGGCGGCATTCTTCCGCATCGCGGCAGCGTGGAAGTGGTGTCGTCGCTGGAGCGCGACGGCCGTCCCGTGTTCCGCGATCTGCGCTGGGGCGTGTACGCGGTCTTCGAAGCGCCGACCGATTACGTGCGCGACTGCTTCGCGCAATACGGCCTCAAGACCGACAGCACGGGCCGCTTCGCCGCGATGTACAAGCCGTATCACCTGATCGGCCTCGAACTCGGGCACTCGATTGCGAGCATCGCCGTGCGCGGCGAAGCGACCGGCGCGACCTCGGGCTTTCATGGCGATGTCGCCGCCACCGCGAAGCGCGATCTGCGCGCGGGCGAGCGTCTCGACGGCGAAGGCGGCCACACCGTCTACGGCAAGCTGATGCCCGCCGCCGATTCGCTGATTCACGGCGCATTGCCGATCGGCCTCGCGCATAACGTCGTGCTGCAACGTCCGGTCGCGGCGGGGCAACCCGTGCGCTGGAGCGATGTCGCGTTCGATGCGAGCAAGGAATCGGTGCGCGTGCGGCGCGAAATGGAAGATCTCTTCCGCGCCGAACTGAAGCTGGAGGTGCCGGCGCAAAAGCTCGCCAGCTAACGCAATGAACGCGAATTGATCCCTTTCGCGCCCGGCTCATTCGATGGCCCGGGCGCTTCGCACTCTCAACGCCCGGCAAAGGGCGACGGAGGAGACATGAGCCAAATCAGCGAAACGCTAGGCGTCGCACAGTCGGGCACGTCGGACGTGTACCGCAAGATCACGTGGCGCATCATGCCGTTCATCGTGCTGTGCTATCTCTGCAATTATCTGGACCGCGTGAATGTCGGCTTTGCGAAGCTGCAAATGCTGTCCGATCTCGGCTTTTCCGATGCGGTCTATGGACTGGGCGCGGGCATCTTCTTCATCGGCTATTTCATCTTCGAGGTGCCGAGCAATCTCATCCTGCATCGCGTGGGCGCACGTCGCTGGATCGCGCGCATCATGATCACGTGGGCGATCATCTCGGCGCTCACGCTCTTCGTGAAGACGCCGTTTCAGTTCTATCTCGTGCGCTTTCTGCTGGGCGTCGCCGAAGCGGGCTTCTCGCCGGGCATCATGCTCTATCTCACGTACTGGTTCCCCGCGAAGAAGCGCGGCTTCGCCTACGGCGTGTATTACATCGCGATTCCGCTCGCGGGTATCGTCGGCGGGCCGCTGTCGGGCTGGATTCTCTCGGCGTTCACGCATTCGGGCGTCATGGCCGCGTGGCAATGGCTGTTCCTGATCGAAGCGATTCCGGCGCTCGTCGTCGGCATCATGGTGCTCTGGCTCATGGTCGACAAGCCGAGTCAGGCGAAGTGGCTCACCGATGACGAAAAGCGCCTCGTCACGCATGCGGTCGAGCGCGAGGAAGCCGACAAGACCGCGCATCACAACGCGCGCGCGTTCCTCTCCGACGTCAACATCTGGAAGCTGTGCGGCGTGTATTTCTGCCAGATCATCGGGCTTTATGGCATCAGCTTCTGGCTGCCGTCGATCATCAAGGACAGCGGGCTCACCAATGTCGAAGTGATCGGCTGGCTCTCGGCGGTGCCGTATGTGGTCGCGATTCCCGCGATCATCCTCACGGGCATCAGCGCCGACAGGTTCCGCTCGCGACGCATGCACTTCTCGGTGGCGCTCGTGATCGGCGCAATCGGCTTCGCGGCCAGCGGGTACGTGGGGCATCAGCCGGTGCTCGCGGTGATCGCGTTGAGCGTCGCGGCGGCGGGCATTCTGTCGGCGCTGTCCTTGTTCTGGGGCATTCCCGCCGCGTTTCTCGCGGGCACGTCCGCGGCGGCGGGCATCGCGGGCATCAATTGCGTCGGCAATCTCGCGGGCTTCGTGTCGCCCTACATGGTCGGCTGGCTCAACGTGACGACGCATAACAACAGCATCGGCCTCTATGCGGTCGCGGCGTTCATGGTCGTCGGCGCGTTCGCGGTGCGCGCGATTTCGGGCAAGCTCGCCGACCGGTAATGCAGCTTCAGCACGAAAGCGCCCATTTTTCCGGGCGCTTTCGTTGCATCGATCATGGTGGCCATGCACGTAAAATGGCTTCATGTCGATGCAATCTCCGAACCCTTCCCGGCAAGAACCCGAATTGCCGCTGCATACGCCGAGCACCGCGTCGATCGCGGTGGCGGCGGCCATCGCGATGATCGCGTGGCTCGCGTTCGCCGCGCAGACCGATATCACCATCGCGCGTCTCGTCGATCGCGGCTTCACGGTCATCGACGGCCTTGCCCGCATGAGCAGCTATCTGACGAATCTGACCGTGCTGCTCACGGCGCTCTGCTTCACGTGCGTCGCGACACGCGCGCAAACGCCGATCGCGCGCTTCTTTCGCAGGCCGACCGTGGTGACGGCGATCGTCGTGTATATCGTCTTCGTCGGGATCGCGTATAACGCGTTGCTGCGCTATCTATGGACGCCCTCGGGCTATCGCGCGCTCGTCAACGAATCGCTGCATACCGTCGTGCCCGCGCTCGCGGCCTTGTACTGGTTTCTGTTCGTGCCGCGCTTTCATCTGTCATTGCGGCGCTGTGCGCTCTGGCTCGTGTATCCGCTGACGTATCTGTGCATCACGCTATGGCGCGGGCAGCTCTCCGACTTCTATCCTTATCCGTTCATCAACGTCACGAAGCTCGGCTATGAGCGCGTGTTCATCAATGCCGCGATGCTCGTCATCGCGTTCATCGTGTTGATGAGCGTGTTTCTCGTCATCAATCACCGGCGCGACGATCTGAGCGTGGCCGATCCGGAGGTCGAATCCGGCGATTCTTCCTCCGGACGGATCGATTAGGCGTCTTCGCGATCGAACATCAGCAGCTCGACGCCGGCCTGCGCGAAGTTGGCGAGATCCGCGGCGGTTTTCTGGCCTTCGGGCGAGCCGAGCGCAGTCTGGATCGCGTCGAGCGAATCGAATTGCAGCAACGCGACGAGGTGATACGGCGAATCCCCGGACGCCGCCACGACCGGTCCCGTGCTGATCTCATAACGGCGCAGACCCGGCAGCGTCTTCGCAAGCGGCACGTGGGTCGAAGCGTAGTAATCGTCGAATGCGTTCGTGTCGGTCGGATGCTTGTATAGCGCTACGAGCTGGGCCATCGTCGAGTCTCCTGGTGGTTGTACGGCTTCAGAGGGAAAAACGTGTCATTGCTTTTCGAGTTGGAGATAGACGCGCTGCACGTTCTGCGGCTGCGCGATCGCATAGAGCTTGTCGTTCCTGAATGCGGGCACCTGGACGGTATGCATCGCTTCGGTGAGGCCGATGCCGCTCTTGTACGCGCGCTTCACCGATGCATCGAGTTCGCGCAGATACACGCCCGTCTGCATGATGCCGTCGCCGCGCAAGGGCGCACCGAAGCCGGGGACGACCATCTTGAGGTCGAGCGCGCGCAGGCTTTCCAGCGCGGCGAGCCAGCCGGGAATCTGCTCGTTGCGCAGTTCGGGGATGCGTCCGTTCGAGACGAGCCCGCCCGCGAAGAGCACGCCGGTTTGCGTGTCGAGCACGGCGAGATCGCCCGGCGTGCTCGCGGGCCCGAAGTGCAGCAGTTGCAGCTTGCGTCCGCCGCTTTCTATTTCCGTCGTGCCGTTCACGGTTTTATCGGGCACGGTCACGCGCGAGCCGGCCATCTCGTCTTCGCCGAGCGTCTTGCGCAGATTCGCGAGGCAGATCGAGCAGCGCTCGCGAATCAGTTGCGCGGCGCGTGCATGCGCGAGAATCGGCACGTCGTCGTCACGAAACGCGGCCGCGCCGAACACGAACTCGGGCGCCTGATGCGTGATGATCACGAGCTTCACCGGCAGCGGCGTGACCTTGCGGATCGCTTCGATCATCGCGCGGCCATAGCGATACGACGGCCCGCTATCGATCACCGTCACGCCATCCGTCCCGACGATAAAGCCGTTGTTCGCAACCATGCCGTGATTCTTCGGCGCGACGGCATCGTTATCGCCGATGAACGCATACACGCCCGGCGCAATGGCGACGGGCGCGGGCATGCCGCTCATCGCCGCGTGCGCGAGCGTGCCTGACGCGAAGAGCAGCATGCAAAACAGCGCCCGCAAGCAGCGCGCCGTCATTTCATCGCCGATGTCGTTTGTGAGCCCGGCCGCGCGCTTACCGCCACGGCGCCATCCCACTGCTTGTTCTTCGTATCCTCGATATGCGCCTTCAGCTCACCGCTTGCGCCCGGCACGAAGTAGAAGCGGAAATTCGGGTTCTCGCTGATCGAGAAGTTGACGTTCGCCGTCATCACCGGCTTGTCCGCATACGTGACCGTGACCTTGCGGATGAAGTACGCCGTCGCGTAGTTGCGCGTGATCTGGTTCATCGCCATGCCGGTACGGTTCGGATGGCGCACCATCAACTGTGCGAGTTCGGGCTTGCCTGCAACGGCCTGCCCTTCGGCCTGCAGCCTGACCTGTCCCGCGGCGCGCTCGGCGACGTCATCGTCCTTGTCGGCGGGCGCGGAGCAGCCGCCCGATGCCTTCACGAAACGCACCGCGCTATAGAGCTTGCCGTCGTTGGTCTCCGCGATCGCGCGCATGAACGTGTAGTCTTCCACGCGCACACGCGTTTCGATCGTCGCCAGTCCCGACTCGGGCGTGAACTCGAACGAGCCCGCATACGGCTCGGGATTCTCGTCGATGAAGAGATGAACCTTCTTGATGTAATGCGCGGGCGTCTGCGGGAATTGCGCGTTGATCGCGATCGGCACGACAGCGGCATCGGCCGCGCGCGCGGGGGCATCGAGCTTGATGACCGCGTCGCCGTGCGGGTCGATCGTGCGGCCCTTGAACGCGCCTTCCTTGAAGTCGAGCCAGCGCGCGACCTTGTCGGGATCGTCGTCGGGCTGCGCCGCCTGCGCGGCATACGGCGCGAGCGCCGCCGCGGCGAGGGCCGCGAACGTCATCGCGCGAACGCCGGACCATGCTGTCTTCATGATGTCCCTCCAATGCTGCGCTACTGCTCCCACTCCAGCTCCGCGTAGGCGGCCGTCACATTGCGACGGTGATAGATGTCGAAGAGGAGCCACTTGTCCTTCTCGTCGAGGCCGATGCTGTCGACGGCCTGCCGGATCGTCTCGCCCTTCCTGATGGCCGCACGCACATCGCGCGCCAGATCGGCGAGATAACGCGCTTCGGCGTCGAGCGATTGCGGCCACGGCGGATCGAGCGGGCCGTGTCCGGGCACGACGTGACGCGGATTCATCTGGCGAATGCGCGCGATATCGTCGAGCCATCCGACGACGCTCCCATCGACGACAGGCATGCAGCGCACGAACAAGAGATCGCCCGTCCACAACGTGCCGCTCTTCTCATCGTATACCGTCAAATCGTTGTTGGTATGCGCGGTTTTCCATGTGCGCAGCGTGAGCATTCGTCCGCCGATATCGAGCGTGCCGGTGCCGTCGATCGTCTTCGTCGGCGCGACGATTTCGCTGCCCGCCGCCGCATTGCCCAGCTCGCGATTCAGCGCGCGCAGATAGTTGTCGGCGCGCGCGGCTTCTGCTTGCGCGAGCGTCGCGCTGCCGACGAATTGCGGGTCATCTTCCTTGAAAGCCGCATTGCCGAAGATGTGATCCGGATGCATGTGCGTGTTGATGACATAGCAAACCGGCAACGATGTCACCGCGCGTATCGCGGCGCGCAACGCGCGGCCTTCGGCGAGCGTGCCGCCCGTGTCGATCACGGCGACGCAACGCGTGCCGACGATGAAGCCCACGTTTGCGATATCGCCGCCGTTTTCCGGCGTCGCGACATCGTCATGGCCGCGATGCGCGTAGTTGCCGGGCGCGATTTGCGTCATCGAAAGCGCGGTCTCACCGTGGGCGATCGTTGCACATGCAATCAGTATGACGAAGACGACATGACGCCACGCCGACGCGACGATCATCGGACGCCGCCCGTTTCGGCAAGACGCCTGGGTCTGCGCAGGCCGAACTGCGCGTACTCGCGTTCGAGAAACGGCTCGGCGTTTTCGAGCAGGAAGCGGCGAAACGCGAGACAGGTCGGCGAGAGCTGTTTCGAGCGCGAATGCACGAGCTGCCAGGTTCGTTCGACGGGCGTGCCGTTGACGTCGAGCACGGCGATTTCGCCGGTGCGCAGTTCGAGCGATAGCGTGTGCAGCGAGATGAGGCTCACGCCCATGCCGGCCATCACTGCCTGCTTGATGGTTTCGTTGCTGCCGAGCGTGACGCTGCGCGCGGGCACGAAGAGGTTCTGCCGGAATACGTGCTCGGCGACGGCGCGTGTGCCTGATCCTGGCTCGCGCAGGAGGAATGTGTCGCTGGCGAGTTCCTGCAGATCGAAGTCTTTTGCATCACGTAACGGATGCGTGAGCGGCGCGATGATCACATGCGGATGATAGGCGAGTGGCTCGGCTGTGGTGCCCAGTTCGGGGGGCGGGCGGCCCATGATCGCCAGATCGGTGGCGTTGTCTTGCAGCAGGCGCAGAAGCGTTTCGCGGTTCCCGACGGAGAAATGCACATCGACTTTTGGGTACTGCTGCGAGTACAGCGCGAGGAGCTTCGGCGCGAAGTACGTCGCCGAGCTGACGATGCTCACCGCGATCGAGCCGCTGTCGGCTTGCGTGAGGGACATCATCGCGTCTTCGGCATCCTTTATTTCGCCGAGGATGCGGCTTGCATGGTGCGATAGCCTTTCGCCCGCTTCGGTCAGCGCGAGACGGCGTGCTACTCGTTCGAATAGTGGAAGTCCTATTGCTTCTTCTAATTGACGGATTTGCATCGATACCGCAGGTTGCGTTAGGTGCAGCTCCTCGGCTGCGCGGGCGAAGCTCGGACAGCGGCTCGCTATCACGAAGATTTGTAGCTGGCGCAGGGTTAGGGAGCGGATGAAATTCACGGTGGGGTTGAGGGTCGGTTTGGGGTCGCTTGCCTGGGCTTCTATGGACTTCCTGGTTTCGTGTCGGTCTATTGGCACTGCCCGTGCGCGGGGCGGTAGTCGCCTGGTTTGTTTTCGGGTGCGGGCGTGAAATCCTGTTTTCGCGTCGGTCTATTGGCGTTGCCCCTGTGCGGGGCGGCAGTCACTTTCTTTGCTGCTGCTAACTTTGCGTTCGGCTTCTATGGACTTCCTGGTTTCGTGTCGGTCTATTAGCTCTGCCCCTGTGCGGGGCGGCAGTCACTTTCTTTGCTGCTGCAAAGAAAGTAACCAAAGAAACAGCTATCCCCATCCAAAGTACTTC
>NZ_FCOX02000028.1 GCF_900044055.2 Caballeronia calidae | reverse complement strand
ATCGGCATGACGTGGGAGCTGCCGCTTTCCCACTACGCGAAGCGTCTCGTGATGATCGATCATCAGTTGGGCGATGAAGATCATCATCTCGCGCGATATATCGCATTGGGCCGCGCTGAGTTGTCTTGAGCGCGTACACGCCATAGCGATAACGAACTGCCCGGAGGCCACGACAACCATGCTGGCGATCATTCACGACAAGGTTCGGAGCGAGGCGGCCATGCTCGCCGACAAGGAAGACGCCACGCTCTGGCGCTGGTTCTCCGAGCTCTACGACGAAGGACGAATCCGCTGGTGCCGTTCCGCGCAAGGATGGCTCGTCAGCGTGGATCACAAGCACCTCGCGACGGAGACGGACTTCGACGCCGCGATCCGCGCTTCGCGCGAGCGCTATTTCAGCGGCAGACTTAGGCGGGCCGAGGCTCGTCGCTGAGGCGCGGGTGTCTGCATTGCGATCGATCGTCTGATTCGGCTAAATAATAAGGAACGCGAAGAAACAAGTTTTGACTGGAGAGACGTTCGAGCCGATGTCGAAGCAGACGGGATCCTCACCGCGAATTCGACGTCCGAGCGGCGTGAGTGCGTACGCATCGCACGAAAAGCGCTCGCATCTCGGTGTTCATTTCGGAGTTATCTGACTGTTACGGATTCTCAAGGTACCGAGAATTCTGGGCTTTCCGGAACCTTTTATTCCGGACCGTCTGTTGCAGTCAGAGAAGCTCTAGTAATGAACAAGAATTCATACCGATTGGTGTACAGCCGCGTGCGCAACATGGTCGTCGCGGCGGCAGATTTCGCGGTGGCGCGCGGCAATGCGGGCGGTAAAGGGGAGCGGGGCGCCCGCCGCGGCGCCGACACGTCGATTCTCGCGCCAGCGTTGCGCGGCATGGCATGGACGGCGATGCTGATGCTTGGCACCGCATCGACGTTGGCCTTATCACAAATCGTTGCGAAGCCGGGATCGGCAACGCAGGTGCTGCAGACCCAGAACGGGCTCGATCAGGTGAATATCGCCAGACCCAGTGCGGCCGGCGTCTCTCTCAACAATTATTCGCAATTCGATGTGCCCGGCAAGGGCGCGATCCTGAACAACTCGCCGACCCTCACGCAGACGCAGCAGGCGGGCTACATCAACGGCAATGCGAATCTGACGCCGGGTCAGGAAGCGCGCATCATCGTGAATCAGGTGATGTCGAATTCGCCTTCGCAGCTGCGCGGTTATCTGGAAGTTGCGGGGCCGCGCGCGGAGGTCATCGTCGCGAATCCCAACGGGATCGTCGTCGATGGCGGCGGTTTCATCAATACATCGCGTGGAATTCTGACGACCGGCACGCCGAACTTTGGTCCGGGCGGCAATCTGGCGGGCTTCACGGTGTCAGGCGGCAACATCGTTGTCCAAGGCGCGGGCCTGAATGCAACGAATATCGACCAGGTCGATCTGATCGCCCGTGCGATTCAAGTCAATGCCGCGATCTACGCGAAGAGTCTCAACGTGATCGCCGGCGCGAACGATGTCGATCACGATACGCTCAACGCGACGCCGATTGCGGGTAGCGGTCCGGCGCCTTCGCTCGCGATCGACGTGAGCCAGTTGGGTGGCATGTACGCCAATCGCATCTATCTCGCTTCGAACGAATACGGCGTAGGTGTCTCGACCAAGGGCGTGATTGCTGCTCAAGCGGGCGACCTGACGCTCAAATCCAACGGCCAGCTTTTGCTCGCCGGCACGACCAACGCGAGCGGTTCCATCAGCGCGAGCGCAAGCCAGGGCATCGGCAACAGCGGCACGACCTACGCGCAAGGCAATGTCAGCGCGACGACGAGCGGCACGCTCACGAACAGCGGCATGCTGGCCGCGCAACAGAGCACGACGATCGACGCGGGGAGCGTCGCATCGACGGGCACGCTCGCCGCAGGCGTCAACGGCGATGGTTCGCTGGCGCAGTCCGGTGACCTGAACGTCGGCGCGTCGGGTGCCGTCACAGCGACGGGCCGCAATGTGGCGGGCGGCAATGCGAACGTCAATGGCGGCGCGGTCAATCTCGCGGGCAGCATCAATTCGGCCAACGGCGCGCTCGTGCTGGCGGCAAGCAGCGGCGACCTGAACCTGTCTGGTGCGACCACGACCGCCGGCGGGACGCTCGACGCGCGGGCAAGCGGCTCACTCACCAACGATAACGGTGCGATGTCCTCGGGCGGTGCGCAGACCGTGACGGCGGGCGCGCTCTCGAACCGCAATGGTCAGATCGTGTCGGGTGGCGCGCTCACGGAAACCGTCACGGGCGCGACGAACAACCAGGGCGGCACGATGCAGGCGAACGGCGTGCTGTCGTCGACCTCGGGCACGTTCTGGGTGGCGGCAATGTTGCGGGCGGAGCGGCAGGCGCAGGAGTTTCAGCGGCACTGGCGGGCAACATCAACGATGTGAGCAACGCGGTGAAGGGCACAAGTCCGACAGGAAACGCGGATGCAGATCGGGTACTTGGCAATATCCTCGGCAATGTGCTGGCGACAGGCGCGGGTGCTTTCGTGGGCGGTTCATCAGGCGCGGCAACCAGCTCGGCGGCGAACCTGTATAACGACCAACTGCATTGCACGAACGAGAGTTGCAAGGGTGGCACAAGGCAACTGCTGAGAGATACGATTGCGAACGTGGCCTCGCTGCCGGGCAAGTGGAATGCGCTGGTGGATAATGGCATCAGCCAGTTCAACGGTTTGATGAATTCGGACGCGGCCGCGAAGGCGGGAGAATCGCCGGCGGCGCTGATTGCGCAAGGTACGGCGAACGGTATAAGCGCAATCATCGGTTCCAAAGGCGGTGAACCGCCGATGGCGAATCCGGGTGCGGTGTTGGCCGATTCGACGGCGAGCATAACGGCGGGATCGGCGGGGTATGTGCCGAGTAATGCGACGCTCAATAGTGGGAACAATGATGGATCGTCGGCAAATAGTGGTTCAACCGGCTCGTCAACCAATAATTCTGGGCCGATTCAAAATGCGGAAAATGCGCAGATTGATCCGCGCAAGATTACTGGCTACGTCTTGGATCCAGAGCATCCGGTTGGTGGCAATAAAGCGCGCGTGTTTGAGTCCGCGTTAGGGTTCAACCAATCAAACGCTGATGGTCTTATTAGTCAGATTCAAGACGGAGTTACGAAGTACCCGGCTACGCCCGGTAAAGCGGACCAATTCGGTCAACGTTTTACAGTTGATATTCCAGTGACCGGTCCGAATGGAAACACGGTTCAGGTTAGGACTGGATG
Source organism: Caballeronia calidae (assembly GCF_900044055.2). Taxonomy (GTDB): domain Bacteria; phylum Pseudomonadota; class Gammaproteobacteria; order Burkholderiales; family Burkholderiaceae; genus Caballeronia; species Caballeronia calidae. The sequence goes on along the minus strand of NZ_FCOX02000028.1, from coordinate 107,456 downwards.
GATCTATGATCCGGGCTCATCAACTCCGAGGCTTACAACGATGTTTGTGAAGTGACGGCTATGAATACAGATATCAAACTTTTAGATGTCGTTGAGCTACTGGAAGAATTGCCTGAAGACGGGCTAGTTGCAGGAGCAAAAGGCACAGTAGTTGAAGTGTATGAAACTCCGAACTTGGCGTATGAAGTTGAGTTCTGCAATGATGAAGGCGAAACTACAGCCATGCTTGCACTACTTCCTCATCAGGTTCGCGTGATTTGGAGGAAAGCTTAACGAGGTAGCCACAAACAACAAACCCAGCCTACGAGCTGGGTTTGTTGTTGCAGCGTTGTTCAAGCGGGCGTGATGGCAAGCCGCCCCTCTTCAACCTGAACGCACACGCGGCAGGTGTCGGCGTTGATCGGCGGCGACTTGAACATCGCAAGCGTGCAGGACACGAGCCACAGCGTGGCGCATCAGGGAAGCCAGAGCGCGGGCGTGAGCATCAGTCAGGGCGGCGGCAGCGCGAGCTTCAGCAGCCAGCACGGCGATGCGCACGGGGACTATGCAGGCGTCGAGGAGCAGAGCGGCATTCATGCGGGCGCGGGCGGCTTCGATATCAACGTGAAGGGGAATACGGATCTGAAGGGCGGGGTCATTGCGAGTGACGCCGATCCTACGAAAAACAGCCTCACAACCGGCACGCTGACGTTTAGCGATATCACGAACAATTCGAACTACAGCGCGAGCAGCAGCGGGTTTAGCGCAGGTGGATCGACGGGGGCGCCGAATAGCGCGAAGGCTAACGGCGTGACGTCGTTGTCGGATGGCGGTGGCGTGGCGCCGATGATCTCGCAGCACGACAGCGGCAATGAAACGGCGACGACGAAGAGCGCGATCGGCGCGGGGACGATTACGATCACGGATACGGATCGCCAGGCGCAGGATGTGGCGAGTCTGAATCGTGATACGACGGACCTGAACGGTCAGGTGAGCAAGCTGCCTGACCTGGCGAATCTGTTGAATCAGCAGGCGAGCACGCAGCAGGCGGCGGCGATCGTCGCGCAGACGGTGGCCACGCAGATCGGGAATTATGCGGATAGCAAGCAGCGTGAGGCTGAAGCATCGGGAGATCAGGCGACGGCCGACAAGTGGCAGGAAGGCGGTGAGTACCGGATTGCGATGCATATCGCGGGTGGGGCGGCGATTGCGGGGCTGGGTGGTGGCAATGTTGCAGCGGGAGCGGCGGGTGCAGGTATCTCGGCGGCTGCGGCGGGCAAACTTAATGATTTGAGTCACGATATTGCGGCGTCCAGTCCGACAGGTAACGCAGACGCAGACAAGGCGCTCGGTCAGATCGTCTCGAACGTCATTGCGGCGGGCGCGGGTGCGGCGGTTGGCGGCTCGACGGGCGCGATGACGGCGGCCAATGCCGACCTTTACAATCGGCAGTTGCATCCGGATGAGTACGCCAAGGCCGAGAAGTACGCGAAGGCCGTTGCCGAGCAGCTTGGTATCAGCGAGAGCGAGGCCGAAGGGCGGATTGTGGCAGAGATGATGCGCAACTCGGACCAGCAGACAGCGCAAGCATCAGGTGGCGTGCATGACTATGAAGTGCGCAGCATCGTTGGTTGTGGGAATCTGAACTGCGACGGGTACAAGAACGATCCGAACTACGCGAACCACGACTACAACAGCCAATACATTGCTGACAATCAGGCATCGAATCTAATGGGTCGGACACAGCTCGACACGGGAAAAACATACGATCAGCTCGTCAAGTCGAACTACGACAAGGATCCGTATGGCAATACGATCGCGCGCACGGGCGCGACGATTCTTGCGGGGTCAGTGACAGGAGGAGCGGCCGCTGGAACGCTGCTGGCCGATATGGCAGCAGCCTGGTCAACGGGCACGGCGTTTACCTATATGGGTGATGCAGTCAGCTATCAGAGCGGGCTGTCGAGGGATCAGCCGAGCTATCAGAATGCGGCGACGGCGGGAGCGGTTGCGGCAGGTCTTGCGCCGTTTGGATTGCCGCTGAATACCTTGGGAACGTCAACGGCGGGCAAGGCGGTCGTGAGTTTTTACAATGCTTTACTGGCTGGAACAGGTGCGTTTGGGACGACTGCGATTACGAACCCGTCTAGCAGCCCAGATCTGTCGGCGGGGATTGGTATCGGAACGGGCATAACCGGTAGCTTTGCACAGAATCTGGTTCCCGGCCCGACGGGAACAACTCTGGGGTATTTGTTCCAAATCGTACCGGGCCCTATGCAGGCCGCCATTGAAAATTCGAGGAATGCCGGGGGCAAGAAATGACGGAATACGAGATCAAACGTAAAAAGCTCGTCCGACGCTTTGCTGTGGGCTATCTTGGAATCTTAGGTATGGTGGTTGTTGCTCTAGTTTTCTCTGTTGCACAGGGAGCGGGCTGGAAGCCAATTCTTGTTGGCGCTCCGGTTTACCTAACCTTCTTTGTAGCTGTGAGCTATCAATTCATCAAAGAGTTGCGTTCGTTGAAGCGTGAGGAGCAGGAAGCGGCATCAAAGGAATCGAAGCAGTAGAAGCAACAAACCCGGCCGCGGCCGGGTTTGTTGTTTGTGTCGTCGTTCAAGCAGGCGTAATGACGAGCCTGCCGTGTTGGACTTCAACTTTTACGCTCTGCCCTGCTTGGAATCCTGCCTGTTCGAGCCACCGTCCTGAGAGCTTGAGCCAAGGGTAAAGCGTGGGCGGCTGATAGCGGTTTCGAAAGGAGCGTGCCTGCTCGCGTGCGGATTGTTGAATCTTGATGTGCCGCTCGTTATGAACGGTCAATGCTTAAGATTGGCGTCAGCCATGGTCAACTCCTTCGGTGAGTTGGTGGTGGTCAGCGGGTCGTATGGGTTGCCGCCCATGCGGCCCGCGCTTCGTTTACGGTGCTGCGTTACTTCCTTCTTTAGCGGCTTCTCTTGCTGCTTGTCTGCGTTGGTGCAGGTGTACTTGGCGCGGCAGCAAGCTGCGCCCAACGTTTGGCGTCGTGCATATGCAGGACGCCGGCGATCACGGTTTCAATCGCTTCCCGCTCCTTCGGGTCCAGTCTGGAGACGGCTTCAAACTGAAGTTTGAGCCGCTCGTCAGGCCCGCGCTCGCTCTCCTCAAAAAGCAACGTATCTGCGCTCACGCTCAAGGCCAGGGCAATACGCCGGAATACCTCAATGGTCGGCTGCGACGTCCCTGCTTCGTAACGCTTGTACTGGGAGACGTGCATGCCGACCTTGTCAGCGATCTGTTGCTGGGTAAGGCCCGATTCCTTTCGGCAGCCTTGCAGAATGTCTTCGACGTTCAAAGGCGCGCAAGAACGAAACGTGCAACAAACCCGGCTCCTATTAAATGAAATGGGCAGCTTGAGCACGGTCGGCATCGGCGGTGTGGCCGTGTTCATCGAAGAGGTGCAGCCAGTTTGCCAAGCGCACGAGCGCGTCAATCGCAAACTGCGCAGCGCCACCACGCCCCGCCCCCACCAACCCGAATCAGCCAAATAAGCGACAATATCGTCCTAGCTCGCTGACCGAGGACCATGCAGAGCAAAGAAAAACCCGCGAGCCAGGATTCCGGAATATCCAAATAGTGGCCATCGACAATAACTGCACCAACCCAAGTCCGAACGCGCCGACGCCATCGCGTCCGCGATTCTCCGCGCCGAACATCATCGTGCTTTGCGGGACCGTCATCGCGCTCGCGATGGTCGGACTGTGCGCGCTGGTGCTTTATCAAGGCAGGCTCGACGCACTCGAACGCGCGCGCGACACATCGCGCAATCTCGCACTGCTCGCCGAGCGGGATATCGAGCGCAATTTCGAGCTGTACGAACTCTCCTTGCAAGCCGTCGTCGAAGGCGTGCACCGTGCCGACGTCAGCGCGCTGCCGCCTCAATTGCGCAACGACGTGCTGTTCGACCGGGCCGCGACCGCGCGTGATCTCGGATCGATTCTCGTGCTCGACGTGAACGGCAATATCGTCATCGACTCGGGCAGCATCGTGCCGCGCCCGGCCAACTTCGCGGACCGGCGCTATTTCACCGTTCAGCGCGATCATCCCGACACCGGGCTCTTCATCAGCAGCCCCTTCGCGTCGCGGCTGCGAGGCGGCGCGCCGAGCATCGCGCTCAGCCGCAGGCTATCCAATCCCGATGGATCGTTCGCGGGCGTCGCGATGCTCGCGATCAACCTCGAATACTTTCGCACGCTCTTCGCGGGGCTTTCGCTCGGGCCGCACGGCGCCGTGTCGCTGATCAGCCAGGACGGCATGATGATCATGCGTCAACCGTTCGATGCGCAGATAATCGGCCGCGACATCACCCATGCCGATACCTACAAGCGCTTTCGCAAGGCCGCGCAAGGCAGCTTCAGCGAGACATCGTCGCTCGACGGCAGGCGCCGGCTCTACTATTTCCGCAATTTCCCCAAGCTGCCGCTCATCATCATGGTGGCCGAGGGCGAAGAAGACGTCTATGCGGCATGGCATCGGCGCGCGGTCATCATCGGCTCGTCGATGGGCGTGCTCGCGATCGGCTTCATCATCCTGTCGTTCGTGCTCGCCGCGCAATTCCGGCGGCGCATGCGCGCGGAATCGGAGCTGCAACTGCTCGCGCGCACCGACGGACTGACCGGGCTGCACAATCGCCGCACGCTCGGCGAGATTCTCGATCAGGAGTGGCGCAGGGCGCGCCGCACGCGCAGTCTCTTTTCTCTGCTCTTCGTCGATATCGACCGCTTCAAGGCCTTCAACGATGCCTACGGTCATCAGGCCGGCGACGATGCGCTCGCGGCCGTCGCGCGCTGCATCGGCGACAACATCCGCAGGCCCGCCGATACCGCGGCACGGTATGGCGGCGAGGAGTTCATCGTCGTGCTGCCCGATACACCGACCGAAGGCGCGGCGCGCATCGCGGAGCGGATTCGCGCGGCCATCAGCGATCTGTCGATCGAGCACGCGGGCAGCGAGTTCGGCCGCGTGACGGCGAGCATCGGTCTCGCGAGCTGGCGCCCCGAACGCGACGACGACGTGAGCACGCTCATCCGCGCCGCCGACGAAGCGCTCTACGACGCGAAGGCATCCGGACGAAACCGGGTCATGCAGGCAGGCCCCGTTTGAACGGCCGGTCGCGCGTCTGCGCTCATTGAGCCTCGCCGCCCGCCATCGTCTGGATGATGCTTTCGAGCTGCGCGCTCATCGGCATGTCGAGGCTCTTTCCGGACGGCAGACGCTGCAGGAACCAGCGCTTGTATTGCCGCTCGATCTCGCCATCGGCGGCGAGCTCCTGGAACGTGTCCCTCACCACCTGCGCGAGTTGCGGATCGTTCTTGCGGAACATGATGCCGTACGGGTCATACGACAGATAATCCCCCACGACCTGATACGCGCCGCCTTTCGCCGCGTTCTCGGCGATAAGGCCGTATAGCAGCACGTCGTCGGTGGCGAATGCATCGGCCTGGCCGTTCGCCACGCGCGCGAAGCCATCAGCATGGTCCGGCACGACCTGCAGGCGCATGCCGAGCGCGAACTTCCTGTCGAGATCGCGCAAGGCTTTTTCATTCGTGGTGCCGGCCGTCACCGCGACCGTCTTTCCCGCGAGATCGCGAAACGAGCGGATCGGCGAGCCTTTCTTGACCATCACCTTCGTGCCGGCCACGAAGATGATCGGCGAGAAGGCCACGCGCTTCTGGCGCTCGACGTTGCTCGTGGTCGAGCCGCATTCGAGATCGACCTTTCCATCGACGACCGCATCGATGCGATCTTCCGGCGTGACGTGAATCCACTGGATATTCAGGTTCTTGTGAATCGCGTTTCCGATCGCGGCGACGAGCGACGTGCACAGTTCGATCGAATAGCCGATGGGCTCCTTGCGCGCACCGAGATAAGAGAAAGGCACCGAAGCGTCGCGGTAGCCGAGCGCGATCGTGCCCGTGTCACGCGCTTTCGCCAGCGTGCCGGTCAGTGTCGCGGGCGAATAGGCGTCGTTGTTCGGCGGCGGTGTCTGCACGTCATCGGCCGCGCGCGCGCCGAAGGCCGTGGCGATCAGGCTGGCCAGAGCCAGCGCCGCCCAGAAGCGCTGCATCTTCATGGCTCGCCTCCGTCAGACTTGCGCCGGATGCGCCAGCGACGCTTCCTGTTCGGCCTCGATGCGCGCCGCATTCGCCGCCGCTTCCGATTCCGACAGCAGTTCGCCTTCCCACTTGGCGACCACCGCGCTCGCAATCGAGTTGCCCACCGCGTTCGTCGCGGAACGGCCCATGTCGAGGAAGGTATCGACACCGAGGATCAGCAGCAGGCCCGCCTCGGGGATATTGAAGTGATTGAGCGTGGCCGCGATCACGACCAGCGACGCGCGCGGCACGCCGGCCATGCCCTTCGACGTCAGCATCAGGATCAGCAGCATGGTGATCTGCGTGCTGATCGGCAGATGGATGTTGTACGCCTGCGCGATGAAAAGCGTCGCGAACGTGCAGTACATCATCGAGCCGTCGAGGTTGAACGAATAGCCCATCGGCATCACGAAGCTGGATATCTTGCGCTTCACGCCGAAACGGTCGAGCGCGTCGAGGATCTTCGGGTACGCGGCTTCGGAACTGGCGGTCGCGAACGACAGCATGAACGCTTCCTTGATGAGCACGAGCAGCCGGAAGACACGTCGCCGCAGAAACAGATAGCCGGCAAGCACGAGCAGGCCCCACAGCAGAAACAGGCTGAGATAGAAGTCGGCCATGAAGACGGCGAACTTGAGCAGGATCGTCAGGCCGTTGACCGCGACGGTGGCGGCCATCGCGGCGAACACGGCCAGCGGCGCGAGCTTCATCACATAGCCGGTGATCTTGAGCATCACGTGCGAAAGCTGATCGATCGCGGCGAGCAGGATCTTGCCTTTGTCACCGAGCGCGGCTAGCGCGACGCCGAAGAACATCGAGAACACGACGATCTGCAGGATCTCGTTGTTGGTCATCGCTTCGGCGAACGAGCGCGGCACCATGTGGCTCACGAAATCCTTCAGCGTGAACTTCGACGTCGCGAGATTCGCCGATGCGCCGATGTCGGGCAGCGGCAATCCGAGATTGTCGCCGGGTCTGAGCAGATTCGACATCACCAGCCCGAGCAGCAGCGAAATGAGCGAAGCCGTGATGAACCAGCCCAGCGCCTTGGCGAACACGCGTCCGACCGAGGCCGCGTCGCCCATGTGCGCAATGCCGACGACCAGCGTGGAAAACACGAGCGGCCCGATCAGCATCTTGATGAGCCGCAGAAAGACATCGGACACGAGCGAGATGTAACCGGCTATCTCGCTGGCGGATTTCTTGTCGGGAAAGCTCGTGAAGATCATGTAGCCGACCAGGATGCCGACGACCATGGCGACCAGGATCCAGATGGCTGCGGAATTCTTCTTGTTCATCTCCAGGCCTCCATTGATTGCGTATCGAACGATTGCACTTCAACTTGCGGATGGAACAGGCGATGCAAGACGGGACGGCGAATGCCCGCGAATCATCAGATGTTAACGTTGCTTTCCGATCTTCGCTGAGCGCGGCGCGCATCTCTCCGATGCGAACATGAATGAGGGCGGTGACAGATGTCCATCATAAATCCCTTCGGTGTTGCACGGAACGCGGAGCCGACAGGTCCGCTTCGAATGCACCGCACGGATTGCCTAAACTGAATCGACAGGTTCGAACGCGCAACGAATGAAGCGATGTTTTCATTGCGACGGTAGCGAGGCGCGTGCCACGTCCTCGTGACGATGGCCGGAGAGCACGATGATCGAACTCGACAGGCTGGCCCGGATCCGCATATTCGCCGATCTCCCGCGCGATCGTCTGGAATGGCTGGGCGAGCGCGTGTCCGAGTTCTCCATCGCGGCCGGCGACGTGTTGCTGCATGAAGGCGACATGCCCGCGCGCCTGACCATCCTGCTCGACGGCGAAGTCGACGCGACGCAAAGCGCCGGCGGTGAGAGCGATGAGGAGCGCTACGTCGAGCGCTACAGCGCGCCCGAGGCGTTCGGCACGCCCTGCGTGATGGCGTCGATTCCCTATCCGGTGACGCTCACCGCGAAAAGCGCGTGCCGGCTCGCGCACTTGCCGGAAGCGGCTTTTCGTGAACTGTTCGTTTCATGCGGCTCGTTCAGCCAGGCCGTGGCGCGCGTGATGACCGACTGGCTCACCGCGCTCGAAACAGCGGCGCTCAATCGAAGCCGCCTCGCCGCGCTGGGCAAGCTCGCGGCGGGGCTCGCGCATGAATTGAACAATCCGGCATCGGCATTGGCGAGCGGGCTGCAATACATGCGCAAGGAACTCGACGCGCTCGAAGGCTCGGCGCTCGCGCTCGGCCGCCACGCGGTGCCGGAGGACACGCTCGACCGGCTCTACGCGCTCGTGATCGCCAAGGCATCGAACGAACGCGCCGAAGCGGCGGCGCCCTTCGCGCAAAGCGAGCGCGAGTCGCGGCTCGCCGACTGGCTCGGCGCGCGCCGCGTCGCGAAGCCGTGGCGCGTCGCGCCGGTGCTGGCGGCGCACGGCATCGCGGCCGATGATCTCGCGCCTTACGCGGACGAGCTGAGCGCCGGCCAGCTCGATGCGGCCATCGGCTGGATCGCGCGCGTGCTCGATCTTCGCACGGTCATGGACGACGCGATGCAGGGCGCGCAGCGCATCTCCGGCATCGTGGCGGCGATGAAATCCTATTCGTTCATGGATCAGGGGCCGCAACAGGAGGTCGATCTTCACGACGGCATCGACGACACGCTGATGGTGATGACGCACGAGACGAAGCGCGGCATCGAACTCGCGCGCGACTACGATCGCAGCCTGCCGCGGCTTCAGGCGTACGGAAGCGAGCTCAATCAGGTGTGGACGAGCATCATCGAGAATGCGATCGAGGCGATGGAAGGCCGGGGTCATATCGCGATCCGCACGCATCGCGACGGCGACGATGCCGTCGTCGAAATCGCGGACAACGGCCCGGGCATTCCTGCGGATGCGGTCGAGCACGTGTTCGAGCCGTTCTATACGTCGAAGCGCGGGCCGCACGCGCACGGCCCGAGCATGGGGCTCGGCCTGCATATCGCGTACCGCATCGTGGTGAACCGGCACGGCGGAACGATCGGCGCGCGATCGGATGCGAACGGAACGGTCTTTAGGGTGACGCTGCCGCTCGCGGGCAGGCACGGCGCATCGCATGACGACGCGCCGCTCGCGGGCCCGGTCCTGTAGCACATGCAAGCCGCGCGAAACCTTGCCGCCGCAGCGTCTACAATGTCTGCAACGGATGCCGCGCCCTCAGGCATGGGCGCATGAGACCACCATGGACAAGCCTGTGATCCTCGCCGTGGACGACGACCCGATCGTGGCCGGCGCGGTCGCGCGTGATCTGCAGGTCGCGTACGGCGAGCATTACCAGATCGTGCGCATGGACTCGGGGCCGGCGGCGCTGGAGGCGGCGCAGCATTTGCGCCTGCAGAACCGCTCGGTGGCGCTGTTCATCGCGGATCAGCGCATGCCGAAGATGAGCGGCATCGAGTTTCTCGAGCAGGCCATCGAACTGTTTCCCGAAGCCAAGCGCGTGCTGCTGACCGCTTACGCCGACACCGATGCCGCCATCCGCGCGATCAACACGGTGCATCTCGATCAATATCTGCTCAAGCCCTGGCATCCGCCCGAGCAGAACTTCTATCCGGCCCTTGACGATCTGCTCGCGGACTGGCACGCGTCCTCGCGTTCGGCGTTCCAGGGCATCCGCATTCTCGATCACCGCTGGTCGCCGCAGGGGCATCAGCTGCGCGATTTCATGGCGCGCAATCACATTCCGTTCCGCTGGCTCGATGTCGAGCGTCACGCCGAGGCCGAGACGCTTCTGAGCGCGCTCGCGCCGGGGCAGCGCCATTTGCCGGTCGTCGTGTTCGAGGACGGCACCGTGCAAAGCCGTCCGACGATCGCGCAGATCGCCGAGAAAGTCGGGCTGCACACGCGCTCGACGACGCCGTTCTACGATCTCGTCATCGTCGGCGGCGGGCCGGCGGGACTGGCGGCGGCGGTGTATGGCGCATCGGAAGGGCTGCATGTCGCGATCATCGAATGCGATGCGCCCGGCGGGCAGGCGGGCACGAGCTCGCATATCGACAACTATCTCGGCTTTCCCTCCGGCGTGAGCGGCGCGGATCTGTCGCGGCGCGCGCTCGCGCAGGCGCGGCGCTTCGGCGCCGAGATGATTCTCACGCAGCACGCGGTGGGACTGCGCATCGAGCCGCCGTACAAGTTCGTCCGGCTCTCCGACGGATCGGAGGTGAGCTGTCTCGCGCTGATGGTCGCGAGCGGCGTGTCGTATCGCAAGCTGGAAGCGCGCGGCGTGCAGGCGCTCACGGGCGCCGGCGTGTATTACGGCGCGGCGCTGGTCGAGGCGGTCGCCTGCTCGAATCAGGATTTGTTTATCGTGGGCGGCGCGAATTCCGCGGGCCAGGGCGCGATGTTTCTGTCGAAGTACGCGCGTTCGGTCACGATCCTGTGCCGGGGATCATCGCTGAGCGTGGGCATGTCGCACTATCTCGTCGAGCAGATTCACGAGACGGAGAACATCCACGTGCGGCCGCATACGGAGGTCGAAAGTGTGAGCGGCGAGGGCCATCTCGCGGAGATCACGTTGCGCGACTTGCAGACCGGCCGTTCGGAAACCGTTCCGGCGAGCGGGCTTTTCGTGTTCATCGGCGCGGCGCCGTGCACGGAGTGGCTGCGCGGCGTGGTCGAGCGCGACGAGCACGGCTTCCTGCTGACGGGCCGCGCGCTCATCAAGGGCGGGCGCGCGCCGGCGGGATGGGAGCCGGGACGCGATCCGTTCCTGCTGGAAACGAGCGTGCCCGGCATCTTCGCGGCGGGCGACGTGCGCGCCGACTCGGTCAAGCGTGTGGCGGCGGCGGTCGGCGAAGGCTCGATCGCGGTGCACTTCATTCATCAATATCTCGCGAACCCATGAGCGTTCCGTCGATGCTCTTCGAGATCCCGCTCTTCGCGGGCCTGTCCGACGAGTGCAAGCAATGGCTCGCCGCGAGTCTGACCGAGCATCGCCTGAAGAAGGGCGAGATCCTGATGCACGAAGGGCAGACGGTCACGCATCAGTTCATCCTGCTCGAAGGCGAGCTGCTGACCGAAAAGCTCGTCGCGGGCCGCCAGGTGATCGACGACACGCGCGCCGCGCCGGTTTCGGTCGCGGAGGCGTCGCTGCTCTCGGGCATGCCGCTGCCGCTGACCTTCAGCGCGAACACGGATTGCTATCTGGTCTCGCTGCCCGAGAGCGTCGTGCGCAAGCTGTTGAGCGAGTGCGAGTCGTTCGGCAAGCAGATTTTCCGGTCGATGTACGGCCGCATCAGCGCCTACGATTCCTTCATTCTCAGCGGCGAGAAGCTGGCCGCGCTGGGGCGGCTGTCGGCGGGGCTCGCGCATGAGCTGAACAATCCGGCGGCGGCCGTCGCGCGCGCGGCGGACGGCATGCGCGATGCGCTCGACAGCCTGCATCGCGCGACGCGCTCGCTCGTGCTTTGCGCGATGCCCGCCGATGTCATGGACACGCTCGACGCATGGGCGAGCCGCGCGCCGCCCGCCGTCGATGCCACGCCGCAGGGCGCATTGCGGCAGAGCGAAGCGGAAGAGCGCTTCGCGCAGTGGCTTTCGTCGCACGGAACGGACAAGCCCTGGCTCATTGCGCCGCGGCTCGTGGCGGCCGGCTTCGCGCCGGACGAACTCGACTCCCTGACGCCGCGCGTGAACCGCGAGCAGTTCGGCGCGGCCATCCGGTGGCTCGCCGCGACTGTCGAAATGCGCTTTCTGTCCGAGCAGACGTGGCTCGGCGCCGGGCGCATCTCGGAGATCGTGAAGGCGATGAAGTCGTATTCCTACATGGATCAGGCGCCGCTTCAGGAAGTGGACATCCACAACGGCATCGAGGATACGTTGACCATCATGCAGCATCGGCTGAAGCATGGGGTCGTCGTGAGAAGGGACTACGATCGCGCGCTGCCGCCCGTGCCGGTGTATGGCAGCGAGCTCAATCAGGTGTGGACCAATCTGATCGACAACGCCATCGACGCGATGGACGAAAGCGGCGAGCTCATGATCCGCTCGCATCGCGAAGGCGACTGCGCGGTGATCGAAATCTCGGATACCGGGCACGGCATTCCGGCGGATATCCTGCCGCGTCTCTTCGAGCCGTTCTTCACGACGAAGCCGCCCGGCAAGGGCAATGGCCTCGGGCTGCACATCGCGTACCGGACGGTGGTGCATCGGCACGACGGAAGACTCAATGTCGTCGCCAACGATCGCGGCACCACCTTCCAGGTGCGCCTGCCGCTTGCCCATCGGCATGCGGCGGCGCGTTGACGGCGTTCAGTTCAGCTTCACCGTGGGCCGTACACGCTCGCGCAGCCATTGGCTCGCGGCGTACATCACCGCGCGCTTGATGCCCGTGAGCCCCATGATGTGCCTGCGATACAGGTGCCGGTAGCACGACGCCGCGAACCATCCGTCGATGAAGAGCGGCCGGCGCAGCAGCTCGCTCATCAGGGCGCCCGCCGCGCCCGCGCGTCCGAAGGAAATCAGCGTGCCCTGATCGCGGTAGGCGAAGAGCGGCACGGCGCGGGCATCGAGGCGGCGCGCGAGGGCATCGGCGAGATAGACGGCCTGCTGATACGCGGCCTGCGCGCGCGGCGGCACGAGCGCGTCGCCCTTCGATGCCGCGCACGCGGCGCAGTCGCCCATTGCGTAGATGCCCGAGTCGGGTCCGACCTGCAACGTTCCGTCGACGATGACCTGTCCGAGCCGGTTCAACGGCAATCCTTCGAGCTTGCGGAGGACGGCCGGCCCTTCCACGCCGGCGGCCCAGATAGTGATGTCGCTCGCGAGCGTTTCGCCATCGGCTGTCGCGACGGCGTTCGCATCGACCGACTGCACGCGGCAGCCGAGCCGGACTTCGACGCCGAGGCCCGCGAGCACGTCCTGAGCGCGCGCGGAGATGCGCTCGGGCAGCGCGGGCAGCACGCGCGGCGCGCCTTCCAGCAGACGAATGCGGATGTCGTCGGCCGGATCGAGCGACGCGAGGTGATAGTCGCGCAGCATCTCGGCCGAGCCGCGCAGCGCGGCCGCCAGCTCGACGCCGGTCGCGCCGCCGCCGATGACCGTCACCGAAACCGGCGTCTTGACGGCGCCGGGCGTCGCTTGCCGCGCGTGGCCCGAGCGCAGCAGGCTCGACAGCAGACGCCGCCTGAAGGTCTCCGCCTGCTCCACGGTCTCCAGCGTCAGCGCGTGCTGCTCCGCGCCGGGAATGGAGAAGAAGTTCGTGACGCTGCCGAGCGCGAGCACGAGCGTATCGAATGCGAGCGTTCGCTTCGGCAGGAGCGGACGGCCGTCGATGTCGGTCGTCTCGTCGATGACGATCTCGCGGCGCCCCCGGTCGATGCCCGAAAGCGCGCCCTGCTCGAAGCGGAAGTGGTTCCACTTCGCGTGGGCGGCGTAGTCGATCTGATGGCTCGATGCGTCGATCTGGCCTGACGCGACTTCGTGCAGCAGCGGCTTCCAGAAGTGCGTCGGGAAGCGGTCGATGAGGGTCACCTCGGCGCGGCGACGCTTGCCGACGCCATTGCCGAGGCGCGTGGCGAGCTCCAGCCCGGCGGCGCCGCCGCCCACGATGACGATGCGGTGGGGCGAATCAACCTGGTGTTGCGCGTAAGTATTCAGCATCATGGTTCTCCAGGTGGTGCTTCATCGATTGAATGCGTTTGTGTCGCAGCGGCCTCGCTTGACGACCTCGTTGGAAAAAATATAAGGTCGCGAAAACATTTGCGCTATTTAGTATTTATCGCCGACTCATAAGTTTTCACTAATGTTAAAGACGACGACCTTCCGGCAATTGAGGACGCTGCAGACCGTGGCGCGCGTGGGCAGCATTTCGGGCGCGGCCGTGGAGCTGCATCTCACGCAGCCGGCGGTGTCCCTGCAGATTTCGCTGTTGGGCGAGGCGGCGGGCACGCCGCTGTTGCGGCGCGTGGGCCGCGAGGTTCAGCTCACGGCCGCGGGCGAGGTGATGGCGCGTTATGCGAACGAGATCCTGAGCCTCTGGAACGAGGCCGGCGAGGAAGTGGCGGCGCTGCGCGGCGAGCTGGGCGGCACGCTGCGCATCGGCGCGATCACGACGGCGGAATATCTCGTTCCACCGCTGCTCGTGCGATTCACGAAGCAAAGGCCGGGCGTGAAGCTGCAGTTTCGCATCGGCAATCGCGATGACATCGTGCGCATGCTCGCGACGAACGAAATCGATCTCGCGATCATGGGACGGCAACCGCGCGAGCTGCGCACGAGCGCGGCGGCATTCGCGAAGCATCCGATGGCGTTCGTCGCCGCGCCGTCGCATCCGCTGATGCACGCGAAGCGCCTGCATCTGACCGATCTAGAGGCGGCGAACCTGCTCGTCAGGGAGCGCGGCTCGGGCACGCGCGTCGCGATCGAGGGGCTCTTCAAGGAGGCGGGATTGAAGCTGCATGCCGCGTCGGAGCTGTCGAGCAATGAAGCGATCAAGCAGCTCGTCGAAGCGGGACTCGGCGTGGCGTTTCTTTCGCTGCACGCGTGCGCGCTGGAGATGCAGGCGGGACTGCTCGCGACGCTGCCGGTGCCCTCGACACCGATCGAGCGGTCATGGCATGTCGTGCACATGTCGGAGCGGCGCTTGCCGCAGGTGGCCAATGCGTTTCGGGAGTTTCTGGTGCAGTCGGGGGCCGAGGTGGGGGCGGTGGGGGAGAAGCGGAAGGTGCGGGGGAAGTGAGGGAAAGGCAGACTGTTTTCATCGCGGGCGCACGTAGGGGAGCAGATCGCTAATAACGACCTTGGCGCATGTCAGCCGAAGGTCGAGTCCGACATTCGGCAACAGGTCCAGCTCGAGCAGATTATCCGGAGCCTGCGTCAGCGTCATTTCCATGATCGTCGCCTCTTCGAGCATGGCATTCAGGTCGATTTCCGACGTGCGAACATCCAGGCAGTCGATCACGACGATACGGTCAGCGCGACCAGGGACAGGCGGCGGACCATATCGGTCATGGAGCACTTCGAGGCGCACGTCGATCACGTCGCGTGTTTGCGTACCGGGCAGCTCCCGGCCGTCCAGTCCCTCGCGAGTCTCGCGCCCCCTTCGCATACACAAGGATCGCACTGCCGAATCGTGAAAGGATGGGTAGCCTCCCAGCACCTTTACCAGTGCGTCGGCATTGGTCGCCAGTTCCCAGCCCCAAGTCTTTTCCGGAATGCTCATTGCGTTCTACTCACTCACAGTTGATCGATGACATGGGAAGGTGCGCGTTGTCTCGCTTTCCTTCGAAAAAATTATGGCCGTGCGGCTCGCCGTGACTGGCGTGATATTGCGCGCAAAGCTTACCCGCCGAATCGAAGTAATCCACGTCCAACCCATTCGCATTGACACGAAAACCACCCGGTTCGTTGCCCCTCATACTCACGCCGCGCGCGCGATTTCCAGCGTGTCGTCGCTGAAATCCTCAGGTACATATTCGAACGGCCGCGCATCGCTGAGCGCCGTGGCGATCGTTCCATCCGGCAGGACGTCGCCGGGCTCGGCGGCCCAGATGGCCGGAAAATCTTCCGCCGGCAGTCTCGGAAGTCTCGGCCGTTCAAACGAACGCACGCTGGCCGCGACGCTCGCCGCGCGCCGGAACAACGGCAACGCAGCGACAACGTCGCGCGGTTTGGGCCCGCGGCGCTCGCCGCCCGCGTTCTGATGAACCGATGTGCCTTTCATGGGCTGATCCGGAACCGTTACCAGTTCGCCCGTTTCAATCGCGCGCTCGATCTTCCACGCAGCGGAAGCGTCGTCGTCACTCAGTTCGAGCAGTGTGCGCAACTCTGCCATGATCTGCCGATCGTGCGACCAACTGAATTTGTCGGCCAGGAAGCATCGCGCACCGGCGGTGGCACGCTGTTCTGCGTCGCGGCTCGTAAAGAGCACATCGCGACGCCTGCGCAGCGTCAACGATAGTCGGCGCAGTCTTACTTCATTGCCCACTCGCATCCTCCATTCCGTCGCTTGCTAACGAACGCAAGTAGTTAGCATAACAAAACAACGTGAGGCGATTGTGCGACGCTGTCTGCGCAACCACGCGTCAGCGACCCGCGCTGTCCGCGTAACAGGGAAGCATATCGACACGAGCCGCATGGCGCGCCATACGACGCACGTTTCGACTTCGATCTTCCGACACGCTCGAACGCAAGCGACGGCGAAACGCAAAAACCCCGACAGCCTTTCGACGTCGGGGTTTCGGTCGAACGTGGTGAACGTTCGAAATGTATCTGGTGCCCAGGGCGGGACTCGAACCCGCACGCCTCTCGGCGCTACCCCCTCAAGATAGTGCGTCTACCAATTCCGCCACCTGGGCAAGGGGACCGCATTGTAGCGGGAAAATCGGCAAATGCGAAGAGCCTGTGTACATTGCTTCGATTTCGAAGACCGAGGCCCCGCTACTACCCGAGGCACCGCTACTACAATACCCAGCGTAGCAAGTGTCACCGCCGATTCGACTGAATAATCTCATCGGTTCGCCCGGATCAGGAGCGTCCATGTTCGGCAACAGCTTGCATTTCGAAGTCGGACCGGACTGGCAAGTCCACGTCTCCACCGATAGCTGGGCCGTCGCGACCCTGCTCGTGGCCGCCCTGCTGCTGGCGATTCTGCTGGCGAGCGTGATCTGCTACTACGTGACGCGCTCGATCATGCTGATGATCGTCAGCCGGCTCGCGCGCAAGGAAGGGCGCAAGTGGCTGATCGCGGCGGAGCGTCATCGCGTGTTTCACCGGCTCGCGCCGCTCGTGCCCGCGGCGATCGTCTACCTGTCGGCGCCGATGCTCTCCGGCCTCACGTTCCCGCTGATCCCGGCGCTCGGCCGGCCTTTGGCGATTCTCGCGGCCTGCTACATGGTCTACACGCTGGTGCGCGCGGCGCTCGCGCTGCGTGACAGCATCGACGAGCGCTACAGCCATTTTCCGTCAGCCAACGAAAGGCCGATCAAGAGCTTTCTGCAAATCGCCACCATCGTCGTGTATCTGGTCGCGCTGATCGCGGTGGTGTCGTTGCTGCTGGAGCGCTCGCCGCTCTATCTGCTGACAGGTCTGTCCGCCATCACCGCGCTGCTCATCATCATCTTCCGCGACTCGCTGCTCGGCTTCGTCGCCAGCATTCAGCTCGCGGCGTATGACATGCTGCGCGTCGGCGACTGGATCGAAGTGCCGGGACATGTCGCCGATGGCATCGTGGTCGATATCGCGCTCAACACGATCAAGATACGCAACTTCGACAACACGATCGTGATGTTGCCGAGCCAGATCCTTCTGACGCACAGCGTGAAGAACTGGCGCGGCATGTTCGAGTCGGGCGGGCGGCGCATGCGTCATGCGATTCACATCGATGCCGACACCATTCGCTTTCCCGACGACGCGCTGCTCGCCCGTCTGCGCGATGCGATCGAGGGTCCGCTCGCGGCGCCCGAAGGCCAGCGCCGCACGAATCTCGGCCTGTATCGGCTCTATCTCGCCGGATATTTCCGCGAGCATCCCGCCGTGCGACGCGATCTTCCGCTCGTGATTCGTCATGTGCAGTCCGCTGCGCCCGTCGTCGCGCTGGAGATATGCGTCTATATCAACGAGATACGCTGGGAGCGATACGAGAGTCTGCTCTCGGACATGCTCGATCACGCTTATGGTGTCGTGCCGCTGTTCGGCCTGCGCTGCTGGCAGAAAGAGCGCTCGTCGTCCGCGGCATCATGACGGCGATGAATCCGTGACCGCGGGCTCGGCGCGTCGCGCGGACTGTTCGACACGATGCTTCGGCACCGCTCGCAACGGAGCGAGCACGCGTCGAGCGTCATCGAGCTCTTTCTTCATCTCGTCGATGAGCCATTGCGCCACCGCGCGCGTGCTCTCCGAAGGGTTCGACGAGCGATGTTCGAGCACATAATTGCAGCCCGTTTCGATATAACGGTCCCACGCCGGAATGACCTTGCCTTCGTTGAGCGGCGCCGCGATCGCGAGCAGCCAGCCGAGCACGACGCCCTGGCCGAGCATCGCGCACTGCACGGCGAGCCCCGGGTCCGTGTGATGCACGGCCTCGCCGATGCCTCTATCGGACAGACCCGTCGCACGATGAAAATCCGCCCATGAAAGCGTAGTGACGTCGAGATGAATATAGGCGTGACCTTCGATGCTCTTCGGCGCATCGAGCGGACCGAACTCCGCGAGATAGTTCGGACTACAGATAGGAACGATGATCTCCGGGCACATCAGAAGCGGATCTTTCTCCGAGCCTGGCCCATGCAGACGGATGCCGAGGTCCGCGTCTTCGAGCGGTCCATACAGGCGGCCGGGCATCACCTGCAAGCGCAGATTGACGGAAGGAAACGCACGGCGAAAGTCGGCATAACGCGGCAAAAGCCACAGCGCGGCGAATCCGCTCGCGAGCGACAGCGTGACGATCTCGCCTTGCGCGTGATCGCGCTTGAGTTCGTCGATGGTATCGCCGATCTGCCCGAAGCCGGACGCGACGGCGCGCTGCAATGTTGCGCCGCGATCAGTCAGGGTTAGCCCTAGCTTCGTGCGCTCGAAGAGCTTGAAACCGAGCGCGTCTTCGAGCCGCGCCACCATGCGGCTCACCGCGACGGGCGTCACGTTCAGTTCGCCGGCCGCCTTGGTGAAGCTCAAAAGCCGCGCGGATGTTTCGAAGACCAGCAGTGCCTGAAGCGATGGAAGTCGGAGACTCATACAACACCATGTTATGGGGCATGCATCCATTTGTAATTTGACGGCGCGTATTGGCCTCCTTACCTTGGCTCCGACGCCCACTTCATCTGGCAGGCCATGACACACGACACCGATAACCGCGCCGCCGCACCTGCTTCATCGGATCCATTGCTTCAGCCGTTCACCCTCAAGCATCTCGTGCTCAGGAACCGCGTGATGAGCACGAGTCACGCAAGCCGCCTGACACGCGATGAATTCCCGCAAGAGGTCTATCAACGGTATCACGAGGAAAAGGCGAAAGGGGGTATCGCGCTGACGATGTTCGGCGGCTCGTCGAACGTGAGCCTCGACAGCCCGAACACGTTCCAGCAGATCAACGTCGGGACCGATGCCGTGGTGCCGCATCTGCGGCGCTTCTCCGATCGCGTGCATACGCACGGCGCGGCGCTGATGTGCCAGATCACGCATCTCGGGCGGCGCGGCGATGCCTACACGGAACCCTGGCTGCCGATGATCGCGCCATCGCCCGTGCGCGAAACGCTGCATCGCGCGGTGCCTCAGGCGATTCACGAGGCGGACATCAAACGCGTGATCCGCGATTTCGGTCTCGCGGCGCAGCGCTGCCGCGATGGCGGCCTCGACGGCATCGAAACGCATGCGGGCGGGCATCTCATCGGCCAGTTCATGGACCCGACCGTGAACCTGCGCACCGACAAATACGGCGGTTCGACGGCCAATCGCGTGCGCTTCGCGATCGAGGTCCACGAAGAGATTCGCAAGCAGGTGGGCGACGATTTCATCGTCGGCTTTCGCTTCGCGCTCGAAGACGGATGCAGCTTCGAGGAAGGGCTCGAGATGTCGCGCATCCTGCAGGGCACCGGCCTTTTCGATTTCTTCAATGTCACGTTCGGGCGCATGGACACGAAGATGTCGCTCGCGCTGAATTCGATGCCCGCGATGTTCGTGCCGTCCGCGCCGTGGCTGCCGAAGGCCGCCGCGTTCAAGCGCGCGGTCGATCTGCCCGTGTTTCATGCGGCCAAGATCGCCGATCTCGCCACCGCGCGCTATGCGATCCGCGAGGGCCTGCTCGACATGGTCGGCATGACGCGGGCGCACATCGCGGAGCCGCATCTCGTCAAGCTCGTCGAAGCGGGCAAGGAGGACGAGGCGCGGCCGTGCGTCGGCGCATCGTTCTGCCGCAATTTCCGCGCGACGTGCATCCATAATCCGGCGACATCGCGCGAGACATATCTCACGCATGACATAGCGGAGGCCGCGCAGAAGAAGCGCGTGTTGATCGTCGGCGCGGGACCGGCGGGACTCGAAGCGGCACGTATCAGCGCGACGCGCGGCCACGACGTCACCGTGCTCGAAGCGAACTCGACGGCGGGCGGACAGATGCTGCTCGCAGCGACGGGAAGCTGGCGGCGCGATCTCATCGGCATCGTGGACTGGCGCGTGTCGCAGCTCGACAAGCTCGGCGTCGACGTGCGCTACAACCACTACGCGGAATTGAGCGACGTGCTCGATCATGGCGCGGATGTCGTCATCATCGCGACGGGCGGGCTGCCGAATCTCGATGCGTTGCCGGGCGGCGAGCTATGCAAGTCCGTGTTCGACGCGCTCACGGAAACGGCGCCGCGCGAGGGCAGCGTGCTCGTCTACGACGGCACGGGCCGTCACAACGCGTACCTATGCGCCGAGCGCTATGTCGATGCGGGCCTCGATGTATCGCTCGCACTCATCGACAGCATGCCCGCGCAGGAAACCGGCGGACGCGGCGACGATCAGGTCTGGATGCGCAACATCGCGCGCTGGGATGTGCCGGTGCGCACGAACATCGAACTGATCGAAGTGAGCACGGCGGATAGCGGCAAGCGCCGCGCGGTGTTCCGTCATCATCTGACGAATGATCTCGTGGAGATGGAGGCGGATCATGTCGTCGTCGAGCGCGGCATGCTCGCGGTCGAAGATCTCTTCGAGGCGGCGCGCATGTATTCGATCAACGACGGCTATACCGATCTCGAAGCATTCGCCACGGGCAAGCCGCAGCCAGCGGCGCAACAAGGCGAGGAAGGGCAGTTCCATCTGTATCGCATCGGCGACGCGAGCGCGTCGCGCGACATCCACACGGCCATCTACGACGCCTACAGACTTTGCATGGCGCTCTGAAGGCACGTTCCATCCTATCCGCATGACGACATGACCGAGCGAGACTGACCATGACATTGCCGAAGGAACTCGTTGTCGCCGATCCTGGCCGCCGCAAGGCGATGAAAACGCTGGCCGCCGCGGGCGCGGCGACCCTCATCCTGCCGGGCGCGTCGACACTCGCGTTCGCGGCGACCGAGCCCACGCCGCAACGCGGCGGACGCATCCGTGTGGCGCTGGCGAACCAGTCGCTGATGGATTCGCTCGATCCCTCGAAGGGCACGCATACCGGCGACTATTCGCGCGCGTACATGTTCTATAGCGGCCTCACCGAACTCGACGCCGACTTCAAGACGCAAAACGCGCTCGCGGAAAAGCTCGAATCCGACGACTTCGTGAAATGGACCGTCACGCTGCGGCCCAACGTGCACTTCCACGACGGCAAGCCCTTCACCTCCGACGATGTCGTGTTCTCGCTGATGCGCCACAAGGACCCGGCGACGGCATCGAAGGCGAAGTCGATCGTGGACGGCATCAGCTCGGTGAAGGCGGTCGGGCCGCTGAAGGTGGAGATCACGTTGACGGAACCGAATGTCGATCTTCCCGCGCTGCTCGCGATTCCGCATCTCGTGATCGTGGCCGCGAACACGACGGATTTCTCGAAGGGCAACGGCACGGGCCCGTTCGTGTGCAAGGAGTTCACGCCGGCGCAACGCTGCATCGGCACGCGCAATCCGAACTTCTGGAAGCCGGGTCGTCCGTATCTCGATGAGGTCGAGATCATCGGCATCGGCGACGATGCGGCGCGCACCAATGCGCTGCTCGCGGGCGATGTGCAGCTCATCTCGCCGCTGCCCGCGCGCGATGTCGATCGCGTCAAGCAGACGGGCAAGGTGACGGTGCTCGAAAGCCCGTCGCAACTTTATTCGGACCTCGCATTGCGGCAGGACATGCTGCCGACGAAGAGCGCGGACTTCAACGAAGGCATCAAGTATCTGCACGACCGGCAGCGCATCGTGACCGTGATGCTGCGCGGTCACGGCACGCTCGCGAACGATCATCCGGTGCCGGAGTGGCATCCGTATTTCATGAAGGGATTGCCGCAGCGCGCATACGATCCCGACAAGGCGCAGTTCCACTTCAAGAAGGCCGGCACGCCGGGCGCGCGCGCAGAGATCATCGCGCCGCCATCGGTCGAGACCGCGCTCGATTCCGCGATGATGATCCAGCAGGCCGCGAAGCAGGCGGGCATCGACATCAACGTGCGCCGCGTGCCCGCCGACGGCTACTGGACGACCTACTGGATGAAGTACCCGATGACCTACGGCTCGATTCTGCCGCGCCCGACGCTCGATCTGCTGTACACGCAGTTCTTCCGCTCGAATGCGAACTGGAACGAGTCGGGCTGGAAGAACGAGCAGTTCGATCAACTGCTGGTGCAGGCGCGCCGCGAACGCGACGAAGCGAAGCGCAAGCAGATATACGGCGATATGCAGACGATCATCTACGAGAAGAACAGTCTCGTGATTCCGGCGTTCATCAACTTCATCGACGCGCAGAGCTCGACGCTGCGCGGATTGAAGGGCACGCCATCGGGCCGCGTGATGGGCTATCGGTTCGCGGAGTTCGCGTGGCTGGAGAAAGCGTGAACATCGGTCGCACCGATGTTCACGGCCGGGTTACCACAACGCCTGGCTCGTCAGCGCGAATTGCGTGAGCGATTCATCGGCGGATGGCGTGCCGTTCAGCGCCATCTGCTCGATGGTATCGACGAGCGGCAGCCCGAGCCCTTCGAGCCACGCGGAAAGCCCGTAGCGCAGCGGTGTATCGACACGCACGAACATGCCCGCGTTCAGCGCGAGCCAATAGCTGATCAACGCCTTCGCGCGGCTCTGGTCCGGCGATTCGGGCGCGATCACCGGGCCGATCACATGGCCGTCGCCGAAACGGCGGAAGAGCGCGAAGCCGATGAGTTCGCCATCGCGATCGAGCGCGATGCCGCTCGCGACATCGAGCAGTTCCGGCAGCAACCCGGTGCGATCCATTCCGCTCGCACGCGAGGCGAGTTCGGCGAGACGCGGCGTGTCCTTCGCGCCGATCGGACGCAGCCGTTCGCCCGGCGGAAGCGAGACGAGCGGCGGCTGAAAGGCCGCGCCCTGATGCTGATGAATCGTGTCGATGTGCGTGAAGCCGCGTGCCTCGCACAACGGCTTGCCTTCATTCGATGCGTGAATGAGCAGCATGCGCGAGCCGAGCGTCGCGATCAGACGATCGAGCAGTCCGCGTCCGATGCCGCGCCGCTGATGCTCCGGCGACACGATGAACATGCCGAGCGTTGCGGCATCCGCGCCGAATTGCCACGCGAGCGCCGTGCCGACGACCCGGCCCTGGCTGTCGACGGCGGCGAAGCCATGGCCGAGACGCGCCGCGAAGCGCAGGTCGTCCGGACGATGCCGCCATTTGACGGACGTGGTCAACGCGTGCGCTGCGGGGATGTCATCGAGCGTGAAAGCCCGGTATTCGATCACATCGTTCTTGCTCGAGTCGGGCACGCCGGCCTCCTCACTTTGAAGACATTTACCGTGACTGTGACACCGCGCAGCGCGCATGGCTAGGACGATCTTCCTGTCCCGCGCGGCACATGGGCCGGCGCGCGTGGTGCAACGCAAAACCGCAGGTTATCGCGGCAAGAACGCGCGCGCTGTGCCGAATCGGCAATTTTGTCAGCGAAATATGCCGGTGCGCTGGTCCTACGATAAAGCCATGTCAACGCAACATCCCGGAGGAGGACTCACGCATATGGACCGGTTCGATCCTGCCAGCATCGCCATCAGGAGCGGGCACTTCATCGGCGGCGAATTGATCGATGCGGGCGCGTCGCGCATCGACGTATCGCGGCCATCGGATGGCGTCGCGTATGCATCGGTGCCCGTCGCCGATGACGCGATGATCGACTACGCCGTGCAGAACGCATACAGCGCGTTCAGGAAGAGCGACTGGGCGCGCCGCGCGCCACGCGAGCGTGCACGCGTGCTGCGCAAGTTCGCCGATCTCGTCGCCGCCGATGCCGCGAATCTCGCGCCGCTCGAAGCGCTCGGCTCGACGCGTCCCGTGCGCGATGCCTACAACTGGGACGTGCCGTTCACCGCCGAAAGCATCCGCTTCTATGCGGAGTTCGCCGACAAGATCGGCGGCGATGTCGCGGCGACGGACCATCGGCATCTGGGCATGACGATCGCCGAGCCGTATGGCGTGATCGGAGCGATTGCGCCGTGGAATTTTCCGCTGGTGATGGGCATATGGAAGACCGCGCCCGCGCTCGCGGCGGGCAACGCGGTCGTGCTGAAGCCTTCGGAGATGACGCCTTTTTCCGCATTGCGTCTCGCCGAACTCGCGCTCGAAGCCGGCGTGCCGCCGGGCATCTTCAACGTCGTTCAGGGCGATGGCCGCACGACCGGCGATGCGCTCGTGCGTCATCCGCGCATCGGCAAGGTCACCTTCACCGGATCGACGCGCACCGGCGCCGCGATCATGGCCGCGTGCGCTGAGACGGGCACGAAGCCCGTCACGCTCGAACTCGGCGGCAAGAGCCCGCAGATCGTCTTCGCCGATGCACCGCGCATCGACGAAGTGGCGCGGCGCATCGCGGGCGCGATCACGGGCAACGCGGGGCAAGTGTGCGTCGCGGGCTCGCGGCTGCTCGTGCAACGCGCGATCGCGGATGAGTTGACCGAACGCATCGCGCAAGCCTTCAGCGAGCTCAAGGCGGGTCCGACATGGGCAGCCGGCACGACCTTGCCGCCGATCATCTCCGAGCCGCAGGCGCAGCGTATCGACGCGATCGTTCAACGCAGCATCGCGGGCGGCGCGACCTTGCGTTGCGGCGGCAGACGCGCGGATGCCGCGACGCCCGGCGCGTTCTATTCACCGACCTTGCTGTGCGACGTCACGCAGGACAGCGACGCCGTGCGCAGCGAAATCTTCGGCCCGGTGCTCACGGTGCAGTCATTCGACACCGAAGAAGAAGCGCTCGAACTCGCCGCGCATCCCGAATACGGTCTGGCGGCGGGCGTGCATACGGCGGACATCGGCCGCGCATTGCGCATGGTGCGCGGCATCGAAGCGGGCACGGTATGGGTCAACCGTTATGGACGCACGAGCGACTTCGTGATTCCGACGGGCGGCTACAAGCGCTCGGGCATCGGCAAGGATCTCGGGCGGCAGGCTTACGAAGCGAATCTGCGCTTCAAGAGCGTGCTCATCGATACCGAAGGCTAAGGCAGACCAGCAAGCACGAACGTTCGAAAAAGCCGCCGCATTTTCTGCTGTGGCGATGCCTCAAAACGCATGACTTGTATCGTCGCGAGGCACGCATTCAACGCCATCAGTCATTTTTGCCTTGTTTAAATTTTTCATAACGAATCGCTGTTCCTTGTTTTCACCACTGAACTCCGGACGGGTTCATCACACGACAGGACTGACACCATGATCGATTTCGAGCCGAAGTACATCACATTCGACTGCTACGGCACGCTGACGAAGTTCCGCATGGCCGATATGGCGCGCGAGATGTACGCCGACCGCCTGCAAGGCGACGACCTGGAGCAATTCGTCAAGTTCTTCTCGGGCTATCGTCGCGATGAGGTGCTCGGCGCATGGAAGCCGTACCGCGACGTGATCGTCAACGCGGTGCGCCGCACGTGCGAGCGCATGAACGTCGAGTTCAACGAAGCCGAAGCCGAGAAGTATTACCTCGCCGTGCCGACGTGGGGCCCGCATCCGGACGTGCCGGAAGGCCTCTCGCGCCTGGCGAAGAAGTACAAGCTCGTGATTCTGTCGAACGCATCGAACGATCAGATTCAAAGCAACGTCGACAAGCTCGGCGCGCCGTTCCATCGCGTGTTCACGGCGCAGCAGGCGCAGTCGTACAAGCCGCGCATGCAGGGCTTCGAGTACATGTTCGATCAACTGAACTGCAACCCGGAAGACGTGCTGCATGTGTCGTCGAGCCTGCGCTATGACCTGATGACCGCACACGACATGGGCGTCAAGCACAAGGCGTTCGTGAAGCGCGGCCACGAGCCGGGCACGCCGTACTACGAGTATTACGAAGTGGACACCATCGGCGATCTCGCCGGCCAACTCGGTCTGTAATCAACGCCACTTCACGCGAGCAATGCCGATGAAACTCGACTCCTACTGGCTCGACTCCACGCCCGCGATGGTCTCGACGTGCGAAGGCCCGGCCGATGGTCAGACCGATGTCGCCGTGATCGGCGGCGGGTTCACGGGTTTGTCGGCGGCGCTCGCATTGGGCAAACGCGGCGCGTCGGTCGTCGTGCTCGATGCCGGGCGCATGGGCGGCGGCGCGTCGGGACGCAACGGCGGTCAGTGCAATACGGGCGTCGCGCAGGATTATGCGGCGCTGCGCTCGCAACTCGGCGTAGAGCGCGCGCAAGGCTGCTATCGCGCGTATGCGGCGGCCGTGAGCACCGTCGAGCGTTTGATCCGTGAAGAGAACATCGATTGCGACTATCTCGCGTCGGGCAAGCTGAAGCTCGCCGCGAAGCCGCATCATCTGGAACACATCGCGAAGACCGCCGAGTTGATCCGGCGCGAAGTCGATCCCGACATCGATCTGCTCGATCGCGAGCAGGTCCGCAATGAAGTGCAATCGGATGCCTTTCATGGCGGCCTGTTGCAGCGTCATGGCGGGCAGATGCATATGGGCAAGTTCGCCGCCGGACTCGCGCAGGCCGCGGTGAAGCAAGGCGCGCGTCTCTATGAGCACGCTGAAGTCACTGCGATCGCGAAGGAAGGCGGCGCGTATCGAATCGATTCGAAGCGCGGCACGTTGCACGCGAAGCAGGTGTTGATCGCAACGGGTCCGTCGAAGCACGGCCCGTTCGCGTGGTATCGGCGCAGGCTCGCGCCGGTCGGCTCGTTCATCATCGTGACGGAGCCGTTGCCCGCGGATCAGCTGCAACGACTGATGCCGAATCGACGCTCGTACACGACGAGCCGTCTGATGCACAACTACTTTCGCGTCACGCCCGATGCGCGCCTGCTGCTCGGCGGACGCGCGCGTTTCACCGCATCGGAGCGTCCATCGGATGCGAAGAGCGGGCGCATTCTGCAAGCGAATCTCGCATCGATCTTCCCGAGTCTGGCCGATGCGCGCATCGACTATTGCTGGGGCGGACTCGTCGATATCACCGCCGACCGCCTGCCGCGCGCGGGCCAGCACGACGGCATCTATTACTCGATGGGCTACAGCGGCCACGGCACGCAGATGTCGACGCACATGGGCCAGGTCATGGCCGACGTGATGAACGGCAACGCGGACGCGAACCCCTGGCGCGATTTCGACTGGCCCGCGATTCCGGGTCATACGGGC
Organism: Caballeronia calidae; assembly: GCF_900044055.2. Taxonomy (GTDB): domain Bacteria; phylum Pseudomonadota; class Gammaproteobacteria; order Burkholderiales; family Burkholderiaceae; genus Caballeronia; species Caballeronia calidae. The sequence continues at coordinate 80,129 of NZ_FCOX02000028.1, read as the reverse complement.
AAGCCGTGGTTTCTGCCGCTCGTCGGCGCGTATTACTCGATCAAAGACGTGTTCTATTGAAGCATCGGAAGCAAAGACAGGCGGCCTTCATATAACGATCAAGCCGTCGAACATTTACAGCCCCTATCGCGGAGAAGTTCATGAGCATCGACAAATCGCCTGAAGCACTCGCCCATGCCGATGCCGGCAAACGGCTCGAAGAACTGACGCGCCGTGGCGCGTCGCGGCGCAACGTACTGCGTGCGATGGCCGCGGGCGGACTTCTCTCGGTGACGGGCGCGGGGCTTCTGACCGCGAGCGGCGCCGCGTTTGCGCAGGACAAGCCGAAGCAGGGCGGACGCATCCGCGTGGCGACGCAGTCCTCGTCCGCCGCCGATACGCTCGATCCCGCCAAGGGCGCGCTCGGCACCGACTATGCACGCGCGTTCATGTTCTATAGCGGCCTGACGGAACTCGACAATCGTCTCGGCGCGAAAATGGCGCTCGCCGAATCCCTGGAAACGAAGGACGCGATCGTGTGGGTCGCGAAGCTGCGCAGCGGCGTGCAGTTCCACGACGGCAAGTCGCTCACGCCGCAGGACGTCATCTATTCGCTGATGCGCCATAAGGATCCGGCGGTCGGCTCGAAAGCGAAGACGCTCGCGGATCAGTTCAAGGAGGTCAAGGCGACCGGCCCGAACGAACTGACCATCACGCTGACGGGCGCGAATGCCGACCTGCCGGTGATTCTCGCGGACTCGCACTTCCTCATCATCAAGGATGGCACCACGGACTTCAAGACGGCCGTCGGCACGGGCCCGTTCAAGCTGAAAGAGTTTGCGCCGGGCGTGCGTACCGTGGGCGTGCGCAACGAGAAGTACTGGAAGCCGGGCATGCCGCATCTGGACGAAGTGGAGCTGATCGGCATTGCGGATGAACCCGCACGCGTGAATGCGCTCATGTCGGGCGACGTGCAACTCATCAACGCGGTGAGCGCGCGTTCGACCGAGCGCATCAAGGGCACGCCGGGCTTCGCGGTGCTGGAAACGAAGACGGGCCAGTACACCGATCTCATCATGCGCGACGATGGCGGCATCACGGGCAACGCGGACTTCCGCCGCGGCATGACGTATCTGATGGACCGCGAGCAGATGCGCAAGACGATTTTCCGCGGCTATGGCGCGATCGGCAATGATCAGCCGATCGATCCGAGCAACAAGTACTACATGTCGGGTCTGCCGCAACGCGCCTTCGATCCCGACAAGGCCAAGTTCCACTTCCAGAAGGCGAAGGTCGGCAATACGCCGATTCAGCTGTATGCGTCACCGGCGGCGGAAGGCTCCGTCGAAATGGCCGTGCTGATGCAGCAGGTCGCGCCGCAGGCGGGCATCAATCTGCAAGTCGTGCGCGTGCCTTCCGATGGCTACTGGTCGAATCACTGGATGAAGCATCCGCTCGGCTTCGGCAACATCAACGCGCGCCCGAGCGCCGATGTGATCTTCACGCAGTTCTTCAAATCCGACGCGCCGTGGAACGAAGCCAACTGGAAGAGCGCGCAGTTCGATCAGATGCTGGTCGCCGCCCGTGGCGAGCCGGACGATGCGAAGCGCAAGAAGATCTACGGCGACATGCAGGAGCTCGTGCACACGGATGGCGGCATCGGCATTCCGATGTTCCAGAGCTCGCTCGACGCGCACACGTCGAAGCTGAAGGGCCTGGGCGGCATTCCGCTCGCGGGCCTGATGGGCTGGATGTTCGCGGAGAACGTGTGGCTCGAGGCATGAGCGTGCTTTGACACCGGACGCGCGCCGTGCCTGTCATGGCGGCGCGCGCTGTCGAACCCTTCAACGAGAGGCGATATCCGATGAAAGTTCATGCGCAACGACTCGTCGCCGCGCGCCTCGGCCTCGCGCTGCTCACGCTGTGGATCGTGTCGATGGTCGTGTTCGGCATCACCGGTCTCTTGCCGGGCGATGCCGCGCAACAGGCGCTCGGCCAGGCCGCGACGCCCGAGCAGGTGGAAGCGCTGCGGCATCAGTTCGGCCTCGATCAACCCGCGATCACGCGCTATGTGCAATGGCTCGTGCATGTGGTGACGGGGAACTTCGGCACGTCGCTGTCGAACAATCTGCCGGTCAGTGAACTGATCGCGACGCGCCTGCCGAATTCGCTCGTGCTCGCGGGATTGACGGCGCTCGTGTCCGTGCCGCTCGCCCTCCTGATCGGCATTCTCTCGGCGATGTATCGCGGCTCGCTCGTCGATCGCACGCTCAACGTGCTCACGCTTTCCACTGTCGCCGTGCCGGAGTTTCTCGTCGCGACCATCGCCGTGCTGATCTTCGCGGTGAAGCTGCGCTGGCTGCCTGCGCTGTCGTATCTGTCGGACGTGTCGTCGTTCGGCGGGCTCGTGCGAACGTATGCGATGCCCGTGATGACGCTCTGCTGCGTGATCGTCGCGCAGATGGCGCGCATGACGCGCGCGGCGGTGCTCGATCAGCTGAACGCCTCGTATGTGGAAATGGCCTTGCTCAAAGGCGCTTCGCCGATGCGTGTGGTGTTGCGGCACGTGCTGCCCAACACCATCGGGCCGATTGCCAACGCGGTCGCGCTCTCGCTGTCGTATCTGTTCGGCGGCGTGGTGATCGTCGAATCGATCTTCAACTATCCCGGTCTCGCGAGCCTCATGGTCGATGCCGTCACCAATCGCGACATGCCGCTCGTGCAGGGCTGCGTGATGGTGTTCTGCGCGGCATATCTCGCGCTCGTTCTCATCGCCGATCTGGCTCAGATCGTCTCCAACCCGAGGCTGCGTCAACGATGAATCGGAACGTCTCTTCTCACGCCACGACCGTGCTATACGACCAGCCACCCGCCGATGCGCCGCAGGAGCAGGCGCCTGCCGTCACGAAGCGCGGCATGTTGAGCCGCCTCGTTCACCGCTTTTCGGTGCTGGGGCTGATCGGCCTTTTCATCGTCGTGTTCTGGCTCGCGGTCGCGTTCATCGGGCCGGTCATCGCGCCATACAAGGGCGGCGCGTTCACGTCGACGGAAGTCTTCGGCTCGTACAGCGCGGCGCATTTGCTGGGCACCGATTATCTCGGCCGCGACATGCTGAGCCGCATTCTCTACGGCACCCAATACACGGTCGGCCTCGCGCTCGCAGCGACGGTGGCGGCGAGCGTCATCGGCACGTTCTTCGGTCTGGTTGCAGCCGTTTCAGGCCGTTGGGTCGATGAAGTCCTGAGCCGCCTTTTCGATGCGCTCATCTCGATCCCGAGCAAGATTCTCGCGCTCGTCGTCATCGCGGCATTCGGCTCGTCCATTCCGATGCTGATGATGGTCGCCGCGCTCGCGTATATCCCCGGCGCGTTCCGCATCTCGCGTTCGCTCGCGGTGAACATCATGACGCTCGAATACGTGCAGGTGGCGAAGGCGCGCGGCGAGAAGCTGTTTTATATCGCGCGTGTCGAAGTGCTGCCCAACATGATTCATCCGATGCTCGCGGACTTCGGCCTGCGCTTCGTGTTCATCGTGCTGCTGCTTTCGGGCCTGAGCTTTCTCGGCCTCGGCGTGCAGCCGCCGAACGCGGACTGGGGCTCGCTCGTGCGCGAAAACATCGGCGGTCTCGCGGAAGGCGCGCCCGCCGTGCTGATGCCCGCGGTCGCCATCGCGACGCTGACCGTCGGCGTGAATCTGCTCATCGACAGCCTGCGTCGTCACGGCGCGCGTTCGCATGGAGGCGGCCAGTGAATACGAACATGATCGAAGTGAGAGGCTTGCGCGTCGTTGCGGGCGCGGCGCCCGATCCGGTGGTCGAGATCGTGAAGGGCGTCGACTTCACAGTGAAGAAGGGCGAAGTGCTCGCGCTGATCGGCGAATCGGGATCGGGCAAGACGACGATCGCGCTGGCGCTGCTCGGGCATGCGCGCGGCGGTTGTTCCATCGCGGGCGGCTCGGTCAGGCTCGGCGATACGGATGTCTTGTCGCTCGATGCGAAGGGCCGGCGCGCATTGCGTGCGCGCACGATCGCGTATGTCGCGCAGAGCGCATCGGCGGGCTTCAATCCGGCGCGCACGATCATGGATCAGGTCACCGAGCCCGCGTTGCTGCACAAGCTGATGACGCCCGCCGCCGCACGCGAGAAAGCCATCGGCCTCTTTCGTTCGCTCGCGTTGCCGAGTCCCGAGACCATCGGCGACCGTTATCCGCATCAGGTGTCGGGCGGTCAGTTGCAGCGCTTGATGGCGGCGATGGCGTTGATCACCGATCCCGCTGTCGTCGTGTTCGATGAACCGACCACCGCGCTCGATGTGACCACGCAAATCGAAGTGCTCGCCGCGTTCAAGGGCGTCGTGCGCGAGCTGGGCACGACAGCGGTGTACGTGTCGCACGATCTTGCTGTCGTCGCGCAGATGGCGGATCGCATCGTCGTATTGAACGGCGGACGCGTGCGCGAAAACGGCGCGACCGCGCAAGTGCTCGATGCGCCCGTCGACGACTACACGCGTCAATTGCTCGCGGCCACGCGCCGGCCCGAAGTCGAACTGTGCGCGGCCGATGCAGCGAAGGAAACGCCGCTGCTCGAAATCCGCAACCTGAGCGCGGGCTATGGCCGCATCGACGCGAACGGCGTGCCCGCCGTGCGCGTGCTCGACGACGTGAGCCTGAAGATCGCGCGCGGCAGCACGCTCGGCGTGATCGGCGAATCGGGCTCGGGCAAGACGACGCTCGCGCGCGTGATCGCGGGCCTCGTCGATCGTGCGCGCGGCGATGTGCTGCTGGACGGAAAGTCCCTGCCCGCGAAGCTATCGGAGCGCACGCTCGATCAATATCGCCGCGTGCAGATCGTGTTCCAGAACGCCGATACCGCGCTGAACCCGAGCCGCACGATCGCCGATATCCTCGCGCGCCCGATGAACTTCTATCACGGCCTGCGTGGTGCGCCAGCGCAAAAGCGCATGCTCGAGCTGCTGGATCTCGTGAAGCTCCCGGCATCCATCGCGAAGCGGCAGCCGGGCGGCTTGTCGGGCGGACAAAAGCAGCGCGTGAATCTTGCGCGTGCGCTCGCGGCGAATCCCGAGCTCATTCTCTGCGATGAAGTGACGTCCGCGCTCGATACGGTCGTCGGCGCGGCGATCCTCGATCTGCTCGCGGAACTGCGCCGCGAACTGAACGTGTCGTACATGTTCATCAGCCACGACATATCGACGGTGCGCGCGATCTGCGATGAAGTGATCGTGCTCTATGCGGGCCAGTGCGTCGAAGCCGGTCAGCGCGATGCGCTTTCGCATCCGCCGTATCACCCGTACACGGGTTTGCTGGTCGATTCGGTGCCCGCGCTGCGTCCTGGCTGGCTCGACTCGCGCCGCGCGATGGCGCTCGGCGCGTTGCCCGCGCTCGGCCCGGAAAGCGATGCGCGCGAACTGTGCAGCTTCCGTTCGCGCTGCGCGGCGCGCATCGACGGCAAGTGCAATGTGACGCCGCCCGAGAAGAAGACTTTGCCATCGGGCGCGCAGATTCTCTGCCATCACAGCGCCGACGATCTCGCGCGCATGCAGTCGATCGAAACGGTGACGGCATGAGCGGACGCTTCGTCAGAGTCGCAGAGAAAGGGCGCAGGACGTTCGAGATCGTCATCGACGGCAGGCGCGCGCTTGCAGCCGAAGGCGACACGTTGATGGTCGCGTTGCTGACCTCGCAAGAAGACCTGCGCGATTCGGAGTTCGGCGACGGCCGCCGCGCGGGCTTCTGCGTGATGGGTGCGTGCCAGGACTGCTGGGTGTGGACCGCGGGCGGCGAACGCTTGCGCGCGTGCACGACGCAGGCGGTGGAAGGCATGTCGATCGTCACGCGCCTTTCGGTTGCCGAGGAGGGCGTATGGCCGCGACAGTGATCGTGATCGGCGCGGGGCCGGCGGGCGTGCGCGCGGCGCAGGCGCTCGTGGAGGCGGGCTTGCGTCCTGTGGTCATCGATGAAGGCAGGCGCGATGGCGGGCAGATCTATCGTCGTCAGCCTGAAGGTTTCACGCGCACGTATGAGACCTTGTACGGCACCGAAGCAGAACGCGCGCGTGGATTGCATGATGCGTTCGATGCGTTGCGCGCGAAGATCGACTACGTGCCCGATACGCTCGTGTGGAACATCGAGCCGAATGCGGTGCATGTGGTGAGCGGCGCGCGTCATCGCAAGATCGCTTTCGATGCGCTCGTCATATGCAGCGGCGCGACGGATCGTCTGATGCCCGTTCCCGGGTGGCACCACGCAGGCACGTATAGCCTCGGCGGCGCACAGGTCGCGTTGAAATCGCAGGGCTGCGCGATCGGCTCGCGCGTCGTGATGATGGGCACCGGACCGTTGCTCTATCTCGTCGCCGCGCAATATGTGAAGGCGGGCGCGACGGTGAGCGCGGTGCTCGATACATCGACATTCGCGCAACGTATCCGCGCGTTGCCGCAATTGCTCGCGATTCCTTCGACGCTTAAGAAAGGCATCGCGTTGATGCGCGTGCTGAAGGACGCGCGCGTGGCGGTTCATCGCGGGATTACGCCGGTTGAGATCGAAGGAACGCCGGAGCACGGCGTTCAAGGCGTGCGCGTGAAGCAGGCCAACGGCGCCACGCTTCAGGTGGATTGCGATGCGGTCGCGCTCGGCTATCACTTGCGCTCCGAAACGCAACTCGCCGATCTCGCGGGCTGCGAATTCCGCTTCGATCAGGCGTTGCAGCAATGGCTTCCCATTGCCGATATGGACGGCCGCAGCAACGTCAAGGGCGTCTATCTCGCGGGCGATGGCGCACGCGTGCGCGGCGCCGATGCGGCCGAACGCGCGGGACGGCTTGCGGCGCTGGCCGCGTTGAAGGACATCGGCATGAAGCACGATGCCGCCGAAGCCGACAAGTTGCGCATGCAACTAAACCGCTTCACGCGCTTCGCGGCGGGCTTGCGTACGGCGTTCCCATGGCCCGCGCGTTTCGCGGCCGCGTTGCCGGATGAAACGATCGTGTGCCGCTGCGAAGCGATTACCGCTGGCGAGCTCAGACACGTCGTCAATGAAATGGGCGCGAAAGAAGCGAATCGCGCGAAGGCGTTTTCACGCGTCGGCATGGGCCGATGCCAGGGCCGTTTCTGCGCGCATGCGGGCGCGGAAGTCATCGCGGCGGAAGCACGCGTGCCGCTCGAAGCGGTGGGTCGCCTGCGCGGGCAAGCACCCGTCAAACCTCTGCCGATGGCGCTCGCGCCGCACAAGGACATGGAGACGAGCGAATGAGCGAGCGCGCCGATGTGATCGTGATCGGCGGCGGTATCGTCGGCACGACGACCGCCTTCTTTCTGCGCCGGCGCCAGCGCTCGGTGATCGTGCTCGAACGCGGTTTGACCGGACAGCAGGCGAGCGGCGTGAACTTCGGCGGCGTGCGCCGGCAAGGACGCGCGCTCGAACAACTCGCGATGTCGAATCGCGCGCTCGAAACATGGCGGCGTTCGCGCGAATTGCTCGGCGAGGATGTCGAGTTCCTGCCATCGGGTCATACGCGCGTGTGCTATAACGCGCATGACGCGGAATATTTTCACCGCTATGCCGCCGATGCGCGCGACTACGGTCTCGATCTCGAAGTGCTCGAAGGCGTGGCGATGTTCAGGCGCTTTCCGTTTCTCGGCCGCGACGTGCTCGCCGCATCCATCTCGCCGCTCGATGGTCACGCGAATCCGCGTCTCGCCGCGCCCGCTTTCGGACGCGCGGCGGCGCGGCTCGGCGCGCACATCGTCGAGAACGTGGACGTGGTGCGCGTCGAGAAAGAGGCGGGAGGCTTTCGCGTGGACACCGCAACGGGCGGCGTATATCGCGCGGAGCAAGTGCTGATCTGCGCGGGCGCATGGGCCAACGCGCTATCAACGCAATTCGGCGAGCCCGTGCCGCTCACCGCACGCGGCCCGCAGATGGCCGTGACGGAACCCGTGCCTTACGTCTTCAAGTTCTCGATGGGCGTGTACACGTCGATCAAGGAAGAGAGCGTGTATTTCCGGCAGATTCCGCGCGGCAATATCGTGCTCGGCGGTGGCCCGCCCGGTCCCGCCGATGCAGGCACGCGACGCGCTTCCGTGCTGCCCGACAACACCGTCGCGCAGATGGCGCAGTTTCGCCGCATGGTGCCCTCGATGCGCCCGCTCCATGTGATTCGGGTGTGGAGCGGCGTCGAAAGTTATCTGCCGGATTCGGAGCCGGTGATCGGCCCGAGTTCGAAAGCCGATGGTCTCTTCTATGCATTCGGCTTCAGCGGATCGGGCTTTCAGATCGGCCCGGGCGTCGGTGAAACGCTCGCGGAATTGCTCGATACCGGCAGCACGCCCATCGATCTCGCTTCGTTTTCCATCAGACGATTTCAGCGCGCTCCGTCGACGCACGCCGAATCGGTCATCTCCGAGACTTCGCCATGAGCCAAGCCAATCTCGTCGACGCGCTCGCCTATATCGAAGCCAATTTCGACAAGACCGTGAGCCTTGCGCAACTCGCGGATCTCTCGGCGCTGAGCGTGTCGCGTTTTGCGACCGTGTTTCGCGAGCAATTCGGGCTTTCGCCTTACAAGTACCTGTGCGAATTGCGCGTGCGGCGCGCGCAGACCTTGTTGCTCGCGGGCGTGCCGGGGTCCGTCGTCGCGACGGAAGTGGGCTTCTTCGATCAAAGCCATCTGGCGCGGCATTTCAAGCGGTTGTGCGGCATGACGCCGAGCGCCTTTGTCGAGCGCACGCGCAAGAAAGCGCGCTCAGCCGAGTTCGATGCCGGTCTGATGAAGCGCGTCGCGCAAGCAGAGCCGCGGGTATTTGCTCTCGACGACGCGCATGTCGCTTAGCGCTTCCTGGATGATCCATTCGCGCACATCGGCGACGATGGGCCGCACGGGCCGGTTCGGCGGCGTGAGCAGACAACAGCGCCGGCTCGTGACGATCAGCTCTTCTTCGGTCGGCACGAGCGCGCCTTGCGCGAGCCAGTGCGATGTCACGTTCAGCCATCCGAGCGCGATGCCCTGGCCGAGCAGCGCCGCCTGCACGACGATCGCGTAATCGTTGAAGCGCAACATGCCCGCCGCATGACGCTCCTTTTCGGCGAACGCATGAAAGCGTTCATGCCAGCCGCGTTCCTCGTCATCCATGACGATGACCGTATCGCCATGCGCGCGCGCCGCATCGGTTTGCGCGAGTTCGTGATAACGCGGATTGCAAAGCGGCAAAAGCATTTCGGGCATCACGAGCACGGCGTTTTCATCGATCTCTTCATCATGCAGAAAACGCATGCCGAGATCGACATCGACGAGCGGCCCGCCGATACGCCCCGATATCAGTTGAAACCGCAGATCGACGGAAGGAAACGCCTCATTCAGACGGCTCATGCGTGGCATCAGCCAATGCGTGGTGAAGCCCGTGGACACCGACAGCGTGACCGTTTCGATGCCCGTCGCGCGCGCCTCGATTTCGCGGATCGCGCTCTCGATGCCGCTGAAGCCTTCCGATATCTTGCGATAAAGAATCTCGCCGCTTTCCGTGAGTTCGATGCCGCCGCGCACGCGCTCGAAGAGCCGCACGCCGATATGGTCTTCCATGCGCGCGAGCATGCGGCTGACGGCCGGCTGACTCACATAAAGCTCTTGTGCGGCGCGTGTGAAATTCCCGCAGCGCGCGGCGGCCTCGAATACGAAAAGCGCATTCGCGCTGGGCAGTTTTCTTCGAAGGTTTGGCATGACTTCATGTTATGCCCGATCCAACAATTTTGGAATTGCCGTCAAAAACATCGCGACTTAGTATTTTCCCAACCGCTCTCTTTCTGACGAGATGAACGACATGGACGTACGCGCGAAAACCGGAGTGTCGATCAGGTCCGCCACCAAGCGCTACGGCGCGGTGACAGCGCTCGAGGACGTATCGCTCGATATCGCGCCCGGCGAGTTCGTCTCGCTGCTCGGGCCTTCGGGTTCCGGCAAGACGACGCTGCTCGGCATTCTCGGCGGCTTCGTTCAGCCGTCCTCGGGCAGCGTGTGGGTCGGCGAGCGTGACATTACATTTGCGCCGCCACACAAGCGCGATATCGGCATCGTGTTTCAGAACTACGCGCTCTTTCCGCACATGACGGTCGGCGAGAACGTCGCGTTCTCGTTGCGCGCGCGTCGTGAGCCGAAGTCGACGTGGGCGAAGCGCGTCGCGGATGCCCTCGCGATGGTCGAGCTCAAAGGTTATGAAAGCCGCAGCATTCATCAGCTTTCGGGCGGACAGAAACAACGCGTGGCGCTTGCGCGCGCAATCGTGTTTCAACCGCAACTGATCCTGATGGACGAGCCGCTCTCCGCGCTCGACAAGCAATTGCGCGAGACCATGCAGATCGAATTGCGCAGGCTGCATCGCCAGCTTGGCGCGACCATCGTCAACGTGACGCACGATCAGCGCGAGGCGCTCACGATGAGCGATCGCGTCGCCGTATTGAAGGACGGCAGGCTCGTGCAGATCGATACGCCGGAGCGCCTGTATGACCGTCCCTGCGATGCGTTCGTCGCGAGCTTCATCGGCGAAGCGACGATGCTCGATGTCACGCGCGCCGGCGACGATGCCGTGCGCCTCGGCGATACCGTTCTTCGCACCGCGCATCCCTTGCCGCGCGGCGAAAAGCTGCTTCTCGCGGTGCAAACGGAAAAGCTCGTCATCGACGGCGAGAATCGTCATGCGAATGCCAACCGCCTTTCCTGCCGCGTGACCGAAGTGCTCTATCAAGGCGAAAGCCTGCGTGTGTTCGCCGCGCTCGCCGACGGCACCGCGATCAGTCTCCGGCAACCCGGCAGCCATGAAGCGCGCAAGCGCATTCCCGCGCCGGGTGCGTTCATGACCGTCGCGCTCGATCCGCAAGACACGATCGTCGTGTCGGCCTGATTTCTTCTCACCGCCTGTGCACGGGCGATTCCGACTGCAAACGTAGATGCGCAACCCGTAGAGGATGAAGCAATGAATCTCACCGATTTCAAGGTCCTGACGTTCGATGTCGTCGGCACGCTGATCAACTTCGAAAAGGGCGTGCTGGATTCCGTGCGCCGTCTGGGCGGGCCGAAGGCGAAGGACCTCACCGACGACCAGATCTTCGAGCCGTACATGGAAGGGCGCGCGAAGTATCCGGGACGTTCGAGCCATGAGATGGCGAACGTGTACCTGCACCTCGCGAAGAAGCTCGGCCTGCCCGATGACGCGCAATCCGCCGCTGCGTTTCAGCGCGACGTGCTCGAATGGCCCGCGTTCGAGGATTCCGTTGCCGCGTTGAAGCGTCTGCGCAAGCACTTCCGTCTGGTGGCGATGACGAATGCGGATCGTGTCGCGTTGTCGGCATACGCGCACACGCTCGGCAATCCCTTCGACGATACCGTGTGCTGCGATGAAACCGGCGTCGCGAAGCCCGATCCGCAATTCTTCGCCTATAACCGCGGGCGTCAGGCCGCGTTCGGCTACAAGTTCGAGGAGATCCTGCATACGGCGCAGAGCCAGTATCACGATATCGGTATCGCGACGAAGCTCGGCTATGCGACGTGCTGGATCGAGCGGCGTCAGGGCATGAAGGGCTTCGGCGCGACGCCGGTGCCCGAAAGCGTGACGACGCCCACCTGGAAGTTCGCGACGCTCGCCGCGCTCGCGGATGCCGTCGACGACGCAGTTCGCGCCGCCGCGTGACGATGCGCGCCCCGACCACTCCGCTTCGCCCGCAACCCGAATCGCTGTGGCGGGCGATGGCCGCGCGCGTGCCGACGATGGACGCGCCGGTCAGCACGGGCGCGCCGCTCGCACGCGATATCGATGTGGAAGTGGCGATCATCGGCGCGGGTTATTCGGGCTTGAGCGCCGCGTATGCGCTGCAAAAGCGCGGCGTCGAATGCGCGGTGCTCGATGCGAATCCGGTCGGCTGGGGCGCGAGCGGGCGCAATGGCGGCGTGGTGTCGTCGAAGTTCCGGCTGTCGTTTCCGGCGATCGCGAGCGCGCATGGCATCGATGTCGCGAAGCGCATGCATCGGCTCGCGCATGATGGCGTGCGCACCGTCGAGGCGTTCATCGACGAGTTCAAGCTCACGCGCGCGCGTTTCGAGCATACGGGCAGCTTGCGTTGCGCGCATACGGAGCGCGCGCTTGCGTCGATATGCGCCGAAGCGGACTGGGTGCGCACGACGCTCAACGATACGTCGATGACCGTTCAATCGCGCGCCGAAGTCGAGCATGAGACGGGCTCGAAGGGTTTCGTCGGCGGCGTGCTGAGCGCGGACGCAGGCACGATTCTGCCGCTCGAATATGTGCGGGGCATCGCGGCGGGTCTTGTCTCGCGCGGCGTGCCAATCTACGAAGCGACGCCTGTCATCGACATGTCGCGCGTGCAAGACGGCCGCGTGCTGTTGAAAGCGCCCGGTGGAAATGTGCGCGCGAAGCAGGTGATCGTCGCAACGAATGCGTATTCGAATCTGACCGATGCGACGGCTTCGTATCATCGCGAACTCGTGCCGTTCCGAAGCGCGATGATCGCGACCGCGCCTCTATCGCCCGAGCTGGACGCGCAACTCATGGTCAATCGCCGCAGCTACACCGAAACGCGGCGCATGATGAAGTGGTTTCGCAAGGTCGATGGCCGCATGCTGTTCGGCGGCCGCGATGCGTTCGGCAAGGAAGGCGAGCCGACCGGCTTCGATGCACTGCAACGCGCGATGGTCGCGCTCTTTCCGCAACTCAGGGACGTGCCGGTGGAATATCGCTGGTCGGGTTATGTCGGCATGACCTTCAATGCGCTGCCGCATGTCGGGCGCAGCGACGATGCCACGACGTTCTGTCTCGGCTACAACGGCGCGGGCGTCGCGATGGCGAGTCTCGTCGGCCAGCACGCGGCGGCGCTCGCGCTCGGCGAAAGGCCCGAGCTTGCGCTGCTCGCGCAGGACGGCTTGCGGCCCGTGCCGTTCCATGCGCTGCGCGCGCCGGGCGTGAGGCTCGTCGCCGCGTGGTATCAGTTTCTCGACGCCGTGGGTGCATGATGACGATAGCCAAACGGATTCTCCAGGACACCGCCGTGATGCAAGCCGCCACGATCGACCCCTCGGTGCGCCATCAACGCCGCGAAGACCGCACGATGCTGTTGTTGATGGCGCCCGCGCTGCTGGTGGTGGTCGTGCTGCTCGTCGTGCCGCTCGCATGGCTTTCGTGGCAGTCGTTCTATCACGATGGCGTGTTCTCGCTCGTGAACTACAAGCGCGTCTTCACGGGTGCGTATCTCGACACGTTTCTTCTTACGTTCAAGCTCAGCCTGATCGTGACGGTGATCACGCTATTACTCGGCTATCCGGTCGCGTATTTCGCGGCTTCTATATCCCCGCGATGGAGCGCGCTCGTGCTCGGCATGGTGATCCTGCCGTTCTGGACCAGCGTGCTCGTGCGCACGTATGCATGGCTCGTGCTGTTGCAGCGCACGGGTCTCATCAACAAGACGCTGCTCGGCATGGGCCTGATCGATCGTCCGTTGCAGCTTTCGTATAACCAGTTCGGCACGATCATCGCGATGGTGCATATCCTCTTGCCGTTCATGGTGCTGCCGCTGTATTCCGCGATGCAGAAGATTCCGCCGAATCTCTCGCAAGCCGGCGCGAGCCTCGGCGGATCGCCTGTGCATGTGTTCCTGCGCGTGTTCCTGCCGCTGTCGATGAGCGGCGTGCTCGCGGGCGTGACGCTCGTGTTCGTGCTCTGCCTCGGCTTCTACATCACGCCGGAGCTGATGGGCGGCGGCAAGTCGATGATGGTGTCGATGATCGTGAGCCGCAATGTCGAAATCTACAACAGCTGGGGCGCGGCGAGTTCGGTGAGCGTGGTGCTGCTCATCTGCGTGTTCGCGATCTTCTATGCGGTGAGCCGCGTGATTCCGCTCGAAAAGACGCTGGGGGCGAAATGAATTCGATATCGCTTGGTCGCGTGACCCTGGGTGCATCGGTGATGCTGATTCTCGCGTTCCTGATGATTCCGGTGGTGATCGTCGTGCCGCTTTCGTTTTCCGATGCGCGCTTTCTCACGTTTCCGCCGCCCGCGTATTCGTTGCGCTGGTATCACGCGTTCTTCGATAACCCCGCGTGGATCGACGCCGCCAAAACCACCTTCGCGGCTTCGTCATGCGCGGCGCTGATCGCGACGCCGCTCGGCATCGCGGCGGCGTACGGCATCCAGTACGGATCGCACTGGTCCTTGCGCTATCTGCGTCCGCTGTTGATGCTGCCGCTGATGGTGCCGATCATCATCGTCGCGGTGGGCGTGTTCTTCGTCTTCACGCAGATGGGCTATGTGAACACGCTCGGCGGGCTCATCATCGCGGATACGATGCTCGGCTTGCCCTATGTGCTGATCTCCGTCGGCGCGGACCTGCGCACGTTCGATCGCACGCAGGAAATGGTCGCGCGCAGTCTCGGCATGAACCGCTTTCGCGCGTTCATGGCGGTGACCTTGCCTCAGATCAAGGCGAGCGTGATCTCAGGCGCGGTGTTCGTGTTCATTCAGGCGCTCGACGAAACCGTCGTTGCGCTCTTCATTTCCGGCGGCAATAATCAGACGCTCACGCGTCGCATGTTCGTCACGCTGCGCGATGAAATCGATCCGACTATCGCCGCCATCAGCACGATGCTTACCGCGTTGACGCTTTGCCTCGTGATGATCGTCGTCGTGAGCCGCCGCCGTTCCGCCGCGACTCACGGATGAACCTTCTTACAACGGAAACCATGCGACATCTCCAGCAGTTCTATATCGACGGCGAATGGGTCGAGCCGTCCGGCAGCGCGCGTTTGCCCGTGATCGATCCGAGCACGGAACAGCCGATCGGTGAAGTCGCGCTCGGCGATGCAAGCGATGTCGATCGTGCCGTGGCGGCTGCGCGGCACGCGTTCGCGTCGTTTTCGCAGACGCGTGTGGAAGAGCGCGTCGCATTGCTTCAGCGCTTGCTCGAAGCCTATCTCGCGCGTTATGACGAAATGGCCGATGTCATCACGCGCGAAATCGGCGCGCCGAAGAAGCTGTCGCATGCCTGGCAAGCGGCGCTCGGCAAGCGGCATATCGAGGAAACGCTGCGCACGGTCGAGCGATTCGAGTGGCAGCGCAGGAAGGGCACGACGCTCGTCAATCATGAGCCTGTTGGCGTGGCCGCGCTCATCACGCCGTGGAACTGGCCGATCAATCAGATCGTCTGCAAGGTCGCGCCCGCGCTCGCCGCGGGATGCACGGTGGTGCTGAAGCCCAGTGAAGTGTCGCCGATGAACGCGGTGCTGTTCGCGGAGATCGTCGATGCGGCGGGCGTGCCCAAAGGCGTCTTCAATCTCGTGAACGGCGATGGTCCGACCGCCGGCGCGGCGCTGTCCGCGCATCCGGATGTCGATATGGTGTCGTTCACCGGATCGACGCGCGCGGGCATCGAGATCGCGAAACTCGCCGCGCCGACCGTGAAGCGCGTGCATCAGGAGCTCGGCGGCAAGTCGGCGAACATTCTGCTCGACGATGCCGATTTCGAGGCTGCCGTGACGGCGGGCGTGAACTCGTGCTTCAGCAACAGCGGTCAATCGTGCAATGCGCCGACGCGCATGCTCGTGCCTGCATCGCGTCACGACGAGGCGGTGGAGATCGCGTTGCGCGCGGCGCAGAAGCATCGCGTGGGACCGGCCGACGCTTCCGACACCACGATGGGCCCCGTCGTCAGCGATGTGCAGTTCGGTCGCGTGCAGCGGCTGATCGGCATCGGCATCGAGGAAGGCGCCGCGCTGGTGACGGGCGGCCTCGGACGTCCCGACGGTCTCACGCGCGGCTATTACGTGAAGCCGACCGTGTTCGCGAACGTGGTCCCGTCGATGACCATCGCGCGCGAGGAGATCTTCGGGCCGGTGCTCGCGATCATGCCGTATCGCGATGAAGAGGAAGCAGTCGCCATTGCCAATGACACGCCTTATGGACTGGCGGCCTATGTGCAATCGAAGGATCAGGAGCACGCGCGGCGTGTCGCGATGAGGATGCGTGCGGGCAGCGTCTACGTCAACTATCCGGCGTGGGACCCCGGCTCGCCGTTCGGCGGTTACAAGCAGTCGGGCAATGGGCGCGAATACGGCGAATGGGGGCTGGAGGCGTTTCTCGAAGTGAAGGGGATCGTGGGTTACGGCGCGTAGTTCACGGCGCGCGCGGCGGCTTCGCGTGCGTCATGCGCGCTGCCGCGCAACGCATCCGCCACGCGCTCCGCGATCATGATCGTCGGCACATTCGTGTTGGCGCAGGGAATGGAAGGCATCAGCGATGCGTCGCATACGTGCAGCCCCTCGACGCCATAGACGGCGCCGCGCGCATCGGTCACGGCGTGCGGATCGTTCGATGAACCCATGCGGCACGTCCCCGAAGGATGCCACGTCCCGCCGACCGAACGCATGACGAACTCGGTCATCGCCTGATCGTCGGCGAGCAGGCTGCCGATGGTCACGCCCTGCGTCACGACCCTTTCGATCAACGCGCGGCGCAAAGGCCCGGCGATATCGAGCATCGCGCTCAACGCGCCGCGCTGCGCGGCGTTCCACATGCCCGGCACCGCGACGGCCGCCACGCGCGGCGAATAGCTCGATGGAAAGATCACATCGCGATGCGCGTTCATCGCAGGCGACGCCAGCGCCGAAGCGCCGAAGCGCAACGCGAGCTTGAGGCGTTCGAGATCGCGCGAATCGGAGAGCATCGCGAAATCGACCTTGGGCTCATCGAACGCATTCGCCGATGCCAGCGTCACGCGCCCGCGCGAATACGACTTGTTGACCCAGAAGAAGATCGTGCCGAGCCGATAGCCAACGGAATGCCAGCCCGAGCGCGACAGGATCGCGCCGTGCATATCGCCCTGAACGGTATTCGGCAAGTTGGACGAGAAGCGCACGATCGCCTGCTCGTGATGCTCGTTCGCAAACGGCGTGCGTGCGCTGCGCGGCAGAAACGCGGACACGGCAATCGACGGATGCTCCATCAGATTGCGCCCTACGCCCGGCCGATCCGCGCGCACATCGATACCGAGTGCGGCGAGTTCATCGGCGGGTCCGATGCCGCTTCTCATCAACAGCGCGGGACTATGAATCGCACCGGCCGATACGATCACGCGATGCGCTTTCAGTTCTTCACGCGTGCCGTCAGCGCGCACGATGCACGCGCCAATTGCACGCTTGCCGTCGAACAGAATGCGCTCGACCACGTCACCCGTGCGGATGCTCAGATTGGCGCGTGCACGCGCGGCATCGTCGAGATAGCAGACGGAAGTGGGGATGCGTTCACCCTTCGCGCTCACGGCGATCGAACCGATGAACGTGCCGTCTTCCCACGGGCCGTTCTGATCGTCGTGCAACGCATGGCCGCTATCGGCGAGTGCAGCGAGCACCGCATGCACGAATGGTGATATACGCGGCCACGGCGTGCGTTGAACGCGCACGGGACCCTCATCGCCATGCAAGGGGCCGCTGAAATCGCAATCCGTTTCGAGCTTGCGAAAGTAGGGCAGGCACGTCCGCCAGTTCCAGCCATCGGCGCCCAGCGTTTCCCATTCATCGTAGTCGGCGGGCGAGCCGCGATTGGCCATCAGCGCATTGATCGCCGAGCCGCCGCCGAGGAGCCGCGCCTGTTCATAGCGGCGCAACGTGGCGCTCGCGCTCATGCGCGCTTTCAGTTGTTGCCAGATATTGCGCGTGTCGAGATACGCGCGGCCCGGATAGCGGCTGCGAATCGCATCGGGCATCGTATGCGCGGAAATATCTCGGCCCGCTTCGACGAGACAGACGTTCGCGCGTGCATCTTCGGAAAGGCGGGCGGCCAGCACGCAGCCGGCCGAGCCGCCGCCCAGGATCAGATAGTCGAACACGTTAGCGAACGCTAAGCCGTGCTCTTATTGCATGAACTTGAGCCAGCGCGCCTTCGCCTGAATGCCGGGCTCGGACGCCCACCATTCCTCCGACAACAGCGCCTGCTTCGCCGCATTCGCCGGCGCGCTCGGCAATTCCGCCGCGCGCTTGTCGGTGATCTTGCCGGTCTTGAATGCGGCCGGATTGCCAGGACCGTAGTCGATATAGAGCGGCAGATTCGCCTGCAATTGCGGTGACACCGCTGCATTCAGGAAGCGCACCGCATCGTTCAGATTCGGCGCGTTCTTCAGGATGCAAAGCTGCGTGTTCTGAAGAATGCCGTCGTTGAACGTGAAGGCGATGTCCGGGTCATCCTTCATCACGGCGCTTGCGCGGCCATTCCAGATCATCGTCATGTCGACTTCGCCGTCGTGCAGCAATTGTGCCGACTGGCCGCCCGAGGTCCACCACACGGTGACATTCGGCTTGATCTCCTCGAGCTTCTTGAACGCGCGATCCACGTCGAGCGGATAGAGCTTCTCGCGCGGCACGCCGTCCGCGAGCAGCGCCGCTTCGAGCACGGTCATCGGGTCGTTGCGCAGCGCGCGCGTGCCGGGGAAGTTCTTCACGTCCCAGAAGTCCTTCCAGCTTTGCGGCACCTTCTTCAGCGTCTTCTTGTTATAGCCGATGACGGTCGAATAGAACTCGTAGGCCACCGAATACGGCGTGCGGTATTTCTCGGGGATAGCCGCCGCGTTGGGGATCTTCGAGAAATCGAGCTTCTCCAGCAGGCCTTCGCGACCGCCGCGCAGACAGTTCGATGTCGGCGTATCGACTACGTCCCAGATCGGCTTGCCCGTCGAGCCTTGCGCCTTGATCTGCGGCCACGCATCCGGAATGCTGTCCTGGTTGATGGTGATGCCGAGCTCTTTCGCGGCGGGATCGAGAATCGCTTTGGTCTGCGCTTCCTGATACGCGCCGCCTTGCGATACGAACGTGATCTTGCCCGCGGCGAACGCCGGCGCCGTGCCCGCGATCGATAGCAGCAAAGTCATGGCGAGCGGGCGAACGGGGAAGTGCGGACAGCGGAACCTTGCAATCTTCATCACGGCGTTTTCCTCGACAAGATTGAAGCAGCGGACGTCTTGCAGGTCGCGCGGTCCCGCCCGGCTTCAGCCGCAAGCGGGGACGGCGCGGGGATAACTAAAAATATATCGAGTCAAATAGGCGGCGGCAACGCCGGAATTGTTGGAGTGACCATGACCTGATGTTATGTCAGTGCAATGGTCGCGGATGCCGCGCTCTCAGAAGATCACGTAGACCTTGCGCATGGTTTCATCGACTTCCCATGTGCCTTCGGTGTTCGCCGCGAAGAAGAGCGTGTCGCCGCCGGTGAAGTGAATCGTGTCTTCGCCGTCGGGCGTGAAGCGGCCGCTGCCCGCCAGAAAATGCATCACTTCGGCCTGTTTCACCGCGCGGCGATAGGTGCCGGGCGTGCATTCGAACACGCCGGTATCGATGGCCTCGCTGCCCGGAATCACCTTCTGCACGCCGGATACCCTGATTTCCTGCGTGCCCGGCAAGCCCGCCGTGCCCCAGTCTTCCAGTCCTTGTATCGCGATGCTCTGCCTGATCTGCTGAACTTTCATGGGCTAGCCCTTATGTGGATTGAATGCGTCTTTCGATCTTGCCGAGCCGCACGACCGTCACGCCCGGCCGCAACTGACGCAGCGAGGGCATCACGAGCATGCAGTCGTCGTAGGGTGTCTCGATGGGCTCGCCTTCCGAAAAGGCGATCACGCTGCCCGCCTCGGGAAACACTTCGAGGCCGGTGTAGTCATCGGCGAAACGGAAGTCCATGCTCTTCGCGACGACGGGCTCCGTCACGCGCACGACGAGCATTTCCTGCGGTGATTCCTGAATCCAGCCTGACGGCAAGTCGTGTTTGTCCAGCACGCCGGACAGCACGAGAAAACGCGCCGTCACATCGCGCGCAACCGTCACCGCGCCCGCTTCCCAATGCTGTCCGCATTCGATGAGCAATGCGTTCTTCGCGCTCGCCGGATCGCCGAAGCCTTCGTAATCGCGCATGCGCCGGCCTTCGGGATGGCCTTCGTCGCAGATGATGGTCGCGGGCGTGCCGAGCTTCGCCGACAATTCGATGCCTTTATCGAGCGGTCCCGCGACGATCAGGGGCTTGCTCTTCTCATGCATCGAATGCAGGTCGAGCAGCAGATCGACGGTATCGATGACAGGCCGCATCGCGCGGGCGCGACGCAGCTCGCTCGAATCAAGCGACGTGTCATCGAGAGTCTGCGCGGTCCATACGCGATTGAAGTCCTGATCGACGAAACGCGACGCATCGGGCTTGCTCGCATCGAAGCTGTTATAGGCGTCGACGTTGGCGAAAGCGAGCGTGAGCCTGCCGCGCCTCGGTTTCAATTGAGCACGCAGCAGTTCATCGACGACGATCGCGCCGCACACTTCGTTGCCGTGCGTGAGCGCGTTGATCATCACATGCGGACCGTCGATGCCCGAATCGAACGTATGCACATACTGCACGCCCGCATTGCCCGATGCATGCGCGCCTATATCGGGAAACGCGATCTCGATCGGATACGCGTTCATTCGAGGCCGCCCTGGCAGAGATATTTGATCGAGAGGTAATCGTCGAGGCCGTACTTCGAGCCTTCGCGTCCGTAGCCCGATTCCTTCACGCCGCCGAACGGCGCGGCTTCGCTGGAGATCGCGCCTTCGTTAATGCCGACGAGCCCCGTTTCCAGCAGACGCGACACACGGTCGATGCGCTTCAGGTTATCGCTATAGAAATACGATGCGAGGCCGAAGGGCGTGTCGTTCGCGGCGCGGATAACTTCGGCTTCGTCGTCGAAACGGAAGAGCGGCACCACCGGGCCGAAGGTTTCCTCGCAGCTCAGTTGCATCTCGGGCGTGGCGTCGGCGAGGACCGTGGGCGCGTAATAGTTCGGGCCGAGATCGGAAAGACGCTTGCCGCCCGTGAGCACGCGTGCGCCGCGTTTCATCGCATCATTAACGTGACGCTCGATCTTCTCGACCGCGCGCGCGTTGATCATCGGGCCGATTTGCGCGTCGGAGTCAGTGGCGGGCGCGACCTTCAATGCACCGACGCGCTTCGCCAGCAAGTCGGCGAACTTGTCATAGACGGACGACTGCACATACACGCGATTCGGGCACACGCACGTCTGCCCGCCGTTGCGGAACTTCGATGCCATGAGGCCGGTGACAGCCGCATCGAGATCGGCGTCGTCGAACACGATGAAGGGCGCGTTGCCGCCGAGTTCCAGCGATAGCTTCTTCAACGTGCCCGCCGATTCGCGCGCGAGATACTTGCCCACCGGCGTCGAGCCCGTGAAGGTGATCTTGCGCACGCGGCCGTCTTCGAGCCAGTCGGCGACGGCTTCCTGCGCGTTCTCGCGCGATGCGCTGATGAGGTTCAACGCGCCCGCCGGCACGCCCGCTTCATGCGCGAGCATCACCAGCGCGAGCGCCGTGAGCGGCGTGTCTTCCGCGGGCTTGCCGATGACCGTGCAGCCTGCCGCGAGCGCGGGCGCGATCTTGCGCGCGATCATCGCGAGCGGGAAATTCCACGGCGTGATCGCGGCGACGATGCCGATCGGTTCCTTCACTGCGCTCATGCGCTTGCCGCGCTGCTGCTGCGGAATGATGTCGCCGTAGATGCGCGTGGCTTCATCGGCGAACCACGCGACATAGGACGCGCCGTACATCACTTCGCCGCGTCCTTCCGCGAAGGGCTTGCCTTGTTCGAGCGAGATGAGACGTCCGAGCGCATCGGCGTTCTCGACGATCAGCGCGTGCCAGCGATGCAGCACGGCCGCGCGATCCTTCGCCAGCGTATCGCGCCATGCGGGGAAGGCACGCGCGGCGGCGTTGGTGGCGGCGCGCGCATCGGCGGGGCCGCTGTCGGCGACTTGCGTGATGACTTCGCCCGTTGCGGGATCGGTGACGGCGAAGCGCTTGCCGTTCGCGGCAGGCACCCATTTGCCGTCGATGAAGTTATCGGCGCGAATCAGATCGCGCAGTTCGTATCGTTGGGTCATGATGGACTCCGTGTCAGGCGAGCAATTGCGCAATGGCCGCGCCGACTTCCGTGGTCTTTGCCTTGCCGCCGAGATCGCCGGTGCGCGGACCTTCCTTCAATACCGCGGAGATTGCGGCGAGCATCGCGTCGTGCGCGTCGCGCTCGCCGAGGAAGTCGAGCATCATCGCGGCGGACCAGATCATCGCGACCGGATTGGCGATGCCCTTGCCCGCGATATCCGGCGCGGAACCGTGCACCGGTTCGAAGAGCGACGGGAAGTTGCGCTCCGGATTCATGTTAGCCGAAGGCGCAATGCCGATGGTGCCGGTACACGCCGGACCGAGGTCCGAAAGAATATCGCCGAAGAGATTGGTCGCGACGACCACATCGAAGCGGTCGGGGTTCAACACGAAACGAGCGCACAGAATATCGATGTGCTGTTTGTCCCACTTGATCTCGGGATAGTGCGCGGCGATTTCGGCGGCGCGTGCATCCCACCACGGCATGCTGATCGAAATGCCGTTGCTCTTGGTGGCGACGGTGATCTTCTTTTCACGCTTCTGCGCGAGATCGAATGCGAACTTCAACACGCGTTCCGCGCCCTTGCGCGTGAAAATCGACGTTTGCGACACGAACTCGCGCTCGGTGCCTTCGAACGACACGCCGCCGACCGACGAGTATTCGCCTTCGGTGTTCTCGCGCACGATCATGAAGTCGATGTCGCCCGCCTTGCGATTCGCGAGGGGCGAGGGCACGCCGTCGAAGAGACGCGCCGGGCGCAGATTGATGTACTGATCGAACTCACGTCGGAACTTCAAAAGCGAGCCCCACAGCGAGATATGGTCGGGCACCGTGTCCGGCCAGCCGACCGCGCCGAACAGAATCGCGTCGGCGTCTTGCAGTTGCGCCTTCCAGTCGTCGGGCATCATCTTGCCGTGCTTCGCGTAGTAGTCGCAGCTCGCCCACTCGATATGCCGGTATTCGAGCGCGATATTGAACCGCTTGCTCACGGCGTCGAGTGCGCGCACGGCTTCGGGCATCACTTCCTTGCCGATGCCGTCGCCCGGAATCACGGCAATACGATAGGTGCTGGACATGGGTTACTCCGGTAAAGTCGAAGGACGTTAAAAAGCACGCGCGTGCATAAAGCGCGTGCGTGCATTCGAATGTAAAGAGAATGAGGCGCCTGCCTCAATGATGGCTTTGCGAGAAAAGCGTTTCGAGCGGATAGTGCGTCTTCACGAACGACGTCTTGATGATGACGTAGCTGAAGTACTTCTCGATGCCGATGCCGCGCTCCAGCAGCCCTTCGATGATGCTCTGGTAATGGCTGACGCTGCGGGTGACGAACTTGAGCAGATAGTCGTAACCGCCGCTCGCGAGATGACATTCGACGATCTCGTCGACATCCTTCACCGCATTCACGAAGTTGATGAAGTCCTCGCGGCGATGATCGGCGAGCGTGACTTCGGTGAAGACCACCTGCACGTCGCCGAGCTTCTCCAGTTGAATCTGCGCACCGTACCCGACGATATAACCCGCCTTCTCCAGCCGCTTCACACGAATGAGACAAGGGCTGGGCGACAGACCGACCGCATCGGCGAGCTCCACGTTCGTGATGCGCCCGCGTTTCTGCAATTGCGAAAGGATACGCAGATCGATTCGGTCCAGCTTGCTTTCGTTGCTCATCGTGACGGGTTTGGTCTCGCATGTCGGCGGTCGGTCGATGTTATCACGCGGCCGCGCGAGAACTACATCCGGAAACGCCCTTCAATGCGGCGCGCACGTCGTTTTCCGCGAGTACGTCGTCGAGCGTTTGCGTGAGGCGCTCGAACAGCATGTCGAAGTTGGCTTCGGTATAGCAGAGCGCCGGCGCGAAGCCGAGAATGTTATCGCCGAATGCGCGGAACACGAGCCCGTTGCGATAGGCGGCGGCCGCGATGCGGTCCGGCAGCTTGAGCGCCGCATCGAAGCCGCGCTTGCTGTCCTTGTCGGAAACGAGTTCGAGCGCGCCGAGCAGCCCGCGATGACGCGAATCGCCGACGAGCGGATGATCGAGCAGCGCATCGAGGCCTTGCGCGAAACGCGGCGCCTGCGCCTGGCCGTTCGCGAGCAGGCCGCCTTCGTGATAGAGCCGCATCACTTCGAGACCGATGGCCGCGCTCACCGGATGCGCCGAGTACGTGTGCCCGTGACCGATGGCGGCGGAGACATCGCCGCCATCGGCGATGCCTTGATAGATCGCATCGGACATGAGGACCGCGCCCATCGGCGCATAGCCTGCCGTGAGGCCCTTTGCAACCGTCATCAGATCCGGTTCGACGCCTTCGCCCTCGCACGCGAAGAGCGGGCCGGTGCGGCCGAAGCCGGTGATGACTTCATCGGCGACGAAGAGGATATCGAGCTTGCGGCATGCATCGCGCATCGCTTTCAGCCAGCCTGCGGGCGGCACGATCACGCCGCCCGAACCTTGAATCGGCTCGCAGAAGAATGCGGCGACGTTGTCCGCGCCGAGCTCCGCGACCTTCGCTTCGAGCGCTTGCACGGAAGCGGCGATGAGCGCGGCGTCATCGGCGAAATCATTGCGATACGCATACGGCGACGGAATGTGATGCTGCGTGGGCAGCGGCAGATCGAAGTTGCGATGGAACGCGGGCAACGCCGTCAGACCCGCGCCGATCGACGACGAGCCGTGATAACCGCGTTGCAGCGCGATGCAATGCTTCTTCGACGGACGGCCCGTCGCGTTGTAGTAGTGCGTGATGAAGCGCAGCGCGGAATCGACCGCATCCGAGCCGCCGAGCGTGAAGTACACGTGTTGCAGCGACGCGGGCGCGAGCTCGACGAGCTTCGCGGCGAGTTCGATCGCGGGCTCGGAGCCGAAGTGGAAGTAGCCGGTCGCGTAGGGCAGCTTCGCCATCTGCTTCGCGGCGGCCTCGACGATGCTCGCGTGGCCGTAGCCCGTGTTCACGCACCAGAGGCCCGAGAAGGCGTCGAGCAGTGCCTTGCCTTCGATATCGCGCAGGAACACGCCATCGGCGGAATCGAGCACGGTGACGCCGCGCGCCTCATGCGCGCGATAACTGACGACGGGATGGATCAGATGTTTGCGGTCGGACTCGACAAGCGATTGGATCGGCATGATGCGGCTCTCTCTTTGTTCGGACAGTGTTCGAAATGGCGCGTGACCGTTTCATACTATCGGCAGAGCCGCATCGCGCGCATCGCCAAAAAAATGGCTAAAAAGCGAATCCGTGGCGTTTTGCCGGGGCCGCGCAGCATTTTGTGCTGCGCGGCCCGCGAGACGCTTTCAGTAGCCGCGCGTGCGGTCGATTTCGCCGCTCATGCGCTCCCCCGCGCGATGGCGGCGAAGGTTCTCCAGCACCACGTCGACGGCGGTTTCGGGGCGCGTCGCGCTCGCGATATGCGGCGTCAGGCGCACGCGCGGATGCGTCCAGAACGGATGCGCGGGCGGCAAGGGCTCGGGCTCGGTCACATCGAGAATCGCGGCATGAAGATGGCCGCTGTCGAGCGCATCGAGCAGATCCTGCTGATTCACGTGCGGGCCGCGACCGACGTTGATGAACGACGCCCCGTCCGGCAACGCACCGAACACGCGCTTGTCGATGAGACCGCGCGTCGCATCCGTGAGCGGCAGCAGGCACACGAGGATATCGGTGCGGGCGAGGAACGCATCGAGCGATTCGATGCCCGCGTGACATTCGACGCCTTCGATCTCATGCGGCGAACGGCTCCAGCCCGCGCACGAAAAGCCGAAGAGCCGCAGCGTTTTCAGCACGGCGGTGCCGAGCATGCCGAGCCCGAGCACGCCGATGCGCCGCGTCGAGGCGGCGCGCACGGGCATCTCGTGCCAGACGCGCTCGCGTTGCTGCGCGGCGTAATCGAAGAGGTCGCGATGAATCGTGAGCACCGCCTGCGTCACATATTCCACCATCCCTTCGACGATGCCAGGCTCGGTCATCCGCACCACGGCGACATGCGGCGGCACGCCCGACAGATCGAACTGATCGATGCCCGCGCCCACCGAGAAGATCACTTCGAGATTGGGGAAGGTCCGCATGACATCGGCGGGCGGCTGCCATGCCGCGAGATAGCGCACGGCGGCGGCGTCGCCGATGTCGGGCCACAAACGGAACGGGACATCCGGCGCCTTTTGCGCGAAGAGTTGCGCCCATTGTCTGCCGCGTTCGGGATCGGCTTTATAGAGGATGGTCATTGGCTCACCCCAGCGCCTGGTTGATGATCGCGAATTGCGCGACGGATGCGTCATGCGGCGGCGTGCCGTTGCGCGCCATCTTGATGACCGTATCGACGCGTCTGAGCCCGATGTCGTCGAGCCAGTCCGACAGGCCGCATTCGTCCGGCGTGTCGATGCGCGTGAACTTGCCGTGGTTATGATCGAGCCAATGCGCGATGAGCGCTTGCGCGCGATGCATGTGCCGCTGTTCGCCGGTCATCGCGACGACCGGGCCGATCGCATGCCCACGCCCGAATTCACGGATGAGCGAGAAGCCCAGCACTTCGCCATCGCGTTCGAGCACGACGCCTCGGGCGACCTTCAACAGCGAAGGCAGCAGCGCGCTTCTGTCGAGGCCGCTTGCGCGCGATGCGAGCGCGACGAGCGTGTCGGTATCGGCGGGTTCGATCGCGCGCAGCTTTTCATC
Organism: Caballeronia calidae; assembly: GCF_900044055.2. GTDB lineage: Bacteria > Pseudomonadota > Gammaproteobacteria > Burkholderiales > Burkholderiaceae > Caballeronia > Caballeronia calidae. Next base: position 53,515 of record NZ_FCOX02000028.1, on the reverse strand, counting down.
GGTCGGCAATACGATGCGCGGCGCCGTGAAATCGGCGGATTGATGCTGATGAATCGCGCCGATGCGCCTGAACCCGAGCTTCGCGTAGAGCGGCTCGCCCGCGGGCGTCGCGTGCAGCACGGTGATGCGATCGCCGAGCGCCTCGAGCAGCAACTCCATCAGTTTGCGGCCGATGCCCTTGCCCTGGCAGTCCGGCGCCACGATCACCATGCCGAGCGATCCGCCGTCGTCGCCATAGGTCCAGCACAACGCGGTGCCGACCACACGCTCGCCATCCTGCGCAATGAAGCCCGTGCCGGCATCGAGCACGAAGCGCCAGTCATCGGCGCGATGCGGCCATTTGACATCGACGGAGAGCGCATGCGCCGCGGGAATATCCCTGGCGGTGAAGGGGCGGTAGAGGAGAGTGGATGTTTCGGCGGCGGACACGGCATGCTCCACATTAGAGGATGCCTGCCACTTTGACATTGCGACCGGCTGCGCGGATAGGACGATCCTGCTGCGTTCAACCCCTCATGCCGCCGGATAATGAACGACGGCGGGCGAGATAACGGATGCGCCTTGAGTCAGACGCGCCTCTTCCATCCGGTCATCGCCCATGAGATGGAACACCGTCTCGCCGCGCGCAAGAAGATAGTCCGCGACGATGCGTCTGTGACAACGCCACCAGACCGACTCCGAGCACATCACGGCGCATCGCTGTTTGCGGCCGAGTTTTATCAGATGGTCGAGGCCTTTGTGAAACGAATCGGTTAGCGCGTAGTCCGCGTAATTGTGAAAGCTGCGATTCTCCCAGAAGCCGTTCACATCGGGAGAGATATCTTTTGATTTGCCGCGAAGGCCGCCGAGTTCCGCAATCCGCTCGTATTCGATCTTATGAGGCGCAAGGCTTTCCGGTAACGAGTCCGCGTTGAATTGCGGATTCGTCCTCGATCGCGGAACGGTGCGGATATCGACAAGCAGCTCGACTTCGGCGGTCGCGAGGAGCGCAGCGAGTTCTTCCACGGTGCGCGTGGAGTGTCCGACCGTGTAGAAAGGAAGGTTCATGGTGCTGGCTTCGCGTATCCGGGTCTCAATGGTAGCGCAGCATGTATCGTGCCGCGTGACCCGGCTGTTCGGATGATTCGATATCCGAAGCAAATAAAGCTAGCGATTTGTCGCGCCACGCATACCGAGGCAGGCCAGCCCGACCGCACCGAGTCCCAACGCCGCCACCGCAATCCATAACGCGATCGAGAACGATCCCGTGTGCTCGGCGATCGGCGCCGCAACCAGCGGCCCGACGATCTGTCCCAGACCGTATGCCGCCGTCGCGTAGCCCATCAGTCCCGCCGCGGCTTCACCGCGCAAGCGGCGCGCCTCGCGCATCGCGAACAAGGTGATGGCGGTGAACGGCAAGCCGACCAGCAAGCTGCCGACACCAAAGCCGAGCGCGGTCGGGAACACGATGCCGAGACAGATTCCCGCCGCCTGGATGAGATAGCACGCGGCGGACAGCAGCCGGTTGTCCCACGACAGCGGCAGCCGCGCGGCGACGAGTGCGCCGACGATCAGCGCCAGCCCGAACGCCGGCCAGAACAGATCGGGCCACGGCGACCCCGGCAGTGCCTGTCGCGCGATCACGGGCAGGAAGGTCGCCGTGATGATGTAGCCGAATCCCGCGAGGCTGTACAGGCTGACGAGCCCCGTCGAATCGATGCGCGCCGGCGCGGGCCTGACGTTGGCCGCATGACGCGCGCGGCCATGCGTGGGCGCTGCGTCCCGCGCGAACGCTTTCCATACAAGCGCGCCCGCGATGCCCGAGCAGACCGCGAATCCGATCCACACCATCGGCGCGGGCACGGCGAGGGCAGCCGCCGCCGCACCCAGCAAACCGGTTGCAACGATGCCGACGCCCGGTCCCGCATAGATGACGCCGCCGAGACCGTTGGCATCGAGTTCCGCGAGCCGTCTCAAACCCCATTGCGACGCGAAAACGAACGCCCATGCGCTGACGACGCCCGCCGCGAATCGTATCGCCGCCCACAGCCAGAACACGTGGACGAGGCCCATCGCGAGCGTCAGCACGATCGTCGACGCCAGCGCGAGACGCACCATGCGCGCGTGATCGAGACGGATCGCCGCGCACGACAGCGCGCCGATCAGATATCCGGCGTAATTGGCCGACGCGAGCCATCCGCCGTGACGGATATCGAGTGAGCCGCTTTTGAGCATCAGCGGCAGGAGCGGCGTGAACGCGAAGCGCCCGACGCCGAGCGCCACCGCGAGCACGACGGCGCATGCGAGCGCGGCATGGCGCGCGTTATGGGCAGGCAGCGACGACGTTCGAGCGGGGGAGGCCATGAGTCGATGGTCGGATCGGCAATACGGCGATGCTAACTTGACCGCTGCATCTTGAAAAATGAATAATCGAGATGCCATCAATCTTCTGGAAAGATCATGGATCTCGCTGCATTGACCATCTTTCGGGCCGTGGTCCACGAAAACGGCGTGACGCGGGCGGCCGCCAAGCTCAACCGCGTGCAGTCGAACGTGACCACGCGCATTCGTCAGCTCGAAGAGACGCTCGGCACGGACCTCTTCATCCGCGATGGACGCCGCCTCGTTCTGACACCCGCCGGCGAGACCCTGCTGCCGTATGCGGAGCGGCTGCTTGCGCTCGCGGAAGAGGCGCGCCACGCGGTCAGCGAGAATCGTCCGCAAGGCCGTCTGCGGCTCGGGACGATGGAAAGCACGGCCGCGAGCCGTCTGCCGCGCGTGCTGGCTGCGTATCACCGCCGCTGGCCGCAGGTGACGCTGGAACTGGCAACAGGCGTGACGCGCGCGCTCATCGAGCGCGTTCGCACGTTCGACGTGGACGCGGCGGTGATCGCGCGGCCCCTCGAGTCCGACGCGCTACCTTCCGGCCAGTTCGAGTCCGTGCCCGTGTTCGAAGAGCAACTGGCGCTCGTCACGCCGCGCGGACAGCATCCGGCGGCAATGGCGCGCGATGTCGCCGGGCTCACGCTGGTGGCGTTCGAGCGCGGCTGCGCATACCGCACATATGCGATGCGCTGGTACGAGCAGCAGGGAATCAGACCGGCGCGCGTGCTGGAACTGGGCTCGTATCACGCGATCATCGCGTGCGTGGCGGCGGGAGCGGGCGTCGCGGTGGCGCCGCGCTCCGTGCTCGAACTCGCAGGTCTCGACGGCGAAGTGGATCTGCATCCGATCGGCGAGCTCGGGCGCGTGGATACGCTGCTCGTCTGGCGCAAGGGCCACTTTTCGGCGGCGCTCAACGCGCTGCGCGATTTGCTCGTCGATGGAACCTCACGATCCGGCAATCCGCAGATATTAAGGCATCCGTATGAAGAAGCTACCTCCGTGCGAAGTGCCGGACAAAGCAATAAAAAATCCACGGATGGATCTTGAGCATGGCCATGACGATGGACAGCTTCGGCCGGTGGTCCGAACACATGCCGACCAGATGCGTGAGATGAAGCTTGTTCGAAACGCTGCACAGAATGGGTTTCGCCAGCCGATAGGTCGGCGCCTTGATCGCCGCCTGAAACGCGATCGTTCTGAAGGCGTAGATATATTTCAGTCTGAACAGAAGGTTTCGGTAATTCGGTATCGGCATCGAGGCCGTGCTCTTCTCCACACGGTCCATGATGGCAAAAAGATCCACGATCCTGGGATTGAATCGGGTCGAAATTCCCGATTCCCTATACATGTACGAATACAACGTGTCGGGCATGAGGCGAACGACGTTCGATTTGCCGAGCGTCTGGACCGATACGCATATGTCTTCATAGATCAGGCCAGTGGGATGCTCGACCGCGAGAAAGATCGAGCGCCGCACGAGCTTGTTGAAGCAGTACGCCTGCAGCGATAAGTCCATGATCCGCTCGACGGCCTCCACGCCGGAGATGACGGAGTCCCCCGTTTCGATGCGGTAGTTGATCGTCCCTTCCGGGCTGACGTTCTCGGCGGCGAAGACCACGACGTCCGCATGGTGTCTTTCGGCTTCATCGATGATCCTGCGGATGAGGTCGCAATGCACGTGGTCATCGCTGTCGACACACAGCACGTATTCGCCGCGGGCCGCCTGCGCCGCGATCTTGCGGGTTTCGGCGAGCCCCTTGTTCTCACGGTTTTTAATAAACTGCCACGGAATTCTGCTCTGCCGTTCGAGAATGCGGGCGGTCATTTCTCCTGATCGATCAGGACTGCTATCGTCGACGGCGACTATTTCGAAGTCAGTGGAGGTTTGCGTCAGAAGCGAGTCCAGACATTCTTCGATGTAGGGCTCGACCTTGTACACAGGTAAAAGGACGCTGATTTTCGGCGGAGCTGGCATGAATAATGATCTTTTCGATGCGGGTTCGGCTTAGTTCAGGGAGCGACAAGCGACAATGAGTGTACTTGGATCGCCGCGATGATGTATCAGGGTTGTTCTGCAGTTCTTAAACTGCTGCATTCGCATGCAACCGATGCTGCGACCCACGAAGCGCGTTGTCGTTCAACTGTTTCTACAACGCAAATCGAGATGTTGCAAGTTATCGGCCTGCAATCTGCTCACGAACGCGGTGGAATGCGCCGCCACGTAACGGCTACCGCGATAAAGAACGCAATGTAGGCGAGCGTGAAGATCCACAGCGGTAAGTCGAGATATAGCCAGGCACTGATCCAGCGTTGCAGGAAGCCTTGCGCGCCGGGCGCCGCGGCACGCAAATGGTCTTCCATGACGGTGAGCGGACACGGCAGATCAAGCACGGCAAGTGCCGCGACGATGCCGATGGCGACGATATGCGTCGTTCGAAACACGCGATTTCGTGCCCACCTCCGTTCGAATGCCGCGCCTATCCAAATCGCGATCAGACCGCCGACGATGAACAATACGATCAGCGCGTGCAGAACGAGAACCATATCGGCGAGCGAAATCATGGCGTGATCGCTCGATATCGCAGGTTATCGACTATCCCGCCTTCTCATCCCCAGCACGAAGCCTGCCAGCAAGCCTGCGATGAGAATAATTGCGCCGGGCCACCACGCGGATATCGTCGGCACTGCATCGAATCGCCCCTGTGGGGCGACGACGGCGGCAATTTCGCGGGCGTCGATTTGCGTCATGTGCGGGATCTCGTCGATCCCATAGACACAGATTTCGCCAGTCGGCAGTGCGCAGAATCGCGCGGCAGGGCATTGCTTCAGGATTTTCTGCGGCGCGCCTTCGCCACACACGGCACCCGCGCCTTTCAGGACCTGGAGCGTCACGTCGGGATATTTCGTGATTTGTTCAGGCATCGAATGGACTCCTTGCCGGCCGATAGCGCGCTCAAAGACGCTTGTCGAGCGGAAATGCAAGGGTTTCCACGGATAAAGGTTTCAGCGTGGAAACCTTACTCAATCGATTCGGGCGCGCGCACGAAACTTGAAATTCCTTCGCGCATAGAAGCGCTCGAGCTCATGCTTCTTCGGCCGCACGCCTGTAAAAACTTCGACGTAATCCGGAATGCGCTTCATTCTGACCGACATGTCCTCGCGCGGCTTGGTCGATACATAACCCGCCTGCGTGAAATATGCCACCCTCGCACGGATATCCGCGACGCGCGGCGCGTAGTCGAAACGCGCGAACAAGGCAGTCAGCGCCGAAATGCGTTGCTCGTCGTCCTCCGCCAACTGATCGGCGATCTCCGGCGCCTGCTGGGCCCAACTGCGGATCGCGGCTTCGAAGCGCGAGTCGAAGATCGTGTCGTCGAACCAGCAATCGAACACGTTCAACATCGCTTCGCACACGGTGTCCGCATACGCTTCCGTGCGTTCGATCCAGTTGCCCGTGTTCTTCTGCTTCCATCGGCCGAGCAGGGCGGAAAGCAGTTCCTCACGATCCTTGAAGAACCAGTAGAAACTGGTTCGCGAAACATTGAGCTTCTTTCCGAGAGGCAGTATGCGCACTGCATCCACGCCTCCTTCGAGAAGACTTTCATAGGCCGCGTCCAGCCACATGTCGGCTGAACCGCGCACTACCTCGAGCGTCTGGTCCATAACATCGTTTCTCTTATCGATCATGCCCCCGCGCGTCGGCTGAAGGCGAGGGCCTCACACTTTGAATGTACACCAATGTCTCCCTACTTGACACATGTGTACAGCAGTTCTACTCTCCCTTAATAACTGTCGTGTCGTCCCCCGCTCGCTTCGAAGAGGTATCCATGTCCACGGATCCGTTGCTGCAGCCCTACACGTTGAAACATCTGACGTTCAGAAACCGGATCATGACCACGTCGCATGAACCGGCGTATGCCGAGGACGGCATGCCGAAGGAGCGCTATCGCGCTTACCACGTGGAGCGGGCAAAAGCGGGCATAGCATTGACGATGACCGCCGGTTCTGCTGCGATCTCGAAAGACAGTCCGCCTGTCTTCAACAACATTCTTGCGTATCAGGATGAAGTCGTGCCGTGGATGAAGGATCTCGTCGACGAGTGCCACGAGCACGGCGCAAAGGTGATGATCCAGTTGACGCATCTCGGCCGCCGCACGCGCTGGGACAAGGGCGACTGGCTTCCGGCCGTCTCGCCGTCGCATAACCGCGAGCCGGCGCATCGGGCTTTCCCGAAGAAGCTGGAGGACTGGGACATCGAGCGCATCGTCCGCGACTTCGCCGACGCGGCGGAGCGCATGAAAGCCGCGGGGCTCGACGGGCTGGAAATAGAATCGTACGGTCACCTGATGGATCAGTTCTGGTCGCCGCTGACCAACACGCTCGAAGGCCCGTACGGCGGCCCGCTCGAAAATCGCATGCGCTTCACGTTCGACGTGCTTCGCGCGATCCGCGAGCGCGTCGGCGAGCGCTTTCTCGTCGGCATTCGCTACACGGCCGATGAGATGATCGCGGGCGGCATTACGAAGGAAGAAGGCATCGAGATCTCGAAGCGCCTGAAAGACAGCGGTCTCGTCGACTTTCTCAACGTGATTCGCGGACATCTGGAAACCGACGCGGGCCTCACGGACATCATCCCGATCATGGGGATGAAGAGCGCGCCGCACCTCGATTTCGCGGGCGAGATCAAGCAGGCGACGGACTTTCCCACGTTCCATGCGGCGCGTATCCAGGACGTCGCCACGGCGCGCTATGCCATCGAGTCGGGCAAGATCGATATGGTCGGCATGACGCGCGCGCACATGACCGATCCGCATATCGTGCGCAAGATCATCGAGCGCAGGGAAGACGATATCCGGCCTTGCGTGGGCGCGAATTACTGTCTCGACCGCATCTATCAGGGCGGCGCGGCGCTGTGCATCCATAACGCCGCAACGGGCCGCGAACTGGAGATGCCGCATACGATCCAGCCCGCCGCGACGAAGCGCAGGATCGTCATCGTGGGCGCGGGGCCGGCGGGCCTCGAAGCCGCGCGCGTGGCGGGCGAACGAGGCCACGACGTGGTCGTGCTCGAAGCGATGAACGATCCCGGCGGACAGATTCGCCTCACCGCGCAGAACGCGCGTCGCAAGGAGATGATCGGCATCATCGACTGGCGCATGGCGCAGTGCGAGAAGCTCGGCGTGCGCTTCAGGTTCAATACGTGGGCAGATAGGGATACGGTGCTCGCGGAGCAGCCCGACGTGGTGATCGTCGCGACCGGCGGCATGCCGCACACGGAGGTCTGCAGCGAAGGCAACGAACATGTCGTCTCTTCATGGGACATCATTTCGGGCGACGTGAAGCCCGGCGCCAATGTGCTGATCTTCGACGATGCCGGCGATCACGCCGCGCTGCAGGCCGCCGAAACGATCGCGCAGGCCGGCGGCAAGGTGGAGGTGATGACGCCGGACCGCACGTTCTCGCCCGAAGTGATGAGCATGAACCTCGTGCCCTATATGCGCGCGCTGCAGAATCTCGCGACGACGTTCACGGTCACGTTTCGCCTCGAAGCCGTTCGCCGCGAAGGGAACGAACTGGTTGCGACGATCGGAAGCGATTACGGCGGCGTTCGCAAGGAGCAGCGCTACGATCAGATCGTCGTCAATCACGGCACGATTCCGATGGACGAACTGTACTTCGAGCTCAAGCCGCTATCGAAGAATCGCGGCGCGGTGAACTACGACGATCTCATCGATGGCAAGCCGCAGACCGAAGAGACCAATCCCGAAGGTCGCTTCCAGTTGTTCAGGATCGGCGATGCGGTAGCGGCGCGCAACACGCATGCGGCGATATATGACGCGCTTCGCCTGGTCAAGGATCTATAGGCGTTCGGGGACTCGTCTGCTTCTCGATCAGCTCATCCCATTGCGCGCTTTTCGGATCGGAGAAATCCATCCGCGAGGTCGGCGGCGCGCAGCCCTTTCCTTCGGCAGGCTCAGGCTAAACTACGGATCGCACGCGTTGGTTTCGCAGGCGCTGAATCATCCCCGCCGCACGAAGCCAGCGAACCAAACGATCCTCTGATCAATGAAAGGAAAGGAGAGACCTCATGCCGAGCCTCGAGCGAGAGCGCGAGCGACCGGCCAGCCTAATCGACTCTGTCTGGCGCATGATGCTTCGCCTCGGATTTCGACTCGCTCGCGTCTGGTGGCACATTCGACGACCTCGTCATGAGGGCGCGCTAGTAGCGATCTACGTCGGGCAGGCGCTGTTGCTGGTGAAGTCATCGTACCGGGCCGAATGGAATTTTCCCGGCGGTAGCCTCGAGCCCGGAGAGGCGCCCGATGCAGCGGCACAGCGCGAATTGAAGGAGGAGATCGGTCTCCCGTCGTACCCGTTACGCCCCGCGGGCAGTGTCTGCGGTACTTGGGACGGGCGAAGAGATGAGGTGCATTTCTTTGAACTGCACCTCGATCGCATACCCGAGCTGCGACTCGATAACCGCGAGATTATCGACGTGCATCTGGCATCGCCGGAGGAATTGAGCGGCATCGCACTGACAGGGGCGGTCGTTGCGTATCTCGGCGGAGCGCTTTGTAGATAGTTTGCCTTTGTCTTTCGAAACACAGTCTCACCGCAGCGTTGATTCATTCCGCTATTGGCGATACTCTTGGATCGTTCGTGGCCATCCCATGCTGATCAACCCGGAGGCACCGTTTCGTGAAACGAGCGCGGGCTTTCTCATGCATCATTGTCTTCAGCGCGATCCTCGGCGGATGCGGAAAGGACGGATCGCGAAGTGCCGTTCAGGAGCAGGGCGCATCTGCGAGTCAGGCGCCGGTGCCGCCCGGGCAGGCCGCGAGCGACACCGCCGCCGCATCGGGTGCGCAGGCGAAGGGCGCACTAACCTCGGTCAATAAGTCGCAGTTGCCGTCGGAAGCAGCAGAGACGCTGCGTCTGATCAAGGCGGGCGGCCCTTTCCCATTCAGCGAGGACGGTGTCCTGTTCCGCAACAGCTCCGTATTGCTGCCGCAGCATCCGCGCGGCTATTACCACGCATACACGGTTCGAACACCTGGCTCGGCGGATCGCGGGCAGCGCCGCATCGTATGTGGTGGACCGCGCAGGCAAATCGGCGACTGCTATTACACCGAAGACTATTACGCCAGTTTCAAGCGCATTGCGGAATAACTTCAGCCAATGAAAACGCCCCGGGCCGTCCATAAGATCGGCACCGGGGCGTTGTGCTTTCACAGACCGCGCCGCAAGGGCGCGCTTCTTCATGATCGACAGATCATGCCGACGCAATCGGCAAAGCTTGCGTTATCGCGCGAATGAATCGCGAATTGCGGACGAAACACTTTCAGCCTAACGCGATTGCATCGGCTTGCCGTGCGGCATTTGTACTCATCCCCGACATTGCTCAATCGTAGTTGACGATAGTCACGAAGATCGTGAATCGATGTTGTTGTCTCGTTAAAGATTCACTGAGAATGCATCAAATCACGCATCGCCCTATCCGCGAACCACCTCGCTTCAACGCGTGTTCCCCGCGTCATTGATTACATAAGGAGAAGGATCCGTGTTTTGCTACCAATGCGAACAAACCGACCGCACCAATGGACAACCCGGCTGCGCCTCAGCGAAAGGCAACTGCGGCAAGGATGCGACTACCGCGGATTTGCAAGACCTGCTGGTGCATGCTTTAAGAGGTATCGGACAGTACGGCGCGCTTGTTCGTGCTTTGGGTGAGCCGGATCGAGAGGCAGATCGCTTTATTCTCTTTGGGCTCTTCACCACCCTGACCAACGTCAATTTCAACGCTGGCCGATTCACCGCCATGCTGCGGGAAGCCGCCATTACGCGCGATCGTGTCAGGGCCAGGTGTGAGGAACTCGCGCAAGCGCGCGGAATGTCGATCGAACAATTGTCCGGCCCCGCCGCCTGGCAGCCGGCCGGATCATTGCCCGAATTGCTTGCTCAAGCGAGCACGGTGGGCATTCAGGAAGGCCTCGAGCAAGTGGGTGAGGATGTTATCGGCTTGCGCGCACTGGTTCTTTATGGACTCAAGGGCGTAGCGGCTTACGCACATCATGCGCGAGTGCTCGACTATGAGAGCGAGGAGGTCTACGCCGGTGTAGAGGGCACGCTGGAGTTTCTTGCCCGCAATCCCACGGACGTCAATGCGTTGCTGGCGCAGGCCCTCGAACTGGGGCGACTGAATCTCAAGGTCATGGAGTTGCTCGATGCTGCAAACACGGGTCGCTTCGGCACGCCGCAGCCGACCCCTGTACGTGTGACGCCGGTGGCCGGCAAGGCCATTCTCGTATCCGGTCACGATCTCGGTGATCTGCATGCGCTTCTGGAAGCCACCAAGGGCACCGGTATCCAGGTCTATACGCACGGCGAGATGCTGCCTGCGCACGGCTATCCGATGCTCAATGCCTACGATCATCTGGCAGGCAATTACGGCGGAGCCTGGCAAGACCAGCAGAGCGATTTCACGAAGTTCCCCGGACCGATTCTGATGACGTCCAACTGCATCGTCGAGCCGTTGCCGATGTACCGTCAGCGTATCTTCACGACGGGTCCGGTGGGCTGGTCCGGCGTGCGCCATCTCGCGGATCACGACTTCACGACGCTCATTCAGGCGGCACGAGCGCTGCCTGGCTTCCGCGAGACGGCGCCCGTCGAAACCATCACCGTCGGCTTTGGGCATGACGCTGTTCTGGGTGTCGCCGATAAGGTCATCGATGCCGTCAAGGCTGGAAAGATTCAGCATTTCTTTTTGATCGGCGGATGCGACGGCGCCGCGCCCGGGCGCAACTATTACACGGAGTTCGCTCAACAGGCTCCGGACAACACGGTCGTGATGACGCTCGGCTGCAACAAGTACCGTTTCAATCGTCACGCGTTCGGTGATATCGATGGCATTCCGCGTCTGCTCGATATCGGTCAGTGCAACGATAGCTATTCGGCGATCAAGATCGCGACTGCGCTGGCAGGCGCGTTCGGTTGCGGCGTGAACGATCTCCCGTTGTCGCTGGTGATTTCATGGTTCGAACAGAAAGCGGCAGCGGTGCTGCTTACGCTTCTTGCTCTCGGAATCCGCAACATCAGGCTTGGGCCGACGCTTCCCGCGTTTCTCACGCCGAACGCACTCGGCATCCTGGTGCAGCAGTTCGGCATCCAGCCCATCGGTGATGCCCGAACCGATCTCGCCGTGGCACTCGCGCCTCGGGCAGCGTGAGAAGCGAGGGCGCACCCATGACCTGTCAAATCGAGATCACGACCCGCGACGGAATGCAGTTCGGCTTTGGCTGCGAGGCTGACCGGGATCTGCTGTCGGCGGCTGCGGAGGCGGACTATACGTTGCCGTCTCAATGCCGCAATGGCAGTTGCGGCTCGTGTCATGCAACCGTGGCCGAAGGTGACTACGATCTTCGGGAACACAGTGCGAATGCGTTGCCGCGCGGTGAACCGGATGCGATCCTGCTATGCCGCACGGTGCCGCGCAGCGACCTGCGCATCGTCGTGCCTTACGACAGCAGCAAAGTGCTGCGCGAACCGGTGCCGGTTCGCACCGGGCGCATCGTATCGCTCGAGTGCGTGGCCACGGACACCATGCATCTCGCGTTGCTCATCGACCCCGACGATACGTATGGCAGTGCCGTGCAATTCGAAGCCGGCCAGTTTGCCGAACTCGAGATTCCGGGAAGTGACGTGCGCCGCCCCTATTCGATCGCGAATACGAGCAACTGGGACGGGCGCCTGGAATTCGCCATCAGGTTACAGCCGCAAGGAAGGTTTTCAACGTGGCTGCGGGAAAGCGCGGAGATCGGCGACGCGCTCACCGTGCGGGGTCCGCAAGGCGGCTTCGGATTGATTGGGGGCAGCCTGCGGCCGCGTTGGTTCGTGGCAGGAGGAACAGGACTCGCGCCGATCATCGCGATCTTGCGGCGCATGGCCGAATATCAGGAGATGGACGAAGCCAGGCTTTTCTTCGGCGTGACGTTCGAGAGCGAGCTCTTCATGCTCGATGAACTGGCGCAACTGCAAGCTTCGATGCCACAGCTACAGGTCACGCTCTGCGTCTGGCGAGCGGAAGAAAACTGGGGCGGTTTCTCCGGCACGCCAGCCGATGCATTGAAGCTGGCGCTGGCGGAAGCCAGTGCGTGTCCGGATATCTATGTTTGCGGGCCGCCTGCGCTCGTGAATGCCGCGCGGGATGCAGCCGTTGCTGAACATGTGCCCGCCGGCCAGTTCGTGAGTGAACGCTTCGTGTCCTGATATCGCGGTATCGAGCGGTTGCCTCGGTCTGGAGGCTAAGCTTGCGCGTCAATGGCCGAGGCCATCGACGCGATCTTCAAACTTCGGGCAAGAGCGATTCCGTCCTCTGTCGCAAACGTTTGGCATTCTATTTCTTACGAACGGCCGTCAAGTCTGTGCAAACGCGGCCGTTTACACGTGGATGAAAAGACGCGGCCTATCCGGCAAGCGTCACTCCCAGGCGCCAGGCTCGCCGCGCGAACAGCACGCGGCATCCCGCGGCGGCATACGGGAATCTCTTCAACCCGTTTGAATGCCACTCGCATGCGTTTGATTCACAGCAGGACGCGTCTCGCCGGTCTCACCGCCGCGGCGCTCGTATCGTTTTCGTCGTGCGCCTACGCCGACGATCCACCCGTCGTGCCGCTCACCGGCGGCAAGCTGCTGCTGACGGGCGGCGTCTCGGAAGTCGAAGGCGCCGCGGGCGGCGGGCTCACGCCGTGGGCCGTGATCGGCGGCTACGGCACCGCGAGCCAGCTCGGCGCGAATGCGCACGGCACCTATATCCGCACCCAGGACTACGCGCTCGGCACGTGGGGCCTGACCGTGGGCGTTGCGAATCGCGTGGAGCTGTCGCTCGCGCGCCAGAGCTTCGATACGCGCGATGCCGGCGCGCAACTCGGTCTCGGCGAGAACTTCAAGTTCAACCAGAACATCTTCGGCGTGAAGGTGCGCGTGCTCGGCGATGCCGTGCTCGACCAGGACACGTGGATTCCGCAAATCGCGGCGGGCGTGCAATTCAAGCACAACGAGCAAGGCAATATCGTGAAAGCAATCGGTGCGACGAGCAATTCCGGCACCGACTTCTATCTTTCCGCGACGAAGCTCCTGCTCGCGCAAAGTCTTCTGCTCAACGGCACGCTGCGCTTCACGAAGGCGAACCAGTTCGGCCTGCTCGGATTCGGCGGCGACAAGTCCAACGCGTATCACCCGGAGTTCGAGTCATCGGTGGCGTATCTGCTGTCGAAGAATGTCGCGATTGGCGGCGAATATCGCATGAAGCCGAACAATCTCTCGTTCGCGCGCGAGCAGGACGCTTACGACGCGTTCATCGCGTGGGCGCCGAACAAGCATGTCTCGCTGACGGCCGCGTATGTCGCGCTCGGCGATATCGCGACCATGAACAACCAGCGCGGCCTCTATGTCTCCTTGCAGGCGGGGTTCTGATGATGAAGATGCAGCACGCCGCCTTCGCGGTTCTATTGCTCGCGAGCGTCAGCGCGAACGCGGACGACGCCCTCTACAGGCAGTTCGGTGAAAAAGAAGGTCTGACGAAGATCGTCGACGATATGTACGACAACGTGCTCGCCGACCCGCGCACCGCGCCGTATTTCGACGACGCGCCCGTGAAGCGCATCAAGCAGAAGATCGTCGAGCAATTCTGCGTGCTGCTCGACGGCCCGTGTGTTTATACCGGCCGCAACATGAAGCGCACGCACGAAGGCCAGAACATCGACCGTGCCGCGTTCAACGCGGTCATCGAAGATCTGCAGGCCGCGATGGACAAGAACGGCGTTCCCTTCCACGCGCAAAACAGGCTGCTCGCGAAACTCGCGCCGATGTACCGCGACGTGCAGGATCGCGAATGAACAAGCTCACATCCATGCATTCTCTTTCAAGCTTCTTCGCGGCATTCGCGATGACCGCCACGCTCGCGCACGCCGCGAATGTCCGCGTGCAAGTGGTCGATCAGGCCGGCGCGCCCGTGCCTGACGCCATCGTCTATGCGCTGCCCGCGAGCGGCAAGCTGCCATCGACGAAGCCTGCCGGCGCGGTCATCGACCAGATCAGGCGCCGCTTCGTGCCGATGGTCTCGGCCGTGCAGACGGGCGCGTCGGTGACGTTCCCGAACAAGGACAACATCGAGCACGACGTCTATTCGTTCTCGCCGCCCAAGCGCTTCGAGCTGAACTTGTATCACGGCATTCCGGCGAATCCTGTCGTCTTCGACAAGCCCGGCCTCGTCGTGATGGGCTGCAATATCCACGATTCGATGGTCGCGTATCTGCTGATCGTCGATACCCCGTGGTTCGCGAAGACCGACGCGAGCGGCGCCGCGACGATCGAAAACCTGCCCGCCGATGCGTACAAGGTGGTTGCGTGGCATTTCCGCCAGCGCGACGTGAATGCGCAGCCGACGCATAAGCTCGCCGTCGCCGCCGACGCCAACGCCAACGCGAAGTTCGCCCTCGACCTGAAGCCCGCCGAATAGGAGACCCGACGCTCATGCTCCTTCATAGCCTGCGCGCGAGGATCGCGCTCGTCTTCGTGGTGCTGATGCTCGTCGCGCAGGCTGCGGCGTTTCTCGTCATCAACTCGGTGATTCTGAAGAACGCGCACAGCAACGCCGAGGAGCAGCTGACCGTGGCCGAGCGCGTGTTCGCGCAGGTTCTGCATGGCAACAGCGAGCAGTTGACGCAGGCCGCGAGCGTGGCCGCCGCAGACTTCGGCTTTCGCGAGGCGGTCGCGACGCACGATAGCAAGACCGTCGCGTCCGCGCTGCAGAATCACGGTAACCGCATTCATGCCGATGTCGTGATGCTCGTCGATCTCGATGGCAAGCTGATCGCGGACAGCGGCGATGGCGGGCACGAAGGCACGGCGTTTCCGTTCCCCAAGCTCATCAGGACCGTCGCGACGAAAGGCGATGCGTCGTCGTTCGGCATGATCGGCGCGCGCGCATATCAACTGGTCGCGGTGCCGGTCAAAGCGCCGATCACGATCGCGTGGGTCGTGATGGGCTTCGCCATCGACGATGCCCTCGCGCGCGAGATGAGCTCGCTCACGTCGCTCGACGTATCGTTTCTCACGGTCGACGGAAACGGCGGCTGGGGCGTGCTCGCGAGCTCGCTGCCGGACGATGCGCGTGTTGCGCTCAAGGATCAGACGCAACTCGCGGAAGACGGCTACGCCACGCGCGTCGTGCGCCTGCATTCGGAAGGGCAGGCGGTCGCGGTGCTGCTCGAACGCTCGCTCAACGAAGCGCTCGCGCCGTTTCATCGCGTGCAGTCGACGCTGCTGCTGATCACGCTGCTGGGCGTGATCGTGTCGGTCGTCGGCAGCGTGCTGACGGCGCGTTCGGTCACGCGGCCCATCGCGGCGCTCGCGCAGTTCTCGCGGCGCATCGGGCAGGGCGATTACGCCGCGCCCATCGAGATTCGCCAGAACGACGAGATCGGCCAGCTCGCGCGCGCGTTCAACCAGATGCAGGACGGCATTGCGGAGCGCGAGAAACGCATCACGGAGCTCGCGTACATGGACCGGCTGACGGGCCTGCCGAATCGCGCGCTCTTCAACGACCGTCTGCAGCAGGCCATCGCCGCCGCGATGCGCGGCAATCGTTCGCTCGCCGTGATGATGATGGACCTCGACCGCTTCAAGTACGTGAACGACACGCTCGGGCATCCGATCGGCGACATGCTGCTGTGCGAAGTGGCGAAGCGTCTGCGCGCGACGCTGCAGCGCGAAACCGACACGGTTGCGCGTCTGGGCGGCGACGAGTTCGCCGTGCTGCTGCCCACCGACGATCTGGCGGCGGCGCGGCTGCTCGCTGCCCGCATGCTGAGCGCGCTGGAAGAGCCGATCATGATCGAAGGGCAACTCGTCGATGTGGGCGCGAGCATCGGCATCGTCAGTTTTCCGCAGAACGGCACGGACATGAACGTGCTTCTGCGCCGCGCCGATATCGCGATGTATGTGGCCAAGCGCTCCAACCTCGGCTTCGCGCTCTACGACGAACGACACGACCAGAACAGCGCCGAACGTCTCTCGCTGATGAGCGAATTGCGTCAGGCGGTCGAGCACGATCAGCTGACGCTCCACTATCAGCCGAAGGTCGATCTCGCGACGCATCGCGTGAAGTATGTCGAGGCGCTCGTGCGCTGGGATCATCCGACGCGCGGCTTCGTCGCGCCTGATCAGTTCATCCCTTTCGCGGAGCAGACGGGCTACATCAAGACGATATCGCGCTGGGTCGCCGACAAGGCGATCGGGCAATGCGCGGCGTGGCGCGAGCAGGGCATCGAGCTGGCGGTGTCGGTGAATGTGTCGGCGCGCGAACTCATTCAGTCGTCGCTGCCGGAGACGTTTCAGGGCCTGCTGGACAAGCACGGCGTCGCGCCCGAATGGATCTGGATCGAGATCACCGAGAGCGCGATCATGGACGATCCGAATCACGCCATCGAAACGCTCGACCGGCTGCATGCGCTCGGCATCCGCCTGTCCATCGACGATTTCGGCACGGGTTATTCATCGCTGTCGTATCTGAAGCGCATGCCCGTCGATGAGTTGAAGATCGACAAGTCCTTCGTGATGGGCATGTCGCAGCACAAGGACGACGAGACCATCGTGCGCTCGACGATCGATCTCGGGCACAACATGGGCCTGAAGGTGGTGGCGGAAGGCGTCGAGAACGAAGAGATGCTGGAGCGGCTCAGGACGCTGCGCTGCGATCTGGCTCAGGGCTTCCACCTGAGCAGGCCGCTGCCGCCGGCGAAGCTGGAAGCATGGCTCGACGTGTGGCAGACGCAACGCACGGTGATGCAGGAGGGCTGAGGCTTGGCGCGGCTTCGGTGCAGGCAGTCTTGGCGAGCCGACGAGAACTATGTGAAGATGCGGGGAGTGGTTGAGACGCGATTCATCCGTCAAGGAGACAACCATGCGCAAGCTGTTCTTCACGACCGGGTCGCCCTTCGCTCGTGCCGTCCGCATCGTGCTGGTCGAGAAGGGCCTGGAGTTCGAGCGTGCGGAGACCTTCACGACGCCCAGTGCCGAAGAACGCGCGAAGGTGGCGCCCACTCTGCAGGTTCCCACCCTGATCGACGGCGACCGGACCTTATGGGATTCAGCCGTGATCATCGACTATCTGATGTCCAGCTATCCCGTCCGCGCCGCGCCGGAAGGTATGGAACCTTTGGCAACCGATTACGTGCGTGAGGCCGAATGCTGGAGCGACAAGCTCGTGCTGGCCACGTTGCAAACCTTCGGTGTGTCCACGACGACGGTCTCGCAACTGCAATGGTCGGGCGTCCGGCACGAAGAAAACAGCCATGCCGCGCGATGCGCCATCCGCAATCAGCATCTCCTCGACTGGTTCGAGGCTCGACTCATCGGCACGGACGGTGCTTTCGTCCCTGGCGTGGTTTCTGCGCAGGACATCTTGCTCGCATGCCTCTGCCACTTCATCGAACGGCGCCCGTTGCGCATGTCATGGCGCGATCCGAATCGGCCCAGGCTCGCGTCGCTGGTTGCGCGAATGGAACGTCGCCCGTCTTTTCGACAGGAAGAGGCGCTGTGGTGGGAGCCAGGCGTGACGTATGCGACGGCCGCGGAAGTGGAATGGGCCCGACATAAAACCATTTACGAAGGGCCGGAGTTCGGCGCATGGTCGTCGCAGTGCGCGGGCTAGCTCGCCGCAGGGCGACCGGTCTGCTCAACAGATCGCACCGCACGCCGGTCCGAGGGGGCGTCTGTTAGCCAGCCACGCACGCGAAGGTGAGTTCAGCCTCTTGCGGCGTCCAGCCGCGAACGCCATGCGTCTGCATATCGACCTGATGCATCTGCTTGCCCTGTTGCGTGCAGTATTCATCGGCGCGCTTAAGGCTCGACGCCTTGATCTCTCCCCAGGGAGTCATACCGCCGCGCACCTGTGTTGTTACGGTGTAACGTCCGTCGCCGGCCGGCGAGACTTCCGAGATCGAGGTGCAGGCGGCCAGAACAGTCAAGGCGGTAACGGCGACGAAGAGCTTCATGTTGTTTGTATCGGTGTGGTCTGGACGGGAACGGGTCCGCAGGCGTACGCAGTTCGGCAGACCCGGGTCGATGCTTGCGAATAACGGCGTCTCCAGCGCGATCTTTAGGGCCGACGTTCCGAGTTGATTGAATGCATCCGACTTGCGGTTGGAAGAGCACCTGCACACCGATACTTCATCGCGCGGCAGCCCTCCGGCGCCCCGAGGCGGGCTGGGATCTCGTCGGCATAGTGGACCGGGTTGGCAGCGGCGTACTCGGCATCGAATCAGGGCAGATAGTCGCCGCGCTCCCGATCAGTGGCGCGTACGCCCAGTACATATGCATGCCGCAGAATGAGCTGATTCCTGTCCCGTCTGGATTGGACGCTGGTGAGGCCGTCAGCCTGGTCCTGAACTACGTCACGGCATATCAGATGCTGCATCGCTCGGTGCATGTCGGAGCGGGCGAGCGCGTCCTGATTCACGGTGCGGCTGGAGGGGTCGGCTCGGCGCTGTTACAGCTCGGCCGTCTCAGCGGTCTGGAGATGTACGGTACGTGCTCGTCACAGGGCGCGTCGACTGTCGCTGACCTGGGCGCCACTCCGATCGATTATCAACAGCTCGACTTCGTGGAAGAAATCCGCCGGCGAACAATCGACGGCGTCGACGTGGTCTTTGATGGTATCGGCGGTACGCACATCTGGCGTTCCCGCAAAGCGCTTCGTCCCGGAGGAACAGTGGTGGCGTATGGCTTGACGTCCTCTCTGCGTAAAGGCAGATTGGCTTCAGGTCGTTCGGGCGGTCGCCATCGCTTTCGCGCGCTTGCCATCTTCGGGCTATATATCGTTGGTGGCTGGTTCCTGCCAGGTCGAAAACACGTGACCCCTTATAGCATTCAGTGGCTCAAGCGCGTGAAGCCGGAATTGCTTCGACAAGATTTGATCTCGCTGTTCGGGCTGCTGCAACACGGAGAGATCAGGCCACCTATCTCGCGGCGCATGCCTCTCGTGGACGCGCGTCGCGCACACGAGATGCTCGGCGGCGGCGGCGTGTCAGGCAAGATCGTCCTTATATGCAACGAATCGAGTTCCGTGCTGCCCTAACAGGTCTCGCAGGCGGATGTCCGATACACGGGAAGAGACGAGCACATACCGTCCCTGCCGTTAAGCGAGGTTTTGCTCTTTCGGAGCGTCCCGACCGGACTTCGGCGAAGCAGAGTATGAAAGAACCGCGTATCGTGTCTCACATCTCAGACTTCGATCACGCGTCATGAACCCTATTCGCCTTGACCGGGCACGCGCAGTCACGATCGCGGCCACCTTGTTGATGCTCACGTTGACGGGTTGCGCATCCTCATCGCTGGACGCATCGCGTGATTTGCAATCGCAAAGTGCCGGCTCCGCGTCGCTCGATGCCGCCATCAGCGGATCGCAGCGCAATGATAAGGCGCGTGCGCGCGACGTCTATCGCCACCCGAAAGAAACGCTGCAGTTCTTCGACCTCGCTCCGACTCAGACAGTGCTGGAAATCGCCCCGGGAGGCGGATGGTACACGGACATTCTTGCGCCGTATCTGCACGATGCGGGTCGGCTCTATGAAGCGCAGTATGTCAGCACGTCCGTCGATCTCGCCGCCGAGGAAAGCGCGACCGATGCAGCCTACCGGCGCAAACTCGCGGCCGCTCCGGCGGTGTATGGGAACGTCGTCGTCGGCACGCTGCACGCGGGCCGCTTCATGGGCTTCGACGCGCAGAATCGATTCGACCGCGTGCTGACGTTTCGAAACATCCACAACTGGATCAAGGACGGGCAACTCGATGCGAATCTGCGCGCGTTTTACGGTGCACTGAAGCCGGGCGGCGAGCTTGGCGTGGAGGAGCATCGCGCGCGGCCGGGAACGAGCGTGCAGCAGATGATCGATTCCGGCTACGTGACGGAAGCGTTCGTCATCGAGCATGCGCAGGCAGCCGGCTTCAGGCTGGTTGCGCGCAGCGAGATCAACGCGAACGCGAAAGATACGAAGGACTATCCGCACGGCGTGTGGTCGCTGCCGCCCACCTACAGGGGCGGTGACGTCGACCGGTCACGCTATGCCGCGATCGGGGAATCGGACCGCATGACGCTCCGGTTCGTCAAGCCTTAGCGGTCGCAATGAACGCGGAGTCACGCGCGATTTCGAATTCTCGCGAAATACTTAGATATCCATATAAAGCCAATCGAGCCGAATTCCACCTTAGTTCCAAAAGTCGACGCAGACGCTCGCCGTACACGCCAGCCGCCACAAACCGAACTCCGTCGCTCGCTCGCTTACATCGACACCGGGCAATTTCGTCATCGCGATCGGCGATGGTGCCTTTCCAAAAGACCACGAACAGGCCCGCTCGCATCGTGCATGATGCTTTCACACCGCAGCCGATTGCCAAACCGCATGGCCGCGCTTGCCGCGGCCGACACATCGACGGAGCGAGACAACGTAATGCAATTCGACCAGGGAACGGGTGGTCCGCGCACGCTTTACGACAAGATCTGGGACAGTCACCGGGTCATGTCGCGCGACGATGGACAGGACTTGTTGTTCATCGACCGGCATTTCATTCACGACGTCACCGCGCAGTCATTCGACCTGCTGCGCCAGCGCGGGCTCAAGCCGCGCTCGCCCGAGCGCACCTTCGGCACGGCGGACCACTACGTGTCCAGCGCGGCCAACGACATGGCGGCGGTGGCCGA
Organism: Caballeronia calidae; assembly: GCF_900044055.2. Classification (GTDB taxonomy): domain Bacteria; phylum Pseudomonadota; class Gammaproteobacteria; order Burkholderiales; family Burkholderiaceae; genus Caballeronia; species Caballeronia calidae. Next base: position 32,388 of record NZ_FCOX02000028.1, on the reverse strand, counting down.
TCCCGAGCGGCGCGCGATGATCGAGGCGCTGCAACGCGATGCGGCCGAGTCGCGCATCACCCTGTTCGACATGAACGACTCGCGGCGCGGCATCGTGCACGTCGTCGGGCCGGAGCAGGGGCTGAGCCTGCCCGGCATGACCGTCGTCTGCGCCGATAGCCACACCTCGACGCACGGAGCGATGGGCGCATTGGCGTTCGGTATCGGCGCGACCGAAGTGGCCCACGTGCTCGCCACGCAATGCCTGTGGCAGCGCAAATCCAGAAACATGCGCGTCACGCTCGATGGCACGCCGGGTCCGGGCGTCAACGCCAAGGACCTGATCCTGGCCGTGATCGCGCGGATCGGCGTGGCGGGCGCGGCAGGCCATGTGATCGAGTACGCCGGCTCCGCGATCGCCGGCTTGTCGATGGAAGGCCGGCTGACGCTGTGCAACATGACCATCGAGGCGGGCGCTCGCGCCGGCATGATCGCGCCGGACGAGACCACGTTCGCGTATCTGGCCGGTCGCCCCTATGCGCCCTCGGGCGAGCAGTGGGACCTGGCGATGGCGCGCTGGCGCACCTTGTTCACCGATCCCGGCGCGACGTTCAACCGCGAAGTGCATATCGACGTGGCCGGGATCGCCCCGATGGTGACCTGGGGCACCACGCCCGAATATGCCTGCGCCATCGACCGCCGCGTGCCCGATCCCGCTGAGCAGGCCGATCCCGATCTGCGCGCCGCGATGTCGAAGGCGCTCGACTACATGGGACTAACGGCCGACGAGGCGCTGGAAGGCGTGGCGATCGACAGGGTATTCATCGGCTCGTGCACGAACGGGCGCATCGAGGATATGCGCAGCGCGGCCGAGGTCGCGCGCGGCCGCCGTATCGCGCCCGGTGTCGAGGCGTGGGTGGTGCCGGGCTCGCACGAGGTGCGGGCGCAGGCCGAGGCCGAAGGGCTGGACCGCGTCTTCACGGAAGCGGGCTTTCAGTGGCGCTTTCCCGGCTGCTCGATGTGTCTCGCGACCAACGGCGACATTGCCGCGCCCGGCCAGCGCTGCGCCTCTACATCAAACCGCAATTTCGTGGGCCGGCAGGGGCCCGGCGTGCGCACGCATCTGATGAGCCCGGCGATGGCGGCCGCGGCCGCCGTGACCGGATGTCTGACCGACGTGCGCCGCCTCCTGGGAGCCTGAACATGGAAAGCCTGACGTACCTTGACGCAGTCGCGGCGCCGATCGTCGCCATCAACTGCGATACCGACCAGATCCTGCCCGCGCGCTTCCTGCAGAAACCCCGCTCCGACGATTTCGGCCAGTTCCTGTTCCGCTCGCTGCGCTTCGGTCCGGACGGCGCCGAACGGCCGGATTTCCTGCTCAACCAGGCGCCATACCGCGAGTCGCGCATCGTCGTGGCCAATCACAACTTCGGTTGCGGCTCTTCGCGCGAGCACGCGGTATGGGCGCTCTACGACTACGGCATCCGCGCGGCGATCGCCCCGAGCTTCGGCGATATCTTTTTCATCAACTGCCTGAAGAACGGGCTGCTGCCGATCGTGTTGCCGGAGACCGTGGTCCTGCCGCTGCTGGATGCCTTGTCGGCGAGCCCGGGCAGCCGTATCGCCATCGATTTGCCCGCGCAGACCGTGACGCTGCCCGACGGCGCCTCTCATGCCTTCGACATGGAGCCTTTTGCCAAGGCGTGCCTGCTGCGCGGCATGGACGAGATCGACTACACGCTTTCGCATCGAGACCGTATCGATGCATTCGAGCGCGACCGTGCCGGAACCTGATGAAGGCGCGCTCATCCCGATAACGACCAAGGAGGAATCCAGATGAAGATTGCAGTCATGCCCGGTGATGGCATCGGTCCGGAAGTAGTGGCGCAGGCGCTCAAGGTGCTGAAGATCGTGGCGCCTCAGGCCGAGACCCAGGAGGCGCCCATCGGCGAGGCCGGCATTCAGGCACACGGCGTGCCGCTGCCCCCGCCTACGCTGGAACTCGCGCGCAAGGCCGATGCCATCCTGTTCGGCGCGGTAGGCGTGGCCGACGAAGCCGACATTCCGCGCGAACGCCGTCCGGGGACCGGGTTGCTGCAGCTGCGCGAAGCGTTGACACTCTATGCCAACTTCCGTCCGGCCTACATGTTTCCCGAGCTGATCGGCGCCTCGACGCTGCGGCCTGAAGTGGTCGACGGGCTGGATCTCGTGATCGTGCGCGAGCTGAACGGCGACGCCTATTTCGGCCAGCCGCGCGGCTTCGAGACGAACCGGAACGGCGAGCGGGTGGGTTTCAACACGATGCGTTATGCCGAATCCGAGGTCGAGCGGGTCGCGCACGCCGCGTTCCGGGCCGCGCGCCGTCGTCATCACAAGCTGTGCTCGGTGGACAAGGCCAACGTGCTGGAGGCGAGCCAGTTATGGCGCGAGGTGGTCACGCGCGTCGGACGGGATTACCCGGACGTCGAACTGAGCCATCTCTTCGTCGACGCCGCCGCGATGATGCTGATGCGCCGGCCCAGGCAGTTCGACGTGATCGTCACGGGCAACCTCTTCGGCGACATTCTCTCGGACGCCGCCGCCATGCTGACCGGTTCGATCGGCATGCTGCCTTCCGCTTCGCTAGGCTATGACCGCAAGGGGCTGTACGAGCCGGTGCACGGCTCGGCGCCGGACATCGCGGGCAAGGACATGGCGAATCCGCTCGCGGCCATCCTGTCGCTCGCGATGATGCTGCGCGAAAGCTTCGAGATGGAGGATGCCGCGAGCCGCGTCGAACAGGCCGTGCGCGCGGTGCTGGCCGCGGGCTACCGTACCGCCGACATCCACCAGGAAGGCACGCGATGCATCGGCACCGCTGACATGGGCGACGCGGTCGTCGAGGCGCTGCGCAAGCAGGCAGCGTAGGGCGGATCGCGTCACGGACCGGAGGAGCCCGGTCCATCCCGGCAGTTCGTCGCACCAGAATATTCCCGGAAAGGGAGGAGACAACCATGAAGCTGAAACTTGCCATCGCGCTGTGCGCAGCGTTCGAGCTTGCCTGCGGTTCCGTCACGGCCGTGGCCAGGGACATGCCCGAGAAGCCCGAGCTGCACATTGCGGCGGCTTCGGTGGGCATCACCTATCTGCCGATGCTCGTCGCCAAGCAGCGCGGCTACTTCAAGGACGAAGGGCTGGACGTGAGAATCGCCGCCTTCTCCGGCGGTTCGAAGACGCTGGAAGCGCTGCTGGGCGGCAGCTCCGACATGGTGGCGGGCGCCTATTCGAACACCATCACCATGGCGACCAAAGGACAGCATCTCGTCGTGGTGGCGGCGCAGGTCATTTGTCCCGGGTGGATCTTCGGCGTGTCCCAGAAGCGCCAGGCCGAGGTGAAGTCGCCCAAGGATCTGAAGGGCATGCGTATCGGCGTGAGCGCGCCGGGTTCCAGCACGCACATGGCCGTCAACTACATTCTGCACAAGGCCGGACTGCAGTCTTCGGATGTGTCCATCATCGGCGTGGGCCAGGCGGCCGGCGCGGTCGCGGCGGTGCGGGCCGGACAGATCGATGCGCTGATCGTCAACGATCCGAGCGCCACGATCCTGACCAAGGACGGCAGCCTCAAGCCGCTCGAGAACATGCGCACGGCCGACGGCAACGTCAAGGTCTTCGGCTCCGACTACCCTGAATCCAGCCTCTTTGCGAAGCAGGACTTCGTCGACAAGAACCCGAAGACGGTGCAGGCCGTCGCCAATGCGATCGTGCGGGCCGAGAAGTGGATCGCCAAGGCCACGCCGGAAGAGGTCGCGAACAATGTGCCGCCCGAGTATCTGGAGGACAACAAGGCGCTCTATGCCGAGGCCTTCACGAACAGCCGCCGCTGTATCGCCCAGAACGGGGAGATCACCGCCAAGGGCGCGGCGACCGTCCGCGACGTGCTGGCCGCTTTCGATCCGACCGTGGCGTCGGCCAAGATCGATCTCGCCACGACCTACGACAACCGGTTCGTCAGAAAGGCGGCGGAGATCCAGCCATGAGCACGGTCGCCTGCACTATCCCGCTCGATAGCGCGCCGACCCAGGCGCGCGAAGCCCTGCGTTTCGACAATGTGACGTGCACCTTCGCCGGCAATGGCAAGAACGCGCAAACCTACACCGCCGTGTCCGGAGGCAACCTGACGATCGGCGACGGCGAGTTCGTCTCGATCGTCGGGCCCACGGGCTGCGGCAAGTCGACGCTGCTGAACGTGGCCGCCGGACTGACGCGGCCGTCGTCGGGCAGCCTCAGCGTGTTCGGCGAGAAACTGACCAATGGGCTGAACAGGCAGGCTGCCTATCTGTTCCAGGTGGACGCGCTCATGCCGTGGAAGACGGCGGAAGAGAACATCGCCATGGGTCTCATCTTTCGCGGCATGGCACGCGAAGAGGCATTGGGCGTGGCGCGCGACTGGCTGGAGCGAGTGGGTCTGCAAGGCCACGGCAAGAAATATCCGCATCAGATGTCCGGGGGCATGCGCAAGCGTGCCGGCCTCGCGCAGGCGCTGGCGCTGAACCCTCGCATCATCCTGATGGATGAGCCCTTCAGCGCGCTCGATATCCAGACCCGGCACCTGATGGAAGACGAGCTGCTGCGCTTGTGGTCGTTCGACCGCAAGTCCGTGATGTTCGTGACTCACGATCTGGAAGAGGCCATCTCGCTGTCGGACCGCGTCATCGTGCTGTCGGCGGGGCCCGGCACGCGGCCTATCGCCGAATTCGAGATCGACCTTGAACGTCCGCGCGAAATGTCGGAAATCCGCATGACGCAGCGTTTCCTGCAACTGCACTCCCAGATCTGGGACGTGCTTCGAGGGGAGGTTCTGAAAAGCTATGCGCGCAATCGAGTTTGACCCGAACAATCGATTCACCGTGTTGCTCACCCGGCTCGCCATTTTGTTCGGCGTCCTTTTCCTGTGGTGGCTCGGCACCGATCAGAAATGGCTGTCGCCGTTCTTCTTCGGCGATCCGGTGGGCGTGGCGCGTCGCGTCATCGAATGGTTCGTGACGGGGTCGGTGTTTCGTCACCTCTACACGACGCTGCTCGAAACCATGCTGGCGTTCGCGATCGGCACGGCGTTCGGCCTGGGGTGCGGCCTCTGGCTGGCGCTCAATCCGTTTCTGGCGGTGGTGTTCGATCCGTTCATCAAGGCCATGAATTCGATGCCGCGCCTGATCTTCGCGCCGATCTTCGCGCTCTGGTTCGGCCTCGGCATCTGGTCCAAGGTCGCGCTGGGCGTGACGCTGGTGTTCTTCGTGGTGTTCTTCAACGTCTTCCAGGGCGTGCGCGAAGTCAGCCCGACGGTGTTGTCCAACACCCGCATGCTGGGCGCCAACTCGCGGCAGCTGATGCGGCATGTGTATCTGCCTTCCGCGACGAGCTGGGTCTTCTCCAGCCTGCATAACGCGATCGGCATCGCCTTCGTGGGCAGCGTGGTGGGCGAGTACCTGGGCTCCGAGAAGGGCGTGGGTTATCTGATTCTGCTGGCCGAAGGCGTATTCGATATCAACTCGGTGATCGCGGGCATTCTGGTGCTGACGGTGTTTGCACTGGTGCTCGATACGGCCGTGTCGATGGTCGAGGACCACCTGATGCGCTGGCGCCCCGTCGCCGGACAGACCGTGGCCGCGAGCGCCTGAGCGTGCGCGCCGCGATCGAAAAATTACCTTGAGGAAATCATCTTGCAGACCAACGCGATCAATCTGAAGGACCGCGTCGCCGTGGTGACCGGCGGCGCGCAAGGCATCGGCCTGGAGGTGGGCCGCCGGCTGCTGGCCTCCGGCGCGCGGCTCGCGATCTGGGATATCAATCCCGCGGGCATGGAGCAGGCTCGCGCCGAACTGGGCGATCACAATGTCCACTTCGAGCGTGTCGACATTGCCGACTACGCGAGCGTGCAGAGCGCCGTGGCGGGGACGCTGAAAGCGGCCGGGCGTATCGATATCCTGATCAATAACGCGGCGATCGTCGGTCCCAATGCCACGCTGATCGACTATCCCATCGATCTCTGGAAACAGGTGATCGATATCGACGTCAACGGCACCTTCCATTGCTGCCGCGCGGTGGCGCCGGTCATGATCGGCCAGAACTACGGCCGCATCGTGAATCTCGCCTCGATCGCGGGCAAGGAAGGCAACCCGAATGCGGCGGCCTACAGTTCGGCGAAGGCTGCGGTCATCGCCATGACCAAGTCGCTGGGCAAAGAGCTGGCGAGTCACGATATCGCGGTCAATTGCGTCACGCCCGCCGTCGCGCGGACGCCCGGCGCGATGGAGCAGGCGCCCGAGCATATCCAGTACATGCTGGGCAAGATTCCGCGCGGCCGTTTCCTCGAACTCGACGAAGCGGCCGCCATGATCGCCTGGCTTGTCAGCGAAGAGAATTCGTTCACCACCGGCGCGGTTTTCGATCTGTCCGGCGGACGCGCCACCTATTGAGACGAGCACATCCATGAAGCTGTTACGTTACGGTCCGCCGGGCGACGAGAAGCCGGGTCTCCTCGATGCCGACGGAATCCTGCGGGATCTCTCAGGCCACGTGGCCGACATTGCCGGCGATGTCCTGCTGCCCGACAGCCTCGCCCGGCTGAAGGCGCTCGATCCGAAATCGCTGCCGCGGGTGGAAGGCCATCCGCGTCTGGGCGCCTGCGTGAGCGGCACGGGCAAGTTCATCTGCATCGGCCTGAACTACTCGGACCATGCCGCGGAGACCGGCGCCACGGTGCCGCCGGAGCCGATCATCTTCATGAAGGCCACGAGTGCGATCGTCGGCCCGAACGATACGATCGAGATTCCGCGCGACTCGCTCAAGACGGACTGGGAGGTCGAACTGGGCGTCGTGATCGGCAAGCCTGCCAAGTACGTGAGCGAAAGCAATGCGATGGATCACGTCGCCGGCTACTGTGTCATCAACGATGTGTCCGAGCGCGCGTTTCAGGCCGAGCGTGAGGGGCAGTGGACCAAGGGCAAATCGGCCGACACCTTCGGTCCGACCGGCCCGTGGCTCGTGACCATCGACGAGGTGCCCGATCCGCAGGCGCTGCCTATGTGGCTGGAGGTCAACGGTCATCGCTACCAGAACGGCAGCACCACCACGATGGTGTACGGCGTGCGCTATCTGGTGGCTTACCTGTCGCAGTTCATGTCGCTGCAGCCCGGCGACATCATTTCGACGGGCACGCCGCCGGGCGTCGGGCTGGGGCAGAAGCCGCCCGTCTACCTGAAGCCGGGCGATGTGGTCACGCTCGGGATCGAGGGACTGGGTCAGCAGCGCCAGAACGTCGTACAGGGCTGAATGCGCCGGGCCGCGCCCGCGCAGAAATCAAGGACAGGAGACGAACCATCGTGAGAAGGCTCAGGCTGGTGTGGCCGGTACTCGCCATCTGCGCGGCCCTCGTGAACGCATCGGCCGCCCGCGCCGCGGCTGCGCCGGTGCCGGAGAAGCCCAGGCTCCATCTGGCAGCCGCGGGCGTCGGGTTTCCCTATCTGCCGTTCATCATTGCGGACAGCCGGGGCTACTTCAGGCAGGCGGGGCTGGACATCGAGATCGGTGTGTTCAGCGGCGGCGCGAAGGCGTTGCAGGCGATGATGGGCGGCAGCGCCGATATCGTCGCCGGTGCGTATTCCAACACCATCACGATGGCCGCCAAAGGACAGAAGCTGGTGTCGTTCGTGACGCTGGCTTCGTGCCCCGGATGGGTGTTCGGCACGACGCGCGCCAGCCACGACAAGGTCAAGACGTATGCGGACCTCAAGGGCATGCGCATCGGCGTGAGCTCGCCCGGTTCGAGCTTCCATATGGGCGTCAATTACCTGTTGAGCAAGGCTGGCGTGAAGCCGGGCGATGTGTCCATCATCGGCGTGGGCTCGTCCGCAGGCGCGATCGCCGCGGCACGCAGCGGGCAGATCGACGCATTGATGAGCAACGACCCGGTCGCGACCGTGCTGCAGGGCAGTGGCGACCTGTTCCCATTGGCCGTGATGCGTGATCCGGCCGGCACCCGCGCCACGCTCGGCGGCGATTATCCCGAAGCGGCCATCTACACCACCCGGGATTTCGCCGCCAGATATCCGAATACCGTGCAGGCGGTGACGAACGCCGTGCTGGAGGCCGAGCGCTGGATGGCGAACGCGACGCCCGAGCAGGTCGCCGCCGCCGTGCCGCCGCAATACGCGCTCGCCGAGAAGGATGTCTTCGCCCGGGCCTACGCCAATATGCAGAAGTGCATCTCTCGCGACGGCCTGATGACGGACGCCGCGGCGCATACCGTGCACGACGTGCTGGCCGCCTTCGATCCCGAGATCGGCAAAGCCTCGATCGATCTGAAGGCCACGTACGACAATCGTTTTGTCGAGAATGCCGGCAAGCGCTGACTGGCGAGGAGATGAACGATGGAAAGCGGCATCCGCATCCTGGCCGAAGGCCTGAAGTTTCCCGAAGGCCCCGTGGCGATGCCCGATGGCTCGATCGTGCTGGTCGAAATCGAGCGCGAGACGATCAGCCGCGTGGCCGCCGATGGCACCGTGAGCGTGCTCGCCGAGGTGGGCGGCGGGCCGAACGGCCTGGCGCTGGGGCCGGATGGCGCCTTCTACATCTGCAACAACGGAGGCTTCCTGTTTCGCACAGTCGCCGGGCTGAAGCGCACCCGACCCGGCGTGCATCCGCATTACACCAGTGGCCGTATCGAGCGCTTCGACCCGCGGACAGGCGCGTTGACGACGCTGTACGACCGCTGCGGCGACTATCCGCTCTCCGGTCCCAACGACATCGTGTTCGACCACGACGGCGGCTTCTATTTCACCGACTTCGGCAAGAACCGGCTGCGCGACCGCGATCACGCGGGCCTCTATTACGGACGCGCCGATGGATCGATGATCGTCGAAGTCGCGTACCCGCTCACCACGGCGAATGGCGTCGGCCTGTCGCCCGACGGAAGTGTGGTCTATGTGGCGGAGACCGAGACCGCGCGCCTGTGGGCGTTCGATCTGGATGCGCCCGGCCGGGCGCGCAAGTACCCTTACCCGTCTCCGCACGGCGGGCGTCTGGTGTGCGGGCTGCCGGGGTATCAGCGCTTCGACAGCCTGGCCGTGGACGCGGACGGCAATATCTGCGTGGCGACGCTGGTCACCGGGTGCATCACGGTGGTCGCGCCGTCTGGCGAGGTGCTGCGACAGGTGATGGTGCCGGACGGCATGGTGACCAACATCTGCTTCGGTGGCGGCGACATGAGGACGGCCTACGTCACGCTGTCGGGCACCGGACGTCTTGCGGTGCTGCCCTGGCCGCAGGCCGGGTTGAAGCTGGCGTATTCGTGACGACCGTGCCGTGACCGCTAGGCCGCTGCTGCACCGCGACTCGCGAGCAGATGATCGAGAAAGAGCTGAACGGGCGCGGGATGCGACTCGGCCTCGCGCACGCAGATCTTCCAGTGGCGCTCGGCCCACGGTTCGTCCAGCGCAACGGCGACCAGCGGCGCCGAACTGACATAGCGCTCGGCATGATGCTCGGGCACCAGCCCGATGCCCAGACGAGCCTCCACCATGCTGCGCACCGGCTCGAAACCATTGACCCGGATCGACAGCTTGAGCGGGTGGTCCAGATCGGCCGCCGCGCGCAACACCAGCGAATTCAGATAGCTGCCCACTTGCGGCCCCACCAGCGGGTATTCGGCCATCTCGCGGAAAGTGACCCGGCCAGCGCCGCTGAGCGGATGATCGGGCGGCATGATGACGACCAGCCGGTCGCTGCGGTACGGATAGACCTGCAGGCCGGTGGTCACGGTCGTGCCGCCGAACACGCCGATATCGGCGGTATTTTCGGCGACGGCGCGGACCACCGCCGGGCTCAGGCTTTCCTGCAGATCGATGCGCAGCCCCGGATGCAGTTCCAGAAACACGCGGATGTCATTGGCGATGTACTGCACGATGGTGGAGAGGCTGGCATGCAGCCGGATCTGTCCGCGCACGCCCTCGGCATGGTCGAGCAACTCGCTTTCCATCTGCTGGATGTCGCGCAGGAGCACCCGGGCGTGCTGCAAGAGGGCGGCGGCCGCGGCCGTCAGTTCCAGCCCCTTGTTGCTGCGCACGAAGAGCGCGGTCTTGAGCGTGTCCTCGAGATGGGACATGCGCTCGCTGAGCGCGGAAGGCGCGATATTCTCGGCTTCCGATGCGCGGGCAATGCTGCCGTGCTCGCAGACGGCGACGAACAATTTCAGCGACTGCAGATCGAAACGCATTGAGTCTCCGAGGGGCGCGGTCTTCTCGCCGCAATGCTTTCCTGTGAAGCGAAAGTATGCATGGCGCCGGTTGCAAGTGCAAAAATTCAGGGAACGCTTCACATGGGAGTGCGGCACATCGTGCGGGAAACGGCCCTCAACGCTCGTCTTGCTTCGCCTCGGACGCATTCGCGCATTAAGATGAGCGCTCCCTCGCTCTAACTCGGAAACACCGCGATGCAAGTGCTGGTTGATGCGGACGCCTGCCCGGTCGTCGTCAAGGAGATGCTGTTTCGCGCCGCCCGGCGTGTCGAAGTATGCGTCACGCTGGTGGCGAACCAGTATCTGCGCACGCCGCCGTCCCGCTTTATCAAGGCGATCCAGGTGCCTGCCGGCTTCGATGCCGCCGATGATCGAATCATCGAGCTGGTCGGAGACGGCGATCTCGTGATTACCGCCGACATACCGCTGGCTGCCGCTGCCATCGAGAAGGGCGCGCATGTGCTCGATCCGCGCGGGAGCTGGTTCAATCGCGAGAATATCCGGGAGCGTGTGACGATGCGCGATGTAATGGATCAGCTCCGCGCATCGGGTGTCGATACCGGCGGGCCTGCGGCTTACTCACCGGGCGACAGCAAGGCCTTCGCTGCGCAACTGGACCGCTTTCTCGCACGACACGCTGGAGGCTCGGGCGGGGCAGCTTGAGTCGGGGTCATCGGACGCACGGGTATACTCTCAAACCCAACTTCCGCCAGTCCGGTTCCTCGGAACCTGATTGCAGCAAGAATCGAATCGGCGCACGAACAAGATAACCATGGCATATCAGAGTTTTGAAATCGCCCAACTGCGGGCGCAGCAAGAGGCATTGGATAAACAATTGCTGGAAGCCAAAGACAGAGAGACACGGCACGCGCTGACAGAAATCGTGCAGAAGATGCGCGAATACGGAATTACGCTTAACGAACTCATGGGCCGTAAGGCAGGCGAACCGTCGCCGGAGCCGGAGCAGGAGCCGGCCGCGAAATACCGCGACCCGGTCAGCGGAGCGACGTGGAGCGGTCGTGGACGCGTGCCCCGGTGGATTGCCGGCAAGGACCGCAACGAATTCCTCGCGGATTCGCACAGCGCCCAGGAGGCGATGGTTCAGGCGGACCTGTTTGCCGTCCAGCGGTGAGCGATGCAAGCCGTCGCGTCGTTCGTGTGGTCCGATACTGCCATCGGTGCGATGGGTGAATGAAAAGGGAACGGCGAATGGACGGCAGAACGGCTGATGTGATCGTGGTAGGGCTTGGCGCCTTCGGCAGCGCGACGGCCTGTCAACTGGCGAAGCGGGGCGTGAAGGTCATCGGTATCGACCAGTTCGCTCCGCCTCACGACAAAGGCTCGAGTCACGGCAATACCCGCATCACGCGCCTCGCGGCTGGCGAAGGAGAGGCGTATATCCCGTTCATCAGGCGCTCGCACGAAATCTGGAATGAACTGGAGGCCGAGACCGGTAAAAAGCTATATCACCGGACCGGCGGCCTGATACTGGGGGCGCGGGGCGGAGCAACCAGTCATCACGGCAAGCCAGACTTCGTCGAAACGACCATTGCGAACGCGCGCCGGCATGGAATCGAACACGAGGTGCTCAGTGCGAGCGAGATCTCGGATCGATTTCCCCAGTTCCAGACCCGCGGCGATGAAACCGGCTACTTCGAACACGATGCGGGCGTGCTGATTCCCGAAGCCTGTGTCGAGACCCAGATCGCGCTGGCGATGGCGCTCGGCGCATCCATCCGGACGAACGAAAAGGTGGTGGCCATCGAGAAGCAGGGAGACGGCGTCGTCGTTCGTACCGCAGCCGGCGCCTATTCCGCTGCGAAGGTGATCGTGACGGCAGGCGCGTGGATTCCCGGCATGGCTGAAGGTAACGTCGGCAGAAACCTGCGCGTCAGGCGCCAGACGCTGCATTGGTTCGAGACGACCCGTCCATCCCTGTATTCGCCTGCGACATGTCCTGTGTTTATCTGGATGCACGGCGAAGGCGACCAGGACTACATGTACGGGTTCCCGATGCTCGACGGAGTGCCGGGCGTGAAGGTCGCAACAGAGCAATATGAAACGGCCTGCTCGCCGGATGATTTCGACAGGACAGTGAGCGCCGACGAGTCGCGCAACATGTTCGAGAACCACGTCGCCGGACGACTGGCGTGCGTTTCGTCCAGGCCGGTCCACGCTGCTGCGTGTCTGTACACGGTAAGCACCGATTCCGGCTTCATCGTCGATACCTATCGCGACATGGAGAACGTGAAGGTGGTCTCCGCCTGCTCGGGCCATGGCTTCAAGAATTCGGCCGGTCTCGGCGAGCGGATGGCACTGTGGGCGATCGGCCAGGACGACGGGAGCCTGCAGCAGTTCCGTGCTGCAAGGTTCGGCTAGCGGGTCGGTCACGACGCGTTCGAGCGCGTTGGCAATGGCCGCAGGCCGCTGCGCCGACGCATCGCGCGGCGCAGCATCCGACCGCGCTACGCTTCATCTCACAGGATCTCGCCCCCTTTTTATGCCGCCCGGCATCCTTGACGATGCCGGAGCGTAGACGCCCGACCGAGACGTAGCCAAGCCGTGCTCCGGCGGACCGCGACACCTGTCCAGTCGCACGATTAACGTACGTCCTCGCGCTTCCCGTACTTTCCCCTGCTCCTCTGAACGAATGCATCGAGCCACCCTCGGCTCGACGCATTCGCACGCTCGTTACCCATCGTTTTCCCTTGCTCGATCGACACGACTCGCGTCGCGCGCGTTTTAAAAATCGAGTTGCACGTGTTCCGCGTAAACCCGCTTGCACCATATTTTTGATGAACCTATATTGCATTTCACCATCAACTATTACGATGCGATAAATCATGAGTGACGACGTTCTGTTTTCGAATCACGGCCGCGTCGCGGTCATCACGCTGAATCGTCCCGAGCGCCTGAACGCGTGGACCACGCCGATGCGCGAATCGATCATTGCGGCGCTCGAGCGCTTCAATGCCGACGACGACGTCGCCGCGATCATCATGACGGGCGCGGGCAATCGCGCCTTCTCGGCGGGGCAGGATCTGGCGGAGGCGCACGATTTCGACGGCGCACGTGCCGTAGCGTGGGTCAAGGAGTGGCAGCGCTACTACGCGACGCTGCGCGGCCTCTCCAAGCCGCTCGTGATGGCGCTCAACGGCACGGCCGCGGGTTCGGCGTTTCAGGTCGCCCTGCTCGGCGATATCCGCGTGGGTCACGCGGGCGTGCGCATGGGCCAGCCGGAGATCAATGCCGGCATCGCCAGCACGACCGGACCGTGGATCATGAATTCGATGCTCGGCATGTCGCGCACCATCGAGCTCACGCTCACCGGCCGTCTGATGGATGCCGACGAGTGCTATCGCATCGGGCTGATTCATCACATCGTCGACGAAGACAAGGTCTTCGAGAAAGCGCTGGAAATCGCCACTGAACTCGCCGCCAAGCCGCCCGTCGCGATGCGTCTGGACAAGCAGCGTTTCCGCGAGATGACCGAGCCGGGTTTCGTGGACTGTATCGAGGCGGGAGAACGTATCCAGCGCGAGGCGTACGACTCCGGCGAGCCCGCCCGCATGATGGAAGAGTTCTTCAAAAAGCGCGCCGGATAAATCGGGCTGAAGTCGAGCCGTTTCTTCTCAACCCCAGTGCGAGAGACCTGAACCATGACGCAAGACTTCAACCCGACGCGCCGCCGCATTCTGCATGGCGCGGGCGCGCTCGCCGTGGCCGGCGCGATGCCGCTGGCCGCACGCGCTCAAACGAAGCAGATCGTCGTATCGGACCCGGGCGGCCCGTACACGACCGCGTATCGCGAAGCCTTCTACGATCCGTTCGAGAAAGCGACGGGCATCAAGGTCGTCAGCGTTGCGCGCGAATCGCAGCCGGTCGCGCAGTTCGCGGCGATGGTGCAAACGAAGAACTATGTGTGGGACGTCACCACGCTGACGCTCTCGGCGGACATTCCGTATCTCGAAGCGAAAGGCCTGCTGGAGCCGATCGGCCTGAAAGCGAGCGACTATCCCGACATCATGCCCGAGGCGATCACGCCCAACTGGCTCGGCGTCGACGTGTATTCGACCGTGCTCGCGTACCGCGCGGACAAGTTCAAGGACAACGGCCCGAAGTCGTGGGCGGACTTCTGGGACGTGAAGAAATTCCCCGGCCGCCGCTGCCTGCGCCGCAGTCCGCTCGACACGCTCGAGCAGGCGCTGCTCGCCGACGGCGTGCCGCTCGACAAGCTCTATCCGCTCGACGTGGACCGCGCGTTCAAGAGTCTCGACAAGATCAAGCCGCACATCAACATCTGGTGGACCTCCGGCGCGCAGGCGATGCAGGCGATCCAGAGCGGCGACGTCGACATGATCTCGACCTGGAACGGCCGCGCGCAAGCCGCGAAGGACAGCGGCGCGCCGGTGACGATCGTGTGGAATCAGGGCCTGTATTCGATCGAAGGCTGGGGCATTCCGAAGGGCACGCCGCGCGCCGATGCCGCGAAGCAGTTCGTGCGCTTTTGCGCCGACGCGAAACGTCAGGCCATGCTCACGCGCACGCTCGCATACGGCCCGACCAACAAGAAGTCCTTCGAGTCCATCAGCAAGGAGCGCGCGACGCTCTTGCCGACCGCACAGGAGAACATCAAGGACATGAAGCTGCCGAGCCCGCAATGGTGGGAAGAGAACCGCCAGAAGGTCACCGAGCGGTTCAATTCCTGGATCATTTCGTAAAGGAGCGGACGATGAGCTCGAAACTCGAGGCAATCGGCATCGCGAAGCGCTATGGCGATTCGGTCGCGCTGGAACCGACGGACCTCGCCGTGCAGGCGGGCGAATTCCTGACGCTGCTCGGTCCATCGGGTTCGGGCAAGACGACCTTGTTGCAGATGATCTCCGGCCTCGTCGCGCCGAGCGCGGGGCGCATCGAGATCGACGGGCGCGACGTCACGCATGTCGAGCCGGGCAAGCGCGGCATCGGCATGGTGTTCCAGAGCTATGCGCTGTTCCCGCACATGAGCGTGTGGGACAACGTCGCATACGGCCTGCGCATGCGCCGCAAATCGCGCGAGGAAGTGCGCGCCGCCGTCGACGACGCCCTCGCGATGGTGCGCATGACCGAATACGCGAAGCGCTTTCCCAAGGAGTTGTCGGGCGGGCAGCAGCAGCGCATCGCGCTCGCGCGCTGCTTCGCGTACCGGCCTTCGGTGATTCTTCTCGACGAGCCGCTCGGCGCGCTCGACAAGAAACTGCGCGAACACATGCAGTCCGAGATTCGACGCCTGCACAAGGAGCTCGGCGCGACCTTCGTCTATGTGACGCACGATCAGGACGAGGCGCTCACGCTCTCCGACCGTATCTGCCTGATGAACCAGGCGCGCATCGAGCAGGTGGGCACGCCCGCGGATCTCTACGATCGTCCGGCCACGCGCTTCGCGGCCGGTTTCATCGGCCATTCGAATCTGCTCGAAGGCGAACTCGATGCTGCGCGCGGCGCCGCCGGCGAGCCGATCCTGCTCGCGGCGGGCGGCCGCATTCCTTTGCCGGCCGGCGCATCGGGCGCGCCCGCCACGCGTCACACGCTGCTTCTGCGTCCCGAAGCGCCGCGCCTCGTCGAACCGCAGAGCGGCTTTGTCGATGGCACGATCGCGGATGTCGTGTTCTTCGGCAGCGACACGCGCGTCCAGCTCTCGATGAGCGACGGCAGCGAGCTGACCGTGCGCTGCGAACGCAGCGTGACACCGCGCGTCGGCGACAGGGTGGGTCTCACGTGGGACCCGCATCGCACGACGTTGCTGCACGCCTGAGGAACCGCCATGACCATCGCTCTTCATGCGCACCGCGAAAACGAAGCCTCGCGGCGCGGCCGGTCCGTCGTGCTCGCGCGCTGCATGCGCTTTCTGCCGATCGTGCCCACGCTGCTGTTCCTGCTGGTGTTTTTCATCGTGCCGGTCGGCGAGATCCTGCAAGGCGGTCTCGTCGGCGCCGACGGCCAGATCGGCTTCGCACAGTTCGAACGCATCGCGCGCACGCCCGTGTACGCGAAGGTGCTGTGGATCACCTTCGCCATATCGTTCCTGACGGCGGCGCTGTCCATCCTGCTCGGCTATCCGGTCGCGTACATGCTGAGCCGGCTGTCGGAGCGCGTGCGCGAACGCTGGCTGCTGTGGATCATGCTGCCGTTCTGGACCAGCTATCTCGTCAAGACCTACGCGTGGATGCTGCTGCTTTCGAAGACCGGCGTGCTTTCCACGATCGCGCTCTCGCTCGGCCTCGTGCGCGAGACGAGCGGCACGATACCGTCGCTGACCGGCGTGCTCATCGGCATGGTGCATTCGATGCTGCCGCTCGCCGTCATGACGATGCTGCCCGTGATGCGCGGCATCGACGACCGGCTCGCGCAGGCGGCGGAGACGCTCGGCGCGGAGCGCAGCACGAGCTTCTTCACGGTGTTCCTGCCGCTCTCTTCGCCGGGCGTGGCGGCGGCGGGGCTGCTCGTGTTCATCTCGAGCCTCGGCTTCTTTATCGTGCCGGCGCTGCTCGGCTCGCCGAAGGAAACGATGATCGCGCAGCTCGTGATTTCGTCCGTCCTCGAACTCTTCGACATGCGCTTCGCCGGCGCGCTTTCGACCGTGCTTCTGATCTGCTCGATCGTCATCTTTTTCGTCTATGACCGCATGGTCGGCCTGACGTCGCTGACGGGCGAGGTGACGGAGCGTTCGCGCGGCTCGCGTGCGCAGGGGTTCAAGCTCGCGCTGCTGATGACGGCGGGTCGCGTCTTCGCCCCGTTCATGATGCGCCGCAACGTGCATGCGGACACGGCCGCGCGCGCCGCGAGCCCGCTCGGACTCTATACGTGCGTCATCATGGTGATGCTCGTGGTGCCGGTGCTGTCGGTGATTCCGTATGCGTTCACGACGAGCGACTACATCGCGTTCCCGCCGAAGCTCTTCAGCACGCGCTGGTTCGGCACCTTCATGGATTCGCCCGTGTGGCACAGCGCGATCATCCGGTCGTTCGAAGTGGGTCTCGGCACCGCGCTGCTGTCGCTGCTGCTCGGCTTCGGCGCGACGCTCGCGATGACGCGCATGCCGCGCCGTGCGAGCAAGCCGGTGTTCGCGCTGCTGGTCGCGCCGCTGATCGTGCCACGCATCGTCGTCGCGGTCGGTCTCCTGTATCTGTTCGGCCGCCTCGGACTCACGGGCACCAATCTCGGCCTCGTGGTCGGGCATACGGTGCTCGCGATTCCCTATGTGGTGGTCACGCTCGCGGCGGGCTTCCAGCGCTTCGACTGGCGTCTGGACGACGCAGCGCGCGTGATGGGCGCCTCGCCGCTGCGACGCATCACGTCGATCGTGCTGCCGCTGCTCATGGCGAGCGTGACCGCCGCGTTCCTGTTCGCTTTCCTCGTTTCCTTCGACGATCTGACGATCGCGATCTTCGTGAGCGGCGGCATCAACTCGACGCTGCCGAAGCAGATGTGGGACGACATCCAGCTCGCGGTCACGCCGACGCTCGCGGCTGTATCGACCACGCTGGTCATTCTCATCGCGCTCGTCGTGGCGGTTTCGTCCTGGCTCAAGCGCCGCGCGCGCTGAATCGCGGGTTTTTCAATCGGTATAGATATGCATCGCTATTCGGAATACTTCGCTCACCGCCACGCCGACGACGAACTCGACTGCGTGCCACTGCTCGCGGCGGGATTGCGCCGTGAGCCGGCGCGCACCGTCGCGCACTTCGACGATCGGGCGATCACCTGCCATGACATCGCGCGGCATGTCGCGCAGTTGCAGCGCTGGTTCGCGCGGGAAGGACTCGTGCCGGGCGACCGCGTCGCGGTCATGCTCGGCAACAGCGCGGAGCACGTCCATCTGATCTACGCGCTCATGCTGAGCGGACTCGTCTGGGTGCCGGTGAACACGAAGCTGCGCGGCGCGGGCCTCGAGTATCTGCTGCAGCACGCGGAGCCGAAGCTGCTCATCATCGAGGACGAATTCGATGCCGTGACCGCGACGATCGACTGCGGTTCCACGCGGCGTGTGCGCATTCCCGCGTTCGATGCACAGGAAGCGAATGCCGCATTCGCGAGCCCGGATATCGGCGTGCACGATCCGCTGTGCATCATCTACACGTCGGGCACGACGGGCGCGCCGAAGGGCGTCGTCTTCACGCACCGGATGATGCGCATCGCGGGCGAGGCGGCGTTGCGCGTCGCCGATGTGCGCGAAGGCGACCGCCTGTTCCTGTGGGAGCCGCTGTGTCATATCGGCGGTGCCCAGATGCTGCTGCTGCCGTTCCTCGAAGCCGTGACCTTGCACGCGGTGCCGCGCTTCTCGGCCTCGCAGTTCTGGCCGCAGGTTCAGCGCGCCGGCGCTACACAGCTGCATTATCTCGGCGGCGTGCTCGATATCCTCATGCAGTTGCCGCCGGACGCACAGCCGGAGACGCACACGCTGCGCGTCGCATGGGGCGCGGGCGTGAGCGCCTCCGCGTGGGTGCCGGTGCAGGAGCGGCTCAACGTGCGCCTGCGGGAGTGCTATGGCATGACCGAATGTTCGAGCTTCGCGACTGCGAACGCGACCGGCAAGCCGGGGTCGATCGGCCGCGCGCTGCCGTGGATCGATATCGAGCTGCTCGGCGACGATGGCCAGCCCGTGACGGACGGCGAAGCGGGCGAGATCGTCTTGTCGAGCAAGGTGGATGGCACATTCCTGCCGACGTACCTCAAGAATCCCGACGCGACCAAAGCCGCCTTGCGCAACGGCAGGCTGCACACGGGCGACCGCGCGCGGCGCGATGCCGACGGCGACTTCTTCTTCATCGGCCGGCAGACGGACAGCATGCGGGTGCGCGGCGAGAACGTATCGGCGTGGGAGATCGAGCGCATTTTCGCGACGCATCCCGCCATTCGCGCCAGCGCCGCGATCGGCGTGGCATCGGCGATCGGCGAGCAGGATATTCTGCTCAACGTGCAGTTCAAGGAAGAACCCGTCGACTGGGAAACCATGCACGCGTGGGCGCGCGAGCGGCTCGCCAGTTTTCAGTTGCCGCGCTATTACCGTGTGGTGGAAAGCTTCGAATTGACGGCGAGCGAGCGTATCAAGAAGCATCTGTTGCCGCGCAGCGTGGACGACGCGTGGGATCGCATGGGCAAGACACGGGCGTAATATCGCATGTCGATAGCGAATTAGGGCTATGCGATAATTCACCAACAATCGAATAGATGAACACGTGATGATCGAAGCGCCCAAAGTTCCGCGCAAGCGCAAGAGCCCAGCGACGAAGCCGCAGGCCGAGGCGGCGGACCCGAGCGCCTCTTCGCTGTACGTGCAGTCCGTCGAAAAAGCGATGAAAGTGCTCACCGCCTTCGACGGCAGCAAGCGCCAGTTGTCGCTGTCGGAGATTTCGTCGCTCACCGGTTTCGACATGAGCGCGACGCAGCGCTTCACGTTCACGCTCGCGGCGCTCGGCTATCTGTTCAAGGATGCCGACAGTCGCAAGTACGAACTGTCGCCCAGGCTGCTGGACTTCACGTACCACTATCTGACATCGAACGAACTCGTGAGTCGTGCGACGCCTTATCTCCAGCAACTCGGCTCGGAGACGGAGGAAGCCACCAATCTCACCGTGCTCGACGATACGGACATCGTGTTCGTGCTGCGGATCGTGAGCCGCAACGTGTTCAACGCCCACGTGATCACGGGTTCGCGTCTGCCCGCATACTGCACTGCGCCGGGACTCGCCATCCTGGCGACGCTGCCCGACGGCGAAATCGACGACATCCTGTTGCGCACGAATCTCGTGCCGTATACGTCGTCGACCGTGTACCAGCCACGCAAGATCAAGGACCGCATCGCGCAAATCCGCAGGCAGGGGTACGCCCATACGGAAGACGAGTACTTCGTCAGCGATATTTCGACGGCGGCGGCGATCACCAATGCGCACGGGCGAGGAATCGGCGCGGTGAATATCGCGGTGGCGAGATCGCGATGGCACGCCGACCGTGACGAGCGGCGCTTCGCCGATCTGGTCATCTCGACGGCGTCGGCCATCTCGACGCGGCGTCGCCTGGAGTAGCGCGAATTCATCGACGCCGCCGATGAATCGATAAAAAATCGCTGATTCACTCCACGAAGACGCCCGCTTACACTTTCAGCGAAACGGGCGTGGGCTGTATTCGTTTCGCGCGCTCACACGTCCCGCTCGCATGACCTTCGTCGCGTTCTCGATGCAGGCGGCAAAGCGCTCGCGCGAACGACCGGAGTTGAAATTGGACAGCGTCAATCTCGAAGTGCTCAGAGCCGGCGAACGGTGGATCGGCGAGGGGCATCGCGTGCTTCTCGTCACCGTGGTGAAGACGTGGGGCTCGTCGCCGCGCCCGGAAGGCTCGATGCTCGCGGTGCGCGATGACGGCGTCGTGGCCGGTTCGGTATCGGGCGGCTGCATCGAGGATGATCTGATCGAGCGCGTGCGCCGCAGCGGCATCGAGGCACACCGGCCGCAGGCCGTGCGTTACGGCATCAGCGCGGACGAAGCGCATCGCTTCGGCTTGCCGTGCGGCGGCACCATCGAACTCGTGCTCGAACCGCTCGACGACGCGAGCGGCCTCGCGGCGTTGCGCTGCCATGTCGAGGCAGGCGAACTGGTCGCGCGCACGCTCGACATGGCAAGCGGCACGGCGAGGCTGTCGCCGGCGCGCTCGACCGAAGGTGTCTTCTTCGACGGACAGCGCTTCGTCACGATTCACGGGCCGCGTTACCGGCTGCTCGTGATCGGCGCAGGCCAGCTTTCGCGCTATCTCTGTCAGATTGCGACGGGCCTCGATTATCACGTGACCGTCTGCGATCCGCGCACGGAATATACGGACGTGTGGGATGTGCCGGGCACGACGCTCGTGCGCACGATGCCCGATGACACGGTGCTCGACATGCGTCTCGACGAGCGCAGCGCCGTGATCGCGCTCACGCACGACCCGAAGCTCGACGATCTCGCGCTGATGGAAGCGCTCAGGACGCCTGCGTTCTACGTGGGCGCGCTCGGCTCGCGGCGCAACAACGCGGCGCGGCGCGAGCGTCTGAAAGCGTTCGATCTCTCCGATGCCGAGCTGGCGCGTCTGCATGGCCCGGCCGGCATCTATATCGGCAGCCGCACGCCGCCCGAGATCGCGATCTCGATTCTCGCCCAGCTCACGGCCGCGAAGAACGGCGTGTCGCTGCCGACGATCCTGCAGGTGGAAGGCGCGAAGGCCGCACGCGAAATCGCGGCGTCGGCCGGTTCGCTGTGTTTCGCGTGAGGCTCAGTCTTCGTCGGCGTCGTTCAGGCCGGTCGGATCTTCCTTCGCGGCTTCGACGAACATCGTCGTGAACTGATCGAGCGTGGCGAGCGTATCGCGCCCGGTGCGCGTGATGCGGTAGAACGATAGCGGCACCTCGGGCCGCAGCGGATCGATGCGAACCTGATAGCGGTAGCAGATATGCTCGCTGAACGACGGCATGACGGCCGTGCCGAGCCCTTCCTGCGCCATCGCGATGGCCGTCTGAAGATGGCCCACGACGATGCGGCGGCTGACCGTCACTTCCTCCTTCGACAGCGTGGCCTCGATCAGCCGCTGCAGGGGATTGTCCTTCGGCAGCGTGATGAGCGGCCGATCCTCGAGCGCGGTCCAGCGAATGCCGGGCCCGCGCAGCGGCGTGCCGGCCTGCGCTTGCGACACCGCGACGAGCCGCGTCGGAAAGATCGGCGTGCGGTCGATGCCGGAAAGCTGCGAGAAGAACACGCCGAACGCCGCATCGAGGTGGCCTTCCTCGACCATCTGCACGAGCTCGGTCGGATTGCGGTCGACGAGTTCGATCTGAGCGTTGGGATGGATCTGCGAGAAGCGCGCGAGCACCGACGGCATGAGACTCGCGGCGATCATCGGCGTGCAGCCGAGCAGCAGCGACGATTGCTTCTGGCGTCCCAGTTCGTTGAGCTCGATGACGGACTTCTCGAGCGACTCGACGATGGCCATCGCCGTGGGATAGAAGAGGCGGCCCGCTTCGGTCAGCGACACCGTGCGGGTCGTGCGTTCGAGCAGCCGGCAATTGAGCTGCGTTTCCAGTTCCCGGATGATCGCGGAGAGCGCCGCCTGGCTGAGATGCATGCTCTGCGCGGTCTTCGTGAAGCTCGACGCGTTCGCGACGCCGAGAAAAACCTTGAGTTGTTTGAGGGACAGATTCATCAACGACAGCCGTGTGTAATTCGGGCGTGGGGATGCCCGATTCTATCCCGTCTGCCGCGGCGGCTGCTGCACCTCGGGACGCAGGTGTAGCCGCCGCCGGGGCGTCACGCGAAGACGTAGCGGCCTTCTTCGTCGCGCGTGATCGCACGCCGTTGCGCCGTGTCTTCGAGCCAGCGCACGACTTCGCGGCCGTCGCGCGTGCCGGTTGCGGCCATCAGTTCGGAGAAGCGTTTCGGTCCGTCGTCGAGGGCGGCGTCGAGCGAGTCGAAGCGCGTGCCGCGATACGCCGGCGGCGTCGGCACGCGATGCTCCAGATCGCGCTCGGCGCCCGGCGCGAGCAGCGGCAACGTGAGATCGAAGCCGGCCTTCGCCGTTTTCGTCGCGCCGAGCAGGGATGGATCGAGCGGCATCGCGCGCAGGCTGTCCTGCAGCACCAGATCGCGATCGGCCTGGAAGCGCGTGGCGAGCGCCCAGTCCATCTCTTCATCGGAGAACACGTCGATGTCCGGATCGACGACAAAGACATGCTTCACGTTCGCAAGCGACGCGAACACGGCCGCGATCGCGTTGCGCGCCTCGCCCGGCACGCGCTGCTGCATCGCGATGCGCACGTTGAACATGCCGCCCGTCGCCGGATTCGCATAGACGGCCTTCACTTCGCGCACGGCCGTTTCGAGCGCGCGCCATACGGTCACTTCCGTGCGCAGCGCGGCAAGCTGAGCCGTATCGGTGCGCGCCATCGAGCGGCCGCCGATCGTGCACGTCTGAAAGACGGCGTCGCGCCGGTGCGTGATCGCGGTCAGATGAAAAACCGGGTTCGTCTTCACGCCGCCGTAGTAGCCGAGGAACTCGCCGTACGGACCTTCGGGCTCCGCATGGCCGCGCTCGTCGAGATAGCCTTCGAGGATGAACTCGGCGTCGGCGGGCACGAGCAGGTCGTTGGTCACGCACTTGACGACGCCCATCGGCGCGCCGCGCAGCGCGGCCACGAGTTCGAGCTCGTCGGCGGGAATCCGCATGGTCGCGCCGACGTGATCGACCGGATGCGTGCCGACGGCGAACGCGATCGGCGTGCGCTCGCCGCGTTTCGCGTGGCCGATCGCGATGGCCCGCAGGTCCGACGGCGCCACCAGATCGATGCCGGCCGTGCGGCGTCCGCGCAGCATCAGCCGGCGAATGCCGACGTTGGTCCAGCCCGTTTCGGGATCGACCGCGAAGTCGATCGACGCCGAGACGTACGGCGCGCCGTCCAGATCATGCTGGAGATGCACGGGCAGGGCGGTGAAGTCGCATGCGTCGCCGGTCAGCACGACCTGCTGCACGGGCGCTTCCTCGCGGCTCACTTCGATGAGCTTGCCCTTTACGCGCAGACGTTCGCGCACGGTGTCGAGCAGGCGCTGCGGCGTCGTGTCGAACGCTTTCGCGAGACGCGAGCGGCTTGCGGCGACGCTGCCCGCGAGCGATACCGCGCCGCCGGACGGCCGGCTGAACCATACGGCGCGCGGATTGCCCTCCATGATGCCGGCGACGTCGGCGAGATCGACGGGCGCGTCATGGCGTTCGAGCTCGGTCTCGTCGAGCGATTCGAGGAAGCGGCGCAGGCGGAAGCGTTCGAGGTCGGGCGCGGGCGTGCCGTCGACGGTCGAGGGAATGGCGGTCTTGGGTCTCAATCTGGGTTCCTTGATGCGTGGATTCGTCGTGCGGGGCGGCGGCTTCGCGAGATCGTCAGAAGCGCGCGGAAAGCGCCGTCGCCGCGAGATGCGCGGCGAAGCCGCTCGCGCCGCTCGCGGGCATTTCGGGCGCGAGATGCAGGAACTGCGTCACCGCGCGCAACGTGACGGCGCTGCATCCGAGCAGCGTGTCGACGAGCGCATCCGCTTCGGCGTCGAGATTCGCGGCGGGCACGACGCGGCTCACGAGCCCCGCCTGCAGTGCTTCGCCCGCAGAGAGACGCGCGCGGCTCAGCACCATGTGCGCGACGGTCTTCACCGGCACGCGGCCGATCAGCGCCGACATCACGAGCGTCGGCGGGATGTCGCGTTCCATTTCGGGAATCTGGAACACGGCGTCGTCGGACGCGAGCGCGATGTCGCACACGCCCGCGAGCGCGCAGCCCACGCCGAGCGCTTCGCCGCGCACGACCGACACCACCGGCACGCGCACGGCCTTGAGCGCGTCGTAGAGCGCGAGCGGCGGCGCGGCGACCACGCGGCGCAGCGTTTCGGCGGACGGCTTCGCGTCCTTCGGCGGCATCGGCGAGAGGCGGCCGCGGCAGAAGTCGGGACCGCTCGACAGGATGCGCACGAGCTTCACGTCGTCGTCGAGGGTCGTGACGGTTTCGATGATCGTCGCGCTCATCGGCGCGTCGATCAGATTGCCGTTTTCCGGATGGTCGAGCACCACGTCCACGAGCGGTCCGGTGCGGCGGATCGCAATGTGAGGGCTGGTCATGCTGGTCTCCTTATTGAAGCGTGTTCATGCGTCGCGATGGATGAATTCCCACACGACTTTCGGCGTGGCCGGCATCGCGAGTTCGTCGCTGCCGAATTCCCTGAGCGCGTCGGCGAGCGCGTTGAAGATCGTCGCGGTGGCGGGCGTGATGCCGCTTTCGCCGCCGCCCTTCACCCGCAGCGGATTGCCATGCGTCGGATCTTCGGTGAGTTCGAGGTTCAGGCGCGGAATCACGCCCGCGCGCGGCATGCCGTAGTCCATGTACGAGCCGGTCAGCACCTGACCTGTGTCGCGATCGAGATAGCAGGTTTCCGAGAGCGCCTGGCCGATGCCCTGCGCGAGCCCGCCGTGCACCTGCCCTTCGACGATCAGCGGATTGATCGGCTGGCCGACATCGTCGACGGACGTGTAGTTGACGAGCTTCACGACGCCCGTGTCCGGGTCCACTTCGAGCTCGCAAACGGCCGCGCCCGTCGGATGCGCGGGCACGCGCGTGTTCACTTCGGCTTCCGCATAGAGCTTGCGCATGGCGCGATCGCCCGGCAGGCCGTCGCGCGCGATGTGCGCCGCCACGTCGAACAGACTGATTTCACGCGATGAAGCCGCGTCCGCAAACGCGCCGTTTACGAAGGTCACGCGCTCGGGCGAGGCATCGAACAGTTCGGCGGCGACGCGCTTGCCGAGCGCGACGATCTGCGCGGCGGTATCGACGAGCAGCATGCCGCCGAGGCGCATCGAGCGGTCCGAGTGGCTGCCGCCGCCCACACTGACGAACGCGGTATCGCCGGTGCGCAGCGTGATCGAATCGATCGGCACGCCGAGATGCTGCGCGATGACTTGCGCGAACGTCGTTTCGTGGCCCTGACCGGTGGACTGCGTGCCGGACACGATATCGATGCGGCCTTCGGGCCATACCGTCAGCTCGATACGTTCGCGCGGCGCGCCCACCGGCGACTCGATGTAGTTCGCGAGCCCGATGCCGCGCAGCATGCCTCTTTCGCGCGACGCCGCGCGACGCGCCTCGAAACCGTCCCATTCCGCGAGTTCCAGCGCACGCGCCATGTTGCGCGCGAACTCGCCGCTGTCGTAGGTGAGTCCCATCGGGCTGCGGTACGGCAGCTTGTCGCGTGCGATCAGATTGCGGCGGCGAATCTCCGCGCGGTCGAGCCCGAGTTCCGCCGCCGCGAGGTCGAGCATGCGCTCGATCACATGCGTCGCTTCGGGGCGGCCCGCGCCGCGATACGGCGCGGTCGGCACCGTGTTCGTCAGCACGGCGCTGATGTGCACCGCGGCGAGCGGCACGTCGTAGACCGTCGTCATGATGCGCGTGCCGTTCGACATCGGCACATAGGACACCGTATGCGCGCCGACGTTGCCGATCCACTCGTTGTCGATGGCGAGAATGCGGCCGTCGCGCGAGAAGCCGAAGGTGGCGCGGATGATCTGGTCGCGGCCCTGATAGTCGGAGAGGAACGCTTCGCTGCGATCGCTCGTCCACTTCACCGGCCGCCCCAAGCGCCGCGCGGCCCACACCACGGCGAGCTGCTCGACGTAGATGAACGAACGCGGGCCGAAGCCGCCGCCGGTATCGGGGCACACCACGCGCACCTGCTCGGGCGGCACTTTCAGCGCGAGCGCGAGGCAGATTTTCTGCCGCACCGCGCCCTGGCTGCCCGAGATCAGCGTGTAGACGCCGCTTTCGCCGTCGAACACGCCGATCGCGCTGCGCGGCTCCATCTGGCAATTCACGACGCGGCTGTGATGGAACTCGCGCGTGAGCACGAACGGCGCATCGGCGATGGTGCGGCGCGCTTCGTCGCGATCGCCGATCTGCGTCTGGAAGCACAGGTTGTGCGCCGCGCCGTCCCACAGTTGCGGCGCGCCGTCCTGCATCGCGTCGGCGGCATTGACGACGGCATCGAGCTCGTCGTAATCGACATCGATCATTTCCGTCGCGTTGCGCGCGGCGAGCGCGGTTTCGGCGATGACCATCGCGATCGGCTCGCCGACGTAGCGCACGCGGTCGATCGGCAGCGGAATATGCAACTGGTTGAAGATTTCGCCGGTCAGCGAGGTGAGGAATGCCTTCTTGGTGGCATCGACGGCATCGATCGGATTGGGCACATGATCGACGCCCTGATAGCCATCGTCGAGATAATCCTGGCCGACGAGCACCGCGATCACGCCGGGCGCCTCGCGCGCGGCCGACACATCGACGGAACGCAGCGCCGCGTGCGCGTGAGGCGAGCGCAGGAAGGCCGCATGCACCTGCCCATCGACACGCAGATCGTCGGTGTATTGGCCGTTGCCGGTCACGAAGCGCCGGTCTTCGCGGCGCGGGATGGGTTGGCCGATCATCGCTTGGCGTCCTCCGTGGTGGCGTCGGCGAGCGCGGGATACATCTCGTGCGCCGCATGGCGCACGGCCTCGATGATGTTCACGTAGCCCGTGCAACGGCAGATGTTGCCTTCGAGCGCGTGGCAGATGCTTTCTTCGTCGAGCGAAGGCTGCTCGCGCAGATAGAAGCTCGACGACATGATCATGCCCGGCGTGCAGAAGCCGCACTGCAGGCCGTGGCACTGCACGAACGCGTTCTGCACCGGGTGCAGCGGCGCGTCATTGTTTTCGCGCAGCCCTTCGACCGTCGTGACCGTGCCGCCGCTCGCCTGCGCGGCGAGCACCGTGCACGACTTCACCGATACGCCGTCGAGATGCACCGTGCACGCGCCGCACTGGCTCGTGTCGCAGCCGACGTGCGTGCCGGTGAGGCGCAGCGTCTCGCGCAGGAATTCGACGAGCAGCGTCTGATCGGGCACGGTGCGCGTCACGTCGACGCCGTTTACGCGTAGTTGAATGTCAGCCATGGTTCGTTCCCCGCGTGCTCACTGCGACGCGTCGGCGTTCGCCGGGGCGCTCATCGTCGCGTTGAAGCGCGTGAAGAATTCCGCCGCGAGCTTGTTCGCCACCGACGTGACGAGGCGCGAGCCGATCTGCGCGAGCTTGCCGCCCACTTGCGCGTCGGCGACGTAGGTGAGGAGCGTGCCGCCTTCGTCGGCGTCGGCGAGCGTGACCGTCGCGTTCATCTTGCCGAAGCCCGCGATGCCCCCTTCGCCCTGGCCCAGGATCTTGTAGCCGTTCGGGCCGTCGCGATCCGAGATCACGAGCGTGCCCTTGAAACGCGCCTTGACGGGGCCGACCTTGGCGACCACCACGGCCCTGTACTCGCTGTCGCTTTCGCCGACGAATTCCTCGCAGCCCGGCACGCATGCCTGCAGCACTGCGGGATCGTTCAAGCCTTCCCATACCTGCTCACGCGTGGCGGCGATGGTCTGCGATCCGGTGAACTCCATGTGTGTGTCTCCTGAAAACGGTTTAGGCAGGCTGCCGCAGCGGCTGCGTCAGCAGCGCCTGCAATGCGCGGCGCGCGTAGGTTTCGATCAGATGGGCGCGATACGACGACGAGCCGTTGGCGTCGTCGGGCAGCATGCCGGCGTCCATCTTCAGTGCGTCTAGCGCGGTGTCGGACAGATCGGCGGCGAGCGCGGCTTCGGCGTCGAGCCAGCGGAACACCGACGCACCCGCGCCGGTGACCGCGACGCGAATCGCATCCGCGAACTGGGCGATGAACACGCCCACCACGGCATAGCCCGATGCCGGCTGGCGGAACTTCGCATACGCGGCGCGCAACGGGAGCGGATACTCGAAGCCCGTCACGAGCTCGGCCGGTTCCAGCGCGGTCTCGAAGGTATCGACGAAAAAGTCGTCGGCGGCGATGCGCCGTTGCGACGTGAGCACCTGCGCGTTCAGCGCGAGCACGGCGCTCGGATAGTCGGCGGCGGGGTCGTTGTTCGCGACCGAGCCGCCCATCGTGCCGCGATTGCGCACCTGCGGATCGGCGATCACGTTCGCGAGCTGCGCGAGCGCGGGAATCGCTTCTGCGACCACGTGCGAGGCGGCCACTTCGGCATGCTTCGTCAGCGCGCCGACGCGCAGCACGCCACCTTCGACGCTCACGCCGCGCATCGCCTTGATGCGCGTGAGGTCGATCAGATGCGAAGGCGCGGCAAGCCGCTGCTTGAGGGTGGGAATCAGCGTCATGCCGCCCGACAGCGGCCGGGCGTCCTCGTGCTCGCGCAGCCATGCGGCTGCTTCGTCGAGCGACGACGCGCGCAGATATAGAGTCTCGTACATGAAGTCTCCTGCGGCCCGTGGCCGTCAGGCCTGTTTCAGCCAGTTTTCGAGTGAGGTCGCGAGGGCGACGGGCGCTTCGTACATCGGGTAATGGCCCGCGTTCGCGATGGTCTCGACGCTCGCGCGCGGATACCACGCGAGCCAGGTGCGGTTCATCACGTCGGCGGTCAGCGTGGGATCGTGCTCGCCGATGAAGAGCTTCACCGGCGTCTCGTTGCCCGTTACGTCAGCCGAAAAATCGCTCGCCGCCCAATGCGGCAGATAGCCCGCGAAGGCATCGGCGCGCGATAGCCGCTGCGATTCCCGCGCGAGATGGGCGGTGAAACGCGGCGCGAGGCGATTGCCGGTCGAGAACGCGATGATCGCCGCGCGCCGCTCGATGTCGTCCACGGCGGCGCGAAATGCCGCAAGGCGCGTTTCGTCCATGCGCGAGCCGCACGCGGGCACGGCGCACACGCCCGCCATGCGCTCGATGCGATCGCCCGCGGCGAGCAGCACGCGCTGGATCGCGACGCCGCCCATCGAATGACCGATCAGGCTGAAGCTGTTCCAGCCGAGATGATCGGCGAGCGCGAGCACGTCCCGCGCTGCTTCATCGAAGGTGAACGCCCCGTCGCGCTCGCGCGAGCGGCCGTAGCCGCGATAGTCGAAGAAGACGTAGCTGAACGCATCCGTATCGAGTGCGGGGACGAGCGGCTGCCAGTCGTCGGCGCTGCCGAACCAGCCGTTCATCGCGAGCACCTTGCGCGGGCCGTGGCCGACCTGCACGTAGCCGTTGAGCGCCTGCGTCATGCCGCGGCCTCCGCTTCGCCGGACGCGAACGCGAACGCCGGCGCGATGCGGCCACGGCATTCCCCGAAGCCGATCGATACCGCACCCGCTTTCGTCGCGCGTGCGCTCAGCACGATTTCGTCGCCGTCTTCGAGCGCGGTGCGCGTTTCGCCGTTCGGCAGGCGCAGCGGATCGCGGCCCGCGTTGGTCAGCTCCGTGATGCACGCGCGCGCCGCGTCATCCGCGCCGGAAATCGTGCCGCTGCCGAGCAGGTCGCCGGGGCGCAGATTGCAGCCGTTGCTCGTGTGATGCGCGACCATCTGCGCGAACGTCCAGTACAGATTGTCGAGATGCGTGTGCGTGATGCGAACGGCATCGGCGCCGGCTTCGCGCAAGTGCCGCGTCGACAGATGCGCGTGCAGCTCCAGATGCAGCCCGCCTTCCTGCTGATCGCGCGCGCCGTGCAGATGCGCCATGAGCGGCGGATCATCCGATGCGCGCGCGGCCAGCGCCTTGCGGAACGGCGCGAGCGCCTCCGACGTGACGATCCACGGCGACACGCTCGAATGGAAGCTTTTGCCGAGAAACGGGCCGAGCACCTGTTCGAACCACTGAAT
The DNA here is from genome assembly GCF_900044055.2 of Caballeronia calidae. Lineage (GTDB taxonomy): Bacteria > Pseudomonadota > Gammaproteobacteria > Burkholderiales > Burkholderiaceae > Caballeronia > Caballeronia calidae. The sequence goes on along the minus strand of NZ_FCOX02000028.1, from coordinate 1,896 downwards.
GCTTTTCGCGGACCAGTCGTTGAGCAGCGAATAACCGAAGATGTGCGCGGCCGCATCGTCGACGGCGATCGGCTGCGTGAACGCATTGCCCTGGCCGATCCACGCCGCGAGTTCCAGCTCAAAATCGAGCGCGGGCGCGGGGCCGAACACGATCTGTCCGTTCGCATCGCGATATTGGCCGTGCGGACGGCGCACATCGCCGCCGCTCACGCGCAACGACGAAGCGCGTCCGTGATACGCGATCGGCAGCGACTTGAACGCGGGCGGCAGCGGATCGGCGAGACCCTTGTAGCGCCCGTGCCGCTCGGTGTGATGCAGCGACGTCAGAAAGTCGGTGTAGTCGCCGACTTCGCACGGCAGGCGCAGTGCGAGCGAGTCGATGCGCGGCAACAGCGCATCGGTTTGCTGCTGCACGCGGGCACGCTGCGGCGCGTCGCTTTTCAGCAGATCGGCAAGCGCGGCGCGCAGGGCGCTCGCATAGCGGTGCGGCATCGCCATCAGGCGGTTGAGCGTGCCGTCGCGCGTGGCTTCGCAGGCGAGGGCGGCGTCGCTGCCCGCATCGAGCAGGCCGCTGCCGGCGAGCGCTTGCAGATCCACGGCATGCTCGCCGATCGCGACGCCGGCGCGCGCGACGCCATCGCGTTCGAAAGCGCCGAACGGCAAGTTCTGGATCGGGAAATCCGCCCCGGGCAGGTTGGCCGAGTCGATCCAGCTACGTCGCGCCGGATCGTGTGTGGCGTTGAGTACGGTCATGCGAGGGGCGTCTCCGGTACGGCGTTCTTGCGTTCTTCGACCCACGCGTCGAGCGCGGCATGAGCGTGCGTCCGGTACGACGCGAGCGTTTCCGGCGCCGCGACGGGCACCGTCAGTTCGAGCCGCAAGCCGTTCGGATCGAAGAAGTAGATCGAGCGCACGAAGTGATGATCGGTCACGCCGAGCACCTCGATGCCGTGATCGACGAGACGCTGCTTCATCGTTTCGAGCTGGTCGAGCGTGGCGAGGCGCAGCGCGATGTGGTTGACCCACGGCGGCGTGTTCGGCGAAGGCTCGGCGGCGGTGTCGTCGCCGAGATCGAAGAACGCGATGTTCGAGCCGTCCGCCATCTCGAAGAACAGATGTACGTACGGGCAGTATTCGCCCGTGCTCGGCACGCGGTCGAGGCGGATCAGATGAACCAGCGGTAGGCCGAGGATGTCCTCGTAGAAATGGCGCGTTTCTTCGGCATTGCGGCAGCGCCACGCGAAGTGGTGCAGGCCGAGCACCGGCGGCAGGGAATCGGGCATGCTGTGTCTCCTTGATGCGGCGTGATGAGGCGTGACGTGACGAGGGGTGCCCGCTCAGACTTCGACGGCATCGACGTCGTATTCGAACAGCCAGTTGTAGCGCTCCTTCACGCGCTCTTCGCTCCACTCGCGATCGACGTACTCCGCCGCGCCCTCCGCATGCGCGAGGGCGGGATTGTGAAAGCGCTTCGTGTTCGCCGCGGAGCCGCGCACGATGCGCGACGTGCGTTCGAGGCGCAGCGACTCGAAGCGTTCGAGCGCGCGCGGGAGATCGTTCTCGTAGTGCTCGAGGCAGCGCGCGATCAGATAGCCGTCTTCGAGCGCCATGCCCGCGCCCTGCGCGAGGAACGGCAGCGTGGGATGACAGGCGTCGCCGAGCAGCGTTGCGTTGCCCGAGCTCCAGCGCGTCATCGGCTCGCGGATCATGAGCGCCCATTTGTACGGCACGTCGATGGCCGAGATCACCGGAGTTCGACAGTTCCACGGCCAAAAACGCGATTTTCGACAGCCAGGCCTTGTATCGGCGCGGGTTTCGGCGGGGTGCCCAATAAAGTCTTGTGGTGGCACGTCACGACCGATGAATGTCACTGTTGATATACGTATGGGTGTGGTA
>NZ_FCOX02000027.1 GCF_900044055.2 Caballeronia calidae | reverse complement strand
CCCAACCCTGCCTGCATGGAACTACCGCATCTACTCAACAAGCGCTGCATAGCGGGAAGTTATTTCGGTAACGATCCTTAATGTTGGCCGCCTGCTTGCCCTTGGGACCCTGTTTGACTTCGTAGCTCACCTTCTGGCCTTCTTGCAGTGACTTAAAGCCCCCGGCCTGAATTTCCGAGAAGTGCGCGAAGAGGTCTTCCCCGCCGTCGTCCGGAGAGATGAAGCCAAACCCCTTTGCGTCGTTGAACCACTTCACAGTACCGGTTGCCATTTGCTGGTTGCTCCAAAGCGAAAATTAAAATTCAGATTATTCGGAAGGCACATACGGTTCCTTAGGAACCCGCACCCACCGTGATCTTACCTTACGTCCTCGAAAACCTTGTTGCAGGGAAGAAAGTTTTCAATGAAGCGGCAGTGGACGGAATCGCACCGCTTGGGCGTCCGGGCGGCGACGACCGCAGCGCCTGTCGATCCTAGTCTAGTCAGAACGAGCCTTGCTCCGCGGCAGGAAAATTCACAAAGGAGCGCGTCATGGCCGAACAGCACAGACCGTGCGTGCAAGCCGAGCATTTCCCGCCCACGCGCAGCGGCAAGGGTGCCACTTCGAGTTGGTTCGCGGCGCGACGAACTCTCACAAGCACAGCGAACTTGGCACTGGTGACAAGTAGGTGATGTCTACTGGCAGGACCCTTGTGGCTTTTGGCATACCCATCCGGAGTTCTCTCCGACGCCCTCGATGGACGATCGACAGATGGCGCGGGAACATGCGTTTGCGGCACCGCCACAGCTTACGGGCATTCTCTTCGTCATCGTTGGCACCGCGGCACCGCCTGCGTGCCTTCGCGCGTGGTTTGATGATGGTGTCGAGTTGCGTGAGGCAATGCTCGAGCAGAACTACTGACTGGCGCTCGTCTTGTCTGTTGTTGCCGAGCGCGGCATGCGACACCGAAGCGGAGAAGGGGCAGCCAGAGCGATGCAGAACGCCACAATCGCATCGTCCGAGTTCCCCGGCTTTCTCAGGCGCGGCAACCGCTTTTCTGCCGCTCAGCCAACGCCCGGTTGCGCCAGGTCCGGGCGACGCTCGTTCCAATTCTCTCGAACTCAATCCCACTTGCAATGCGCTCGAGGCAGTGCAATTCCTGCAGAGCGCCTTCGCCGCAACGTTTGCCAAGCCGTTCTGCAAATCTCAGCTCTGCTTCGAGCTCCCGCTTGCGAAGCTCGGCGCAAATCCAATCGGCGGCTGCTTGCCATTCAGTTGGACGAGCGTGCTTGGGGACACCCAGCATCATCTCAGCATTCGCTTCGTCGAACGCGTGGCTATGCAAAATCTCTCCAACTTCGCGCAATACGTCCTCAGCAGTCCTGCCGGGATTTTGTACGGCAGAACGCCAATCCGGGAAACGCTCCGAAATGGTTTCGACAAGCGCTGCCAGGTCTAAGTCGCGCCAAAACCTTGGAAGCGGCCTATATGCGTATTCGAAGGCGAGGCTCAGATGGCCCGCGTTCACGTCGGCGTCCCGGAGGCCGCAGTCGGACATGAAATCGACGATGGCTCTGACCACTTCGTTGTCGATGTTCGTTGCAGCTTGTTGGTTGAGTTCTTCGGTGTTCATGTTGTAGCGTTGGGAGTCGTGAGAGATGCCAATCCGGTTCGATGACGACTTTGTCGATACTGAGGTCGCACTGGCGATCGTTGGTTCTCGAGAGAATATGCGCGACTGTCGATCGCGCACATCCAGTTCAATACTCGTCTCTTCGTCCCCATGCAGGGGAAGGCCTTCGTCGATGGCAGTCGTCGAACGACAGATTGACCGAGCGTCCACTCGGAAAGTCCCAACGTTCAATGAGCTTATTATAACATAAAATTCTGCCGAGACGCAACGTATTAAAATTAAATACCGAAAAATACGGCTTATCTGGAATATATTCCTGAAAATACGCGGTGTTTTTGGGGCGGGCTGCATTTTTGATAGGCGTGCGTCGATCGCGAAGGGGACTATGTCAGGCAGTCGCATGCAGCGCATCTGAGCCGCTCATGGCACGGTGAGGAGCGCGGGCGTTTCTCGCGGCAGTTCGTGTACGCGCGCATGAGGCCCGTCAGTGCGTGCTGCGATGAATGCTGAGACGCATCGGCCAGCCAGAAGGCCGCGCGCGATTGCAACGCCCGATGAGCAGCTTGCACAAGGCGGCAGCCAGGAACGCGCCGTCGCCGTCAAGAACCGCGAAGGGGCCGCAATGAAGAAGGGCGCGACAGTATGAAGGCGCCGGCGAACGCCGAGCCTCACCCCTTGGCTCGCTGCCATACGGACGCTTGTTCGAAGGGGCGGCAGCCAAGAAAGTGGATCGATATAGGAAAAAAGTCGCCGAACCTGCCGCGAAAAACTCTGTCCATTTGCGGCTGTATTCGGCCTCCCAAAAATCTTCCGTTCAATTCGTTAGTTTCTCGCCTCGTCATGCCCCTCGAATCGCACTATACGATTGGCGACGTTTGATTGACATCGATCGTCGACGCGCCTTCCACCGCGCAGTGCGGTCGGCGTGTTCTCCAACTCGATACATAGGAATCGCGAAATGCCGGTTTTTTTCGTTGCACGCAAGGGTTTAAAGAAGCTGGATGGAAAGTTCGGTACAGACATCTGGGCGCTGAGCGTGGACAACGTCGTCGAAGTACATGGCCATCCGGACTGCCCGCATGTCGCAGAGGGATTGGAAGTCGGCGGTGCGTACCAATTCCAGGAAGAGCAGTGGTTCGCCGTTGCGAGGAAACGGCGCGAATTTAGAAAGCGCATGGAGCAGTTGGCGGGGTTGGTCGGGTATAACTGGCGCGCGGCGGGCGCAGATGCTCCTGGGCCGTTCCGCGAACTGTTTCGCCATCCTGGCGAGTTCGGGACTTTCGGCCCAGTGGTCTCGGCAAAGCTGGCCGCTGATTTCGCGGCGTGGGACGTCAGGGCGCTCGCACTCGGAAAGCGCTTCTACTTCTGGTTTGGGTTGATGTCGAAACTGTTTGAGTATGCAAAGGATGACGGCGCAGTCTGGCAAGAATCGAATCGATATGAATGAGATGGACGACGATATTGATGTGTGTGGCGGAACGGTCGAATCGGGAGCCTTGTTACCGCTGTGGGCACTCGGAAGGAGAGCACTTGAGTTGGCCGCAATGCGAGACGATACCCCGGTCCTGACCTGCAAGATACATGCGTCGCTGGCGGATTTCGTGACGTCATGCAAGGAAGGAGGGCAGCTTACTTTTGGATGGTTTGAGACTCGTCAGCCTGATTTCATCCGTCTGCGTTATCGCGACGTGGAAATCTATTGGCTCGTCGACCACAGCGACCCAGAAATCTGGGAGACTGTTCGGAGGTGGACGCTCACTGGACGAGCACCGATTAGGTTTGAGATTTCCGCTGCTGAGCAAAGGGAGTTTTTAATCGTTACAGCGGATATGCCAGCAGACACCGGCGGTTTCCAAGATGCGTATCGTTATGCCGGAGGGGAGGAAGCGAGCACACACATGTGGATATGCCTGACGGCGCTGGCCGGAAACGGCAATTGGCAATGGGACGAGGAGGACGGCGAGATATACGATATTTGGACCGTGCCACTTCGACACAGTCTGTTTAGAGTGCTATTGACTCGGCGCTGGGAGGGGTACCTGAACCATCGCGACGACGTCCCGGTTGATGTGGACTAAGACGTGAGGACCTCAAGCATCATCGTGGCGTTGCCGCCTTGCTACGTCAGATGAGGGCCTGTTCACAAAAAGCATTGGCGAGGGCCGGTCTAAAGACACGTGCGAGGTGCATGCCGTCATTCTTCACGAGCGTCGTCTCGAGGTTCGCTCTGGATGTTCGAGTCCGATCCGACACGTACCGTCAAAATCTGGCGCGTACGCTCGATCGTCCAGGCTACTTCCGCGGTCGAAAAGTCCCATATTCCACTGCGGACCTTTTTGAACACTCCTGCCTCGGCCTTAGATACCGCTGTCTCCAGGGACCAGGCGTTCGCCGCCATCTTCCGGGACGCATACGCTGCGAGTTGCTCCGCGAGGTCTTCACATACGATGAACCTCTCATACGCCTCGTCATCGGTTGGTCCTGATTGGTACGTGTCACCGACCTTTCGCAGCAGAAGCTTGGGCTGCGCACCCGAAACCGCGCCCTGCGTGGAGGTCCTCGGAAAGTCGGCGGGAAGATGTTTTTGGCTCATGTGGACACCTCAGCGCAATAAAGCGTCCACGGTATCCTTTTGGCCGGGACGCATCGCATGTCATCGTGCACGCGTGCTCGAATTCGCTGCGCTATGCGGGACTTCGCAGGACTCTGCAATGAGAATGTCCACGATTGGCAGCAAAGAAACGTTTCAAGATGACAACGCGGCGATCGCAAGCGTGTGGGCTACATGCGCAAATACCACTCGTCGGGGCCGGTACGGCCGTTCCGAGTATCAACGTCGCGCTTGTAGCCAAGTTCCTCGGTGAAGCCCACCGTTCGCAAAACGTCGCGTACGTGCATAAGATCCTCCACGTTGGCCCAATTATCGGTGTACACGCAGATGACGTGAATGCTCCCGTGTGCCATGCTGTGTAGGGCGGTGGAAACCTTGGCACACAGCAGTTGATTGTGCTCGAGAGCGTCTTTGATTTTGTCCCAGACCGCATCGACTTCCGCTCGGGGAACAAAGATGCACCATTTCCCCGTCATGTCGCCGGAGATAAAGTTCTTGCAGATCGGAGACATTTTGAGGTGCCAACTGCGACTGAGGTCTTCTGAAGGCGGGTCCGACTTCCGGAGCAGGCGCTCTGACAGTGGTAATTGTTCGTTCAATTGAACCCACTTTCACGTGTTTGGGCCGCGATGGCATCCGTCAAAATCTGGCGCGTACGCTCGATCGTCCAGGCTATCGAAAACTCCCATATCCACTGCGGACCTTTTTGAACGCTCCTCTCTCGACCTTAGATACGGCTGTCTGCGGGGACCACGCGTTCGCCGTCAGCTTCCGGGACGGATACGCTGCCTTGGGCTGAGCCCCGGAAGTCGAGCCTGCGAGTTGGTCCGCGGGAAGTCGGCGGGAAGATGCATTGCTGCGCCTGTTAGCCTACTGCTCGACGGAATCCGTGCTCGTTGTGAGACAGATTCGGTCTGCCGCAATATGAGCTGGGCACGGCTGCTTCAGTGAAAACAGCCGTGGAAGGTAGTAACCAAACGAGCCGTCGCAAAAACGGCATCCCCAAAGACAGAAGGCGGGTTCTAAGTGGTGACGCCTGCGCCGGGAGGCGAGGCCAACAAAAGCCGCGTCCAATCTCAGCTTGCCGGTGCACGTCGTCGGCAAAAATGGCCCTCTCACTCATGAATGAAAGCCGCCGCCGCGCGCAACACTGGTTTCAATTCGCCACTCATGAGTGCCTGCAGCGGCGTGAGATCGCAGAGCGACACGTTCGGCGACGTGAAGAACTCCCATCGGCGCCAGCCGGTTTGGCCTCCCAGGCGTCTCGCGACCTTTGATAAGCTCTTTCGATCGAGCTCACGTACAAGGAAGAACGCCGGATAGAACGCTCGACCCTCAATGGTAACCCTGAAGATACGGCCGGATGCGACGTCTTTGCGAAGTTTCTGCTTCGTGACGCCTGACGCTAAGCAGAAGTGCGATGCGCGTAACAACTTACCCTCGGCAACCAAGATTCGATGCGGCGACGCAGGGTGTTTGCTCTCGGCGGGTTCCGCTTGGGGTAGATCTCGAATGGACCGGAGGTCGAGGTTCAACGCAGTGGATAGCCCGGCGACTTGCATAAGACGAATTTTGAAGAGTCGTCCGACTTCTGCGTCGGACAGCCTCAGAAGCGCGCAAGCCGCCCGATAATCGAACAAGACCGCCGACACGGCGGCGTTGCGCAGCGCTCGTAGTACCTGGGCATCACGAGCCGAGGGATCACGGTTCGTATCGTCGGCATGCCGTGGCATCGTCGTTCCTCTTCAAAACGTAGTCCGCTGTCGGTCCGTTATGCCGAAATGGAGCAGAGCCGAAGGCTTATCCAGCAACACAGGCCAGAATGCCGTATTCCATTGCTGGCTGAGTGTCCCGGGCTAAGGTGTCGGAACCAGGTTGGCACATCTCGGGTGAAGCTGATGACGCGTCGAACGCATGGCAGGCGCGAGCGCCTCCGCTACGCAATAGCGCGCAGCATCGCATACCGCGTTCGTACTCCACGAACATGACGGCGCGTGATCAGCAAGTCGCCTTGTGATCTATGGCGAAGAGATATTCGCTAAAGGTCTGGCGTCGCCTGACCCGTTCACGAGGTCGCACCTACTCAGGTGCGTAGAGGAAAATGAGGGTCATCGGAGACTCCGGATGCTGCAGGGGTGCATTCGAACAGTCACCCGCAGCGGGCGGACAACGTCAGACCTGTTTAGAGTTTTGCTTGATATGGTCTTTTGGAGGTACGCATGCTTTCGCACACCCCAAGTCTAGTACATCGACGAAAATCCGCAACCTTCTGTAGCAGCGGCATCTTTGAAATCCGGTACGGAGGGGACGCGTTGCCTGATCATGAGATCTAGTCCTCAGTCTGTCGGTCGAGCGCTCTGTGCGCAGTGACATGTGATGCACTGCGACGCCGAGAAATGTTTAGCCGTGTGCTGACACTAGAGAGCGATATGTGTCGTTTCGCGCCGTGATCTATGAGTCAGAAAGCAACGGAGTTGATTTCGACTGCAGTGATCTGGCGATGAACGACAAATAGAATCGCACACACTTAAGATCTCTACAACGCGGCCGTCGTACGCCGCGTTTCCCTTGCGATATGCGGATAGTAGTCGAATTGATCGTGCGGAGCCATATGGCGAAAGTTATTTTTACTTTGCGATTAAGGTCCTTTTATGCGGTTCTGAAAATATAGGGTTCGGAGTGAGTAGAGGGAAAGCGAATCTATTTTTGCTTACAAGTTTCTCGGGAATCGGTAGGATCTTATCGTGAGAGAAAGATAAAGCAAGCAAATGGTACTTTCAGTATTACGTATAATTTGCCATTGTCAACCACGCCATCATTGTCTTGAGATATTTAGATAAAAGGATGCATGAAAACGTAATCGGTACCCTTCGAATCCAACCCAGAATCTGCGCTGCGCGGGCAACCAAGGAATCTTTGTCGATTTGCGTAGGTCGGCACCGAGGTCTAGACTGCTTTCCATAGAAATTTTGCTGTGGGTTGCGTCTCCCGAATGTCATCGCTCGTCTGCGAAGAAGGCCTAAGTCAGGCGAGCGGGCATTGTCCGTCGAGCCGCGTGCGCGGATACGGCTATCCCCAAGACAGCACGATTGAACGTGATCGTCATACGGGTCAGTGGCAACTGGAGCAAGTCATGGAAACCTTGGACAGTGACAGTTACCAATGCTTCACGTGCGATCGAATCTTCAAAGGGCGAGTGTTCGAAATTGCTCGAGAATGGGAGCGAGTTCACTTCTCAGAGAGCATCCCCGAAGTGGAAATTGAGGACAGTTGGGGACTAGAGTGTTATTGCTCTCAACTTTGTGCAAACCTTCGCCTCGAAGAGGTGATGGCGCGAGAGGGAGTACCGATCCGTCACCCAGACATTGGCCCGATAGAGCCTTGTTCTAAATGTGGAGCTCCTATCGACATGACGCAGTTTCATCTGACCTACGTGGAAAGCTGTGTTGACATGCACGGTTTTGTCGCACAACCGGTTGACACTGCGTGTCTGGCTGTCGTGTGCTCGTCCTGCAGGCCACGACATGAAGCCCGTCGCGAGATGGACGTCGAACAGTGCCTAACGGGAGAGGAGCGAGAAAAGGCGTTTTGTGATGTAGCGAACGAGATCGAGGCAGGTCAGCCGCAAGGGAAAGTCTCGCAGCGGTGCTTGGTTTGACCCGCTATTTAAACGGGCGCTCGGGTCTCTGCTCCGCGCCGTCAGAGGAGAGTGCGCATGGAGCATCATCAACCCTGCGATGTCGAAGCAATGTGGGCTGGACTTGTGTCGCGGGCCACGCGAGTTCTGCTGATGCGTCGGGGGACAGGTTACTTCAGATTGGTCCATGAGCTCGCCTGGCGGGGCATTACTGAACAATCGAATCAGTAGAGGAGAGGTTGACGTCCTCCGTGCCCTCAGCCTACGGCTGCCGCGCTGGGCGCGGGAAGGACCGGGATTCCTGCTGCCAGACCCGCACGTCCGCGGGCGAGGATGTTTCTGGCGGCGTTCACGTCGCGGTCGTGGACCGTTCCGCAAGCGCTGCATGTCCATCCTCTTATTCCAAGACCTGCGACACCTTTCGGCCCCGTGCGCATGCCGCAGCACGAGCAGGTCTGGGTGGAAAACGCTTCGTCGACCTCTTCGAACCATACGCTGGCGTGCTCGCTCTTGTACTGCAGCATGGTTCGGAATGCGCTCCACCCAGCGTCCAGCACGGATTTCGCCATCCGTGTCTTCGCTAGGCCCGAGGCTTTCACATTGCCGATGAAGATTGCGCCGTAGTTGTTGACCAGCTCGGTGCTGAGTTTGTGTAGCGCGTCTTTGCGCCGGTTGGCAATTTTTGCGTGTAGCGCCTTGACGCGTCGCTTCTTGTTCGCCCGTTGGGCGCCAGCCAACGCCGGCTCCACGTCGCGATAGAAGCGGTGGCCGGCGATCTTGCGCCCATCGCTTGTGGCTGCGAAGTCCTTCAGTCCCAGGTCTAGGGCAACAACGGCGGTAGCAGAACTACGCCCGCGCCTGGCGACTTTCACGGTCACATTGAGGTACCAGCGACCGCGACTGTCTTCGCTGAAGCAGCCGGTGCCAAGTTCGTACTGGTGCAGGCCATAGCTGTCCCACAGCGAAAGCGGACGGCCGCAGTACCACACTTGGCCGCCTCTGTAGCGCAGTGCGCTCGCCTTGAAAGGAATCCAACCAAGTGAGCGGCGGGTACCGTTACTCTTGCGCCATGCCAAGCGGCGCTTCTTGAACTGAATGCGCCGCCGTACCAGCTCTTCGTTGACTGCCTGTACCGTTTGTGAGTGCAATGACAGTCCGGCCTTTGTCGCGCCTGCCGTGTACTTGTGCAAATCGGACGCCGTGCAGAACCGGCTCTCGCGCTCGAGGATTTTAAGCCCGAGCTCGTTGCTGAAATTCCAGCAGAAATTAACCTCATGAGCTTGAGCCCGCAAGAACGCGGCGTGGCGGTCTTTCAGGCGCATGCGCAATGTACGGATGGTTGGGGAGCTACTCGACATATCCAGTATAGGTATGTCGAGAGCGATGTTATCGACTCTTTTGCAATCATCTTGATGCGTTCTACATCCTCGGCCTGAAGGCCGAGGTCTTCCGCGCGACCAGATAAATCGAGGGACTTTCAGGTTTTCGTTTTTCCTGCAGGTATCCGCGGCGACAGGGTCAACGGCTATGCCTAGCTGGGTTGACGCGTGGGAGACTGCGGATAGCTGGGAAGATTGCGCCTCCGCCATCCTCGAAAACGAACTGTCGGTGCAGCCGTGGATCACTCCGACGGTCTTGAGCGAGCGCCTCCAAGACATCGGAGTACATCTCGCCCCAGATGATCTGCGTTCTCAAATCGAACAAGGGTCATTCACAACGGCTCTGTTCTTTCAATGTGCGACCGTTTGCTTTTTTGATGACTTCCTGAGGTTGTTCCTCGATCGCTCCGACGTGAGTGCTGTTGCTTTCGAAGGAAGCAGGCGCTCAATAGACCCCGGTGAGGAACCACCTTGACCAAAGATCGAACGGTCCGGCAGCCACGCTGACTTCATCATTGTGGAGAAGGTGGCGTGCTCGCCGTGAGCGTGCGGAGCAATTGCGGGGAGCCGGGCCAGATAAGCCAGCATCATGAGCGGCGGCAAAGCGGTGATGAAAGCGATCGAGGCGAATCCGAACGACGCGTACAGCAGGGATCGAACGGGGCCATCACGGAACAATGCGGCAAACATCGCTGTTCCCACCCACGCGATTACCTTCGCGGCATGTGGCCTGTCGACGAGCGCCAAGTCTCACGCGATGCCGCCGCGATGATGAAGCTCTACGCTCCATCGAGGACCGCCCGACCGCCGTGAAGAATGGCGATCGACAGCGTCGGCAAGTGCGGAAAAAAGCAAGAGATAGAGCAGGCATGCCGCAGCAGCGACGAGTCCTGCGAGCACGCCGCGTTTTGCGCCGCGCTGGTCGTAATACGAGCTTGCCCGAATGCGCGAGACGAGCGGGGCGGCGAGCTGCGCTCTCGGCACGAGCCCGATCTCGAACGGCCCGCAGCCAGATTGTCATTGACGTGCAAAGGCAGTACCAGAAGCGCAACGCCGAGTGACGAAGCCGGCGAGCGCTGCGGTCATCACCGGCAGCAGTGCTGCAAAGACGGTTTGCGCGCCCGCATCCACAGTGGGAGACTGGTACATCGCGCTACATCTTGTAGCCGGGTTTCTTGTAGAGCGTTGCGGTTCGCCCCTCGATGTCCGGACCATAGACCTCCTGCTTCCATCGGTCGGACGGAATATCTTGGAATGCGACCGAGACGGACTCGGCGCCATAACCGAGGATGTCCATCACGTCGCGGGTGATCGCTTCGGCCAGGCGGCGCTTTTGGTCCTCCGTCTTGCCAGGCCAGGCTTTGACGATGACATGCGGCATGACGTTCTTCTCCAGTGGTTCGGCTGACAGCGAGGCGGCAATGAGCACCTCGCCGCCCGGCATCAATAGGCTTGGGTCGTGGGACGGAAAAGCACTTCGTTGATGTCGACGTCTTCTGGCTGACCGATAGCGAAAGCCACCACGCGCGCGAATGAGCTAGCGGGAATCGCCTTTTCGTAGGTCTTGGCCATGCCAGCGGCGATGTCCTCATCGGTAATCGTGTCGATCAGTTCGGTTGCGACGGCGCCGGGCGAAACGATGGTGGTGCGGATGTTCCACGGCTTGACTTCCTGCCGAAGCCCTTCCGAGATCGCGCGTACCGCCCACTTCGTGCCGGCGTACACCGCACCGCCAGGACCGACCTTGTGGCCGGCGACAGATGAGACATTGATGATCTGACCGCCTTTCTGCGCTTGCATGCGGGGCAGCGCAGCGGCGATCCCGTACAGCACGCCCTTGATATTGACGTCGATCATCCGGTCCCACTCGTCGATCTTCAGCTTGTCGAGCATCGAGCTAGGCATCAGACCGGCATTGTTGAGCAGCACATCGATACGGCCGTGCAGTTCTACCGCACGATCGACCAGCGCCTCGACTTGATTACGGTCGGTCACGTCGGTCTGCAGGATCGCTTTCGCATCGAGTTCGAGTTCGTTCGCAAGCGCCTCGAGTCTATTCAGGCGGCGCGCACCGAGCACGACTTTCGCGCCCAGCTTCGCGAGGTGGCGGGCGGTTTCTGCACCGAGTCCGCTGCTCGCGCCGGTGATAACGACGACTTTGCCGTTTATGTTTTCGTTCATGATTTCTTTCATCAATGTGATGGCACGCCTAGCGGTGCTGCTGCGCCAGCGCGAGTGGGCTTCCAGTCAACTGTTCGACGATTCCGAATGATGCTTATGTCGTCCGTTTCGCGAAGACGTCTTTGAATACGGGCATCGCCGAGAAGACGTTCGGCCAGCCTGCATAGAAAGCGAGCTGGGTCAGCACTTCGGACGCCTCGTCTTTCGTTAGCCCGTTGTCCATCGCGCGGTTGAGGTGATACGTGATCTGCGCCACCTGGCCGTTCGCGACGAGCGCGCTTACTGTTACCAGGCTTCGGTCGCGAGGTGCAAGCCCCGGCCGCAGCCAGAGGTCTCGAAAGAGAGCGTCCGTGGTGTACTGGACGACGCCGGGGGCGACCGCGCCGAAGTTTTCCTCGACCATCTGCGCGCGCTGCTTCTCGGCGGCTTCGTTCAGGGGAAGAAGCGCGACGTCCGCTGGAGCGACCTGATCCTGCCCGATGCCGCGTTCGTCGAAGACCTGCCTTGCGACGGCAGTCGCGGCAGTGGCGTTTGCCCATCCCGAGTAGAAAGCGAGATGGGCAATCTGTTCTGCCAGCGCCGCAGGCTTCACGCCGTTGTCGAGCGCCAGGCGGAAATGGAAGGGCATGTCGATCGTTTGATTGCGGGCGATGAGCACCGACAGCGTCACAATGCTGCGGTCACGCGGCGAAAGTTGCGGCCGCTTCCAGACGCCGCCCAACAGCGTTTCATCGGTATATCGTGCGAACGCCGGAGAGACTGATTTCAGTTCGTCATGCGATAGCGGTTCTTGCATGTTCCCGATCCTTTGCGTGTTTGTGCACGCTGACGCAAGCAGCGCCGCGGCTAAACCCGCGACGACCCGCGCAACGCTTTCGGTCCGCCCATTAAGGTTTGCGATATTGCTCATCGGTGACCTGTTCGAGCCAATCGACGTTCTTTCCATCAAGCGACTCCTGTAGCGCGATGTGCGTCATCCCGGTGATGTTCGTTGCGCCATGCCAGTGCTTGACGCCTGCCGGGATGGACACGACGTCGCCTACGGCGATCTCGTGTCTTTGTCCGCCCCACGCCTGTGCCCAGCCTCTGCCGGACGTGACAATCAAGGTCTGCCCCAAGGGATGCGTGTGCCAGGCGGTACGTGCGCCCGGCTCGAAGGTCACCTGTCCGCCAGATAAACGCGACGGCGTCTTCGCCTGAAAGAGCGGGTCGATGCGCACCTGGCCCGCGAAGCGTTGCGTTCCACCAGCGACGGAAGGCTGCGTGCCGCCATGTACGATCGCGATCGACCTGGCAGCGTCGCCATCGGCGCAGGCCTGCAGCGACACGGCCATGCACGCCAGTGCGAGAATGTATGAGGCGCGCCTCGTCATTTTCTCTCGTCGCTTCCGAGATATTGGTCGTCCGTCACTCGTTCCAGCCATTCGACGTTCTTACCGTCGAGCGCTTCCTGAATGGCGATATGTGTCATCGCCGTCGTCGACGTCGCGCCATGCCAATGCTTGTGTCCGGGCGGGCACCAGATCACGTCACCTGCGCGGATTTCGACGCGCGGTTCGCCATCGCACTGCGTCCAGCCGCATCCCGCCGTGACGATCAGGGTCTGTCCGAGCGGATGGGTATGCCAGTTGGTCCGCGCGCCGGGTTCGAACGTCACGCTCGCGCAAGAGACGCGCGCCGGCGGCGGAGGCGCGTTGAGCGGGTCGAGGCGTACGGTGCCCGTGAACCATTCTTCCGGCCCCTTCTTTGAAGGCTGTGAGCCTGCTCGTTTCAGTTCCATGTCTTTCCTCGTCAGTGTGTTCAGGCGATCCGCCACCTGACGATAATTTAACGGCTGGCGATTCATGCGACTAGGTGGCAATATCGGCATGCCCTTATGCTTGGGAGCATGAATTGAAGGAAGATTTCAACGATCTGGTCGGCTTCATGACCGTCGCGCGAGAGCGCAATTTCACCCGCGCGGCCGCGCAACTGGGCGTCTCACAGTCCGCACTCAGCCGAACGGTGGCAGGCGTGGAACGACGCATGGGCCTGCAGCTACTTCGGCGCACGACGCGCAGCGTCTCGCTGACCGACGCGGGTGAACGGCTGCTCTCGGCGATCGCTCCGCGTTTCGAAGAAATTGAAGCGGAAGTGGATTCGCTGCGCGCCATGACGAACCAGCCGAACGGGACCGTGCGAATCACCACCACCGACTACGCCGCAAATTCATACGTTTGGCCACGGCTGCAGCCCTTGCTGCGTCAGTATCCCGAACTGAAGATCGAGCTTGTCAACGAGTATGGGCTGTCCGACATCGTCGCGGATCGTTACGACATTGGTGTGCGCTTGGGGGATCAGGTGGCGAAAGACATGGTCGCTGTGCGCATCGGTCCGGACATGACGATGTCGATCGTCGGCTCGCCGGCCTATCTGCAGTCGAGACCTCAGGCCAGGACGCCGCAAGACCTGATGCTCCACAGTTGCATTAACCTTCGTCTGCCGACGCGGGAATCGCTGCTTCCATGGGAGTTGCGCAAGGGACGGCGCGAACTTCAGGTGCGAGTCGAAGGGCAACTCACGTTCAACAATGTCTACCAGATGGTCGACGCAGCACTTGGCGGCTTCGGGCTTGCATATGTACCAAAGGACCTCGTAGAGGGCCAAGTCCGTGACGGACGATTGTGCTGGGTGCTTGAAGACTGGTACCCCACGTTCGTCGGACACCACGTCTATTACCCGAGTCGTCGCAAGTCGTCGCGCGCGGTGGAGCTGGTCGTCGAAGCGCTGAAAACGGGTTATCAACGCGGAGCCTAGGAGTCAAGCTGGAAAAGTCACCTGCTTGACTGGCCACCCTGAAGGCTGCGACGATGTCCGCGACTCGTTGCACCTGTCCGTCTCGAAGCGACCAATTGGCCTGCGCGCTCCGTTATTCAGGCAACGTCATCCATGCGCTTTTCTCGGTAGCACCGGGCAATTTGAGTCCCCAGCAGCACCATCTCGTGACCCGACTCGGCCTGTTCGAGACATGTCATCAAGAGAAGAGCATGTTTGCCGCACTGTACTTCAGGCAACTGAGCCAAAAGCAATTCAGCGACCTGTCCGTTTCTGTCCAATTCCGTGCATATCCACTGCAGGGCAGCCACACCCGTCCTCGGACGAGCCGATTTCGGCAGTTCCATCATCTTCTCCGCCATGGCTTCGAAGAACCCGTTGCAATAAAGTGCGAGGTCGACCTCGTACAGGACTTCTTCTGCGGTGCTGCAACCAGTAGCCATAGCGCACCGCCAATTTGGATATTGGAGGGAGATTGCTTCGACCACTGCAGCGAGGTCGATGTCGCGCCAGAACCGCGGGTGTGGCTTGTATGCGTACTCCAATGCCATTTCCCAAATCCCTGCGGTCAAGTCCTGGTCCGTCAACCGGCAGTCCACGAGGAAGGCTACCGCGGTATCGGCAACTTCGTTGCGCACGTTCGCTACTGCTGCGCTGTCGAGGGAGGAGGAGTTGTTGTCTCTGGTGCTCGTCATATCTCGGAAATCACGAAAAGAGAGGCGTGTGCCTCGGAGATAGAGTATATGTTTGCAGACGGACCATCTTTCGACAGGGGTTCGCAGTTGGCCAATTGAGATTCGCGAGTTTCCGATGGTACGTTCCGAGAATTGCTTCTAAATACATGGGATTTTTATGAGCTGCCCGGATGCGATGAGTGGTAGATTTTTTCTAATTTCGGTTGCTACCTTGAAGGCATGGCCGAGACGCAGGTCGCTGCATCAGTGTCTCGGCAACAATCAGGCTCCGCGCAACGAAGGTCGCGGCCGACCATCGAGCCAGGTAGCTCTCGCATTGCGCGCGGCGTAGCTAAGCGTATCATTGCAAGAGGTCTGCGACGGCAATGAGGTGCCAGCCGATTCGAGTGGCTCGGCGAGCTTTGTCAAGGGGGCATATGACTGAAATCGAAAATCGCGATTCGGAGCCAAGCGCGTCTTCTCCCTGGCGGGAGCGTATGGTTCGTCGGGGGCTGGTCTATTTTCAGGGAATGCGATACAGCTCGATCGAGCTTCAGGCACTCTGGCGCGGGCAGACGGGCGGTGAATTGATTGTTCTGGTCAAACCCGTCGCGGAAGGCACCAGCTACCTCACTTGGAAACCGGATGAAGGGGCAGAGGGACTGCTAAGCCTCGTTGAGCAGGACGCACGCAGGTTCGGTGACCTTTCTTGGAACGAGGTTGATGGGGTGCTCAAGCGTGAGTCCGAACTTTTAACGCAGCCCCGATCGAAGCCACAGCGAGTAAGGGAACCAACGAGAAAGTAGCACGAAAGAAGTTCTGCAGCGACGGCAGCGACGGAGATTGTTGCCCCCGAACGCACTGCGACCATCGAGGCGTCGATGCCCGCACTCGCCGCCACGTTGCGTGTCGATCATCCCACTCCGAACCACTTTGCATTGGCGCTACGCCTGGGCTCACCCGCACCCCTCCAATAGTGCTATTAGGATAAGCTTTCTTATCCAGATGGCTAGATTTTCGGCGAAAAGTGACGCTCATGAAAACGCGCCTCACAGCATCGATGCCTCAGAACTATGCGTCTGCAGAATTCCTCAATGCTGACGAGATGGCTGTCCTGAGAGCGTGGTATGCCGGGATGTCGACCCGAGAGGCAGTTAGTCGGTATCTGCCAAGGCGGCTCGAGAGTGGATGCTCCGCGCGCGGCGTACTGGGCAAGATTCGTAGGAGGCTCGTTGCGGCGGCGCGCGAGGCAAAGCGCGACGACCTGCTCATCTTGCTGGACCACCCCGTTTCTGAGCGCGCCCAGCATGCCAAGGCAGCTGCGAAAGCCCTCGAGGAATTGCGGCACGCAAAGCCGCCGGAACCGGAGATCTCTGACCCAGTCGAGCGGTGGATCGAAGGACGAGCGGTTCGGGCTCTTCGGGCGCAGGGCATTACGACGCTGGCTGAACTGACGGTGCGCATACCGCGTCGTCGAACTTGGTGGAAGGCAATACCCGAACTCGGGGCGACCGGCGCGAAACGCATCGAGGCGTTCTTTGCCGCGCATCCGGTACTGACCGAGCG
Source organism: Caballeronia calidae (assembly GCF_900044055.2). GTDB lineage: Bacteria > Pseudomonadota > Gammaproteobacteria > Burkholderiales > Burkholderiaceae > Caballeronia > Caballeronia calidae. The sequence continues at coordinate 94,925 of NZ_FCOX02000027.1, read as the reverse complement.
CGCACACGCTCTTGTTGCCGCGACCCGTACGACCGTGGTCGTGCCATGGGAAAGTCTGCGCATTCCGCACGATGTCGACGGGTCCAACGGACGGTTTCGGGCGCCTCGGAAAACCTGCGTACTCGCGGCAGATAACGACTATGAGGCAGTGCATGCCTGGCTGTCGCTCCACGACTTCCCTGCGACGCAGCGTGCATACCGCAAAGAAGCGGAGCGCCTGATCCTGTGGGCGATCGTCGAACGCGGGAAGGCTCTGTCGTCGTTGACAACTGAAGAGGCGGTGGCGTACCGCGGGTTTTTACGGCGGCCGGCGCCCGCGGAACGCTGGGTGGGGCCGCTGCGCCCGCGTAGGTCGCCAGAGTGGCGTCCGTTTGCAGGAGGCCTGTCGGCGAGGTCGGCTGCCTACGCACTTTCGGTTATCGGCGCACTGTTTCGCTGGCTGATCGAGCAGCGGTACGTCTTGGCGAATCCGTTCGCGGGAGTGAAGGTGAAGGGAGGCGCCAAATCAGGTGACCTTGATGCGTCGCGTGCGTTCACGGAGGGGGAATGGGCGCTGGTCTGCACGATAGCTGATGGACTTGAATGGTCATGTGGCTGGAGTGTTCCTGCCGCTCAACGGTTGCGTTTTTTGCTTGATGTCGGTTTCGTCACCGGCTTGCGGGCAAGCGAATTGGTGGGTGCAAAGTTGAGGGACGTCGAAACTAACAGTCGCGGCGAACATTGGTTGAACGTGACAGGCAAGGGCCGAAAGCGCGGCAAGGTCGCGTTGCCGTCTCTAGGTTGGAACGCACTGTCACAGTATCTGCTCGCGAGAGGCCTGCCGGTGACGCAGGCGCGCTGGAAACCGGATACACCCTTGGTCGCTAGTCTGGCCAAGGATGTCGCGGGAGGAATAAGTAGCGTGCGGCTATGGGTAGTGCTGCGTCGATTCTTCCTGCAAGCCGCCGATCTCATCGAAGCGGACCATTCGGCTCTTGCTGACAAGCTGCGTCATGCAAGTACCCACTGGATGCGACACACGCATGCGACTTACGCGCTCGCGCACGGAGCAGAGCTTACGACCGTGCGTGACAACTTGCGTCATGCCTCGATCTCAACGACGTCAATCTATCTTCACAGCGACGAAACGAAGCGGGCAAGACAGATCGCGAAAGCATTTTCTCAGGTGCAGTAAAAACTACGGACAGCGCGCTGCGAGTTGCTGGCCTCAAGCTGCCAGGTGGACGTTCGTACGTTAGGAGGGAACCGTCACGGCCGTGGGCCGAAACGCCCTATGGCTTCCTTGGCCTTCTAGGGTGACTGAATTCGGATAACGTGATTTTCGATTCATTTGGCCGATGAGTGCCACCGCTTTATTGCCTGGTGGTCAACCACGTCTCCTCGTGAATCTGGTGCACGCTGCTAATCAGCATCCTTCCGTCTCTTCGCACGGCAGTAATACTGCCACACGAGCGATTCGAGTTCATCGTCAGTCATGGACTTGATTGTGTCGGCCTCGTCCGGAGGTACGCGCGGCAGGAGTCCACCGAGAGAGCAGCGTCGAAGAAGGCGGCGTAGGTACATCGCGCGAGATTCGACGTGCTTATCGAGTTCTGCCAAGGTTAGAGGTATGCGGGACGGTGCATCGGGGCGGAGCCAACGCGAGTATGCACGATGCCCTTTCAGCAATCGGGCAGCTGTGATGGGATACTTGACATCTTCTTCGAGGAATTGCTGTCCGCGCCGTTCGACCAACGCTGCGCCTGATGTGTCGATGACATCGATGAGCGGTTCCAGTTGTATCCCATTTGCTGTCAATCGATCCGCGGTCAGTGCAACCCTATTGAACCACGGCAGAAGTCGTCTGAGCTCGGTATAGCCATATTCGGGGTGGAGCGCTTGAAGATCTTGGTATTTTCGGCAGGTTTCAGGGAAAGTTGCTAGTGATCGTGCATATAACTCGTCACTGTAGTCTTTCCGATATCGGTAGCTCGTTGGGGAATACGTTGTAGGCGGAACCGAAAAAGTAGCCAGGGGCTCGATTGGCCGCAGCATGGCGTTCTCGACTTCGTCCCAGCAACCGTAAAGTGCGATAAGCGCAAATAGGCCGTGTAGCGGGTTTCTGAATACTGTCCTCCCTTTGAGAGCGGCCCTAAGCTCGTTGCCTTGCATTGGAAAACCGATACTCTTGCCTAGAGGGATCATCCTGCGTGCAGCTAGGAGTTGATGGAACCTATCGTAGTACATAGTTTTCCAGTGTACTACGCCGATCTTTGCCGCCTGAGAAACTGTCAGCAGCGCGATCTGCGGGGCACGAACATGCGGCGCGAAACTACTATCAAGCAGTTTCGACCAACCGCGTGCTAGGTCCAACTCTCGAACATACCTAGTTGTCGCGCGTAGATGCAGTGGCCCTCCACGTATACAACGCTCGCGAGGGGATTCAAGTCTTCCTGATCGCTTAAAGTTGTAGGTGCATGCATCACAGAACTCGAAGATGGGCGTGCCATGTCGGGCGCACAGTCGAATGTCAGACAGAACGTGGTCTCGCCGCCAGAACCGCTCACGCGACGCGGTGATGTCCTCCTCGAGACATTCGAGACATATTCCCGGTTTCCATACAATGTGACCTCGAGTTAGTGCGTTGTGTAACCCTGCCTTCGACAAAGAGCCTCTGCGGTAGTCGTCAAAGATATGTCCTCGGAGCCACGTCTCGTCATCTGCGTTACGGAAGCGCACAACTGCGGGAAACAGTGTGTTTCTCGTTAGCACTTGTTCAAGCGATCCGGTGAGTTCGGCCAAGTCTTCGACAATACTCCGGATCGCAGTTGGGAATATCCAGGAGTATCGAACGCCCAGCAAATCGGCACCTCCTGCCACCACATAACGTGGTAGCCGATTAAGATATGCGGCAAAGACTTCGCCATCGGCGATCGGCGATGCAGAGAGCAGGTTATACTTAAAGAGATAATCATGATCGTCTGCCTTCATGGCGATCCTTCTCCGATTCTTGAAGAGCGAATGGCTTGAGGAAGATCAGACAGTGACTTCTATAGGTCCTCTTCAGCGAACATCTCGTCGTCTAACTCTTCCAAGCAGGCGGATCGATCGAGTAACAACTCCTCCACGGCATGCCAACTGCCATACAGTGCTACCAGCAATAAGATGGCGTGTATGGGGTGTCGCGGGCACTTCTTCCCAAGGAGTGCATTTTGCAGCGGCTTTCCGGCGAGGCGAAATCCGATGCTATTGCTGAAGCCGCGCAACCGCTGCGATCCAAAAAAGTCTAGGCATCGCACCCAGCTAATTTGTTTGTCATCGATTAGACGGAGTTCAGCCGCTCTGTTGTTTATAAGTGCGGCCATTTCCCTTGATCCTATGTACGGAGCGAATGCACTATCTAGAAGTCTTTGCCAACCAAGCGCGACTTCACGCTCTTGCCTGTGTATTGTCTTTGCGCGCAACGCGAGCGGCTGACCGCAGGGGCAACGGCTAAGCGGTACGTCGAAGTGTGTTCCGGTTGCGAACCTGCGTAAGCACGCGTCGCATAGGTGAAAGATAGGTGCGTTATGCCGTCCACACCATCGCACCTCTGGCAGAAGGAAATCGCGGCGCCAGATAGTGTGGCCATAAGTGCGCATGTCTTCGGATTGACAGTCGAGGCAGATGCCCGGTGCCCAATTCAATGTGGGGGCGAGGGAAGCAGTTAGCCCAACGATTTGCGAAATCATGTCTACAGGATCGAACAGATGATGCCTTATTAGCGCCCCTTGGTCCGCGTCGCCGAGGAATCGACTGAGGCAGGGGAACAACGTGTTCTGCTCAATGATGGCATCAACCGAAGGAAGGCCAAGTTCTTCAGCGTATTTGTACAGTCGACTCGGCAGAACCCAGAGCCGTTTAATCGCGTCCCCTCTGCGATTTCGGCTTTTTTTGTCATAGCGGCGTCCTCGACGCTGCAAGAACGCACGGAATGGTTCTGCGTGCCGGATCTGTACGTCATCAATTGTCGTGGTGTCCACTATGACATCCTATGCATTCACGTTGGATCTACGGGTTGAGCATGTCGAACTACGTGATGAGACCAGTCTTCAAGCAGTGGGAAAGGCAACGCTTGTTCGTGGAGGCAATCCGAAAGTAGTCGGTTAGGGGAAGAGAGCAGGTGTCTGGTTGTTAGGCTGCTCGCCTAGGGGCCGGTAAGTGCTGTTCTGACGGAGCGGCCGACTACAGGTTCGCGCTCCGTATTTCCAGGAGCAGGTAGGTGCAAACTCCGGCGGGTCGGCGTTGACTGCCATAGTAAGACCTCTTTCCGCACTCGCACGACCGAAAAGGCGAGTACTCAGTGTAGAGTCGACGAGTTGGTATAGCGTAAAATAGAGTTAAATCCGCAGTCTCGTGCCGGGTTAGATCGTGATTCATCTTGTCACTCGGGTTTGATCACGTCAAGCGCCGAGGTCGTTACTAACCTGTCCGTGAAATCACCATTCGGAGTTTGCTCTTGCTCCATTTCTACGCGAACAGATCAACTTGCACCGCGCGCATCCTGAACGGCGAAAGCGGGCGGATGCGCTTCACGTGGCGGGCCTTCGAGCTTGGAGAAACCGTTAGCTTCTGTTGCATCCGCACTTGCGCCCATCTCATTAGATTGCCCGTTTTCGAGCCTATTGACTTCTGTCGATACTTGTGCGTTGCCCGTAGCATTAACCATTAAAGCGTGAGTCGTTAGTTTCGGCGACAGGCCACTCCTTGTTTCTTCCATGATGGGTTTTTATTGACGTCTCCGCATCTAACGTCGCGCCGTATTGAAGACTATTGTCTCGCGACACATGGCACCGCGCTCACGCTCCGAAGCGGCATAATTTGCCTCGATTCGTAAAATGCTGCCTAAGAGCAGCATCTTCCGGCGTGAACGCGTGTTAAATGCGCGTCGAACGCAAGGAAAGGAGACCGACTTGAAGCGAAAGATGCCCGCCCTGAATGCGCTGAGGGCTTTCGAGGTGGCCGGACACACGGGCAGCTTCACGCGCGCGGCGGAAATGCTGCACGTGACGCAAAGCGCCGTGAGCCGGCAGGTGCGTCAGCTCGAAACCCAGCTCGGCGAGCCGCTGCTGCTGCGGCGGCATCATCATCTCGAATTGTCGGCGACGGGCCGCCTTTTGCTGCAGGCGCTTCAGATGTCGTTCGATCGCATCGAGCTCACCGTGCGCAGCATTCAGGAAAAGACACACCTGAAACGCTTGCGCATCAACGCGCCGCCCACCTTCTCCAGCCGCTGGCTGATGCCGCGCCTGCAATCCCTGCGCACCGCCGCGCCGGAACTCGAAATCACGCTGACCACGCGCCTGAAGGACGACCTCGTCGAATCGGGCGCGCTCGATTGCGCGATCCGCTTCGGCAACGGCGAATGGGACAGCCTCGATAATCAGCTGTTGATGAACGAGCGGCATATCGCCGTGTGCTCGCCGGCGCTCATCGGCGATCGCGATACATCCGACATCGATCTGAACGAATTCACGCTGCTGCATGTGCTCGCGGCCAGCGATCAGCGCTATCTGACATGGCAGCACTGGCTGAAGGCGGCGAATCTCGGAAATGTCGATACACGCGGCGGATACGAGTTCGATCTGTTGGATCATGCGATCCGCGCGGCCGTCGACGGGCTGGGCGTGACGATCGCCGACCGTCATATGATCGCGCATGAGTTGCGGCAAGGCACGCTCGTGCCGATCGTCGATGTCGAGGTGGACGGGCATCAGTCATACTGGCTGGTCACGCGCACCGGCCAGGACGATGCGCCGCAGGTTGCGGTGTTTCGCGAGTGGCTGCGCGCGGAAATCGACAAGCAGACGCGCGGCAGCAGACGAAGGCGCGCATAAGGAAACAGAACGAGGGGAAAGCCGATCGTGCGACGCCTGCCATCCCTGACCGCGTTGCGCTTCTTCGAGGAAAGCGCGCGGCACATGAGCTTCAATAAATCGGCTGCGGCATTGTGCGTGACGCCGGGCGCGGTCAGCCGTCAGATTCGCCTGCTCGAGGATGCCCTCGGCACGAAGCTCTTCGACCGCGATCACAAGGGCATTCGCCTGACGAAGCAGGGTGCGGAGCTGCTCGCCTGCCTGTCCGACGCATTCGATTCGATCGAGCGTGTGACGCGCTCGCTGTCCACGTCGCAACGCGGCGAGCGCAGACGCCTGACCGTGGGCGCGCCGCCGACTTTCGCGACGCGCTGGCTTTCGCCGCGGCTCGGCTCGCTGATGGACGCGGTACCGGACATCGATCTCTCAGTGCGCACCGATGCCGCCGATGACCGTCAATGCAGCATCCGCTTCGGCTATGAGGCGCGGGCGGATCATCGGTCGGAGTTGCTGTTCATCGAGCGGCACGTGCTCGTCGGCGCGATGAAGTTCGCGGGGCAGTCCGTCGAAGCGTTGCTCGAACGGCTGCCCGCGCTGCATGTCCTGCATAACGATGCGCGGCTCACGCTCTGGCCCAACTGGCTCGATGCGGCCGGATTGCCGCGCGCATACGGCGAGAACGGCATCGAGTTCTCGACGCTCGATCAGGCGATTCACGCGGCGCGCGCGGGCTCGGGGCTGGCGGTGGTGGATCGGAACATGATCGCCGACGAGCTGCACGACGGCGCGCTGGTGCTGCTGTCGCCGGTGGAATCGACGGGGCCTTATGGGTATTGGCTGGATATCGCGCCTTCGTTTGCGAGTGCGGATCGGGTGCAGGCGTTTGCGGAATGGCTGCGCGGGGAAGGGGCGAAGGCGGCGCGGGAGTGAGGGGCGGTGTCGTCCCGCTTACTCGCAATCCAGCTTTGTCGTGCCCGATGCGTCGATCTGATAACGGCACGCATCGACTCGTCTCGATATGGCGATGTCTCGCGTTTGCTTGTCGGCGTAGACGCACCGCACGGTCACCGAACGGCCGTGATCGTAGACATAGCCGAGTTTCCAGTAGCCTTGAGCGCTATTGCTGTGGTCCGCGATGAGCGACACTTGTTCTTCCGGATTGCCGTCGAACAACTGAACGTAGCGCAGATGAGTGTCGGATAGCGCAGGGCACGCGACCTCTTTCGCGTTGGCGCATCCGCCGACGCTCGCCACGAGAACCGATGCAGCGAGCCCGGCAATGGCCTTATTCAACGACATAGAATTTCTCCCCGTTGTTGACGTCGGTTCCTTGACCCCAACGCAATACGCGCGGGCCGATGGGTTTGGGGGGATGGACGTATTGGTCATATACCGTAACGCCGACCGGGCCCTGGCTGACATAGATCGCTGCATGCCCGTTGAACTGTCCGTGGTGATTGAATGTCGCGATGACGGTTCCCTCCCGGATATGTCGATTGTCTTTCACGAGCGCTCCCTTCTTCCACGCATGCGTCACGGGCAGCGAAGGACATACCTGTTTGACATACGACACGCAGCCGCCACAGTAGTTGGGCGCGTCCGTGACGCCAGCGGGAGGAGGATCGTTATAGGGACCATGGCCTGATCCTGGAGCGCAGACCCACGTATTCAGCGGTGCGGAAGAAGCATTCTTGTAGTTTGAACTCACGTAGCTCATAGCGATAGTTCCAAGATGTTAAGGATAACGATGCTTGCCGATGGCAGGTGAATCTTGAATCCCACGGACGTTCGGCAATATCGCGCTCTGTGCCGTAACCATAGGGGCCACGGTTATCTCAAACGTATCAACTATCGCGAAGAAGCTGCATCAGTTTCGTCCGAATGCGCCGTCGACGAATCCTTTCGCTCCGCGCGGCGCATCGTCACATCAAAAGCAAGGCGCGGCAACGAGTCACCGTTGCCGCGCCTTGAAATGCCAATCACGATCGGACTTGACTCACCCCCCGCTCGCCTGATTCAACGTCAGATGCTTCGTCTCAGGCGCCCACGCGATCGACACGATCATCCCGACGAGCAACACGCCCGCGAGTGCAAGCATCGTCATCTGAACACCGGCCTGCGCGATCCCGACAGGCAGCAGAAACGTCCCCACCGCCGATCCCAACCGGCTGCATGCAATCGACAGCCCCACGCCGCACGCCCGCGCCTCGGTCGGAAAGCACTCCGGCGGAAACACGCCGACGAGATTCGAGAATGCCGACATCGTCAACGTGAAGACGCCGAACGCAACGATCATCGCAAGATTCGCCGATGACGGCAGCGCGCTCAGCGCAAACAGCGACAGGCAGCACACCGCGAACGACCCGATCAAAAACGAGCGCCGCGACAGCTTGATGGTCAGCCATATGCCGATCAACGCGCCCAGCACGAGAAACGCGTTGAGCAGCAGATCGGCGCCCGAGCCTTCGGGCAGGCGGATCGCCGTCAAGATGCTCGGCAGGAACGTGTAGATCGCGAAGTAAGGAATCACGAGGCACACGAAGAACGCGCAATTGAAGATCGTGCGGCGAATCAGGTCCCGCTCGAAGAGCCGCGCGAAACCGCCCTTGCCGGCGAAGTGCTCGCCCGTATCGGATTCGAGCGTGACGTTCGGGCCGAAGTGCCTGCGCACGATACGCATTGCCTCATCCGTGCGGCCCTTGCCGAGCAGCCAGCGCGGCGACTCCGGCGTGCCGATGCGCAGGATCAGCACGAGGAACGCCGGCACACCGGCCGACGCGAGCAGCCAGCGCCACGCATCGGGCGATGCATCGGCGTAGTGCATGCCGAGCACGTTCGCGATCACATAGCCGATCGTCCAGATCACGCTGAACGATCCGAGCAGCGTGCCGCGCTGCTTGCGCGGCGAGAACTCGGCGAGGATCGCGTGACCGACCGCGAAATCGCCGCCCATGCCGAACCCGATCAACACTCGCAGCGCGACGAGCATCGCGGGCGTCGTCGCATAGAACTGCGCGAACGCCGCCGCCGTGATGACGATGAAGCTCAACAGGAAAATCTTCTGCCGGCCGAGCCTGTCGGAGAGCCAGCCGAACACGAGGCTGCCGATGAAAATGCCGATCAGCGCGGACGAGCCGAGCAGACCCATCCAGAACGCATCGAGCGGAATCTGCCTGTTCAACGACGACAGCGCATACCCGATCGTGCCGATCGCATAGCCTTCCGTGAAATGCGCGCCGAAAGTCAGGCCGGCGATCTTCACGTGAAAACGGTTGAGCGGGACATCGTCGAGTGCGACGCGGCCGTGCGTGGCATTGAAGGGCGCGGCTGCGCCGGGTGCGAGCGGCTGCGCGCTCAGGCTTTGCATATCCAAGAGTATCTCCTCCACTTCCGAGTGGAGCGGCGCGTCGTGCGCCGCATGTAAACCGCGCACGCGATGGCGTTATCGTTCGTGCGTGCGCGGCGAATCGATGAATCAGCGGCCGAGCCCGGCCATCATCATGTACTTGAGCTCCATGTATTCGTCGAGCCCGTACTTCGATCCTTCGCGGCCCAGTCCCGATTGCTTCACGCCGCCGAAGGGCGCGACTTCCGTCGAGATGATGCCTTCGTTGATGCCGACCATGCCGCTCTCGAGCGCCTCCGCGACGCGCCACGCGCGGCCCAGATCGCGCGTGTAGAAGTACGCGGACAGGCCGTAGGGCGTGTCGTTGGCGGCGGCGATGACGTCGTCTTCGGTCGCGAAGCGGAAGCACGCGGCGACCGGGCCGAAGGTTTCCTCATCGGCGATCATCATCGAAGGCGCGGCGTCCGCGAGCACCGTCGGCTCGTAGAACGTGCCGCCGAGCGCGTGCGGCCTGCCGCCCGTCAGAACCTTGGCGCCTTTGCTCACCGCATCGGCGACGTGCGCCTGCACCTTCTTCAGCGCGGCTTCGTTGATGAGCGGCCCCTGATCGAACTCGCCTTCGAGACCGTTACCGACGCGCAGCTTATGCACCGCGCGCGTCAAGGCTTGCGTGAACGCATCGTAGACGCCGTCCTGCACATAGAAGCGATTCACGCACACGCACGTCTGCCCGGTGTTGCGAAACTTCGATGCGATCGCGCCCTGTACGGCGGCGTCGATATCGGCATCGTCGAACACGATGAAAGGCGCGTTGCCGCCGAGCTCCAGCGACAGCTTCTTGAGCGTATCCGCCGATTGCTTCGCGAGCAGCTTGCCGACACGCGTCGAGCCCGTGAACGACAGCTTGCGCACATCGGGCGATTCGGTGAGGACCTGGCCGATGGCAACGGCATCGCCAGACACGATGTTGAACACGCCCGCCGGAATGCCGGCTTCCTCGGCGAGCACGGCCAGGGCGAACGCGGACAGCGGCGTCTCTTCCGACGGCTTCAGGACCATCGTGCAGCCTGCTGCGAGCGCGGGACCGGCTTTGCGCGTGATCATCGCGAGCGGGAAGTTCCACGGCGTGATCGCCGCGACGACGCCCACCGGCTCGCGCGTGACGACGATCTTCGCATTCGGTCGCGGGCTGGGGATAATGTCGCCGTAGCTGCGCTTCGCTTCTTCCGCGAACCACTCGAAGAAGCTCGCTGCATACGCGACTTCACCGAGCGCTTCGGCAAGCGGCTTGCCCTGTTCGCGCGTCAGCAGTTCGGCGAGCGTGTTGCGGTTCGCGAGCATCAGCTCGCCCCAGCGCTTCACGCGCGCGCTGCGTTCCTTGGCCGTCAGCGCGCGCCATGCGGGGAACGCTTGTCTTGCGGCTTCCACGGCGAGCGTCGTTTCGTGCGCGCCGCCGCGTGCGACTTGCGCGATCACTTCGCCCGTCGCGGGATTGAGCACGGCGTAGGTGTCGGCGCTTTCGCGCCACGCGCCATGGATATAGTGCTTCGTCTGCAAAAGCGCTTTCATGCCGCGCGCTCCAGTGCGTTGTCGAAGACGCCTTGCGCGGCACGCGCCTCGCGCGCGATGCGCCTGCCCGCCGTGTAATCGTTGATGAGATCGCACGGCGTGTAATTGCGCTCGAGTTCGTGCAGTTCGTCGTCGTCGAGCTTCGTGTCGAGCGCGGCGAGCGCGCTGTCGAACTGCGCCGCCGAATCCGCGCCGACGAGCATGCTCGAAATGCCCGGCCGGCTCAAAACCCACGCCTGCGCGATCTGCGCCGCCGGCACGCCACGCCGCGCCGCCACGCGTGCAACCGATGCCGCGATCTCCCGCGACGCGTGATCGCCGTACATTTGCGCGGTGAAGAAATCGGTCTGGTTGCGCGTGGACTTCGCATCGGACGTGAGCAGGCCGCGCGCGAGCGGGCTGAACACCGACACGCCGACGCCCTGATCGATGCAGTACGGAATCATCTCGCGCTCTTCCTCGCGATACGCGGCGTTCAACTGCAACTGCATGTTGACGGGCTTGTGCCAGCCGTTCTTCTCGCAGGCCTGCATGATCTTGGCGAACTGCCACGTATACATCGTCGATACGCCGATATAGCGCGCCTTGCCCGCGCGCACGATGTCGTCGAGCGCGCCCATCGTCTCTTCGACGGGCGTGTTCACGTCGAAGTAATGCAGCATGTAGATATCGACGTAATCCATGCCGAGACGCGTGAGCGACCCGTCGATGCCGTCCATGATGTGCTTGCGCGAATGGCCGCCCGCGTTCGGGTAGCTCGCCATGTCGTAGCCGACCTTCGTCGTCACGACGACTTCCTCGCGCTTCACGAGCCGTTTCAGAATGCGGCCGACGACTTCCTCGCCGACGCCCGTCGAATAGAAATCGGCGAGGTCGATGAAGTTCACGCCTTTATCGAGCGCGTGCTTCACGATCGGCTCGCTTTGCGCTTCATCGAAAATCCAGGGCTTCCATTGCGGCGTGCCCATGTTCATCGTGCCGAGGCACAGACGCGAAACCTTGAGGCCGGACTGGCCGAGACGCACGTATTCCATTTGCGAAAGCTCCTTACTTCTTCGGCGTATAGAACGGGTTCGACACATCGCGCGCGGCCTTGAACACGGCTTCCTTGCGCGGCAGGCCTTCCATCGCGGCGATGATCGCGTTCCTGCACGCGCGATAGTTGTTCTCGAAGACTGCGTCGAGATCGTCGGTCTTCGGGTTGACCCAGTTCGCCGACACCACCACCCAGTCGTTCTCCGCTTCGGGCGGCAGCGTGCCGTTCTCGAGCGATTCGGCGACCGCCTTCGCGATGCCCGCCTGCGATGCGCCCCAGGTCGCGTTGCCGTGGAAATCGCCTTCGATCTGCGCCTTGTTGACGTAGAGCGTGAGCGGCTTGGTCGGCACGCCCGGCTGCGCGATCACGACGAAAGGCGCATGTCCGGCGGACGGCGTCGCGAGCGCGGTCGCGAATGCCTGGCCCGCGGGGCCGTTGCGCGGCCCGACCAGCACGTTGATATGAGCGAGATTGACGCCCGGGCCTTCGAAGCCTTCACCGATGAAGAGATTCTTTTCCATTGACTCCTTCCTTGTGTCCGTTTGCAGTGTCCGGTTGAGCCACCTTGGCGGTGGATGTCGGGCATTCTGCGGTGGACGTCGCGCGAGGAGGAATCGAGGATTTTTGAGGGTGGCGTTGATGAAAGCTCAACTCGGGGATGACCCCTAGGCCGGATTGTCGATGTGATTTGCGGGCGGCTGTCAGTTTCCTAAGCGTCCCATAAGGTTCGAGTGCCGACAATGTTGCTTTGTCCCTGAATGCGGAGCGTTTCGGTGCGCGCACGCGCGCCGCGGGCTTCGCTGACGCGCATGCCCGCTTCCGACCGCATCTCCCTTCCAGCCGCCGCCGAAATCCCGTGGCGCTACTACGATCTCGCGAAATCGCGCGTGCAGATCCATGAACCGCCCGCGCCCGGCGAGGTCTGTCTATGGCTCGTGCCGACGGAATTCCGCTTCGCTTCGGCGTCGAATATCGGGAACTGGCTCAATGCGGCCGAACGCCGGCGCGCGCGGCTGCATCCGAATTCCGCGCTCGGGCGGCGCTTCAGCGTATCGCGCGCGACGCTGCGTCTCGTGCTCTCGCACATGCTGAATTGCGAGCCGCAGGACGTCGGCGTGGAGGATGAACCCGACGATCGCATCGTCGTCACGCATCCGCTCGTCGAGGGCGCCATTCATGTCGATGTCGCGTATTCGGGCATCTGGATCGTGATTGCGGTGTCATCGGCGAGAATAGGGCTCGGATTGACCAGCGGCGCCTACGACGAGGACGCCCGGCAGGCCGTGCGGGACGAGGCGGTGCAGATCGGAAGAGCGCGTGCGGAGCGCGGCGCGGCAATCGAAAGCGCGGGGCAGGCGGACTGGCACGGTCTCACGCTGCCGATGCCGGGCGGAATTTGCGGCGTGCTCGTCGTGGACAAACCGGTCGCGCGCGTGCAGGCGTTCGGCTGGGAACGGCCGCTCGAAGCGGAGGGCGGCGCAACCGCGCCCTGAGTCCGCGCGAGCGCCGGGCAACAGGGAGAAAAATCGGATCATGGATTACACGGCGCTCGCGCAACGCCACGCGATCGCGATCATCGCGATCATGCTTTTCGTCGTTCCTTCGATTGCCGCGTTCGCGTGGGCGTGGGCGGCGCGCGAACGCGGCGCGTCGCGCGCGACCGTAGCGGTGGCCGCGTGCGTGCCCGTCGTGCTCGGCGCGACGGTGTTCATCGGCATCGCGATGCGTATCGCGCACGGCACGGCGTTTTCGTCGGCGGATCAGCTTTTGCTCGACGCCGTGCGCGACGGCACGCCCGCGCTGGCCACGCGATGGTTCTCCGTTCTCACGCACCTCGGCGATCCGTGGTTCCTCACGCTGCTGTGCGTGCTCATGTGCGCGGCGCTCGTGCTGACACGCCGCTTCGGCCTCGCCGTGTACTTCGCCGCGGTCACGAGCACGGGCGGTCTGCTCAATCAGGCGCTCAAGGCCATGATGCGCCGCGACCGTCCCACCGGCGCGACGGTGCCGCTTCCCGAAAGTTTCGCGTTTCCGAGCGGGCACACGTTCGGCTCGATCGTCTGCTACGGCATGTGCGCGTACGTGCTGCTGCGTCTTGCGCCGACGCGCTGGGATCCGCTCATCGTCGCGCTGGCGTGCTTCATCGTGCTCGCGATAGGGATGAGCCGCGTCGTGATCGGCGTGCATTTTCCCGGCGATGTGATCGGCGGATTCGCGTCGGGCGGGGCGTGGCTGGCGGGGTGCATCGGGGTGGCGGAGATGGCGCGACGCCGTTTGCACCCAAATTAAGACCAGGTCGATTGCACCGCCTACTCATTGCCGATAGTTTCAGACCTTTTGCAAAGTCTGAAGCGATGCTCAAATTCAAAACGTGTAGCGCGGTAAGCCTGATCTGCGTGCTGATTGGCCTGAGCGGCTGTTCCAGCCTCGTCAAGGACCCCGATCCGCAGGAATACATGAGCCGCGTGAAGATCGGCATGACGCGGGCGGATGTCGAAGACAGTCTCGGTCCGCCCGACGGAAACTGGGGACCGTGGCACTCCCAATGCACCGAATACGGTTTCGGCAAGCAAGGCGCCGATCGTTACGCCATCTACTACAACAACAAGAGCCGCGTCGTGTACACGGAGCACGGGGCGTGCAGCGTCGCCAAGGCCAGGGAAGTCGGCCTGCGCTGAGCGCCTTTGTGCGCCAACTTCAGCGCATCAATTCGCCGTGGGCCGCCATTTCAGCAGACGCTGCTCCACAGCCGTGAGCAGATAATCCGCCGCGAGCGCGACGACCGCGAGCACGATCATCGCAGCGAACACGCCGCTCGCATTGAACGCGCCCTGCGCCGTCGAAATCAGCAAGCCGATGCCTTGCTTCGAACCGAGAAACTCGCCGACCACCGCGCCGACCAGCGCAAAGCCGAAGCTCACATGCAGGCTGGCGAGAATCCACGAGAGCGCGGAAGGAATCACCACCGACGTCGTCACCTGACGCCGCGACGCGCCGAGAATCTGTGCATTCGCGATCATGTAACGATCCGCTTCGCGCACGCCCTGAAACGCATTCGCGAACACGACGAAGAACACCATCACGACCGCAAGCGCGACCTTCGACGCCATGCCGAGACCGAGCGCGATCACGAACACCGAGCCGAGCACCACGCGCGGAATCGAGTTGGCGATCTTGATGTAGATGCTGAACACATCCGACAGCAGCTTGTTGCGGCCGAGCACGATGCCGCAGAACACGCCCGCCACCGAGCCGATGATGAAGCCGAGGCCGGTCTCTTCGAGCGTGACCCAGACTTGCGTGAGCAGCGGCCCTTGCGATGTGCCATCGACGAACCATTCGACGATCTGATCGAAGATCGCGGACGGCATCGAGAAGAAGAACGGATCGATCCAGTGAAGGCGAGCCGACAGTTCCCAGCCGCCGAGCACGAACACGAGCACCGCGATGCGCAGGCCGATCACGAGCGCATTGCGCTGCTTGATGCGCCTTTGCGCTTCGCGTTCGACTTGCGCGAGCGCTGTGGGATCGATGCCCGAGGGCATCGCTTGTTGAGGCGTGGACATGTTTGATGTTCCTTTGGTGCAGGTTCAACCGATCTGCACTTCTTCGCGCAGGTCGTGCCAGATATCGCGCGATATCTCGATGAAGTGCGGGTGATAGCGAATTTCCGATGTGATGCGCGGACGCGGCAAGTCGATCTCATAGACCTTCTTGAGCGTCGCGGGGCGCGCCGTCAGCACGAACACGCGGTCCGCGAGCGCGATCGCTTCTTCCAGATCGTGCGTGACGAACACCACCGAGCCCGCATTCGCCGACCACAGTTGCAGCAATTCGTCCTGCATCAGCGTGCGCGTCTGCATGTCGAGCGCGCTGAACGGCTCGTCCATCAGCAGGATTTCCGGCTTGTTGATGAACGTCTGCGCGAGCGCGACGCGCTTTCTCATGCCGCCCGACAACTGATGCGGATAGTGCTTGCCGAACTTGTCGAGCCCGACGCGGCGCAGCCACGACTGCGCTTCGTCGTAGGCGGCGGACTTCGAGCGGCCGCGATAGAGCGGGCCGGCCGCGACGTTGTCGAGCACCGAGCGCCACGGGAACACCGCGTCGGCCTGGAACACGAAGCCGATGCGCGGATCGATGCCATCGACCGGCTGGCCCATCACGCGCACTTCGCCGGTCGTCGGCTTGAGCAGGCCGGTGATCATGCTGAGCGTCGTGGACTTGCCGCAGCCCGTCGGGCCGACGATCGCAACGAACTCGCCCTTCGCCACCGACATGCTGAAGTCGCGCAGCGCGACGGTCGCCTTGCCGTCCGGCGAAATGAAGCGGCACGAAACGTTGCGCAGCTCGATCGCGGGTTGAGTGGATTGATTCATCGTGGCAACCTCACTTCGACGCCGTCGCCGTGCCCGACAGATACTCGTTCGAATACGTGCGCGCCAGATCGATATGCTTGCCCTTCACCGAAGGATTGAACGCGGCGAGCACCTTCAGCACCGTGTCGGGACCATCGGCAGGCATCTTGCCGTCCTTCGTGAACATCGGCTGCGAGGCCTTCAGCGCGGCCACGTACAGGTCCTTGTTCTTCGCGTAATAGTCCTTCGGCATCTTCTCGGTGATCTCTTCGGCGCTATGCGTCGCGATGAAGTTGAGCGTCTTCGCGAACGCGTGCGCGAGCTTCGCCGCATCCGTCTTGTGCGATTCGGCCCACGCGCGCTGCACATAGAAGCTCGATGCCGGATACGTGCCGCCGAGCGCGGCACGCGTGCCTTCGAGCGTGCGCATGTCGACGAGCACCTTCGCTTCGCCGGTCTTCAGCAGTTGCGAGATGGTCGGCTCCGTGGTCATGCCCGCGTCGATGCGCTCCTGCTTGACCGCCGCGATG
Source organism: Caballeronia calidae (assembly GCF_900044055.2). GTDB lineage: Bacteria > Pseudomonadota > Gammaproteobacteria > Burkholderiales > Burkholderiaceae > Caballeronia > Caballeronia calidae. The sequence goes on along the minus strand of NZ_FCOX02000027.1, from coordinate 78,252 downwards.
AAGCTCGCGTCCGCGCCCACCGGCAGCAGCGTGTATTCCTTCGAGGTCACGCCCGCGCGCTGCGCGAGATATTGCGTGAGAAAGCTCGTCGATGAACCGAGGCCCGTCACGCCGAGCGTCTTGCCTTTGACATCGGCCATGCTCTTGATCTTGTCGGCCTGTTTCGTCGACACCATTTCGACTTCGCCCGGCACCTGGCCGAAGATCACGAGCGCCTGCACTTCCTTGCCCTTGCTCTGCAGATCGATGGTGTGATCGTAGAAGCCGACGACGCCCTGCACTGCACCGGCCAGCAGCTCGTTCTCCGCATCGACGCCGGCGGGCTGCGAGAGGATTTCGACGTCGAGGCCTTCGTCCTTGAAGTAGCCGAGCTGTTCGGTGAGCTTCGCGGGCAGATAGATGATCTTGGTCGCCCCGCCGACCATGATGGAAATCTTTTCGGCGTGAGCGGATACGGAAGCGGCCGCGAGTGCGAAAGCAATACCGGATACAGCAGCGATCTGGCGCAGGGTACGCATCAGAAGTCTCCTTGAGGTGGGCCGTGCCGTGAGAAATGGCCCGCTTTTTTGAATGTGTGCGGCGATTATAGAAAGGCGAAACCTTCTGCCAGCTTTCTGCGCCGATGGCAAAGCATGGGTGTTAACCCGATGCTTCATACGCCGGGCCGACGCCCTACAATCGCGCCACCATGAAGCTGCTTCTCATCGAAGACAATCCGACGCTGTCTCTCTGGCTCGCCAAGACGCTGGAACAGGAGTCGTTCACGCTCGAAGCCGTGCAGGATGGCGAGTCCGCCGATCAGCTGCTGCGCACGAATCAATACGATGTCGTGCTGCTCGACCTGAACCTGCCGCGCCTGTCGGGCAAGAACGTGCTGCGACGCTTGCGCCAGCGCGGCGACGCGACGCCGGTGATGATCCTGACCGCGAGCGGTTCCATCGACGAGAAAGTGGAGTTGCTCGGCGCGGGCGCGGACGACTACCTCGTCAAGCCTTTCGAAGTACGCGAACTCGTCGCGCGTGTGAAGGTGATGATCCGCCGGCGCACGTCATCGACGGCGAATGAACTCGCGTGCGGCGATCTCGTCTTCGATATCGACACGCATCAGTTCACGCTCAAGGGCGCGCCGCTCAACGTGACGCCGCGCGAGCGCAGCGTGCTCGAAGCGCTGATCTTGCGGCTCGGCAAGACGGTGTCGAAGGCATCGCTGCTCGATACCATCTTCACGCACGAAGACCAGCCGAGCGAGGACGCGCTCGAGATCTACATATCGCGGCTGCGCAAGAAGCTCGACGGCAGTTCGGCCGCGATCGTCACGCTGCGCGGGCTCGGCTATCTGCTGCGCAAGAAGGACGATGACCAATAGCCTGCGCGTCCGTCTTCTGTGGTGGCTGCTCGTGCCGCTCGCGATCTACGTGTTCGTGACCGGCAAGGCCGCCTACGACAACGCGCGCCACACCGCCGATCTCGTGCAGGAAAACACGCTGCTGGCATCGGCGCGGATGATCGCGGGCGAGGTCGAATGGTCCGATGGCCGCTTGCTCGTCGATATTCCGCCTGCCGCGCTCGAAGTGTTCGCGTCGCCTTATGGCGATCAGGTCTTCTACAACGTGAGCGTCGACGATGGCCGTCTGCTCGCGGGCGTGCCCGACTTCCCGACGCGGGCGACGACGACTCACGATTCACCGAACTACTACGACGCCGATCTCGACGGCAAGCCGGTGCGCGCCGTCGGTTTCGTGCGGCAGATGTACGACAACGGCGCGATACGTCGCGTGCTGGTGTCCGTCGGCAAGACGCAGGCCTCGCGCGATGCGATGATCCGCGAGCTGTGGCGTCCGCAACTCGTGCGGCAGATCGAGATGGTGCTGCTCGCGGTGGCGCTCGCGTGCATCGGCCTCACGTTCGAATTGCGGCCGCTTCTGAAGGTGAAGGAAGACGTGATGGACCGCGATCCGATGCAACTCGAGCCCTTGCGCGTCGAGCGCCTGCATACGGAGTTGCGGCCCATCGTCGAGGCGATCAATCAGTGCATCGCGCGGCTCGGGCTTCAGGTCGCGGCGCAGCGGCGCTTCATCGCGGATGCGGCGCATCAGTTGCGCACGCCGCTCACGCTGCTGGAGACGCAGTTGCAGTTCGCGCGGCAGCATCGCGAGATGGAGCCGACGCTATCCGAAGCGCTCGCCGCGATGCAGCGAAGCAACCGATCGATGGTCGGTCTCACGAACAAGCTGCTGCTGCTCGCGCAGGCCGAAGCGGCCGACTATACGCAACTCGCGAAGCAGAAGGTCGATCTGGCCGCGATCGCGCAAGATGTGATCGAAGATCTCGCGATGTTCGCGCAGAAGCGCGAGATCGATCTCGGCGCGGAGCTGGCCGAATCGGCGTGGATCATCGGGCATGAGGGATTGCTGTCGGCGCTGGTCTACAACATCGTCGAGAATGCGATCCGCTATACGCAGCCGGGCGGACATGTGACCGTCACGGTGGCGCGCGATGCGCAGCGCGTGACGCTGGCCGTCACCGACGACGGCCCCGGCATTCCCGCCGAAGCGCGCAGCCGCGTGTTCGAGCCGTTCTATCGCGCGTCGGCCGATACCGAAGGAACCGGGCTCGGGCTCGCGATCGCGAAGGAGATCGTGCAGGCGCATCGGGGGGAGATCGGGCTGAGCACGGGCGAACATCCGGCCCGCGGGCTGACCGTATCGGCCACGTTCGTTGTCCTGTAGCGCTTTCTGATCCGACAATACGGAAAATTAATTATTGACGTACTCATGCCGAAAGGCAGAAGCTTGCGTTGAAATACTCTGTAATGGAAATTCCAGTTTGATTACACGCTGAAAATCTATTTCCTTCCGCCATGCGTTGGGCTTGCATGGTCTCGATAAACGGAGAAGAAAATGCGAAGGATAAGCGCGCTGGTTCTGGCATTATCATCAGGAGTATTGATCAGCGGGTGCGGCGGCGATGCCGGTTCCGACACCCTCGGCTCCAACGCAAAGGGCGCGACAGCACAGCCGGCGTCGCAGCAGGAAGCCACGACCAAGGGCTACGCGTTGTCGACCGTTATCTGGGACCGCGTTCCCATCGGTGTGTGCTGGGATATGACCAACGCGGATTTCGCGCGGTACGCCACGGAACGCAACTGGAGCCGCCTCGCGGTTCAGGAAACCTGGGAGCAGAATTCAGGCGCCCAGTTCACCGGCTGGCAGCAATGCACGAACGATTCTAACTACTACGGCATACGGATCTCGGTCGAGGACATCGCGACGAACGGACCGCATACCTATGGCCTCGGCGCAATGCTGAACAACGAGAAAGGCGGCATGTCGCTCGACTTCACGTTCAGGAACTGGAGCCCGAGTTGCCAGGGGCGCGAGGAATACTGCATTCGCCGGGTGGCCGCGCATGAATTCGGTCACGCGCTCGGCTTCGCGCATGAGCAGAACCGGCCCGACACGCCTTCGACATGCACCGAGCCAGCGCAAGGCACCTCGGGCGACACGATGATCGGCGCGTGGGATCTCGCATCGATCATGAACTACTGCAATCCGGAGTGGAACGGTGACGGCAAGCTGAGCGTCACCGACATCGAGATGGCGCAGAAGTACTATGGGCCTCCGCGCGTGAATCAGACCATTTATACGTTGACGCGCGCCCAGGCTCCGGCTCAGGTGACCGCGTACGATTTCGCCTCGCGCGCCGCGAAGGCTACGATCGATCTCTCGCTGACGGGCGACTATAAACAGGTCGATCGGATGTTCCCCGGCGTGGATGGGAAGCGTCTGTATGTGCTTCTGCAAAGAAGCCCGACATCGACCGATCTCGCCACGATCGATACGGCCACGAATAAGGTTCTGCACGTCACGCCCATTAGTCCGTTGCTGAGCACCGTCACCACCGGCTATGACATTCAGCCCGCGCTGGACGGGACGCAGGTCTATCTGGCGAACGGGAACGTCGTCAGCATCATCGACGGAGATTCCGGGAAGCTTCTCAGGCAGATCGTGCTGCCGGAAGCCTACAGCCTCGTCAGGATCGCAACGGCGAAGAACGACGGCGCAAACCTCTACGCGCTGTCGAACGAGCCGGGGGCGAAGATCGAAGTGCTTCGCATCGACCTGGCGGCGTCGTTCATCGTCGGCGGCTATCCGGGAGGATCGGTGCCGGCCACGAGCGGTGATCAGTTCGCCGTGACCCCCGATGCAAAGAAGGCCTACTTTGTCAGCGCAGCGTCGGCCAATGGCGAAGGCCGGCTGACGGAAATGGATCTGGAGAGCGGCATCACGCGCGTGCTGAGCGATCTGCCGGAGCAGAAGCCGAAATTCCTCGCGGCCATCAGCAACGCGCAAATCCTTTTTGCCGACGACAACGGCACGAGCCCAAGTCCGATCATCCTCTACGACGTGACGAGCAGAGCCAAGAAGACATTGCAGGCTTCGTCGGCCTTGCCGGACCATGTCCAGTATGACCCGAGTTCTCAGTCCATTCTTCTCGAACGCAGCGGCAACTGGTCCGTCAATCAGTTGAAGCAAGGGACGAACGGCAAGTACCGGAGCACGGACCTTGGGCTGCGGTCGTTCACCAGCGGCTCGACGTACAGCGGCACCGCGCCGTTTGTGATCGTGGCGCGCTGAGACGTCGGCCGCCGCGGCAAGCAGAACCCAGGCAGGCCCCGACGCGTCGGGGCCTGCTTGCTTTTTAGCGCTAACCGGCGCGTTCCTTCATACCTTTATTTTGGATCCAAAATCCTTGATTCAATTTTGAGATGGGCGCACAATCGGTCCGACGCTGCATCCCACCGCCACCGAGGGAGCCACCATGACCGACCGCGCCAACGCCGTTGCGAACCCTTACGCCGCACACGACAGCCCACGGGTTTCGTCCGCATCCAGTCGCGCCGTCACCGCGGCGGTCGTCGGCAATATTCTCGAATGGTTCGACTTCGGCACTTACGCGTTCCTCGCGACCGTCATCGCCAAAGTGATGTTTCCCGCCGGCGATGACTTCGCCGCCATGCTCGGCACCTTCGGCGCGTTCGGCCTCGGTTTCGCCGCGCGTCCGCTCGGCGCGATCATCTTCGGATGGCTCGGCGACGTGAAAGGCCGCAAGTGGACGCTCACCTTCGTCATGCCGTTGATGGCCGCCGCGACGCTGTTCATGGCGCTGCTGCCATCGTATGCGTCGATCGGGATCATGGCGCCGATCCTGCTGGTCGCGGCGCGCATGCTGCAGGGCATTTCCGTCGGCGGCGAACTCGGCAACGCGGTCGCGTTTCTCGTCGAATGGGCGCCGCAGAACAGGCGCGGCTTCTACGGCAGCTTCCAGCAATGCAGCACGCTCGGCGGCATGCTGCTCGGCTCGGGCGCGGCCGCGCTCATGACGACGATGCTCAGTCAGGAGGCGCTGCTCGACTGGGGCTGGCGCGTGCCGTTCATCGTCGGCGCGATCGTGATCGGGCCGATCGGCTGGATCATCCGCAAGCGCAGCGAAGAAACGCCCGTCTATCAGAGCGCGAGCGACGACGCACCCAAGGCGAAGGGCCGCGCACCGGCGCTGCTCGGCCTTCAGGCGTGCGGCCTCGTGATCGTATGGACGGTCTCGCTCTACGTGCTGCTCAACTATCTGCCGTCGTTCACGACGAAGTACGTCGGCATTCATTCGTCGACGGCGCTGTGGCTCAACACGGCGGGCCTGATCGTGATGACGGTATCGATTCCGTTCTGGGGCGCGGCCTCGGACCGCTTCGGCCGCAAGCCGATCTATGCCATCGGCTGCATTGCGTTTCTCGTGTTGCCGTATCCGATCTTCCATCTGATGCTGGAATACAAATCGGCGGCGATCGTCGGCGCGGTGCAGGTGCTGGGCGGCGTGATCATCGGCATGTTTTCGGGCGTCGGGCCCGCCGTGCTTTCCGAGTTGTTCCCGACGAAGATCCGCACGACATGGATGTCGATCGGCTACGGCATTGCCAACGCGGTGTTCGGCGGCTTCGCACCGATGATCTCCATCGCGCTCATCAAGGCGACGGGCTCGCCGCTTTCGCCCGCGTACTTCGTGATGCTCGCCGCGCTGCTGTCGACGCTCACTGTCATCACCATCAAGGAGACGGCGCACGCGCCGCTGCAATAACCATGCGCTGGAATCGAACGCTTACGGTAGTGAACTGCCACGCGGAAGGCGAAGTGGGCAACGTGGTGACGGGCGGCGTTTTTGACGTGCCCGGCGCGACGATGTTCGACAAGATGATGCATCTCGAAGAGGTGCGCGACGACCTGCGCCGCATCTGCATCTTCGAGCCGCGCGGCTCCGCGAATCAGACGGTGAACTTTCTGTTCCCCGCGACCGACCCGCGCGCGCAAATGGGTTACGTGATCGCCGAATCGACGGAATATCCGGCGATGTCCGGCTCGAACACGATGTGCGTCGCGACGGTGCTGCTCGAAACTGGCATTCTGCCGATGGTCGAGCCCGTTACCGAACTCGTGCTCGAAGCGCCCGCCGGGCTCATCCATTTGCGCTGCTCGTGCGCGAACGGCAAGGTCACGAAGGTCGAGTTCACCAATCAGCCCGCGTTTGCGAATCATCTCGACAAGACGATCGAAGTGGAAGGCATCGGCAGCCTGACCGTCGATGTCGGCTATGGCGGCATGACGTATGTGATCGTCGATGCTGAGAAGCTCGGCTTTCGCATCGCGCCCGACGAAGCGCGCGAGCTGTGCGAGCTCGGGCAGGTCATCAAGGCCGCGGCGGCGGAGCAGTTGCCTTCGCCGCATCCGTTGAATCCGCTCATCAAGGGCATCACGATGACCGAGTTCGTCGGGCCGCTCTCGCGCGAGAACGGCGTGCTGAAGTCGCGCAACACGGTGATCGTGTCGCCGGGGCGCTGCGACCGCTCGCCGTGCGGCACGGGCACATCCGCGCGGCTCGCGGTGATGCACGCGAAAGGGCTGATCGGCGTGGGCGAGACCTTTCTGCACGAGTCGATCATCGGTTCGGTGTTCGAGAGCCGCATCGAATCGGCGACGCGCCTCGGCGATGTTCCCGCGGTCGTGCCCGTCGTAGCCGGCCAGGCGTGGATCACGGCGATCTCGCAAGTCGGCGTCGATCCGACCGATCGCTTCCAGACCGGCTTCACGCTCGCGGATACGTGGTGCGAAGCCGTCGACGACAAGCTGATCAAATCGCGCGTGAGTTCATGAGCATGACGGGCGAAGAAATGGCGGACGTCGTCGTGATCGGCGCGGGCATCGTGGGGCTGGCCTGCGCGTGGGCCGCATTGCGCGAGGGCGCGCGCGTGACCGTGATCGATCGCGATTTCGAAGGCGATCGCGCATCGCATGGCAACGCGGGCGGCATCGCGGTGACGGAAAGCACGCCCATCGCCGTGCACGGCGTGTTCACGAAGGCCGCGAAATGGCTGATGGATCCGCTCGGGCCGCTCGCGCTCGACTGGAAGCATGTGCCGAAGGCGCTGCCGTGGTTCATGGCGTTTCGCCGCGCGAGCGAGCCGGAACGTTATCAGGCGATCACGCAAGCGCTCGCGCTTCTGAACAACCGCGTCTATGAAGACATCATTCCGATGTTCGACGATATCGGCGCGAGCGCGATGCACTATCGCCGTGGTGCGCTCACGGTCTATGAAACCGACGAAGCCTTCGCCGCCGATCAGGCCGAATGGGCCGTCAAGCGCGAGCTCGGCGTGCGCTGGCATGCGCTGAACGCGCAACAGGTGCGCGAATGCGAGCCGTCGCTTGCGGCCGTGTTCCGGCATGGTGTGTTTCTCGATGACTGGTCGCATATCGGCGATCCGCGCCGCATCGTCACGTTGCTGCGTGAGCGCGTGCGAGCGCTCGGCGCGCGCTTCGTGACAGGCGTGGCGCGTGCGATCGCATCGCCCGATTCCGTGTTGCTCGAAGACGATACGCGCGTGAAGGGACGACGCATCGTGATCGCGGCGGGCGCGTGGTCGGCGGCGCTGGCGAAGTCGATCGGCGAAAGCGTGCTGCTAGAAAGCGAGCGCGGCTATAACGCGACGCTGCCGAAGCACGGCGTCGACCTGACGCGCGAAGTGATCTTCGCGGAGCGCAAGTTCGTCGCGACGCCGCTCGATGTCGGCTTGCGCATCGGCGGCGCGGCGGAGTTCGCGGGCATCGATGCGCCGCCGAACTATCGTCGCAGCGACGCGTTGCTCGCGCTCGGCAAGCGCTTCATTCCCGGCATCGACGATACGGACGCGAAGAAGTGGATGGGCCATCGCCCCGCGACGCCCGATTCGCTGCCGGTGATCGGCGCATCGCTGCGCATGCCGTCTGTCGTCTATGCATTCGGTCACGGCCATCTCGGCCTCACGCAATCGGCGACGACCGCCGCGCTCGTCGCCGATGTGCTCGCGGGCCGCACCCCGCGCGTGCCGCTCACGCCCTATTCGATCGCACGCTTCAATCACTGAAATCCATCCGGAGGAACCAACATGCAAGTGAACTGGAAAGGCGTATTTCCCGCCGTCACGACGAAGCTGAAACAGGACGGCTCGCTCGATCGCGATGCGATCGTCAACGGTCTGAACCGTCTGATCGACAGCGGTGTGGGCGGCGTCGTGATGATGGGCATGGTCGGCGAAAACGCGCAGTTGACGTCCGAAGAGAAGCGCACGGTGCTGAAGATCGCCGTCGAAACGGTGAACGGGCGTGTGCCCGTCATCTCCGGTCTCGCGGAACTGAACACGGCCAATGCGATGCAATTCGCGAAAGACGCGGAAGCCATCGGCGTGCAGGGCCTGATGGTGTTTCCCGGCCTCACGTATCGCTCGGACGATCGCGAGACGGTCGAATACTATCGGTCGATCGCGCGCTCGACGAAGCTTGGCCTCATGATCTACAACAACCCGCGCGGCTATGGCGTCGACATGCGGCCCGATCTGCTCGCGCAACTCGCCGATGAACCGAACGTCGTCGCGATCAAGGAAGAGACTTACGACACGACGCGCGTCACCGATCTTTATGCGCGCTTCGGCGATCGCTTCGTCGTGTTCTGCGGCGTCGACGATCTGATCGTGGAATCGGTCGCGCTCGGCGTGAAGGGCTGGGTCTCGGGCATGGCGAACGCGATGCCGAAAGAATCCGTCGATCTGCTCAACTACGCGGTGAATGGCGAGTACGACAAGGCGCGCGCGCTGTATCGTGCGTTGATCGATCTCTTCCATCTCGACACGCACGTGAAGCTCGTGCAGTACATCAAGCTCGCGGAGAACATCACGGCGGGCTATCCGGAGTACGTGAAGGCGCCGCGCCTGATGCTCGAAGGCGAGGAACGGCAGCGCACGATTCAGATCGTCGAGAAGGCGATCGCCAACGTGAAGGCGCTTGCGCAATGAAGTCCACGTTCTTCTGCATCGACGGACATACATGCGGCAATCCGGTGCGCGTCGTCGCGGGCGGCGCGCCGCCGCTCGAAGGAGCGAACATGATCGAGCGCCGCGCGCACTTCCTGCGCGAGTTCGACTGGATACGCACCGCGCTGATGTTCGAGCCGCGCGGCCACGAGGTCATGTCCGGCAGCATCCTCTATCCGCCGACGCGCTCCGATTGCGACCTGGCGATTCTCTTCATCGAAGTGAGCGGCTGTCTGCCGATGTGCGGGCACGGCACCATCGGCACGGTGACGACCGCCATCGAACATGGACTCGTGCGGCCGCGTGAGCCTGGCGTGTTGCGGCTCGATACGCCTGCGGGCCTCGTCGTCGCGCGATATCGGATGAACGGCGAACATGTGGATTCGGTGCAGCTCGTGAACGTGCCTTCGTTTCTGCATTCGCGGGACTTGTCCGTCGATGTCGATGGTATCGGCGAAATTCGTTTCGATGTCGCGTATGGCGGCAACTTCTATGCGATCGTCGAGCCGCAGGGCAATTACGAAGGCTTGCATGCGCTGAAGCCGTCCGACATTCAACGCCTGAGCCCCGTCCTGCGTCAGAAGGCGAACGAGAAGTACACGTTCGTGCATCCGGAGAACGATGCGATACGCGGCCTGAGTCACGTGATGTGGACCGGCGAGCCGACAGTCGAAGGCGCGAGCGCGCGCAACGCGGTGTTCTACGGCGACAAGGCCATCGACCGGTCGCCGTGCGGCACGGGCACGTCGGCGCGCATGGCGCAGCGTGTCGCGAAGGGGCAGTTGAAGATCGGCGAGCGCTTCGTGCATGAAAGCATCATCGGCACCTTGTTCGAAGGCGTGCCGATGGAAGCGGCGCGCGTCGGCACATACGATGCGATTGTGCCAAGCATCGAAGGATGGGCGCGCGTGACGGGTCACAACACGATTTTCGTCGATGACCGCGATCCGCTCGCACACGGATTCCTGCTGAAATAACGGGAGAAACCACGCCATGTTGATACTGAAGAACGCACGCGTGCTCGACGTCGATCATGAACGCGACGACGGCCGCTATTCGATCGTGATCGACGGCGACACGATCCGCGAAGTCACGCGCGAGCCGGTGCAGACGAGCGGCGCGCAGGTGATCGATGTCGGCGGCAAGACGGTGATGCCCGGCATGATCGATTGCCATGTGCATGTGATCGCGTCGGTCGCGCATCTCGGCAACAACAGCCGTCTGCCGAACACGTTCGCCGTGTTGCGCGCGGTGCCGATTCTCGCGGGCATGCTGAACCGCGGCTTCACGACCGTGCGCGATGCGGGCGGCGCGGACTATGCGCTGTCGCGCGCGATCGAAGATGGCGTCATCGCGGGGCCGCGCCTGTTCGTCGCGGGCAAGGCGCTCTCGCAGACGGGCGGGCATGGCGACTTCCGCGAGCGCTTCGATAACTCGGACCCGGACCCGTGCGGCTGCAATCGCAACATGGGCGCAATCGGTCGCGTGGTCGATGGCGTCGATGAAATGCGCAAGGCGGTGCGCGAGGAAATGCGCGCGGGCGCGCATCACATCAAGATCATGGCTTCGGGCGGCGTGGCTTCGCCGACCGATCCCATCGGCAACCTGCAATTCTCCGTCGATGAAGTAAAGGCTGCTGTCGAGGAAGCGGAGTCGCATCAGACATATGTAATGGCGCATGCGTACACCGCAAAGGCGATTGCGCGCGTGGTGAAACTCGGCGTGCGCACGATCGAGCACGGCAATCTGATCGATGACGAAACCGCGGGCGTGATGGCCGAGCATGGCGCCTATGCGGTGCCGACGCTCGTCACGTATGACGCGATGTCGAAAGTCGGCGCGCAGATGGGGCTCGCGCAAGACACGCTCGACAAGAATGAATCCGTGCGCAAGCGCGGACTCGAGGCGCTCGCGATGCTGCACAAGCGCGGCGTGAAGATGGGCCTCGGCACGGACTTGCTCGGCGACATGCATCAGTATCAGAACGATGAGCTATCGATACGCGCGGATATCGTCGGCCCATTCGAGGCGATTCGTCAGGCGACAGCGTATGGCGCGGAGATCGTGAACATGAAGGGCAAGCTCGGTGTCGTCGCGGCGGGCGCGTATGCGGACTTGCTCGTCGTCGATGGCGATCCGCTGAAGGATATTCGCGTGCTGACAGGGCAGGGCGAGCGCATCGCGGGCGTGATGAAGCATGGTGCGTGGGTGCGCGAGAAGCTGCTATGAACGTGCATGTTACGATGCCGCAACCCAACGAATAAGCGCTAAAGAAGCACATGCCTCCGGTCGCCACAAAGCCTCGCGCGGAAGCGCCGAACGCGAGCGAATCCACGCACAAGATCGTCCGCACGACGACCGTCGAGCTCGTCACCACCGCGATCCGGCAACGCATTCTTTCCGGCGATCTCGCGCCCGGCGAAGTGCTGCGTCAGGAAGCGCTCGCCGAGGAGCTCGGCGTGAGCCGCGTGCCGATCCGCGAGGCGATCACGCGGCTGACCGGCGAAGGCCTGGTGACGAAGGAGCCGCACAAGGGAGCGTATGTCGCGGAGCTGTCGATCGAGGAAGTGCAGGAGACGTTCGAGATCCGCTTGCGGCTGGAGCCGTGGCTCTTTTCGCAGGCGATCCCGCATATCACCGATGCCGAAATCGCGAAGGCCGAGAAGCTCGTCATCGCAATGGATCAGGCGGAATCGGGCGTCTGGGGGCAACTGAACTGGCGTCTGCACGAGACGCTTTATCTGCCCGCGCGCCGCGACATCACGTTGCAGATGCTGCGCGTGCTGCACGACCGCAGCGACCGCTATTTCCGCTTTCAGGTGGTGCAGGTGCCGATTCGCGAGCAGTCGCACGAAGAACATATGAATCTGATCGATGCATGCAGGAAGCGCGATGCAAAGCTCGGCGCGAAGCTGCTCGAACAGCACGTGAAGACGGCAGCGCAGCAGATCATTTCGGTCGTCGAAACGATCATGGCGCGATGAGGCGCACGCTCGCGGGGCGTGATGCGTCGCGCGCATCGATTTCGATGAGAGCAACCGCATCGGCGGACGCGATCTGCGCGAACGCGGTTTCATCGACCATCACGACCGGCACGTTCGACGCATAGAGCTCGTTCGCGACGATCGCGCCTATCGACAGAATCAGATCCCGTTCCGAGAGCACGATGCCGAGAGGCCCGGTGCCGTTGCGCAACGCTTCGGCGAGCACGCTGCTGCTCGAACTCGATCCGCGCGCACGCGGCATCACGAGAATGTGCGACGCGAGACTTTGGCCGTGACCCGCATGCGTCGCATCGACGATCACGCCGCGTTCGGCATCGTAGCCGCCCCAGAAGCTGAGCGGCTGCAACGCGATGCCCGAAGCACGCGCATGGCCGGGAACGAGTGTGACGGCCTCAAACGTTTTCATCGATGCACACCTTTCCCTCGAACGCCGATCGCACGCATTCGCTCATGCTGCCGAATGCGACCGTCACACCGATATTCGCCGGCGCGTAATGCGCCCATTTGCCTGAGTTGGTCATCACGAGGCCGCGCGTCTGCTTCATCACCGGCGTGATGTATGTGCATGTGTCCACGACGATCTGCACGCCGCGCGCCGTGAGCGTCTGCGCGATGCCTTCCTCTTCGAGTTGCCAGAGCACGAAGCGGCTCGTGTTCACATAGACATCGCAGCGCGGCGAGCCTTCGTGGTGATCGAAGAGCGCGTCGAGCGTGCGGAATTCATCGACGGAAAAATGCGGCGTGCCGAGACTCACGGCGGCGAGCGCATCGCCGGGCTTCGCGTGACTCCAGCGCTTGCGCACGGCAAGCAGATCCGATGCGCTCACGGAGATCGTGAGTTCGGGCGCGCGGTTCTGGAGCGCGGCATCGAGCGTGGCGGCTTCCGGCGTGATGCCGACCGCATGAAAGAGCGCGACCGATCCGCTCGATGCCGCCGCTGCACCGAGCGCCTTCAATTCGTCTTCGGTGGTGTCGTCGGGCAGGCCGGTGATGGCCGCGACCGTCGCGCCGACTTCGCTGCCGAGCAGAAAGCCGAGCGCGGCGAAATCGGTATCCCGATGTGTCGATGCGCGCAAATCCGGTGCCACGATCACGATGCGCGCCGCGCGATTCGCCGTGACGTGCAGGCCCGCGTTCGGCACGCGGCCGGTGATGGCGGCGGCGAGATCGAGGAAATCGCCGTAGCGGCTCGTGCGCGCGCCGAGCACGGAATTGGCGAAGACGATCGCATTCGATTCGGCCCAAGCGATCTGATCGCCCAGCTTCGGACGATGCTTCAACTGATACGGCGCGCACGTGAAGCTCGCCTCGCAGCCGAGCTCGATATGCGCCTGCATGAGCCGCGTGCCCGCGCTCGCGATGCTGGCATCGCCGTGGAAGAGTTCCGGATGAATGAGATCGAGCGAGCCGACGTTGAGCGTGGTCGGCACGGCGACCTTCGCGCCGCTCGCGACGAAGCGCTCGACGAAATCGAGACTTGCCGCGCCGTGATAGAGACAGCCGTCGATATGAGCGGACGAGATGTCGATGAGCGTATCGGCGTCCATGACGTGAGCCGTCGCCGCGACGATGCGCATCGCGAGCGCGAGGCCATCGCCGAGATCGCCGTTGAGCATCGCGGTGTCGCGTGGGGAGAGTGTGAGCATCGGATTCGATGACCGGGCGCTGATGGATGTCGGCCCAGCATAACGGATCGGCTCGAAACGATCCACCCGATGCGGGTGGCGCGGCTCGCGCGCGCGTCTGGCTTACTGCGAGAACGCATAACTTTCGAAACGGAGACAGACAGTCATGGGCGTATTGAGCGGAGTTCGGGTTCTGGAGTTCGAGGCGATCGGTCCTGCGCCGTTCGGCGGCATGTTGCTCGCGGATATGGGCGCGGACGTGTTGCGCGTGGATCGGCCCGTGGCGGCCGGCGATCTCGGCCCGAAGATCAGCGGCAAGCACAAGAATCTGACGGGACGCGGACGGCGTTCGATCACGCTCGATCTCAAGAAGCGGGAATCGGCCGAGGCGGCGCTCGAGCTGATGTCGAAGGCGGATATCGTCATCGAAGGATTTCGTCCGGGCACGATGGAGCGATTGGGCATCGGTCCCGATGCCGCGTTCGCGTGCAATCCGAGGCTCGTGTACGGGCGCATGACGGGGTGGGGGCAGACGGGGCCGCTTGCCGATCGTGCGGGGCATGATCTGAACTACATCGCGTTGTCGGGCGTGCTGTCGGGCATTGGTCGCGCGGGCGAGTCGCCGGTGCCGCCGTTGAATCTCGTCGGCGATTATGGCGGCGGTGGGATGTTGCTTGCGCTCGGTGTGGTCGCGGCGTTGTTCAACGTGCAGCGTGGGGGCAAGGGGCAGGTTGTCGATGCCGCGATGATCGAGGGCGCCGCGCAGCTCGGCACGACGATGTGGGGGTTGATTGCTTCGGGGAACTGGCGGGAGGCGCGTGAGAGCAATCTGCTCGATGGCGGGACGCCCTGGTATGACAGCTATCGCACGCGCGATGGGCATTACATGGCCGTCGGGGCGGTGGAGGCGCGGTTCTATGCGGAGTTGCTGGAGAAGCTCGGCCTGGCCGATGCGGAGTTGCCGAAGCAGCATGATCGCGAGGGCTGGCCGGTTCTGAGGGAGCGGTTTGCGGCGGTGTTTGCGGAGCGGACGCGTGAGGAATGGTGTCGCGTGTTCGATGGTAGCGATGCTTGTGTGGCGCCGGTGCTCGGGTTCTCGGAGGCGCCGGGGCATCCTCAGCATCGGGCGCGGGAGAGTTTCGTCGAGTTCGATGGGGTCGTGCAGCCGGCGCCGGCGCCGAGGTTTTCGCAGACGCCGTCGGTGATTGCGCGGCCCGCGCCGCAGCGGGGGGAGGGGGGATACGCTGCGCTTAGGGAGTGGGGGTTTGGGGAGGCGGGGGTTGAGGGGTTGCGGGGGAGGGGGGTGGGGTTTGGGGGGTGAGGGGGCTGCCGGCAGTGGATAGTGCTGTCGGCGGTTTCGCTTGCAGTGCGGCGTTGGGGAAAGGGCGGCGACGCTGTACGTGGTTCTGCGACTGGGATCGAACATTCATCCGATGTGGACGGGCATCAATAGCGTTGGCGGACGTCTGCCCGATGATGGTCTATGACACACCGATCCGGGCGCCGCTCGGACGGTGGGTGATTGGCCTTAGCTGACGCTCGCCGTTCAAGCGCCATGCGGCTGCAGCCCGCCGCTTAAACATTCTCCGCCCCAACGAGCCAGTTGCGCCCCGTGTGGAAGGACGGCGGCGGCACGGGTTGCAAAGTCGACAAGTACATCATCCCCAGTGGAATTACCGTACGTGTCGTTAACATGCTTGAAGTGGTCGATGTCGATCAACAATAGCGAGAGAAACCACCTCGGAGAGGTTCGGGAATTCGAACATTCGCTCGATCGCACTCTGGCCCACCGCTGGGCTTAAACGTCCGCGCCCTTCGTTGCGCGTGTCGCATGCAGCACCGCTACTCGGTCAGGATGCGACGTTCGCTCGACGAATCTCCCGGGCGCTCAAGCGTCCAGGATCGTCGGAACAGCAGCCATTCGATCCCAGTCTCAAGTTCCGCGGTCAGTTGCCGTAAAGACGGTACCGTCGCTCGATTCTAGAGTATGGATTAGATAACGATCACGTTCGGTCAGCATGGTTGAAGCGCGCACATTGAACAAGAAATGAAAGCTAGAGAATCCTTTGAAGCACAGCACGGCGCTCTAACCGCGGAAATTGGCGAAGGCATACGTTATTACCAGCCGGTACAAACGTTTGCCCTGCCACACGAACCAAGCGCTTCAGCTGCATTTTTCTGTACAAAATGCGGGCTGTGCTGCCAGAATCTAGACAAATCTACGGTTTATGCACACCTGGACCGCGGTGATGGAACTTGTATAAATTTTGACAGTATCAGTCATATTTGCAAAATCTATAGCAGCCGGCCATTGATTTGCAGAGTGGACGAGTTCTACGAGCAAAACCTGTCCGCGCACACGAGCAAAAACGAATACATCGCAGCTAACTTGAAAGCGTGCGCAGATGCACAGCAAGCACACAAAATTGACATTTCTCCGACGCGTAAAGAGGGATTTTAAATGCCGCTTCCAATAATTCTGTGGGGTGCGGCCGCTGCTTTGGCGGCAACTGGAGTATTCAAAGGCGTTGAGGCGTCTAACAACTTTGACACGGCCAAAAGCATCGGCGAGGATGCAGAGCGTGAATTCAAAAAGGCATCTCAAGTTCTGGATGTCGCGCGCGAGGAAACCCAAGCGGCGCTGGCTGCACTCGGTAAGTTAAAAATCCATACGTTCAGCCATCAAATTAAATACCTCGTTGAAGTCTTCAAGAAACGAAAAGACACTAAGAGCACCCTCAAAGGGTTCAATGAGAATCTCACCGTAGAGGAACTTAAGGCTTATGAGAGGCTGGTGCTGAACTCTTTAGAAATTGAGAAAGGCCTTGCATCTGGAGTGGGTGGCGGAGCGTTGGCGGCTATTGGGGCCTATGGTTCCGTAGGGGCATTAGCCAGCGCCTCAACTGGCGCGGCCATTTCTGGGCTTTCAGGCGCGGCGGCTACTAATGCGACCTTGGCTTGGCTTGGCGGAGGTGCATTGAGCGCCGGCGGATTTGGAATGGCCGGAGGTATGATTGCCTTGGGCGGAATTGTGCTCGGCCCGGCGCTCGCAATCGGCGGCTTCATGATGGCGAGCAAAGCCGAGGAAGCTTTGACTAGAGCTCGTGATTACCAAGCAAAAGTAGAAACCGCCATTGCAGAGATGGAAGTGTTGAAAACAGCACTAAAGGCAATAAGAACAAATGCGGCCGAGATGGCTAAAACCATTACCGAGCTTGTAACGCGCTTCGAGGCGATCAAAGTCGAAGACGAGCGCGACCGTAACGCATTCGAAAGGATGGTGTTGCTTGGAACGGGCCTGAAAAAAATACTTGACGTACCAATCATCACGCCCGACGGTTCAGCGGCCAAGAATATCAAAGGTACGATTTCCGGGATTCTGACCTTGAGCTAAGAACATGAAAAAGAATATTCAAAGTATCTTTCAGAAAGCGCCTGCTATCCCGTTGCAAGCGGCCCAGTCTTCTTTCGAGATGCTAGTGTCATCTTGGCTGGAATACAAAAAGGTTGCAGAAATTGAAGGTACCAAAAGAGCAGCTATATCGGCATTCAAAGACGTTAAGTTAGAACAGATCGGTGCCCAAAGAGCCATTTTGGAGCAGTACTTGGCTAGGACCTTCGAAGAGCGAGCCACAACGATTCAGAGTTTATTCGAAGTGCTCGACAGGGGCATTGAAGCTGGCGATAGCGGCCTAATAGGCGGTGCAATCGGTGCAATCGTGGACATTTCCAAGCAGTCTCCCCTTGCTGGCGCGCGCGAGCTTATCGGTGCCTTTTACGATCCGGATATCAAGACGATCGAGTTTTAGGCACTCTACGCAGCGTAACTTCGATCGACGCCCGCGCGTTTGAATGTCGCCTCGCGATTTCAGCGAGCGACGCCGGATGCTCGCAACCCCTGCGTCCAAAACCGTTCGGGCGATTTACTAATACAGCAAATGCACGGCCAGAAGGCAATGAGCCGCAGTCGTTTCGCCCTCTAGTATTTGCCCTACCTTGGTCGGGCCAAAGTCCGTGCCGCACGCGGAGCCAGCCTGGATGACCGGAGCGTCCCAATCCCTGCCTTTGGATTGTCGAGAAGTGACCGCCGGCGATGGGTCCGTGAGTGTGGGCTGGCTGACGCAGGCAGTCGCGATCCTGCCGCGCAACGCCGCCAAGGTCAGCAATCCGCCAGCCGGCCGACGTTAAACGCAACCGGCCTCAATGCCCGCAATGGCCAATTTCCCGACCCCGCAAACGAAAAAAGCACGTCCGGGCCAACCCCCGAACGTGCCAAAGCCCTACCACTCACACAAAGAATTAAAACGAAAAACCCCTTACTGCAAATTCCCCGCCACCGCAACCGTCTGTCCGGTAATGTAATTCGACTCCGGCAAGCAGAACAGATAAACGCCACCAGCCGCTTCCTCCGGCGTACCCCCGCGCCCCAGCGGATTCCGCTGAGCATGCGACTTGAGCATATCGGCATTCAACCCAACCCGAATATCCCGCCCATCGATCGTCACCGAAGCCGCCGCCTCCGTACTCACCGTCATCCGCGTATGAATCAATCCGAACGCGACGCAGTTCACATTGACATTGAACCGTCCCCACTCACGAGCCAACGCACGCGTCATCCCAATGACACCCGCCTTCGCCGATGAATAGTTCAACTGCCCGGCGTTCCCATTCAACGCCGACACCGACGAAATATTCACGATCTTCCGATAATTCTCGCGCCCCGCTTCCTTATCCGCGGCATGCAACGCCTTGATATGCGGATAAGCCGCGCGCAAGATGCGAAACGGCGCCGTCATATGACAATCGATGATCGCGTACCACTGCTCATCGGTCATCTTCTGCACGACATCGTCCCACGTATAACCCGCGTTATTGACGATGATATCGATGCCCTTGAACGTATTCATCGCCGTACCGACGAAACGGTCCGCGAAATCCGGCGCGGATACATTCCCCGGACACGCCACCGCTTCCGTGCCTTGCTTGCGAAGCAGTTCCACAGTCTCCTGCGCCGGCTCCGCATCCAGATCGTTGATGACGAGCCGCGCGCCTTCGCTCGCGAGCTTGAGCGCGATCGCCTGACCGATGCCGCGTCCCGAGCCGGTTACCAATGCAACTTTGCCTTCGAGCTTTCCCATGATGTCTTCCTGATGAATGTGTCAGAGCGCGACCACCGCGTCGCCGAGCACGCGCGGTTCGCCATATTGATTGACGGTCTGAATCTCGAGCCGCACGCGTCGTTCGCCCTCGGCTTCGAATTTCTCGGTGACCTTGCCCGTGCACGTCACCACATGCCCGAGCTGCGTAATGCCGACAAAACGCACGCCGAACGAGCGCAACTGGCGTTGCTCTACCCACGACGTGAGCAGGCGGCCAAGCCACGCCATCGACAACATGCCGTGCGCGAACACGTCCGGCACGCTGGCGCGGCGCGCATAGTCGGTGTCGATATGAATCGCGTTGTGATCGCCCGACGCGCCCGCGAAGAGCGCGAGCGTCGTGCGGTTGACCGGGGGAAGGGTGAGCGGCGGCAAGGCGTCGCCGACCTGAATCGAATCGAAACTGATGGTGCTCATTCGCTGTCCCCGGTTATCGCTGAACGATGACGCTGCGCAGATCGGCCACGTGCTCGCCGCGCTGGTTCGTCACACGCGTTTCGCGCACGATGAACCACAGCGCGCCGTTCTTCTTGTCGTAGATATCCGCGATACGGCTCTCGTAGCGCAACTGATCGCCCGCATACGCCATGCGGTGATACACGAACGACTGCTCGCCATGCAGAATGCGCGACGACACGATGCCCAGTTCCTCACGCCACGCCGTGGCCGTCTGCTCGAACTCGAGCGAGAACAGAAACGTGGGCGGCAGCGGCAGCGCGGGATAGCCGGCATCGTGCGCCGTGGCTTCGTCGAAGTAGACCGGATTCGTTTCGCCGATCGCCTTCGCGAAGAAGCGCAAGCGCCACGCATCCGCGCTTGCCGTGAACACCGGCAAGCGCATGCCGATATGCTTCCTGTCGATGTTCATCACGCGGTCCGCTTGTAGATGGTGACCACGCCCGCGCCGCCGAGGCCGAGGTTGTGCTGCAACGCGAGCTTCGCGTCCTTGACCTGACGATCGCCCGCCGTGCCGCGCAGTTGATGCGTCAGTTCGTAGCATTGCGCGAGACCCGTCGCGCCGAGCGGATGGCCCTTCGAAAGCAGGCCGCCCGACGGGTTCGTCACCCACTTGCCGCCATACGTGTTGTCGCCATTCATGACGAGTCGCTCGCCTTCGCCTTCCTTGCACAGACCGAGTCCTTCATACGTCAGCAGCTCGTTCTGCGCGAAGCAGTCGTGGAGCTCGATCACGTCGATATCCTCGGGGCCGACGCCCGCCTGCTCATACGCCTGCTGCGCCGCGGTGCGCGTGATATCGAAGCCGACGACGCGAATCATGTCTTCCGACGCATACGTGCTCGGCAAATCGGTGGCGCACGACTGGCCCGCGATCATCACGTCGGTGCGCAAGCCGTGCTTGCGCGCGAACGCTTCCGACACGATGATGGCCGCCGCGCCGCCGCATGTCGGCGGGCACGCCATCAGTCGCGTCAACACGCCTTCCCACAGCACCGGCGCGTTCATCACGTCTTCCGTCGACACGACATTGCGGAACACCGCGAGCGGATTGCGCGCCGCGTGCTCGCTCGCCTTCGCGCGAATGCGGGCGAACGTTTCCAGCTTCGTGCCGTACTTGCGCATGTGCGTGAGGCCCGCGCCCGCGAACTGGCGGATCGCAGTGGGAATCTCGGTGTGGCCGACGAGCTTGTTCGTCAGATCGAGCGCGCGTTCGAGCGCGGGCGCGCGGTCATTCCATTTCGACGCCAGCGCGCCCGGCTGCATGTATTCGAAGCCGACCGCGAGCGCGCATTCCACCGCGCCCGACTCGACGGCCTGGCGCGCGAGGAAGAGGGCGGAAGAACCCGTCGCGCAATTGTTATTGACGTTGATGACCGGCACGCCCGTCATGCCGACGCGATAGATCGCCTTCTGCCCGCATGTCGAGTCGCCGTAGACATAACCGGCATACGCTTGCTGAATGGCCTTGAAGTCGAGACCGGCATCGGCGAGCGCATCGCGGATGGCGATTTCGCCCATCACATCGTACGTTTCGCTCGCGCCCGGCTTCTTGAACGGGATCATGCCAACACCGGCGACAAACACCTTGCGACTCATATGCTTCTCCTTCAGTGATTGAGGATTCGTTGGATTCACAGCTTGCGCGAGATGAGGTCGCGCATGACTTCGCTTGCGCCGCCATAGATGCGCGTCACGCGAGCATCGACGAACGCGCGGGCAACCGGGTACTCGAGCATGTAGCCGTAGCCGCCATGCAGTTGCACCATGTCATCGAGCGCCTTGCCGAGGGTTTCGGTGGAGAAGAGCTTCGCAATGGCCGATTCCTCGAGCGTCAGGCGCCGGCGCATGTGCACGTCGAGGTAGTGATCGACCATCAGACGCACCGCGATGGCTTGCGCCTTGATGTCGGCGAGCTTGAACTTGGTGTTCTGGAAATCCCACACGGTCTGATTGAACGCGCGACGGTCCTTCACGTAATTCAGCGTGTGTTCGAGGCACGTTTCCAGCCGCGCCGCCGCGCCGACCGCGATATTCAGGCGCTCCTGCGGCAGTTCGGCCATCAGATAGGCGAAGCCCTTGCCTTCCTCGCCGAGGCGGTTCTCGACCGGGACGCGCACATCGTCGAAGAAGAGTTCCGCGGTGTCCTGCGCGTGCATGCCGATCTTGTCGAGCTTGCGGCCGCGCCGGAAACCTTCGCGCGTCGTCTCGACGACGATCAGGCTCACGCCCTTCGCGCCCGCCGTCGGATCCGTCGTGCAGACGACGATCACGAGATCCGCATTCAGACCGTTCGTGATGAACGTCTTGCTGCCGTTGATGACGTAGTGATCGCCGTCGCGGCGGGCCGTGGTGCGCACCGCTTTCAGGTCGCTGCCGGTGCCGGGTTCGGTCATCGCGATGGCGAGGATCTGCTCGCCCGCGCAAATGCCGGGCAGCCAGCGGCGCTTCTGTTCCTCACTGCCGATGCGCGCGATATACGGCGCGACGATGTCCGAATGCACCGCGAAGCCCGGGCCGCTCACGCCCGCGCGCGTCATTTCCTCGTTGACGACGACCACGTGCCCGAAATCGCCGCCGCCGCCGCCGTATTCGCTCGGAATCGACACGCACAGCAGGCCCTGCTTGCCCGCCTTCAGCCATGTCTCGCGATCGACGCGGCCGGCCTTGTCCCATTCCGCCTGGTGCGGGACGCATTCGCGCTCGAAGAACCGCCGAGCAGTAGTACGAAGCATTTCATGATCGTCTCGAAAGACGGTGCGATCGATGTGCATTGCAGATTCCTGGGAGGTTGGGTCTTAGTTATTCGCGTGGCGCGGCGCGCGGCCGTTGCACGCGATATGTGAAGCCGGTTCGGCCTGATACAGCGCGTCGATCAGGTGGGCGCGGCGCGCGCGCGTGATGGCCTGATTGACGTAGCCTTTGTCGGCGATTTCGTTGGCGTCGAGCGACGGCGGCTCGGCCATCAGCATGAGCCGCTCGATCACGAGCGTCGCGCCGCCCGCTTTCTGTTGTGCGAGACGCCGGCTCAATTCGGCGACGACGAGCGGATGCGTCACGAGCGCGGCCGCGTCGAGCGAGGCAAGCTCGGGCGCGATGCGCTGGCACGCCGCGACGTTCGGCCACGCGAGCGCGGCGAGATAGTCCCGGTCATGGCCGCAGATCACGGCGTCGGACAGAAGCGGGGCGCAGCAGTCGAGCAGGCCGAGCCGCAGCGCGCCGGTGCGTACCCACGAGCCGTTCGCGAGCTTGAAGTCCTCCACGGTGCGGCCCGCGAAGATCATGCCTCGTGAAGGATCGGCGGGATCGGCGAGACGCACGGCGTCGCCGAAACAGAAGAAGCCTTCCTCGTCGAACGCGGCGGCGGTCAGTTCCGGCTGGCCGATATAGCCGCCGAACACGTTCGGGCCGCGCAAGCGGATTTCATAGCGGCCGTCTCCGCCTTCGAGCGGCAGGAGCTTCACTTCCGAGCCGATCGCGGGCGTGCCGATGTTGCCGGGCATATCTGTCGGCCAGCTGCAATACGTGCCCATGCCGGACGTTTCCGTCGATGCGAGGCCCGTGCAGAACGTGATGCGCTCGCCGATCGTTTTCTCCGCGACGTTCTGGATGCGCTTCCACACTTCCACCGGCATGCTCGCGCCGCCGTAACCGAAGAAACTCGCGTTGGCGAAGAGGCTGTCGGCGAGTTGCTGATCGCGTTCGAGCTCGGTGGCGAGCACGTTCCATGCGGACGGCACGCTCGTGAAAATGGTCGGCGACACGTCGCGCAGATTGCGCACCGTGCGCTCGATCATGCCGGGCGCGGGGCGGCCGTCGTCGATGTAATGCGTCGCGCCGAACTGGATCGCGCGGCCGAGGTGCAGCACGCCGCCCAGGCCGTGATGCCACGGCAGCCAGTCGAGGAAGACGGGCTGCGCATCGAGCAGCCACGCGAAGCCATCGGAGTAATAGGCGGCGACTGCGCCGAGATTGCCGTACGTGAGCCGCACGGCCTTCGGCAAGCCGGTGGAACCGGACGTGAAGAGCACGCGGGCGGAGTTGTCGTCCCGAATGGAGGCATGCGCGCGCTCGATGGCGCTCAGACTCGCTTCATCGAGCGGACGGCGCGTGAACGCTTCCCACGCATGTTGCCCGTCCTGCGCGCCTTCCACCGCGATGACAGGCGCGTCTTGCAGATCGAGGGCCGCGAGCGCGCGTGCATACGGCCCGACGGACTGCACGAACACCGCGCCGGGAGGCACCATCTGGCAGATCGCCTTCAGGCGCGCGAAGTCCTTGCTCATGAGCGCGTAAGTGGGCGATACCGGCGCCGCCGGAATGCCCGCGTATTCCGCCGCCAGCAACACCACGGCCTGTTCGATGGAATTGCCGGACAGCAGCATGAGCGGACGTTGCGCGTTCAGCCCCATGTCCAGCAGCGCGGCCGCGACGGTCCGCACCTGGCGCCACAACTCGCTCCAGCTGAGCGAGCGCCACGCGCCGTTTTTATCGCGCTCGCAGAACGCGGCAGTATTGCCGCGTTGCGCGGCCCAGAGCGGAACGAAGTCCGCGAACGAGCGCTGTTCGATACGAGGCAGCGCGCGAGCGCTACGGAGAATCAACGTGCCGTCCGCGCGATGCTCGACGAGCGTTTGACGCTCGGGAAACCGCACAGGACGATAAGACAGTGCCACCTTGCCGCTTGCTTCGAGCGTGCTCATTACGTCTGTCTCCCGAGCCTGGATGTTTTTTGCCGGATGCGGCCGCGAAACCGCGCGCCGTACTCCGGCCGCTGATGTGTCGATGACGCCTTGCGGCGAGATCGTTGTGCCCTTGATCGAAGAATAGGCAAGGTGCACCGGCACGTGACCACCCGAGGTGGGTGGCGGCCCGGCTGGCCGCGCCGCGTATCGTGATTTCGTCTGGGTGCGCAACGACGCGCACCATCGGGAACGTATCAACGAGGACGTTCAATGAAACTCAGTTATTCGAAAGCGCACCTCGCGTTTCGTGAGGAAGTGCGCGTGTTCCTGCGAGACCATGTTCCTCAGGATCTGCGCGACAAGGTGCTGAATCATCGTCATCTCGAACGGGACGACGCGATCCGCTGGCAGCGCATCCTGCATGCGCGCGGCTGGGGCGCGCCCGGCTGGCCCACGGAGTTCGGCGGCACCGGCTGGAACGCGCTGCAGCGCTTGCTGTTCGATATCGAATGCGGCCTTGCGGGCGCGCCGCGCCAGCTTCCGTTCGGGCTCAACATGATCGGCCCCGTGCTGATGAAGTTCGGCAGCGCCGCGCAGCAGATGCGCTACCTGCCGCGCATTCTCTCGGCCGAGGACTGGTGGTGTCAGGGCTATTCCGAACCGGGCGCGGGCTCGGATCTCGCCTCGCTCAAGACGCGGGCGGTGCGCGAAGGAGACCATTACATCGTGACCGGGCAGAAGACCTGGACCACGTACGCGCAGCACGCCGACTGGATGTTCTGCCTCGCGCGCACGGACCCCGAGGCGAAGCAGCAAAACGGCATTTCGCTGTTGCTCATCGACATGAAGACGCCTGGCATCACCGTCCGCCCGATCGACACGCTCGAAGGCGCCGCCGATGTCAACGAGGTCTGGCTCGACGACGTGAAAGTGCCCGCCGCGAATCTCGTCGGCGAGGAGAACCACGGCTGGACTTACGCGAAGTATCTGCTCGGCCATGAGCGTACGGGCATCGCGGGCATCGGTCATTGCCGCCGGGAATTGCTCTACGTGAAGGCGCTGGCGCAGAACGAGCGCAGAAACGGCAAACCGCTCGCGGACGACGTGCGCATCCGCGAGAAGATCGCGCGCATCGAGGCCGAAGTCATGGCGCTGGAAATGCTGCTGATGCGCGTGGCGTCGGAGGCGAGCCAGCGCGGCGCGGGCGTCGAGTCGTCGATTCTCAAGATTCGCGGCTCGGAACTGCAGCAGGCGTTGTCGGCGCTGCACGTCGATATCGCCGGGCCGAACGCATTGCCGTTCTCGCCCGACTGGCTCGCGTACGGCTTCGAGGGCTGGACGCCCGGCTCCGGCTACGGCGCGAACGTCGGCAGCTTCTATCTCGACATGCGCAAGCCGACCATTTACGGCGGCACGAACGAAGTGCAGAAGGAAATCATCGCGAAAGCGATCCTCGACCTCTAAGACAGGCAGACGGCAAGATGGACTTTTCATATAGCGAAGAGCAGCGCCAACTCGCGGACAGCCTGAGGCGCTTCACCGAAGAGCGTTATCCGATCGACGCGCGTCGCAAGGCGGTGCGCGAGCCCGAAGGTTTCAGCCGCGACGCATGGCGCGTGTATGCGGAATTCGGCCTGCTGGGACTGAACATCTCGTCCGATCACGGCGGCTTCGACGGCAACGCCACCGATACCTTCGCGGTTCAGTTCGAAGCGGGCCGCGCGCTGCTTCCCGAGCCGCTGATTCCTTGCGCGGTGATGGCAGCCGGTCTGATCCAGCGCTTCGGCACCGCGGCGCAGCGGCAAGCGTGCCTGCCCGCGATAGCCGAGGGCCGCGAGATCGTGACGCTCGCGTATCAGGAAGCGGGCGCTCGCTACGACTTCGCGCGTCCGGTGACGGTTGCGTGCGTCGAGAACGGCGGCTTCGTTCTCGATGGCCGCAAGGTTCACGTATGGCACGGCGAGGCCGCGCAATCGCTGATCGTATCGGCGTGGAATACGTCGGCGCAGGTGATGTCGCTGTTCGTCGTGCCGGTGTCGGCGGCGGGCGTGGCGATCCGCGCGTATCCGACGCTCGACGGCGAGCGCGCCGCCGAGGTCACGCTGCAGGCGGTGCATGTGCCGCACAGCGCGTTGCTCGGCGATGACCCGCGCGGCGAGCCGATGCTCGAAGCCGCGCTCGAACTGGGCATCGCGGCGCTGTGCGCGTCGAACGCGGGCGCGATGGAACGGCTGATCGACATGACCGCCGACTATCTGCGCACGCGCAAGCAGTTCGGGCAAGTGCTCGGGCGCTTCCAGGCGTTGCGTCATCGCATGGCGGACATGCTCGTGCAGAAGGAACTGGCGCTGTCGATGGCGCATCTGGCCGCATCGGCGATCGACGAAACGGATGCCGGCGAGCGGCGCCGCATGATTTCGGCGGCGAAGCTGATCGTGAGCCGCGCGGCGCGTTTCATCGGCGAACAGGCCGTGCAGTTGCACGGCGGCATGGGCGTCACGGCAGAGTTGGCTGTCGGCGACTACTTCAAGTATCTGACGGCGTCGTCGCTGCGCCTGGGCGACGCCGACTTTCATGCCGACGTGCTCGCCAACTTGCCGGTCGACGCCGGCACGCGCGCGATCATCGCGTGATGCGCGCTCGCGCACGGGATCACGCGCCATCGCCCAGCGCGAGATCCCGCGAGCGCGCAACGGCTTCATCGCGGCTCGACACGCCGAGCTTGCTGTAGATGTTTTTCAGGTGCCATTTGACTGTCTCGGGCGAAATGCCCATCGTCCGGGCAATCTTCTTGTTCGGCAGCGCCTGCGCAAGCAGGCTCAGCACCTTCGATTCGCGCGCGCTCAGGACGTCGTGAGCCCTGGCGTCCGCGGATCGTGCGCCCGTCTTCGTCGATGCCGGCGGCGTCGCGGTGGCGCGTGCGTGTGCTTCGCGCAGGCGATCCGCGTAGAACTGGAGCACCGCGTCCTGCGGTTCGTCGCGCGCGACGCGGCTGATCAGGTCCGCAACGGCGGGATCGGCGTCGAGCAGCGTGCGCACGAGGCCCAGGCGATGTCCGCTGCGCATGGCCGACAGCATGAGCTTGCGAGCCGACACGGCGTCGCCGAGGTGCCACGCCGCGACGGCCTTCTGCGCTTCGAAAAAGGCCAGACGCCGCTGCCAGCCGCGCTCGCGGCACAGCTCGATCAGCGATGACAGCGCATGCGCCGCCGCGTCGTAGTCCTCGTGGGCGAGACGCCAGTCGACGTGTGCCTGCTGCGCCACGACGTGGAAGTGCGGCGCAGCCTCCGCCAGCGATTCCGCGCGCGCGGCCAATGCGTCGAGCCGCGCCATGTGGGCCTGAGCGGCATCGAGCTGGCCGCGTTGCAGATCGCGTCGAACGCGCTGCGCGAGGCAATGCGCGAGCACGTGGCGCAGATCGTGACGTGCCGCGTAGTCTTCGAGACGATCGAGGCATGCGAACGCATCGAGCCGATGACCCGCCAGCCAATGCGACGACGACAGCACGGTCAGCACGCTCATCACGGAATCGGGAAACGACACGCGCTCGATCACGTCGAGACGTTCTTCGAGCAGCGTGCGCGCCTGCTCCGCATCGCCGGATTCGTAGAGCACTTCGCCGAGCAGCGCGGCAGAGAGCGCCGACGCCTCGGCCGCCGCGCTGCCGCGCTGCTCGGCCTGATAAAACACGTCGCGGCATACGCGCTCGGTTTGCAGCACGTCGCCCTGTAACAGATGGCTGAAGCCCGCGAGCGCGCGCCCGCTCAGCACGCCCGCCGACGTACCCATGATCGGCGTGCCGTCGAGATGCGCTGGCGCGCGGCCGGTCTGGACGCGGCGCGCTTCGTCGAAGTCGCTGCGCCGCGTGTGCACCCAGGAGAGCAGATTGTTGTGCGCGCCGACGACGACGCCTTGCGCGTCGGGAGGCAGCGCAAGCAGGCGGGGCAGCAGTGCGCAGGCGGCGTCGAGATCGTCGCGCTGAACCGCCAGCGCGCTTTCGAGCAGCGTCAGGCGGTAGCGCGAATGCACATCGTCCGGCGCGAGATCGGCATGCAGGCGTTCGATCGCATCGGCGCACGCATCGAACTCGCGGGCATACAGATGCAGATGGATCATCCACAGCCGCAGGCCGACTCGCGCCTGAATCTCGGCTTGCGGCAGCAGGCGCATCAGCGCGACGACCTTGCGCAGGTCGCCGCGCAATTGCAGGCTGCGCGCGATGCGCGCGACGAGGTCCGCCGCCGCGGCAGGCTCGCCCGCGAGGACGGCATGGCGCACGGCTTCATCGGCGTGATCGTGCTGGCGGAACCATTGCCACGCCGCGTGATGCACTTGCCGCTGCTGCGTTTCGCTGCGTGCGGCGAAGCGCCCGAGCAGGGTTTCGCGGAACAGCGGGTTCAGCCGATACCACGCGTGATGCGCATCGTGTCCGGCGGGCGCGAGAAAGAGGTTGTCGTTTTCGAGGCGCGCGAGCAGCTTGAGCACGCTGTCGAGATGATCGGTGCCGCCGAGCAGCGCGACGCACAGCGGCGCGCAGAGCCGATCGCACACGGCCATGCGTACCAGCAGCTCGACTTCGCTCGCGGCGAGCCGCGACAACACTTCGCGCTCGAAGAACTCGGCGAAGGTATGGACATCGAGAAGCTGCGAACCCGTGAAGGCATCGTCGGGCGTGGGCCGCACAGGCGCCGCTTTCCTGCGCCTCGCGCCGACCACCATCAGTTGCAGGCCGGCGACCCAGCCGTCGGTCATCTCGTGCATCTGGCGCGCATCGCGCGAACCGATCTCGGGACATTGCGACTTGAGGAACGCCCGGGATTCGGCCATCGAAAAGCGCAGGTCGCGCAAGTCGAGTTCGAGCAGCAGACCGGCGTCGCGAATGCGTCCCACCGACAACGGAATCGCGCCGCGCGACACCAGCACGACATGCAGATTCGGCGGCGCGTAATCGAGGAGCCATTGCAGCGACCGATGGCAGCGCCGGTCCGTCAGGCGGTGCAGGTCGTCGAGCACGAGCACGAGATCGCCCTGACGGCTCGCGATGCCGCGCACGAGCGCAATGATCGTGCGCTCGACCGCTTCGTCGTCCATGCCGCGGCCGCCGAGGAACGCGGCGTCGCGCGAGATCGACGGATCGACCTGCGCGAGGCTCGCGGCGAGAGCGTCGAGAAAGCGGGCGAGGTCGTCGATTTCATCGGCGAGCGTGAGCCACGCGACCTGAAACGCGAGCGGATACAGCGCCTCGCGCCACGCGATGAGGGCGGTCGTCTTGCCATAGCCCGCCGGACCTTGCATGACGATGCAGCGCTTGCGGCGCGCTTCGATCAGCTGCGTGAGGAGGCGTTCGCGGCCCACGACGCGCGTCGATACGCGCGGCGACACGTACGCGGATTCGACTGGCTGGGAGGCGGACGGCGGTGCCGCGTCGGTCCCGATATGATTCGGATTGCAAAGGACGATGGTTTCAGTCATCAAACACCTGCGTCGTCAATATGGTTTTTGCCGTTGATTCTATCGCTCACGATACGTGCCGCGCGTTAGGGAACACGCTTAGGCCGTCCGTGAATTTATCGGATCGCGGCGCGTGTGCCTGCCGTCTGCACGGACGGTAGTTGGCGCAACGAACGAATTCGGGTATTCCCGTGCCCACTCGGTTCGGGTAGTGGTGGGGGCGTGATCCCCTGCAACACTGCGTCGGAATGGGTCGGCATGGCGTCGGTGCGTGTTACGCGAATCGATTGCGCGCGCCGGACAGAGCAGAAATCCAAGACGAGGAGACACTCATGCGTTTCATCAGGAAGAGCGTTGCCGGTGCGGCGCTCGCGGTTGCGGCCAGCGGTGCGTCCGCGCAGTCCAGCGTCACGCTCTACGGCGTCGCCGATGCTTTCTTTCAATGGTTCAACAACGGCGGCACGCAATCCTGGTCGATGCGAAGCGGCGGCAACAGCGGCTCGATGGTCGGCCTGAAGGGCAGCGAAGATCTCGGCGGTGGTCTCAAGGCCGTCTTCACGCTCGAGAACGGATTCAACATCAACAACGGGACGTTCTTCGCGGATTCCGGCGCGATGTTCTATCGTCAGGCGTGGGTCGGCATGGCGCACGAGAAATACGGTTCGCTGACTTTGGGCAGGCAATATCAGCCGACTTTCTGGTCGCTCTATCCGACCGATCCGTTCCGCGCGAACGAGGTGCTCTCGCCGCTCGCGGCGGCGTCCACGTCGTTCGATCGCAACACGATCGCCACGCAAACCGGCGGCGGACGTTCGAGCAACGCGGTCGTCTATAAATCGCCGAATATCAGCGGGTTCCAGCTCTGGGGCATGTATGCGCTCGCAGCGACTGTCACGCAGCCGTATCCGCAGACTACCGGCAATATGTTGGACATCGCCGGAACGTACTCGGGCTACGGGCTCTACGCGGGCCTCTCCTATCAGTTCCAGCACGCTGGTTCGAAGAGCATTCCGGGGCTGCCGGCCGCGGTCAACACGGTTTCGGTCGAGCATTTCACGGGTGCGCTCGCATACCGGTTCGGCATCGTGAACCTGCAGTTCAACTACACGTATCACAAGCCGCAAGATCCGGCCGCGGGCTCCGTCGCCGCGCGGCTCAATGCGGCGCATCCGTTCAGTGTGGCTGAACTCGGCGCGACGATTCAGGCCACGCCCGCCGACGCCATCGAAATCGCCGGTTTTCAGCGCCTCGTGCGCGGCGTGCATGACAACAGCTGGGGCATTCAGCTCGGCGCGGACCACGCGCTCTCGAAGCGCACGTCGCTTTATGCGCGCGCAGGCTACATAAAGAACAACGGCCTCGCGACGATGACCTGGCCGGGCCTCACGGCAATCGGCACGGGCGAGAACCAGACGCTCGTGGGCGTCGGCATGTCGCATCGCTTCTGATTCGCTTCGTGCGCACTTCGGCCGGGCTTGCTGGCGCGGCGGAGTGCGCGTTTCGGGTTTCATCGCATCTGACATCGCTACAACGACCATGGCAACAAACAACACTTTGAAATTCATCCGAACCGCGCAAACGATGATCGGCATCGCCGCTGTGAGCGCAGCGCTTCACGTCCATGCGCAGAATGTCGCGTCGGCGCCTTCGGCTGCGTCTGCCGCGGCACCGGCACCGGCGGCCAGCGCGAGCAAGTCGTCGAGAGCGGCTGACCGCGCACTGCGCCGGCGTGTGCTCACCGCACTCGGCAAGGCAAAGGGCCTGCGCCCGAGCGGCATCACGGTGCGCGCGACGGCTGGCGACGTGCTGCTGGAAGGCTGGGTGCCGGAACAAGCGCAGATCGACCAGGCGACGCGGGTGGCGCAAAGCGTGCAAGGCGTGAAAACGGTGCGCAACACGCTGACGCTCTCGACCTTCTGACTCGAAACAGATCCGGTCCGATCAGCGCGACGGGGCAGCCCGCCGCGCTTTTTTACGTCATTCCGCGTCAGGCACAGCCCGCGATCGACTTCGTTTCGAGGAACTCGGAAAGACCGTGGTCGCCGAACTCGCGTCCATTGCCCGAGGTCTTGTAGCCACCGAAAGGCGCGTTCAGATCGATGGAGGCGCTGTTGAGCATCACCGCGCCCGCGCGCAGACGATCCGCCACGCGCCGCGCGCGCGCCGGGTCCGCCGACGACACATAGGCCGCGAGCCCGTAATCCGTATCGTTGGCGATGTGGATGGCTTCTTCCTCGCTCGCGTACGGGATCATCACCAGCACCGGCCCGAAAATTTCCTCGCGCGCGATGCTCATGTCGTTATGCACGTTCGCGAACACCGTCGGACGCGTGTAGAAGCCGCGCGTGAGCCCGGCAGGACGCCCGATGCCGCCGGCGGCGAGCGTCGCGCCTTCGTCGATGCCGCGCTGGATCATCTGCTGCACGCGCTCGTATTGACGGCGGTTCGAGATCGGCCCGACCTTGGTATCGGCAAGCAGCGGATCGCCGACCGTCAATGCATTGGCAGTCGCCGCCGCGATGGCGACAGCCTGCTCGTACAGCGGCTTCGGCACCAGCATGCGCGTCGGCGCGATGCAGGTCTGACCGGAGTTGATCATGCAGGAAATCACGCCATGCGATACCGCGCTCTTCAGGTCGGCGTCGTCGAGAATCAGGTTCGGCGATTTGCCGCCCAGCTCCTGCGTCACGCGCTTCACGGTCGGCGCGGCCTTGATCGCGACATCGACGCCCGCGCGCGTCGAACCGGTGATCGACACCATGTCGACGTCGCGATGACTCGCGAGCGCGCCGCCGATCTCGGCGCCCTCGCCGTAAATCATGTTGAAGACGCCCGCGGGCACGCCCGCATCGTGCAGGATTTGCGCGAAGATTTCGGCGTCGAGCGGCGTGATCTCCGATGGCTTCAGCACGATGGTGCAGCCCGCCGCGAGCGCGGGCGCGACCTTCGCCGCGATCTGGTTGAGCGGCCAGTTCCACGGCGCGATCAACGCCGTCACACCGACCGCCTCGCGCACGATCTGCGTGGCGCCGCGCGCGGTCACGAACGGGAAGCTCTGCAGCGCGGTCAGCGTGCCGTGAAACTGGCCGAGCCCGGCGGGCGCCTGCCGCTCGCGCGCGAGCCATGCGGGCGCGCCCATTTCCGTGGTGATGGCTTCCGCGAGCGCGTCGATGCGCGTCTTGTAGAGCGCCATGATCTTGCCGAGCAGCGCGGCGCGCGTGTCGACGCTCGTGCGCGACCACGCGGGAAACGCGGCGCGCGCCGCGGCGACGGCGGCATCGACATCCGCGCTCGTGCCCATCGCCACGCGGCCGACGACTTCTTCCGTCGCCGGATTGACGATGTCGGCGAACTTCGCGCCGGCGGCGGGCTCGACCCATCGTCCGCCGATATAAAACCTGTTCAGCTCTTTCACGACTTCTCCATTGCTTGATGATGCGATCAGACCGGGCGATCGCCGATGATCGTCGCGCGCATCATGCGGCGCACGGCGGGGTAGTAGTCCTGCACGGCGTAGTGCTGCGCCGCGCGGTTGTCCCAGAACGCGATCGTGTTGCGCTCCCATTTGAGGCGCACCTGATATTCCGGCGCGGCCGCCTGACGGAACAGGTACTGAAGCAGGTCCATTTCGGCGAGCTTGAGATCGAAGCCGAAGCGAAAGCCGGCGATCTCCGAGTAGTTCGCGAAATGCGTGGTGAAGGCTTCGTTGACGAAGAGAATCCTTTCGCCGGATTCGGGATGCGTGCGCACGACCGGATGCGTCACGGCCGGGTTTTGCGCGCGCAGCGTGATGCGCTGCTCGGGCGGCAGCGCCGCGCCGAACAGCGGCATCATGTCGTGCACCGCGAGCAGGCCGTCGAGCCGCGCTTTTACGTCGCCGGGGAGGTTCTCGTAGGCGAGCGCCATGTTCGCCCAGATGGTGTCGCCGCCGGTGGACGGGCACTCGACGCATCGGAGGATCGAGCCCATCGACGGGACTTCGCGCCATGAAACATCGCTGTGATAGATGTTTTCGCGGCCGCGCTTCTTGTCGGACTTGTCGAAGAGGACGAGCTCCGGATGATCCGGATGATGAGCGAACACCGGATGAATCTCGAGCTTGCCGAAGCGGCGCGCCAGCGCGACGTGCGCGGCGGGCGTGATGTCCTGATCGCGGAAGAACAGCACCTTGTAGCGGATGAGCGCGCGGCGCAGCGCCAGATACGTCGGCTCGTCGAGCGGCGCGCGCAGGTCGATGCCGCCGATAAACGCGCCGATCGCGGGCGTGGCCTGCTCGACGGCGAAAGGCCAGTTTTCGTGCGCCGAAGCGCCCGCCCCGCGTGCTTCGATGGCCGATACGGCTTGCTGCATGGTTCTCTCCGTTGTATCCGGCGCCGCCAAAGAGGCGCGCGAGCCTCGATGCTCGCCCCGCATGGTGTCACTACCTGTCATAACAGGTATACCGGTTAAAACCCGTAGCCTGTCATGACAGCTAAAATCGTCGGCATTGTCTCCGTCCACCGCACAGGAAAAGCAGGCGCC
This sequence comes from Caballeronia calidae, assembly GCF_900044055.2. GTDB lineage: Bacteria > Pseudomonadota > Gammaproteobacteria > Burkholderiales > Burkholderiaceae > Caballeronia > Caballeronia calidae. The sequence goes on along the minus strand of NZ_FCOX02000027.1, from coordinate 43,956 downwards.
ATGACACAGCCTCGTTTCAAGCAGATCGAAGAAGCGCTGCGCCAGCAGATCGTCGCCAACGATCTCGCGCCGGGTGTCAAGCTGCCGTCGGAAGCCGAACTCGTCGCGCAATACGGCGTGAGCCGCATCACGATCCGGCAGGCGCTCGCCGGGCTGCACGCGGGCGGGCTGATCGAGAAGATCAACGGGAAGGGAAGCTTCGTCACGCGTCCGTCGGAGCGCTCGGATCTCGGTCAACTGACGGGCTTTTACGAAGCGGCGCGCAAACGCGGCCAGACCGCGCATGGCGAACTATTGTCGGTGCGGCCGATCACGGCGCCGCCGTTCGCGATGCGGGCGCTCGGCCTGGAAGAAGGGGACACGCTCGTATGCGCCACGACCTTGCGCCTCTGGGATGCCGTGCCGGTGGCGGTGTTCATGGTGATGGGCAACGAGCGGCTCATCGACGCGCTCGTCGCCGAGGATCTCGAAACGAACGACGTGATGAGCATCTTCGAGGAGCGCCTCGGCTACCGGCTCAAGCATGTCGAGACCGAGAGCGCGGCGATCGCCGCCACGAAGGAGCACGCGCGGCGGCTGAAGGTGGAGCCGGGCACGCCGCTTCTGCGCGTCCGATGCACGCCCTTCGACATTCAGGGCAACGCGCTGTGCTGCGCGGAGTTGCTGTTTCGCGGCGACCGCTTTGCCTATCGGGCGAAGGTGTCGCGCTAGGCGCTCACGTCGTGCTCAAGCTGCGCTCGTGGCGACGGGCTCGCCCGATGCGCGCGGCGAGCGCCCGGGATGCAGCCAGCGCAGCGCGCAGAGCGAGGCGACGATCAACATGACCGCGCTCGTCGCGAAGCCGAGTTCGTAGGCGTGCGCGCTCAAGGCGCCGCCGTTCGCCTGCACGATCCGGCCGACGAGCATCGGCGCGATGGCGGCGCCCGTGCTCGCGAGCGCCGTATGAATGCCGATGATCGCGCCGCGCTGGGAATCCGGCACGACTTCCGACAGCAGCGCGGGCGCGAGCGCGAAGCAGACGCTCGGCAGCCCGCCGGCCAGCGCGAACACGATGGCTTTCTGCACGGGTGCGAGACCCGGCAGCATCAACACGAAGTACATGCATGCGCCGCTGACGAACGCCGCGCACAGCAAGCGCACGCGCGCACTGCGAGACGACGCGCCGCGCGCCAGCATGCGCTGCGACAGCCAGCTGAGCCCGAGGCTGAACGGCGCCGCCGTGGCGATCACGAGCGCGAACCAGCGTCCCGACACGATGCCGGAGAAGCCGAGCGCTTTTTCCAGATACGTGGGCAGCCAGGTCATGTTGGCGCCGAGCATCCAGTAACCCGCGAAACCGAGGAAGAACGTGCAGAGGATGGTCGGGTTGCTCAGCAGCTTGCGGTAAGGCACTTTCTGAGGCGGCGCGTCGGCGCCAGTCGAAAGACCGCGACGCTGAACGAGGTTGCCTTCGTCCCCGGCGATCAGCCACAACATGCTCCACACCGCGCCGATGACGCCGAGCACGACGAAGTTCATGCGCCAGCCCCATTGATGCGTGATGACCGGAATCAGCAGGCCCGCGAGCAGCAGCCCCACGACGGCGCCCTGGTTCACGAATGCGACCGGCATGTTGCGCTTTTCGTCGGGGAACCACTTATAGAGCGCGTGCACGGAAACCGGATAGAACGGACCTTCCGCCGCGCCGAGCACGATGCGGCACACGAGGAACGCGGCCATGCTGCTGAAGAGCGCCTGGGGAATCTGCAGGACGGCCCACATCACGCCCATCGCGAGCAGCAGCCAGCGGGTCGGAATGCGGTTCGAGAGAAATCCGACCAGCACCGTCGATACGGCGAACAGCCAGAAGAAGCTTCCCGCGACGACGCCGAATTGCGCCGGCGACAGGTTCAGCTCGCGCATGAGCGGCACGGCCACCATGCCGAGCACGATCTTGTCGAGAAAGTTGATGAGGGCAAGCGCCGTCAGCATCAGGGTGGTCATCCACGCCGCGCGTGGCCGGTAACCGTCGAGTGAGTTCATGGTTCGGATCGGCTCAAAGATGCGGCGCGCCGAGGCCCGCCGCAAGGTGCAAGATAGGTTTGGCCGCGCTCGCTCGCGCGGAGTGCATGCCGCACGCTTGTCACGTTAAGTGCCGGTGACGGGCAGCACCCCCACCCGAAACAGGGAGGACAGGGAAAACGCCGCTCCGCACAGTCTGTCACGCAGCGAGAACAGTGTGTCGCCGCGGGCTTGCCGGATGCGCCGTCCCGTCTGGCGGCGGAGGATGGCATCGTCCTTGCATGTGTGGGTCCCTTTGGTCTATCGAACCATCGTTCAGCCCTTAAAGGAGAGTGCTCATGAGTCTGGATCTGACGTTTCGCGCAGGCGAAGCAACCGTATTGGCCGCGCCGGGGCAGGCGACCGACGCAATGCCGGAAATTCTGATCGGCCGGGTCGACGGGCCGGTCGGCCACGCGTTCGCCAACATGATGGCGCAGTCGAAAGGACACACGGCCATGTTCGCGATCCGCGCCTGCAATCAGCTGGTCCGCCCCGCGACGATGATCGTCCCGAAGGTGACGCTCAAGGACATGGCGAACATCGATCTGTTCGGCGGCGTGGTGCAATCGGCGACGGCCGACGCGGTGGTCGATTGCCTGATCGAAGGCATCTTGCCCAAGGATCGGGCGAACGATTTGTGCATCATCAGTCTCGTGTGGATCGATCCGCGTTGCGCAACGGACGCGAACCTCGACAAGAAGGACATGTATCGCACGAACTACGAAGCGACGAAGCTCGCCATTCAGCGCGCGATGAACAACGAGCCGAGCGTGGATGAGCTCATCGCGAATCGTCACAGCATCAAGCACGATATGGACGACTGGAGCTGATGTGCGCCCTGCACGCGAGCAGCCTCTGCGCAGGCTGTTCTGCGTGATCAGCGATTTCCCGCCGGGCGCGGCTCGCGTTTTCGCGGAGCCGCCCGTCGGCGCGGGCTGCGCGGCGGTTGGGCGGACTCTGCATCGCCCGGCGCTTCGTGCGCGTGATTTCGCGCGGCGGTGGAGGGCGCGAGATCCGCGGCCTTCAGCGTGAAATTGACGTGCACGGTGTCGAAAGGAAACACGATGGCGCCATGCTCGTCGTGCTCCAGCAAGCCGGCTTCGAGAAGCGCTTTCACATCGCGATGCACGCCTTTGACGTCGCGCTCGAGCCGCCTCGACAACTCGCGGATGGACATCGGGCCGGCGCCTGTCATCGCGCGGATGATCTGCCAGCGCGGCGTGGTGAAGGTGCGAAAGAGCAGTTCGGGCGTGGCGTAGGAAAAGAAATGGCCCTGGAATTTGCCGCTTTTGACGGCCGACATGACCCGTTCGCCGACTTCCTCCAGCGAAGCGATGCCAATCGTCACGGTCTTCATCATCTCAACCTCCATCTGTTCCAGATCTTGATGTCGGTTAGGAAATCTGAATAAAGCTGCCCGACCGATGAAAATTCATAAGCGGTTTCGCCGTCGACAAAGTGACGGTGATCGCCTTTTCCTTGCTCGTTGTCGTAGCGCAGGACGCACTCGTTCGATACCACGTACGCCAGCCTGTACTTGTATGAATGAGCGCTCCCTCGAACCGGCTGCGGAACGTGCCATATGGTTACTTCGACAAACGCATTGGGCGCATACGCTTCGCGTACCTTCGCAATGAGACGAGCCTTCGTGTTGGACATTCTGACAACACCCTAGTATGTTGTCAAATGCTCCAACACCCGCTCGCGTTCCACCATTTGCCGAACGGATGACTTGACGCGCAGCGCGCTCCTCCATCTGGAAAACCGCGCCGGGACGCCCGTGCACTTCGTCTGCCAAGCCCGCGAGACGCTGCTAGACTGAAAGACCTCACCGGACGCGCGGCGTACGTGCGCCGGCATGCGCTGGTCCGTCGGGTTTCATCCCTACACCTTCAGGGAGGCGCTTTCATGACGAATCGAAGTCAGGAAGGTCGGTCGACTACGCGATGAAGAGCCCGTCCGCCATCCTGCACTGCAGCAAGCGTCGGCACGCCAACGCGCCTTCGTCCTATAGCCGCCACCTATCAGCGGCATTGCAAAAATCGCATTCTATTGAGCGTCGCTCTCACGTATTTTTTAAGTTGCAGAAGGCTGCCGGGACGATTCGCACGTCGCCCGATGCAGGCCGCGCACTCCCTTATCGGACCAGGTTCACGCGCGGCGCGGACCTGACGCCATGGTAGTCAGTCGTAGAACAACTAGTGGGTACGTCCTCGCAAGGAGATAACGCATGTCAAACGAATCGAAGTGTCCGTTTACTCATGCCGCCGGTACCGGCACGACGAACCGTGACTGGTGGCCGAAGCAACTACGAGTGGATCTGCTGAATCAGCACTCCGGCAGGTCGAACCCGCTGGACCCGGGCTTCGACTACGCCGCAGCGTTCAAGAGCCTCGACCTCGCCGCGGTCAAGAAGGATCTCGCGGCGCTGATGACCGATTCACAGGATTGGTGGCCTGCCGACTTCGGCCATTACGGACCGCTTTTCATCCGCATGGCGTGGCACAGCGCCGGCACCTACCGCATCGGCGACGGCCGGGGAGGCGGCGGGCGCGGCCAGCAGCGTTTCGCGCCCGTCAACAGCTGGCCCGACAATGTGAGCCTCGACAAGGCTCGCCGCCTGCTCTGGCCCATCAAGCAGAAGTACGGCCAGAACATTTCCTGGGCCGACTTGATGATCCTCGCCGGCAACGTCGCGCTGGAAACGATGGGCTTCAAGACCTTCGGCTTCGGCGGCGGCCGCGAGGACACGTGGGAGCCGGATCAGGACGTCTACTGGGGCAATGAAAAGACCTGGCTCGGCGGCGATGTCCGCTACGGCAAGGGCGCCGCCGGCAACGACGAAGACCAGGGCGTGATCACCGCCGACGAACAGAAGCACGGCGAGGAAGTCAGCCGCACCGAAGACGGCCGCAATCTGGAGAACCCGCTCGGCGCGGTGCAGATGGGTCTGATCTATGTCAATCCGGAAGGCCCTGAAGGCAATCCGGATCCGCTCGCCGCGGCGCACGACATCCGCGAGACCTTCGCGCGCATGGCGATGAACGACGAGGAAACCGTCGCGCTGATCGCCGGCGGCCACACGTTCGGCAAGACGCACGGCGCGGGCCCGGCTGACAACGTCGGTCCCGAGCCGGAATCCGCCGACCTCGAAAACATGGGCCTCGGCTGGAAGAGCAGCTACGGCACGGGCAAGGGCGCTGATACCATCACGAGCGGACTGGAAGTCACGTGGACCGACGCACCCACGAAGTGGGACAACGGCTTCTGGGAAATTCTCTTCGGCTACGAGTGGGAACTGACGAAGAGCCCGGCGGGCGCGAATCAATGGGTGGCGAAGGATTCGAGCGAAACCATCCCGCACGCGCACGATCCGTCGAAGAAGATCAAGCCGACGATGCTGACGACGGACCTGTCGCTACGCTTCGATCCCGACTACGCGAAGATTTCGAAGCGCTTCTGGGAGCACCCCGACCAGTTCGCCGACGCCTTCGCCCGCGCGTGGTTCAAGCTGACCCACCGCGACATGGGGCCGAAGTCCCGCTATCTCGGACCGGAAGTGCCGGCCGAAGAACTGCTGTGGCAGGACCCGGTTCCGGATGTCGATCATCCGCTGGTCGATGACAAGGATGTCGCGGCGCTCAAGCAGAAAGTGCTCGCGTCGGGGCTGTCCGTTTCGGAACTGGTGTCGACGGCGTGGGCATCGGCATCGACGTTCCGCGGCTCGGACAAGCGCGGCGGCGCGAACGGCGCGCGCATCCGTCTGGCACCGCAGAAGGACTGGGAGGCGAACGACCCCGAGCAGCTCGGCAAGGTGCTGAAGACGCTCGAAGGCATCCAGGGCGAGTTCAACGGCGCGCAATCCGGCGGCAAGAAAATCTCGATGGCCGATCTGATCGTGCTGGCGGGCGGCGCGGCGGTCGAGCAGGCGGCGGAGAAGGCCGGCCAGAAGGTCACCGTGCCGTTCACGCCGGGCCGCACGGACGCCACGCAGGACAAGACCGACGTGCTTTCGGTCTCGGCGCTCGAGCCCGTCGCCGACGGCTTCCGCAATTTCATCAAGGCCAACGTGCGGGTGCCGTCCGAGTCGCTTCTGATCGACAAGGCGCAATTGCTGACGCTGACCGCGCCGGAGATGACGGCGCTCATCGGCGGTTTGCGTGCGCTGAATGTGTCGGCCGGAAAGAATGCGCACGGCCTCTTCACCGACAAGCCCGAAACGCTGACGAACGACTTCTTCGTCAACCTGCTCGACATGAACACGGAATGGCAGCCGCTGTCGTCACGCCGCGACGTGTTCGAAGGGCGCGACCGGAAGACGGGCCAGCGGAAATGGACCGCCAGCCGCGTCGATCTGATCTTCGGCTCGCATTCGGTGCTGCGCTCGCTCGCCGAAGTCTACGCGAGCAGCGATGGGAAGGAGAAGTTCGTCAAGGACTTCGCCGCGGCCTGGACCAAGGTGATGAACCTCGACCGGTTCGATCTGAAGAAGTAAGCGCCGGCGCTGGTTGAAGTCTCGAGCAAAGCGGCGGTCTTTCGGGACCGCCGCTTTTTTCTTGCGACACACGTCAATGCGCGACGCGCGCGGGCCGTTGCCTGAACAGGGACGCGCATACGACGATGAACATCAGCAGCGCGACCGACGCGCCGTAACGGCTCATCGCCAGCCCGCCATTGGCGACGGGCTTGTCGAGAAAATCACCGACGACGGCGCCGAGCGGGCGCGTCAGAATGAACGCGCCCCAGAACAGCGCGGTGCGCGAGATGTCCGTGAACCAGTACGCGAGCACGATCAGCAACAGCACGCCGCCGAAGATCAGCGCGGCGCCGGTGTAGCCGAAGCCCGCGCTGTCGGCGGTCCAGTCGCCGAGCGCGGTGCCGAGCGTCTGCGAGAACATGATCGTCACCCAGTAGAACGCCTCCGCTTTCGGCGATGCGATCGTCGATACGGACACCGAGCCCATCACCCGATGCCACACGCCCAGCGATGCGAGCAGCAACGCGAGCAGGATGGCGCTGCCGCCCGCATAGCCGATGCCGAGCGAGCGGTCCGCGAAATCGGCGAGCGTGGTGCCGACGGTCGTCGTCGCGATGATCGTGACCCAGTAGAGCGCGGGATAAAACCGGTCCGCCTTGATTTGCGCGATCACCGCGACGACGAACACCGCCGCGAAGATGAACGTGCTCATCAGATAGCCGAGGCCCATCGACATCGAGAACGCGTCGCCGCCGGTTTCGCCGAGCGTCGTCGCCGCGATCTTGATGATCCAGAACGCCAGGGTCACTTCGGGGACCTTGGCGAGCGCTTTATTTGCGTGCTCCATGCCGTCTCTCGTGCGAAAAGAAAGGCTACAGAGTAGTGGGCATTCGCTTAAGAGAGACTTAGTGAGTGCCGATACACGCGCTCGCGGCGAATCGCGTATCGTCTGGGTTCCGACCCGTTCATCGACAGGAGACACGCCATGCCTCGCACCGTCGCCGAGAAACGCGCGGCTTTTCGCGCGCTGCACGAATCCGGTTGCTTCATGCTGCCCAATCCCTGGGATATCGGTTCCGCGCGTTATCTCGAGACGCTCGGCTTCAAGGCGATTGCGACGACGAGTTCGGGCTTCGCCTGGTCGCGAGGCCGCGCGGACAATCACGTGACGCGCGATGCGGTGCTCGCTCATCTGCGCGAGATCGTCGAAGCGACCGATCTGCCGGTGAACGCGGACTTCGAAAGTGGCTTCGGCGCGACGCCCGATGAACTCGCGCACAGCGTGAAGCTCGCGGTGAAGACGGGCGTGGCCGGTTTGTCGATCGAGGATTCGACGGGCGATGCATCGGCGCCGCTCTTTCCGGTCGATGTCGCCGTGGCGCGCATGAAGGCGGCGCGGCGCGCGATCGACGAAAGCGGCGGCGACACCTTGCTCGTCGGCCGCGCGGAGAACTTCTTCGCCGGCAAGCCCGATATCGACGATGCGATCGCGCGACTCAAGGCGTATTCCGATGCGGGCGCGGATTGCCTCTATGCGCCGGGCATCAAGACGCGCGAGCACATCGAGGCGGTCGTGAAGGCGGTCGGGCCGAAGCCCGTGAATCTGCTGATCGGCGGCGTGTCCGAGTTCACGTTGAGCGATGTGGCCGCGCTCGGCGTGCGTCGCGTGAGCGTCGGCGGGGCGCTCGCGCGTGCCGCGTGGGGCGGCTTCATGCGCGCGGCGCAAGGGCTCGTCGACGGTCGCTTCGACGGCTTCAGCGATGCCGCTGCGGGCAACGAGCTCAACGGAATTCTTCGATGAACCTTATTTCTTCCGCTTCGCCATGTAGCCGAGATACGCGATGACCGCATCGAGATCGCGGTCGCTGATCGCGTTTCTGTCGAAGCCGGGCATCCTCATATCGGTCCATGCGCGGATCGATTTCGGATCGCGGATGAACGACTTCAGCACCCACGGCTGAAAGTACTCGGTCGGGTTGTGCGGGCGATTGAGATCGGGGCCCATCGATGCATCGCCGGCGCCGTTCATCTTGTGGCAGACGATGCATTGCGTCGCGAATACGGTTTGTCCGCGCCGGATGGGCGAATCGGCGGGCACGCTCTTGTCGACCGCGATTTGCGGAAAGCGCGCGGCGAGCGTCGGCGCAATGCGGATCGCATCGACCTTGAAAGGCCATTGCTCGCTCGATACGCGCGACGCAGCCGGATCGATCCACACGAGATAGAACGGTCCGATATCGCCGTTGCCGGGCGCCTGCGGCCACGGCTCGTCCGGCGCTTCGATCGCGAGCCACGGCTCGGCGCGCTTCCTGCCATCGCCGAACAGCAGCTTCGCGGACAAGTGCGTGACGAAGCCATCCGTGGCGGTGATCTGCAGCTCCTTGTCGGCGGGCAATTGCGCGATGCCGAGCAGCGCGCGCAACGGCACCGCGCGATAGGTCATCGTGCGATGAAACGTGACGTCGTTCGGCACGCTGATGGTCGCGACGTCGGGGCGCGCGAGCAACTGCTCGGTCGTGAGCGAGCGCTCGCCGCCGACGTTGATCGCGAGCGTCGCGGCCATCGACGAGGCGCACGCCAGCAGCAGGCTCGCGAGCGCGAATACGTGTCGTGGTGTCATCGTTTTAGCGCTTGTCCGCCGTGAATTGCGCACGCAGCGACTTGCGAATCACCTTGCCCGTCGCCGTCATCGGCAATTCGGAGACGAAGTGCACTTCGCGCGGATATTCATGCGCGGCGAGCCGCGTGCGCACGTGCTCCTGCAATTCGCGCACGAGGGCATCGCCGGGTTCGAAGCCATCGTTGAGCACGACGACCGCGCAGACGATCTCGGTGCGCTTCGCATCCGGCACGCCGACCGCCGCCGCGAAGCGCACCGCCGGATGCCTGATGAGACAGTCCTCGATCGGCCCCGGTCCGATGCGATAACCGGCGCTCGTGATCACATCGTCGTCGCGGCCGATGAAGCGGAAGAAGCCGTCGGCGTCGAGCGTGCCGAGATCGCCCGTCAACAGGAAGTCGCCGCGAAACTTCTGCGCGGTCGCGGCTTCGTCGCGCCAGTAGCCGAGGAACATGACCGGATCGGGCCTTTGAATCGCGATATGTCCTTGCGTGCCGTGGGGCAGCGGCACGCCGGCGTCATCGACGATCGCGACGCGATGCCCCGGCACCGCCTTGCCGATCGAGCCGTTGCGCGGCTCGAACCACGTCTCGCACGACGACAGCACCATGTTGCATTCGGTTTGCCCGTAGAACTCGTTGATGGTGACGCCGAGCATCGTGCGCCCCCACGACAGCAATTCTTCCCCGAGCGATTCGCCGCCGCTCGCCACCGAGCGCAGCGCAAGACTTTCACGTTGCGCGCCGGGCGTCGCGCGCATCATCTTCAGCGCGGTCGGCGGCAGGAACGTGTGACTCACCTTGTTGCGCGCGAGCAGATCGAACGCGGATGCGCCGTCGAACTTGTCGAAGCGGCGCGCGAGCACCGGCACGCCGTGATGCCAAGATGGCATCAGCACATCGAACAGCCCGCCGATCCATGCCCAGTCCGCGGGCGTCCAGAACAGCGCGGCGTCTTGCGGAAAGCATTGCTGCGACATCTCCACGCCCGGCAGATGCCCCGGCAGAATGCGATGCCCGTGCAACGCGCCCTTCGGCTTGCCCGTCGTGCCCGACGTATAGATGATGACGGCGGGATCGTCGGCGGCGGTATCGACGAGCGACTCGTCATCGGATGCGGCGTCGATGGCGGGCCAGAAATTCGCTTCGGTGGAATAGACGTGATGCAGCTCGGGCAATGCGTCGCGGATCTGCGCGATCTTCGCTGCGCCTTCGGCATCGGTGACGACGGCCTTCGCGCCCGAATGCGCGAGCCGGAATTCGATTGCGTCCATGCCGAAGAGCGCGAAGAGCGGCACGGCGATGCAGCCCATGCGATACGCGGCGAGATGCGCGATCGCCGCTTCGACCGACTGCCGCACGAAGATCGCGACGCGGTCGCCGCGCGCGACGCCTTGCGCTTTCATCGCATTGGCGAAGCGGTTGGACAGGTGCTTCAGATCGTCGAAGGTATAACGCTTCTGCGATGTATCCGCCGCTTCGACGATGAGCGCGAGGCGGCCCGAGCCGTCCGCCCATTTATCGCACACGTCCTGCGCGATGTTGTAGCGCGCGGGAACGCGCCATTCGAATCGGGATGCAACGGCTTCGTACGAGTTGCCTGGCGGGAGCATGGGCGTGAGCAGGTGAGCGTTGGTGGTCCGCTCATCATACTTCGTCGGGCGTCAATCTTCGTGCGCGTGAACCATATCGGCGGCGTCGCTTTCGAGAATGCGCGGCACGAAATCCTTGATGAACTCGACGAAAGTCTTGACCTTCGCGTTGAGATACTGACGCGACGGATACAGCGCGTGAAGCGCGAGCGCCTGTAGCCGATAGTCGGGCAGCACGCGCACGAGCGCGCCGCTTTCGAGCAGACGGCTCGCCGTCGACATCGGCAGCGCACCGATGCCCATGCCTTCGCGCAACGCCACGGCCAGCGCGCCCGCGACGTTCACGCCGAAGCTCGTCTTCGCGAGCGGAAACGTCTCCGTTCCGTTCGGGCCTTCGAAGATCCACACATCGCGCGGAAACAGGGTGGAAACGAGCTGATGGCACGGATGCCGCGACAACTCCGCGAGCGTGCGCGGCGCGCCGTGCTCGCGCACATAATCCGGCGACGCGCACAGCACGCTATGCACCGTGCCGAGCCGTTGCGCAACGAGGCTCGAATCGGGCAGCTCGTCGATGCTCGCCTGCACGGTGAGGTCGTAACCTTCGTCGACGATATCGGGCGTGCGCTGCGACAGTGTCAGGTCGACCGACACGGCGGGATAACGCTGCTGATAGCGCACGATCGCGGGCACGACATACGATTGCCCGACGCTCGTCGATGCATGGATGCGCAAATGCCCGGACGGGCGCAACTGCGCATCGGCGGCTTCGGCCTCGGCCACGTCGACGCACGCGAGAATCTGCTCGCAGCGCTGCAAATAGCGCTTGCCCGCCTCGGTGAGAATGACGCGCCGCGTGCTGCGATGTAACAGCCGCGCATTCAGATGCGCTTCGAGCGCGGAAATCGCACGCGAAGTCGCGGCCGTCGATGTATTCATGCGTTGCGCGGCGGCGGTGAAGCTGCCCTCTTCGGCTACGCGCGCAAACATCCGCATGCTGCTGAGTGTGTCCACTTTCGTATCGCTCCGGGGCGGGTCAATCGATTTGCTTCTGCCACACCGCGATCACGCTCGCGCACAGGGCGACGCCGATCAGGTAGTAGAAGCCGTCGAGCGACCCAAGGAAATTCGCCTGTTGCGTGACCATGCGGCTCACTTCGACGAGAGCGAGTCCGCCCGCTTCGGACGCGCTGTGCCCCATGCGCTGGAACGCGCCGAGCAGGCTCTGATAGACGTTCTGGAAGGCCGGATTGAATGGATTGACCGCTTCGGCGAGGCGCGTCTGATGCAACGCGACGCGATGCTGTTCGAGAATGATGATGGTCGCCGTCGAGAACGAATAGGTCAGTTGCTTGACGATGTTCTTGAAGCGATAACCGTGACTGTATTCCTCGATCGGGAACACGCGGAACGTGAGGTTCGCGACCGGCAGCGCGATGAAGAGCAGCAGGATGCCGCGCAGCATCATCGGCGGGATGAGCCAGGGCATGCTGACATCGGGCGGCATGTCGATCATCCATGTGCCGATGAACGCGGCCAGCAGGAAGCCGGCCGTGATCATCCACTTCTTGTGCCTGATGCGCGGCGCGTAGCGGAAATAGGCGAGGGCCATCGGCAGCGAGATCATCGACGTGAAGCCGACGAGCCGTCCCGCGTTCTCAACCGGATAGCCGAGTCCGCCTTCGAGCAGGCGCGAGACGAGAAAGCTCATTGCGTTGCTGATGTAGTAATACGCGACGTACAGCACGATGCCCACCTGAAACGTCTTCTCGCGCAGCGCGTGGAACCGCAGCAGCGGCCTCGGATGATGCCACTGATGCCAGCCGAACCACGCGAGCGACACGATGCCGAAGGCGGTCAGCACGATCAGCTCCGGCGACGTGCTGAAGAGTTCGAAGCGCACCTGCTGCATGACGATCTGCAATGCGCCTTGCGCGAACGCGAAGATGATGTACGGCCAGAAGTGCGCGTCGCCGCGCGCATCGGGGCGCACGCGGCCCGAGGGCGGCACGGCGACGAGCGCGAGCACGCCGAGCGCCACGCCGCCGAACGCCGTGCAGGAAAACAGCGCGCGCCAGCCCAGCCATGCGACGAGATAGCCGCCGCACAGGGGCGCGAGCGCGGAGCCGAGCAGGATCATGTTGAGAAAGCGGCGCGTCGCGGCGGGGCGCGCCTGCGGCGTGAAGCGCGCCTGGATCAGAATGCGCGCGGCGCTCATCATCGGGCCGATGAAATAGCCCTGAAAGCCGCGCGCCAGCGCCAGTTCGATGGCCGATTCGGACAACGTGGCCGCGACCGCGCCCGCCGCGAACAGCAACAGGCATCCGGCGATGTAGCGTCGATTGCCGAGCCGCTCGATCCACCATTGCTGCTGCAGAATGCCGAGCACGGACGCCACCGCATACGCGCTCGACGCCCAGACGAGCTCGTCGGACGACGCATTGATGCCGCCCGCGATATAGCTCGTGAAGAACGAAAACACGGCGTTGTCGAAATAGTCGAGGCCCGTGGCGAGCGCGATGGCCCACGGAAACAGATCGCCGCGCAATCGTTCAGCCAGTTGCCGCGAAGACCGAAACGACGCCGCGGTCATTCGGCATCGTCCTCGGCGCTTTTGGCCTTGCGCTGCCTGCGCGCGGCCATGCGCTCCTGCAACAACGTCTCCTTGCTTTCGCCGGCGATTCTGCGCCGCAAATAATCGAGGTCGCTCGCGAGTTCGCTGCGCACCGCCTGCGCTTCCTTCAATTCGCGGCGCACGGCGGCGATGCGCGCATCGACCGCGTCGATCTGCTGCGAAAGCGCTTCTTCGATTTCACGCAGCGACGAAGCGGAATAACCCGTGCGGCCTTCGCCGAGCGTTTCCATCGGCCGCTTGAGCATCTCGACGATGCCCTCGAGCGAGAAGCCGAGCGAGCGCAGCCGCAGAATGCGCGCGAACAGTTCCAGATCCTGCTCGCTGTAGAGCCGGTAGCGCCCCTCGCTGCGCGTAGGCGTGACGAGGCCGCGTTCCTCGTAATACTTGAGCGTGCGGGGTGTGACTTGCAGACGCTCGGCGGCGTCGCGGATGGTGAGGCGCGCGGGCTTGGTCGTGGACATGGCGGGCATCGAAGCTGCGATGGTCGATGCGGCGCATTGTAACGCAAACCTGTACGTGCGCGTACAGGTTTGGCGGGCACGCGGAGTGCTGTGGAAAGAGGGCGCGATGATAGACTTGACAGATTCGCGGCGCCGTCATGCGGCGCTCCCCGAACGTCTCGAAAACAGAAACGAATGAAACGATTCTCGATGATCCGCGATTTCCACCTGGCCGACTGGTTCACGCTGGGCAATGCGGTGTGCGGCACGGGCGCGCTGTTCTCGTCGATGTCCTACCTCGACGATTCCGACGTGCTGCATATTTACCTCGCCTGCGCGCTGGTGTTCGCGGCGCTCGTCTTCGATGTGCTCGACGGCCGCATCGCGCGCTGGCGCCAGAAGGCGTCGCTATTGGGCAAGGAGCTCGATTCGCTCGCCGACGTGATCTCGTTCGGCGTCGCGCCGGCGATCATCGGCTATGGATTCGGCATGCGCGGGCTCTATGACCGCGTGATCCTCGCGTACTTCGTCGCGTGCGGCGTGTCGCGTCTCGCGCGCTACAACGTCACGACCGAAGAGATGTCCGGCAGCAGCGGCAAGGTCACGCACTTCGAAGGCACGCCCATTCCCACCTCGTTTCTGATCGTGCTGCTGCTGACGATCGGCGCGTGGACCGGCGCGATCGGCGAGAGCATGTGGCTCGGCACGTGGCGCATCGGTGGCTTCACGCTGCATCCGCTCGTGCTGATCTATGCCATCTCCGGCTCGCTGATGATCAGCCGCATCCGCATTCCCAAGCCGTGACGAGTCGCGGCGCGCTCCTGGCGGGGCGCGCCGTGATTCCCGGCGTCACATCGAACCGGCTTCTAAACGAGTTCGATAGAAACTCGACGAAAGTCCTGATCTTCGCGTGCCGATGCTGGCGCGGCGCATAGCCTTGCGTATAAGCGAGAAAGTCGACCGCGTATTTCCTCATATAAATACAGACGACGCGCAGACCAACGCTTCCGACCTATACGTACATATGATTTTCCGCACGATGCCGCGTGCGTAAGATGACTTCCGTTCAAGCGGTGGACCAGTCCCATGCCCGCCGAAATTCATGCACGGTTCAGGACAACGCCCTTGCAATCGCCTTCGAGAGTTTCCGTGATCGACGATGACGAATCCGTCCGCGTCGCCTCCTCCAGCCTGTTGCGCTCGCTCGGCTGGGAGGTCAGCCTGTATCCGTCGGCGGAGTCGTTTCTGGACGCCGATTCGCTCGACGGCCTCGCGTGCATCATCACCGATCTCAACATGCCCGGCATGTCCGGCCTGCAATTGCAGCAGCGCCTGCACGAACTGAAGCCGGGTGTGCCGGTCATGTTCATCACCGCGTTCGCTTCCGATGCGGCGCGCCGTCAGGCACTCGATGGCGGCGCGGTGTGTTTTCTCAGCAAGCCCGTCGATGGCGCTGCCGTCGCAGATTGCCTGGAGCGCATCAAACAAGGCTTTTTGACGGATTAGAATTTATTGCGCATTCCGCCGCGCGTAATGTGTCTTAGCGCGCCCGCCGCCATCTTCCCAACGAACGCACCATGACCATGTCGCTCGTCTCGTTCGTCGTTCGTTTCCATTCGCCGGCGTCAGACCGGCCGTGATGGAGACATTCCAAAGCGCGCCGCGCGCGGTGCGTCACGATTCCCGCATCGTGTGGATGCTCGCGGCGGCCATCGCGCTCGTCGTGTTTCTCATCGACGCGCTCACGCCACTCGATATCGCCATCGCGGTGCTTTATGTCGTCGTCGTGCTGCTCGTCGCATCGACGGGCAATCGCACCGCCACCGTCACGACGGCGTGGGGCTGCGTCATCCTCACGCTCGTCGGCTTCGTGCTTTCGCACGACGAGAACGTGTCGGGCGGCGCGCTCGCGCGCTGCGCGGTGAGCCTGCTGGCAATCGGCACGACCGCCATCCTATCGCTGCGCAATCAGGCCACGACGACGAAGATGCAGGAGCAGCTCGAACTGCTCAATCTGGCGCACGACGCGATCGTCGCGCACGACATGAACGACCGCATCACGTTCTGGAATCGCGGCGCCGAAGCGCTCTACGGCTATTCGGCGCGGGAAGCGATCGGCCAGCCGATCGACCGCATGACCCAATCGAACTCGCCCGTGCCGCATGCGCAGATCCGCGCGGAGCTGCTGCGCTCGGGCCGCTGGGACGGCGAGATCACGCGCGTGCGCCACGACGGCGGCGAGATCGTGATCGCGAGCCGCGCGGCCTTGCTGCGCGACGCGAAAGGTATGCCGCGCGCGGTGCTCGCGACGAGCAACGACATCACGCAGCGCAAGCGCATGGAGGCCGAGTTGCAGCGCCAGCGCGATGCATTGAAGCGCAGCGAGGCGTTTCTGCTCGACGCGCAGCAGCTCTCGCGCACCGGCAGCATCGCGACGCGCCTGCCGGCCGGCACGATGTGGTGGTCCGACGAGGCGTATCGCATCTTCGATTACCCGCGCGATGTCGAACCTTCCATCGATGCCATTCTCACGCGCGCGCATCCCGACGATATCGGCATCGTGCGCGGCGCGCATGAAGCGGCGCTGAACGGCGCGGTCGAAATCGACGTGGAGCATCGGCTGTTGCTGCCCGATGGCTCGATCAAGCATGTGCATTTCGTCGCGCATCGCGCATCGACGGAAGCCGATGGCGACGAATATGTCGGCGCGTTGATGGACGTCACCGAGACCAAGCTCGCGCAGGAAGCGCTCGCGCGCTCGACCGCCGAGCTCGCGCACGTGACGCGCGTCACGATGCTGGGCGAGCTGGCCGCGTCGATCGCGCACGAAGTCACGCAGCCGATGGCCGCGATCGTCACGAGCGGCGACGCCGGCTTGCGCTGGCTCAACCGCGCGCAGCCGGAGATCGCGGAAGCGCAGCAATCGATCGCGCAGATGATTCGCGACGCCAGGCGCGCGAGCGAAGTCATCGCACGCATTCGCGCGATGGCGAGAAAGCGCGACAGCCAGCCCGCGACGCTCGATGTGAACGAGATCGTCGGAGAGACGATCGAGCTCGTGCGGCGCGAGCTCGGACGGCATCGCGTGGACGTGCGCAGCGAGCTCGCGACGCCGTCGCCGACGGTGCGCTGCGATCGCGTGCAGTTGCAGCAGGTGCTCATCAACCTGATGATGAACGCGGCACAGGCGATGTCCAACGTGAACGGGCCGCGCGTGCTGCGCATCGCGACGGGCGAGAGCGACAGCGATCAAGGCTATGCGCAGATCACCGTGCAGGATTCGGGCACGGGCATCAGCGAAGACAACGCCCGCCGTCTCTTCGACGCGTTCTTCACGACGAAGGCCGAAGGCATGGGCATGGGCTTGTCGATTTGCCGTTCGATCATCGAGGCGCACGGCGGCAGGATATGGGCGGAGTCGCCCGATGAAGGCGGCGCGCGCTTGCGCTTCGTGCTGCCCGAAAACGAAGGGGGAGACGATGAACATTGACAGGGACGCGGACGCGAAGACGAACGGCGCGATGGTCTACGTGGTCGACGACGACGAATCGATGCGCGATGCGCTGCGCATGCTGCTGCGCTCCGTCGACCTGAACGTGATGACGTTCGCGTCCGCGCACGAGTTTCTTGCTTATGACATGCCCGAGGTGCCCAGTTGCCTGATCCTCGACGTGCGGCTGAAAGGGCAGAGCGGTCTCGCGGTGCAGGAGCAGATGGCCGCGAGCCAGCTCGGCTTGCCGATCGTCTTCATGACGGCGCACGGCGACATCGCGATGACCGTGAAGGCGATGAAGGCGGGCGCGAAGGATTTTCTGGCGAAGCCGTTCCGCGATCAGGACATGCTCGATGCCGTCGCGCAGGCGCTCGAGGCCGACGAGCAACGGCGCGCGGCAAGCCGCTCGGTGGCGGATTTGCGGCGCTCGTATGAATCGCTGACGCCGCGTGAACGCGAGGTGATGGCGTTCGTCGTGTCGGGTCTGATGAACAAGCAGATCGCGGCGGCGATGAATCTCAGCGAGATCACGGTGAAGATTCATCGCGGGCAGGCGATGAAGAAGATGGCGGCACGCTCGCTCGCGGATCTCGTGTTGAAGGCCGAAGCGTTGGGCGTGACGATGCCGCAAGGGGCATCGACGCCGGCGCGCGCGCAGAGGTTGTGAATCAGCGAGCGGATTGCGCTTCGTCGACGGCCATCCGCTCCAGCGGCAACTCCGTGTCATGGCTCGCGCGATCGAGCGCGCTCCAGTCATGCGGCACGCTGAACGAATACCACGTCGCAAACGCCAGCACGGCGGCGCAACCCGATAACAGCCTGCGTGTCGATGACTCGTTCATGATGCGCTCCCGATGCGTGACCATGACATCAGCATACGGAAGCGCAAGCGCGCCGGCCATTCTACGAACGACTCGGCGCGCTCATACCAACGTGTGATGCTTCGAACCGCTTCAAGGCTGCGCGCGATGCTCGTCGTCGTGCAGCGTCTCCTTCACATCGCTCCAGTACTCGCTCTCATCCCGATGCAAGCCAGGCTCGCCGTGCGCTACGCCATGGCAAGCGGGAGATTCGCCTCGGGATGACCGGAAGCCGCCGCGCGACGCAGCCCTGGATGATGTCGCCGTCGTCGAGCAGCATTGTGCTTGGAAATTGCTGGCACGCAGCAGCGATGAATGTCGCGGCGCTTTCCAGCCCGATCGACTTGTCCCGGCGAGCTCAAGGAGTCTGAGAGAGCACGCTGATGTGGATGTCGGTCGACCCCGGCGTGTTGTTGTCGTTGTTTCGGCATCCTTCGTTATCCGCTCTTGATAGCCCGCTCGACGATGAAACCGGTCTGTCGTCGAAGCGAGGCGCCAACAAGGTTTTCTCATACGGCGCAGCATCGGGATGCCGATACTGCCCGCCCGCGCGGACGGCTTTTCGACATTCTTCGATATGACGTCCGACGTGGCCCCGATATCTTTACTTCAAGCGTTGAACGGCAACGGATGCGAATGTCCGCCCCGGCCGTAATCGGCTTGCCTCGTATCGCGACGGCGAGAGGCCAAGAAAAAGGTTTCCCGCGCCACTGCGTCGAAGCATGGCAGTCAGCGGAGCGAGGAGCCGTTCGATGTATCAGGAGAAGATATGGGAAAGCGCGTCAGAGTGGCGATCGTGGACGATCACCCGCTCGTGCTTTGCGGACTGCGCAAGGCGTTGGAAGACGAGGGTATCGAAGTGCTTGTCGCGGTCTCGCGACCGTCCGACTTGCTCACGCTGCTCGCTATGACGCAGTGCGATGTCGTCCTGACCGACTATTCGATGCCCTGCGGAGGAACGCTCGATGGATGGCGCTTCATCACGTCTCTGTCGAGCGAGTTTCCGAAGCTGTCGACGCTCGTCTTCAGCGAGTTCGACGACCCCTTTCTGGTGGGAAGTCTCGTGCAGCGCGGCGTCGCCGGCATCGTGAGCAAACGCGATCATATGTCG
Source organism: Caballeronia calidae (assembly GCF_900044055.2). Classification (GTDB taxonomy): domain Bacteria; phylum Pseudomonadota; class Gammaproteobacteria; order Burkholderiales; family Burkholderiaceae; genus Caballeronia; species Caballeronia calidae. The sequence goes on along the minus strand of NZ_FCOX02000027.1, from coordinate 24,686 downwards.
GAACTCGTGAAGGCCGTGCGTGTGCTCGCCGATGGCGGCCGCTATCTGTCGCCGATCGCTCATGCGGCGCACGCGCAATTCAATGCGCAGCCGGAATTCCGGCGCTTCACCGCGCTCTCGCGCAGACAGATGGAAGTCACCGGCCTGATGCTGTGCGGACTGTCCGTATGCGAGACCGCGCGGCTGCTGCATCGCCGTGAGAACACCGTCAGCGCGCAACGCACGGAGGCGTACAAGCGGCTCGGCTTTTCCGGCGAACTGGAGATGTACCGCTTTGCCGTGGGTCATGGCTTATGGCTGGAACGGTCCGTCTCGGGCATCGAGATGAATCGCGTGTGAGAGAGGGGATGCGGCCGCGCGCGTGCGTGAATCGCGTCACAGGAGCTTGAGATGTCTGGAAGTCACATTAACGTAGCTATCGTCGACGATCATCCGCTCGTGGTCTGTGGGCTGCGCAAGACGCTGGAAGATGCCGGCGTGAAGGTCGTCGGCGCGGCGAGCGGCTCGGCCGAGTTCCTCGAGCTGCTCGATCATTCGTCTTGCGATGTCGTCGTTGCGGACTATTCGATGCCCGTCGACGGGACGCCGGACGGCTGGCGTTTCCTGTCATCCATCTCTCTGAAAGCACGCAAGCTTCCCGTTCTCGTCTACAGCGAAGCCGACGATCCGTTTCTGGCCGGCTGCCTTGCGACACGCGGCGTGGCCGGAATTGCGAGCAAGGGCGATGACGTAGCCGAGGTGCTGCGGGCAGTGAAGCGGATCGCGCAAGGTGGCCGCTACTTTTCGCCTGCCGTGCGCAACGCGCTCGCCCGGTTCGATGCAGATCCCGAAATGAACCGTTTCGCCACGTTGACGAACCGGCAGATGGAAGTCGCCGGCCTGATGTTGTGCGGGATGTCGGTCGGCGAGTCCGCGCGTTTGCTGAAACGCGGCAAGAGCGCCATCAGCGCGCTGCGCCTCAAGGCTTGTCATCAGCTTGGCTATTTGCGCATTTCTGAAATGTTCCGTTTCGCGGCGAGTCGCGGCTTGTCGTTGAACCCTTCGAACGCGGCGCCCGAGTGTGGCGTGCTCGAGGCCGCCCGCTGAGCGCCGGCGCGCCTCTGGCGTGCAATGCGAGGCGTAGCAGGCCCATTCAACGTATTCATCCCAGCGGACTTATCCCCTAGGTCCCATTCGACTTCCCGGCACCACGGCTTCGCAATTCGAATTCGTTCTATATGGTGCCAAGACGCAGCTTTCTAATATCGCAGTCAAGGATTCGTAGTAACGCTTGTGAGTCCGGATGAGTGGCGGTATCGAACTTTTCCGAACTCTCGATGCTGAGTATGCAGAACTGATCACATCCACTTTAGAAGTTCTTCTATTCGTTTTGAACGCACCGAATCTTAACCTGTGCTTCGTCAGCGAATGTTGCCTGCTCAGCGATTGAACCAGGCATGACGCTCGGAAGATTGGTTACACGAAGGATAGGTGCAATGTTCAGAATGAGTGAGATCGCAGCAGCGGCACGGCAGGTTGTTTGTATCGGTTCCTTGATGTTGGCTGGCGTGGCGAATGCCGAATCCATTTCTGCCGACGTCGGATCGCTGACCCACGATGCGGCTTCCATGGATGCCGTTCCGGTCGATAGTGAAGTGGTTGCGTCAGCGAAAGTGATTCCCGGCAGCGGCGCGGATGCGATGATCGCGCAACAGGTGGTGACGGAGAGCGTCCGCAAGCTCGGCAGCGCACCCGCCACCATCGACGAAGTGAACCGTTGGTCCGACGCGCTCACAGCGGCGTTGCGTCAGGGCGGATTCCCGCTCGGTCAGGTGCTCATGACGCAACAGGACTGGCAGGCGGCGCAGAAGGGCGGCACGCCGGCATTCTCGGTCTTTCCCGGACGCGTTCGCCAGATCATCCTCAATAACAAGTCCCGTGTCGCCGACGCGCGTCTGCAGCGGCTGATCGCGCACGCGCTGTGCAGCGGAGAAACGGTGGAGGGTGTGTGTCTGCTGCGCTCGGGCCGCCTCGAACGCGCCACACAACTGCTGCAGGACGTCCCCGGCGTTGCACTGGAAAGCGCGCCGAGCGTGAAGCCCGGTGCGGGCACCGGCGATATCGACGTGGTGTTCAACATTGCGCAACAGGGCAAGCCGGTATCCGCGAATCTGATCTTCGATAACAACGGGATCGAGTCGACCGGTCAGTATCGCGCCGGGATTACCGCGTCGGCGAACAACCTCTTCGGTGCGGGCGAAAGCTACGCCTTCACGCTCACCGATACCAACAAGAACATGTGGACAGGCTCGCTGACCGGCAGCATGCCCATTTTCGACGATGGCCTGCGTCTCACGGGCGGCGTGACGCGTCAGCAATACAACGTCAATCTCGGCACGCCGACGAAGGGCGTCGCGACGACCGTGCAGGCCGGCGTGCAGTATCCCTTCATGCGCGGGCTCGACGCCAATGTCTGGGGCGGTGCGTCGTTCCTGCACAGCAATACGTCGACGACCTTCACCGAGTACGACAACGCCACCGCCAAGGGCACGATCGATTCCATCCAGTTGTCGTTGCAAGCGAACAATGGCGAGCGTGCGCGCGCACTGCGCAGCAACATACTGAGCGGGCAGACGGCGCTGACGCTGGGGCATCTGCGCAACAACGACACGTCGGACAGCATTACGCACCGCACGGGCAACTACGCGAAGCTGACGAGCGGGGGCTTCGCCACCTATAACTTCACGCAGCGCGGCGATCTGTTCTTCTCCGCCGCCGTCAACTCACAACTCTCGAGCCGCAACCTCGATGGCAGCGAGAAGCTCAATCTCGGCGGCCCGAACGCGGTGCGCGCCTATCGCGCCGACGAAGGCTCTGCAGATGAGGGCGCCGTCGTGAACGTCGGCTTGTACAAGCGTGTGCCGATCGCGACGGGGCACCAGCTCCAGTTCGGGCTGTTCAGTGATTTCGCCTACGGCCGCGTCAATCACTCTCCTTGGGAAGGCTGGGAGAACACGTATCCCGGTGTACCGGGTATCACCAATAACCGCATTCTCGCCGGCTACGGCGCAAGCCTCGACTGGCTCACGCCGTGGGGCGCGACGGTCTCTGCCGCGGTCGCCAAGCCGTATGGTTTCTCGGGCTCTTCCTGGGTAGATCCGGGCAAGAAGCCGACTCAATTCTGGCTCTCGGTCAACTGGAGCCACTGATCGCATAGCCGGTTTGCTTGCGCCGCCCTCGACGCAGAATCTCAACGTTACGTATCAATCTCCGGAATAAATATCATGTCATTCAGCATCAACAAGTTCGAATACCTCTGTTATCGACGCGATCATTCTGCGGCCGGCCGTGAAATGCTCAAGCTGCTCTCCAAGCTCGATCAGAACTACGGCGTTCTGATGGACGTAGAGAGCTGGGCGCAGTCGGGCGAGGCGCGCGACATCATGGACGATCACCTGCTCACGCGCATCACGTCCGCCGCCACGACGCTGTTGAGCGACCCGTCCTTCCGCTTCTCGGACGATGGCATCCGGAAGACGTTGGTGTTCCAACGCTGGCTGGCCGGGCTGTTTGCCGCCAGCCCGTTCCGGAACGCGGATCATATCCTGCGCTCGCTCGGTCTCGACGAAGAAGCACGCAACTCGGTGCAATTGCGCACAGCCGACATGCACAAGTTCCAGTTGCTCTACACGCCGGAATCCGAAGTGCGTCTCGACTGGGACGTGCTGTGGAAATTCGACAAGGTGGCGACCGATGATCCTGCGCTGGCTGCCGGAAAGGCTCGATCAGGTGGAGAGCATCGATTCGCTGCCGATGGCCGTGCTGCACGACATGTACATGCATTGCAGCTATGCGGATCTGCCCGGCAAGCACGACATCAAGAAGCCGATCAACACGCTGATTCGCCGCAAGCTCGAAAGCCTCGGCATTCGCGATGTCGAGCGCAAGGCGCAAGCGCCCAAGGCGGGTGAGAAGCCGGTGCTGCTGGTCGTGCTCGAATGGTTCTCCAAGAATCACTCCATCTACCGCACCCACTCGCAGACGATCGTCGCGATGCGCGACAAGTTCCATATCGTCGGCATGGGCTACGAAGGGCGTGTCGATGAAGCGGGCCAGGAAGTGTTTCACGAGTTCATCCCGTTCAAGGGCGGCAATCTGTGGGAATGCGTGAAGGAGGTCCGCGACACGAGCGAAGCGCGTGGAGCCCAGGCGATGTACATGCCGAGCGTGGGCATGTTCCCGATCACGATGGCGCTCGCCTGCCTGCGCGTCGCGCCGATGCAACTGATGGCGCTGGGCCACCCGGCCACCACGCACGGTCATGCGATGGACTATGTCGTCGTGGAGGAAGACTACGTCGGCGACGAAGCGTGCTTCAGCGAGAAGCTGCTGAAGCTGCCGCACGACGGCATGCCGTATCGTCCGCCTGCGGCCATGCTCGAACTCGATTTGCCGAAACGAAAGCGCCTGAAGACGGACCCGGTGAAGATCGCCGTCGCGGGGACGACCATCAAGCTCAATCCGGGCTTCCTGCAAACCTGCGCGGACATCGCGAAAGAAGCCAGCGTGCCCGTGGAGTTTCATTTCCTCGTGGGTCAGGCAACGGGCATCACGTTCCCGCAGGTGCGCAACCTGGTGCGCCGTCTGATGGGCGACAAGGGCGTCGTGCACAAGCACCAGAACTACGGGAACTACATGAAGGTGATCGCGGACTGCGACATGTTCCTCAATCCGTTCCCGTTCGGCAACACCAACGGCATCGTCGATACGGTATGGGCGGGGCTGGTCGGCGTCTGCAAGACCGGGCGCGAGGTTCACGAGCATATCGACGAAGGCATGTTCCGGCGTCTCGGCTTCCCGGAGTGGATGATCGCAACCTCGACCGACGAATACAAGGCGGCGGCGCTGCGCCTCATCGACGATTCGAAGGAGCGCACCGAGCTGGCGCGCAAGCTGGCCGGCCCGAAGGCGGTCGAAAAGCTGATCTTCAAGGGACGCCCGGAAATTCTCGGTGAACGTATCGAGTCGCTCTGGCGCGATCAGATCGAAGCGAACCGTTCTGTCGCAGCGTTGCGAGGTGAGTGATGAAAGAGACCAGCAAGGCTTCGCTGCGCCGCTCGCATGACCCGTCCTTCGTGCAGCACTATCTCGTGGGGGAAGGCGTGGATATCGGCGCGAGGAGCGATCCGCTCGCCGCGCACGCGGCTTCCTTTCCGCTGATGCGCCGCGTCGCATCCTTTACGCCGTCACAAGCCAGCTTCACGGAGACGCAAGGCGCGCAGGACGCGAAGTTCGACTTCGTTCATGCAAGCCATATCCTCGCGGAGCAGGACAATGCATACAAGGCTCTGGCCGGATGGCTCGACTTGCTGAAGCCCGGCGGCCATGCCGTGGTGACGGTCCCTGACGAGGACCTGTACGGCAAGGGAGTCTGGCCAAGCCGCTTCAATGCCCGGCACAAGTCCAGCTTCACGATCTGCAAGACGGGGCAGGGCCTGGCGCGCTCGATCAACGTGACCGATCTCGTCGCGGCGATGTCGCAGGTCGCCGAGTGTGAGCGCGTGACACTCGTTCGCGAGCATTTCGATGCAGGCAACCCCGAGGTGGATCAGACCGCCGAGGGCTTCGCGGAGTGCGCGATCGAATTCGTGCTGCGCAAGCGGGCCGTGCCGACGGCGCAGGAGCTGAAGGACGCCATGTCGCGCTCGCGCAGCGCCGCCGACGGTATCGCCGCCGCGAAGGAAGCGGTGCGGCTCTATCCCTATCGCTTCGATGTCTACCATCGCGCCTTGCTCGAAACGCTGCGCTGGAACGTGCCCGAGGAAGCGGACGCGTTTTGGGAGCAGTGCGTGAAGCGTCTTCCCGGCGAGCACGGGCCGCAGCTTTATCGCGTGTTGCACGCCATCGCGCGAGGCAAGCTGCAGCAAGGCTTCGCCATGCGCGAGAAGCTGATGGCGAAGTTCGGCTGGAAGCGCCGCACGACGACGGAGCCGCCCCGCAGCGTGCCCGCGTGGACCGGCCAGCCGTTGAAGGGCAAGTCCATCGCGATCTGGAGCGAGTTCGGTCTCGGCGACGAAATCTTCTTCATGCGCTTCGCGCGGATCTTCCGCGAACAGTGCGGCGCCGAGCGCGTGGTGCTGGTCTGCCAGGCCCCGCTTGTCGAGCTGTACGAAGCGTCGGGGGAAGCCGATCAGGTCGTCAACGTCGATCACGCCGCCAATTTCGCCGGCGCCGACTACTGGGTGTTCCCGCATGCGATCCCCGCGTATCTCCCGCTGAACCTGGAAGCGTTTCCGCAGACGGTGCCGTATCTGCGTGCGCCGAAAGAGGCGCCGTCCCGCCTGCCGCTCGTCGAGGCGGGCAAGATCAAGGTGGGCGTCGTGTTCAAGGGCAATCCGACGCACGAGAACGATCGTCATCGCTCGCTGCCGTCGCTTTCCGTGCTCAACGATCTCTTCAAGATGGAAGGCTTCGAATTCTTCAGCCTGCAGAAGGGCGCAGGGTCCGATGAAGCCGCCGCGTATGCGGAGGCGCGCGCGAACTTCCACGACGTCGGCCCGCGGCTGGAAACGATGGCCCAAACCGCGAGCGCGATCGCGGCCCTCGACGTGGTCATCACCGTGGACACTTCCGTCGCGCACGTGGCGGGCGCAATGGGCAAGCGCGTCTGGCTGATGTTGCCGGCCTATGGCGACTGGCGCTGGCACTACACGCGGGAAGACAGCCCCTGGTATCCGACGATGCGTCTGTTCCGCCGGCGCTTCAACGGTGACTGGTCGGAAGTCGTTGCGCGCATTGGAGGGCATCTGCTGCACCTGAAACTGGCGAACGGAATGTCCCTCGCAGCATGACGGAGCGTGTCACGAGCGGCGCGCCTGCCGGCTTCGTTTCTGGCGCGCCGTTCACGTGCGCCGTCACGTCGTCGCCGCTCGCTCCGGATGTGCAGCTTTGCGATCCGTGCAACGCTGCATCGCGCTGGCGCGACGGATTGCGGCGTCGACCCGGTGCGCGGCGCGTGCCGGTGTCGACGATGATGCACGCCGGACATCGGATGGGCTTCGTCGTCGACGTCGTGACATGTTGCCGCATCCATGCGCTCAGATGTTGACGACGTCAGCCGTGTCCGAGCGCTGCATTATCAGAATCAACATCCTTCGATATCTGGCCCTGGGGTGATCGTCTAATGTTGCTTCGGTCTCTTGAGCAGAACCGACTTCTTTTGCAACCGGCGCAGGTTTCCACGGAATGCCTCGCGTCCTGGCCGAAACGATGCACAGCTTTATCCTATCCAGGTACTCAGTATGTCAGCGTCCAATTTCATTGGCGGATTGTTCCGCGCATGCCGCAAGAGAGTTGGCCGCCATGCCGTGATCCTGGTGTCGGTCTTTTTTGCGTTGTCGTTGTTCCTGCTCATCGGTCTCGCCCTGAGCGACGCGGCCTCGACGGTGATCCTGATCGTCGCCATCCTGTGCTCGCTGTGCATGATCTCCATCGCCGCGATGTTGCTGGTGGAAAGCCGCAGAAGCGAGGACGTGGTCATGCCGCTGCATGCGTTGCGGCGTGCAGCGCTGCGGCCGACACGGGTTCAGGAGCATGCGGGCGCACGGAAGTGCCGAAGCCAGGCCTCCGCTTGCGACCTGTGCGACGGCGGCCGTACGCAACTCGGCTGTCGGCTGGAAGCGGACTGTGCGGATCGCGACGAACGGACGGAAGGGGATGCGGGCTCGAGGGCGGCCGGGCGTCGGCTGTACTCGGTCCGCGTTCTTTCCATGGCATCGGGCGTGACCTACAATCAGTTCCACGAGTACATGTTCATTCGGGGGCCGTGTTGCTGACATACGTCGTTCGTCCGTTTCACGTTTCAAGAAGGAGCACGTGTCTGTTTCATCTTTCATTGCAGAGACGAGACATCATTGCAGTGGTGCGCCCATGAATGGAACCATGCGTACGGTTCGCGTGGTGCTGGCCGACGATCACCCCATCGTCCTCTTGGCCCTGTCTGATCAGTTTTCCAAACTTCCCGGTTACGTTATCGGAGCCATGGTGAGCTCGGGCGCGGAGTTGATTCGTGTCGTCGATGCGGAACCCGTCGACCTCATCATCACCGATCTCGTCATGCAGGGCGATGAGGACGTCGAATTGGATGGCTTGCGCCTCGTGAGCAGATTGCGCCGCTCGCATCCCCAGATTCCGATCGTCGTCGTCACGATGATGACGAGCGGCGACATGTTTCATGAGCTATGCAAGCTCGGCGTCGCGGCGATCGTGAGCAAGGAGGAACCGCCGAGCGAACTCGCGCAGATCAGCATACGGGCGCTGGTTGCGAAAGAAACCATCGTCTCGCCGAAGATTCAGCTTCGTCTGGCGAGGGAAGGCTCGACCACGAAGGATCTCGCGCGCGAACAGCCGCTCTCGCCGCGCGAACTGGAAGTCGTGCGGCTGTTCGCGCAAGGACTTTCGGTGACGGAGATCGCGCGCACGCTGAGCCGGTCCGTGCCCACCGTCGCCACGCAGAAGCGATCCGCCATGCGCAAGCTGCACATAGAAAACCATGTGGATCTGGTCAAGTACGCAGTGAGAACCGGGCTAGCCTGATGGAGCGCTTTTTCGCCGCGTCGCAGGATTCGCCTCTGCAGATGCTGCGGATGCTGGAAAGAAATCTCATCAGGGAGCGACGCATATTCGCAGTCGTGGTGGGATTGCTGATCTTCACCGCGCTCTGCGGGGCGGGAGCCGCGACCTACAATCTGGCTCTCCGGACATTGAGGAGCGAGCATGAAAATGCGCAGACCATGCTTCGCAACGTCAATCAGGCGATTTTCAGCCGATTCAACATGCTCAGCACGGCCGCCTTGCTGCTCGAGTTGATGAACGCGGGTTCGGCGCCAACCGCCGCCCATAACCCCGCCAGGGACGAGGGATGTCAGCGGTTCTCGGAGAATCGTGAGGACATCGCCTTGCTGCGGACGTGCAAGGCCGCGCTGCAGTCGATCGCACGAGATTCCACGCCCGTCGTCCTGCTTTTTTCCTCGTATGACGGAACGGCCGCGTATGGCATCGATTTCCTTTACGACGTGCAAATGCAGGCCGAGTCCTCTGCTCGCTCGGTCACCCTCGCCCAGGCCGCGAAGCTCTACATGACCGTCCACTCGATCTCGCCGCTCGACGCCGCGCGTCAGCATCGCGTGATGTGGTTCATCTCGCAGCCCCAGTTGTTCCGGCGGCCCACCGTCGTGATGTTCATGGTCGTCGCGAAGGATGGCGAGCCCTATGGGCTGGTGTACACGAGGGTGGTGCTGGAGAACGTCCTGAAGGGCATCATCGCGGATTCGTTCGAGTCGCAGATCGCGATCTTCGATGCGAATGGCAACGCCCTGGCGGGCAACGCAAGCGAGTACACGCGCCATGCCGAGCAACAACTGAAGCGCGCAGAGACGTCCATGTATCACTGGATGCCCGGATTCGGCTGGGGAGCGCGGATGGATCCGCTCGCGCTCGGGATCGGCCGCATCGTGCTCGCGCTGCCTTTTCGGGCGGAGTTGAAAGCGAAGCGCACGGAGTTGATCATCATCGTGCTCGTGACCACGTCGCTCATCGGCATGCTGCTGGTCATGTACCGCTTCTGGAACCATCGAATCCTGACGCGCACTTACGAGCAGGCGTGCCGCGCCGTCGAAGGCGAAATTCTCAATCATCTGCTGGTGCATGCAACGCCCGTCGGGCTGTGCATCGCGTTGCGGGCCGATTTCCATATCGTGGCGGCGAACCAGGTGGCGCGCAGACTGCTCGATCTGGACGACCCGGCGAAGCCTCTGCCTCCTGCGCTGTGCGAGGCCTTCGAGCGGAACGGCGTCGAGCCGCCGAAGGAAGGCGCGGCATCGGACATCAAGGAATTATCGTTTTCCTTCTTCAGGCCGGACGCCGCCGCGTCGCACCTGAAGATCTCCTACACGTCGGCGATCCTGAACAAGACCGATGTGCTGTTTTGCGCGATCGTCGACGTCACCGAGCAGCACGAGGTCGAAAATCTCCTGCGCGCCGCGAAGGAAACCAGCGAGGCGGTGAGCAAAGCCAAACTGAGCTTCTTTGCGTCGATGAGCCACGAAATCAGGACGCCCTTGTCGTCGCTCGTCGGCAATCTGGAGCTCGTGGCGCTCGGACCGCTCGCGGCGGAACAGGAAGCGCGCGTGCAGGCCATGCAGGCATCGGCGAATGCGCTGCTGCAAGTCGTCAACGACGTCCTCGATTTCTCGAAGATGGACATCGGAGAGATGCGGCTTTCGGAGGAATGGGGTTCGATTCGCGAGCTCATCGTGAAGGTGCTGGCGGCGCATGCGCCGATCGCGAACCGGCAGGGCTTGCGGCTTTTCGTGGTGATCGATCGCACGTGTCCGCGCAAGCTGTTCTTCGATCCGATCCGTCTGTCGCAGATTCTCAACAATCTCCTGGGCAACGCGCTCAAGTTCACGTATTCCGGCAAGATCGTCGTGCGCGCGCGATGGACCAACGGCGTACTCGAACTGAGCGTGGCCGATTCGGGTATCGGTATTCCGGAGCAGCAGCAGGAGATGCTGTTTCAGCCGTTCATGCAGGGCGATTCGCATCGGCTGACGCAAGCGCGCGGCACGGGGCTCGGACTATCGATCTGCGTGCGGCTTTGCCAGCTCATGAAAGGGAACATCGCGCTGGAGAGCACCGAAGGCGTCGGCACGCGCATCACCGTGTCGCTGCCATTGCGCGCGGACGAGGCCGCGTTCGATCAAAACGACGCACCGCTCGGCGGACGCCCCGCCATCATGTGCCGCGCGAGCGAATATCGCGAGTGGCTGGACAGTCTGTATGACAAGGACGAAAGCGCACCGACCTACATCGCGAACGCGGGCGCGGCAGTGGATATCGGGCATTGCGAATATCTCGTTGTGACGGACGAATTCACCGATCAGGAAATCGCGGCCGTCTGGCGCGATCGGGCGCGCGTCATTCGTCTGTCGCAGAGCGGGCCGCTGGTGCCGGCCGTCAACGCAGACGGTCTGCTCGAAGTCAGCACGCTCAGCCTCAAGGGATTCGGCGAGGCCGTGCAGATCATCAAGGGACAACGGCACCGCGGGGGCGCGAATGCCGGAGAAGCCGCGGCCGACGCAGAAGCTTTCGCGGCGCCGCGCAGGGCAGGCCCGACGGTGCTGATCGCGGAGGACAACCGTCTGAACCGCAGCCTGCTGCGCGATCAACTGCTGACGCTGGGCGCATCGGTGCTGGAAGCGGCGGACGGCGAGGCGGCGCTCGAACTGCTGCGCAAGAACCGCGTGAGCATCGTGCTGACGGACATGGACATGCCGAAGATGAGCGGAGCCGAACTGCTCGCCGCGATTCGCGCGCTCGATCCGTCCATGCCGGTCTATGCGGTGAGCGCGAGCGCGAGCGCCAAGGATGTGGAGAACGGCCGCGCCCTGGGGTTCACCGATTACCTGACCAAGCCGGTTCCGCTCGCGGTCCTGGCCGGCGTCCTGCCGGCCTCGGCGAGCCCGCGCGCCGACGCGCAGGGGCAAGCGCCGCAGACGGACCATCACGGGGACGATCTGCCGCCGCGCCTGCCTGCCGTTCCCTTTGCGTATGTGCGCGACATCGTGCAGCAGATCGACGAGGATATCGTCGCGCTCGATGTGGTCTGCGAAGCGCGCGATGTGGCGAAGCTGCGCCGATGGGCGCATCGGATCTCGGGCGGTCTGTCGGTGCTCGGGCCGTCGATGCTCTATGACGAATGCGAGGAATTGCGCAGTCTGCTGAGAGAGACGGGTAGCTGGGGAGAAGATGTCGAAACGTTCGTCTCGCTGATCCGAAGCGATCTCATCGAGCTTCGCGATCTGCAGCATGGGGTGCTGCAGGCGCAAGGCTAGTCGCTGCCGGAAAGGGATGACGCGCAGCGGCGTCTACCAGGCGCGGCCCCGATCGGCCAATGCGCCGATGGCCTGCTCCTCGTTCGCCACGGCTTCGCCGTCGCCATCTGAAAACCGGTATCCGCCGCGCTCCGCGGATTTCGCGTCGTACAACGCGTCATCGGCGCGCTTCAATGCGCTTTCGAACGATTCGCCCGACCGCGCGAGCGCGATGCCGACGCTCACGCCCACGCGCATCGTCTGCCCGCCCGCGAGCGCGTAGGGCACCGACAACTCGCGAATGATCTTGCGGGCGAAGGCCGCGCTCGACGCATCCGCGATGTAGGTCGCGACGATCGCGAATTCGTCGCCGCCGAGGCGCGCGGCCAGCTCGCCGCGGCGCATTGCGTTGCGCAGGCGGTCGGCGGCGAGCTTCAGCAGCTCGTCGCCCGCGTTGTGGCCGTGCGTGTCGTTCACGCGCTTGAAGCCGTCGAGATCGACATACATCACCATCACTTTTTCGCGGCCGGCCCCGCCCGCCATCAGACGCTCGGCGTGATCGCCGAGATAGCGCCGGTTCGGCAGGCCCGTGAGCGAATCGTGATGCGCCCAGTGCAGGATCTGCGCTTCGGCTTTGCGGCGCTCCGTCACGTCCTCGATGATGATCACCGCGCTGCCGTCCGGCACCGGGTTGCGGCTCAGTTCGAGCTGACGGCCGTCGCGCAGCGGCAGATCGAGCGGCAGGCCGCCTTCCTCGAGCCACTGCGCGCAACGCTCGGCGAACTGCGCACGCATCGACTCGCCGAACTTCGCGAACCCGACATAGCCGATGAATTCCGGCAACGAAACGTTCAGCCGCAGCATGTCGACGGTCGCGCCGAACAGTTCCGCCGCCTTGCGGTTCGCGATCACCACCTTGCCCGACGCATCCACGGTGCAGAGGCCATGCGGCACGTGCGCGAGCGCGGCGTCGAAGCGCGCGGCGATTTCGGCGTGACCCTGTTCGGCGGTCATCAATGCGACCAGACCGCGATAGTGGCGCTGCACGACCGCATACATCGCGGCGACGTAGAGAAAGAGCGGAGGCACGACAATCCAGTAACCGGGAGGCCCGAACAGCCCGCCGACGCCGATCGGCAGCGCGCCGAGGCACACCTGCGCGATCGCCAGATGCGGCGTGCCCGCGTTGCGCGACGCGACGCCGCCGAGCAGGCCCGCCGTCACCATGATCGCGAGCGATGCGAGCACGGCGTCGCCGGAGATCACGCAGGCCATCGCGCCGAGGCCGGTCACGAGACACGCCGCGAGTCCGAACGGCGCATAGCGCGCGGCCCACGGGCCGGGCTGCGGCGCGCCCGCGCGTCGCAGCGCGCGAAAGCGGCTCACGATGGAAAGGCGCGTGGCGAGCAGGAGCGCATCGGCGGCGACCCAGAGGATCGTCCAGAGCGCCTGCTGGCGTCCGAGCGCGGTCAGCGCGACAAAAGCGCCGGACAGCCCCGACAACAGCAGCGGACGGACGTCCTCGACGAGCGTCGACAGAAGCGATGCCCGGATGGCGGGCGTGATGCGCCCGTCCTCTGTCGCCGGCGTGGCCAGAATCGAATCGATCAACGACGGGTTGCCTGACATACGGAAAACGGGGCCAGCGAGAGGACGAAGAGGAGAGGTCGGCAGCGATGCGGTCACCGCCGGTACTCGTGTATACGGCCGCGTCTGCACAAGCTTTAGGCAAAACTTAGCGGCGACTTGGTTTCGGCGTCGATTATTCGCTCCGGGCACACTCTGATTTTCCTTGGAGCCAGATTATGTTTTCGCGCGGACATAGTAATTTATCGCTCAATCTCTTCATCTCGCAGCGGGCGCGCGGGTTTTGCCTCATCGAAAGCTTTCGTATCAGAGACGATCATGAATGGATGTCCGCTGCGCGCGCACCGGATGTCGTCCGCCGAGAAGGAAGAAGGGCAGCTGTGATATCGATGTAGGAACATCGTCGCGACGATGGCCGCCGAAGCCGTCGGGCGATCCCATAAAAGGAGACGTCATGGACACGAACCTCTCACCCGGTGCAAAGGGCGGGTCGCACGCCGAGCACCACAAGCAGACGAAGAAGGCCACCGCGAGCGGCTGGATCGGCTCCGCGCTCGAGTACTACGACTTCTTCATCTACGCGCAGGCCGCCGCGCTGATCTTTCCGCAGCTCTTCTTTCCGTCGGGCAACCCGAAAGTGGCGATCGTCGCGTCGCTCGCCACATATGGCGTCGGCTATGTCGCGCGGCCGATCGGCGCGTTCGTGCTCGGCCACTGGGGCGACACGCACGGCCGCAAGACCGTGCTCGTGCTGTGCATGTTCCTGATGGGCTTCTCGACGATGGCCGTCGGCCTGCTGCCGACGTATCACAGCGTCGGCATGCTCGCGCCGACGCTGCTCGTGATCCTGCGCCTCGTCCAGGGCTTCGCCGTCGCGGGCGAAATCTCCGGCGCGAGCTCGATGATCCTGGAGCACGCGCCTTTCGGCCGGCGCGGCTTCTTCGCGAGCTTCACGCTCCAGGGGGTGCAGGCCGGGCAGATTCTCGCCGCCGCCGTGTTCCTGCCGCTCGCGTACTACATGCCCGAGGACGCGTTCAACTCATGGGGCTGGCGCATTCCGTTCCTGCTCTCGGCGTTCGTGCTGGTCGCGGGCTACATCATCCGCCGCGAAGTGCATGAGACGCCCGCCTTCGAGAAGGAAGGCGAGAAGGGCGCGGTGCCGCGCTCGCCGATCGTCGATGCCTTCAAGTACAACCTCGCCGACATGATCCGCGTCGTCTGCATGGCGCTGATGAACGTGATTCCCGTGGTCGCGACCATCTTCGGCGCGGCGTATGCGGTGCAGGCGGCCTACGGCATCGGTTTCCACAAGAGCGTGTATCTGTGGATTCCGGTCGTCGGCAATATTCTCGCCGTGGTCGTGATTCCGCTGGTCGGCAATCTCTCCGACAAAATCGGGCGCAAGCCGCCGATCATCGTCGGCGCGATCGCATCGGGGCTGCTGTCGTATGTGTATCTCTATGCGATCAGCATTCAGAGCGTCGGGCTCGCGATCATCGCGTCGCTGCTGATGTGGGGCATCGTCTATCAGGGCTATAACGCGATCTTCCCGAGCTTCTATCCCGAGCTCTTTCCGACGCGCACGCGGGTCTCCGCCATGGCGATCTCGCAGAACGTCGGCACGACGATCACGGCGCTGCTGCCCGCGCTGTTCGCAACCGTCGCGCCGCCGGGAGCCACCAATATTCCGTTCACGATCGGCTCGATCACGCTCGCCGTGACGATCATCGCCGCGATCGCCGCCTGGAGCGCGCGGGAGACGTATCGCATTCCGCTCAGCCAGCTCGGCGAGCCGAACGCGCGGCCGGTCGAGAAGGCGGAGTACGACCGCCTGCGCGCGGAATCGGTCGCGAACGCGCGCGTTTCTTAAATCCCCTTCGATCGACAGACTTTCCTCACGGCGGCGCTTGACCGCGCCGTCCGCGTGCCCCCGTGCGCGCTTTTTTTCGACAATGGTGAATTCAGGTGAACACAGACTCAGGCAAGACGCGGATTGCAGTGGCAGGCGCGGGCTACATCGGACAGGCGCATATGGGCGTCGCGCAGACGAGCGCGACCTGCACGCTCTCCGCGATCGTCGATCCGGCGCCCGCCGCGGCCGATATCGCCGCGAAAGCGGGCGTGCCGCTCTACAGGACGCTCGATGAGCTGATCGCGAAAGATCGCCCCGACGGCATCGTGCTCGCGACGCCGAATCAGTTGCATGTGGAGCATGCGCGCATCTGTCTCGCGGCGGGCGTGCCGACGCTGCTCGAAAAGCCGATCGCGCCGACCGTCGAAGAGGCCCAGGCGCTCGTCGATGAAACCGAACGCTCGGGCGTGAAAGTGCTGATCGGGCATCATCGCGCGCACAGCCCGATCATGGCGCGCGCGAAGCAGGTGATCGACGAAGGGCGGCTCGGCAAGCTCGTCGCGGTGATGGGCAGCGCCGTGTTCTTCAAGCCCGACGAGTATTACGCCAGCGCGCCGTGGCGGCGCGAGCCGGGCGGCGGCCCGATCCTGCTCAACATGATCCACGAGGTGCACAACCTGCGCATGCTGTGCGGCGATATCGTCGCGGTGCAGGCGTTCGCTTCCCACGCCACGCGCGGCTTTCCCGTGGAAGATACGGTCGCGATCAATCTGCGCTTCGCGAGCGGCGCGCTCGGCACCTTCATGCTGTCCGACACGGCCGCGTGCCCGCGCAGCTGGGAGCAGACCTCGCAGGAGAACAAGGCCTACTCGACTTATCCGGAGGAAGACTGCTACGTGATCGCGGGCACCTTCGGCTCCCTCTCGGTGCCGACGATGCGCCTCAAGTCCTACGCGAAGGCAGAGGACCGCTCATGGTGGAAGCCGTTCGAGGAAAGCATCGTGCCGATGCGGCGCGACGATCCGCTCGCGCATCAGATGGAACATTTCGGGCGCGTGGCGCGCGGGGAAGCCGAGCCTATTGTCAGCGCGCGCGACGGCCTGCAGAATCTGCGGATTACCGAGGCCATCGTGCTGGCGGCCAGCACGGGCAACATCGTCGAAACAGCTTAACCCTCCACACGCAAGGAAAACTCATGGCAAAGATCCTGACGCTGCACGGCGTCAACCTCAACATGTTCGGCAAGCGCGACCCGAAGCAGTACGGCACGGCGACGCTCGCGCAAATCGACGAGCAAATGGCCGCGCTGGGCAAGGAACTGGGCGTGGACGTGGAGTGCTACCAGACGAACATCGAAGGCGAGATGTGCTCGCGTATTCATCGGGCATTCGAGGAGAAGATCGATGCGATCGTGATCAACGCGGGCGCATGGACGCATTACAGCTACGCGATCCGCGATGCGCTCGCCATTCTGACGGCGCCGGTCATCGAAGTGCACATGTCGCATGTGCACGCGCGGGAGGAATTCCGCCACAAATCGGTGTTCGCGGAAATCGCGAAGGGGCAGATTTCCGGCTTTGGCGTGGACAGCTACCTGCTCGGCCTGCGCGCGGCGGTGTCCGCGATCAACGCGGGCAACGCAGGTAAGTAACCGCAGCGGCGGCGGCAACACCAGCAGGAATGCTTCCGTGGCGAGGCGCTCAGGCCTCGCCGGCTACATCGGTTCAGACCGGACGGCCGTAGTCCTTCGGGCCGTTCGCGTTGTGTTCGCGTGCGCTCTGCACGCGCAACGGTTCCTGATTGCGCTGCGCCGCGCCGCGGATGAACAGCACCGCGCAAATCGCGCAAATTCCCCAGACAGCCGCGATGATGGTCAAGTAGCTCATTTCCCTTCCCCGATGTACGCGGGCGGCCGTGGCCGCTTCCGCGCTTGGTCCTATCTTTCCGCTCTCACGTCTGCGACGCGGGCATTGCCAGCAACCGGCCGATCAACTGCTCCGCAAGCGCGTTCTGCTGGATGATCGCGTCGGCATCGTCGTCGGTGGCGTCGCGGTCGGCGTGCAGCTTGCCGGCGAGTCGCATGATGTTGTCCGATACCGACTGAAGCGCGCGCAGCAGCTCGGCTTGCGTGGCCGGCGTGCTGTCCTGCGATCCTTCCGAGAAACACTGCGCCGTTCGATGCGGCCTGGCGTTTCCTTCCATCGTCTGATACATGGCGACCCCGTCGTGAGTGGATGATGTGATTCTCTCGCCGTGGGACGCCGGGCAATCCTCCGAACAACACCTGATTCCGGCCTCAAATCGTTTGTTGTGCGGATCTGAAGAAACGTGCATCTCTGCGACAGGTCCGCCCATCAAGGCTCTTCGGCGCGTCGGGCGGTAAAATCGCAGATCCGTCCGTAGATAATCGGCCTTTTTTCCATCGGCCTGTGGGGCCATCCGCACTAAAAAACAACAGTTTTTATCTGAGAAGTAGCGTGGAAAGTGGGCGAAATGACACAGGCCTCGTACGGTACTACAAAAAGCGGTAATTTTTGCGGTTAGCAAGCAGCGAAACAGGCGGCGAACAATGATGTCCGGCAAGAAAAACGAAGTACCTCACAACGAAACACTCCATCGCGGGCTCAAGAGCCGTCACATTCAACTGATCGCGCTCGGCGGAGCGATCGGCACGGGTCTTTTTCTGGGCGTCGCGCAGACGATCGAGCTCGCCGGCCCGTCCGTGCTGCTCGGCTATGCGATCGCCGGTCTGATGGCGTTTTTCATCATGCGGCAACTGGGCGAGATGATCGTCGACGAACCGGTGGCCGGTTCGTTCAGCCACTTCGCCGACAAATACTGGGGCCACGCCGCCGGGTTCATCTCCGGCTGGAATTACTGGGCCATTTACATCCTGGTGAGCATGGCCGAGCTTTCGGCGATCGGCATTTACATGCAGTACTGGTGGCCGGGTCTGCCGACATGGATATCGGCGCTCGCGTGCTTCGTGATCGTCAACGCGATCAACCTGACGAGCGTGAAATCCTACGGCGAGACGGAGTTCTGGTTCGCGATCGTCAAGGTGGCGGCGATCGTCGGGATGATTCTGTTCGGCGGCTATCTGCTCGCGTCGGGCAAGGCGGGGCCGGAGGCGGGCGTCGCGAACCTGTGGCGGCTCGGCGGCTTCTTCCCGCACGGCGTGAGCGGGCTCGTGATGTCGATGGCCGTCATCATGTTCTCGTTCGGCGGGCTCGAACTCGTCGGTATCACGGCGGCGGAAGCGGAAGATCCGTCGCACAGCATTCCGCGCGCGACCAATCAGGTCATCTATCGCATTCTCATTTTTTACGTCGGCGCGCTCGGCGTGCTGCTTTCGCTTTATCCGTGGGACAAGGTCGCGACCGGCGGAAGCCCGTTCGTGCTGATCTTCCGCGAGATGAACAGCACGCTGATCGCGAACGTGCTCAATGTGATCGTGCTGACGGCCGCGCTGTCCGTGTACAACAGCGGCGTCTATGCGAACAGCCGCATGCTGTACGGCCTCGCGCAGCAAGGCAACGCGCCGCGCGCGCTGCTCAACGTGAGCGGGCGCGGCATTCCGCTCGCGGCGCTCGCGGTGTCGGCGATCGTGACGGCGGCGTGCGTCGTGATCAACTACATCATTCCCGGACGCGCATTCGGCCTGCTGATGGGCCTCGCGGTATCGGCGCTCGTCATCAACTGGGCGATGATCAGCATCATCCACCTCATGTTCCGTCGCCATAAGCGCGCGAACGGTAAGCCGACGGCGTTTCCGAGCTTCGGCCATCCGCTTTCGAACTACATCGTGCTGGCGTTTCTCGCGGGCATCGTGTGGGTGATGTTCGAAACGCCCGACCTGCGCCTGTCCGTGTACCTGATTCCCGTTTGGCTGGCCGTTCTCGGAATCGGCTACTATCTCAAAAAAAGGGGCGGTGACGCGAGTCGCGCCGATCGCCTTCAATCTCGCTGATCCCTCGTCCTTATCAAATCACCATGTTCGAACACATCGATGCCTACCCCGGCGACCCGATCCTCTCGCTGAACGAAAACTTCCAGAAGGACCCGCGCACCGACAAGGTCAATTTGAGCATCGGCATCTACTTCGACGACGAAGGCCGCCTGCCCGTGATGCAGGCGGTGCGCGAAGCGGAACTGTCGATCCTGAAGGATCTCGGCCCGAAGCCGTATCTGCCGATGGCCGGTTTCGCGCAGTATCGCGACGCGGTGCAGGCGCTCGTGTTCGGCAACGACAGCCCCGCGCGCGCCGACGGCCGCATCGCGACCGTACAGACGCTCGGCGGCTCGGGCGCGCTCAAAGTGGGCGCCGATTTCATCAAGCGCTATTTCCCGCAGTCGAAAGTATGGGTGAGCGATCCGACGTGGGAGAACCATCGCTTCATCTTCGAGCGCGCGGGCTTCGAGGTGAACACGTACCCGTACTACGACGAAGCCACGGGCGGCCTGCGGTTCGACGCGATGCTCGCGGCCATCGACAAGCTGCCTGCGAAGAGCGTGGTTCTGCTGCACGCGTGCTGTCATAACCCGACGGGCGTCGATCTCGATGAGTCGCAGTGGGTGAAGATCATCGACGTGCTGCAGAAGCGCGATCTGCTCCCCTTCGTCGACATGGCGTATCAGGGCTTCGGCTCGGGTCTGGACGACGACGCGTTCGCCGTGCGCGAACTCGCGCGGCGCGGCGTGCCGGCGTTCATCGCCAATTCGTTCTCGAAGAATTTCTCGCTGTACGGCGAGCGCTGCGGCGGCCTGCACGTGATCTGCGACGACACCGCCGAAGCCGATCGCGTGCTCGGCCAGCTGACGAGCGCGGTGCGCGCGAACTACAGCAACCCGCCGACGCACGGCGCGAAGATCGTCACGCAGGTGCTGAACACGCCCGCGCTCAGGCAATCGTGGCAGGACGAGCTCGCGTCGATGTGCCAGCGCATCGCGCGCATGCGCCAGGCGATCCACGACGGCCTGAAGGATCACGTGAGCGGCGAAATGCTCACGCGTTACATCAAACAGCGCGGCATGTTCACGTACACGGGGCTGGTCGCGGAGCAGGCGGATCGTCTGAAAGAGGAATTCGGCGTGTATATCCTGCGCTCGGGCCGCATGTGCGTCGCGGGCCTGAACGACAGCAACGTGCAGATCGTCGCGGATGCCATCGGCAAGGTGCTCGCGCCGAAGTAAGCATCACAGGTCGGGACAGGACAGCACGTTCTGCTTCGGCAGGCTGCCCGGTCCCGTTTCGACTTTCGTCCCGCGTGTCGGCGTCAGGATGAGCCGCACGCTGGTCGTGCCTTCATTCGCGAGCACGTACACGTTGCCGCTTCCTTCCGGCTGCCAGTACACGCGATACACCTCGCCGTCCTTGTAGACATGCAGCGCGCCGTGCCGCACGGTGCCGCCCCGCCAGAAGTTCACGCTTTCCCCTTCGCGCAGCGCGATCATGCCGTCTTGCCCGTTCGTCGCGCTTTCGAGCGTGCCGCACACGGCATCGTCGGCATGCGCGCGCGTGCAGAAGACGAGTGCCGCGGTGAAAAGAATGATTGTTCCGCGTTTCATCGGTAGTCGACTCCTCAAGAAGAAAAACCGGCACGCGTTCCGGCAGCGAGCGCGTGCCCGTGCGCCTTGCCGCGCTTGTCGCAAGATATGCGCCGACGTTCCTGCGCGCGTGTGCTACTTTGAATGAGAGCAGCGTTCGATCGTGGAGGCCATCATGACAGTGATCGCACCGGACGAGAGAGCGGATTTTCTTGCGATTCTCGTGCGCCATCGGCTCGATGAAAGCGACTTTCTCGTGCAGGAAGGCGGGCAGGAAGGCGGCGTGTCCGATGTCGTGGACGATGTCTATCCGTTGCAGGGCCTCGTCACCATTACGCGGCGCTCCACATTGAAGGAGCGCGAATATCGCATTGGACACGGCACGGATTGGACCGCCGCGTTCGAAAAGGATTTGAACAAGGGCGTCTTCGGCTGAAGAAGCACGCCGCCTGCAGGTTTTTTGACGCACTTTTTTGAAGCGGAGCACGCGATGAGACCGACCGAATTCAAATCGTTCAAGGCGCATGTCGCGATGATGCTGCGCGATCTGCCGCGCGGCGTGACCGCCGATCTGACCGATGTCGCCGTCGCATACTGGAATGGCACGCAAGTGGTCGGCGCGTATCTGCGCGACAACGGCCGCATCGACGAGGATTTCGACTTCGACGAAAACGCGTGGGGCAACTGGCGCGATGAATTTCTGGTGTGGTTCGATGCGCCGCGTTTCACCGAACGCGCCGATCTGAAGGCGGCGTTCGTGTCCGGCGTCATTCCCGCGAATCTTCAGGGCGGGCGCTGGCCGCGTCCGCTCTGATCCGCAGGCGCGCCTCGCGCCTTGTCCGGAAAGTCATCTGTAAGCACGCCTCGCCCGCGCCATCTGCCGCTCAAACGGCACAACGATTGCTCCCTCCCACGACGCGACAGCGTCCGAACCACGACCGCGCGCCGGCCGTGTTCCGCTATTCATCGTCACCGGAGGATTCAGCATGGCTGGCAACGGAAGACTTCATCCGCTCACGTTTCTGACGGCCATCGTGTTCATCGTCATCGGCGCACTGCTCGCGGCGGGCGGCGCGTATCTCGTGACGCTGAAAGGATCGTGGTACTACGTGATCGCGGGTGCGGCCATCGTCCTGACCGGGCTTTTGCTGTTGATTCGGCGGCGCTCCGCGCTATTGCTCTTCGCGCTCGTGCTGTTCGGCTCGACGATCTGGGCCGTGATCGAAGTGCACTTCGATTTCTGGCAACTGATGCCGCGCCTGTGGATCTGGGTGCTGCTCGCGATCTGGCTGCTGATTCCGTTCGTGCATCGCGGCGCGCTGTTCGGTCCGCCGGCGAGCGCACGTGCGGCGCGCACGCCGCTCGCCGCCGCGATCGTCCTCGCGCTGCTGCTCGGCATCGGCACGTTTTTCAATCATCCGCATGACCGGCCCGGCCGCATCGACGTGGATGTCGCCGCCGACGCGAATCAGCCCGATATCAACGCCGCCACCGGCCGCGCGCCCGGCGACTGGATCGACTACGGCGGCTCGCCGCTCGCGCAGCGCTACGTGCCGCTCGCGCAGATCACGCCGCAAAACGCGCATCAGTTGAAAGTGGCATGGACCTATCGCACCGGCGACATGCCCGGCGCCGACGATCCCACCGAAACCACCGACGAGAACACGCCGCTCAAGGTCGGCGACACGATTTTCCTGTGCACGCCGCACAGCAAGGTGATCGCGCTCGATGCCGCGAGCGGTAAGGAGAAATGGCGCTTCGATCCGCAACTTCAGAGCCCGATCGGATTCAGGCACTGGGAGCACATGACTTGCCGGGGCGTCGCTTACTACGATGCGTCGATGCATCCGATGTCCGCACCTGCCGCGCCTGCCGCTGCTGCTGCCTCGGAAATGGCGGCGGCGTCCGAACCTGCCGCGGCGTCGGCGCCCGAGCCCGTGCAGACGCCCGCGCAAACCACCGCGACGGCGGAATGTCCGCATCGCCTGTTCCTTCCGACCGCCGACGCGCGCCTGATCGCGCTCGATGCGGACACCGGCAGGCCGTGCGCGAGCTTCGGCAAGAACGGCGCGGTGGATCTGCGGGCGAACATCGGGCCGTTCACGCCGGGCGGTTATTACTCGACGTCGCCGCCGGCGGTGTTTCGCAATCTCGTGATCGTCGGCGGCCACGTGACCGACAACGAGTCGAACAACGAGCCGTCAGGCGTGATCCGCGCGTTCGACGTGAACGACGGCCATCTCGTCTGGAACTGGGACTCGGGCAACCCGGACGCCACCGAGCCGATCGCGCCGGGCGGCACCTACGTGCGCAACTCGCCTAACATGTGGTCGATGTTCAGCGTCGACGAAAAGCGCGGCATGATCTATATGCCGATGGGAAACCAGACGCCCGATCAATGGGGCGGCGGGCGCACGCCGCAGGCCGAGAAGTTCGCGGCGGGCCTCGTCGCGCTCGATGCCGCGACGGGCAAGCTGCGCTGGAACTATCAGTTCACGCATCACGATCTGTGGGACATGGATGTCGGCGGGCAGCCGACGCTCGTCGACTTGCAGACCGCGCAGGGCACGCAGCCGGCGGTGATCGCATCGACGAAGCAAGGCAGCATCTACGTGCTGAACCGCGAAACCGGCAAGCCGATCGTGCCGATCGACGAAGTGCCGGTGCCGCAAGGCGCGTCGAAGGGCGATCACACCGCGCCGACGCAGGCCGTTTCCGCGCTCAACTTCAATCCGCCGCGCGTGACGGAAGCGGACATGTGGGGCACGACGCCGTTCGATCAGCTCTGGTGCCGCATCAAGTTCAAGAGCCTGCGCTACGACGGGCCGTTCACGCCGCCGTCGGAGCAGGGCACGCTGGTGTTTCCGGGCAATTTCGGCGTGTTCGACTGGGGCGGGATTTCGGTCGATCCGGTGCGGCAGATTCTGATCGCGAATCCGGATTACATGGCGTTCACGTCGAAGCTGATTCCGCGCGACCGGATTCCGGAAAGCAATGGCGAGAAGAAGGGCAGCGAGACGAGCGGCATCAAGCTCGCGCGCGGCACGCCTTTCGGCTACGAGATCAACGCGTTTCTTTCACCGCTCGGCATTCCGTGCCAGGCGCCGCCGTGGGGTTATATGGCGGCCGTCGATCTGCGCACGAACAAGATCGCGTGGATGCACAAGAACGGCACGATCCGCGACAGCGCGCCCTTGCCCATTCCGATGCCGCTCGGCGTGCCGAGCCTCGGCGGGACGATCGTGACGGCGGGCGGCGTCGCGTTCCTGACGGGCACGCTCGACCAGTACGTGCGCGCGTACGACGTGCGCGACGGCAAGAAGCTGTGGGAAGCGCGCCTGCCTGCAGGCGGACAGGCCACGCCGATGAGCTACGCCGATGCGAGCGGCAAGCAATATCTGCTCGTAACGGCGGGCGGACACGGGTCGCTCGGCACGAAGGCCGGCGATTACGTGATCGCGTATACGTTGCAGTAAGCGAGCTTTGGCGATGAGGCGCGCGGGGACAGGTCCCCGCGCTCGAGCATTACGCCCGGCGATACGCTTCGGCCATCAGCGCGCTGACTTTGGCGCGTGCCTTGAGGGCATCGCGCGTGGCGGTGCGCAGCTTGGCGGCGATGAGCGAGACGAGGGCGATCGGCGTGGCGGCGATGATTCCCATGATGGTGAACTCCGTACTAGGGTAACTAACTAGGTAATAACCCTAGGTTAGCATATTGTGACGCATTGCAACAAATTTCTTTCGGGAAATTGGCCGTTGCGAATCGCTAAGGCATTCCGGCCCTGTCGGGTAAGGAGGGTGCAAATGAAGGCGCATTTTCTGGGTTGGAGCGCCGCAGCCGGCGCTGT
>NZ_FCOX02000026.1 GCF_900044055.2 Caballeronia calidae | reverse complement strand
ATCGGCATGACGTGGGAGCTGCCGCTTTCCCACTACGCGAAGCGTCTCGTGATGATCGATCATCAGTTGGGCGATGAGGATCATCATCTCGCGCGATATATCGCATTGGGCCGCGCTGAGTTGTCTTGAGCGCGTACACGCTATTGCAAATCAGGAGAGGGATGTGAAGATTCTTGTGGCAGTCAAGCGCGTGGTCGACTACAACGTGAAGGTCCGTGTGAAGTCGGATAACACGGGTGTCGATATCGCCAACGTGAAGATGTCGATGAACCCGTTCGACGAGATCGCCGTGGAAGAGGCGGTGCGTCTGAAGGAAGCGGGTGTCGCTACGGAAGTGATCCCCGTGTCGTGCGGCGTGACGCAATGTCAGGAGACGTTGCGTACGGCTTTGGCCATCGGCGCGGATCGCGCTGTGTTGGTCGAGACGGACGAAGAGCTGCAACCGCTCGCAGTGGCCAAACTGTTGAAGGCGCTGGTCGATCAGGAGAAGCCCGAGCTCGTGATTCTCGGCAAGCAGGCTATCGACGACGATTCGAATCAGACCGGCCAGATGCTCGCCGCGCTGGCGGGTCTGCCGCAAGCGACGTTCGCATCGAAGGTCGTGATCGCAGACGGCAAGGCCACGGTTTCGCGCGAAGTCGATGGCGGCGCGGAAACGCTGTCGCTGAAGCTGCCCGCGGTCGTGACCACGGATCTGCGCCTGAACGAGCCGCGCTACGTGACGCTGCCGAACATCATGAAGGCGAAGAAGAAGCCGCTGACGACGGTGAAGCCCGCTGATCTGGGCGTCGATGTCGCACCGCGCCTGAAGACGCTGAAAGTCACGGAGCCGCGCAAGCGCAGCGCCGGCATCATGGTGCCGGACGTGAAGACGCTGGTCGAGAAGCTCAAGACCGAAGCCAAGGTGCTTTGATCGCCACACACGCGGAGAAGAAATGACGATTCTGGTAATTGCGGAACACGACGCCCCGAAGGAAGCCCCCTTGGGGGGCAACGCGTCGATCAAGGCAGCGACGCTGAACACGATTTCAGCTGCTTCGAAGATCGGCGGTGACATTCATGTGCTGGTTGCGGGTTCGAAAGCGCAAGGCGCGGCGGACGCAGCGGCGAAGATCGCGGGCGTGGCGAAAGTGCTGTTGGCCGATGCGCCTCAACTGGCCGATGGCCTCGCGGAAAACATCGAAGGCACGGTGCTGAACATCGCGAAGAATTACTCGCATATCCTTGCCCCGGCGACGGCTTACGGTAAGAACATCGCGCCGCGTATCGCAGCGCATCTGGATGTCGCGCAAATCAGCGACATCACCGCAGTCGACAGCGCCGACACGTTCGAGCGTCCGATCTACGCGGGCAACGCCATCGCGACCGTTCAGTCGATCGATCCGATCAAGGTCATCACGGTTCGTGCGACGGGCTTCGATCCGGTCGCGGCCGAAGGCGGCAGCGCATCGATCGAGAAAATCGAGGCCGCAGCCGATTCGGGCATCTCGCAGTTCGTGAGCCGCGAAGTGACGAAGCTCGATCGTCCGGAACTGACGAGCGCGACGATCATCGTGTCGGGCGGCCGCGGTCTCGGCAGCGGCGAGAACTATACGAAGACGCTCGAGCCGCTCGCGGACAAGCTCGGCGCGGCGCTGGGCGCATCGCGCGCAGCCGTCGATGCGGGCTATGTCCCGAATGACTTTCAGGTCGGTCAAACCGGCAAGATCGTCGCGCCGCAACTGTATGTCGCGGTCGGCATCTCGGGCGCCATTCAGCACCTGGCCGGCATGAAGGACTCGAAGGTCATCGTCGCGATCAACAAAGACCCCGAAGCACCGATCTTCAGCGTGGCGGACTATGGCCTCGTCGGCGATCTGTTCACGGTCGTGCCGGAATTTGAGCGAGCGTTGGGCTAAGAGAGGCAGTGGTTGGCACGCGACCGAAGACCCAAGCGAAATGTCACCGCGGCGAACTGACATCCGAGCCCAGCCACGAACCTTCGCACGCGTCCTCGATGTGCCACTTGACGTGCGACCGGTCCCTTTCTCGAAACGACCAGTGCTTGTATGGAGTCTTGAAAGTCGGCTCAGGGTCGATTCTTGCCCGTCGCGAAGCGAGGATCGTTGGCCAGCTTGCTCGCGCGCCTGGAGTGTGGTCTGCGAATCGATGGCCCCATCCGCAAGTGTGCTGCAGACGCTGCCCTGCGAGTCCGCTTTCCCGTTGAGGCGTGCCGCGCGAACATTCATCCGCGGGGGCACGCCCTAAAAACCGGACCGGAATCGATGTGTCCGCGGTTAATCCCCGAACGGGTTGCCCGTGTCTTTCACCTCGGTACTGAGGTTGTATTCCGCACGCACGGCCACTAATACGCGCTCGATGTCGCGCTCGAAACCGATCGCGTTGCCAAAGTTAGTCATTTTCCAATTGCAGCCTGTTTTATCCGGCTCTTGCAGCTGGGGCCGCGGTACACGAATCTTGACGCCATCTTCGATGATTTCCTGCAGCCGATGGATTCGCCGGTCGACCTCTTGCTGAAGCCGTGAGGCGTTAAGCGTCTTTCGTATCATTCGAGTCTCCTCCCGGTTGGCCCTGGAGCGTGTCAGTCACAATGGGGATTTCGCGCTGCGACCATACGCTCCCATTGTCAGGACCTTGAAATAACGAAACCGTCCTTTCCCGTCACGGCGATGGTCGCATCGTATCGAGCACCATTGCCACCCAAAGCGACTGTCGCACGCTTTGCATTTGCAAGTAAGTTGATGAGAGCGGCTGTAACCACTTCCGGCGCGTCGAATCGCCCCTTGGGCCCGGATAGCGTCAAAGCACCCACGAGCTCCCCGGTCGCGCCGAAAACCGGCACTGAGACCGATGCTGTCTCCGGGTCACGCTCCCCATAAGAGACCGCCCATAGCTGGCTGCGGACCTCGCTCCAACGCGGGTCTTGATCTTCTGTGAACGCGAGCAACACTTTGCCCGAAGCACCTTTGTCAATCGCGAACTCTTCCCCGACGCGGATTGAGACCCGGACGCTTCGGGAAGGCTCGACGCGATAAAGGACCAGACGAAAGTCGCCCTGCCTTACGTAGAAGGACGCGGTTTCGCCAATGTCTCGGCTTATCTGCTGAAGTAAAGGCTCAATCACAGGGCCAACCTGAAACGAACGCTGATACAAGGCTGCAAGGCGCAGCGGTTGATGGCCGACCGCGTACTGTCCGTCGTCGAGTTTCCTTACGAATCCACCATGCTCAAGCGCGCCCAGCAGCCGCAGTACGGTGCTCTTGTAGAGGCCGGTTCGTCGAGACAACTCCGTCAACGTCAGCTTGTCGTCGGTCGGTCCGAACGAATTCAAAATTGCAAACGCGCGGTCCAAAACCGCCACGCCGCTCGACGTGTCCATTGCTTCTGTCGGCGCCGCCGCTGCCGCGGGTAAGTCTTCTGTAGCCACGTTCTTCTCCAGAGTATCTGCTCGTTACTGTACGGTTTCGCCTGACAGAACTCAAGTTCTAAAAAATAACGAGTTCGAGGGTTTACCAGCTTGTCGCGGCTCTTCCATGGATCTATAGTTCTCTCCAATAGAACGAGGGTCTGACAGATAGAACTCAGGAGATTGTCGAAATGAGTAATTCGAAAGTGCTGATTAGCGAAGTAGGGCCCCGAGATGGCCTTCAGAGCATCAAAAGCGTTATGCCGACGGCCGCAAAGCTGAAGTGGATTTCTGCGTTGGCAGCGGCCGGGCTGCGGGAAATCGAGGTCGGCTCGTTCGTGCCGCCGAAGCTTCTTCCGCAGATGGCTGACATCCGGGAAGTCGTGGCTCACGCGCTTTCCATCCCGGGTTTGCATGTAGCCGTGCTCGCGCCAAACCTGCGCGGTTGCCAGAAGGCTTTTGAGGCAGGTGTTCATAAAGTGACGCTGCCTGTTTCGGTGACGGACGAGCACGCGATGGCCAACATCCGGAAGACCACTGCCCAACTGATCGATGAAGTGCGCGAGATCGTGGCTTTGCGAGACGCCCGATTTCCCGGCATTGAAATCGAGGCCGGCGTATCAGTCGCATTCGGCTGCACCATCGCGGGCACCGTCACAGACGACCAGACGATACGGATGTGTGCGGCGATGGCTGAGTGTGGCGTCGACGAAATTGGTCTGTCCGACACGAGCGGTTACGCCAATCCGACGCAGGTTCGGCGCCTTTTCCGTCGCCTTCAGACCGAGTTCGGCGATAAGGCGGGCGGCGCTCATTTTCACAACACGCGGGGTCAGGGTCTGGCCAACGTCGTCGCTGCCCTGGACGCAGGAGTCTCGACTATCGATGCGAGTCAGGCCGGTTTGGGTGGCTGTCCGTATGCGCCGGGCGCAACTGGCAACATCGTCACGGAAGACCTGGTTTTTCTCCTTGAATCCATGGGCTACGACACAGGCGTCGACGTCGATGCGCTCATTGCAGCTCGAACGATCCTCGCCGAGGCGTTGCCCGGCGAAGCGCTCTATGGGCACGTCAAGGACGCTGGCTTGCCAAAGGGGTTCACGTATGCAGATGGTCGCGCACCGAGCGCGCCGCAACCCGAAGGGTGCCTCCTGGGAGTCGCGCAATGAGCGAAAGTCAAACCGGTCAATCGCTGCCCTACAGCGGCGTTCGCGTCGTCGAAATGACGCATATGGTGATGGGCCCCACGTGCGGCATGGTCCTCGCGGACCTGGGTGCCGAGGTCATCAAGGTCGAGCCCATCAACGGGGACAGCACCCGCGCACTTCGGGGTTCGGGAGCGGGCTTTTTTAGCACGTTCAATCGAAACAAGAAGAGTATCGCTGTCGATGTGAAAGACACGCGCGGCGTTGAAGTCGTGCACAAGCTCCTCTCAGGTGCAGATGTGTTCAGCGAGAACTTCAAGAGCGGGACGATGGACAAGCTCGGGCTCGGCTATAGCGCTCTGTCGAAGCTCAATCCACGCCTCATCTATGTTTCGCACAAAGGCTTCTTGCCGGGTCCGTACGATCATCGCACCGCTCTTGACGAAGTCGTGCAAATGATGGGCGGACTGGCATACATGACGGGCCCCGAAGGTCGGCCGCTGCGTGCCGGCACCAGCGTCAACGACATCATGGGTGGAATGTTCGGTGCGATTGGAGCGATGGCTGCGCTCGCTCAGCGGGAGCGGACCGGCCGAGGACAAGAAGTCCAGAGCGCACTATTTGAAAACAACGTTTTTCTGGTCGCCCAGCACATGATGCAGTTTGCCGTGACGGGTAAGGCAGCGGCGCCGATGCCGAGCCGGATTTCGGCATGGGCGGTCTACGACGTCTTCTCGGTCAAGAACGGCGAACAGATTTTCCTGGCGGTCGTCTCGGATACGCAGTGGGGGATTTTCTGTGACGCCTTCGGCCTCGCCGAACTGAAATCCGACGAGCGCATCTCGACGAATAATCAACGCGTACAAGCACGTGATTGGTTGCTTCCTCGGTTGCGCAAACACATGGAGGCGTTCACCGCCGCGGAGATAAGCGCGGTGTTCGAGCGTGCCGGCCTGCCGTACGCGCCCATTACCCGGCCCCAAGACCTGTTCGAAGACGAGCATCTGCTCGCAACGGGTGGTCTTGCCGATGTCACCTTGCCCGCGGATGCGAGCGGCGCGGGGCAGCCCATCGCTACCAAGACGGCATTGCTGCCCCTGACGCTCGGAGGTGAGCGTCTTCGACTGCGCGCGGCGCCCCCGTCGCTCGGACAGGACACGAGAACACTGCTTCATGAGGTCGGTTACTCGACGGAGGACGTGAGACAACTGACGGAGGCTGGCGTCGTTAGATGCGGCGAACGCCAAACGGGCGACGCATTGGACCCGTCAGCCAACGAGATTGCGAGCGCCTGAATTCCACGCAGAAAAAGCGACATGGCCCTGCGGAGAAACGTCCGCGGAGGGCCGCGATTTGTCCGGAGACGAAACATGACATCCATATCCACGAACATGACCGACGGAAGCTCGGCGATTTCTACGCTTGAACAACAGGCGGTCAGAAAGGCAGCGTGGAGATTCATTCCACTTCTCGCGCTTGCATACTTCTTCAATTACCTTGACCGCACCAGCGTCGGCTTTGCTGCGCTGACGATGAACCGCGACCTCGGCCTGACCGCTACGCAATTTGGTTGGGGCGCTGGAATCATGTTTGCCGGTTACTGCATATGTGAGGTGCCGAGCAACCTTGCGCTATATCGCTTTGGTGCACGGAAGTGGCTTGCGCGAATCATGATTACCTGGGGATTCTTTGCGGCGGCGACCGCGCTGGCAACGGGTCCAACCAGCTTCTACGTCATCCGCCTCCTGCTGGGCATTGGCGAAGCCGGATTCTTCCCGGGCGTCATCTTCTTTTTGGCTGTCTGGTTTCCGGCGAGCTACCGGACACGCGTTCTCGCCTGGTTCACCGTGTCGACACCCTTGTCGTCCTTCATTGGTGGCCCGCTTTCCGCATGGTTGCTGAAGCTGGATGGTGTCCTTGGACTCGCAGGTTGGCAGTGGATGTTCATCGTCGAGGGATTGCCCGCATGCGTGCTTGGTATCTTCGTGCTGAAAATGCTCGCCGACAAGCCGGCAGACGCGAAATGGCTCTCGGTTGAAGAGCGACAAGCCCTTCAGGCCGCCTTCGACCGCGAAGGCAACGCTGGCCAGAAGAAAAAGAACTTCCTGGCGGCGCTCAAAGACATTCGCATGTACATCCTCGCGATGATTTCGTTCGGCTTCACGATGGGCTCATATGGCATTGGTATCTGGTTGCCCCAGATGCTAAAGGCGCATGGGATGAGCGTCATCGAAACGGGCTGGATTTCGGCAGTTCCGTATTTCTTCGCCACCATCGCGCTTCTTTGGTGGGCTCAACGCGTTGACCGCCGGGGCGGCCATATTGCGAACCTGGCTGCGGGGCTTTTCATCGGCGCGGTGGCGCTCGGCGTTTCCACGTACTTCCAGCAACTGCTTCCCGCAATGACCGGCATCACGCTGGCACTCATTGGCACCATCGCAGGGCGCACCATCTTTTACACGTTGCCGGCACGCTTTCTGTCTGGACAGGCCGCGGCGGGTGGGCTCGCACTCATCAACTCCATTGGAGCGCTCGGTGGCTTTGCAGGGCCATATCTCGTGGGCTATTTGAAGGACAGCTTCGGCACATTTTCTGCCGGAATGATTGGTCTGTCCGTCGTACTGGGCATCACGACCTTGCTCACGCTGTCGCTTTTCGCTTTCAACCGGGGGGAGTGAGCATGCAAGGTCTTCGTTCTTCAAATCGTCGTCGTATCCTTCGCGCGGCTGCTGCCTCAATTCTGATTCCCGCAGTGGCGCAACGGCCAAGCTTCGCAAAGGAGGAATCGCGAACAATGTCTACATCGAGCAATTATCTTCCCGTGCGCGCCGAATGGCTGGCATCCGGTACCGAGCCGGCTCTTGAGCCCGATATGCCAATCATTGACGCGCACCATCACTTCTATGAGCGTCCAGGCTGGACGTACATGTTGGACCAGTATCTCGAAGATGTGACGTCCGGGCATAACATCACTGCATCGGTGTATATGCAGGCATTGACCCGGTATCGAACGTCCGGGCCCGAGGAACTGAGACCGGCCGGCGAAATCGAGTACGTCGCAGGCGCCACTGCACCTCTACAAAAGGGAAAGCCGCAGGTCGCGAAGGGCATGGTCGGATACGCGAACCTTCGCCGTGGCGCCGCGGTCCGTGAAGTATTGGAAGCAGAGCTCCAAGCGGGCGATGGGCGGTTCCGAGGCGTTCGGCATCTCGTGACCTATGACCCGGACACGACGCTGGCTAACCCGCTAACCGCGGCGCCCCGCGGGCTGCTGCTCGACAAGGAGTATCGAGCCGGTTTCTCGCAGTTGGCTCCTTTAGGCTTGTCTTACGATGCGTGGCTGTTCTTCCCGCAGTTACCGGAATTGTTCGACCTGGCGAAGACGTATCCGGAGACGCCAATCATCATCAACCACTGCGGCGGAGTGGTGAGAATCGCCAGCTACCAGGATCATCGCAAAGAGATCTTCGATAGCTGGTCGCGGTCGATGCGCGAGTTGGCACAGTTGCCGAACGTGTACGTGAAGGTAGGCGGGCTGGGCATGCGAATTAACGGCTTTGATTTTGAGAAAGGAGAACGACCGCCGTCCTCGAAGCAACTGGCCGAAGCATGGAAGCCATGGATGATGACGTGCATTGAAGCCTTCGGTCCGAACCGCTGCATGTTCGAGAGTAACTTTCCCGTTGACAAAGGTTCGTATCCCTACAGCAACGGATGGAACGCCTTCAAGCGTATGACGTCGCAGGCAAGTTCTGAAGAAAGAACGGCGCTTTTCCGAGGAACGGTGGAGAAGGTCTACCGGCTGGCTTAAGCCACCCTCGGTGGCAGGAGACGAGCTAGGCCCTGCGCGTCGAGCTCGAACACGCGAATGTACCCGACCTGCGGCCCGCGAGGCATGAACGGGTCAAGTCGGCCGGTTCCCGCCTTTCGCCGAGACCAACGCGCAGTCATCCAATCGGCTGTTGTACTCCAAACAGCGGTCTTCCGACGCGGGCCCGCGCCCCGATCGCGTTTGAGCACTGTGTTACCGCTTCTCCGTGCTATACGACGAAACCTCTCCCGTGACCTGTGCTGACAGATGCGTGCGTCCAGTGTTGCCCGGACAAGGTTCATTTCGGAAACGGTGACGAATTCATTTATCTACGATAGTGCCCCGCTTTGGCAGGGTCTTCGGGAATCGATACGAGCGGATGAGTCGAGTTGATTCTCGTTTCGACCCTGCATCGAAACGCGATCGACCGTTCAGACTTTTATCGACCGCAACGACTACCGATTGCCGCGCACAGTTCTCTTATCGATCTCATTGAATATGCGTAGGACGCCGCATCGACCTATACTCAGAGGTGAAATTCTCGCAGCGAGGCGGCTCATTCATGCTCTGAACGTGATAGATAAAACTGGCGGCAACGAACTCGGTGAAGGCGAAACGGCCAAGATCGAGCAGCACGCTGACTCCGCGGCAAGAAGAGATACTCGAACTGGTGACACGCGGCATCAGCAATAAGGCCATTGCCGCTCAACTTGGAATCAGCGTCGACACCGTGCGTCGCCACGGTGCACGAATAAAGAACAAGAAGGCGGCTTCGACGACCGCGTCTATCGCGTGTCAGCAACTCTGGCCCATCCTCGATCAGGCTCTCGTTTCATCGTTGCCCGAACGGCTGTTGAGTCCCGCGGAAATGCGCGTCGTGGCATTGCTTTGTCGCGGGCTGTCGAGCAAAGAGATCGCGCGTGCTTTGGAAATAAGCTCACGCACGGTCGATAAGCATCGCCAAAACGTGCTGAATAAGCTCGGCATGCATTCGACGCGTCAGCTCACATCGTGGATCGCGAGCCGATGCATCACCTCGACGCTATCTGCTTCTGATCCGGACGATCGAAGCTGAACAGGCGCACGATCATCGCGTCGATCACGCGGAAGAAGCCGTCCGCGCCATAGCCCGCGAGAAATGCGATCCCCGATGCCGACAGCGTCAGCACGCCCGTGCCCGACGTCGCCTGTCCCCCGACGGACGCCGGTGTGAAGAACAAGCCGACGGCAAGCCCGGCGATCGCGCCGAGTATCAGCCGGATGATCGCGAGCGTCTCATCTCGCGGTGCGAGAATGCTGCTGGTTATGCGGCTGCTGATATCGCGCAGAAATGATGCAATCGTCCCGACGAGCCCGAACATGACGGGCAGCACGAAGCTCGCATACGCCGATAAGACGAGCGTGATCGACTGAATGCTTTCCTGCTTCGATTGCGGATGCGCAACCGGGAACGGCACCGTCAGCCACGATGAAAGACCTTTGTCCGCGAAGCTCGCGTCATCGCTGATGGCTTGTTCATAGCGCGCCTGATGATAAGCCCATTCATTACAAAGCAGTCTCATCGGGTTGCTTTGCTCGTCGAGCTTGTCGGTGCAACGCGCGGAGATGCTCGCGTGACTTTGTTCTTCCTCGGGTAGCGCGGCGTTTTGCTTATCGGCGAGTGCATAGATTTGATTGGTCACTTCCGCCAAGCTCTTTTTCTCGTCCTCGAAGCGCGAAGTCAGCTCCGCGCCATACACAACGAGCCATAACAATATTGCCGCAAGGAAAGTTATCGCCGCGCCGGCGCGCGACACATTCCGATGAAACGAGCGGAAGCGCTTGGCGCTGCGGATCAGCCCCGGATAGGCCGATTTTGCGACATCGGCGCGCGTCGACTGATTGAGGTTCCACGCTTCTTCCTCGCGCTTCTCGCGCCGCGTCCTGGACGACGTCTCTTCGATAAACATATATGTGTAAGCGATCATCACACCGTTCGAAGGACTGGCGATCGAATTGAGCTTGTCCTTCATGCAGAGCAGCAACGCCGCATCGTCGGCGCGATCTTCGATGGTGCGCGTGTCAACCGGCGGGTAACGCAACGCGCAGATGCGCCGCAAGATATCGATGGACGCCAGCGTCGCGTTCGGCGCGTTTGCCTCGCCATTGCGCCGCACCGGATATTTGATGTCGCCGATATCCCAGATGTGCACGTCTTGTCGGCCGGAAATGAAGTCGAGCAGCAAAAGGACTTCGTTGAGGTCGCGATGCAGAAACAGTTGAGAAGGCGACAACGATGATTCATCCGCTTCGCGCGGGTTCTCGGATTCGAGCGTGACTGGGGAAGCGCTCATGTCTTTTTGCTAAACCAGCAACGCCGCACAACACGTCTTGTAGCGTGCGTCGCGTGCGGACTTGCCGTCCATCGCCGGATTGATCGCGCGCGTGCACGCGTCGAAGTCGCTGGAATCGGCGGCCTCGTTGCAACCGCGCGATTTCCAGTACCAGCCCGCGCTGCGTGCGGCCAGCAAATCATCATTTGCAAGCCGGTCCGGGTCGGCTACGAGATCGACGCCGAGCGCGCGGCCCGCATCGCGATAGTTGTCCTTGAACGTAACCTGCTTCAGCCCGCGACCACGATATCGCCAGCCGTCGCCGCTCGATGCGTCGCCGTTGCCGAATCGCCCGCCATAAGCGATGTTCGCAATCTGCGCCTGCCTTTCGATCGGCACGACTTTTTCACCGGCATGCCGTCCGAGATCCGCGCGCATGTTTGCAGGAATGCGCGAAAAGATGCGCAGTGCGTCCGGCGCATAGTTGAAGCTTTCGCTCAATAGCCTGAATCCGCCGCTCTCGTGTCCCATTTGCGCGATCCATGCTGCAAGACGCGCGGGCGAGTTGATATCGAACTCCTCCGCGGCCGATGTAATCGGCAAAAGCCAGCGTTCGGCGAGCGCAGGCGAAAGATTCGCCGCGCGCTGGAATGTCTCGATGTCCATACGACCTCCGATGAAGCCTCGCTCGATAACATGATAGGGCGCCTTGCCACAATTAGTTATCCAATTCTTTCCTGAAACGGCTAATCCGATAAGGCGATCTCGTGTGTGTTAGAAAATATATTCGAACCACATATTTTATCGACAGTCAATACGCAAAGAGTGGCATACCTATAGTGTCTGAAAAATCCTAAGTTAGATACGCCACGCCGCGCTTCTTTTACCGGGCGGCGGCGCCTAAGAACATCAGAAAAACGCAGCTTCCGCAAAGCCACCATAAAAAGCTGGACCACATCGGGATCGCGCAATCGCGGCGCGACACGCGCGATTGCGCGCCTTGAATTTCGCGTACTCACTCTCTTTTTTTCGATCGTTCGTTATGGATGACTTACGATAATGTGTCGTCGCTGAGCGATGACACCCGGAGGATGCATCATGCCAATAAGCGGAAAGGTCTCTGAAAACATCGAGCGCGGCCGGATCGGCATCAAGATCGAAAATGGAGCGGGAAAGCCGGGCGGCTTCTTTGTCGATGGTTCTTCAAGCGGCGGAACGATGCTCTTCGTCGTCCGCAATCAGCCGTTCATGTTTTCTGTTTCGGGCGCGGGCCGGCGCGGCTTTCAGGCCCGGCTCGAAGTGCGTGGCCGCGAACGTCCCGGCGCACCCACGCGAGCCGTCACGGTGCAAAGCGCGGACAACTTCGATCCGAATGGTGTCGACAGCACGGGCTCCGTTCTGATCGATCATTGGGGCGACAGTAATCGCGCGCTTTGCGCGGTGCCGCGCGAGGAGATCGGGCTCGATGGCGCGGACATCGACGCCGACGATCGCCAGATCATCACGCTCAAAGTCGTTCCGATCATCAAGGTCGATGCAGCCGGCTTGCGATGGACCGATCTCGGGCCTTTCTGCTCGCGTCAGGAATACGAGGAGCTCGCAGCGCTGATGGCCGCTTATGCGCCCGGGCGTTATCTCGGCAGCGTGCCAAAGGACGGCATCGCAAAGCTGATCAAGCATCTGCGCGAATTGAAAACCACCGAAGGCATTTTCGATGTCGATACGCAGTTCAGCTCCGTAGGTTTCGCGGGACGCGTGGAGCAACGCGAAGTCGTCGCGACGGATGAACTTTTCGACGTGCCCGCCGATTTCTCCAAGCCGATTGCGACGAAACCGAGCGCCATGCCGACGACGCCCACGCCTTCTCCGGCTCCGACGCCCGTCCAACCTGCGGTGCTGCAAGCGGCGTTGACGGGAACGTCCGCGCGCAAGGGTTATCTCGCGCATGGCACGCCGATTCCCGCGCGAGCCGCCGTGCCGATCGTGCTCGCTGAAGCCGGCGGGGAAGTGGCGGTGGATCTCACGTTGATCATCGTCGATACGGCGGAATCGCTGGAAGCCGCGCGCAAGAAGATCACGCCGGCATAGCGCAAAGGAGAGGCTCACATGATCAGCTACACGCTCCAGGCGCGCGATGGCAAGTCGCGCGCAGACGCCGCGCCCGACGCCGCGACGCTCGCCGTTCTGCGCAAGGTCTTCGTCAGCACGGGCGAAATGGACAGGGACGACCAGTTTCGCTGCGGCGACACTGCGGACGCGCTCAAGGCGGTCGCCGACGCCAGGGAAGATGCGACGCCGATCACCGATAACATGATCGTGGCGATCGTGCCGATTCGCCGCACGATCACATTCATCGACAAGAAGGGCAAGAAGCATCAAGTATTCGTTCGCCCCGACGAGACGCTCGCGCGGTTTCGCGAGAACAACACGGATATCGTCGGCAGCGCGGATGTGTTCGTCATCGACGGCGAACCCGTCGACACCGCCGACGAGGCCGGCACGTATCTGCGACGGCTCGATCAACTGGAAGTGGAGCGCGAATCCAAACCCGCGCCCATCAAGAACTACAAATTGCTGCTGCTCAAAGAGGGCGGCAAGCCCAAGGAGATCGACTGGCCCGGCGGCAGCGAAGACAAGACGCTCAAGGATTTGCGTGCGTTTCTGAAGGACGAGGCGCCGGCCGATCTGCCTTTTCTCGATACCGCGCAAAAGCCCGTGCCGCTCGACATGGAGCCGTTCGAAACCGTCGGCAGCAAGCTCGGTAAAGCCGACGAAAAGCTGCAGTACCTGCGCTTTCGCTTCGAGACCCCGCGCAAACGCAACGCCGCGACGCCGGCGGGTGCATCGTCCGGAGCAGGATCGAGCGCTGTCGCCGCGACGCCATCGAGTGCACCGGGCACGACGCCGAGCCTGCGCGATACGCAAGACATGCTATCGCCATTGCTCGGGCGGCCGAGCACGCCTGTCGGTGCGCCGGTGGACGTGTTCGATCGCATGGACATTGGGGAGCAAACCGCGCTGCTCGCGGCGATGCGTCATCTGCACGGCTTGCGCTTCGTGCTCGCCTCCGATGGCAGTTACGAGCTCGAACGCGCAATGCGCCCTGCGTTCGATGGCGATTCCACCGCTGATTTCCTGACGGTCGTGCGCCCGGTCACATCGACGCGCTTCTCGGCATCGGCGACGCAGGTGCGCACGCTCGACGCGATCTCGTCATCGCTTTCGTGGAACGTCGGCGGTTCGGTTGGCGTCGAGGGCAAGGCGGCGAGCTTGTCCGTCAAGTCGGATTACAAAGACGAGACGACGCGCTCGAACGAAACCGCGAGCAGTCAGTTGCATCTGCGCGTGGAATATCTCGTCGCGCGCGGCGAAGCGGTCATCGATCCGCGCAGCATCACGCTCTCCAAACCCTTGTTCGACGAAGTCAGCCAGCTCGCTGCGCTTGCGAAAAGCAACGCGAAAGCGGATTGCGTCGGCGCGCTCGCGCGCATTCTCGACAGCTACGGCACGCATGTGCCGCTGCGCACGATCTTCGGCGGCAAGCTGATTTATCGGCAAGACCGCAAGCTCGAAGCGACCACCGACAAGAACGAACGCGCGCGCGAGTTCAGCGCCGATGTGCAGGGAACCTACAAGGCCGTGACGGCGAGCGCGCGCAGCGGCTTCAAGTCGAAGGAAACGTCGACCAAGCTCTATGAATCGAACGATCAGGCGATCGAAGTGACCGCGTCGGGCGGCAATCCGGCGCTCGCGCTGGATCCCTACGGTTGGGCGGCGACGCTCAGTCATGCGGGATGGTGGAACGCGATCGCTTTCGCCGACGTCGTGCCCCTCTTGTCGCTGTTGCCGCTCGAGCTCAAGAAGGCGATCGTGCCGATCGTGCTGGAGAGAAGCGATCTTGCGAGCAAGCTGTCGACGCCCATCGACTGGGATGACTATCGCGCGCAGATGCTCAAGGAGCACGTCATCAGCCAGCGCGGCAGCGAGGAAATCAGTTTCGATGCGAGTCCGGCGATCGATGTCAATGAACCGCGGACGCCTTCGCCGCCGCAGCCGGTTGCGCCGCCGGTTGCGCCGCCCGTTGCAGCGCAGCCGGTTCCCGTGCAGGCGGGCGAACCGCCAGCTCAACCACAGCCGGTCAAGCCGGGAGGAGAGGAGGTGGACATCTGACATGAATGCGATGCCGCTCCCATCGTCGGCGGGCGGCGAGACTGCGGAGGAAGGAACATGAACATCGAAAAAATCAGCCTGAAGAACGGCGGGGGATTCGTCGCCAAACTACACGTGATCGCCGCGCCGGCCACGGGCGGCGACGGCAAGACATATCCCGATAACAGCGACATTCCGCTAGGCAAGGAACATACGGTCGATCTCGCGTCGCTGGGCGTGCCCGATGGCTCGAAGGTCAAGCTGAAGGCCATTGTGGTCTGGGGCAAGGACAACGAAGCGCAGCAGGCTTTCACATTCGAGAAAGGCTGCGGCAAGACCGCGCGATACAGCATCACGGGCACTACGCTGGGTAACGAACTCGGGCTGATCAACGTCAGTTAGTTCGATGTCGTTTTGGGTCGCGCTAATTGATTGGAAGTCCGAAGGACGAAAAAACTTTTTCAGGAGGTCGTATGCCGGATACTGTCGTGAGTCTGAAAACAACGGAACTTGCCAATAACTTCGTCGGATTCATGAACCCGACGAACGTCGGTCCGCTCGAGAATGCGGTCATGCAGGCGCTCAATGCCGCGCCGTACAACATGGGCGTGACGGCCGTGGATGCGTCGATCGAAGCGGACGGCAGAGTGGTCAAATTCACCTTGACCGCGCCTAACGACCTGGATCCGGCAAGCGTCAAAGCGGTGCTGCGCTAGTGTCGAGCTTCTGGTGATTTAACCGCCGGATCGGCGGTCCACGCCGATTCGGCGGATCGAACTCCGTCTCCGTGCATCCGCAGCTCGCTGCCAGCCCGTGCGAGGTGCTAGCTGAAACGGCTGACCGAAAACCGCTCCAGCACCGTCGTTCGCTTCCCGTCGACGAGTTGCGCCACCAATTCGCCCGTCGCGCCGCCGAGCGTGATGCCCAGATGCTGATGCCCGAACGCATAGATCACGCGCTTGTCGGCCGATGACGGCCCGATCACCGGCAGGTAATCCGGCATGGTCGGCCGCGACCGCGTCGGTGCGCGCATTGCGCTGCCTCTGGCGGTCGGCTGGTGGTCGCTATTTACCCCGCTTATCGCTGCGGCGACGACCGTGACGGGCATGTTCGGGTGCCGCCTGATGCTGGGCGTGGGTGAGGCGGGGGCCTATCCGTCTTGCGCCAAGCTCGTCTCTCAATGGTTCAAGCCTGAGCAGCGCGCGTTCGCAACCAGCATTTTCGACAGCGGCTCGCGCGTGGGCTCGGCGCTGTCGATTCCGGTTGTCGCGTTGATCATCAGCTCGTTTGGCTGGGAAGCGTCGTTTGTTATCACCGGAGTTGTCGGTTTCGTGTGGATCGTCGGGTGGTTCGCAATTTATCGCAACAAGTCGAAATGCGAACTGACCGGCGCGGAAGAAACGATTGCACAGCCAGTTGTTCAACGCAGCAAGGGTAGGCGGGATGCTGATGTCATCGGTGATCACGTTGTGCGCCTTCACGTCGAACATCTATCTGATGCTCGCGTTCTTCGCAATCGCCTACGGCAGTCTCGCTTTCGCCGCGGCAAGCATCTGGTCGCTTCCGGGAGACGTCGCGCCGACGCCGGATTACGTCGCATCGATCGGAGGCGTTCAGAACTTCGCGTCGAACCTTGCAGGCATCCTGATCACGACGTT
Source organism: Caballeronia calidae (assembly GCF_900044055.2). GTDB lineage: Bacteria > Pseudomonadota > Gammaproteobacteria > Burkholderiales > Burkholderiaceae > Caballeronia > Caballeronia calidae. The sequence goes on along the minus strand of NZ_FCOX02000026.1, from coordinate 101,274 downwards.
CACCGGCGTGATGCTTGCGATCACGAAAGGCTCCTTCACGATTCCGTTGTGCGTCGCAGGCGGGTTCTGTTTCCTGGGGGCGTTCAGCTACCTCGTGATCGTCGGGAAAATCGAACCACTGACACAAGACGCGAGCGAGCGCGCGCCATCCGATTCCGGGCAAGCGGTCGGAACCTGAACTTCGAGCCAATGCCACGCGGCGACTCCGAAAGGCGTTTGTCGTTAATAAGTAGAACATTCGCCGTGCTCGCGGCGTTATCGAGTGTTGCTTACGCGCAAAGCAGCGTCACGCTTTACGGCGTTATCGACGCAGGTTTCCTTTATTCGCAGAACAGCAACGGTTCAAAGCTGTATGCAATGCAGGCCGGATGGCTGCAGGGGAATCGTTGGGGCTTGATCGGGACGGAGGATCTTGGGGGCGGCTACAAGGCGATCTTCAGGCTGGAGAGCGGCTATTCGCCATTGACGGGCGCGTTGGGGCAGGGCAATTCCATGTTCGGACGGCAGGCCTACGTGGGCCTCGATACGCCCTATGGTACGGCAACGCTCGGTCGCCAGTATGATCTCGTCGTTGATTACGTCGCACCGATCCGTGCCAGTACGGGTTTCATCGTGAATCAGCCTGCGGAATTCAACAACCTGGGGAACGACTACCGGGTCAACAACGCGATCAAATATGCAAGCAAGGACTATCGGGGGCTCAAATTCGGCGGGCTTTTCAGCCTGGGTAGAACGGCGGGTGACTTCCAGAGAAATCGCGTCTATTCGCTCGTGGCGTCGAACGCGCAAGGGCCCATTTCCGTTGCAGCCTCTTATCTGAATGCACGCGAGCCCAACTTCTCGTACTACGGCAACAATCCGTCTTCGAGCACCACTGCATCGAACATGAGCGCGTATACGATTTTTTCCGGCTACGCATCAGTTCAGACGCTTCAAACCATCGCGGCCGCGGTCGGCTATTCGGTGGGCAACTTCAGGCTCGCTGCTGTCTATACCAATGTTCAATATTGAGATCTCGGAGCGATTGCCGCGCTGAATCCACATGGCTATTCCGGCAATGCCGTCTTCAACACAGCCGAAGCCGATGCAGGCTACTGGGTGACGCCGAGCCTGGCGTTGAATACATCCTACGTGTACGTTCACGGCGCACCCGTGAGCGGTGGGACGGTAGGCCGCGTGACGTATCATCAGGCTAGCGCTTCGGTCGACTATTTCCTTTCGAAGGTTGGTGCGCCGGATGGCATGACACAGTGCCGGAGACGTCGTTGCGAGCGATCGGCGGAGCGAAGGGTTATTTGCCCGGACACGGCGATAAGTCGTCGGGACATTGGCCGTGTCCGGCGCTGCCGGCTTATTTGGGGTGGCTCGCGACGAAGTTCTTGAATGCCGTGTACGCAGCTTTCTTTGTCTTGCCGTCGCTTTGCAGCATTCCGTAATTGCCTTCCTGGGAGTCGTACAACTCGAAGCCCTGTATGGACTGGATGTTGTACTTCGACGCCTGCGTGTAGTACTGCAGCATCATCAGATTCCCGGTCAGGTAAGCGGCGATGGCGTCATTCGAGCCGTATTCCGGACGCACGCCGTACTCGTTGATCCAGACCGGTCTGCCGAACGAGCTGATGATGCCGAGAATGTCGTGGCATCCCGTGCCGCCGCAGGCATGGGTCATGTCGCCCTGGTCGGAGTACCAGTGCCATGCGGTGATATCCCAGCTGACCGTCGGGTGACCGTGCGTGCCGTCGGGCTGCGAGCCGTCGAGGAGCATCTGGAAGAACGCAATATGCTTCCACGTGCCATCGACGATGATCTTCGCCGAGCTGTCGACCGACTTCACACCTGCGATCATGCCGCGAATGACGCCGCGCGCGATCATGAACGGCTGGTTGCTGTACTGATACCAGATGTTGCCGTCGTAGTTGCCGGCCAGCGCGGCTGAGTCGAGCTCATTCGCAACTTCGTAGTAGGCGTACTTGTACGTCTGCGCCGTCTGTTGGCCCATCGTGTAGCCGGCGTTGTAGGCCGCTTCCTCGGTATCGAAACCGAGGCCGAGCAGCATCACCGGATACACCTGAACGCCGCCTGCCGCGAACTGCTTGGCAACCGTCGCGAGCACCTTGGCCGAGGCCAGGTTGTACACGTCGTTGCGGAAGATCTTCACGCCGAGGTCTTGCAGTTGCGAGAGCTGCGTCGCGTAGGACGTGTTGTCGTACGCGCCGCCGTTGGTGATGTGACCGTTCATGCCATAAAAGATCGAACCAGTGGTGGCAGCCTTCGCGGTCGCCTCGGGCATATCGGCGGCCTTGACCGTGGCGGCATCGACGGTGCCTTCGCTGCCGCCGCCGCAAGCTGCGAGCATCAGGCTGGTGGTGACTGCAACGGCGATAGCTGAAATCTTGCCGAGAGGGAAACGGTCGAGCAAAGAATTGCTCGCTTGATTTTGATTGGTCATTGTATTTAGTAATGCGTATTTTATTTTCTAAACCTAAGGCGGCGCAAACTGATGACCCTAGGGCTTTGGTCCAATCACCAGTCGTCGATATAAATCAGTAACTAACCGATGAAAGGACCGACTTTCACGAATCCGTAAGTACCCCATACGGATGCAGCGCGATAGCTGACCCGCCGCGACTTTCGCGGCATGGCAGCGGGTTTAATGGATGAGCCTCACTGGCGCTGCACGGCGTGCATGCGAGCTAGCTTGGCGGAAGAGAATCACAAAGACTGGCCAAAATTACCGTATGGCCGAGCCTTATAAATGCTTTTACGGCAAGACCTACGGATTTCTTTAGCTCATACAGGAAGATGCTACGGATTGCTCGCCCCGTTGCGGTGTAGTGAAGTATTAATTACAGGGGGAATTCCGAAACGGCCCGACGCAATGAGTGATCGTGTTTCGTTGGAGCCGATAGGCAAAAGTGGACACGGCGATCAAAATCCCTTCAAACCGATCAGGCGTCTGCATCGACGAACTCACGTGCCTGATGGTCTCGCATGACCCTTCCGGAATCGGCATGCCGCATCCCGACAGCTACGACACCCGTTCGAACGCGGACATCCTCAGAGAAACTCCAACACGGAATGCGCGATCAGCACCGCCGCAGTCGCAATCGTCGCGAGCCAGCTAAGCGCGCGTAACGCCCAGTGCGCAGCGAGATCGCCCACGGCTTCATGGCTCGTACTGAGCAGGACAAGCAGAACGAGCACCGGCGTGACAGTCATGCCGTTGAGCACCGCGCTCCAATAGAGCGCTCGCACGGGTTCGACATGAAAGGCGCTCAGCCCCACGGCGACCGCCATGCCGAGCACCATGATCGCGACGAGCAGCCACGCGATCCGCGTATCGCGCCGTTCGCCGGTCTCCCAGTCAAACGAGCTCGCTACCGCCAGCGCAGCCGAGCCCGCCAGCGGCGGAAGCGTCAGGAGAGCCGAGCCGAGCAGCGCGACTGCGAGCACATGGCCCGCATAGCCATGCGCGAGCGGCTCCAGGACGCGGTCCAGCTGCACGGTGTCGCCGGCAGGCGTGGACTGCATGAGATGCAGCGTCGCCGCCGCCGCGATCATCACGCATACCGCAACGGCATTGGACAGCAGCGTTCGCAGCAGCACTTCGCCGCGCATCCCGCCCATTTTCCGGTCCAGCGCTTGCCGGCGCGACGCCTCGTTTTCTTCGACATCCCGCACTTCCTGCTCGGCCTGGGCGAACAGCAGATAAGGACTGACGGTCGTGCCCAGCACCGCGATCAACATCGTCATATAGTTTTCCGACCAGACGACACGCGGAATGAGCAGACGGCTCGCGACCGTATGCCAGGGCACATCGACCAGCACGAGGACGCCGGCATAGGCGAACATCGCGAGTGTCAGCCATTTGAGGAACCTCGCGTAGCGTGCATAAGCGATGCCCCATTGCAGACCGAGCGACGCACATCCCGACAAGAGCGTGAGCCATACGAGAGACCCGCCGCTCAGTACCCGCAGTGCGACGCCCATGGCGAGCACATCGACGGCAATGTTGAACGTATTGGCGATCAGAAAGCGTGCGACGGCGAAGTAAAAGAAGGGAGGCCAGTCGTGCTTGCGCATGTTCGCGGTCAGACCGCGCCCCGTGATGGCCGCGACGCGCGCCGCGATGAGCTGCAATGCGACCGTCGACGGATACGACAGCACGCAGATCCATAGCTGGTCGAAGCCGTACCACGCGCCCGCGAGCGTATAAGTAGCGATACCGCTGGGATCGTTGTCCGACGCGATCGTGACGAGCCCCGGGCCGACGCGCGCGGCCCATGAATGCGCCGGGCGCGCGCGTCCTCGCAGGTCGCTGTCCGTTGCCGGCTTGTTATGACGAAAGAGCATGGGAAACTCATCAGCGTATCAGTGGCGCGTTCGCACGAAGCATTCCAGCGCGGATAAGATTGAAAATGCAATTGCCGCCACGCGTACTGACGAAACGATCTCGCTTCTGTCGGTGACATGGTTTCACGTAAGAAGAAAGCCTTCGCTGAAGAAGCGATGGGCGCTCACAGGAGACTGCCATGCTTATCGGTGTACCCAAGGAAGTGAAGAACCACGAGTATCGCGTGGGTCTCACGCCGGCCAGCGCGCGAGAGCTCACCGCTCGCGGACATCGTGTGGTGGTGCAGTCGGAGGCGGGTGGCGCCATCGGTCTGTCGGACGAGCAGTACCGGCTGGCGGGTGCGGAGATCGTGAAGGAGGCCGCCGAAGTGTTCGCCCGTGCCGACATGATCGTGAAGGTCAAGGAACCGCAGCCCGCCGAATGCCAGATGCTTCGGCCCGGACAGATCCTGTATGCGTATCTGCATCTCGCACCGGACCCGGCCCAGACGAAGGCGCTCGTGGAGTCCGGCGCGATCTGTATCGCTTACGAGACGATCACCGGACCGGGCGGTGGACTGCCGCTGCTGGCGCCGATGAGCGAAGTCGCCGGACGTATGGCGGTGCAGGCCGGCGCGCACTTTCTCGAGATCGCCCAGGGCGGGCGTGGCGTGTTGCTCGGGGGCGTGCCGGGCGTGACGCCGGGTCACGTCGCGGTGATCGGCGCGGGTGTGGTCGGCACGAATGCGCTGCAGATGGCGGTGGGTCTCGGCGCGCGCGTCACGGTGCTGGACAAGAACGTCGATCGCCTGCGCCAGCTCGATCTGGTTTTCGGCAACCGCATCAGGACCGCGTTCTCCGACGCGCAGAGCATCGAGGATGCCGTGCTCGATGCCGATGTGGTGATCGGCGGCGTGCTGATACCGGGCGCGTCCGCGCCGAAGCTCGTCACCCGGCAGCACGTCGCGGGCATGCGCAAGGGAGCGGTGATGGTCGATGTAGCGATCGATCAGGGTGGCTGCTTCGAGACGTCTCATCCGACCACGCACGCCGATCCGGTCTTCCTCGTCGATGGGGTCGTGCACTATTGCGTCGCGAATATGCCGGGAGGCGTGGCGCGCACGTCGACGTTCGCGTTGAACAACGCAACGATCGGCCTTGCAATCGTATTGGCGGACAAAGGCTGGAAGCGTGCGATGAAGGAAGACGTGCATCTTCGCCGCGGGCTGAACGTGTGCGATGGAAACGTCACTTACAAGGCGGTCGCACGCGATCTGGGATATCAATACGTCGATGCGGAGTCGCTTCTCGACTGAGGGTTCGGCTGCTCGGCGCGGCGCCGGCTCTCCGGCCGCAGAACGAAGGCGAGTCCGGGCGTCGATCACGGTAGTCGCAACAGCGCCTCATGCGGCTACCTTCACTCGCGCGACGACGGAAACCTGACGGTTCCCTGCATGACCGGCTTCTTTCGATCAATGCTGGACGGCTATTTCATGTGCCTGAAGGGGCGCCCGATGCGCCGGATCGTGGCAGATCAGGGATAGGCAGCCGCCGCGGCGAGATAGAGCACGACCGCTATCACGACCACTGCAGTAAAGCCCAGATGAATCGCCAGTATCGTCGCCAGGACCGCGGCCACCACGGACGTGCACGCGTTGACGCCCCAGGCCCAGGGCACGAGCGCTTCGGCGCAGCCGGCCACGCGGCTGAGCCCAAGCGGAAACGGCATGCCCATCGCGAAGCCGAGCGGCGCGATGAGCAGCACGGCAATCGCGATTCTGACCGGATCGGGCAGGGGGATCAGAAACGAGAACAGAGGGGGGAGCACGAGCAGGTAGCCGAGCGAGATGGCAGAGATGGCCACGATGGCCATCGCCGCGGCCGACCGGTGACTTCTGTTCCTGCGCCACCGCGACGCGGCACCGGCGACCTGTGCCTCGCGACCCAGCAGGCGCTGGGCGTACCGGCTCCCGAGTCCCGCGAACGAGAGGAATGCGCATAGCACGACCGCCACGGCGTAGAGCGGGTGACTCAGGAGTAGAACGAACTTCTGGATGAATGCGATCTCGATGAACATGAAAGCGAAGCCGATCGCGACGAAATAGATCGCGACTCTGTTTTCCGATATCGCCGCTACCGAACGGGTGCCATCACTGCGGGCAGTGCCGTCCAAACGCGTTGAACCGTGAGCCGTGGCGGTGCGGCGCTTCATCACCCACAGAGGGAGGAGGATCAACGCCAAGGCCATCGAGGTCGCCTGCAGCAGGGTCGCGATCAGTACCGGGTAGCCCCATTCCAGCAAGGGCATGCCGCCGCGCCCTTTCAACGCGATGAACTCGGGCAGCGAACGCCATTTGAAGAAGTGAAAGAAGTACGGTTTGTCGTCCGTGGCGGGGCGGATGTCGAACTTGTAGCGTGCCCAGAACGTTTCCCGCCCGGGACTCAGCAGAGCGTGCGCCGCTTCGAAGAAATAGGGTCTTTCGAGCACGTTGTAGCGATTCGCTTCGCCGGCCTGCATCCCCGGGTAGTATCCGACGTCGAACGAACGGGCATGGCAGAAGCTGCGCAGTGCGGCGACGTCCCGGTCATCGAATTCACCGTTCTTGACCAGCAGCGTCGCGGTCTTCCATCCGCGGATCAGCATGAGCCGGCGAAACGGTTGCCTCACGCCGGCGTGCTCCATCGCCAGCACGGCCGTCGCAAACAGCTTGAGGACGTCACGCGGGGGCAGCGTGACCCAGCGAGTGATCGCCAGTATTCCGCCCGGGTTGAGATGGCGCAGATAGTCCTGAAACGCCTGCACCGTGTACAGGTAGCTCTCGGACAGGGCGTAAAGCCCGGCCGATGTGGCACTGAAGGAGTCCAGCAGCGCGACCTGGATGAGGTCGTAGCGCTCGCCGCGCGCGGCGACGAAACCACGCGCTTCGCCGGCGAACAGGCGAACGTTGGGTGCGCTGTACGGCTTGCCGGAGAAGTCGGCAAAACGGTGCTGAACCGCTTCGACGATCTGCGGATTCAGTTCGACCGCGTCGATTGCGCTCGCTTCGTGGTACAGCGCCTGCAAGACGTCGCCGCCTGCCCCGCTGCCGAGCACGAGGACTTTGGGTCGCCGCAGCAAGTGATAGGGAAGCGCGGAGGTCAGAAAGTCGAGGTAACCGAGCGGCTCGCGCCGCCCGTCATAGCGATTGAGCGCGGACAGTCCGTCGCCGTCGGTGAACACGCCGAGTTGCGGCGGCGGTTCCATCGTCGCGTTGAGGCTCAGCCCGGGCGCATGACGGAAGGGAATCGAGGGGCTTTCCACCACCGTGACGAGACCCAGCGGGCTCGAGCTTTCGGCCACCACGTGCGCATCCTTGACGCGCAGGGCCTGGCTCAGTTCCTTGTATTCCGATGGCCGCAATACGATCCAGTCTCGCGGCAGGCCGACGGACAGCATCGCTGCGGCGCCGAGCAACAGGACCGGCAACCATTTCCGATGCCAGCGGCATTCGACGCATGCCAGCGCCGCTGCGGCGATGCCGGCGGCGCCCAGTAACCGCAGCGCATCCGGCGGACCGAGCACGAATAGCGCGCCGATGATCGCGACGCTGCCCAGGCCCGCCCCGCCAATATCGAAGCTGTAAATGCGCGGGATCTGGTCCTTGAAGCGTGTGAAGGTGAGACAGACGCTGGTTGCGGCGCAAAAGAATGGAACGAACAGGAGCACATAAATCAGGAGCAGTCGCAAGGGTTCGCGCGGATTCCAGAGAATCTCCAGCGGATTGAAGGCGATGCGCTGAGCGAGCGCGAACGAGGTGACCGCGAAGACGCCGAACAGGATTGCGCCGGCGACGAAAACGGCTGTGAACCGGAGGGCGAGCCAGCGCTGCGCAAGCGCGACCATCGCGCCGGCTGCTCCGTAACCCAGCAGCGCCGCGCTGATCATCATGTACGCAAAGTGATGCCATTGGATGATCGAAAAGAGCCGCATCAACAGCAGCTCGTAACCGAGGGCAGCGGCTGAAAGCAGCGAGACGGCGAGCAACGGCGCGGCAGGCATGATTGCACCTGAAGGGGATGCGGAAGGCGCGCGCTCAGCCATGCTGCCGGGAGGGTTCGCGGCGTCTGTTTACGTCGGTCGATTCAGTGTCCGACGAGAGGCACGAATCGGACGGGCAGAATCTGTCGGGTGGAGACGGTCCCATCGTTCGCCTTCGTGATCAGCAGCAGATATTGCGTGAGAAACTGCGCGCCTACGGGAATGACAATCCTGCCGCCCGGCTTCAACTGCCGCACGAGAGGAGGGGGGACGTGGCTCGAGGCGGCGGTGACGATGATGGCATCGTAGGGCGCGTGGGCTTCCCAGCCGTAATAGCCGTCTCCTACCCTGGTTTCCACGCGCTTGTAGGCAAGCCGCTGCAAGCGGTCCTGAGCCGCTTTGCCCAAAGGCTCGATGATTTCGATCGTATAGACCGATCGCGCGAGAGTCGAGAGAATCGCCGCCTGATACCCTGAGCCGGTGCCGACTTCCAGCACGACGTCAGTGGGCTTGATCATCATCAGGTCGGTCATCAACGCGACGATGTACGGCTGCGAAATGGTCTGGCCATACCCGATGGCAAGCGGCCGGTTCTCGTAGGCATTGCGCTCTTCGTCGGACGGAACGAACTGGTGGCGAGGCACCTCGTTCATCGCGGCGAGCACGCGCGGATCGATTGCGGCTCTGCCGGTTGCGACGGAAGTCTCGGTCGCAAGCTCCGCGATGTTCTTGATCATCGCCGCACGAAGGGGCGCAAAGTCGTCGGCGGCGTGCGTGCCGAAAGGCATCCACGCCAGTGCGATTGCTGGAATCAGGATGCGCAGCCAGCGCAGCATGACTCGGTTCACCGTGCGGCCCCGGTTGCTTGCCTGCTGAGATTCTACGCCCGCGCAGGCGGGGCCGGCGGGGTGCATCCGGCCGTTCGCCGCGTGTTTGGCGCAGCGTCGAGCCGGAGACGAACGTTGGCTCACGCGAGTGACTACGCGAAGGACGCACACCCCGACATCCGAACGGGCGCCCACCGACCCGCACAGAGCGAATCAATAGGATGATCACGGCGACGAGGCCGTTCAGCCTCCGACCTCATTCACGAATGACCTGCACACGTCCCGACTCGACCGCTGCCTTCAGGGACGTCCAGTCGACTTCATCCTGTTCTGCATAAACCGGCGCGCATCGCTCGATGGCGTCGTCGAATGTGCTCGACTTTCCGATGTATCCGCACAGCGGCGCAGGATCGCAGTCAAACTGATCAGGCGCATTCCCGCTCAGGTCAACAACTGTCGCGCTGTCAGCAGAATCGCCTGCAGTTCGACGTTGTCCGCTGGCTTGGCCAGGTGGCCGTCAAAGGAAGCCGCCAGGATCTGCTCCCGGTCGGTTTTTTGCCCGCGGCCAGTGAGCGCCACGATCTGCATCGGCGGATGATCCGGAAAGTCGCTGCGCAAATGCCGTGCGACCTCGAACCCATCCATCCCGGGCATGGCCAGATCCAGAAGCACCACGTCCGGCCGGCGCCGGTGCGCGCTTTCCAGTGCCTGCGGGCCTCCGTATGCCGCCTCCGCGTCGTGGCCGTCCAGCCGCAGCAACTCGGCCAGCGCATCCGCGCCGTCGCTCCTGTCGTCCACCACGAGCACGCGCAAGGGCCGGCTGGGCGAGGCCATCTCGGCGTGCGCCGCCACGGAAAGCCTGCTTGCGGTGGCGACCACGGCGACCGGCAGGCGCACGGCAAACGTGCTGCCCCGGCCCGCTCCGTCGCTCGCGGCGGTGACGCTGCCACCGTGCATCTCCACCAGTTGCTTGACCAGCGAGAGACCGATGCCCAGACCGCCCGCCGAATACGCCTGCTGATCACGGACCTGCGTGAAGAGCTCGAAGACCTGGGACAGCGCCGCGGGCGGAATGCCGATGCCGGTATCGCTGACTTCGACCAGCGCCTGCTCGCCGTCGCCTGCGATGCGCACCGTGATGCTGCCGCCATCATCCATATACTTCGTGGCGTTGGACAGCAGATTCGACACCACCTGCGTCAGGCGCACGCGGTCGCCTCGGACGACCAGCCCGGAGCCACCTTCGTCGATGACGGTCAGCCGGTGGTGTTTACGCTCGACCTCCGGCCGACAGGCATCGAGCGCAAGGTTCACGATGTCGCGCGGCTTCACGAGTTCGAGGTTCAGCTCGATCTTGCCGGTGCTGATGCGGGCGACGTCCAGCAGGTCGTCGACGAGGTGGACGAGATGCCGCAACTGGCGGTCGCTGCGGGCGAACAGCTCCTTCGTCAGCGCCGCGTTGTCCGGGCGGCTGTTGCCGATCTGAACGTTGTAGACCAGCGGTGCCAGGCCGTTGCGGAGTTCGTGCGCCAGCACGGCCAGGAACTGATCCTTGCGGCGGTCGGCGTCATGCAACGCTGCCTCGGCGTGGGCACGTTCCATGGCTGCCCACGTGCGTTCGGCGGCTTCCTCCAGCAGGCCGAGTTCCTCGTGCGTCCACGCCCTGGGTCCCGTGGTCGCGGCCACCAGGCCCCAGACGTAGTTGCGCTCGCCGCGTCGCAGCGGGGCCACGAGCAGCGCGCCGATCTGGAGCGCGCGCAGCGATTGCCTTTCCAGGTCCGAAAGCGCCGTATCGCTCGCGACGTCCGGATAGAACACCGACTGCATCTCCATCAGGGCGACGGCGTCGGGGAAGTCCTGCAGGCGGTATTCGCCCTCCACCGACGGCAGGTCGGGGCGCCGATATTCGAACTCGGCCCAGCACTTTCCGGCATCGCGCGACAAGCGGACGATGTAGCAACGGTCCACCCCCAGCTGCTTGCCTACCAGCCGGGTGGTGGCGCTGCCGATGATGTCCGGGTCCTGCTCGACGCGCAGCGCATCGCTCAGCTCCAGCAGGAAGGATTGTCGCTCCTCCCGCTCGCGCAGCACCCGCTCCGCGCGCTTGCGTTCGGTGATGTCGTTGAAGACGAGAGAAAGTTGCAGGCCGCCCTTCGGTCCGACCGGCGAAACGAACGCCGTGTACCAGCGTCCGATCTGCTCGACCTGATACTCCAGACGCGCCGCCTCGCCCGTAAAGGCGACCCTTGCGAACAGGTCGAGCCATTCCTCCATGCGGGGAAAAATGTCGGACGCACGCTTGCCGACGACATCGTCGAGCCCGGTTTGCCTCTGATAGGCAGGGTTGACCTCCAGCATGACAAAGTCGGTGGCGGTGCCGCTGTCATCCAGGATCATCTGGATCGTGCAGAACCCTTCGTCGATCGAGTCGAAGAGCATGCGGAACTTCTTGTCGCTCTCGCGCCTGGCCTGCTCGGCGTGGATGCGCTGCGTGATGTCGCTGCCCGCCCCGAACCATTCCGTGATCTCGCCATCCGGCCCCAGCAGCGGTACGGCGCGCGAGAGCACCCAGCCCACGCCGCCGTCGGCCAGGCGGACCCGATGTTCCAGCTCGAAGAGCGACTTGGTGCGGATGGCCGCCTCGATGGCTCGGCGCACCGCGGGCAGGTCGTCGTCGGGGATGTATTTCTCGACCCAGTCCTCGATAGGCGCCGCGGTGTTGGCCAAGGTTTGACCGTCGAGCTGAAACATCAGCCGCCAGTCGGGGCTCATCCGGTAGATCGAGTTGCCGCCCGCCGTGACCAGCGCACGGAACCGCGCCTCGTTCAGTCGCAACCGGGCATTGGCAACGTCGCGCTCGCGCTCGGCCTGCTCGGCCCGGTGGTTCGCGGTCACGTCGACCGTCACGTTCAGCAGTCCGGCGACCGCGCCCGATTCGTCTCGCATCGGCGAGTACGAGAAGTTCCACCACGTGTCCTCGGCATAACCGTGCCGGGTCATGACGAGCGGCATGTCGTCGAAACTCACCGTCTCGCCGGCGAACACTTGCTCCACGAACGGCTCGATGTTCTGCCAGATGTCGGGCCATGCTTCGCGAAAGGGGATGCCGAGCGCGCGTGGGTGACGGTCCCCCAGCATCGGGGCGTAGGCATCGTTGTAAAGGACGATCTTCTCCGGTCCCCAGGCCAACTGCATGGCATGACCCGACGCCAGGATCAGATCGACTGCGCTCCTCAGGCTGTACGGCCACTGCGCGAGGGGACCAAGCGAAGTCGCCCCCCAGTCGCACGCCCGAATGAGGCGGGACATCTCGCCGCTACCGCGTGGCCAATCCGTCATGAAGGTAATGCTCCTGCTGGGAATCGCCGACGATAGATTCGTGGCAAGCGCTCAAGACGAGGGCTGGCTGTGCAATGTTACGGATGGTTCAATCAAACGCAAGCAGTGCCTTCTGCCACGCGACCGCCGACATCGAAAGGCCGGCCGGGTTTGCCGCTCATCGCGCAAATGAACGCCTGGTCGAGTCGATCCTCGATGCCTTCGACGTCTTTCTGCAACCTGAACCACCTGGCGACGTTCGTAAGCCACTCCTTGTGGTGGACTTTGAAATCTCGTCTTTGCGATGTGGTCACTCTTCGCCTTCTGCACGCCCCCGCGCTCGATGGCTTCCGTAGTCCGAATACCGTTGCTTTACGTACGGTTCATCTTGCGAAACGGGCCGGGCCCGTTCAAAACGCTCGCGCGTAACGACGCCCGCGAGCCGGCCGGAGTCGCGACACGCAGGGAACAGGCAGGCCAGAGCCTGGAAGGGGAAGAGGTCCGGACCGGGCCGGCGACGCCGTGCGCAACGGCGAACGATCGATCAGGCGCTTTCCCGGTCCACGATCGTGAATCCGGTATCGACACGCAATGCGGCAGGTGCTTGCTCTTTTCCATCGAGCCTGCGCAAAAGCGCTTCGGCGGCGAGCTTGCCGATCGCCGCGCCGTCGATCCGAACGGTCGACAGCGCCGGATGGACGTGCGCGGCAGTGCTGAGATCGCCGAAACCCATCACGGCCACTTCTCGCGGAATGCTGATCCCGCGCCTCGCCGCTTCCGCGAGAACGCCCTGCGCGAGGGTGTCGGTGCTGCACGCGATCACGTCGGGCAAGCCTTTCTCGAGCAGGCGGACCAAACCTTCGCGCCCGGTTTGCAGGGTGGCGGGCGCGCGCAGGACTTCCATCGGCACGTCGTGCACGCCGTGCCGCTTCAATTCCTCGACGATGCTTCCGCTTCGCCGCAAGCCGCGCGGATCGTCGGCGGACAGGACCGCGAAGCGCCGATAACCCTTGTCCAGCAGATGGCGCGCAACGGCGCGCCCGACGGCCTCGTGCGAGAAGCCGATCAGCATGTCGATGGGATCGTCGGTCAGATCCCAGATCTCGATGATCGGCACCTTTGTCTTGAGCAGCCGGTCGCGCGTGATCGCGGAATGATCGGTGCCGGTCAGGACGATGGCATCCGGACGCCTGCCGAGCAACGTCTGCACGATCTGCTCCTCGCGATCGCGAAGATAGTCGGTCAGGCCGAGGAGCGTCTGGTAGCCGGAGGCGGCGAGCGTCGACATCATCGCCTGCACCATGTCCGTGAAGATGGATGTCGCGATGGTCGGCAGCAGCAGGGCGACGAGATGACTTTTGTTCGTCGCCAGGGCGCCCGCGAGCATGTTGGGGACGTAACCTGTGGCCTGCACCGCATCCAGCACGCGTTGCCTGGTCTCTTCCTTCACCAGTTCGGGCCGCTTCAATGCGCGCGACACGGTCATCGCCGTGACGCCCGCGAGGCGCGCGACATCCTCGAGCGTGACGCTCTCGTTCGCCTGATTCGATCGGCCAGCCGCGGGCCTGTAGCTCTCGTCCATTTCCACTCCGTTGTCATGTTCATTTTATCGGTACGGTCGAACGGATTGCGCCTTTCATGACATAAGACATCCTATAAGCAAGACGCGGGAAAACCCGAATTTTCTCAATGTTTGCGCTAACATATTCTCCAAACCCATGGGACATCACACAACACCGGAGACAAGAATGGAGAATGGCGTACAGCGGGCGCGAGATTCGCTTGCCCAGGAAAGTGCCCGTGGCGGCGTCGCCGCGGCTGGCAGGGCCGACGCGACCAGTTACGCGGGACGCAGCAAGGCGCGGTTCCTGATCGTGCTCATGCTGTTCCTCGTCACGACGGTCAACTACGCCGACCGCGCGACGCTGTCCATCACGGGTTCGTCGATTCAGCACGCGCTCGGCATTTCGCCGGTCGCGATGGGGTACATCTTCTCGTCGTTCGCGTGGGCGTATGTGATCGCGCAAATTCCGGGCGGTTGGCTGCTCGACCGCTTCGGCTCGAAGCGCGTGTACGCTTGCAGCATCTTCTTCTGGTCGGTGCTGACGGCGCTGCAAGGTTTCGTCGCGGGCTTGCCGGTCGCGGCGGCGATCGTCACGCTCTTCGCGCTGCGCTTTCTCGTCGGCGCGGCCGAGGCACCGGCCTTTCCGGGCAATTCCCGCCTGACGGCCACGTGGTTCCCGACGGCCGAACGCGGCACGGCGTCGGCGATCTTCAATTCGTCGCAGTATTTCGCGGCCGTGCTGTTCACGCCGATCATGGGCTGGATCACGCACACTTACGGCTGGCCGTACGTGTTCTTCGCGATGGGCGCGCTGGGTGTCGTGCTCACCGGCGTGTGGCTGAAGACCATCTTTGCGCCGCGCGAACATCCGCTCGCGAACGACGCCGAAGTCCGCTTCATCGCCGATAACGGCGCGATGGTCGACCTCGAAGACAAGCAGCTCGCGAAGGAGCGCCGCGCCGCGAGGGCGGGTTCGAAGGACGGCGTGCATGGCCGCAAGGTCTTCGCGCAACTGCTCAAGAGCCGCATGATGCTCGGCGTGTTCATCGCGCAATACTGCATCACGACGCTCACCTACTTCTTCCTGACCTGGTTCCCGATCTATCTCGTGCAGGAACGCCATATGTCGATCCTGAAGGCGGGCTTCGTCGCATCGATTCCGGCGATCGCGGGTTTTCTCGGCGGCGTGCTTGGCGGCGTCATCTCCGACCGGCTGATGAAGAGCGGCTTCTCGACGTCCACCGCGCGCAAGGTGCCGATCGTCGTCGGCCTGCTGCTGTCCACCTGCATGATCGTGTGCAACTACGTCGATAATCAGTGGCTCGTGGTGGGCATCATGGCCGCGGCGTTCTTCGGCAAGGGCATCGGCGCGCTCGGCTGGGCCGTGGTCTCCGATACCGCGCCGAAGCAGGCGAGCGGGCTGTGCGCGGCGCTCTTCAACACCTTCGGCAATACGGCGGGCATCACGACGCCGATCGTCATCGGCTATCTCGTGCAGGGCACCGGCTCGTTCGCATCGGCGCTCGTGTTCGTGAGCGCGAATGCGCTGATCGCGATCGTCTGCTATCTGTTCGTCGTCGGCAAGATTCAACGCTTCGAACTGGCCGAGTGACGCACACACGACGTCGACTCTCGCCGTACGCGCTTTACATGGAAACCCAGGGCGCCGTCTGATTCTCACGGCGCGCGCCATGTCTCAATCAACAACCGGTACTTCGCTCATGTCTACGACCTCAACTCGCGTCAACGCAACGCCTACCGTCACCGAACTGCGTGTCATCCCCGTTGCGGGGCGTGACAGCATGCTCATGAATCTCTCCGGCGCGCACGGACCGTTCTTCACGCGCAACATCGTGATCCTGAAGGACAGCGCGGGCAATACGGGCGTCGGCGAAGTGCCGGGCGGCGAGAACATCCGCAAGACCATCGACGATGCGCGTGCGCTCGTCGTCGGGCAATCGATCGGCAATCTTCATTCGGTGCTGAATCAGGTCCGCACCAAGTTCGCCGATCGCGACGCGGGCGGACGCGGCCTGCAGACCTTCGATCTGCGCACGACCATTCATGCCGTCACTGCGCTCGAAGCGGCGTTGCTCGATCTGCTCGGCAAGCATCTCGGCGTGCCCGTCGCGGCGTTGCTCGGCGAAGGCCAGCAGCGCGATGAAGTGGAGATGCTCGGCTATCTGTTCTATGTTGGCGATCGCAACAAGACCGACCTGCAATACGCATCCGGCGCGGACGGCAAGGACGACTGGGAACGCCTGCGCACCGAAGTCGCGTTGACCCCCGAAGCGGTGGTGCGTCTTGCCGAAGCCGCGCAGGCGCGTTACGGCTTCAACGATTTCAAGCTGAAGGGCGGCGTGCTCGCGGGCGATGAAGAAATCGAAGCGGTCACCGCGCTCGCCGAGCGCTTCCCCGATGCGCGTGTGACGCTCGATCCGAACGGCGCGTGGTCATTGGCCGAAGCGATCCGCCTGTGCCGCGACAAGCACGATGTGCTCGCCTACGCGGAAGATCCGTGCGGCGCGGAGAACGGCTATTCGGGCCGCGAAGTGATGGCCGAATTCCGCCGCGCGACGGGCCTGCCGACCGCGACCAACATGATCGCCACGGACTGGCGCCAGATGGGTCACGCGATCCAGTTGCAATCGGTCGATATTCCGCTCGCCGACCCGCATTTCTGGACGATGCAGGGTTCGGTGCGCGTCGCGCAGATGTGCAACGACTGGGGCCTCACGTGGGGTTCGCACTCGAACAATCACTTCGATATTTCCCTCGCGATGTTCACGCACGTCGCCGCTGCCGCGCCGGGCAAGATCACCGCGATCGATACGCACTGGATCTGGCAGGACGGCCAGCGTTTGACGCGCGATCCGCTGCAGATCGTCGGCGGCAAGGTGAAGGTGCCGGAAGTGCCGGGTCTCGGCGTCGAGCTGGATATGGATGAAGTCGAGAAGGCGCATGCGCTGTATCAGCAGCACGGCCTCGGCGCGCGCGATGACGGCGTCGCGATGCAGTATCTGATCCCGAACTGGAAGTTCGACAACAAGAAGCCGTGCCTCGTGCGTTGATGCGATAGCGGTCTGCGGCGGGCAGTTGTTGTGGCAACTCGCCCGCGCCGATGGCGATGGCGGTCTCGTTCTTCGCCTCGCGCGGGTCGCCATGGAACTGCTTGCGGGCAGACGCGTCGCATGCCGAATACAATCACGCGAATTGTCTTCTGCATCCATAAAACCATGAGTCACTTTCTTCCCGTGAAGCTGGAGCACGCCAGCCGCCTTATCAACCATGGCCCGACCGTTCTCGTGACGAGCACGCATGGCGGCCGCCGCAACGTGATGGCCGCCGCGTGGTCGATGCCGGTGGAGTTCACGCCGCCGCGCATCGCCGTCGTGATCGACAAGAGCACGTACACGCGCGAGCTCGCCGCCGCGAGCGGCACGTTCGGCATCATCGTGCCGGGCGCCGCGATGATCGATCTCACTTATGCGGTCGGCTCGTCGAGCGGGCGCGACATCGACAAGTTCGAAGCCTTCGGCATCGAGACGGTGCAGGGGCCGGTGCTCGGCCTGCCGCTCATCGAAAAGAACTGCGCCGCGTGGCTCGAATGCCGGTTGATCGACGAGAAACACACCGAAGACGCCTACGACACCTGTTTCGCCGAAGTCGTCGCGGCCGCCGCCGATGCGCGCGTGTTCGCCGACGGCCACTGGATCGTCGACGAGTCGAACCAGCCGCTGCATACGATTCACCATCTGGGCGCGGGCAAGTTCGTGCGCGCGTCGGCGATGGAGCAGGCGAAGCCGCTCGTGCGCTGAGGTTGTCGAGGCTGCGTCGCGTTCCGTCGACCGGAGCGGCGCATGCGCCATTCGATGATGCGGGCGCGCAGGGCATTGAGCCCGTCCACCGGCTCAGCGTGCGGTCTGCGCTGCTGTCGGGGGAGCGGTCGCTGCTGACGGAAGGCCGGGCGGTGGTCCGCTGTCCGCGAGTGCGAATATCGGCATCCCGCTGGGGCAACGGAAAGTCGTGAGGAGATCGCTCGTGAGCGGGTTGGCCACGCTGCCGGGGCTCGCGATATCCAGAACCGCCTTACGGCCGTCGAACTCCAGTGCGACGCGTGTGCGTCCGGGCGTGGCCGTCGGAACGACTTGTCCCTTGCGCAACAACCGCATCAAGGCCCACGGACCATCGACGGCAATCGTCGACGTTTCCTGGCGGATTCTCGGGCTCGCCGTGATCTCCGCATGCACGCCGCCGCGCGGTCCGGGCCATGCGGCGAACAACGGCCGCACCGGGCCATGTTCGTACAGCATGCTTTGACCATCGATATCGATTGCAAGACTCAGGACCGTCGGGTCGAGGTCGGGCACGCGCAGTTCCATCTTCCACGACAACTGCTTACCCTGTTCCCCAAAGAAAACGTTGCGGATATCGCGAGCATGCTCGAAGGGCTCCAGATCCGGGCCATGAACCGGCTCCGTGGCGCCAGGCAGCGTCTTGTAGCGCCACGGCTTGCCGGATACGTCGACGAGCGGCCCGAGATTCTTGGTGAAGAAATCATCGATGACGCCGCCCTGGGCGAACATGCGCGTGAAGTCGTCGATGCTGACATCGCGCTTACTGTCGGGCGAAAAAGGGAAGTTGCCCTCGATCGCAAGGCGGCAGACATCGCCGACGACCGACTGCATCTGACGCGAAAGCAGCTGGCCGATGCCTTCAGCGACCTCGCGCGAGCCTTGTGACGACAAGCCGAGGAGCACTTCGCGAAAGGGCGCGGGCATCGTGTTCGCCGCCATCTTCAACTTCGCCGACGCGTCGCTCGCGGGAGGCAGACTATTGTTCGTGAGCGCATTGTCCGCGACGGTCATCGCCGTGTAGTTCTCGTTGAGCAACGCGCTCACGCCGTCCAGCCCCGTCTTGTTTCCCGGTGTGCCCGGTGTGGACGCGCCGTCCTGGGCGGACGCGTCGCCGGTGACCATTTCCCGTAATGCGGCGAAACGATTGTCGACGAGCTCTCGCTCGATACGTTCCTCCGCCCGGATGCCGAGCGCCTTGTCCGCCTTCTGCGCGAGCTGGTCGCTGGTCTTTTGCAACAGCGAGTCATTGGCGCCGGGATTGCGCGTCAATGTGGTTTCGCGGACGGCCGCTCGTGCGAGACGCGCGAGCGGCGAATCCGGTGCCGCGAATTGCCTCAGGATCTGCAGATTGAACGAAAGGCTCGTGCCGGTCACCGGACGGATATCGGCGAGAAAGGCCTCCCATCGCTGGGCATATTCCGTCAGATACAGCCGACGAATGGCTTCGCTGAGGGAATCGTCGGCACCCGCCGCGGATTTCACGAAGTCAGCTGTTTTTTTTTGATCCGTGTTCGACCAATCCTCGAGATACGACCGCCCCATGACCCACGCGTCGTCGTTGCGGGCGCGCTGGACGAACTCGTGCAGGCGCTTGTCGAACAGGTTGCGATAACCGTCGTAGCTGAAAAGCCCCGCCACGCCGCGCGAAAGCGGTGCGCCGCTCGCCCGCGTAACTACGGTACCGGCCTGTGGACCCACCGCGCGCAGCAGCGTGAACTCGTCCGGCGATTCCGCCGTCATCGCGGCCTTGGCGCGCTCGTAGAGGCGCTGCGTTCCGTTGCTGGTGTCGAGCAGGGCGCGGGCGCGCTGAATCAGCGCGTCATTGCGGATCAGGGGCGATTGCACGATTCGATCGCCGGAGAATAGTTGCTGCACGTGATCGATCATCGACGCGCGGCCGCCGAACACCGACGCGCTGTCGGTTCGGGCCCAATCGTCGAGCACCCATGCCTTGACTTCGCCGGCGTCGAATTTCTCGCGGTCGTACAGCATCAGGTAGACGCGCAGGGCGTTATAGGAGGCTGCGGCGTCTTTATCGGTGATCGCTTGAGAGAGCGCATCCTCGAGGCGATGCACGATATGCGGTAACAGCAAGTTGTTCTCCAGCGCGCGATACGTCGCGTCGCTTGCGTCAACGACCGCGGGCGCCGAATAGAGGCCGAAGCGGAAGCCCGGATCCGGCGCGGAGAGATCGAGTCCCGTCCAGGTGGGCAGATAACGCGCCTCAGTGAGCGCGTCCGGGACGCTCTCCGCTTTCGGCTCACGATAAAGCTGCGTGATCTTCGCGGACAACGCATGGGTCTTGCGCGTGATGGCGTCGAGATAAGCGCTGTTATTGCCGAAGCTCGTGAACAGGCCCACTGCGAGCCATCCGAACAGCAGCAGGGGGAGCGCGTGGCCGACGAGCCGCAGCGCGCGAAACCGGTATTCCCACCGCAGATTCGGCCGCACGAGGTGTGCTTCCCGCAGGATCACCCTGGCGAAGAGCGTATGCAGAAAGTAGCTCTGATTGCCTGCCTCGTGCGTGCGATCTACAAGCTTCTCCGCTGTGATCCGTCGCATCACGGTCAGCGGCTCGGCAACGACGTCCATGCCGCCTTGCATCGCGCTCGTGAAATAGACGCCGCGCAACATCGCGCGTTGCTGCGTGTCGTCGTAGCGCGAGTCGACGAACAGTTCGCCGAGCACATCGCACAGCGGCGCGATGATCGCGGCGAACGCTTCGGGTAGTCTCGCGAGACTGCGTCGGCAGTTCATGTCGTACTCGTCGTCCAGGCGCGTGTTGACGCCGGAGGCCACGCGCGAAGCGAGTGCTCGCAGTTGCTCCTCGCAGAACGTCCGAAGCGCGAGATGCTCGGGCGACGCGCCAGCGGGCAAGGTGACGCCCCATATCTGGGCGCGGGTTTCTTCGGTCAGCGACGCGAAATAGTCCAGAAAGCCCGGCAGACGATCCATCTGCGTGATCATCACGTACACCGGAAAGCGAACACCGAGCGTGCTGCGCAAATCGGCGAGACGTTCGCGAAGCGCGTGCGCTTCGGCGATGCGCGCGGAAGCGTCAGGGGAGGTCAGCGTATCGAGCCGGATGGTCAGCAACGCACCGTTGACGGGTGCGCGCGGACGCCGGCGTCGCAGCAGCGCGAGCAGGCCGAACCACTCATCATTGTCGAGAAGGCGATGATGATCCGTGTCGGAAACGGGAACGCTGCTCTTGCTCGAATTCGGACCGCGGGTCAGCGGTTCCCGGTTCCGGGTGTTTTGATCGCGGGTGTCCTCCGCTGCGTCCGGCAGCGAGTGCAACGACGTGCCCGGGCGAACATAGTAGCCGGCGGTGTCGATCAGAACGGCTTCATTCGCGAGCCACCAATCGACCTGCTGTGTGGCGCCGGGCGCGCTGCCCGCCCGCAAGGTGGAATTGCCCTCGGGGAATGACAGTCCCGAATTGAGCAACGCGCGCGACTTGCCGGAAGACGGGGCGCCCAGCGTGATGTACCACGGCAGTTCATAGAGATAGCGCGTGCCCTGGAACAGGCGAGTGAGCCCCCTCGCACCTGTGCGCATCGATTTCAGTCGCGCCAGTGCGACATTCATGCGCGCCTCGATCTGTCCGATGCGTGCGGCTGCCGGGGATACCGTCTTGCTGTCGAAGCGCAGCGCCTTCTTCAGGAACTGTTCGTCGCTGCGCATCCGCTTCCAGACCCAATGAAGGCCGAAGAGGGCAAACAGGACGATCACCGCGGCGATCAAGCCGACGCGCGCCGCAGGGGAAGCCAATGGCCGTGCCTGACCGATGCTCAGAAGCGGCGCGCCATGCCAGATGGCGAGACATGACAGCACGCCGAACACAATGGCCGTCGACCAGCCGTTCAGCCACAGCAAGACACCGCACAACAATAACGCGATGACCAGCACCCGTATGCCGACGCCCTCCAGAGGCTTCAGTTCATTGAACGCCAGATAGGGGCCGATGAACCATATCGCGAGAGAGAGCAATGCCAGCGCAAGCAGCGCCAGAAACCAGCGCGAAACGAGAAACGACAACTTCTTCATGCTTTGATTCCATTCGACGAAAGTCGAGAGTGGGCTGCGTTCAGGGTGCGATCGAGATTTCGACGCGCCGGTTCCGCGCGCGCCCCTGGACTGTGGCGTTGTCGCCAATAGGGTTGGACGCGCCCTTGCCAATGGCTTCGAGACGACCAGCGGGAACGCCCGCGGCCTGCAACATCTGCATCACTTGCGTGGCGCGCTCTTCAGACAAGCTGTCATTCGATGCGAACTGACGGCTCTTGACGGGCACGTTGTCCGTGTAGCCCGCGACCGTAACCTTGCCGGGCACCTTCGCGATCTCCTGAGCGATCTTCGCGATGAGCGGGCCCATCGTTGTGTTGACCGCGACGCCTCCCGGGGCGAACATCGCATCGCCGCGGAAAATCACGGCGCTGCGCTTCGCATCTTCCTCGACGCTGACCGTGCCGGTAGCGATCTCATTCTTCAAGAGTTCTTTCAAATGCGGGCGGCGCGGTGCCGGGGGCGGCATCATCCGGCCGATATCGACGATCTGTTTCTCGAGGCTTGTCTCAGCGGTCAGCAATTGATACTTGAACCACGCGAACAGCGAAAGCAACGTCACGCCGAGCACGGCGACCGTGATCCACACCGGGAAGTCGTGGAACGTGAGTCGCCGGCCTCGTGCGTCGGACAGCGCATTCGGGGACAGCAGGCCGTGCGAACTGGTCTGGTTCGTGCGGATCTCATGAAAGAGCCGTTCACGAATGGCGTCGCGACTGCGCGTGTCATTGACGTGGTTGCGATAACGGCCCATGAAGCCGAAGCTCAGAACCCGATAGATGACTTCGAGCAAGTCGAGATGCTCGCGCGGCTCGCTCATGAGACGGCCGATCAGCAAATAAACCTTTTCGCCGCCGCGAACATCGTTGTGGAAAGCGACGGCGAGCGTATTCGTGCTCCATTCGCCCCCCGCCTCCTTGCGGCCCCACGGGGTCTCCATTGCCGCTTCGTCGAGGGCCACGCAAAGGGTATATCGAGCGCCCAGGATATGGTCGCGCCTGATCTTCGCTTGCTCGCAGAGGTTGTCGAACACTCGCACCTCCTGCTTGAGCACGTCGAGCAGGTTCGTCGCGGCGTTGTCGTCCAGCGCATCGGGCATGTCGGCGAGTGCGCGCAGCAGCGGGCGGGCGGCCTCCAGCAACGGATTTGCCGCCTGCTGGATTGCGCGAAGACGTTCGGCTTGCGGCTCGCCGACGGGCAGGGATGCCGCCCCACGCTTCTCGTGCCTGGACGCGCTCGCCTGCGGGTCAGGCTCGGCAGCCGTGTCCGTTGCCGCGAAGTTTGTTGAGTCGTCCACCATGTTCATGCTTGATCCGTTTTTTTAGGTTCTCACGCGTGAAGGCGTCTTCTCCAAAAGCGCTTCGCTCACGGTATTGATCGGTGCGTCATTTCAGCCGCGCACACCCCATAGCTCGAGCTTGAGCGATGGAAATTCTCCCGCCACATGCAGCGCGATACCGCCATGATTCGCGACCATGTCCCAAAGTGGACCCGTGCGCGCGAGCTCGTAGTAGATGTATCCGGCATTGAACGGAATCTGCCGCGGCGGCACGGGCAGCACCCGCAGCCCGATGCCGGGAAGATGCGCGCGCACGAGATCCGGCAGGCGCTCGGAAGGCCCTATCTTCGATTGAGCGGCGAAGCGCTCGGCGAGCGCATCCGTGGGCATTTGCGCCGCTACCGCGAGCACGAGAGACGTGAACCCCTGGACGTCGTGCGGATCGACGGATGCGTTGCGCATGCCGTAGCCCGCTTCCTTGAACTCGATGCGCTGTGCCGCGCGGATCAGCACGGCGTTCAGCAGCCATTGAATGTCGTCGATGAGCGGCTTGAGGCAGACGTGCGGCTCGTTGTGCCGGTATGCCGGATGCGAATCCAGCGGCCTTCGCGTCTCAGGGCGAACGTAAGTCGACAGTTCTCCGGCCATTCCCACCAGCAGGGCATACAAGTCGGCGGGAGACGTGCCCGGGACGCGCCGCAAATGCTGAAGCACCGGTTCGTAGCGATTCAGCGTCTGCAGCAGCAGATAATCCGAGACTTCCGCCACCGAGCCCGCCTGACCATCGCCGCCCGTCAGGCGTTTGGCGAGGGACTGCGCGCGCAGGCGCGCCAGCTCATGCACGTTGCCTAGCCATTTGGTCAGCAAGTCGCTTGCGCCGAAACCGGAGACGGGCGGGACCAGCGTTTCGTCGAGTTCGATGCTGCCATCGGCCCGCAATGTCTTCACACGCGTGAGCGGAAGGCCGATCCACGCGTCCGTGAGTTCCTTCTCAGGCAAGAGACGCAGCCGCAAATTCGAAAGCTGCACGGTCTTCTGACCTTGACCGATCGAATTGGCGTCACGCAAGTCGGTTTCAAACACGCTGTACCGAGCAAGCGAGTCAGGCGTGTCGTGGAACGTCGTCTCTTCGCCATTGGGCACGCGCACCGGCACGGCCAGGTGAATGAGTTGATCCAGATGCTCGGCGCGAATCGTCAGCGGCGCGGGCAAGGAGGTTTGTGCTGGCGCATCGAAAGGCGTGCCGTCCGGAAACACGCCGTTCGCGGACTTGGCGATGACCTTGCCCAGCGCGAGCGCTTCGAGATCGATCTCATACCGGGAGAACCCGAAGAAGAACGGCGACAGCGGCGCCGCGCGCTTGTGCGCGAACTGCTCCAGGTAGCGTTCCTGTTGCTGGAAGAGTTGCGGGCGAAGGAAGAGACCTTCGCTCCAGGTGACTTTGTTATGCCAGGTCATGCGGATTGCTCGTCACTTGTTCTTGAGGGCGGGATCGGTGATCTTGATCGCGCTCGCATCGAGGTCGACGACGAGCGTGAGCTTGGGGGCACGGCGATACCACGCGGCTGTCGTGGAAGGCAGTGGCCAGGTGGCTCGCCAGACGGAATTGGGCAGGTCGCGATAGGCCGCAAGCACACCAAGCACGCTGGCGGCCGAGTTCGTGCTGCGCCGGATGGACTTCTGTTCGCCCGGGCGGAGCTGGAATTGATCGCGCTGAACGAGATCGTCGTTCAGAACGGTCTTGTCCTTGTCCTGAAGAGAGTAGAAATCGGCCTGATTGAAGGCGTCGGCGTCCTTGAGTTCATAGACGCGCACCACGATGGGCGCGGCACGCTTTTGATCATCCGGGTTGACGCCGGAGGATGCCACGATGGACATGTCGAGCTTGACCGGCTCACGCTGTGGTTTGCTATCGCTTCCGGCGCACGCGGCGAGCAGAAGCAGAAAGGTCAGCGCGGCGATGCGAGCGGGCGAGCGCATCTTCGAGATCCAGAAACAGGGAAGAAAAAGGGAACCCCGCCGCGACGGCAGGGCTCCGGAGCTAGCCAAAGTATTTAGACCACCTTGTTGGCCTTCACGTCCAGCGTGGCGGTCACCGCGCCGCCACTGCCGCCTTGTGCGTTCTGCACGATGTATTCCTGCTTGACCTTGGAGAACGACAAATGGACCTGCTCGCGCACACCCGTGTCGCTATTGCTTCCTGACGGCTGCACGAGCGTGACGACAACGTCGCTGATCGTTATCTTGAGGAATTCGAGCGGGCTGCCTCCGGCCTTGCGAACCGTCAGCACGGCCTGATCGATGTGCTTGCCTCCGAAGCAGTATGAAACCAGGTTCGGGCTGGACCGGTCGACGAAATGTTCGAATGCCAGATCGGCAACGGAGGCCTTCCCAGCGCCGCCGCCGCTGCCGGAGTGCATCGATGACTGCTGTTCGACGCGCCAACCCCAGCTCAACACTTCGATCTCGCCCTTGTGCGAGGAGTCTTGCGACTCGCCTTCGATGCCATTGATCTTGATGAAGATGTCTTGTGCCACTTGTTAACTCCTTCGTTGTTGAAACACCATTCCAATTCCTGCTTTACTTCACGCCTCACATCCCTGAATGAGCGGTAACCCTGCTGCTTTGGGCCCACCCATCGCGGTCCTGGCGCTCTTCGCCGGCTCGTCGGTCAGGGCGGCCCCGGCGGTTGCCTGGCTATACGAAGGTAAGGCCGTGCGTCCTGCTCAGGCCGCTTCCTTGACCGAAGGCAGGCGCGTCACCAGCCGCAGCGACACCGTCAAGCCCTCGAGCTGGAAGTGCGGACGCAGGAAGAACCTCGCCTGGTAATAGCCAGGGTTTCCTTCGACTTCTTCGACGACCACTTCGGCGGCAGCAAGCGGACGGCTTGCCTTCGTCGCTTCGGTGGAGTTGTTCGGATTGGCATCGACGTAATTCATGATCCAGTCGTTGAGCCACTTCTGCATGTCCTCGCGCTCCTGGAACGAACCGATCTTGTCGCGAACAATGCATTTCAGGTAGTGCGCGAAGCGCGAGCACGCGAAAAGATAGGGCAGGCGAGCGGACAGGTTCGCGTTCGCGGTCGCGTCCGGATCGTAGTACTCGGCGGGCTTCTGGAGCGACTGCGCGCCGATGAACGTGGCATGGTCCGTGTTCTTGCGATGAATCAGCGGAATGAACCCGTTCTTCGAAAGCTCAGCTTCGCGCCGGTCGGAGATTGCGATTTCAGTCGGGCATTTCATGTCCACGCCACCATCGTCCGTCGGGAAGGTATGGCAAGGCAGATTCTCCACCGTGCCGCCCGACTCGACGCCACGAATCAGCGAGCACCAACCGTAGTGCTTGAAAGAACGGTTGATGTTCACGCCCATTGCGTAAGCCGCGTTGGCCCACGCGTAGTTGCGGTGATCGGCGCCGTGAGTTTCTTCCTCGAAGTCGAATTCGTCGACGGGATTGGTCTTGGCGCCATACGGCAGACGGGACAGGAAACGCGGCATGACGAGACCGACATAGCGTGCGTCTTCGGTGCTGCGCAGCGAATTCCAGGGTGCGTACTCTAGGTTCTGAGCGAAGATCTTGGTGAGGTCGCGCGGATTGGCGAGTTCCTGCCACGACTCCATCTGCAGCGCGGACGGCGACGCACCCGAGATGAAAGGCGTATGCGCGGCCGCCGCGACCTTCGCGATAGAACCGAGCAGATCGACGTCGGGCGGCGTGTGATCGAAGTAATAATCTGCGACGAGGCAGCCATACGGCTCACCGCCGAGCTGTCCATACTCTTCCTCATAGATCTGCTTGAAGAGCGGGCTCTGATCCCATGCGATGCCCTTGTAGCGCTTCATCGTGCGGCGCAGGTCATCCTTCGAGACATCCATGAAGCGAATCTTCAGACGCTCATCCGTTTCGGTGTTCGACACGAGATGGTGCAGACCGCGCCACGCCGATTCCAGCTTCTGGAAGTCCGCATGGTGAAGGATCAAGTTGATCTGCTCCGAAAGCTTGTTATCGATCTGCGCGATGATCGCCTCGATGCTCTTGTAGGCATCGTCGCTCATGGTCATCGATTGCCGCAACGCCTGCTCTGCGAGCGTCTGCACCGCCTGTTCGACGGCCTCACGCGCATGTTCGGTCTTGGTGCGGAATTCCTGCGCGAGGAGATGGGTAAATTCGGAGTGCGTCGTAGTCTGAGCGGCCTTGAGCTGTGCCTGATTGACTGCCATGGGTTTCCTCATTCTTGATTCGGTCGCGGCGTGGCGCCGCAGGGCGCGAGCGCTGCCGGTGTCGATTAGTGCGTGGACGGTTCCGAGACGTCCGATTCGGCCTTCTTCGGCTTCGGCTCCGACGCCAGCGATTTGAGCAGCGCGGGATCGGCAAGCATCTGGCTGACGAGCGCCTCTGCGCCCGATTTGCCATCCATGTAGGTCTGCAGATTGGCCAGCTGAGTGCGTGCCTCGAGCAACTGGCGCAGCGAATCGACCTTGCTGGCGATTGCCGCGGGCGCGAAGTCGTCGATGCTTTCGAAGGTCATGTCGACCATCAGTTGGCCTTCTCCGGTCAGCGTGTTGGGGACTGCGAACGCGACGCGCGGTCTGATCGCCTTCATGCGGTCATCGAAATTATCGATGTCGATATCGAGGAAGCGGCGGTCGGCCACGGGGGGCAGAGGCTCCACTGGCTTTCCGGAGAGATCGGCGAGCACGCCCATCACGAACGGAAGCTCGATCTTTTTCTGCGAGCCGTACACCTCGACGTCGTACTCGATCTGCACGCGCGGGGCGCGGTTGCGCGCAATGAACTTCTGCGAACTGTTGGACTGGGACATGCGTGACTCCGTGCTCTCTAAAGTTGAAGCGACTTGACAGGTTTATTGAGTGGCTTCTTCGGCGAACCGCGTGTCCGTACACGTCGCTTCCGACGCGTGAAGGACGATCGCGGAGCGCGGCGTTGCGGCCGAATCGGCAATGCCGATGTCGATCCGGCTCAGCGCGCGTTTTGCGGCGATTGCATCGAGCCACAGCGCGGAAAGCCTTGGCAGAACGTGTTGCTCGATGAAACCGATCAGGACGCGGGCGCCGGTTTCCTGCACCAGACAGCGGCCGACGATGTAATCGACGAGCGCGTCACCGTACGCGACGGCAATGCCGTGACTCCCGGACATGCGCTGCGCCACGCGCTCGAGATGCAGGCGCACGATGCTCGCGAGTGACGCATCCGCCAGAGGGCGATACGGCACGAGGGTGACCCGCCCGAGGAATGCTGCGGGGAATGTTTTGAGCAGCTCGGACGCCAGCGCTTCGCGAAGTCCATCCTGATCGGGCATGAGCGCGGCGTCGGCGCACAGGCTCGCCGTCAGCTCGGAGCCTGCGTTGCTCGTCAACAGAATGGTCGTGTGGCGGAAGTCGATATATCGGCCGTCACCGTCTTCCATATATCCCTTGTCGAATACCTGGAAGAACATCTCGTGCACGTCGCGATGCGCTTTCTCTATTTCGTCCAGCAGCACGACGGAGTAAGGCCGCCGACGTACCGCCTCAGTGAGTACGCCGCCCTCGCCATAGCCGACATAGCCCGGCGGCGCGCCCTTCAACCCGGAGACCGTGTGCGCTTCCTGATACTCGCTCATGTTGATGGTGATCAGGTTCTGCTCGCCGCCATACAGTGCCTCGGCCAGTGCGAGCGCGGTTTCGGTCTTTCCCACGCCTGAAGGACCCGCAAGCAGGAACACACCGAGCGGTTTCCCCGGATCCGAGAGCCCGGCACGTGCTGTCTGGACGCGCTCACAGATCGAGGAGAGCGCGTCGGTTTGTCCGATCACGCGGCGAGCGAGCGTCTCGGGCAGCGTGCGGACGGCGGAGATTTCATCGGTGACCATGCGGCCGACGGGGATTCCGGTCCAGTCGGAGACGATGCCCGCGACGACGGCTTCATCGACTTCCGGAAAAACCATTGGCGTCTCGCCTTGCAGATCGCGTAAGGAACGCTCCAGTTCGCGCAACGAGAAGAGGGAGGGGCGCGGTTCGCGTTTCTCATCGCCGCCATCCGGCGCGGCATGGCCGGGCTCCGCAGCCAACGCGGCCTCACGTGCGCTTGCGAGCGACTGCGCGGCCGCAGCCTGTGCACTCCAGTGCGCGTCGAGAGCGTGTTCCTCGGCGAGCAGCGCATCGATGTATGCCTGCGCGCGAGGCAGGTCACCATCTCCGATGCCGATGCGGGCCTCCTGCTCCAGCAGGTCATATTCGACGCGCGCCGCCTGCAGACGCTGGCGCACATCCTGCAATTCGCGCGGCGGCGCATGTTGAGACAGCGCAACGCGCGCGCACGCGGTGTCCAGCAGACTGATCGCCTTGTCAGGCAGTTGCCGTGAAGGAATGAAGCGATGCGACAGCCTGACGGCTGCGCGGACAGCCTCGTCGCGCACGATCACGCGGTGATGCCGCGAAAATGCCTGAGCGAGTCCGCGAACCATGTCGATTGCAGCGGCCTCGCTAGGCTCAGCGACCTGCATGACCTGGAAGCGGCGCGTCAGCGCGGGATCCTTTTCGATATGGCGCTTGTACTCCGACCACGTCGTTGCGCCAATGACGCGAACCGTGCCGCGCGCCAGTGCGGGTTTGAGGAGGTTGGCGGCATCGCCGGTTCCGGCTTGCCCGCCCGCTCCGACGAGCGTATGAATCTCGTCGACAAAGAGGATGACTGGCACCGTGGCTTTCGTCGCAGCTTCCAGCACGCTCTTGAGGCGCGCCTCGAATTCGCCCTTCATGCTCGCACCGGCAAGCAGGGCGCCGACGTCGAGCGTCATGAGGCGAACGTCGGCCAGCGCGGCGGGAACGTTGCCATTCGCCAGTGCGAGCGCCAGCCCTTCCACCACAGCGGTCTTGCCGACACCGGCTTCTCCGGTGAGCAGCGGATTGTTCTGGCGCCGGCGCAACAGAACATCGATGAGGGACCGAATCTCCTGCTCGCGGCCCGTCACGGCGTCGATTTCGCCTGCGCGTGCCTGAGCCGTCAGGTCCGCGCAATATTGATCGAGCACGCTTTTGCTGGATGCCACCACCGCGTGGGATGCTTCGCCCGGCACCGCGGGCGCGAAGTCGCTGCCGTCGTAGGGCGCGTCGTCGGTTTCCGGCGAGCCGCTGACCCATGCCGGCAGAATGTCGTGAAGCGTTTCGACCGGAATGCGGGCGAACAAGGGGGAAATAGACAGGAGCACCCGCCGCAGCTCAGGTGTGCAAACCAATGCGGCGACGAGCCACGCACCGCGAATCCGGCGGTCGCCGAACGCTAGCGAGGACAGGACCCAGGCGCGCTCGATCGCGGCTTCGACGTGATGGGAGAAGTCGCTGATCGAGCTCGCGCCAGAGGGCAGCGCCAGCAGCGCACGTCCGATATCGCGCTCGAGCGCCGCGATGTCGATGTCCGCATGACGCAGGATCCGGGGCAGATCGCTGTCGCCCGATTGCATGAGCTGATGCAGCCAATGCACGAGTTCTACATATGGATTGCCGCGCAGCTTGCAGAAGGCGGTTGCGGACTCGACGCTGCGAAAGAGCGTCGATCCGAGCTTACCGAATAGTGCGTGGCGAGAAATCATTTGGAGATGCCGACCTGAGTTACGCGAGAGCGGTGATCGTCGTGATAACGACGTCATAAAAACCTTTGCCAGAGTGATTCAAGCGGATATGAATTACGCTTTTGATGGCGCATTTCAATCTGGCGCCTTTCTGCGAATTATTGAATCGAGAATTTGCGGGTGTCAACGTCTCTACGATATATGCTCGTCATCAAATATAAATGACTGAAGGCAATTATGTGCTCGATCGCCTGCTCTAGTGCTCTGAAAAATAATGATAATAGCTCACCCGAGATAAATTATTGAAGCTCCGTAAGTAACTGAAGAAGCGAGATTTTAGATGTAATTCCATCCAACAATGGGATTTATCTGAAGTTTCCCGGTAGGGTTGCGAAGATTAATTCGATATTGTTCCAAAAATAATCCAATCAAACTGCTTTTCTGCAGCTAATTAACGATGGACAAAGCGCTATCAACTATGCGTTAATTGCTCCGTATTGATTTGCGAGAAGTTTTCCCGAGTTTTGTATTGATGCAGAAGTCCAATCTCGTGGACTTCCGAACCAGGCATGGCCATGAAAGAGCGGATGGAGCCGGTTGGGCTTGTTCCTGCGGAAAGCCGCACTGCATTGGACGATGATTTGAATTTCGAGGATTTGGAATTCGCGTCCCTTTTGCACGATGGCGCGGTGCTCAAGGCACGTCTGCGTGGTGGTGCAACGGTCGCACGCGCGCCCGCGTTCGTAGACGGCAGCTCGGGAGATACCCTCAGCGTCCTTGCCGCAAGCTGTTACGCTGCCCTCGAGAACGCGCGCATTCTGCCGGCGCACAGTTGGGACTTTCCACAGACCAGTGCTGCACAGTCGATCGCCGCGTCAGAGACGCATGCGCCTGACCCGGATCCGGAGGGCCATGTGCCGATCAGTGAATGGCTCGGCGCTGTCGAAACGATCGAGGAGGCTTTCGGGCCACTCGTAGACATCAACGACGCAATGGCGGCTCCTCGCGCCGTCCCGGACATTCTCGAAGTTTTTGCGCCCGGGCAATACCAAGTGAGCGATGCGGAGGGGAGTGCATGCAGCGCGCCCCAACTGGCGCGTCGCGATCACCATACGCTCGCGATCGATAGCCCGATGCAACAAACGAACAGCGAAGCCAGGCATCTCGAACAATATGTTTCGGATAACAAATGATGGAACAAATCGTGATGAGCCATGTCCCGCATGGCGCCAGTGTCTCGCCTTCACAGGCGATCGCGGAGACGGAAGCGCGAATCCGCGCCGAACCGGCGGTCGCGGCGCATCGTTGGGCGCTCTTTCAGTGGCTTTGCATCACGCAGCAATGGGATCGGGCGATCCGACAACTGCAGGCCTTCGCGCAACTGGACGAGGCACAAGGCAAGATCGCGCACGTCTATCGCGATCTCGTGCGCGCTGAACGTGTTCGTGCCAAGGTCATGTCGGGAGCGCAGGAACCGGGTTTTGTCTTTGACGACAATCCCGCCTGGATGCACGGCTTGCATGCCGCGCTCGGTCTCGCAGCCAGCGGCGATCTGGAAGCAGCGGATGCCGCCCGGGAAAGCGCACTCGACGCGGCCCCGCTGATCTGCGGGGCGAGCCGGCTCGGTTCCTTCGACTGGATCGGCGACAGCGACAGCAGGCTCGGGCCGGTCTGCGAATTCATCGCCGCCGGTCGCTACAGGTGGCTTCCAATAGCCGATATCGCGGCCTGGCGCATCACGCGCCCCGGCTCACTCGTCGATCTGATCTGGGCGCCCGGCACGCTGACGCTCGTCGACGGTACGGAGCTCAATGGCTTCCTGCCCGCGCGATATCCGGACACGCCGGCGCTTGAGCAGACCGAGCGCGAGGCCCTGCTGCTGGGCCGGCGCACGGTCTGGCGCGATGCCGGCCGCACCGGCGTGTTCGCGTCGGGGTGCAAAACCTGGGCGACGAGCGCAGGAGACTTCGGCGTGTTCGATCTCGTGGAGTGCACATTCGGTGATACGGCGCGTGCGGGCGAGAGCGCTCGCGCCGGTGCCGGCAGTGGGCTCGCGCAATGACCAGGCGGAAGCAGGGAAGCGGCTCACCGGGCGTGCCGCGCAGGGCGGAGGCGTATTTGTTGCCTACGCTCATCGATCGTCTGCGTGACGATGCACCCTACCGGCAGACCGAAGCGCCGGAGGAATACGCAATGACACGCGCGCAGATACGCGACATCATTCAACGTGACCTGGCCTATCTGCTCAACGCGGCGAATCTCGAGGATCAGATCGACCGCGAGCGATATCCCCTCGCCGCCGCGTCTACCGTGAATTTTGGCGTGCCGGCGCTTGCCGGAGCGTTCATGGCTTCGCGCGAGTGGGCGCATATCGAAGCGATCGTCAAACAGGCCATCAAGGATTTCGAGCCACGCCTGATTGCGGACTCGCTATCCATCGTTCCCCTGCAGGACAAAGCGAAGCTGGGCAGACATGCCCACCTGACATTCGAAATCCGCGGACTGATCCGCATGGACCCGTATCCGCTCGAGTTCCTCGTGCAGAGCACGCTGGACCTGGAAACGAGCCGCCTGCACGCCACGTCCCAGCGTGCCTGAGTCATCTTCATTCGTTAATAAAAGTATTCATGGATCCGCGCCTGCTCCACTACTACAACCAGGAGTTGCTCTACCTGCGCGAGAGCGGCAGCGAATTTGCGCGAGCGCATCCGAAGATCGCGCGGCGTCTCGGCATGCAGGCCGAGGAAATGACCGACCGCTACGTCGAGCGGTTGATCGAGTCGTTCTGTTTCATGGCCGCGCGCGTGCAGATCAAGCTCGATGCGGAGTTTCCGCGCTTCACGCAGCGTTTGCTCGAGGTCGTATATCCGAACTACGTCGCGCCTACGCCGTCGATGGCCGTTGCGCGTTTTTTTCCCGGCACGAGTGAAGGCACGCTCGCCGAAGGCCTCCGCATCGCGCGTGGAACGCCCTTCAAGACCCATGTGCCGCGCGGCGAACGCACGGCGTGTACGTTTCGCACGAGCCAGGACGTCGTGCTCTATCCGCTGGAGATCGTCGGGGCGCGCCTTACGGGTGTTCCGCCCGACATTCCCGCCCTCGAGCGTTATGTGCCCGCGCATGCACACGTGCGCGGTGCGCTGCGGCTGCGCGTGCGGACCACGGGTGGCACTCGCATCTCGCAGCTTCAGGGACTGGACCGGTTGCCCATCTACCTGGCTGGCGACGAGCAGGTCGCGTCGAATCTCTTCGAGCTCCTGCATGCGGGAAGCGTAGCGTCGATCATCGGCGAACCGGGCGCGTTCGGTGAGCCGGAACGGCGCTTCGCCGCGGTCAGCGCGCAAGCAGTCGTGCACGAAGGGCTCGGTGTCGACCAGGGCATGCTGCCGCTCGTGTGGTCGAAGTTTCATGGACACAACCTGCTTCACGAGTATTTCGCCTGTCCGAGCCGATTCTATTTCTTTACGCTCACGGGCTTGAGTGAAGGGCTGAAGAAGGCGCGCGGCAACGAGGCGGAAATCGTGGTGTTGCTGGACCGGTCGACAGATCGTCTCGCGGGCCTCATCGATGCCTCGCGTTTTGCGCTGTTCTGCACGCCGGTCATCAATCTCTTTCCGCAGAAGCTCGATCGCGTCGAACTGTCGAACAACGAGTCGGAGTTTCATCTGGTGCCGAAGCGAGCTGCACCGCTGGACTACGAAGTCTTTTCGGTGGAGACGCTGCACGGTCAGGTGACGGAAAATCCGGCCAGGATCGAATTCCGTCCGCTTTATCAGACGCTCAACGAGGACGAAGGCAATCATGGGCGGTACTTTTCGCTGCGTCGCGAGCGCCGGCTGTTGTCGGACTCGGCGCGTCGCTATGGATCGCGCACGCCTTATATCGGCACCGAGACGTTCGTGTCGCTGGTCGACCAGCAGGAAGCGCCGTATCGGGAGAGCATGCGCTATCTGTCGGTCGACGCGTGGCTCACCAATCGCGACTTGCCGAGCCTCGTGCCACGCAACGGTGTCGACGATTTCGAAAGGGTGCAATCGGCTCCCATCGCGAGCATCGGCCTGATTCGCGCGCCTAGCGCGCCGCGACCGCCTTATGCGGACGGCGAGGTGGCATGGCGCCTCATCCGGCAGCTCAACTTCAACTACCTGCCGATGGAGGACATCGATCATCGCCCGGGCGGTCAGGGACTTCGCGACATGCTCAGGCTCTTCCTGAACGCCGAAGACACCGAGCATCAGCGTCAGATCGAGAGCCTGGTCGGCGTCAAGACGCATCCCGTCACGAGGAAGCTGCCCGGCGGTGGGCCGCTCGTTTTCGGTCGTGGCATCGAATGCCAGTTGACCGTCGACGAAACAGGATTCTCTGGTGTGAGTCCGTACCTCTTCGGCCTGATTCTCGAGCATTACCTGGCGCGTCATGTGTCGATCAACTCTTTCACACAGACCGAATTGCATTCGATGCAGCGCGGCCGCGTGATGCGGTGGCCCGTGCGCATGGGCACGCGCGGAGTGGCCTGATGGAACGTCTGCCTGTCGCATCGTTGCTGCGCGATTCGGGGCTCTCTCCGGAGACGATCGCGCGTCTTGAGGCTGAGCCGTGGCGTTATGGCTTCCTGCCGCTCATGCGCCGCATCGGCGCGAACGCGTCGCTCGATCCGATCGGCACGGCGCGGCGCCCGGGCGCGGAGCCGTTTCGTCTCGGCCAGCAACCGAGCCTGACGTTCGCGCCGCGCGAAATCGCGAGCGTGGGCGCGCTTGACGGGCGTCTGCAGGTTCGCCTGTTCGGACTCGGCATGCTTGGGCCCAACGGGCCGTTGCCGCTTCACGTGACCGAAATCGCGCGCGAGCGCCAGGAGTCGCGGCGCGACAGGACGCTCGTCGATTTCCTCGACGTCTTTCACCATCGCTATCTGACGCTGCTGTACCGGGCGTGGTCATCCGCGCAGGCGGCGGCGGGGCTCGACCGGTCCGATGACGAGCAGTTCTCGTTCTATGTGGCGAGCATCACCGGACAGGACCCGAGTGAAATAAGAAGTCGCGCCCTCCCGGCGCACGCGCAACTGGCCGCCGCGGCGAACCTCGTGCGCGAGGTGCGCGATCCCGATGGCCTTCGCATGACGCTCGAGCGTTACTTCGGCGTGCCGGTGAGCATCGAGGAATACGTGTTTCACTGGATCGAAGTCGCGCCCGAGGAGCATACCCATCTCGGGCGGGCGGACCCTGCCGCGACGATGGGCGTCGGCGCATTGCTGGGCGAGCAGGTTCCGGACAGGCAATACCGGTTTCGCATCGTCATCGGTCCCATCGAGCTGGATCGGTATCTGCGCTTTACGCCGCGTGGCGAGGATTTGCCCATGCTCGTCGATTGGGTGCGCAGCTTCGTCGGGTACGAGTTCGAGTGGGAACTCGAACTACGCATCCTGTCCGAAAGCGCGCCTGCCGCAAAAATTGGTGGACCGCAGCAGTTGGGCTGGTCGGGGTGGCTGGGATGCTCTTCGGACGGTCAGCCAGTCACGGGCATGCGTTTCGATCCGGAGCGATATGTCGATCAGTTCGCACGGCGCGCACGCGAGCGCGACACCTCGCATGCCGGCAGAGGAAAGGGATGAACAGGAAGAGCAACACGCGTATGGCGCAACAACAGGCTGTGCCAAGCCGCCTGACCAACGATAGTCCAACGCACGACTGGCTGGCCGCGATCAATCCAGATTCGCCCTGCGGAGTCGATCTCGAATACGACCCGGAATTCGTCGTTCTGACGGCACAGGTCGCGGCGAAGATGGACGTGCAGTACGGCGATTTCGTCGGCAGCGCGGAGCCGATCAACTGGAGCGATGTCGACCGCGATTGTCGCCGGATGATGATGCGCAGCAAGGACATCCGCATCGCCGTCCTGTTCGCGCGTTGCCGCACCCGCCTTGCCGGCGCGGCGGGTCTGGCCGAAGGGCTGCGGCTCCTCGCGTCCTGGCTCGGTGCGTTTCCGGACGCCATTCATCCGCAGCCGGGCGTCGACGAGGACCGCGACGCCGCGCTTGAGATTCGCATGAACGCGTTGCAGGCGCTGACCGACACCGAAGGCCTGCTGTCCGATGTGCGGGAAATTGCGCTTGTACGCACCGGCGCCGCGCGGCTGCAGGTGCGCGATGTCGAGCGTGCCTTTGCGCAGCCGCGTGCGAGCGACGCGCTCACGGTCGAATCCGTGACGCGGCAACTCGAAGATCTGCGCGCGCAGCAGCCGGCGGTTCTCGCTGGTTTCGACGCCTCACTCGCGAGTCTCGACGAAATCGATGCGTGGAATCAGCAGCATCTGGGCGTCTATACGGCGGACCTTTCGGTGCTTGGCCGCGTATTGCGTCGTGTGACCGGAGCGAAAGGGCCGGCGAAGCAGCAGGCGTCGGCATTGCCCATGGACGATACGTCCGGCAGCGGGCCAGCCGCCGAGGACGAGCCAATGCATACCGGCGCCCCCGGTCTTGATGACCTGCCGATCGAGCTTCCGGCACCGACGCCATGCGGCAGCGCACGCCCGCAAGGACGCGACCACGCGCTCAACCTCATACGCACGGCACGCTTGTGGTTCGAGGAGCATGAACCGAGCAGCCCGATTCCGCTTTTGCTGCGGCGTTCGGAAAGCCTGGTGGGCAAAGTGTATGCAGAGATCGTCGGAGCCATTCCCGTCGACCTGATCGAGAAATGGAGCAGTGAGGCGAACGACGCGCCCTGAATCAGGCGTGCGCGCAATGGAATAAATCATTGGGAGCGAGTTTATGTCGCATCTGAGAGCGAGCAAGTGGACCTACCATGCCGATACCGAGCACGGCGTGAGTGCCGATATCCTCATTGCATCAGGCGGAGTGATCACGCTGAGCGATCCGGGTGGAAAGCCTCAGCGCCTGTACTTCGGACGGTCGCGCGTGGATGCGCCCGAAAGCGGGACCTTTCCGCCCATCACGCTGCCGCTCATGGTGCTGCCCGACGGGTTGCGACATTCGATGTCGAGGCCGCTGTTCGCCGCTAAAGCCAAATCGACATTGCCGGTTGCCGATACACGCGTGGACGGCATCGTGGCTTCGGTCAGCACGGCGGTCGCGGGCGGTTCCGATTCCCTGATCGACCCGGCGCAGCTGTTATCCCGAGGGGCGGGCCGTGCGGAGAAGAAGCCGGCACCGCCGCTCGCTGCCGACGCGACGAAGGCAGCCGGCGACGAAACCGCTTCGCTCGCCGCGACAGAAAGCGATGCGATAGAGAAGAGGCCGCTCGTGAACGAGGCGTCGAACGAGGAGAAAGACGCCGCCTCAGAGCCCGCGTCTGCCACGGTGCTCATGACGGACGCCTTCTTCGGTGGCGAGCTGAGCCTGTCGGCCTTGCGCGGTGGCGCCATATTCGTGGACGCGAGAATGGGCCTCTTTCCCGGTACGGCGGTCAGTGCGATGCTGCTTGGCATCAACGCGTCGGAAATGATGATGGGCCTGGCATCATCGGAGACGTTCTGGATGGCAGAGAGAGCGATCGCACAAGCGCGCGCGGTCCTGCTTATGCGCGATGCGACCGTGGGATTGCACGTGGATCCGCACCTCGGC
Source organism: Caballeronia calidae (assembly GCF_900044055.2). GTDB lineage: Bacteria > Pseudomonadota > Gammaproteobacteria > Burkholderiales > Burkholderiaceae > Caballeronia > Caballeronia calidae. The sequence goes on along the minus strand of NZ_FCOX02000026.1, from coordinate 62,862 downwards.
ATGTTGCTGGGCTATGCGAACTGAGCCAGTGACCTACGAGGTCACGTATCTGAATAATATTTTGCATAACTAAGCGGAAACGATAAAAAGTTCGATTCACCATCGATCCGCAACGTCTCCTGGAGAGTCTCCCGTCATGATGAATCTATTGACCAAGCGCACCGTGAGTATCACCGGAGCAGCGTTGCCGGCCGGGCCTGCGGGGGAGCCCGCACTACAAGTACGGTCGCTGTCCGGCACCGAAATGCTGTCGGATATCTACAAGTACACGCTCGACTGCTGCACACCGCTCGAATCGCTCATGCCGACCGAAGCCGCGGCCAACCTCGATCTCACTGCGATGATCGGCAAGGAATTGACCATCAAGGTCCAGCTCGAGGGCATGGGCATGCCGATGGGCGGATCGGCGAATATAGGCGCGGGCACGCGCGAGATCAGCGGCATTGTCACGCAGGCGCACTATGTTGGCCAGTTGCAGCGCCAGAGCCTGTATCAGCTGCAACTCAAGCCCTGGATTTCGCTCGCCGATAAGCGCTCCGACTTCCGGATCTTCCAGCGCAAGACGGTGACGGAAATCATCGAGGAAGTCTTCGCGAATTACATGTACTCGTATGAGTTGAGGCTCAGCGAGACTTATCCGGTGCTGGATTATCAAGTCCAGTACGGCGAGACGGATTTCAGGTTCATCCAGCGCCTGATGGCCGAGTACGGCATTTACTGGTTCTTCGAGCACACCGGCGGATTCCACCGCATGGTGCTGGTGGACCAGCTCGGAGCGCACAAGCCGGTGAAGAGCGCTGCTTACCAGACTCTCTGGTACGTGCCACCGGGACGGCGAGTCGACCGCGAGCACATCGATTATTTCGACATGTCGGGCAACCTGCAGCCGGGCCGCGTGACGACCAACGACTACGACTTCAAGAAGCCGACGGCGCAACTCATCTCTCAGAACGACCTGCCGCGCGACACCGCGCATAACGACTTCGAGCGCTATGAGTGGCCCGGCGACTATACCGATCCGTCGCAAGGCGAGCAGATTGCGCGGCTGCGGATGGAGGAAGTTCGCGCGCAGGCGGAACGGGCAGGTGGCGGAGGCGCTTTGCGCGACGTCGAATGCGGCACGACATTCCGTCTGGAAGGTTATCCGCACGAGGCGGCGAATCAGGAGTATCTCGTGATATCGGCAACGTTCGCCGCTTCGGAAGCCGATGACGCGAGCGGTGGGGGAGCCTATCGGCTGCATAGCGACTTCGTGGTTCAACCCGCGACGACGGTGTATCGCCCGCTGCGCAGCCCCTATCCGAAACCCCGCACGAACGGCCCGCAAACGGCAACGGTCACGGGGCCGGCCGGGCAGGAGATCTGGACCGACCAGTACGGCCGCGTGAAGCTGAGCTTCCGATGGGATCGCTCTGGCGTGAAGGATCAGAACTCATCGTGCTGGGTGCGGGTGTCCTATCCGTGGGCGGGCGGCGGCTTCGGCGGGGTCAATATTCCGCGAGTGGGAACCGAGGTAATCGTCGATTTCGAAAGCGGCGATCCGGACCGGCCGATCGTCGTCGGGCGCTTGTACAACGCGGAGACCATGCTGCCGTGGGGTCTGCCGGGGAATGCAACGCAGAGCGGCATGCTTTCCCGATCGATGAAAGGCAACGCCGAGACCGCGAACGGGCTGCGCTTCGAGGATAAGCAAGGGGCGGAGGAAGTCTGGCTGCAGGCGCAGAAAGACATGAACACGACCGTCAAGAACAACGAGTCGCATACGGTCAATGCGAGCCGAATCAAGACGGTGGGTGGCGACGAGACGACGTCCGTCACCGGCAAGCGCACGGAAACCGTTACGGGCGATGAGGACATCACGCTCAAGGCGAATCGAAAGCGCGCGGTGACGAAGAACGACACGCTGACCATCGGCGGAGATCAGGAAACGACGATCACCGGCAAGCAGACGCATACGGTCAACAAGACCCGCGACGCGACGGTGGTCGGCATCGACACGTTCACGGCCAAGTCCAACCGCGTGGCGGAAGTCGTCGGCACGGAAACCGAGAAGGTTCACCAGGCCAAGACGACGAAGCTGCTCTCTACCCACACCCTTGACGTGACTGATCACCAGTCCGTGACGGTCGGTGCGGGACAGACCGTCACGGTGACGGGAAAGATACTCATGACCGCCTCGGAGCAGATCAAGCTTCAGTGTGGTGCATCGAGCATCACGATGAATGCGGACGGGACCATCGAGATCAAGGGCGTGAAGCTATCGTCCGTCGGCTCGTCGAGCCACGCAATTGCAGCGCCCACCGTGACCGTCGATGGCAAAACGCTGACCAGTTCGGCCACGGCCGAGCATACGGTGAGCGGCGCCACGCTCAAATTGAACCCCTGACGAGATTGCTTGCTCATGCAGAACTGGCAACCCACCAATCCGGTCGAGCGCCGCATGATGGCCGCGCACGAAGACTGGCTCGCCTTCGCGAACGACAAATCGGCGCGTCTGTTGTATTGGCATACGAACGAGGCCGATGTCGAATTGCTGAAGGTCTTCTTTCAAGGGCAACGCGAGTTGTCCAATGCCGTGCTCGAACTGAGCGCGCCATTCGATCGCGCCGATCAATACCCGGCTGACTTGGCCGAAGAAATCATCGCGTTTTACGATGCCCGGCGAGAAGGCTCAGTGCGCACGGGCATAGTCGCCGACTGGAGGCCGCCCGTTCGTAACCAGACCGAAGCCTCGCACTATCTGTTCGCGGTGCTGGACAGCTTGATGAGTTATCACCCGGACGTGTTTCCGGGCATGGTGCTCGTACTTGCACCGGCTGGGATCAGCAAGCCGAAGGCGTTCGAGGCGTGCCTCGACGAACTGCTGGAGTTGCTCGAAGCACGGTATGCCGGACTGTCGCGCCGCATGAGGCTCGTTCTTTGGGGCACCGACGCGGATGCTTATACCTGGCTCGAGAACCGGCAACCGCAGACCGTGCGCAGGGCAGAAGGCGTCTATCAGATGCAGGCGCTTCCGCGAGAACTGGCCGCGCAATCGGGCGAGCGTGGGGCGGCGGGGCAGTTCCGAAGACTCTTCGTCGAGTTGACGGAGAGCCTTGCGCATGAGGATCCGTCCCGCCTGGAGCGGTTGCGCGCCTCGGCGCTCGCCGTGAGCGACGGGAAAAAGTGGTTCGATCAAAGCGCGACCGTCCATTTGCTCGCCGGCGCGGCGTACCTCAAGTGGGGCTCCGAGGATCACGCACTGAACGCGTATCGCGAGGCCACGATGTCCGCGCATCAGGCGCGAGACGCGTCGCATCCGGCGGGCAACAAACTTGTGGTGAACGGACTGTTCGGCGAAGCGAGCGTGCAGATCACGCGCGGACGCTATCTGGAAGCAGCACGTTGCTATGCGAAGGCCGCGGAATATGCGGATGCTGACAAGGACGGCGTCCTACTGGTCGAGTCGTACCGTATGCAGGCGTGGTGTCTGGATCGGGAGCGCGAACGCGATGCTGCACTCGATGCCGGTTTTCAGGCGCTTCGTGCCGGTGAAGGCATCGAACCGGCGCTTCGTTCGAACAGCAACTTGCAACTAGCGGCGGGTTGGATGCTCGACCGCATCAACTGGCTGCACATTCGACGCGGTGAGCTGGAGCGCACGCTGGAAGCGCTATACGGAGCGCACTGGAAGGAGGCGCTGAATTCGCTCTCACCCGCCGACGTCTCGGCGCAGCTGATGGACGACGAAAAGAGCAAAGAGGACCCCGCTTCATGACGATGCTGGCAGTGAACCACCTGACGCCGGTGGTCGGAATCGACGTCCACATGGTGATCGTGCCGCCGGCGCCCAGCCCCATTCCGCTGCCGCATCCGCACGTGGGCGTGGTGCTGGATCTGCGCGAATACGTCAATGCGGCGATGGCGGCCATCGGCAGCATCGTGTTCAGCTTCGTCGAAGAACAGGCTGAGGCTTTCGTGCAGGCGCACGAGCAGCAGATCGAGCAGGTCATGCACAGCGAGTTCGTGCAATCAGGCATGGGTGCGGTCAATGCCGTCATGAACAACGACGCCGTGCAGGCCGGCATGAGCGCGATGAATAAGCTCGGCGCGCTGCAGAACACGGTCAACGACGCGTTGGGCGGCAATGTCGGCCAGGGCGGGGGCGGAGCGCCGATCTACATCAACGGCATGTTGCGTGCGACCGCCGGCACGCACACGTTCCACGTGCCTGGCCTGCATTTTCCGCTGGGCGCGAGCTTCGCGGCAACCGATGCGAAGGGGCCGTCGCAGGATTCCGAGTCCTTCATGGGCAGCCGCACGGTGCTGGCCAACGGCGATCCGATGTCGTTTCTCGCGCTGCCCGCGCTCAGTTGCTGGTGCGCGGGCATGCTGCCGATGTCGCACAACAGCGCGCACACCGATCGCAAGTACATGTCGCTGCCCACCTCGGTGATGCTGCCGATCCCGGCCGAGCGTCCGGTGCTCGTCGGCGGGCCGCCCGTGATGAACATGATGGCGGTGGCCGCGGCACTGTTCAAGGCGTTTCGCGGCTCGAAGCTGGCCAAGAAGCTCTTCGCGAAGTTTCCGTCGGGCTTCATCAAGTGCGTGATCTTCGACGCTGAGCCGGTCAACTCGATCACCGGCGAAGTCGTGGTGCAGCAGAACGACTTCACGGTCGAGGGTCGATTGCCGCTGGTGTGGGATCGCTACTACGCCAGCCACGATGACTTCGCGGGCGCGCTCGGTCACGGCTGGCGCAGTCCGGCCGACATTCGACTGGAACTGGTGCGAGAGCGTGAGCAGTTCGGCGCGGCGGTGTACTTCGCGGATCACGCCACGGCGTTCGACGACCTGCCTGCGCAGCCGGGCTGGACGGAGCGTGTCTACGATCGCCAGCATGGGCATGCCCTATTTATTCGGGATGACGAAATTCGAATCCGAGCCCGCGTCGGCATCGAGTACGCGTTCGCCTTGCCTCGGCAGTGGCGCGAACGCGTACCGAGCGTCGCGGATGGCCGCACCTTCGGCGTGCCGCTCGCGCGCCTGTCGGACCTGAACGGCAACGCGTGGCACATCGAGCGGCGTGTCGAGCCGCGCGACGGCAGCCTGTCGATGCGCTTCATCGAGCATGCTGGCGACCAGCCGACGGGTCGTGAAGTGCTCGCCGGACCCGGCAGCGTGAGGGGCTGCATCGGCGCAGTGGTTTTGCGCGATGCGCAGGGCGTCACGCACCCACTGGCGACGTACCGGCAGGACGAGCAGGGCAACCTGGGCGCGGTGCTCGACGCGCACGATGTGCCGTACAGCTTCGAGTACGCGGATTCGCACCAGATGGTGCGTCACACGGACCGCAACGGCCTGTCGTTCTACTACAACCACACGCGCCATGACGATGACGTCTGGCGCGTCGATCACGCCTGGGGCGATGGCGGCCTGTACGACTATCGCTTCGAATACGACCTCGCGCATCTGGAGACGCGCTTCACCGACTCGCTCGGGCATGTGACGGTGCTGCAGTACAACGACCAGCAATGGCCGGTGGCGCGCATCGACGGATTGGGCGGCGTGCGCAGCTACCAGTACGACAGCCAGGGGCGAACCATTGCGGAAGTCGATCCCAGCGGCCACATCGCGCAGTGGGAATACGACGCGTACGGCAATCTGCTGACGCATCGGCTGGCGGACCGCACGGTGGTGCGCACGGAGTACGACGCGGATCATCGTCCGGTGTCGATCGCCGATCCCGAAGGCGGCGAGTGGAAGCAGTCATGGGATGCGCGGGGCAATCTGATCGCGCAGACGACGCCCTCGGGCATCGCGACGGCCTTCATCTACGATGCGCGCGGCCAACTCCGGCACGTCACCGATGCCGCGCAGCGCACCACGACGCTCCACTACGACGACTGCGGCCATCTGTCGAGCCTGAGCGATGCATTGGGCCGCATCACGCGCTTCACGCACGATGGGCGTGGCAATCTGCTGCGTCGCGAATCGCCCGGCGAGGCGCCCACGCGTTATGTGTGGGACGCGAAGGATCGCCTGGTGGCGTGCGATCTTCCGGGCGGGCGGCAGGTGCGCTGCGAGTACGACCGTGAGGACAATCTGGTTCGCTACACGGACGAAGCGGGGCAGATCACGCGCTTTGGCTACTACGGGCAAGGGCAGTTGCAGACGCGCACGGACCCGGACGGCAGCATCACGCGGTATCACTACGATACGGAAGAGCAGCTCATCGGCGTGAGCAATCCGCTGGGCCAGACGTGGCAGCTCAGGCGCGACGCGGCGGGGCGACTGATCGAGGAGATCGACTACTACGGCCAGTCGCGGCGCTATGCGTATGATGCGGCGGGCCATCTGAGCCGCACGGTCGATCCGCTGGGCAAGGCGCTGGCGATCGCGTGCGATCCGCTGGGGCGCATCACGCGTCGAAGCGCGGACAGCGGCGCGTGGGAGGAATACGCGTACAACCGTCGCGGGCAACTGATCGAAGCACGCAACGCGCATGGCGTGGTGGAGCGCGCGTATGACGTCGATGGCCGGATCACCTGCGAGACGCAGCAGCAGGACGGGACGCTCGGCACGGTGGAGTACGTGTACGACGCGGCCGGGGAACTGAGCGCGCAGCGGCGCGAGTTGCGTTCATCGGCGAGCGAGGCGGCGTATCGTCAAACGCTGACGTACGGTTACGACGCGTTGGGGCAGGTCCAAACGCTGAAGATCGGCGCGCACGAGCCGATTCGCTTCACGCATGACATGGCGGGTCGGCTGAGCGGGCTGCGGCTGAGCGCGCAACTCGATCAGCTGTACGAGTACGACGGCGCGGGACGGCTTGCGCGGCAGACGGCACGGGCGGCGGGCCAGCGCGATGCGCAGGTGGCGTACGAGTACGACCCGAGCGGCAATCTGGTGACGCGCAGCGATAGCCGGCTCGGGGTGGATCGGTATCGATACGATCCGCTGGGGCGGATCGTCGCGCATACGGATCCGGCCGAGCGCGTGCGTCACTTCGTCTACGACGCGCAGGGCGATCGTTTCCGCACGGTGCGCGAGGATCGGGACGGGCGCGAGCTGCGTCAGGCCGATGGTGCGCATTGGTGGCTGGATGCGGCTGGGCAGTTGACCGAGCGTCAAGATCGCGAGCTGGGCGTGCAGCGTTTCGAGTGGGATGAGTTCGGACGCCTGGCGCGGTTCGAGAACACGTCCAACGAGCGCTGGACGTATCGCTACGATGCGCTGGGGCGACGGATTGGCAAGCAGGCGGCGGAGGTGCGCATCGCAGGGAAGACGCATCGCGAGCAGGGTTCGCGCACGCACTTTCTGTGGGACGGCGATGTGATGGTGGGGGAGATGCGCGAGGCGCCGACCTGCGCTGGACAGGCGCGGTTCTATGCGTATCATGAAAGCAGCTTCGAGCCGCTGGCGGTGCAGGGGTTGGAGCGGCAGGGGGATGGAGGTGCTGGTGCGCAGGTTGTTGAGACGGGGTTGTTCTTTTATGAGAATGAGCCCAATGGCGCGCCCACGCGATTACGGAACGAAGCAGGCGAGGTCGTATGGGAGGCGCATTATGGTGTGACCGGCGGCGTTGACCATTTAGAGGCGCGAGGTGTTGAGCAGCCGATTCGGCTGCAGGGTCAGTACTTCGATCGAGAGTCGAGCCTCTGCTACAACCGGCACAGATATTTCGATCCGCAGACGGGTATCTTCATATCGCAAGATCCCATTGGGTTGCTGGGAGGACTCAATCCATATGAGTTTGCGCCTAACCCGTTTGGGTGGATCGACCCAAATGGGCTGGTTAAGCTAACTGCGCCTGGTTATCAGGTATATGGACTTTACAATATCGATGCTGACGGTAATGCGGTCGGAAAACCTTATTATATTGGCATAACAAACGACATTGATAGGAGAACGGTAGAGCATCAAGGTACCGGCCGGCTAGATAAAGATGGAGTAAAGACGGGTCTATTTCCATTTGCTGAAGATGGGAAAATGTCGTATGGGAAGGCCAGGGGTGTTGAGCAAGCTTATATTGATCATTATGGAACTTATAAGCCGAGCGCTAGAGGTAAAAAAATGAGTGATGCAACTCGTGGAAATCGAGTTAACTCATTCAGAAAGAATAGAGAAGACAAGCGGGGAAAGACCTTCTTTAAAAATTATAAGGCCAAGATGAAGTCCCTTAAAAAAGGTTGTGGGAAAGGTTAATCACATTAACTCTAGATCAAAAAATGAAATTTGATAAATTCTCTTGGGATAAGAAGAAAAGTACGAAACTTAGATTTATTAGGGCGGGAGATATTTTCTGTTTTCACTTGGATGAGGGGGTTTTTGGCTTTGGCCGAATTATGGGTAAGATTTCGATGGGTCATGTTGGAGAGATATTTGACTACTTTTCAGATGAACCCTGCTTTGAAGATGATTTGCCTAAAAGATTATTCCCCCCTATCATACTGGATTCATATGCTTTATTTGATAGGAAGACAAGTGGGGATTGGAGAATCGTTGCACATCAAAATGATTTTGTGGTGGATGAGGTAGGCGAAATATTTTTTAGGTCCGTTGATGGGAAAAAGGTCGATTTCTTTGATCAAGTGGTTGGGGACGCAAGGCATGGCGAAAGTTTGATCCCGTATAGTTCTATGAGGGATGGTTTAATAAAAAAATATATTGAAAAGTATAAGAAATAAGCGATCTGGAAAGGGCCACTAAAAAGCGGCCCTTGATTCTTATTCGGCGGTAATCACAAGCCGTCCGTGTTCAACGTTGATCTTGACGCGCTGCCCTGCGTGAAACCCCGCGTGCTCGATCCACCGCCCGGCGAGTTTCATCCATGGATAGAGCGGCGGATCGGTGCGTTGCCAGTAGGGTTTCTTCGATCGACTATCGCGCCGTGACTGTTGAATGGTCACGAAGCGTTCCGTAACGGGTGGACGTGCTTTAAGATTGGCGTCAGCCATAGTCAACTCCCTGAATGAGTTGGTTGAGGTCAGCGAGCCGCGTGGGTTGCCGCCCATGCGGCTCGCGCTTTTTACTGCCTTGCTATCTCGCCATCAGCTTCGTCATTTGCGAGCGTTTGACGAGACTGTCCATCAGAACGATCAGCGCCTGCTGGTCTTCGTCCGAAAGTAAATCCATCTGTTCATAAAGTTCATGCAGCCGCGGGTTGTGAATGCGCGGCTCGGTGGGCGGCTCAAGTCCTACGAGCGAATCCACGCTGGTTTGCAATACCTGCGCAATTCTCACCACAGCATCGAGCTGCGGCAAAGATGCGCCGCGCTCCCAGCGGTTATAGACCCTCTTGTCCACAGACAGCAGTTCAGACAAACGAGTCTGGGTCATCTGCCGTGCTTCACGCGCAGCGCGCAGACGCGCAGCGAACTCTTCCATGTCGTTCTCGCATAACCAGAGAGGTTGGGATGCGGTCATTGTAAGAACCCCATGTAAAAGGAACGCCTGATTTCTATATTGTAGTTCAATTCATTGTCTACTACAATGTCCATTGACAGGTTTTTAGCCGGAGGACGGTGGTATGGCGCGCATCGCGGAGCAGGAACTGGAGCGGCTAAAGGCGGAGGTGTCGGTGGAGCAGTTGGTGCGCGCGCAGGGCATCGAGCTGGCAAAGTCGGGCCGCGACTGGCGCGGTCGCTGCCCGTTCCACGAGGATTCCACGCCATCGCTGGTGATTACGCCGGCCAAAAACCTTTGGCACTGCTTCGGATGCGGCACGGGCGGTGGCCCGGTGGATTGGGCAATGAAGGCGGGCGGGATCTCGTTCCGTCACGCAGTGGAATTGCTGCGCGAAGGTATTCCTTCTTTAGCGGCTAAAGCCGGTACAAAGAACGCCACGGTGCGCGCGCTGGAAGCGCCGGTATCGGCGAGCGCGGACGATGCCGCGCTGCTCTCACAGGTGGTCGACTACTACCATCAGACGTTGAAGGCCGCGCCCGAGGCGATCGCGTATCTGGAAAAGCGCGGCATCGCGGGCGCGGTGGAGCACTTCAAGCTGGGTTACGCGAACCGCACGCTTGGTTTGCGGCTGCCGTACAAGAACCGCGAGGCGGGCGAGGCGATCCGTTCGCGCTTGCAGTCGGTGGGCGTGATCCGCGAGAGCGGGCATGAGCATTTGAACGGCTGCGTGGTGTTTCCGTGGTTCGATAAAGCGGGAAACGTGGCGGGCCTGTACGGCCGCAAGACGCGCGACGATCTGCGCGCGGGCACGGCCTATCACCTGTATCTGCCGGGGCCGCGGTGCGGCGTGTTCAATGCGGACGGCGTGCGCGGTCAGAAGGAAGTGATCGTGTGTGAGGCGATCATCGATGCGCTGACGTTCTGGTGCGCGGGTTTTACGAATGTGACGGCGGCGTTCGGCGTGAACGGGTTCACGGATGATCATGTGGAGTTGTTCAAGTCGTCGGGTATCGAGCGCGTGATCATCGCGTTCGATCGCGACGCGGCGGGCGATGCGGGCGCGGTGAAATTGGCCGAGCGGTTGATGGCCGAGGGTTTCGGCTGCTATCGGCTGAAGTTGCCGCATGGACTGGACGCGAACGAGTACGCGCTGAAGGTGACGCCAGCGGCGAAGAGCCTGGGCACACTGATTCGCAGCGCGGAGTGGTTAGGTAATGGCAAGGCGCCGGCGCGTGCTGTTGCTGCTGTACTCGAATCGGCTCCCACTTTAGCCGCTAAAAAAGAGGTTGAACCGGCGAGTGCGCCGACGTTGCCCGCGACCGAAGGAAGTCCCTGTGGGGCAGCGATGGAGCCGGTCGTGCCCGTGCTCTCCCCCAAGGGGACTTCCTTCGGGGCGGATATCGCGTGTGAAGTGAGCGAGTCGGAGATTGTGTTCACGTTCGGCGTAGTACGTTACCGCGTGCGCGGGTTCGATGCGAAGGCGAGCGGCGCGCTGAAAGTGAACGTGCTGGCTAGCAGCGGAGAATGGTTCCACGTGGACACGCTGGACCTGTATCACGCGAAAGCGCGCGCGAACTACATTGCGCGGGCGGCGGCGGAATTGCGCGTCAAAGAGGACGCGGTCAAAGCCGACTTGGGGCGCGTGCTGCTGAAGCTGGAAATGCTGCAAGTGCAGGGCGATGCGCCGGTGTCGTCGCAGGACATGAGCGCGGAAGACAAACGCGCGGCGCTCGATCTGTTGAGCGTGCCGGATTTGCTTGCGCGGATCGTGTCGGACTTCGACGCGTGCGGCGTGGTGGGTGAAGAGACGAACAAGCTGGTGGGCTATCTGGCGGCGGTCTCGCGCAAGCTGGATGCGCCGTTGGCCGTGGTGGTCCAGAGTTCGAGCGCGGCGGGCAAGTCGTCGTTGATGGATGCGGTGTTGGCGTTCGTGCCGGAAGAGGAGCGGATCAAGTACAGCGCGATGACGGGGCAGAGCTTGTTCTACATGGGCGAGACGAACCTGAAGCACAAAGTGCTGGCGATCTGCGAGGAAGAAGGCGCAAGCCGCGCGGCGTATGCGCTCAAGCTGTTGCAATCGGATGGCGAACTCACGATTGCCTCGACGGGCAAGGATGCCGAGACGGGCAATCTCGTGACGCAGGAATATCGCGTGGAAGGGCCGGTATCGATCATGCTGACGACGACCGCGATTGAGATTGACGAAGAGCTATTGAACCGCTGTCTGATTCTGACGGTGGATGAAGGACGCGAACAGACCGAAGCGATACATCGGCTGCAACGACAAAAGCGCACGCTGGAAGGGTTGAAACTGAAGGCGCAGAAGGAACGCGTGTTGAACGTGCATCGCAACGCGCAGCGCCTTCTAAAGCCGCTGGCCGTGGTGAATCCGTATGCCGATCAGCTCACGTTCCTGTCGGACAGAACGCGCACGCGGCGCGATCATGAAAAATACCTGACGCTGATCGACACGATTGCGCTGCTGCATCAGGTCCAGCGCGAGGTGAAGACGGTTCAGCACGCGGGCGAGGCGCTCGAGTACATCGAGGTGACGCTGGCCGATATCGAGGCGGCGAACCGGATCGTTCATGAAGTGCTCGGGCGCAGCCTGGACGAGTTGCCGCCGGTGACGCGCCGTGTACTGGAAGCGATTGTTGATGCGGTGAAGGCGAAGCCGCTGCCGCGTGAGTCGGTGCGGTTTAGTCGACGTGAAGTGCGGGCCTGGACGGGGCAGAGCGACACGCAGGCGCGCGCGCATCTTGAGCGGTTGGTGGAACTTGAATACTTGCTGACGCATCGCGGCCGACGCGGCCAGAGCTTCGAATATGAGCTGATCTATGACGGCGACGGTAGTGACTCGGCGCATCTTGCCGGACTGATCGACACGACTACGATTGGAAGTTCGCGGGGTGAAATCGGGAGTTCGCGGGGCAAAGGTAGTGAGTTCGCGGGGTCAACGCGGCCCCAAAACGGCCCCATATCGGCCCCATCGCGGGGCGCTGAAAATCCCGCCAACGCTGATGGCATAAGGCCGAGCGCGAATAAGCGCGTGAGCGGCGCGAAAACGCATATCCAGAGAGAGAAAAATTCGGGCTTGGTCGTACCGTCCCCCGAGGGGACTTCCTTCGGGGCGTACTCATACGAGGCGCGCACATGAAGGCCGATGAGCAAAAGCGGGTGGTGCGCCATCGAAAGCGCAAGCTGAGAAAGAAGCGCAGCGAGGCGATTCAGTCGGTCGAGACAGTTGATAACGCGCTGATGATCTACGTGCGGCTGTATGTGGACTGGTCGCAGGCGACGGGGCGCACGGAGGCGACGGTGCGAGGCCGCGCGGTGCGGCTTGAGCGGTTCGTGCAGTGGTGCGATGTGCGCGGGCTGAACCAGCCCGAAGAAATTACGCGCGCGGTGCTGGAGGCATATCAGCGGCATCTGTACCTGTATCGGAAGAAGGACGGCAAGCCGCTGTCGATCCGCTCGCAGGAGTCGATGCTCGCGCCACTGCGCGGGTTCTGCCGATGGTTGGCGCGTGAGCGGTATGTGCAATACAACGCGGCGTCGGAACTGGTGTTGCCACGCGCGCCGAAGCTGCTGCCGCGCGTGGTGCTGTCTGTTACGCAGGTTGAGCGCCTGATGGCGCAGCCGGACGTGAGCGAACTGACCGGCGCGCGTGATCGCGCGATGCTGGAAGTGTTGTACAGCACCGGAATGCGGCGCATGGAGCTGATGAACCTGACGCTATCGGACATCGATCTGGAAGGGCGCACGGTGATGGTTCGCCAGGGCAAAGGCCGACGCGACCGGTATATCCCGATGGGCGAGCGGGCGTGTTATTGGGTCGAGCGCTATCTGGACGAAATCAGGTCAATGCTGATCGTGCGACAGGAGGATTGGACGCTGTTCCTGACGGACTACGGCGAGCCGTACAGCGGCAATCGGCTGACGGACTTCGTGAAGCGCTATATGGAACTCGCCGGAATACGCGATGGCGCATGCCACGCGCTACGCCACGCGTGCGCGACGCACATGCTGGAGAACGGCGCGGACGTGCGATTCATCCAGGCGTTGCTCGGACACGCGGATCTGTCGAGCACGCAGATTTACACGCAGGTGGCGATTGGCAAGCTCAAGGAGATTCACGCGGCCACGCATCCGGCGAGGCTCGCGCGAACGCACGACGATGATGCAGCCGCTTCACTCTTAGCCGCCATCGACGCCGAAGCGGACGAGGACGCGCAGTAAGAAAGTGAGGAACGAAAAACCGGCCTCATCGACGCGGCTGCGAGCGGTGAGCTATAGAAGGAAGTGCGGCCCGTTGGGCCGAGAGCGCACGAAGGGCCGGGGGTAAATGGGCTTCGCCCATTTAACATAACGCAAAGGCGCATTAGCGAATTCTGAGGCGCGGGCACAAGCAGCAAGGAACGGCTTGCCGCTGGCCCGCGCCTCAGAATTCGCTAATACGCGCTATGTCTTGCGCCCCCGGCCCAAGGTTGTGCTTCGCAAGGTCAATCCAGTGGCCGCGTCGCGGCCAAATCATTGAAGAACGAATAAAGCATATTCAGCGCGCTGCGCGCGAGGGTGAACGGCCCCGCCCGCCCGGCTGTCTGCTGCGCTCGGGCTTCAGCCCTGCGGGCTTACGCTCCGTGCTCGCAGCCTGCCTCCCGTCCGCCCCCAAGGGGCTCCCAGATGTGCGCCGCTGCGCGGCGAAATCAACAACACGAAAAAGCGCGGTCTGCATGCGGTGCAAGCCGCCAAGTCGTCTTGCACCGCATTGCCGAGCGTGGTGAACCGATCGCCGTCAAGGCCAAGCCCTAGCGGGCGCTGCGCGGCCTTGACGGGTTCCGGCACCATGGGACATCCGCGAAATCCGGTTAAGGCAGGTGGTTGCAAGTGTGGCAAGTGGGAATGCGTCGGCCCGGTTCCGCCGTGCCTGCCGTCGGCCTGCGGCCGCCGTCAGACACGGCGGGTCGATGGTGAGGGCGACTCGGACAAATCGACTGGTTCGGGGTGCCGATGATCGGCTAGACTCGCGTCTAGGGAAAAATCTTGTTCTTTAAGTGGGTCTGTCGGCTGGAAGTCTTGCCGGGTAAGGCGTTGCAGCTCGTGCGCGGGTGAAGTGCGTCTAAGCGGTTTGTTTACAACCGGCACAGATATTTCGATCCGCAGACGGGTATCTTCATATCGCAAGATCCCATTGGGTTGCTGGGAGGACTCAATCCATATGAGTTTGCGCCTAACCCGTTTGGGTGGATCGACCCAAATGGGCTGGTTAAGCTAACTGCGCCTGGTTATCAGGTATATGGACTTTACAATATCGATGCTGACGGTAATGCGGTCGGAAAACCTTATTATATTGGCATAACAAACGACATTGATAGGAGAACGGTAGAGCATCAAGGTACCGGCCGGCTAGATAAAGATGGAGTAAAGACGGGTCTATTTCCATTTGCTGAAGATGGGAAAATGTCGTATGGGAAGGCCAGGGGTGTTGAGCAAGCTTATATTGATCATTATGGAACTTATAAGCCGAGCGCTAGAGGTAAAAAAATGAGTGATGCAACTCGTGGAAATCGAGTTAACTCATTCAGAAAGAATAGAGAAGACAAGCGGGGAAAGACCTTCTTTAAAAATTATAAGGCCAAGATGAAGTCCCTTAAAAAAGGTTGTGGGAAAGGTTAATCACATTAACTCTAGATCAAAAAATGAAATTTGATAAATTCTCTTGGGATAAGAAGAAAAGTACGAAACTTAGATTTATTAGGGCGGGAGATATTTTCTGTTTTCACTTGGATGAGGGGGTTTTTGGCTTTGGCCGAATTATGGGTAAGATTTCGATGGGTCATGTTGGAGAGATATTTGACTACTTTTCAGATGAACCCTGCTTTGAAGATGATTTGCCTAAAAGATTATTCCCCCCTATCATACTGGATTCATATGCTTTATTTGATAGGAAGACAAGTGGGGATTGGAGAATCGTTGCACATCAAAATGATTTTGTGGTGGATGAGGTAGGCGAAATATTTTTTAGGTCCGTTGATGGGAAAAAGGTCGATTTCTTTGATCAAGTGGTTGGGGACGCAAGGCATGGCGAAAGTTTGATCCCGTATAGTTCTATGAGGGATGGTTTAATAAAAAAATATATTGAAAAGTATAAGAAATAAGCGATCTGGAAAGGGCCACTAAAAAGCGGCCCTTGATTCTTATTCGGCGGTAATCACAAGCCGTCCGTGTTCAACGTTGATCTTGACGCGCTGCCCTGCGTGAAACCCCGCGTGCTCGATCCACCGCCCGGCGAGTTTCATCCATGGATAGAGCGGCGGATCGGTGCGTTGCCAGTAGGGTTTCTTCGATCGACTATCGCGCCGTGACTGTTGAATGGTCACGAAGCGTTCCGTAACGGGTGGACGTGCTTTAAGATTGGCGTCAGCCATAGTCAACTCCCTGAATGAGTTGGTTGAGGTCAGCGAGCCGCGTGGGTTGCCGCCCATGCGGCTCGCGCTTTTTACTGCCTTGCTATCTCGCCATCAGCTTCGTCATTTGCGAGCGTTTGACGAGACTGTCCATCAGAACGATCAGCGCCTGCTGGTCTTCGTCCGAAAGTAAATCCATCTGTTCATAAAGTTCATGCAGCCGCGGGTTGTGAATGCGCGGCTCGGTGGGCGGCTCAAGTCCTACGAGCGAATCCACGCTGGTTTGCAATACCTGCGCAATTCTCACCACAGCATCGAGCTGCGGCAAAGATGCGCCGCGCTCCCAGCGGTTATAGACCCTCTTGTCCACAGACAGCAGTTCAGACAAACGAGTCTGGGTCATCTGCCGTGCTTCACGCGCAGCGCGCAGACGCGCAGCGAACTCTTCCATGTCGTTCTCGCATAACCAGAGAGGTTGGGATGCGGTCATTGTAAGAACCCCATGTAAAAGGAACGCCTGATTTCTATATTGTAGTTCAATTCATTGTCTACTACAATGTCCATTGACAGGTTTTTAGCCGGAGGACGGTGGTATGGCGCGCATCGCGGAGCAGGAACTGGAGCGGCTAAAGGCGGAGGTGTCGGTGGAGCAGTTGGTGCGCGCGCAGGGCATCGAGCTGGCAAAGTCGGGCCGCGACTGGCGCGGTCGCTGCCCGTTCCACGAGGATTCCACGCCATCGCTGGTGATTACGCCGGCCAAAAACCTTTGGCACTGCTTCGGATGCGGCACGGGCGGTGGCCCGGTGGATTGGGCAATGAAGGCGGGCGGGATCTCGTTCCGTCACGCAGTGGAATTGCTGCGCGAAGGTATTCCTTCTTTAGCGGCTAAAGCCGGTACAAAGAACGCCACGGTGCGCGCGCTGGAAGCGCCGGTATCGGCGAGCGCGGACGATGCCGCGCTGCTCTCACAGGTGGTCGACTACTACCATCAGACGTTGAAGGCCGCGCCCGAGGCGATCGCGTATCTGGAAAAGCGCGGCATCGCGGGCGCGGTGGAGCACTTCAAGCTGGGTTACGCGAACCGCACGCTTGGTTTGCGGCTGCCGTACAAGAACCGCGAGGCGGGCGAGGCGATCCGTTCGCGCTTGCAGTCGGTGGGCGTGATCCGCGAGAGCGGGCATGAGCATTTGAACGGCTGCGTGGTGTTTCCGTGGTTCGATAAAGCGGGAAACGTGGCGGGCCTGTACGGCCGCAAGACGCGCGACGATCTGCGCGCGGGCACGGCCTATCACCTGTATCTGCCGGGGCCGCGGTGCGGCGTGTTCAATGCGGACGGCGTGCGCGGTCAGAAGGAAGTGATCGTGTGTGAGGCGATCATCGATGCGCTGACGTTCTGGTGCGCGGGTTTTACGAATGTGACGGCGGCGTTCGGCGTGAACGGGTTCACGGATGATCATGTGGAGTTGTTCAAGTCGTCGGGTATCGAGCGCGTGATCATCGCGTTCGATCGCGACGCGGCGGGCGATGCGGGCGCGGTGAAATTGGCCGAGCGGTTGATGGCCGAGGGTTTCGGCTGCTATCGGCTGAAGTTGCCGCATGGACTGGACGCGAACGAGTACGCGCTGAAGGTGACGCCAGCGGCGAAGAGCCTGGGCACACTGATTCGCAGCGCGGAGTGGTTAGGTAATGGCAAGGCGCCGGCGCGTGCTGTTGCTGCTGTACTCGAATCGGCTCCCACTTTAGCCGCTAAAAAAGAGGTTGAACCGGCGAGTGCGCCGACGTTGCCCGCGACCGAAGGAAGTCCCTGTGGGGCAGCGATGGAGCCGGTCGTGCCCGTGCTCTCCCCCAAGGGGACTTCCTTCGGGGCGGATATCGCGTGTGAAGTGAGCGAGTCGGAGATTGTGTTCACGTTCGGCGTAGTACGTTACCGCGTGCGCGGGTTCGATGCGAAGGCGAGCGGCGCGCTGAAAGTGAACGTGCTGGCTAGCAGCGGAGAATGGTTCCACGTGGACACGCTGGACCTGTATCACGCGAAAGCGCGCGCGAACTACATTGCGCGGGCGGCGGCGGAATTGCGCGTCAAAGAGGACGCGGTCAAAGCCGACTTGGGGCGCGTGCTGCTGAAGCTGGAAATGCTGCAAGTGCAGGGCGATGCGCCGGTGTCGTCGCAGGACATGAGCGCGGAAGACAAACGCGCGGCGCTCGATCTGTTGAGCGTGCCGGATTTGCTTGCGCGGATCGTGTCGGACTTCGACGCGTGCGGCGTGGTGGGTGAAGAGACGAACAAGCTGGTGGGCTATCTGGCGGCGGTCTCGCGCAAGCTGGATGCGCCGTTGGCCGTGGTGGTCCAGAGTTCGAGCGCGGCGGGCAAGTCGTCGTTGATGGATGCGGTGTTGGCGTTCGTGCCGGAAGAGGAGCGGATCAAGTACAGCGCGATGACGGGGCAGAGCTTGTTCTACATGGGCGAGACGAACCTGAAGCACAAAGTGCTGGCGATCTGCGAGGAAGAAGGCGCAAGCCGCGCGGCGTATGCGCTCAAGCTGTTGCAATCGGATGGCGAACTCACGATTGCCTCGACGGGCAAGGATGCCGAGACGGGCAATCTCGTGACGCAGGAATATCGCGTGGAAGGGCCGGTATCGATCATGCTGACGACGACCGCGATTGAGATTGACGAAGAGCTATTGAACCGCTGTCTGATTCTGACGGTGGATGAAGGACGCGAACAGACCGAAGCGATACATCGGCTGCAACGACAAAAGCGCACGCTGGAAGGGTTGAAACTGAAGGCGCAGAAGGAACGCGTGTTGAACGTGCATCGCAACGCGCAGCGCCTTCTAAAGCCGCTGGCCGTGGTGAATCCGTATGCCGATCAGCTCACGTTCCTGTCGGACAGAACGCGCACGCGGCGCGATCATGAAAAATACCTGACGCTGATCGACACGATTGCGCTGCTGCATCAGGTCCAGCGCGAGGTGAAGACGGTTCAGCACGCGGGCGAGGCGCTCGAGTACATCGAGGTGACGCTGGCCGATATCGAGGCGGCGAACCGGATCGTTCATGAAGTGCTCGGGCGCAGCCTGGACGAGTTGCCGCCGGTGACGCGCCGTGTACTGGAAGCGATTGTTGATGCGGTGAAGGCGAAGCCGCTGCCGCGTGAGTCGGTGCGGTTTAGTCGACGTGAAGTGCGGGCCTGGACGGGGCAGAGCGACACGCAGGCGCGCGCGCATCTTGAGCGGTTGGTGGAACTTGAATACTTGCTGACGCATCGCGGCCGACGCGGCCAGAGCTTCGAATATGAGCTGATCTATGACGGCGACGGTAGTGACTCGGCGCATCTTGCCGGACTGATCGACACGACTACGATTGGAAGTTCGCGGGGTGAAATCGGGAGTTCGCGGGGCAAAGGTAGTGAGTTCGCGGGGTCAACGCGGCCCCAAAACGGCCCCATATCGGCCCCATCGCGGGGCGCTGAAAATCCCGCCAACGCTGATGGCATAAGGCCGAGCGCGAATAAGCGCGTGAGCGGCGCGAAAACGCATATCCAGAGAGAGAAAAATTCGGGCTTGGTCGTACCGTCCCCCGAGGGGACTTCCTTCGGGGCGTACTCATACGAGGCGCGCACATGAAGGCCGATGAGCAAAAGCGGGTGGTGCGCCATCGAAAGCGCAAGCTGAGAAAGAAGCGCAGCGAGGCGATTCAGTCGGTCGAGACAGTTGATAACGCGCTGATGATCTACGTGCGGCTGTATGTGGACTGGTCGCAGGCGACGGGGCGCACGGAGGCGACGGTGCGAGGCCGCGCGGTGCGGCTTGAGCGGTTCGTGCAGTGGTGCGATGTGCGCGGGCTGAACCAGCCCGAAGAAATTACGCGCGCGGTGCTGGAGGCATATCAGCGGCATCTGTACCTGTATCGGAAGAAGGACGGCAAGCCGCTGTCGATCCGCTCGCAGGAGTCGATGCTCGCGCCACTGCGCGGGTTCTGCCGATGGTTGGCGCGTGAGCGGTATGTGCAATACAACGCGGCGTCGGAACTGGTGTTGCCACGCGCGCCGAAGCTGCTGCCGCGCGTGGTGCTGTCTGTTACGCAGGTTGAGCGCCTGATGGCGCAGCCGGACGTGAGCGAACTGACCGGCGCGCGTGATCGCGCGATGCTGGAAGTGTTGTACAGCACCGGAATGCGGCGCATGGAGCTGATGAACCTGACGCTATCGGACATCGATCTGGAAGGGCGCACGGTGATGGTTCGCCAGGGCAAAGGCCGACGCGACCGGTATATCCCGATGGGCGAGCGGGCGTGTTATTGGGTCGAGCGCTATCTGGACGAAATCAGGTCAATGCTGATCGTGCGACAGGAGGATTGGACGCTGTTCCTGACGGACTACGGCGAGCCGTACAGCGGCAATCGGCTGACGGACTTCGTGAAGCGCTATATGGAACTCGCCGGAATACGCGATGGCGCATGCCACGCGCTACGCCACGCGTGCGCGACGCACATGCTGGAGAACGGCGCGGACGTGCGATTCATCCAGGCGTTGCTCGGACACGCGGATCTGTCGAGCACGCAGATTTACACGCAGGTGGCGATTGGCAAGCTCAAGGAGATTCACGCGGCCACGCATCCGGCGAGGCTCGCGCGAACGCACGACGATGATGCAGCCGCTTCACTCTTAGCCGCCATCGACGCCGAAGCGGACGAGGACGCGCAGTAAGAAAGTGAGGAACGAAAAACCGGCCTCATCGACGCGGCTGCGAGCGGTGAGCTATAGAAGGAAGTGCGGCCCGTTGGGCCGAGAGCGCACGAAGGGCCGGGGGTAAATGGGCTTCGCCCATTTAACATAACGCAAAGGCGCATTAGCGAATTCTGAGGCGCGGGCACAAGCAGCAAGGAACGGCTTGCCGCTGGCCCGCGCCTCAGAATTCGCTAATACGCGCTATGTCTTGCGCCCCCGGCCCAAGGTTGTGCTTCGCAAGGTCAATCCAGTGGCCGCGTCGCGGCCAAATCATTGAAGAACGAATAAAGCATATTCAGCGCGCTGCGCGCGAGGGTGAACGGCCCCGCCCGCCCGGCTGTCTGCTGCGCTCGGGCTTCAGCCCTGCGGGCTTACGCTCCGTGCTCGCAGCCTGCCTCCCGTCCGCCCCCAAGGGGCTCCCAGATGTGCGCCGCTGCGCGGCGAAATCAACAACACGAAAAAGCGCGGTCTGCATGCGGTGCAAGCCGCCAAGTCGTCTTGCACCGCATTGCCGAGCGTGGTGAACCGATCGCCGTCAAGGCCAAGCCCTAGCGGGCGCTGCGCGGCCTTGACGGGTTCCGGCACCATGGGACATCCGCGAAATCCGGTTAAGGCAGGTGGTTGCAAGTGTGGCAAGTGGGAATGCGTCGGCCCGGTTCCGCCGTGCCTGCCGTCGGCCTGCGGCCGCCGTCAGACACGGCGGGTCGATGGTGAGGGCGACTCGGACAAATCGACTGGTTCGGGGTGCCGATGATCGGCTAGACTCGCGTCTAGGGAAAAATCTTGTTCTTTAAGTGGGTCTGTCGGCTGGAAGTCTTGCCGGGTAAGGCGTTGCAGCTCGTGCGCGGGTGAAGTGCGTCTAAGCGGTTTGTTTACAACCGCTATCGGTACTTCGATCCGCAGACGGGGATCTTCATCAGTCAGGATCCTATTGGGCTTGCGGGCGGTGATAACCCGTATCAGTTCGGCCCTAATACTTTCGTTTGGATTGACCCCCTTGGATTAAAGTGTAAAAAAAGCCGAGATGGAAGAAACGACGTTCCCATAAGGGAATGGATAAGAATAATGATCACGGCCTAAAAAATCATGCTGGACGCCATTCCAACCTATCTCCGACAGATTATCTCGAACGCGGAAAGCGGAATGTTACTGACGGGAAAGTGCTGAAAGGTGGCGGCAGAGATTCCAACGCAAGATATCATGTTAGAAAAGTTGGAGATGACGCGTATAGCGTTACTATTACAGACAAAAAAAATCAAATTCTTTCTGTCGATACATGGTCCAAGGAAGGTAAAGAGATGAGCAGAGAATATGTGGAAGAAAAGCTTGCAACAACTTCCGGAGTTACCGCTCCAAAGGGATTTTGGGAGAGCTTGGAATGACACAGGCCAGAATGATCGAGCTTAGAAATGCACTCGAAGGTGCTGGTTGGACAGTTCTTGGCAGCCCCGAGCAAGATAATCTTTTCGCAGTTTACAATGATCAAATATTTTGGAAGCTAATAAATAGGTCAGGTAAAGAATTCGATTTGGTTTTTTTTCTTTTCGATTACAGAGGAGGTTCTACAAATAAGCTTTCTGACGTTTCTGTTGCCGAGGAAAAAAGTACAGGAAAAAGTCTAGATTTCGCTAAAATTAATACTGAGATTTGGAAATCAAGGGTTCGAAGTTTTGTGAAGGATTTGTACTGCCTGATTTAATTATTCGGTTTAATAGGTTTTTGCATAAAGGGCCAATAATGGCCCTTATGTTTCACTCTGCTGTTATCAAAAGCCGCCCATGTTCAACATTACCTCAATCGCGAAACTCGCCGATTCAGTGAGGCCACCCGACTCAGTTGCCTCACGAAATCGATTGTCAAGAAAGTGTGGCCACGCCGATAAACCGCCCAACTTATGGTATTAAGCATCCTGCATTCAATACCCACCCCCATCCCATGCACCCACCCTCGCAGTCATCCCTGCTCCTGCTCGGCATCGTCATCATCCTGATCACCCCCGGCCCGACGAACACGCTGCTCGCCGCCGCCGGCCTGCGCCGCGGCATCAAACGCGCGATGCCGCTCATGGCGGCCGAGCTCGCCGGCTATCTCATCGCGATCTCCGCCTGGGGCTATCTCGTCACGCACGCGGCGAACTTCCTCGCCTGGCTGCCGACCTCCATGCGTATCGCGTGCAGCGTCTACATCGCGTATCTCGCGGTCGCGATGTGGCGCGCCGCCGTCTCATTGCCGACGTCCGCGCATAAGACGGCCGGCGTCAGCGCGCTCTTCGTCACCACGCTGCTCAATCCCAAGGCGATGCTGTTCGCGAGCGCCATCTTTCCGCCAAGCGCCTTTGCCGATCCCATCGCCTATCTCCGCACGATGTCGATCTTCGCCGCCGCGCTGATTCCCATCGGCTTCCTGTGGATCACCTTCGGCGCGGCGCTCGGCACCGGGCGTCTCGCGTGGCTCAGCCCGGAACGCGTGCAGCGCGGCGCGTCGATCGTTCTGGCGACCTTCTCCGTCGCACTCGCGTGGACCACGATCCACTGATCCCGCGCGCTGTGGTAAAAGCAATCGACCAAGGTCCTGCGGCTCGGCACAAACAGGAGACTCGATGACTTCCCCCCGGCGCGACCCCATCGAACGGATCGATCAGAAAGCTCCGCACGAGCCCCTCACGACCTACTATCCCGACGAATCGCGCCGCCGCGTCTGGCTGCGCGGCATGTTCGACCGCACCGCCTCCGACTACGACGCGATCGAGCGCGCAATGGCCTTCGGCTCCGGCCCGTGGTATCGCAATCGCGCGCTGCGCTCGGCGGGTCTCGCGCGCGGCATGCGCGTGCTCGATGTCGGCATGGGAACGGGGCTCGTCACGAAGGAAGCGGTCGCGATCACGGGCGATCCGTCGCTCGTCACGGGCATCGATCCGAGTCCGGGCATGGTCGGCAAGGCGGTTCTGCCGATCGGCGTCGAGACGCGCATCGGCACCGCCGAGAATCTGCCCTGCGACAGCGCCGCCTACGACTTTCTGTGCATGGGTTTCGCGCTGCGCCACGTAAGCGATCTCGCGTGCGTCTTCGACGAATACTTCCGCGTGCTCGCGCCCGGCGGACGCCTCTGCGTGCTCGAAATCACGCGTCCCGCGCATGGCCTGGGCGTCGCCGCGCTGAAGTTCTATATGCGCGGCGTGGTGCCGGTGATCGCGCGCGTCGTCGGGAAGAAAGAGGAAAGCGTCGAGTTGATGCGCTACTACTGGGACACGATCGAAGCGTGCGTGCCGCCCGACACCGTGCTCGCCGCCATCAGGCACGCGGGTTTCGCGGACGTGCGCCGCGACGTCGAGCTCGGCATTTTCTCGGCCTACTGCGCGACCAAACCCGCAGCCTGAGCGGCGTCGAGAATCACGGCGGCCCGGCCGCTCAGCAGCAATCGTCCCGCGCAATGCACGTTGAAGCGATACAGCACCGTGTTGTCGTCGCCGCCCATGCGCTCGGCTTCGATATCGAGCGGGCCGTCGAGCGTATCGAGCCGATCCACGTGCGTTTGCACGCCGCGCACGCTCGTCAGCATGCCCACGCGCGGCCGTCTGGCTTCCTCGCCGACGAGCGCGCCGTGCGTCGCCATCGCCTGCGCCGCGTATTCGATGCCGCACACCGACGCGAGCCGGTCTTTCGAGCGCAGCGGATTGTCAGGGGAAAGATGGCTCGTCGCCGTGCAGCGGATGCATTGCGCATCCCACGCGACGACGGCATCGAGCAGACACATCGAGCCGCTATGCGGTATGCGCGCGGCGATCCAGTCGCGAGCGAGATTCTGCGCGGCCGTCATGACGGATCGATATCCACGGCGACGCGCGTGCCGTCGAGATAATCGAGCACGACGTTCGATGCCTGCCCGCGCGCGATTGCGTCGAGCAGCGGCAGCGCGCGCGCGGCGGGATTCGACAGGCGCAGCGCTTCGAGACCGGCATCGGCGAAGGTGAGCGCATCGGCATCGGTGAGACGCGCCTCGATGCGCGCGAGCGTCCGCTCGCTTTCCTGCGGCGCGAGCACGAGCGCGACGCCGAACGCATCGGCGATCGGGCGCACGCGGCGCAACGGCTCGGGATAGTCCGTGTCGTACGCGACGAGCAGCGTCGCTGTGCCATCCACGCTGACTTGCGCGAGGCTCTCCAGCAAGCCCGCCGCGAAGCTGCCGTCGTACGCGCACAGCACGTTCGACGAAGCCATCGCGCGTGTCGCGATGCTCCAGTAGCCCGCGGGCGCGTTGTGGACGGAGTTGTGAAAGCGCGTCGGCGAGAGTTGCGGCTCGTCGCTCGCGAGCGTCTCGCAGATCGCGTGGAAATTCCCGCCGTCGCCGCCCGATGCCGCGAACACCGCGGCGAGCGTGGCGGCATCGCGGCCGCTGTGCGCGACCGCTTCGTGCGCGGCCGCGAGCGCCGCGCGCACGACCGGCCCGGTGCGGCGGCGCTCGGCGGACGGCAATCCGGCCGGCGGCGGCAGCACCGTCGTCGCGGCGTCGAGCGTCGCGCGTTGCGTCAGGACGTCGGCGGTGCGGGGCCAGTCGGCGAGCCCCGGCCCGATCACGCCGATGCCTTCGATATATGCACGCAATGGAGTCATGCCGATGCCGCTCCCTTGCGTCCGAACACGAGACTGCAGTTCGTCCCGCCGAAGCCGAACGAGTTGGACAGCACCGCGCGCAACGGCGCTTCACGCGTCGCGAGCACGTAGTCGAGGCCGAGCGCGGGATCCGGCTCGGTCGTGTTCGTGCCCGCCGGAATCAGTTGATGCCTCAACGCGAGCGCCGCGATCACCGCTTCGAGCGCGCCCGCCGCGCCGAGCGTGTGACCCGTCGCGCCCTTGGTCGAACTGCACGGAACGCGGTCGAAGAGGCTCGTGAGCGCGCGGCTTTCCGCTGCATCGTTGCTCGGCGTCGCGGTGCCGTGCAGGTTCACATAGCCGATGTCGCGCACATCGAGCCCGGCGCTCGCGAGCGCCTGTTCCATCGCGATGCGCGCGCCGAGTCCGTCGGGATGCGGCGACGACATGTGATACGCATCGCTCGATTCGCCGATGCCGAGCAGGCGGATGGCGCCGTCATCGGCATCGGTCGAATTGCGTTCGAGCAGCGCGAACGCCGCCGCCTCGCCGATCGAAATGCCGTCGCGCTTCACGTCGAACGGCTTGCACGGCCCCGGCGCGAGCAGCTCGAGCGAGTTGAAGCCGTAGAGCGTCGTGAGACAGAGCGTATCGACGCCGCCGGCCACGGCCACGTCGATGAGACCGGTTTCGAGCATGCGCCGCGCCGAGCCGAACACCTTCGCGCCCGACGAGCACGCCGACGACACCGACACGGCCGGTCCGCGCAGCCCGAAGTACGCGCGCACGTAGGCGGCGAGCGAGTAGGGATTGTGCGTGTTCGCGTAATTGAAGTGGGCGGGGAGCGCGCCGGTGTGCGCGTCGCGGCGCCGATAGGCGAGCTCGGTTTCCAGAATGCCCGCGGTGCTCGTGCCCATGAACACGCCGACACGCTCCGCGCCGACCCGCGCGATCGCTTCGCGCACGCGTTCGTCGAAGCCGTCCTGCGTCATCGCGAGTTGCGCGAGGCGATTGTTGCGGCAGTCGAATTCGGCGAGATCCGCGCGCACCGGCGCGTCCTCGATGCCGCCGACGCGGCCCGTGTACGTGTTGAGCGCGGCGCCTCCGAAGTCGCACGGGGCGAGGCCGCCGCGTCCTTCGACGAGCGCGGCGAGCGTCGCATCGACGCCGCGGCCCGCGCAACTCGTGGCGGTGAAATGCGTAAGCAGAAGAGGGTTCACTACGAGCTCGATCCCCAAAAATCCGGTGACGTTCAGTGCGATTAATTGTAACAAAGCGGGCCGTTCGGCCTTGGCGCTCCTCAGACTGCGGGCGTCGCAATGAACAGACGATTCGCGTCGTGCGTGCCGTTGCCCATCGGACGGATTGTCGCGCGGAAGCCCAGCTCGTCGAGCAGCGCGAGCCATTCCGATTCGCTGCGGCACGTCAGGCGGCCCGCGCGTCCCGAGCGCGCAATCTGCATGCCGAAATCGACGGTGCGATCGAAGCGCGCACGCCAGCCCGCGGCGGCATCGCTCACGCGCAAGAGGAGCACGCCGTCCGGCGCGAGGCTCGCGCGCACGCGGCGCAGAATCGATGCCTGCGAAGCGGCGTCGACGTAATGCAGCACATCGCACGCGACGACGACATCGACGCGCGGAAACCGCGCCACGCGAATGTCGTCGCAGACGAAGCGGATGCGCGCGTCATGCGCCTTCAACGCGATGCGCGCCCGGTCGATATCGCGCGGCGTCAGTTCGATGCCATGAATCGAGCGCGGCGCGGGCGGCACGGGCCAGCGCGCGGGCCACGCCGATTCCGCGTTTTGCCGATGCCACGCGTGCGCACCGACGAGCCACGCGGCGAGCAGTCCCTGACCGCTGCCGAGATCGAGGATGCGCGCGTCATCGGGAATCAGGCCGTGCGCGAGGATGTGCGCGAAGAACGGATCGTTGCGGAGTTTCGCGCAAGCGAAATGCCACGCGAAACGGCCCGCGGGGCGGTAAGGACGGCAGGCCGTTTCGATGAGCGCGTCAGGCACCATGCGGACGATGGATGAGCGGTGGGCTCGTGCAGTCTAGCCCACAATTCCTTCGCGCAAGGTCACCGTGCCGAGCCCGCGATCGGCCGCCGCGCGCAGCACCGTATCGAGCGCGGCGAGCACGACGGGCGCGCCGTTCGCATCGGCCGCGGCGTGGCCGTCATGCACGAGCAGAATGTCGCGCGCGGCGAACCCATGCAGCAAACGGCGCGCGACGAGCGCCGCATCGCCGGTCCGGGTATCGAAGCCGCGCCGCGTCCAGCTCGCGAGATGTAAGCCCAGACCGCACAGCACCGGTTCGAGGAACGGATTGCGCAATCCCGCCGGCGCGCGAAAGAAGAGCGGCCGCGTGCCCGCGATCTCGCCGAGCGTCGCTTGCGCGGCGTCGATCTCGCGCCGCATCGCGCCCGGTCCCGTCAGCGAGAAGTTATGCCGGTGCCGCTGGCTGTGATTCTCGACCGCATGCCCGCGTGCGACGATTTCCTCGACGATGCGCGGATAGCGCAGCGCCCGCTCGCCGATGCAGAAGAACGTCGCGCGGGCGCCATGCGCGTCGAGCAGATCGAGCACGCGCGGGGTGACATCGGGATCGGGACCGTCGTCGATCGTGATCGCGATGCATTCGCCCGCCGATTCCGGCAGCGTCGTCCAGTTGTGGCCGAGCAGCGCGCTGCGCGGCCAGAGTCCCGCCGCCGTCAGCGCGAGATGCGACGCGATCACGCTGCCCGCCGCCCACGGCCACATCGCGGGCGCGACGGCCAGCGCCGCGAGCGCGCCCGCGTGCACGGCCGCCGCGCCGCCGATAAGGGGCGTCGGCGTCCATCGGCGTGGCGTGCCGGGCGCGTTCATCGTGTGAAGCCCGAACGCGGCGCGAGAATCGCCGAAAACAGCAGCGCGAGAATCGCGCCGGGGCCGACGGTCAGGCCGAAGGTCTCGAGCATCGGCACTTTCGAGAGCGCGAGCAGGCCGAAGCCGAGCACCGTCGCGAGATTCGCGATCACGAGCGAGACGAGCGTTTGCGGCGAGATCGCGTTGTCCTCGGCGTGCGCGCGATAGTTGAAGAAGAGCGCATAGTTCGACCCGACCGCGACGATCAGCAGCATGCCGATCAGATGCAGGATCGTGAGCGACTTGCCCGCGACCGCCAGCCCCGCGATCACGACGATCACCGCCGCGACGAGCGGCGCGAGCGTGCGCGCGGCGCGCACGGGAGAGCGAAGCGCGAGCACGAGCAGCACGACGATCCCGGCGAATCCGCCGAGCGAGAGGCGAATGTCCTCGTGCACGTAGTTCTGATACAGGCGGTCGGCCTCGTTTTTCATGTCGACGAAAAGCGCGTCCGGCACCTGCGCCGACGCCACCGCCGCGCGGATCTTCTGCGCCTGCACGTCGGAGCCTTCGGCCGCGCGCAGCGGGAGCATCGCGGTCCAGCGGCCGTCGCGTTCGGTGAGCAGCGAATCGACCGCGAGCGCCATCGACGTGCCTTGCAGATCGGCACGGCGAAGCAGCGGCTGCGCGCGGGCGGCTTCCACATCGGCGATGAAAGGCTCGAAGACCTCGGGCTTCACGCGGATCGTCTGATCGCGCAATGCCGTGGCGAGGCGCGTGCGCAAGGCATCGGCGGGCGGCAGGCTCGCGATGCGCGCACGCTGCGCGGCATCGCTCGGCAGATAGCGCGCCGGGCTTTCGTAACCGGCGATCACGCGCGCATCGACCAGAGGCTGCAGTCGATGCGCGAGCGCTTCCGCGTGTTCGAGCGCCGCCTGCTCCGTCGCCGCCGACACGACGACGAGATAGCGCACGTCGGGCGCGCCGACATCCGCGCGCAGGCGTTCGTCGAGATCCTGGCTCGCCTGCGGAACCGGGCTCAGCGCCGACAACTCCTGGCTCCACAGTCCGTGCCGCTGCATCAGCAATGCCGCGACCGCGCCGACGAGCAAGACCGCGAGCGGCACGCGCAAACGCGACGCGTGCGCCGCGAAACTTGCGAGCAGATTGCCGAGGCGCGAGACGTCGCGGATCGCGAAGCCTTGCGGCAGCAGATGCGGCAGCACGAAGCGCGTGACGATGCCCGCCGTCGACAAACCGACGATCGAATACAGCCCGAGTTGCACGAGACCGGGAAAGCCCGAGAACAGCATCGACGCGAAGCCGCAGATCGACGTCAGCACGCCGAGGCGGATCGTCGGCCAGAAGCCCGCGACCCATTCCTTGAGCGATCCGCGCCGCCCGCTGAACGTCATGCCCGCCGATTGCACAAAGAGATAGATCGAATAATCGACGGCCTCGCCGATCAGCGTCGTGCCGAAGCCGAGCGTGAGGCCATGCACGGTGCCGAACGCGAGGCTCACGGCGGCGACGCCCGCCGCGACGCCGGAAAGCACCGGCATCAGGCCGAGCAGCAAGGTCGGCACCGAGCGATACACCGCGAGCAACAAAACGACGATCAGCACGATGCTCGCCGCCGACAGCCAGCGCACGTCGCGCATGATCGTGTCGCGCGTTTCGACAGCGAACACGCCGGGGCCTGTCATCACCAGCCGATACGGCGACGCGCCCGGCGCGGCCCGGCCGAACGCATCGCGGATCGCGGCCATCGCGCTGGCTTGCGCGTCGGTGTCGGAACCGGCGCTCGCAGTCTGCGCGAGCAGCACGGCGCGCGTGCCGTCGCGCGAGGCCCACACGCCGTCCCGCATCGCCGGTTGCGCGGCGCTGTCCAGTTGACTGACGAGCGCGGTGACTTCGCCGGTCGGATCGTGCGGCAAGAGCTCCTTCGCCATCATGCCGGCGGACGAGGTGAGCAGATCGAGGCTATCGGCGAGCGAGTCCTTCAGGCCGGCTTCGCTGAAGCGCTCGGGCGTCACGGCGGGACTCAACTGATAGCGATGCTCGAAAACGAAGCGCTCGTCGCGCGCCTGGCCAACCGGCTCGCCGTTGTTGATCGCCGAAAAGCGCTTGTCCTCGCGCAACCGGGACGCGACCTTGCGCGAAATATCCGCGCGGCCTTTCGTATCGCCGCCTTCGATGCCGACGAGTATCAGCCGCGACACCAGTCCGTCGCGCAACTGCTCGACGAGCACACGCTGCTGCGCGCTCGGCGAGCGCGGCAGAAAAGCGGAGAGATCGGCGGAGAACGTCGTGCGCGCGATGATCGCCGCGCACACCGCGAGAAAGCACAGCCAGACGATGACCGCAGGCTGACGAAGAACCGCGCGCATGCCGTGTCAGTGCGCCGACGCGTCTTGCAGGCGCATCAGCGAGCGATCGCCGTCGGCCTGCCGGATCTCGACACGCGCGAGCGCTGCGCCCGTGCCCGCGAGCGTGATCGAGCTGACTTTCTGCTTCATGCGCGAATCGATCGGCACGAGGGTGAGCGTCCAGTCGTCGCCCTTGCCATCGACCGACACCTTGTACGCGTTCTCCAGCGCGAAGCGGTTGCCCGCGAGCGTCGCGCGGATGCTTTCGATGAACGCGCTCAGTTCCGGATAGTTGCGCAGCGGAATGGTCATCTTGCGGCCGTTGCGATCGACGGTGAGCATGTCGCCATCGACGACAAGATTCTCCGGCTTCGGGCTGACCGTATGCTTTTCCAGATGATCGGGCGCGACGAACACCAGTTCGCCCGACGATTCCAGCGGCTCCTGCGCGATCTTCAGATAGCGCGTCTCGATGAAGTGCGCGCGGCCGGATTTCTTCGCGCCGAGCGTGTTCATCAGTCGATCGAGCGTCCAGGGCGCGTCGGCGGCGACACCGGTCGTCGAAAAAGCCGATAGCAAAGCGGCCGTCAAAACGGCGGCGAAAACTCGCATGAGATCAGGAATCCCTCGTTGCTTCCCGCAGACGGCCATCGGCCGAGCGCGCGGGCTCCCGCGCGGCATTCGCCTGCCAGAAGTCGAAATAATTGAACCAGTTGTATGGCGCGGCGCGGCAGTATTTTTCGAGCAGCGCGACATAGCGCGTGAGCGCGGCATCGACAGCGGCGGCGCGATCGGCGCGCTCGACCTTCGAAAAATCCGCGATCGTTTCGAAGTGGATATCGTAGCGGTTGCCGCCGAGATACAGCCCCGTCATGAAGACGACCGGACGGCGCAACACCGCCGCCATATGCAGCGGCCCGAGCGGAAACGCGGCGGGCGTGCCGAGGAAATCGCGTTCCTTCAGCGCGTCGCCGGCCTGACGCAGCGTGCGGTCCGCCAGGATGCCGACGAGACTGCCCGCGTCGAGCCGCTCGCGCACCTTGAGCATCGCATCGACCTTGCCGAGACCGATCACGTCGTGATGCGCGGCCGGATTCACGGCGGCGAGGATCGCGTTGATCTTGCGCGCGTTTTCCTCGTACATCGTGATCGCGATGCGGATATGCGGCTGCACCCGGCCGATCGCGCGCACCACTTCGAAGCTGCCGAGATGCGCGCCCATCAGAAAGGCGCCGCGTCCGCCGGCGAGCGCGGCTTCCACGTCCTCGACGCCGTGCGTGCGGATATCGAACAGATCGAAGCGCTCGTTCAGCAGATAGATGCGGTCGTGGATCGTCGACGCGAACGAGAACACATGCCGGTAACCATCGCGCCAGCCCGCATGGCGGCCGAGCGCGCGGTTCAGATACGCGCGCGACGCACGCCGCGCGCGCGGTGCAAAGACGACGAAATACGCGGTGATGACCCGCAGCAGCACGCGCCCGATACCCCGCCCGAAGCGCAGCGATATCCACGTCATGAAGCGCAGCAGCGCGAGGTTGCTGCGCTCCTGGCGGTCGGCCCAGTCGTCGCGGTTGCGCGGCTCGTTCACGATGCGTGCGTGTCCGTGGCGGTGGTCATCGGCGGAGCGGACGGCGCCGCGAGCGCGCCGCTCGCCACCGTGCGCGCGCCAGCGCGGATCGTGAAGCGGACCGCACCGCTCGCCGCCGTTTCATAGGCGATGTCGAGCGTTTCGCCCGGTTCGGCCGGGCTCAGGAATTTCGCGGATTCGATCCTGCACGCGTCGACGTTGCGGCCGAGCGCGGCGCCGATCGCATCGAGCGCGTGGTCGAGCAGCACGACGCCCGGCACGATCGGACGGCCGGGGAAATGTCCGGCGAGCGCGGGATGTTCCGGCGGCACGGTGAACGTGAGCGCAGCGCGTCGATTGCGCTCCTGCTCGATCAGTTGCGTGAGCACTTCGCGCGGCAGCTTGCCGGTGGCGTTGCGCGGCAGCGAATCGACGAACAGCAGCGGACGCGGCATGAACGCGGCGTCGATGCGCTCGCGCAAGGCGCGCTGCAAGTCCGCCGCCGCGAGTCCCGGCGCGACGACGAGCGCCATCAGGCGGCGCACGGGCTCGCTATCGGCGTGAGTTTCGTCGGGCATATGGAAGACGCCGTCGACGACACCCGGCACCGCGTTCAACTGGTGATTCAGATACGCGAGCGACGTGCGCTTGCCCGCGATATTGATCAGATCCGCCTTGCGGCCATGCAGCAGGAAATGCGTGCCGTCGATGAGTTCGAGCGCGTCGCCCATCGGCACCGGCATTTCGACGTGGCCGCCCGATGCCCACATCGTTTGTTCGCCGGCGTCATCGGCGCGCGGCGTCAGCGCGATGTCGGGGAACAATTCCCACGCGGCGGTGCGCGCGGTGCGGCGCGTCGCGATCTGGCCGGTTTCGGTGCTGCCGTAGATTTCCATCAGCGGCGCCTGCAGACGCGCTTCGGCGTCGAGCGCGAGCTTCTCGGAAAGCGGCGCGGTCGCCGACAGCACGAGCGACGCGCGCGGCAACGCTTCCTCGTTTGTCAGCAGTGCGCGCAGGTGGATCGGCGAACTGACGAGCACGCGCGGCTCGGGAATGGCATCGAGTTCCGCGCGGATATCGACGGGGTAGAACGGCTGGCGGTTGCTGAACGCGAGGCCGCCGAGCAGCGCGAGCAGCACCGTCGATTCGAAGCCGTACATATGCTGCGGCGGCACGGTGCCGATGAGCGTGGCGCGGTCTTCTCCGAGCAGCCCGAGCCGGTCCGCCGCCGCGCGCACGTTCTTCACCAGAAAACCCCACGTCTTGCGATGCGGCACCGGCACGCCGGTCGAGCCGGACGTGAACACGTAGGCGACGACGCGCGCGCCGTCGATCTGCGGCACCTTCGCTTCGCCGTCGACGTGCGCCACGGCGGATTCGGGATAGCGGAAGCGCGGCAGATCGATCGGGCAATCGTCGGTGTCGTGCAGGCAGAACGCGTCGGGCGCGAACGAGGCGAGGGCGCGCACCATTTCCGGCGTATGCGTGGACGGCAGCAGGCTCGTTTTTCCAGCGACGAGCGTCGCGCACAGGCTCACCGTGAAGCGGTAACGATCCGTGCAGACGTTGAACACATGCCCGCCTTCGGGGAGCGCATCGGCGAGTCGCCGCACATCGGCGAGAAACGCCCGCACCGTGACGGGCGCGCCGTTGCGCCAGGCGATCACCTGATCCGGCGACGAGTGGAAAACCAGCGGAAAGGTCTGCATGGGCGATGACTTCGTCGGCATCACTGCGCCCCGCTGCGACGCATCTGCATCGACTGCGTGTAGGCGCGAACCGAGTCCATGATGCTCGACGGCTTCATGCCCGGCAGCGCGATACGCCGGCAGCCGTACTCGACGACGAACATCAGTCCGACGAGCGGCAGCGCAAGATAGTTGGCGAACGTGGACCACGCGACGATCGACGCGCACGCGAACAGCATCGTCGACACAAACGCCGTGGCGACGAAAAAGAGCGTCCACGCGATGGTGACGCGCCGCGTATAGCGCCCGACGCGCGGTTCGAGCTTGCCGTGGACCATCGTCGCGAACTGGGTGCAGAGCGGTTCGCGCCCCTGGCCGAGCGTGCGCCCGAACATCCATGCGAGCGCGAGATTGAAGCTTGCGTGCTCGAGCCACAGGCCCCAGCCGAAATGCTCGGTCAGCGGCGCGCGGCCGAGCCACAGCACGGCGCAGGCGAGCGCCCACAACGGCAGCAGCCACGCACGCGCCGGCGAGCGCACGGCGGCGTTCAGCGCGACGAGCAGAAGGGGCGCGAGCACCAGCGCGAGACCGAGGCCGTGCGCGCCGGGCGTCGACGCGGCATGGTGCGCGCCGAACTGATACGCGGCGATCGCGCCCACGACGCCCGCTGCGCGCAGGAAGCGTGCGAACCGGACGGCGCTCATCGGCGCGCTCCGTTTGCGCGGAAGGCGCGGGAAAGCCGGTGCGGGAACGCTGATCGAAGGAAAAAGGTACGCAACATGGATGCGGCTGCGGCGCTCTTTCTGAACGCTCGTTTGTTGGACAAAAAGACGGCAGTCGCCCGCCTGAGGGACATTTTCTCGCGTGGGGGCGAGCCGGGTCTGTAACCGATTGTTCGATGATCTTACATTCGTCAGACGGGCGGATTCTACCCTACCGGCGCAGCCACCCGAGCGGCGCGGGAAGCCACTGATTTTTCTCGAAATTATCGCGGCGCAGCGAACCGCAGGGCCGGTTACCTTTTCCACTAGGCGTCCCGACAGAGCATCGTCTAGAATTTCGCCACTGCAATTACCTCAAAAACAGGCAGCCGGCAGCGTGCGGAGAGCGCGGGGCGCACGTCTTGCGAGCGGCCTTGCCGCGCGTTTTTGCGCTGGTCTGTGCATACGATGAATGAACTGGAAAGAGAGCTCGCCGAGCTGATCGTCGCCGAACTGAATCTCGAGGATGTCGATCCCAAGGCCGTCTCGGCCGATACGCGCCTGTATGAAGAAGGCTTCGGGCTCGATTCCATCGACATTCTGGAGATCGCGCTCCTCATCTCGAAGAAATATGGCTTCGAGCTGCGCTCGGACAATCCGGACAATCAGAAGATCTTCGCGAACCTCGGCGCGCTCGCGGCGCACGTTGCCGCGCACCGCACGCGCTGAGGCGTGCACTGGCGCGGGCGCGGCCCGCCGTCACGCAAGTGAAATCCGCCGCATCGAGACTGAACGACGCGCACGCTCGTGCGCTCCCGATGCGGCCACGCAACACGGGAAACGGACAAGCGAAATGGAATCGATGACGGGAGCCACGCCATGCGCGCGCTCGTGACGGGCGGCAGCGGCGCGATCGGACAGGCGGTGAGCCGCTCGCTCGCGGCCGCCGGACACGAAGTGTGGATTCACGCGAACGGCGGCATCGACCGCGCTGAAAGCTGCGCGCAGGCGATCCGCGAGGCGGGCGGCACGGCGCATGCGATCGCCTTCGACGTGACCGATCCCGACGCCGCCGAAACCGCGCTCGCGCGCATTCTGGCGGACGGCCCGGTGCAGATTCTCGTCAACAACGCGGGCATCCACGACGACGCGCCGATGGCCGGCATGACGCGCCAGCAATGGAAACGCGTGCTCGACGTCACGCTCGACGGCTTTTTCAACGTCACGCAGCCGCTGCTGATGCCGATGATCCGCACGCGCTGGGGACGCATCGTCAATATGTCGTCGCTGTCGGGGATGATGGGCAACCGCGGGCAGGTGAACTACGCGGCGGCGAAGGCGGGCCTGATCGGCGCGACGCGCGCGCTCGCGCAGGAACTCGCGTCGCGCGGCATCACGGTGAATGCGGTCGCGCCCGGCGTCATCGATTCGCCGATGCTCGGCCAGGCGTTTCCGCCCGAGCGCATCAAGCAACTGGTGCCGGCGCAGCGCGCGGGCACCGCGGAGGAAGTCGCGGGCATGGTCGCGTATCTGGTGTCGGACGCGGCGGCGTATGTCACCGGTCAGGTCATGTCGATCAACGGCGGAATCGCCTGAAGCAGACAAAGAGGAGCGGGATGAGCGAAGCGACGCAAACGCAAGCGCAGCAAACCTGGGATGTCGTCGTGATCGGCGGCGGTCCCGCCGGAGCGACGGCGGCGACGCTGCTCGCCGACCGCGGCTATCGCGTGCGCGTGCTGGAGAAGGCGCGGCATCCGCGCTTTCATATCGGCGAATCGCTATTGCCCGCGAACCTGCGGCTCTTCGACAAGCTCGGCGTCGCCGATGAAGTGCGCGCCA
The DNA here is from genome assembly GCF_900044055.2 of Caballeronia calidae. Lineage (GTDB taxonomy): Bacteria > Pseudomonadota > Gammaproteobacteria > Burkholderiales > Burkholderiaceae > Caballeronia > Caballeronia calidae. Next base: position 26,729 of record NZ_FCOX02000026.1, on the reverse strand, counting down.
TCGGCATGGTCAAGCTCGCGGCCGAGTTCGTGTCGCCGCAGCACGACAATCGCACGCAGCGTTTTTTCTTCGCCGATGCCTGGGACAAGTCGATGCCGAGCGCGTATCAGGTGCGCCGCTCCGAACTCGATGACATCCTGCTGCGCAATGCCGCGAAGCACGGCGCGCACGTGAGCGAAGGCTGCCGCGCGCGCGATGTCGCATTCGCGCCGGACGGTTCCAACGCGACGATCAACGCCGAGCACGACGATGGCCGCACGGAGCAAGTGCGGGCGCGCTTCGTCGTCGATGCATCGGGCCGCGACACGCTGCTCGCGAATCACTTCAAGACCAAGCGCCGTAACGAGCGACACAACTCGTCGGCGCTGTATGGCCACTTCAGGAACGCGCAGCGCAACGAAGGCGCGAACGAGGGCAACATCACCGTGTTCTGGTTCGAGCACGGCTGGTTCTGGTTCATTCCGCTCGCGGACGGCGCGACGAGCGTCGGCGCGGTCGTGTGGCCCGCGTATCTGAAGCAGCGTCCGAAGGGCACGTCGGTGGAGGCGTTCTTTCGCGAGACCATCGCGCTGTGCGCGCCGCTCGCCGGGCGCCTGAAAGATGCCGAGCTGATCAGCGACGTCCACGCGACGGGCAACTATTCCTACACCGGCGACATGACGCACGAGCGCAACTTCCTGCTCCTCGGCGATGCCTTCGCGTTCATCGATCCCGTGTTCTCGTCCGGCGTGATGCTCGCGATGCAAAGCGCGTTCGCGGGCGCGGAAGCCATCGACAAGGCGCTCGCGAATCCCGCCCATGCGCAAGCCGCGCTCGCGAAGTTCGATCGCGACATGCGCCACGGTCCGCGCGAGTTCTCGTGGTTCATCTATCGCATGACCTCGCCGACGATGCGCAATCTCTTCATGGGCCCGAAGAATCCGCTGCGCATGAAGGAAGCGCTGTTGTCGCTGCTCGCGGGCGATATCTTCGGCACGACGCCGATCTGGCATTCGCTGCGCGCGTTCAAGAGCGTGTATTACATCGCGGCGGCGCTCGACTGGCGCAACTCGCTGCGCGCGTACCGCCAGCGCCGCCGCAATCTGAGCGACGCGGAACGTGCGGAGCCGTCGGCCAATTGATGACGATGCCGGTAATCCGTTCACCGCGCGTGGCGCTGCTGATGCTGCTCATCGCGAGCGGGGCGGCGCGCGCGGAAGACATGCCGCCGCCGAGCAAGCCGCTGTGGGAACTCGGCATCGGCATGGGCGTGGCCGCGTTTCCGCACTATCCCGGCTCCGACCAGACGCGCGCGTGGGTCTTCCCGTTTCCGTATGTGATCTATCGCGGCAAGTTCTTTCGCGCCGACCGCGACGGCGTGCGCGGCCAGCTGCTCGACACCGACCGCGTCAACTTCAATATCAGCCTGCTCGGCTCGCTGCCCGTGTCCAGCCACGACGACAACGCGCGCGCCGGCATGCCCGATCTCAAGCCGACGATCGAAATCGGCCCGTCGGTGGAAGTGCATCTGTGGCGCACGCCGTCGCGCGACATGCTGCTCGATCTGCGTCTGCCGGTGCGCATGGGCATCACGCTGGAATCGTCGCCGAAGACGGTCGGCTGGCAGTTCGAGCCGAACGTGAACCTCGATCTCGTCGATGTCGCGGGCGTTTCGGGCTTGCGCGTCGGCATGCTCGCCGGGCCGATGTTCGCCGACGGCAAGTACAGCGACCACTACTACACGGTCGCGCCGCAATACGCGACGCCGGGCCGTCCCGCGTTCCAGGCGAGCGGCGGCTACGCGGGCACGCAGGCGCTCGTGTCGATGTCGCGGCGCTTCAGCCGCTACTGGGTCGGCGCGTTCATGCGCTACGCGAACATCGCGGGCGCGAGCTTCGCCGACAGCCCGCTCGTCCGGCAGAAAAGCGTGCTCTCGGGCGGCGTGGCGGTCGCGTGGGTGTTCGGGCAGTCGTCGAAAATGGTGTCGAGCGATGAGTGACGCGCATCGGAAAATCGGCGGCGCGGACGGGAAGCCGTCGTTCGTGGCCGCGCTCGAATCCGCGTGGCAATGCGTGGCGTTTTATTTCGCGCTCGTCGTGCTGGCGCTCGTGTGTCTCGCGTGGTTTCCGTTCGCGCTGATTCTGCGGCGCGTGCTGTCCGTCGATGCCGGGCGGCGCGTCGGGCGTACCGTCGTGCAGCGCGTGTGGCATATGTACTTCGCGCTGCTGCGCACGCTCGGCGCCTGCCGCTTCGATCTCTCGGACCTCGATTCGCTCGCGGGCCAGCCCGCGATGATCCTCGCGCCGAACCATCCGTGCCTGCTCGACGCGCTCCTGATCGCGTCGCGCGTGCCCGACACCTGCTGCGTGATGAAGGGCGATGTCGCGGGCAACGTCTTCCTCGGACCGGGCGCGCTGCTCGCGGGCTATATCGTCAACGATACGTCCGTCGGGCTGATTCGCGCGGCCGTCGCCGAGTTGCAGCGCGGCGCGCCGCTGCTGCTGTTTCCCGAGGGCACGCGCACCGGGCAGGCGGCGGTGAATCCGCTGAAGGGCGGCATCGCGCTGATCGCGGCGCGCGCGCAGGTGCCGGTGCAGACGCTCATCATCGAGACGGATTCGGGCTTTCTCGGCAAGGGCTGGCAAATCTTCAAGAAGCCCGCGCTGCCGATCACCTATCGCGTGACGCTCGGCCGCCGCTTCGCGCCGCCGGGACGCGACCACGCCGCGTTGCAGGCGTTCATCGGCGAATTGCAGCGCTTCTATGCGGGCGAGCTCGACGCGCATCGCCCGCGCGGCTGAAAGCGTCCGCGTCGGCAGACGTTAAAATTCGTCGCATCCCATTCCGCTTTTCGTTTTTTCAATGCCTTCGACACGCGCATCATCCACGCATCTCGTCCTCATTCCGAGCTACAACCCCGGCGAGAAAGTCGAAGAAACGGTGCGGGGCGCGCGCGAGCAGTGGAATCCGGTGTGGGTCGTCGTCGATGGCAGCACGGACGGCAGCGCCGAACGCCTCATGAGAATGGCCGAAGCCGATCCGGACCTGCGCGTGATCGTGCTGCCGGAGAATCGCGGCAAGGGCGCAGCGATTCTCGCGGGCCTCGACGAAGCCGCGAAGCTCGGCTTCACGCACGCGCTCACGATGGACTCGGACGGCCAGCATCCCGCCGCGCTGATCCGCACGTTCATGCAAACGTCGATGAACGCGCCCGACGCGATGATCCTCGGCCGCCCGAAATTCGACGCCAGCGCGCCGCAGTTGCGCGTGCAGGGACGGCGTATCTCGAACGGCTGGGCGAATCTCGAAACGCTGTGGATGGGCATCGGCGATTCGCTGTACGGCTTTCGCGTCTATCCGATAGCGCCGCTCGCTTCGCTAATGCGCAGGCAGCCCTTCATGCGCCGCTTCGACTTCGATCCAGAGGCGGTCGTGCGTCTGTGCTGGCGCGGCGTGCGCCCGATCAACCTCGACGCGCCCGTGCGCTACTTCACGCCGGAAGAGGGCGGCGTCTCGCATTTTCACTATGGCCGCGACAACGCGCTGCTCACGTGGATGCACGCGCGTCTGTTCTTCGGCTTCGTGCTGCGATTGCCGCTCCTCATCCTGCGAAGACTCAGCGGACGATGATCAACGCGGATCGCTGACCGTCGAGTTCATCGTCACGCCCGCGATCACCGTGTTCTTCAACGCGATGTCGTGCACGTTGTACGCGTAGATCGGGCCGGGCGTCGTCGCGGTGGCGGGACCGGCGGCGGCCGGCGTGCCGAAATCGCAATCCGTGATGGTGACGCCGGTGATCGCGGGAATCGCCGGCGTGGGCGCGGGCCCGTTGTAGTCGAACGCGACCGGACCTTGCGCGACGATCGCCTGAAAGCACGAGCCCGTCACGCCGTTCAGCGACACATTGCTCGCCTTCACGTTCGAGATATTCACGTTCTGCACGAGCGCGGGCCGCGTGCGGATCGCGTCCTTCGACGGCTGATAATCGCAATCGAACGTGATGATCCCGCCTTGCGATGCCGACGGATTCGCCGCCGTCGCCGTCACCACGCCGATGGGCACCGTCGAGTTGATCGGGCTGCCCGCGAGCATGCTGCTGCCGTAGCCCGAAGGCGTGAGGCTCACGCCGTTGGGCAGCGTCACGTTGTCGACGTAGAAGTCCTTCACGAAGCCGCCGCGATTCATGTTCGTCTTGACGCGGATCGCGATGTTCAGCGAATTCGTCGCCCAGAACTTGTTGAGCATCTGCAGGTTGCGCGCATAAATCTTCTGGATGCCGCCGCCCATTTCGCTGCCGAGCGTGATGCCGCCGTGGCCGCTGTTCATCGTGCAGTTCTGGATGACGTGGTTCTGCGCCGGGCCGTATTGCGTGTCGAGATCCTTGCCCGATTTGATCGCGATGCAGTCGTCGCCGGTGTTGAACGTGACGTTCTCGCAGAGGACCATGTCGCACGCGTCGGGGTCGAAGCCGTCGTTGTTCGGGCCGATGCTGTCCACCGTCACGCCGCGCATCACGACATTCTCGCAATCGGTCGGATGATGCTGCCAGAACGGCGTGTTGTTCGTGCGATAACTTTCCATCAGCACGTTGGTGCAGCCGATGAATTCGACCATGCAGGGCCGCAGATAATGCCCGATGCCGAAGATGCGCTTCTCGATCGCGACACCCGCTTCCGATAGCGCGGGCAGGTAATTCTGGTCCTGCTGCCAGGGCGTGGCGGGATCGGTGAGCTTGGCGTAGAGCGCATCCGGGATGCCGGGCACCGCGGTTTTCAGATCGACGTTGTTCGGATTGACCGATGCCTGCGAAGGCGTCGACGAATTCACGCAGCCGTAGACGCCGCTGTTGCCCTTCCACGTCCACCAGCACGTGGCCGTGTTGCCGCTGCCCGCGAACGGTGTCATCGCCTGGCCGTTGAGCACGGATGTGTCGCCTTCGCCCGTCACGGCGATGTTCTTCTGGTTGCGCGCGTAGACCGGCGGGCCGTAGTTGAGGCAATCGTTGGCCTGCCAGCGGCTGTAGTAGAGCTTGCCGTTCGCGCCGCAGTCGATCGGGCCGTCCTTCGCGTAGTCGGCGGGATTCGGGCTGAAGTAGATCGTGCAGTTCGCGGAGAGATGGAAATCGACGTTGGACAGCAGCACGATCGGCCCCGCGCAGTACCAAGTGCCCGCGGGCACGACGACATGGCCGCCGCCCGCCGCGTTGCATGCCGCGATGGCCGCGAGAAACGCGGGGCGCGAGTCGAACGAGCCGGGCGCGTTGGTCTGGTCCGCGCCGGTGGACAGCGGCGATTTCGCCGGATCGGTGTACGGATTCGTCGCCGCGACGACCGCGCAGGGCTTCGCACCGTAATCGGTGACGGGGAACTGACGGTCGGGGAACATCGACTTCGACACGCTCTGCAGCGCGTTCACGATCTGCGTCGCCGAGCCGGACGAGCCCCAGATCGGGTCTTGCGCGGCGGGCGGCGTCGTGCCGGAGCTGGAACTGGAGCCGGAGTTGTCGTCGTGGCCGCCGCAGCCGGCGAGCACGCCGAACGTGCTCATCGCGCCGATGAGCGGCGCGCCCGCCGAGATGCCGGCGAATTTCACGAACGTGCGGCGCGCGGCGGATCGTACAGCCGGTGCGTTTTTCGGTTGCTTCATCGATGTCTCCTTGTGTGTGTTCTGCAGGCGCGCGACGACGCGCGGACGCGGCGGCGGCCGATTTGGGGCGTATGTGAAGGAAGAGAAAACGCGCGTCAGCGCGGCGTCAGCGCAGGACGTTGCCGGGTACACAAACGATGTCGTACAACTATATCGCGACGAAGCATGACGTCTCCAGCCATGTGGGGTGCGCGCGTGGGGCCGCGCGTCATGGAGCAAACGTTAGCGGAGTTGGCTAGGCGGCGTCAAGCGGGGCTAACATGTAGGCCGATTGCGAAATAGGACGTCGTATTTTTATGCGGCCGTCTTCAGCACGAGCCGGGCTTCCAGCCCGCCGCCTTCGCGATGATGCAGCGTCAGCGACGCGTCCATCGCGAGCGTGAGCTGGCGGGCGATGGCGAGGCCCAGCCCCGTGCCGCCCGTCTGCCGGTTGCGCGAGCCTTCCAGCCGCACGAACGGCTCGAACACCGCTTCCAGCGATTCATCGGGAATGCCCGGTCCGCGATCGAGCACGGAGATGACGGCGCGGCCATCGTCGCGCGTGGCGACTTCGATCTCGGCCGCGCCGGAATACTTGATCGCGTTATCGACGAGATTGCCCACGACGCGCTTCAACGCCTGCGGGGGCGCCATCAACGCACCGCCGATGCTGCCGGAGAGCGTGACCGTCTGCCCGGCGTCGAGATAATCGTCGACGATGCTTTCGAACAGCGCGTCCGGATCGATGCGGCGCGGCGCCTCGTTCGTGCCGTGCAGCGTGCGCGCGTAGGTCACGCCTTCCTTCACGAGCGATTCCATTTCCTTCAGGTCCTGCTGGAGCTTCGCGCCGGTCGTCTCGTCGTCCATCACGTCGACGCGCAGGCGCATGCGCGTGATCGGCGTCTGCAGGTCGTGCGTGATCGCGGCGAGAATCTGCATGCGCTGGGTCATGTACATCGAGACGCGGTCCTGCATCGCGTTGAATGCCTTCGCCGCGCGCGCGACTTCCTCCGGGCCGGATTCGGGCAGACGCTCGGCCTTGAGATCGGGGCCGAGCGTATCGGCGGCGCTGGCGAGGCGCTTGAGCGGGCCGGTCGCGAGACGCACCGCGAGCCAGCAGCACGCGCCGAGCACGATCAGTTGCAGCACCAGAACCAGCGGCAGCCAGCCGGACAAGGGCGTGCCGGCCATCGGACGCATGTCGATGGTGAGCGGCGAGCCGTCCGTCAGCTTCAGATGCACCTGGAAGCGCTCCTTATCGCCGGGCACGGCATTGACCGTCAACGGATACTTCTTGCCGATGCCTTCGCCGATCGAGCGCGCGAAGCGCTCCGAGAGCGCCGCATCGGGCGGCGCGCCGCTTTCGTCGGTGATGCCCGGTCCGAGGATGAACATGTAGCTGCGCCGCGCGAGACGCGGCAGCCACGCCGCGCGTTCGTCCGGCGGCAGATGATCGAGCAACGCGACCGAGCTCGCGACCTCGCGCTCGACGTAGCCCATCATCACGTTGGTCATCGATTCGTCGCGTTCCCGCATCGTCAGAAGGAACGAGAAGGTCTGCGCGAGCGCCAGCCCGACCACGAGTATCAGCGCGAGCCGCGCGAACAGCGTTCGCGGCCAGTGCAGCAGGGAATGCGACGACAGCGTGCTCATTCGGCAGACCCGAGCGGTTTGACCTCGGCCGAGAACACATAGCCCTCGCTGCGCAGCGTCTTGATGTAGCGCGGCTCGCGCGCGGTGTCGCGCAGACGTTGACGCAGACGCGACACGAGCAGGTCGATGGAACGGTCGAACGCATCGGCCTGACGGCCTTGCGTCAGATTCAGCAGTTGATCGCGCGTGAGCACGCGCTGCGGATGATCGAGAAACACGCGCAGCAGCCGGTATTCCGCGCCCGAGAGCGAAACCATCGTGCCTTCGGCGTCGAGCAGATGACGCGCGGTGGTGTCGAGGCGCCAGTCGCCGAATCCGAGCATCGGCGATGCTTCGGTCACTTCCATCCCCGGCGGCAGCATGCGCGTGCGGCGCAGCACCGAGCGGATGCGCGCGAGCAGCTCACGCACGGCGAAGGGCTTCGGCAGGTAATCGTCGGCGCCCATTTCGAGGCCGAGAATGCGGTCGGCTTCCTCGTTGCGCGCGGTGAGCATCAGCACCGGCACGTCGCGGAACTTGCCCGCGCGCAGCTCGCGGCACAGCACGAGGCCGTCTTCGCCGGGCAGCATCAGATCGAGCACGATCAGATCCGGCGCGCCTTGCTGCTCCAGCACGGCGCGCATCTGCCGGCCGTTCGCCGCGAGCGACACGCGCATGCCGTTCTTCTCCAGATAGCTTGCGAGCAGCTCGCGAATGCCGCGATCGTCGTCGACGATCAATACGTGATCAGTGGTTTCCATCGATGGATCGTTGTCGTTGACGCTTGAGTTGCACCCGGCTCGGGCTGACGAGCAGACACTGAACCGGATGGGCCATTTCCGTCGCGATCCCGCCGACGAGAAAGGCGAGGACCGCCAGCATGCGTTTCATTCGAAGCTCCCGCCGATGACGCGATGACTGCGTTATAGCGCGCCCCGGCGGATGTTTTGTATCGCAGTGTATCCCGCATGCCGCGCGATACATAACATTGCGCAACGCGGCATGTCCCGACACAAGCGGGATACGCGCGCGCAGTCCAATGCGGTCATGCCGATGCGAACGTCGGCCGGCCGGGGCGGCAGGTTCATCGAGGACCGCCCCGATTTCCACCGCATATCAAAGGACTTCGTCATGCTCGCCGGAATCAGAAAGGCAGCCGCATGCGCCGGTTTGGCCGCGTGCGCCGCCATCGCGCCCGCGCACGCCGCCGCGCCCGCAAGCGCCGATATCAACGCCAACGCAGCGCCGGAATTCGCCGGCATCGACAAGTGGCTCAACAGCGAGCCGCTCACGCTCGCGCAGTTGCGCGGCAAGGTCGTGCTCGTCGATTTCTGGACCTTCGCGTGCGGCAACTGCGTCAACACGCTGCCCGCCGTGAAGTCGTGGCACGCCAGATACAAGGACAAGGGGCTCGTCGTGGTCGGCGTGCACACGCCCGAGTTTCCGTTCGAACAGGACACGCATAACGTGCAGCGCGCGATCGAGCGCTTCGGCATCACGTATCCCGTCGCGCAGGACAACCGCTATGCGACCTGGGCCGCGTACGGCAATCAGTACTGGCCGGCGTTCTATCTCATCGACAAACACGGGCGCGTGGCCTACACGCACGTCGGCGAGGGCGATTACGCGCAGACCGAGGCCGCGATCCAGAAGCTGCTGGCCGAGCGCTGAGCGGGCCTTCGTATCGCAATGTATCTGGAACGCACGCGATACAAAACATTGCACAGCACCGGGTTTCCCGACACAAGCCAGATACCTCCGGGGATTCAAATACACACAACGACGGCTCACGAGTGAAACGCAAGACAGGCACCCGCGAAGCCCAAGTGACGTAACTCATTCAACCGACTGATTGATCCGCTCAAGGAGAAACACCATGAAATCCACGATCGTTGCATTTGCTCTCGTCGCCGGCGCTTTGACGGGCGTGGCTCACGCCGCCGTGACCAGCAACCCGATGAGCGTGCAGACCGAACAGGCCGTCGCCAAGCACGCGTACGAAGGCAAGACGCGCGCCGAAGTGAAACGCGAGCTGGTGCAGGCTCAACGCGATGGCCAGATCGCCGCGTTGCGCAGCCTGTACCAGGGCAGTTGATTAGCTTGCCAACCCGTTTTCGAATTCACGAAGAGAGAGGCACATCATGATCAAGCAATTCGTCACCGCCGCAGTCATCGCCGTCAGCGCCGTCGCCGCCGGTTCCGCATTTGCCAGCAGCGGTTATGGCCCCGCGCCGCACTACGACCCGCTCGCGGGAGCACCCGCATCGCAGCGCGGCGTGAGCGCGCAGACCATCGCCAATGAAAGCGCCGCCATGCCGATGCAAGCCTACGGCGGCATGAGCGACACGGTCTCGCAATCGGGCGCGCGCGGTGCGGCGACGAACGACGTCGCCAGGCTTTTCGCGCATCACTGAGCCATTCGACTTTCCAACATCATCGAACGAGGAATTCATCATGACCCAGATCGACACCGTCCTGTACACCGGCAAAACCCGCGTCGTCGGAGGCCGCGAAGGCTTCGCGAAGAGCACCGATGGCCGTCTCGACGTGAAGCTGTCGCCGCCGGGATCGACGGGCGCGGGCACCAATCCCGAGCAGATGCTCGCCGCGGGCTGGTCCGCGTGTTTCATCGGCGCGATGGGCAAGGCCGCCGCGAAGCTGAAGACGCGTCTTCCCGCCGAGACCGCCGTCGATGCGGAAGTGGACCTCGGCATGGCTGGCGAAGCGTATCTGCTGCGCGCGCGCCTGAACGTGAGCCTGCCGGGCATCGAGCGCGCGGTGGCTGAAGAGATCGCGAGCATGGCGCATCAGACTTGCCCGTACTCGAAGGCGCTGAAGAGCAACATCGACGTGACGATCAAGGTGGTCTGACGCATTTCATCGGCGCGATCCGGTCCGGTAGACTTGGCGCTTCATCGACCAGGCAACGAGCCGACATGGACCGAATCGACGCGATGAAGGTGTTCATCGCCACGCTGGACGAGGGCAGTCTGGCGGGCGCGGGGCGGCGGCTCGGCCGTTCGCCGGCCGCCGTGAGCCGGGCCATCGCCTTTCTCGAAACGCACACCGGCACGGCGCTGCTTCATCGCACGACGCGCACGATCAAGCTTTCCGAAGCCGGCGAGCGTTATGCCGCCGCGTGCCGCCGCATCCTCACCGATCTCGAAGAAGCCGACTTGCTGATCGCGCATGAACGCTCCGCGCCGCGCGGGCTGTTGACGATCACCGCGCCCGTCGCCGCCGGCGAAGACCTCCTGCGACCGATGCTCGACGATTTCATCGCGCGCTTTCCCGCCATATCCGTGCGCCTGCAGATGCTCGACCGTCCCGTGAGTCTGATCGACGAAGGCATCGATGTCGCGCTGCGCATCGCGCATCTGTCCGACTCGACGCTGATCGCGATTCCCGTGGGCGAAGTGCGGCGCGTCGTGGCCGCGTCGCCGCGCTATCTCGCGAAGCATCCGCGCATCAGGAAGCCCGCCGATCTCGCGCAGCACCAGATCATCTCGATGACGCATTTCGGCCTCGATTCATGGAGCTTTCCGACGTCGAGCGGTTCCACGATTCCGCAAGTCGTGCAGTTCGCGCCGCGCTTCATCGTGAACACGGTGCGCGCCGCGGTGGCTTCGGCTGTCGACGGGCACGGGATCACGCGGCTCTTTTCCTATCACGTCGCAAAGGAAGTGAAGGACAAGTCGCTGCGAATCGTGCTGCCGGATAGCGAGCACGCGCCGCTGCCGGTGCATCTGCTGACGCCGCATGGACGGCTCGCGGTGCCGAAGGTGCGCGCGTTCGTCGACTTCGCCACGCCGCGTCTGCGACGTCATTTCAGGCAATTGCAGCTCGATTCGACCGCTTAGCGGAAGAGTGTCTTCCCGTTGGCGTCGATTCTCTCTGCGCGCGATGGAATATAGACTGGCCTTCATCGAAGGGCGCGTAGACCGTGCCCGATGCAGCGATGGAGGCAGTCATGCGATACGCAGTCTTGAATCAAACGGAGCGCGGGGCGTTCCAGGTCTGGCGCGGTGTGTTGGCCGGCGCCAGCGCGAGTCTGGTCGGCATCGGGCTCGCGCGCTTCGCCTACACGCCGCTCTTGCCGGCGATCATCGGCGCGCACTGGTTTCCGGCGTCGACGGCGGCTTATCTCGGCGCGGCCAATCTCGGCGGCTATCTCGCGGGCGCGCTGGCGGCGGGTCTCTTCGCGCGTCACGCGCGCGCGGCGACCATTCTCCGCGCGATGATGGTCCTCGCCACCATCGCGTTCGTCGCGTGCGCGTTTCCCGTGTCGTTTCTGTGGTTCTTCGCGTGGCGCTTCCTGTCGGGCATATCCGGCGGCGCGCTGATGGTGCTCGCCGCGCCGACGATCATCGCGCATGTCGCGCCGTCGCGTCGCGGCTTCGCGAGCGGCGCGATCTTCACGGGCATCGGGCTCGGCATCGCCGCGTCGGGCACCATCGTGCCGCTGCTGCTTCGGCAAGGGCTCACCCAGACGTGGCTCGGACTCGCGGTGGTGTCCCTGCTGCTGACGATCGTCGCGTGGAACGGATGGCCGTCGCAGGATGCGCCGGCCCCCGCGCAGCCGCATGAGCACAAGCAGGCGAAAGCGCCGTCGCCGCCCGCGCTGCGTGCGTTGTTCGTCGAGTACGCGCTCAATGCGGTTGGCCTCGTGCCGCATATGATCTTTCTCGTCGATTTCGTCGCGCGCGGTCTCGGCAAGGGCGTCGATGCGGGCGCGGAGTTCTGGGTGCTCTACGGGCTCGGCGCGATCGCGGGTCCGCTGCTCGCTGGCCATCTCGCCGATCGCGCGGGCTTCGGCCGTGCGTTGCGGGTCGCGTATCTGCTTCAGCTCATTGCCGTCGCGTTGCCTGCGGTATCGTCGAATTCCGGTTTGCTGATGGTGTCGAGCGTGATGGTCGGTGCGTTCACGCCGGGCATCGTGCCGCTCGTGCTGGGACGCGTGAACGAACTGCTCGCGCATCATCCGGCGTTGCAGAAGGGCGCGTGGAGCCGTGCGACCACCGGATTCGCGGTGCTGCAGGCGCTCGCGGCGTATGGATTGTCGTTCCTGTTCTCCAGCAGCGGCGGCGATTATCGGTTGCTGTTCATGATCGGCGCGGCGGCGCTCGCGATTGCGCTGGCGGTCGATCTGTTCGCCGCGTTGAAGCGCAGATGAACCGCTCGATCGCGTGATGCGCGCCGCGCGCATCGCGCGTCTTAAGCTTCTCTTAAGGTTCGTTTAAGCCTTACGCCTTACGGTAGCGGACTTCTTTCGCCCGTCGCCGACCCATGCCGCCGCATCCGCATAGACATCCACTCATGACGCGCCTCTGATCGCGTCATGCTCAAATTCCATCTCTTCTTCATCGTCTTCATCTTCGCGAGTCTCGTGCCGCTCATCGCGCACGCGAAGCGCGTCATCGCGAAACCCGTCGTGCAGGCGCGCGCCGCGATCGCCGTCGATCTGACGAGCGGCCGCACGCTCTATTCGAAGCACGCCGACGAGCGCATGCCGGTCGCATCGCTCACCAAGCTGCTCACCGCGATGGTCGTGCTCGACTCGAAGCGCTCGCTGCTCAAGCCCGCGCGCATCACCGATGCCGACGTCGATCGCCTCAAATGGTCGCGCTCGCGTCTGCCCGTCGGCTCGTTGCTCTTGCGTAGAACGATGCTGCATATCGCGCTGATGTCATCGGAGAATCGCGCCGCGTTCGCATTGAGCCGCGATTATCCCGGCGGCCGGGCGGGCTTCGTGCGCGCGATGAACCACACCGCGAAGCGCCTGCACATGAAGCGCAGCCATTTCGTCGATCCGACCGGTCTTTCGCCGCGCAACGTATCGACCGCGCGCGATCTCACGAAGCTCGCGCGCGCGGCGTATCGCTATCCGACGATCCGCGAATACGCGACCTCGCATCACAAGCTCGTGCTCGGCGGAGCGGGGCCGCTGATGTATCGCAACACGGACCCGCTCGTGTATGACGCGGCGTGGCGCGTCGGCTTGCAGAAGACCGGGTTCACGAACGAAGCGGGGCATTGCCTGATCGTCGTCGCGTCGGTGCATGGGCGTCCGACGCTCTTCGTTATTCTCGGTGCGCCGGGCGTGCACGGGCACTTTCAGGATGCGGCGAACCTCCGAAGCTGGCTGCTGAAACGTTCGATGCAACGTCGCTAGGAACACTCAGCCCGCAACGAGCGATTCCTCGGTGACCGGCCGGTCGTCGATCGGAAAGTGCAGCAGCGCCGCGACGAGACCCGCGATGGCCGTCGCGCCCCAGATCAGCGAGTACGAACCGGTCGTATCGAACACATAACCGCCGAGCCACGCGCCGAGAAACGAGCCGAGCTGATGGCTGAGAAACACGACACCGAACAGCGTGCCGAGATGCCGCGTACCGAACACCTTCGCGATCAGCCCATTGGTCAGCGGCACGGTGCCGAGCCAGGTCAGGCCCATCACGGCGGCGAAGATGACGACGGAGACGCTCGTCGTCGGCAGCAGCACGAAGAGCGCGATCGTGCCGCCGCGAATCAGATAGAGCCACGCGAGCACGTGATGCTGCCGCCAGCGTCCGCCGAGCCAGCCGCATCCCCAGCTGCCGATCATGTTGAACAGGCCGATGAGCGCGAGCGCCGTCGCGCCGAGCCCGACCGGCATGTGGCACAGCATCAGATAGCCCGGCAGATGCGTCGCGATGAACGCGAGCTGGAAGCCGCACGTGAAGAAGCCGAGCGTCAGCAGCCGATAGCCGCGATGACGCGATGCATACGCGAGCGTTTCGCGCAGTGACATCGCGGCGGGCTGCGCGTGCGTTTCATGCGATGCCGATGCCGATGCCGATGCCGATGTCGATGCCTTGTGCCGGCGGCTCGCGCGATCGAGCACGATGCCGAGCGGCGCGGCGAGCAGCAGCACGAAAGCGAGCGCATAGAGCGACGCCGCCACGCCCGCATGCAAGCGCACTCCCTGCGCGAACGGCACCATCAGCACTTGCCCGAGCGAACCGCCGGCGCTCGCGAGACCCATCGCGACACTGCGCGTTTGCGGCGATGCGACACGTCCCACTGTCGCGAGCACGACGCCGAAGCTCGTGCAACTGATGCCGATGCCGACGAGCAGGCCGAGCCCGAGCACGAGCATCCATCCCGATGTCGCGGCGGCGGCGAGCGCGAGCCCGGCGGCGAACGTGGCCGCGCCCATCGCGACGACGGGCGCGGCGCCGTAACGGTCGGCGGCGGCGCCCGCGAACGGCTGCGCGAATCCCCACACGAGGTTGTGCAGTGCGATTGCGAAGGCGATCAGCGTGACGGGCAAGCCGCGATCGAAGGAAAACGGCCCGATGAAAAGCCCGAAGGTCTGGCGCACGCCCATGGCCGCGCTGAGGATCAACGCGGCGGCGCCGATGAGCGCCCACGCCGCCGCGCGGTTGGTGCTCGTGCCGGTGTTGCTGCTGGTGCTCGAAAGGGACGACATGGTTCGAATTCCTCCTTGCGGCCATCGTCGCAGGCGAACGTCCGTGCTGGCAAACGAAAAGTTTTCGCGGACGGTTGAGCCCAATTCAATCGTGACGGTCCGCTTTCTCGCTTTCGGCGAATTCCTTAGCCTGCTCGACGAGCCAGTTGCGGAACGCGGCGAGATCCGCGCGGGCGCTCGCTTGCGGCGTCTCGCAGAGCCAGTACGCGGTCTGCGTCTCGACGCGCATCGGCGATGCCTCGACGAGCACGCCCGCCGCCAGTTCGCGATCGACGAGCGGCCGCCGCCCGATCACGACGCCGAGTCCGGCCGCGGCGGCATCGAATGCGAGTTGCACGGTATCGAAGCGCAGGCCGCCGCGAAGATCGAGGCCGTCGATGCCGGCGCCGTCCATCCATGCCTGCCAGTCCTGGCTCGCGGTATCGACATGGATGAGCGCGGCGCGCGTGAGATCGGCGATGCCGTCGGCGCCGGTCAGTATCGCGCGATACGCCGGGCTGCAGACGGGCACGAGACGCTCGCCGAAGAGACGCTGCCACGATGCGCCATCCACCGGGCCGCGCGAGAGGCGCAGGCCGAAATCGAAGCCATCGACGGGAAAGCCCGCCTGGCGCCGCGATGTGTCGACGCTCACGTCGATGTTGGGCCAGCGTGCGCGGAAATCCGCGAGACGCGGGACGAGCCAGCGGGCCGCGAGCGTCGGCGCGCACGTGACGGCGATGGTGCGGCGCGTGCGCTTGTCGGGCAGCGATTGCGTGCCGACCGCGATGAGCGAGAACGCTTCCGCGATATACGGCAGATACAGCTCGCCGGCGGGGCTCAGCGACAGGCCGCGCGGCTCGCGCACGAAGAGCTCGACGCCGAGCATCTCCTCGAGCGCGCCGATGCCGTGGCTCACGGCGCCGGGCGTCACGTTGAGCTCGGCGGCGGCGAGCTTGAAACTGCGATGGCGCGCGGCGGCTTCGAAGAGACGCAGCGCGTTGAGGGGAGGGAGGCGCAGGGGCATGTTGGCGTGTGGGATCGACGGCGTTCGCGCTTATATTGCCATCCCTCGCCGCGAACGATGTCAGCGGGCCGGCTCGCGCCGCGTTTTCCACCAGTCCCGGGCGCGCCTCGCGATGAGCCTGTACGGCGGATTGGCGAACAGCACCGCCGCACCCAGCGCGATGCAGCCGCAGACCAGAAACGTGCCGCGATAGCCGAGCGCCGCCACGAGCGCGCCGGACAGCACGCCCGACAGAATCGATCCGACGCGCGATGCGTTGAAGAACAGCGCGGTGGCCGAGCCGGGGCTGCGCGGCATCAGGTCCTGCATGTAGGTCATGCCGAGGCACGACGTCACCGATACGACGAACGCGTTGAAGGCCTGCATCGGAATCAGGAAGTGGACGTTCGGCGAGGCCGCGACCGCCACGAAGTAGATCAGATGCACGACCGCGCAGGACGCGAGCCAGCGCTGCTTGTCGAGGCGCGACGCGCGTGCGCCGAGCGCGAGCATCATCGGGATTTCGAGCAGCGCGCCGAGCCCGAGCATGACCGATACGTCGATGCGCGTGCCGTGCATGCCGTGCACGACGTAGAGCGGCAGCACGATCATGGTCGCGCTCGCGGCGAGCCCGATGAGCGTCATCGCGACGGTGGCGCGTCCGATCTCCGCGCGCGTGTGCGACGCACCGGCGTGCGGCGGCACGAGTTCCTCGGTGTCGGGCGCGGTCACTTCGAGCAGCGACGACGGATCGCCCGCATAGTGCGCGGGCGCGCTGTGCGGGTCGCCTTTGGGCGAATCGTGCATGCGCCAGACGATCCCGCCGCACGCGACGAAACACGCCGCCGCGAACAGAAACAGGCCATAGAAGCCGGCGGCCGCCAGCACCAGCGCGCCGACGGACGGACCGAAGACCCACGCCATCGAAAGAACGGTGCGCAGCGTTGCGAGCGCGAGCGACCGTTCGGCTTCGTCATCGACGGGCAATGCTGCGCGCGCGAAGGAGAACACGAGCGACATCGCGGAGCCGCCGGCGCCGAGGAACGCAATGCCGATCGCGACCAGCGCCGCGTAATTGCGCACCACGCACAGCAGCAGGAAACCGAGCGACGAAGCGATGAGCGCCGCAAGCAACAGTTCGCGGTGGTGGCCGCGCCGGTCGGACCATTTGCCGGCGAAGGCGCTGGCCACGACGCCGCTCGCGGCGATCACCGTCATGAAGACGCCGAGCTTCAATGGGCTCATGTCCGCTTGCTCGACGCTGAAGAGCGACAGATAAGGCGCGGTGAAGGACATCGCGACGCCGAGCATCAGGGTGGCGCCGGCAAGCGGCAGAAAGAAGGGAATGCGTGTGAGACCGAGCAGGCGAGTGTTCATCGGGGCGGGGATCGGCGCGTGCGGTGAAGCCGGACGGAGAAATCGTCCGTCGGCTGCAATTCGCGTTCCGCGCGCTGGAAGGAAGCGCGCGCGGACCAGCGCACAGTTTGCCATCGTGGAAGTGCTCGTACGTAAAACTGTGAGCGTTGCACCGCGCCGTATCTCGGCACTACTTCACGGTATACGTATCGCGTTTGAAAATTCGAAACGGTTTTTATGTACGTTCCGATCCGACGTAAAACGGGCTCGAGAAACAGTTGTTGACGTAATTCGATCCAGACAACGAGTATAGAGAAAACCGACGTAATCGCCACGCGTCAACGTCCAGGAATTATCTGCCGCCTCTCGAAGGCCGCCGTGAGTCGGATGAGACGATCACATTGCGTTCTTGGAACGCGTCGGATATGCATCAAACACTGGACTACTTGATTTCGGAATGGTGCGTTCGATCAGTCCGGCCACTGTCGCGGGAGAGGTCGTCCAGATGGCGCTGGTTTCCAACGTCAGACATCACGGCCGACGATCACTTCTTTGAAAATTCAATTCTCGTTAGTTCAAGGTCTGAGGTCATACGGGTCAGCAACTTTTGCGACGGGCGACTGCTTCACATAAAAAGGGCGACGCTATGCAGCGCCGCCCATCCATAAGAGCGCCGTCAGAAACGTTACCGCGCCTTGCCCGCCTTCCAAGCCGACAGCAGTTGCTCATACTTCACAGTTTCGCCCTTCGGTTTTTCGTTGGCGAGCCGCTTCCAAGGCGCGTGCTGGTCGGACAGCCACTTGGACGGATCGCTTTGCGCATTGAGCTCCGGCGCGCATACCTTCATCCCGGCCCGTTGCAAACGGGACAACACCTGATCCATTTCCTTCGCGAGGTTGTCCATTGCAGCCTGCGGCGTTTTTTCACCGGCGACAGCGGTGCCGACGTTCTTCCACCAGAGTTGCGCCATCTTTGGATAGTCGGGCACGTTGTTGCCGGTCGGCGTCCACGCGACGCGCGCCGGGCTGCGATAGAACTCGATCAAGCCGCCGTACTTGTCCGCGTTTTTCGTGAAGTAGTCGCTATGAATGTCGGAGTCGCGAATGAACGTGAGACCGACAATCGACTTCTTGAGCGACACGCTCTTCGACGTAACGAACTGCGCGTACAGCCACGCGGCGGCTCGCTGATTCGGCGGCGTCGACTTGAAGAACGTCCACGAGCCGACATCCTGATATCCGTTTTGCATGCCTTCCTTCCAGTAAGCGCCGTGCGGGGACGGCGCCATGCGCCACTTCGGCGTGCCGTCCGCATTCGTGACGTTGCCCGGCTTGAGCATCGACGCTGTGAACGCGGTGTACCAGAACACCTGTTGCGCGATCCGGCCTTGCGCGGGCACAGGACCAGCCTCGCTGAAGGTCATGCCCGACGCTTCTGGCGGCGCGTATTTCTTGAGCCACTCGATGTATTTGGTCGTCGCGTAGACTGCCGCCGGGCTGTTGGTGCCGCCGCCGCGCGACACCGACGCGCCTACCGGATGACAGCCGTCGGGCGTCACCCGAATGCCCCATTCGTCGACGGGCATGCCGTTCGGAATCCCTTTGTCGGCTTCGCCCGCCATGGAAAGCCATGCGTCCGTGAAGCGCCAGCCGAGCGATGGGTCTTTCTTGCCGTAATCCATATGACCGTAAACTTTCTCTCCGTCGATGTTTTTCACATCGTTCGTAAAGAATTCGGCGATGTCTTCATACGCGGACCAGTTGACCGGCACGCCGAGATCGTAGCCGTATTTCGCCTTGAACTTGTCCTGGAAATCCTTGCGTGCGAACCAGTCGGCGCGGAACCAGTAAAGGTTCGCGAACTGTTGGTCGGGAAGCTGATAAAGCTTTTTGTCGGGCGCGGTCGTAAAACTCGTGCCGATAAAGTCTTTCAGGTCAAGACCGGGGTTGGTATATTCCTTACCTTCGCCCGCCATGTAATCGGATAGCGGAACGATCACGCCATAGCGATAGTGCGTGCCGATCAGGTCCGAGTCCGAGATCCAGCCGTCGTAAATGCTTTGCCCGGATTGCATCGAGGTCTGCAATTTCTCGACGACGTCGCCTTCCTGAATGATGTCGTGCTTCACCTGAATGCCGGTGATTTCACTAAACGCGGCGGCAAGCGTTTTGGATTCGTAGATATGCGTGTCGATGGTTTCCGACACTACGTGAACCTCCTTGACGCCTTGCGATTTGAGTTTCGCCGCGGTGTCGATGAACCATTTCATCTCGTCCATCTGCTGCTGTTTCGAAAGCGTGCTTGGTTGAAACTCGCTGTCCACCCATTTCTGCGCCTCAGGCGTGCCCGCCAGAGCCTGATTCGCGAAGGCACCTGACACGATGCTTGCCAATGCCAGCGCGACGATCCGTCTCCTCTGATGCATGGTCTTCTCCTGTGTCTTCCGTGCCCCTTCGGCCTTGTCGGCGCCCGCTGGGGGCATCAGCGGAACCGGCAGTTTCCAGTCTTCATTGCATGCGTCCGCTTTCTAGCCCTTCCACATGATCGCGAGCACGATCAGCATCGAGGCTGTGAAACCCGGCCAGGCGCTCGAGCCCTCGGCGCTGATTGCGAGCCACGCGAGATTGACATACGCGGCAGTCAACAGGCCGATGAACAGACGATCACCGCGAGTCGTCGCGATAGGCAGAAAGCCCTTGCGTTCATGACTTGGCGAGCGCAGTTCCCATACCGTCATGCCGCCCAGCATAACGACTATGCAGGCGAAGAAGATCGCCACCTCAGGCGTCCAGTACATCCAGGTGAACATCACACCCTCCCCATGGCGAAGCCCTTCGCGATGTAGTTGCGCACGAAGTAGATCACCAGCGCGCCGGGAACGATGGTCAGCACGCCCGCGGCCGACAGCACGCCCCAGTCCATACCGGCCGCCGACACGGTCCGCGTCATCACGGCAGCGATAGGTTTCGCGTTGACCGAGGTCAGCGTGCGCGCGAGCAGCAGTTCGACCCAGCTGAACATGAAGCAGAAAAAGGCCGTGACGCCGACGCCCGACTTGATGAGCGGCAGGAAGATTTTCACGAAGAAAGCGGGAAACGTATAACCGTCTATGTACGCGGTTTCGTCTATTTCTCGCGAGACGCCCGACATGAAGCCTTCGAGAATCCACACGGCAAGGGGCACGTTAAACAGCATGTGCGCAAGTGCGACGGCAATGTACGTGTCGGTCAGGCCGACGCTCGAATAGAGCTGGAAAAACGGCAGCAGAAATACGGCGGGCGGCGTCATGCGGTTGGTGAGCAGCCAGAAGAACATGTGCTTGTCGCCGAGAAAGCGATATCGTGAGAACGCGTACGCGGCAGGCAGCGCGACCAACACCGACATCACCGTGTTCATCAGCACGTAGATGATCGAATTGATGTAGCCCCAGTACCACGAAGGATCAGTGAAGATCACCTTGTAGTTCTCGAACGTCACGTGCTGCGGCAGCGTGGCGAACGTCGACATGGTTTCCTCGTTCGTGCGCAGGGAGATCGAAAACATCCAGTAAAGCGGAATCAGGACGAACAGCATATAGACGACGAGCATCAACGTCCGCATCCAGCGGCGCTTATCCTGCATGGTCGTCTCCTTGCGCAGCGGGTCCACCTTTGCCTACGCGGCTCATCCAGTTGTAGAGAATGAAGCACAGCAGCAGAATGATCAGGAAATAGATCAGCGAGAAAGCCGCAGCCGGGCCAAGATCGAACTGACCGACCGCTTTTTGGGTCAGATACTGACTGAGGAATGTTGTGGAATCGCCGGGCCCGCCGCCTGTCAGCACGAACGGCTCGGTGTAGATCATGAAGCTGTCCATGAAGCGCAGCAGCACGGCGATCATCAGCACGCCGCGCATCTTCGGCAATTCGATGTAACGGAATACCGCAAAGCGGCTTGCGCCGTCTATTTCCGCGGCCTGATAGAAGGCGTCCGGAATCGCGCGCAAGCCCGCATAGCACAGCAGCGCGACGAGCGGGGTCCAGTGCCAGATGTCCATCACCAGCACGGTGATCCATGCGGCCGTGGGACTCGCCGTGTAGTTGTAGTCGAAGCCAAGACGATTGAGCCAGTAGCCGAGCAGTCCGATATCCGGGCGCCCGAAGATCTGCCAGATCGTGCCCACCACGTTCCACGGAATCAGCAACGGCATGGCAAGCACGACGAGTGTGGCCGATGCCCGCCATCCCGAAGCCGGCATCGAAAGTGCGAGGCCCACGCCCAATGGAATCTCGAACAGCAGAACGCACGCCGAGAAAATGACCTGTCTGCCGAGCGCTTCGCGCAAATCCGGATCGGTCATGATGTTGCGAAACCACTCCGTACCGACGAACACATGCTGCGTCGGGCCGATGATGTCCTGCACCGAATAGTTGACCACCGTCATCAGCGGCAGGATCGCGGAGAACGCGACGCAGATGAACACCGGCATGACCAGCAACCATGCTTTCTGATTGACGGGCTTGTTCATCGCGCGGCCCCTTCGACGATGCGTGTTTCGATTCTTTCGTCGTTGCAGAAGTACACGGTTTCAGGCGCAACGAGATGCAGCCAGGCAGGTCCGTCGAAAACCCGCACATGCGGCTCGAGCCTCGCATTGAAAACATGGCCGTCGCATTGCAAGGTAACCAGTTGATAGTTGCCGAGCTGCTGCGCGCGCAGCACCCGCGCGTCCACCGCGCCGGCTCCTCCTTCCTGCGAGAGGCGGACGAATTCCGGGCGAATCCCCAGCTTAAGCACGCCGTTTGCCTGCTGATGCGCGCCCCGCAGCGTCGCAAGCGTGCCGGCGTCGAGCGGCAAGCGCTGCGAGCCGATTTTTGCGCCGTCGGCGTCGAGCTCGATCGGACAAAGGTTCATGCCCGGACTGCCGATGAAGTAGCCAACAAAAGCGTGATCCGGCCGCAGAAAAAGCGCATCGGCTCCCCCTTTCTGAACGACGCGGCCATTTGTCATGACCACGACTTCGTCGGCGAAAGTCAGCGCTTCTACCTGATCGTGCGTCACGTAGATGAGCGTGAGCTTGAGTTGCTGGTGGATCTTCTTCAACTCGCGGCGCAGCATCCACTTCATCGCCGGGTCGATCACGGTCAACGGTTCGTCAAAGAGGATCGCCGCGACGTCCCTGCGCACGAGGCCGCGCCCGAGCGAGATCTTCTGCTTGGCGTCGGCGGCCAGATTGCTCGCCTTGAGCGGCAGGTCGCGCGTCATATCGAGGATATCCGCGACTTCGTGCACGCGCTTCGTGACCTCGGCGACTGACAACTTGCGATTACGCAGCGGAAACGCGAGGTTATCGAACACGGTCATCGTGTCGTAGACCACGGGGAACTGGAACACCTGGGCGATGTTGCGCTGACGTGCGCCGAGCGCCGTCACGTCGCGCCCGTCGAACAACACCTTGCCCTCCGACGGCTTGACGAGTCCCGAAACGATATTCAGCAGCGTGGTCTTGCCGCAACCCGATGGACCGAGCAACGCATAAGCGCCGCCGTCATCCCAGACCATGCTCATGGGTTGAAGCGCGTAATCGTCGACCGTCGCGGGGCTCGGTCTGTACGCGTGTGCGAGATTTCTAAACTCGATGCACGCCATAGGCTGCCTCCGGGCTGGACACCAGTTGGGTCTCTGCGCCGAACACAAACAGTTCCTGAGGGTCGATGAAAACGTCGAGCTGCGTGCCGAGCTCGATCTGATGCACGCCCTGCAACTGCGCAACCAGGTTGACCGCGCCGGTCAGCGTGCGCAAGTGCAGGTACGTTTCGGAGCCGCTCAGTTCAGCGAGTTCGAGCCGGCACGGAACGGCGATCGCATGAGAGGCCTTCGCCTGAAGACGCAGATGCCCCGGCCGGATGCCGATGCGGCATGCGCCGTTCACAGCGGGACTGTGCTGGACTGGAACCTCCACGCCGATCGGCAGACGCGCGCGGCCGTTGCCGCAGTCGCTCGTCAGCATGTTCATCGGCGGGTCGTTGAAAACGGCCGCGGCCGCGACGTTGACCGGTGCGTTATAGACATCGAGAGTGGGACCGAATTGCAGAACTTGGCCTTTATCGACGATCGCCGTATAGCCGCCCAGCAGTAACGCTTCGAGAGGTTCGGTAGTCGCGTAGACGACGGTGGTGTTGCCGTCAGCGAAAAGCGTAGCCAGTTCCATGCGCAATTCCTCGCGCAGTTTGTAATCGAGATTGACGAGCGGCTCGTCGAGCAGCACCAGCGACGTACGCTTCACGAGTGCACGCGCGAGCGCGCAGCGCTGCTGTTGGCCGCCTGACAGTTCGCCTGGCCGCCGCTCCAGCAAATGATCGATATGCAGTTTGGCTGCGACTTCCCGCACGCGCCGGCGGATTTCAGCAGGATCGGTCTTTTGCAGGCGCAAAGGCGAGGCGATGTTCTCGGAAACCGTCATCGCCGGGTAGTTGATGAACTGCTGATAGACCATCGCGAGATTACGCTGGCGCACGCTGACGCCTGTCACGTTCTGGCCGTCGACGAGCACTCGGCCGTCGTTCGGCCTGTCCAGACCGGCCATCACGCGCATCAGCGTAGTTTTACCGGCCTGCGTGGGTCCGAGAAGCACATTGATGGCGCCTGGGACGAGGCGCAAATCCACGCCGTACAAATACGGTTGCCCGCCAGAAACGACACTGACTCGCTCCAGTTCCAGGACCAAATCGCTCTCCTTTGCGGCGTGCGCGACGCCAGTCGCAGAGGCGGCGCTTTAAGGTGGCGTCAATTGGGTTTCGCATGGATTACGTGCAGCAGCCAAAAATGTCCCTTTTGTTGGTTTGCGTTTAAATCGGGGTAAACCTTACGACAGGATGAAATGGAGAACATGGTCGGCGGGTTGGGGCAGATCGCCGTGAGATAGGTCGGAATGTAATGTTCACTCCATTTTCAGCGCACGACGGCGGCGATACGTCATGCCGCAGTTGGCGCAAGCCCGTTTTTGCGCATCATCGTATGGGCGGCGCGCGATTTAATCTCGGTCCTGACGAGCGAGTTGCTGAGGCCCATCGCTCGCATCACTGAGGCTGTGCGACTGCAACATGAAGCACATAGCGCGCAGTCGGGCGTATTAGCTATACGATTATTCGCGGGTGCGAAAGTCGCATTCTGCAGACAATGCCAGACTAGCGAGTCCCAAATTTTGGAAGTCGGCCACTTGCGGCCGTTCGGTTGTGCGCTCCGACGGGTATTCGAATGGCCGCGCGACTCGTATAGCGGACCATAGGCAACCTATTGTGCTCGCCGTGTCATTGGCGATTGCGGTCAAGCGAGATCCATTTTCCGGCCGCTTGGGCGTGAAGCAGATGTCCTTGCTCGACCCGTTGCCGAATCGCCCTGGCCTAAAAAATTGCACAAAGACATCTAAGTATCGATACGCCGAAGGTACGTGTCTCCCAACTTTGACTTAACGTTTTGATTCGGCCACCAACCAATTTCGCAAATCCACCATTGGCTGCTGGCTGACATTAACGATACCGTGCCCTGGACTATCGACATCCGCAATCAGGACCATGACCAGTGAAAAGGAAATGGCGACCGCGATCATCACAGGGCTTCTAACCGTTCCTGCCACTCCCCCATGGTATCCCATTGACCAAAGCGACAAGATCGCCAGCAGGTACAGCACCAACCAGAAATCGTTAGGAATTCGGCTACGCTCTCGAACCGTTTCTCGCTCTGCACGAACTTCGGTCACTCTGGCCACCGAACCTAGAAATTCGTCAACTCCGCCGGGAGATTGCGCGCCGACGGCGACGGCGTGTGCCCACAATCGATCGAGCAGCACTGTCGCGGCGATGGATTCCTGGGCTTTATCCAACCCGACCCAATGCAACCGGTCCTCCACATATTCGCGGAGAATCTGGCGCACGTCAGTACGATGCGGTTCCGGGATTACTCCGGCCAGCCGATAGGTTATCCGAACTGCGTTTGTCTCTTCGAGGAGCGCCATTTTCCTCGCGTGGAAAGCATCTGCCGCCATGCCGAACGTAAACGCAAGTAGAAATGCAAGTAAGCCAAGCGTGGTGCCGACCATCGCGCCGACGGGCGCCTCTTTTTCTCTCTCCTCTTCCTGTTCGGTCCGCAGTTGTCTTTTCCTCGCGCGCCGGTAACCTAACTCGACTGATAACAGCGAGAGCATTAGAGTCGCGATGAAAACAAACCAAGTCGGCAGACTACTAAATGGCAGAGGGCTGTTCATCTGAGGATCACCTTTGACAAGGTCAACGCTTTCATCTTACGTCAATGCGTCGACCGGAATCATCGAATCTTGGCGAGGACTGTCGAACCGCCGGTCCGTTCAAAAGACACCTTTAGCGGTGCGGGTCTCACCGACACGGCGTGACTGATCCTCTGCCTTGCATGGTCAGGATGCCTGGCATCCGACTCTTGGCCTTCTCCGGGTTGGCGTGCTGGGAGCGCCAGGGCAGTTTGTTTACCCGGGCGATTAGCACACTCGTACGCATGCCCCTTGATAATCCGCTCGAGATACCTGACGCGCATCGGTAACACGGAAATAGTTGAGGAGAGGTGTAGAACAAGACGGCAATTCATCAGCGGGCGACTGTAGGTCAGCGGCTCCGGCATATCCGGCAACCTCTTTCCCACAGAGGCGAATACACAGGAAGTCTGTTCTGTGGCGTCCACTCCGGCTTGTCGTGCGCGGCGTGACGTGTAGTCTCGGTGCCGCTTGCGTTTGCGCACAGGCATTACAACGTGGCGTGTTCAGCGGTCGGAATCGGGCCGAAGAAGATTGCCTTCAATTGTTTTCGACCAATGATATGCGACAGCTCCGCCATCACGCAGTAGTTAAGAATCAGAGTCACGAGAAGAATCCGGATGGCCCAGAAATGCGCCCAATTCTGTTCGGAAAGCTGCTTGTGAAATGCCGCCATGAGACTTGGCGAGGCCTTCCAGTAGTCGTACAGGCGTTCGAGGAAGTGGATCAGCAGCGCTGCGAACTGCTGTTCTTGTCCGGATGATAGCGTTGGCTCAGGGCCTTATATGCCGCGCGGATGACCTATGGTGGCGCGTTACGCGAAACCTTTAGCTTGTCATAATGGGTACGCTGTCGAGACATGCGTGCGAGCCATAATCTGTTTGTCTCTGTCTTACGGCATTCGTCGCTTGTCTCGGTGCAACGCTGGTCATGCCGACTTTGCGGGTGCCCTGAAGGCTTGAATCACTGACCGCTCCGGGCTCAAGAAGGGACGCAGCGACAAGGAATATCGAAAGATCGCTGAGGGTCGAAGACGATGATTTGCAGTAGCCTCTTACGCCGAGGTTACCGCGCTCGTTACATTCGGTTCGACCGCTGGCGCGGGTACGTCGACTACCGTCGACTTTTTCGCCGCAACCTGTTTCGTCGCCGCTTTCCTAACGGTAACCTTTTTAGCCACCGTCTTCTTTGTGGCAGGCGCGGCCTTCTTTGCTGACTTGGCGATTGACGCTTTCTTCACTGCCGCCGTCTTGGTTGCAGTCTTCTTCGCCGCTTTCTTCACGGCAACCTTCTTCGTCGCTTTCTTGGCAGGTGCCGATTCAGATTTTGCCGACACAACCTCTGGCTTTTCGATCAGAAATTGCGTTCGATCCTTGGCCGTTGCTAACCAGGCCGGCGCACGACCGCGACCGCTCCAC
>NZ_FCOX02000025.1 GCF_900044055.2 Caballeronia calidae | reverse complement strand
GGCTCGCGAGACCAGTTCGGTGCGGGCAACAAGTTCATCACGCCGATGATCGCGAACGGCAAGGTGTATGTCGGGACCAAGAGCGGGGTCGCGGTGTTTGGATTGTTCGCGAAGTAGCGTGTCTTCTTCGATTCGTTCGGGCCGGCGCCGGCGGGCTCATCTCCGATGGCGCTGCATCGATTCGAAGCCGTGTTAAGCTCACGGCTCTTCGCTGGGGAGTAGCCGGCTTTTCCGCACCGGAAAAGCGCTCATGTCAACACGCTCGGTCGGTCAGACCGTGGCATGGGCAGCCATCACAGGTTGGCAAGACCATCGACAGAATTCGCGACCGGTCGGGCGCGCGTTCTGTCGTTCCATCTTGCCCGACCAGAGCGCTACTCGATGAATCTCGCCTCCACCCTTTTCCTGGCCTTCGCCATGTCCACCGACGCCTTCGCCGCCGCTGTCGGCAAGGGCGCGACCCTGCACAAGCCGCGCATCGCGGAAGCGCTGAAGACTGGCGTGATCTTCGGCGTGATCGAGGCGATGACGCCGCTCGTCGGCTGGGCGCTCGGCCGCGCCGCCGCGCAGTACGTGACCGCGTGGGACCACTGGATCGCGTTCGGCCTGCTGTTCCTGCTCGGCGCGCGCATGATCCGCGAAGGCTTCAGCAGCGCGGCCCACGAAGAGGAAAAGCCCAACTCGCATTCGTTCTGGGTGCTCGCGCTCACCGGCTTCGCCACCAGCATCGACGCGATGGCGGTCGGCGCGGGCCTCGCGTTCATCGATGTCGATATCTTCTCGACGGCCGCGACCATCGGCTTCGCGACCATGCTCATGGTGACGATCGGCGTGATGGTCGGCCGGCTCGTCGGCGCGACCATCGGCAAGCGGGCGGAGATCGTCGGCGGGCTGATCCTGATCGGCGTCGGCAGCGTCATTCTGGGCCAGCATCTCGGCTATCTGAGCTGAGCTCGCGCGCCCGCCTGAGCGCGTCGCCGCGCGGCGTGAAGATCGCGAGCGCGGCGGCGACGATGAAGAGCGCGGGAACATCGCCCGCGAGATGACCGAGATGTCCGCCGCCGCCGAACGATTGCACCGCCATGATCGCGCCGTGCACGACGCTCGACCACACCGTGAACCAGATCAGGCTCAGATGTTTCAACGGCTCGCGCGATGCGATCAGCAGGAACACGCCGAGCGTCGCATAGATGCCGACGATCATCAGCGCGTACTCGGAGCGGCCTTCGTGGCCCGATTCCCACGCCCATCCCGAAGGCCATAGCCGCATCAGCGGATAGAGGCCGAAGAGCGCGATCAGTCCGACGACCACGAGCACGATACGCAGACAGGCGAGACGGCGGGCATCGTTCATGGCGGGCTCCTCGGCGCGTGCGTGGCATGAGTCGCACGATACCGCGAAGCGGGCAGAAGGCACGTCGAGCGTGGAAGGCGTTTCGACCAAAAATTTGCAAAAATATATTAACAACAACTGCTATTTGGCCGATACGATCCGTCAATTCACTGCCTCCAACTCAAAATCCAGCACGCCATGCCACGTCCGATCTCCGCGCGCATTCATCCCGACGCCGTTCGTCACAATCTCCAGCTCGTCAAACGCACGGCGCGGTCGTCGCGTGCGTGGGCCGTCATCAAGGCGAACGCGTACGGTCACGGCATCGAGCGCATTTACCCGGCGCTCGCGGACGCCGACGGCATCGCGCTGCTCGATCTCGACGAAGCCGTGCGCGTGCGCGAACTCGGCTGGACGAAGCCGGTGCTGCTGCTGGAAGGCATCTTCGAGCCGGAGGATGTCGAGACGGCCGAGCGCCATCGCCTGACGGTCACGGTGCATTGCGACGATCAGCTCGCGTTGCTGAAAGCCGCGAAGCCGCGCGCACGCATCGACATCCAGTTGAAGATGAACTCCGGCATGAACCGGCTCGGCTATCGGCCGGGCGAGTTCGAGGCCGCGTGGGAGCGCGCGTCGGGCATCGAAGCGGTCAGCTCGATCGGTCTGATGAGCCACTTCGCGAACGCCGACGATGGCGCGATCGACTGGCAGATCGACGAATTCGATGCCGCCACGCGCAATCTTCCCGGCACGCGCTCGCTGTCGAATTCGGCGGCGGTGCTGTGGCATCCGCGCGCGCATCGCGACTGGGTGCGGCCGGGCACGATCCTCTACGGCGCGTCGCCGACGGGCTGCGCGAGGCATATCGAAGGCTTCCCGTTGCGCGCGGCGATGACGCTCGAAAGCCGCATCATCGGCGTGCAGACGCTCGAGGCCGGCGAGACGATCGGCTATGGCCGCACGTTCAAGGCGGATCGCGCGATGAGAATCGGCGTGGTCGCATGCGGCTACGCGGACGGCTATCCGCGCCACGCGCCGACGGGCACGCCCGTGATCGTCGATGGCGTGCGCACGCGCATCGTCGGACGCGTGTCGATGGACATGCTCACCGTCGACCTGACGCCGTGCCCCGCTGCGGGCATCGGGGCGCCGGTCGAGTTGTGGGGCGAGCGCGTGCGGGTGGACGAAGTCGCGGAGCCGTCCGGCACTATCGGCTATGAATTGATGTGCGCGCTCGCGCGGCGCGTGCCGGTGAGCATCGATTCGGTCGTGCCGCGCAAAGAGGAAGCCCCTTCCGCCTGACCCTCGCGTAGCGTGATTCGTGCCGCGGCGCGCTTTGCCCTCGCGCCGCCGCAAAACTTGAAATCGACCTTTCGTCCCGCTATACATCAAAGATTAGGTAGTAATCCTGTAAGGAACAGTTCGAATCCTAAGATCAAAAAAGGAAGCGACATGTACCAGCAGACCTACAACCCGTTGGGCAATGCATTCCTTTCCACCATCGCCGCGGCGATTCCGATTCTGACACTGCTCTACTTCATCGCGCTTCATCGTCATCGCGATTCGCAGGGCAACGTTCATCTGGGCATTTCGGCGCCGTATGCGGCGTTCTTCGGCGTCATCGCCGCGTTCATCATTTCCTGTCTCGTATTCCGCATGCCGGTGACGTCGGCGGTGTCGGCGTTCGCGCTCGGCTCGCTCTCGGGATTTCTCGGCATCATCTGGATCGTGCTGGCCGCGATGTTCCTCTACACGATGAGCGTCGTGACCGGCAAGTTCGAGATCGTCAAGGAATCGATCGTCCACATCTCGTTCGACCGACGGCTGCAGTGCGTGCTGATCGCGTTCTCGTTCGGCGCGATCATCGAGGGCACGTCGGGATTCGGCACGCCTGTGGCGATCGCCGGGGCGGTGATGGTCGGCCTCGGCTTCCGGCCGTTCCAGTCGGCGGTGCTGAACCTGCTCGCGAATACGGCGCCTGTCGCGTGGGGCGCGATCGGCACGCCGATCGTCACGCTCGCCGCCGTCAGCGAACTCGATCAGGTCACGCTCTCCGCGATGGCGGGTCATCAGCTGCCCTTCGTATCGGTGCTCGTGCCGTTCTGGCTCGTCGCGACCTTCGTGAAGATGGAAGGCGGCTCGTGGAAGCAAGTGTTCGAAGTCTGGCCCGCGATGCTCTGCGCGGGCGGTTCCTTCGCGATCATGCAGTTCTACGCGTCCGGCAGCCACGCGCTCCACCTGATGACCGACGTGGTATCGGGCGTGTTCTCGGTGATCTGCACGGCGCTGTTCCTGCGCTTCGTCTGGCATCCGAAGACGCGCTTCCTGCTCAGGTCCGAACGTGAAGCGCTCGCGCGGGAAGGCGGCGCGTCGGATGCCGTCATCGACAAATCGCAGTGGAAGTACAAGTACTCGACCGGCGAAACGATCTATGCGTGGATGCCGTGGGTGATCCTGATCGCCTGTTGCGCGCTGTGGGGCGTGCCCGAATTCAAGAAGCTCCTCAACAACCTGTTCGCGGGCGTTCCCTTCTCCACGACGCTGCTCGGCTCGCCGTTCAAGGGCACGCTGTCCCTGCCCGTCTGGGACATGCCCGCGCTGCACAACCTCGTGCAGCGGATGCCGCCGGTCGCGCCCGTCAATGCGAAGGCGGAAGCTGCGCGCTTCACCATCAACTGGCTGTCGGCGGCGGGCACCGGCGTGTTCGTCGCGGCGATGCTGTCCGGTTTCGTGCTGCGCCTTTCCGCCACGCAATGGAAGGACGCGTTCACGCAGACGATGCGCCGCATGAAGATTCCGGTGCTCGTCATCGCGCAGGTGCTCGGCCTGGGCTTCCTCACGCGCTACTCCGGCACGGATGCCGTGCTCGGTCTCGCGTTCACGGGCGCGGGCGTGTTCTATCCGTTCTTCGCGGCGTTTCTCGGCTGGCTCGGCGTGTTCCTGACCGGCTCCGACACGGCGTCCAACGCGCTCTTCGGCAGCCTGCAGCGCATCACGGCGCAGCAGCTCAACCTGAATCCGATCCTGATCGTCGCGACGAACTCGACGGGCGGCGTGATGGGCAAGATGATCGACGCGCAGTCGATCATGGTCGCGTGCGCCGCCTGCTACGACGATCCGAAGGAGCGCTCGTTCGCGCTCGGGCCGATCTTCCGGACGGTGTTCTTCCACTCGATCGCGGGCGCGGCGGTGATCGGCGTGATCGCGATGCTGCAGGCGTATGTCTTCCCGGGGATGATCCCGGTGCCGCCGAAGTAAATCCGCTCAGTAACGCGCGTAGACGATGCCCAGTATCTTCGCTTCGTCGTCGAAAACTTCGAGCGTGTCGCTGAGCGCCGTGACCGGACCGGCGTTGTTGACGAAGAGCGCGTACGCGAGCCGGCGTCCGCTCTTCGCGTCCATGTAGCCCGCCATGTTCATCGCGATCATCTGACCGTTGGTCACGGTCGCGCCGCTCTTCACCCTGATGTGCTCCTTGCCGGCGACATCCTTGCCGATCGCCGCGAGCGAGCCGTCGACACCGAGGATCGACAGCGCGTCGCGATACACCGGGTAGATCGGCAGGCGGCTCATCACGGTGAGCAATGTCGCGGTGGTGCGCGCGGTGGCGCGGCTGTCGGGCGAGCCGCTGCCATTGGTCGGAAAGTTGAAGCCCGCGCCGTCGATGCCGAGCGTGCCCGTCAGATATTGACGCTCGGTGACGAGCGCGGCATCGACGGTGCGCGCGCCTTTCGTCAGACCTTGATACATCAGGCTCAGGTTCGCGCCGGTGTTGAGGCTCACCTTGAGTATCAGCTTCGCGATTTCGGAGTACGGCAACGAGGTGAAGCTCGCGACCCGTGTCGCGCTCGAATAGCTCTGCGGCGATGGCAACCTGCTTCTGTCGTTGGGCTGAACCGCGGGCGCCGACACGTTCACGCCCGCGCGCGTCAATGCGTCGATGAATGCGGTGCGCGCGAAAGACGGCGGATCTTCGACACGCAGATTGCTGACGTACAAGTTGTTGCCCACGAGCGGCGACGTGTAGCCCATCGGAATCGTCGCGGGCGTGGAGAGGCTTGCTTCCCCCGAGATCGTGCCGTGACAGCCCGGTGTGGCGAGGCAGCCAAGCGGGCCTTCGTCGAGCGCATCGCCCGATGTGACGATGTCCGCCTCGCTGTTCGCCGCAGTCGTGAGCGTTACGCCCTGCATGGTCATCGCGCGCGTGCGCGGACGCCAGTCGAGCTGGCCGGGCTGGCCGGCGGATGTGGGCGCGAGCGTCACGTCGATCACGTTTTCGTTCACGAGAATCGGTGAAATGAGCACGTTGCCGTTGGGCACGCGAAACGCGTCGAAGAGCCTGTCATCGACGATGACATCGCCGCTGACCGACGTGATGCCCGCCGCCTTCACTTGCTGCGCGAGCTGGTTCACGGCCGTCAGCGGATCTTCCGGCGTGAGAATGGCGCCGTCGAAGGCGCGCGCCTCGTTGTGATCGAAGTCGGTGAAGTCGATGGTGCCATCGGGCTTCTGGCGCCCGCCGAAGGTCAGATCGCCCGATGCCTTGAGGATGAGATCGCCTGTCAGCCTGCCCGATGCGTCAAGCGAGCCGTTCCGGTAGACCGGCGTTTCGAAGCGATGATCCGCGCCGATGGTGTTGAGCGCGGTTCCCACCGAATACAGCTTGCGGACCGAGCCCGTGAACGAGAGCACGTCGGGTTGAAGTGCCTGAAGCGTTTCGCCTGTGGTCGCGTCCATCACGACCATCGACCATTGGGAATTCGCGCTGGTGTAGCGCGGCTTCTTCATGACCTGATCGATGGGATCTTGCGATGAACCGCCGCCACAGCTCGCGGCGAGAAGGTTGGTGGCGATCAGCAACGGGACAGCCAGGGTTCGCGCGCGCATGTTCTTGTTCTCGTCGTTATTCAACGAAATTGAGAATAGGACGGGCGGACTGGAATACAAAGGGAAGTTCGCTCCGTTTGAAAGTCAGGTGTGCCACGCCTGTTTTTCGTGCTTCTTCCAACGCCGTGCCGTCCCCACCGCCTGAGCACGAAACCGCTTGTTTGGCGAACGCTTAAAAATACATCGCTCACGATTCGCGCTTTGCGGTGAGATTCTTCTCAAATCCCTCCGAAAATAAACCTACCGGACGGTCGGTTTATCAATAGAATGGCTGCTCGTCAGCAGTGGCGCGACCCGATGCCACGCGCGGACGACCCATCCAAGAACAAGACCGGCAATCACCCGCGCTGGCCAGAGAACAAGGATTTCGCGGCACACATCCATCCCTTTCGGAGACACATGCATGGACGAGCAGCAATTGGAGACGCTTCGCCTACACCCCGACTTCACACGCCTCGTCGCGACCAAAACGCGGCTGGCCTGGAGGCTCACCGCCGTCATGCTGACGGCCTACTTCAGCTTCGTTCTGCTCATCGCGTTTTCTCCCGCGACGCTCGGGCTTCGCATCGGCGCGGGCACGGTGACGTGGGGCATTCCGGTCGCCATCGCGTTCATTCTGCTGGCCTTTGCGCTGACCGCCGTCTATGTGCTGAAAGCCAACGGCTCGATCGACGCCCTGAACGACTCCCTGAAGGAGCAACACGCATGAAGAAGCTTCTCCCGACGATTCCGCTCGCGCTCGCAACGCTCGTCCTTGCGCCGCAGCACGCCATCGCCGCCGATGCGATCCAGGGCCCGGTGAGCGCACGTCCGCTCAACCTGAGCGCGATCGCCATGTTCTTCGTCTTCGTTCTCCTGACGCTCGGCATCACGCGCTGGGCCGCGAAGCGCACGCGCTCCGCCTCGGACTTCTACGCGGCGGGCGGCGGCCTGACGGGCTTCCAGAATGGTCTCGCGATCGCGGGCGACATGGTGTCGGCGGCGTCGTTCCTCGGCATTTCCGCGATGATCTTCGACAAGGGCTACGACGGCATGATCTACGCGCTCGGCGTCGTCGCGGGCTGGCCGATCATCCTCTTTCTCATCGCCGAGCGGCTGCGCAATCTCGGCAAGTACACCTTCGCCGACGTCGTTTCGTACCGGCTCGCGCAACGTCCGGTGCGGATCGTCGCTGCGTGCGGCACGCTGACCGTCGCGATCATGTATCTCGTCGCGCAGATGGTGGGCGCGGGCAAGCTGATCCAGCTCCTGTTCGGGACGAGCTACATGTCCGCGGTCATTCTCGTGGGCTGCTTGATGGTGCTCTACGTGATGTTCGGCGGCATGCTGGCCACGACCTGGGTGCAGATCATCAAGGCCGCGCTGCTGCTCGGCGGCGCGACCTTCATGGCCATCATGGTGCTCGCGTATTTCGGCTTCGATCTCGAAGCGCTTTTCTCGGGCGCGGTCAAGGCGCACGCGAAAGGGCAGTCGATCATGTCGCCGGGCGGCCTCGTCTCGAATCCGATCGATGCGGTCTCGCTCGGCGTCGGCATGATGTTCGGCACGGCGGGCCTGCCGCACATCCTGATGCGCTTCTTCACCGTCGCCGACGCGAAGGAAGCCCGCAAGTCGGTGCTCTACGCGACGGGGTTCATCGGCTACTTCTATCTGCTGATTCTGCTGCTGGGCTTCGGCGCGATCGTCATCGTCGGCACCAACGGCGACTTCCACGATGCGGCCGGCAAGATCATCGGCGGCAGCAACATGGTGGCCGTGCATCTGGCGGGCGCGGTGGGCGGCAACCTGTTCCTCGGCTTCATCTCGGCGGTGGCGTTCGCGACGGTGCTCGCGGTCGTGGCCGGGCTCGCGCTTTCGGGTGCGTCGGCCGTTTCGCATGACCTTTACGCGAATGCGTTCCGCAAGGGCGCGGTGACGGAAGCGCAGGAGATTCGCGTATCGAAGATCGCGACGCTTGCCATCGGTGTGCTGGCGATTCTGCTCGGCCTCATCTTCGAGAATCAGAACATCGCCTTCCTGTCCGGTCTCGTGCTGGCGATTGCCGCGTCGGCCAACTTCCCGGTTCTGTTCCTGTCGATGTTCTGGAAGGGACTCACGACGCGCGGCGCGGTGGCAGGCAGTCTCACCGGGCTCTTGTCGGCGATCGTGCTGCTCGTGCTCGGACCGACGGTCTGGGTGCAGATCCTCAAGCACGATCACGCGCTCTTCCCGTATGCGAATCCCGCGCTGTTCTCGATGACGCTGGCATTCGCATCGGCGTGGCTGTTCTCGGTGCTCGATGCGTCGGCGCGGGGCAAGCGCGAGCAGCAGCTTTACGTGGGGCAGTTCATTCGTTCGATGACCGGCATCGGGGCGGCTCGCGCGACGAGCAAGCACTGAGCGGCGATAACGCGCGCGTTGTAGCGCGCGCGTCATTTACGCCCGGTTTACATCGACGGGATGGCAACTACACTTGGTAACTGCGGCGACGATAGACCTTGCCGCTGTCCCAATCCTTCTGAGCAGTCATGAGACGGCAGGCATTGTTGTCGATCGTTGCGCGCACGGTCGATTTTGGATTCGTCTCACGGATTCGGAGGAGCCAATCATGCAAACCGTTCTAAGAAGATATTCCGGAAAAGGCGCAAAGGAACTGTTTGACCTGCTTGAGAAGCGCAAGGCGGACGTCGAAGAACTGATAGGCGGTGTCAAAGGCCTGGTGTCGTACACGCTCGTGCGAAGCGGCGACGGAGGATACTCCGTGACCGTGTGCCGGGACGCCGCCGGTGTCGATGAAAGCGTGCAACGGGCCAAGGAGTGGATCGCGACAAACGCGGGCGAAATTGGCGCGGCTGCGCCGGAGGTGATGGCCGGGCCGGTCATCGCCCACGTGAACCGGTCCTGATGCCGGGAGTGCGGCGCATGCGCAGCGTGCGCCGCTTTTCACCACTTCGCTTCCGATGTCCCCGGCGGCATCGAATTCCGCGCATATCCCGTTTCCGTCCGCTCCATCCGCGCGCTCGGCCGCACCGCGATCAACTCGCCGAATCCCGATTCATAGCGCCCGACATACGGCGCGATATCCGGCTTCGCGATCTTCAGCCCGCCATCGACGCGCCCGAGCCCTCGCAACCAGTGTCCCGTCTGCGCGAGCGAAACCTGCACGTGCCAGCTTCCGCCTTCGCGCTGCTGTTTCCACAGCGCCGCAGCCGCGCCGAACGCCATCAGAAATCCGCTCGCCATATCGAGCATCTGCATCGGCAATGGGCGCGGCTTGCCTTTGCCTTCGGCTTCGCCTTCCGCCGCGTTGAATCCCATCGCGGTCTGCACGAGCGAATCGAACCCGCGCCGTGACGACCACGGTCCTTCGGTGCCATACGCGCTCAGCGAGGTATAGACGATGCCCGGCCGGCGCTCAGCCAGCGCTTCCGGCCCGAACCCCAGCGAAGCCATCCCGCCCGGCCGATACCCCTGCGCAAACACATGCGCCTCGTCGATCAGCGTCCAGAGCGTGTCGCGATCATCGGCTGACCGGAGATCGAGCAACGCCGAACGCTTGCCGCGGCTCGTATCCGCGATCGCGGGAATATTCGGCAGATGCGGCCCGTTCACGAGCATCACGTCCGCACCGAACGCGGCGAGCGCCCGGCCGCCGACCGGCCCCGCGAGAATGCGCGTGAAATCGAGCACGCGCAGACCGTCGAGCGGACGCGCATCGGCGGACAAGGCGGGCAGTGCGCGAGGCGGCGCATCGCCGATGCGCGTGATCGTCATCAAGGGCTGCGCGGCGATGGCCTGCGCTTGCGCCGTCGCATCCCATTCGTCGAACGTGCGCAGCATCGTGACGACGAGCCCGCGCTCGGCCGCGGCGTTCTCGTAATCGCACGCGCGCCACGACAGCAACGCACGCTCCGCTTCCTCGCGCGTCGCGGTGCGCGGATCGAGCCCGAGCAGACGCAGCGCGCCATCCTGATGGTGTTCGAAGTTCGCGTGAATGCGCACGTAACCATCGGCGCATCGATAGAGGCCGGAGAAGCGCCCCCACGTCTCCGGCTCCTTGCCATCGACGGTAAACGCGCCCGTGCATTCGACCGCCGCGTGCGTCATATCGACGGACACGCGCTGCCTTTCGACGCCGCGCGCATGGGCAAGCTCGCACGCGGCCAGCGCTGCCGCGCCGATGCTCGCCTGCGCCGCCGTGCCGACAGCAAACGTGGAAGGAAAAACGGGATCGCGACCGGGAAGGTCGATGAAAGAAAGCGCATCGTCGGGCAAGCCGGCGATGCGCCATAGACGGTGCAGCGTATCGGGAGAGGAGGTCATGATCGATCGGCGCGCGTGCTTCGTATGAAGCACCCATTATCGCGCCAACCGCGTCAGTGACGCCGCGTCGCCAGTTCCGTGCCCTGACGCAGCGCTTCGAGCATGCTGCGTTCATCGGCGATGCCCTTGCCCGCGATATCGAACGCCGTGCCGTGATCGACCGAGGTGCGGATCACATCGAGACCGACCGTCACGTTCACGCCCGCTTCGAGACCGAGCACCTTCACGGGACCATGTCCCTGATCGTGATACATCGCGACGACGAGATCGAAGTCGCCGCGCCCCGCGCGATAGAACAGCGTATCGGCGGGCAGCGGGCCGGTCACGTCGAGACCACGTTCCTGCAAGATCTTCACGGCGGGGATGATCTTCTCTTCTTCCTCGCCATAACCGAACAACCCGTTTTCGCCCGCATGCGGATTGATCCCGCACACGCCGATGCGCGGCTTCGCGATGCCCGCCTTCACGAGCGTCGCGTTGCCACGCTCGATCGTGCGCTGCACGAGACCCGGCTCGATCTTGCGGATCGCGTCGATGATGCCGATGTGCGTCGTCACGTGAATCACGCGCAATTGCGGCGCGACCAGCATCATCGACACTTCGTCGACGCCCGTCAGATGCGCGAGCATCTCCGTGTGGCCCGGGAACTTGTGGCCGCCCGCGTGCAGCGCTTCCTTGTTGAGCGGCGCGGTGCAGATCGCGTCGATCTGATTCGCCTGCGCCAGCTCGACCGCGCGTGCGATGTACCGATACGCCGCATCGCCCGCGATCGCGGACAGCTCGCCGAAGGGCAGGTCGTCGGGAATCAGGCCGAGGTCGATGCAGTCGATCACGCCCGGCTCATAACGCGCCTCGCTCGCATCCTCGATGCGGCGCACCGTCGCCTTGCCGCCGACGATCTCGTTCGCGCGCTCGAGACGGCGCGCATCGCCGATCACGAACGGACGGCACTGCTGATAGACGGCATCGTGCGCGAGGCTCTTGACGACGATTTCCGGGCCCACGCCGGTCGCGTCGCCCATCGTGATGCCGATTACGGGAAGATAGTTGCTCATGATGTTCGTCAGGTGATGTCTTGTCTCAACGCGGGACGGAAAGATCCGCCCCGCGCAAATGCAGGTAGGCGCCGAGCAGCGCGTGCTCGCTGCCGAACGCGCCGGCTTTCGTGACGATCGAAGGGCCATTGCCCGCCGATGGCCGTCCGAGCGCGACGCCCGCTTCGATCTCGCGCACGAGTTCGAGGCTGCCGATGTTCGCCGCGGCGAGGATCGCGCGGGCGGTTTCGCCGCCGGTCGCGATCAGTCCGCCGAGCTTGTCGAAATGAGGCGCGACGAGCGCCGCGAGCGCATTCGACAAGAGCGCGCCTTCGGCGGGATCGAACGCGTCGTCGCGGCCGATGCGCACGATCGCGTCTTCATTGCCGCGCACCTTTGCGCCGATGCGCTCGTTCCACGCCTGCCATTCCGGATGATGCGCGCCGCCGCGCAACACGGCCGGCGGCACGATCGTTTCGCAGACGCCCGCTTCGGCGCACAGCAACGCGCACTGCCGCTCGGAGATCGCGGACAGACTGCCGACCAGCGCGAGGATCGGCCCTTGCGCCGGCTCGATGGCGCGCGTCGCAGGCATAGACGCGCTGGCATCGAAGAGATCGGGCAGCGCGGCCAGCTCACGCGCGAGACCGCCCGAGCCGACCCAGAAAAACTGCTCGTCGACGGCTGCCGTGACGCGCGCAAGCGATGCGAGATCGTCGCTGGTTTCGGCATCGACGATGATCGCGTCGATGCCATTCGCCGATGCCGCCGCCGACGCGACCATCACGGCGACGTCTTGCGGCGCGGCGCGGAACGCATCGAGCGGCACATGCGCGACGCGCAGGCCGACCATGTCCAGCATCGCGCGCAATCCGGCGTTCTGCCCGGCGTTCTCGAGCTGCCACGTTTCGGTGTCTTCGAGCGGCACGCCGCGCACGATCACGCGGCCGTCGCGCACGGTGCGGCCCGTCGCGGGAAACGCGGGTGTGACGATCGCCGGGCCGGCGATCTTGGTCAGCGCCGCGACCTCGGCGGTCCAGTTGCCGCGCAAGGTCGAATCGATCTTCTTGTACAGACGCCGTCCCGGCGCGCGCAGCGTCTGCCACGCGCTCGCCGTGCGCTTCGCGGCTTCGGCGGGCGTGAGGCGGCGCGTGTCGGTGTCGGCGGCGATGACCGCCGCGCCCGTGTCCGATGCAGCCGCGTCGAGCGACACCACCGTCTTGCGGCCCGCCGCCGCGAACGCGATCGCGCAGTCGGCGGCGCCCGAGAGATCGTCGGCGACGATCAGCAAGCTCTTCATTGCGTGGCCCCGCGCGCCTTCGACGCGGACGATGCGCGCGCTTCGCTTCGCGCGCTCACGCGCTTGGCGATGGCCGCCGTCAGGATCGGCGACACGATGGCCGTCACGACCACGCATGCCGCGACGAGCAGCGTCGCCGTCTTCGCCGCTTCTTCATAGACCGGATTGGCCGCCGCGATCAGCGCGGGAACGGCCGCCGCGTTGCCCGCGGTATTCGCCGCCGCCGCGCCCGCGACGCCCGTGCCGCCCGTCAGACGATCCGCGAAGTAGAGCGGAATACCCGTCACGATGACGACCGCGAAGCCCAGGCCGATGCCGAGCAGACCGGCTTGCCAGACCTTGTGCAGATCGAGGCCCGCGCCGAGCGCCAGCGCGAAGAACGGGATCATGACCGGCACCGCGCGGGCGAGGAAGTCGCGCATCTCGCGATCGAGATTGCCGAGCAGCATGCCGACCGCGAGCGGCAGGATGCTGCCGACGAGCGTCGGCCACGGAAACGCGGAGAGGCCCGCGACGCCGAGCGTGACCATGGTCAGGAACGGGCCGGATTCGAGCGACATGATCGTGTACGCGCCGACGTCTTCCGAGCGGCCGTACTGGCCCATCAGCGCCATGTAGAGCCCGCCGTTGGTGTCGTTCATCGCGGCGACGACGGCCAGCGTCGAAATGCCGGCGAAGAGACCCGACGTGATCGGCTGCTCGCCGAGGAAATGCCCGAGCACGACGCCCGCGATGATCGCCGTGCCGACCTTCGTCACGAACAGCGCGCCGCCTTTCTTGAGGAGATAGGGCGTTGCCTTTACGTCGATGCTCGCGCCCATGCAGACATAGAACACCGCGAGGATCGGCAGCGCACCGGTGAAGAGCGCGTTCGTGAACGAGCCGAAGAACTTCGGCATGCCGGGCATGAAGGTCGCGATCAGCGAGCCGATCAGCAGCGGGACGATCATCATCCCGCCGGGCACGCGCTCGACGGCGCGCTTGATGTGAATTTGAGCCATACGTGTCTCCAGAGTGGTTTCTGTTCGATTCAGTCACAAAATGATCGAATCAATCAACGCGAAGTGTAGTCTTTCCCTCGGTTTTGCGCAATTCGCGCGGTATTGGTGTTTACAGTGATCGGTGCGGCGAGATTTGCTTGCGCGAATGATCGAATCAGTCAAAATATGTGTCGGACGGACAGATGTGACGCGCATTCGGCGCGCCTGGGGTCTTCGTTACACTGTGCGCGCGCCGGAAATCGTCAGAACTCAGGGAAGACAATGAAAGTCGAGAAACGCCGTGAGGCCATGCTCAAGGCCGTGTTGTCAGGCATGAACGATGTCGCCGCGCTGTGCGATCACTTCGGCATGTCGGAAGCGACGGTGCGCCGCGACCTGCGGGCGCTCGCGGAAGAGCGCCGCATCGTCCGCACGTATGGCGGCGCGGCGTCGGTGGGCATGCACGAGCCGGAGGAATCGCTCGATATCCGGCGCGAGAGTTTTCGGGAGCAGAAGGAAGCGATCGCGCGCGCGGCGGCGCGGCACGTGCAGGATGGCGACACCATCTTCCTCGACGGCGGCACGACGAATGCCGCGCTCGCGCGCTGCCTCGCCGGACGCACGGAGATTCACGTCGTGACGAACAATCTGCTCGCGGTGAGCGCGCTCGCCGCGGCGGACGTGCGCGTGACGCTGATCGGCGGCGACGTGCGGCCGTCGAGCATGAGCACGCTCGGGCCCTTCGCGCAGGTGGCGCTCTCGCGCGTCACCTTCGACAAGGCGTTTCTCGGCGCGGACGGTGTCGTCGCGGGACGCGGGCTGTGCGAAGCGACGGCGGAGCAGGCGTTCCTGAAGGAATGCATCGCCCGGCAGGCGGCGGGCGTGTTCGTGCTGGTGACGTCGAACAAGCTGGAGCGCGCGAGCCAGCAGCACTGGACGCCGCTGGAGCGCGACTGGACGC
The DNA here is from genome assembly GCF_900044055.2 of Caballeronia calidae. GTDB lineage: Bacteria > Pseudomonadota > Gammaproteobacteria > Burkholderiales > Burkholderiaceae > Caballeronia > Caballeronia calidae. Next base: position 104,284 of record NZ_FCOX02000025.1, on the reverse strand, counting down.
TCCTCACCGATGCGTTGGCCGAAGCGCCGGTGCTCGCGCGCTTCGAGGAGCGGGGGAATGTGACGGTGGAAACCGCCGGGCTTACGTCGAAAGAATCGTGACCAGCGCGACGGCGGAATCGCCCGCGAGCTGACCGCCGTTGTTCTCCGCGAGCGCGACCTTCGCGCCGGGACGCTGCCGCGCGCCCGCCTTGCCGCGCAACTGCTGCGTCAGTTCGACGAGCTGCGCGACGCCCGTCGCGCCGACCGGATGCCCGCGCGAGAGCAAGCCGCCGCTCGGGTTCACCGAAATCCTCCCGCCGATGTCCGTATCGCCGGAACGGATCAGCTTCGGCGCATCGCCGGGCGCGCACAGGCCGAGGTTCTCGTAGTGGATGAGCTCGGCGGGCGCGGATGCATCGTGCAATTCGACGACATGCACATCCTCCGGTCCGATGCCCGCTTCCTCATACGCTTCGCGCGCCGCGCGCACGGCGACGAGCTCGCCCGTGCCATCGGCTTTCGCCGAGACGATCGAGCTCGCGCGGATGTACACCGGGCGGATGTCGTGCTTCGCCGCGAATTCCTCCGAGCAGATGAAGAGGGCCGCGCCGCCATCGCCGATCGACGAGCACATGAAGAGCGTGAGCGGATCGCTGACCATGCGGCTCGTCAGCACTTCCTCGACGCTCGTCTCCTTGCGGAACTGCGCGTGCGGATTGAGCGAGCCAGCATGACGGCTCTTCACGACGACGCGCGCGAAATCGCTCGCATCGGCGCCGGTCTTGTCCATCCACTTGCGCGCCTTCGCCGCGTACAGGTCCATGAAGAGCGAGCCGGTTCCCGTGGTCACGCCCTCGGGCAGCGGCTCTTCGAGATCGACGGCTTTGGCGAACGCGCCGAACGAAACCGACTTGTCCTCGTGCGACAGCTTCTCGACGCCGACGACCAGCGCCGTCTCCGCCTGCCCCGACGCCACCGCGAGCCACGCGAGATTCAGCGCCGAGCTGCCGGATGCGCAGGCGTTCTCGACATTGAACATCGGCTTGCCGTCGAGGCCGGTATTGCGCAGCGACGACTGCGCGCGAATCATCTCCTGGCCGGTCACGACGCCCGCCGCCGCATTGCCGAAGAACACGCGATCGACATCGTTCACCGTGACGTGCGCGTCCTTCAACGCGAGCGACACCGCTTCCTCCGCGAGCGACTTGAGATTGCGTTCGAGAAACTTGCCGAAGGGCGTCATGCCGACGCCACCGATCACCACTTTGCGCATGGTTGTCTCCATTGCATTGATTGAAAGAAAGCCTTAATCGAGCGTCTTGCCGCGCGTTTCCGGCATGCGCGCATAGACGATGCAGCCCGCCGCGCACACGGCGGCCACGTAGATCCACAGGTATTGCGAGAGACCGGCGTTGTTCATCGCGGTGACGATGGTCGGCAGCGTGCCGCCGAAGAGCGCCGCCGATACGGCATAGGGCAGCGCGACGCCCGTCGCTCGCACATGCGCGGGGAACTGCTCGGCCATCACGGTGGCGCAGGTCGCGGCGAAGCCGGACGAGAGCAGCATGCCGATGGTCACGATGACCGTCGCGGTCCAGTAGTCGCTGTTCAGAAAGTGCAGCGCGGGATACGCGAAGAGCGCGGAGCCGGCGGCGAACGCGAGCAGCACGGGCTTGCGTCCGATGCGGTCCGACAGGATGCCGAGCAGCGGAATCGCCACGAGCGAAACGACGATCGACACGACGCTCGCGCTGAACGCCTCGCGCAGCGGCAGGCCGCGCATATGGGCGAGCGTCGGGAAGAGCACGAGCCAGAGGTAGTTGCAGAGATTGCCCGCCATCGCGATGCCGATCACGCGCAGCGCCGCGCGCCGATGCTCACGCACGATCGTGACGAACGGATGCCGCGTGTGCTGGCGCGCCGACACATTTTTCCTGAACGCATCGGTTTCGGAGACCGCGAGCCGGAACCACAGCGCGACGAAGCCCATCAGCCCCGCGATGGCGAACGCGATGCGCCAGCCCCACGCGGCCATCGCGGGCGCATCGATCATCGACGTGAGCAGTGCGCCGATCGAGGCCGCCACGAGCACGCCTGCGTTCACGGCGAAGTGCTGCCACGACCCCGCGAAGCCGCGGCGCGATGGCGACGCCGATTCCATCAGGAACGTCGATGCCGAGCCGAACTCGCCGCCCGCCGCGAAGCCCTGCACGAGCCGCGCGGCGACGAGCACGAGCGGCGCCGCGACGCCGATCGACGTATAGCCCGGACACGCCGCGATCACGAGCGAGCTGCCCGCCATCAGCGCAACCGATAGCGCGAGGCCGTTCTTGCGCCCGTGGCGATCGGCATAGGCGCCGAGCAGCGCGCCGCCGATAGGCCGCATCACGAAGCCGACCGCGAATACCGCGAAGGTCGCGAGCAGCGCGATGCTCGCGTTGTTCGCGGGAAAGAACTGCCGCGAGAACAGCGACGCGAACGTCGCATAGATGATCCAGTCCGTGAACTCGACGATGGTGCCGAGCGTCGCCGCGACGATCGCCTTTCTCTGTGCGCGAGTGAGCGGCGTCGCGCCCGGCTCGGCTACGTTCGGAAGCGTGGTGTCCATGATGTCGTCTCCGTGTGAGTATGTGATGGACGCATCGTAGGTTTGGCTTTCCGCCCGCTCAAACGACATTTTTTGCTTTGTCGATTGACTTCTTCTCAATCGAACGAAAACTCAATCGACCGCGCAAAAAATGTCGTTTGAGCACACGCGATGAGGCGGCCTAGCATCGGGGCATTCGTTCAAGGAGACAGCAATGAATGCTTCATCAAAGGAAGTCGCGATCGTGACGGGCGGCGCGAAAGGCATCGGCTTCGGCATCGCGCAAACACTGGCGCGCGATGGCAAACGCATCGCGCTCTTCGATCTCGATCGCGCCGCGCTCGACGAAGCCGCGACCCGGCTCGCAGCGGACGGCGCGGACGTGATCGCACTGGCGGTCGATGTGACGGACAGCGCATCGGTGAATCGCGCCGTGGAAACGGTGATGGAGCGCTTCCAGCGCATCGATGTGCTCGTGAACAACGCGGGCATCGTGCGCGACAAGCGCATCACGCGCATGAGCGACGACGACTGGGATGCCGTCATCGATGTGAATCTCAAGTCGCAGTTTCTATGCTGCCGCGCCGTGCTCGCGCACATGAGCGCGGCGAAGCATGGACGCATCGTGAATATCTCGTCGCGCGCATGGCTCGGCGGCGCGGGGCAGGCGAACTATTCGGCGGCGAAGGGCGGCGTCGTGAGTCTCACGCGCAGTCTCGCGCTCGAATGGGCGAAGGACGGCGTGACGGTGAACGCGGTCGCGCCCGGCATCGTCGACACCCCGCTCTTTCAGGCGTTCGATGGCGAGCTTCAGGAGAAGCTGAAGAAGTCGGTGCCGGTACAGCGCATCGGTACGCCGGAGGATATCGCGGAAGCGGTGCGCTTCTTCGCGCGGCGCGAGGCGTCGTACATCACGGGGCAGACGCTCTATGTGTGCGGCGGGCGCTCGCTCGCGTCGCCGAGCGTTTGACGGGCGGAGGACATCATGACCATTCGCTACAGCGTGTCCGATCACGTCGCCGTCGTGACGCTCGATCGGCCTGAAGCGCTCAATGCGCTCGATATCGATACGCTCGTCGAACTGCGCGCGCGTCTCGCCGATGCCCGCGACGATGACGGCGTGCGCGTGATCGTCATCACCGGTGCGGGCGCGAAATCGTTCTGCGTCGGCGCGGATCTGAAGCGCACATTGCCGCCGTCGACATCGTTCGGATCGTCGTTCGTGAAGTCGATCGATCGCGCGGGCGCGGAAGGCATCTACGTGCGTTTGATGGAACTGAGCTCGTTGCGCATCTTCAAGCCGGTCATCGGCGCGATCAATGGCTATTGCCTCGGCGGCGGGCTGGAACTCGCGCTGCAATGCGACTTGCGCATCGCATCGAAGCACGCGGTGTTCGGTCTGCCGGAAGCGGTCGTCGCGAGCATTCCCGCCGTGTGCGGCATTCAGGCGTTGCAGCGCGCGGTGCCTTCCGCCATCGCGATGAAGATGCTTCTCACCGGCTGCAGGATCGATGCGGACTACGCGCATCGGATCGGGCTCGTATCGGATCTCGCGGAACCCGAAGCCCTGATGGACGATGCGATGCAGCTCGCGCGCACGATCGCATCGAACGGGCCGCTCGCGGTGCAGATGATCAAGAAGGTGATCGAGACGAGCGCGAACGTGCCGCTCGCTCAGGCGCTCGAATTCACGGAACTCGCGTGGGGCGCGATGCGCGAATCGGAAGATCGCGTGGAAGGGCGCAAGGCGTTCGCGGAGAAGCGCAAGCCGGTCTATCGCGGACGTTGATGCATCACGCCGAAAGCAGCCAAGTGCGAAACGCGGCGAACTCGGCATTCGACAGATGCGCGGGCGGATAGATCAGGTAGTACGTGAACGCGCCGAGATCGAGCACGAAGGAAAACGGCATGACGAGCGTGCCCGCGCGCAACTGATCCGCGACGAGGACGCGCTGCGCCATCGCGATGCCGTGCCCTTGCGTCGCGGCGAAGTACGCGAGGATCGAGCTTTCGTAGGAGAGGCCGCCGAGCGGATTCACGCCGTGAATGCCGGCTGCATCGAGCCACTTCGCCCAGTCTTCGCGGCGCGCGAGCGAATGCAGAAGCGGCACGTTGCGCAGGGCTTCGGGCGTCGCGTCGTTGAGATCGGGATGCGCGCGCAGGAACTCGGGACTGCATACCGGCACGAGCTCGTTCGGCACGAGGCGGTCGAAGCCGAGATCCGATGACGGCGCGTGCGAGAGACGAATGGCGCCATCGACGTCTTCGGTATTGAAGTCGACCGGTTGCAGCGATGTGGTCAGGCTCACTTCGATATCCGGATGGTCGCGATGAAACGTCGAGAGACGCGGCAGCAGCCAGTTCATCGAAAACGTGGTGTAGGCGCGGATCTTGAGCGTGCGCCGCTTGCGCGCTTCGGTGAGATTGACGGTCGCGGTGCGCAAGGTGTCGAAACTGCGGATCACGTCGGAGAGATAGCGCGAGCCCATCGGCGTCAGCGTGATCGCGCGATGGCCGCGCTCGAAGAGCAGCACGCCGAGCTGGTCTTCGAGCAGCTTGATCTGTCGGCTGACGGCGGCGGGCGTCACATTCAGCTCATCGGCGGCGAGCTGGATGCTGAGCAGACGGCCGCAGACCTCGAAGGCGCGCAGCGCGTTGAGTGACGGAAGGGTTCGCATCGAATGATGGTAGCAACGCGGGCGTGAGCGCGCCAGCCGTGGAGATACGGAGAAGGAGACGATCATGTTGGAAGGTTTGCGAGTGTTGGCGTGCGGTGCGCGCGATGCGGTGAAGCTGTGCGCGACATTGCTCGAACGCGCGGGCGCTGCGGTGGATTTCGCAGCGACGGATTCGATGGATTACGACGTGATCGTGATTTCATCGGATGTGGACGATGTGGCTGATTGGAAGGCATCGGGCACGCACATCGTGTGCGATATCACCGCGACAGGCCCGCAAGACTCGCGCGCCGGCCAGCCCTTCACCGACGCGCAGGTTCAGGCGATGAGCGGCCTCATGGACACGACGGGCTTCGCGCACGGTGCGCCGGCGTGCATCGGCATTGCGCTGACGGAGATATCGGCGGCCCTGTATGCGGCGTCGGCCATCGCATCGGCGGTGCGCGTGAAGCGCAGGCGCGGCATCGCGCAGAACATCGACGTCACGCTGATGGGCTGCGCGGCGAGCGCGCTCACGACGTTCCTGCCCGCGGCGTTTGCGCGCCGCACGGCGGGACGCGTGGGCAATCGTCATCCGGCGTGCGCGCCGTGGAACGCATACCGCACGCGCGACGGCTGGATTCTCATCTGCACGAGCACGGAAGAACAATGGCGCAAGCTCAGACAGGAAGCGCGCGTGCCGCAACTCGACGACGCGCGTTTCGCGACGCTCGCGGATCGCGTGCGTCAAGCCGATGCACTCGACGCGCTCATGGAAACCTGGACGACGACGCTTTCCACCGGCGACTGCACGCGCATCTGCGAGCGTATCGGCGTGGCGGCGGGGCCGATCGTCGGCATCGGGGAGTTGCACCGCGAGCCGAACTTCCGCATGCGTCATCCGGAAGCGGCGCGCGCCATCGAAGCAGACGGCATCGGTGCCGATACGTATCGGCGGGTTTCGGTCTTCGCAATGTCCGCGTTGAGCGAAGCGGTCGCCGTCTTGAAGCCGGAAACGCGTGAAAGCATCGACGCCGCGCCGCTCGCGGGCGTGAAGGTGATCGAAATAGGCCAGTACACGACGGCGCCGCTCGTCGGCAAGCATCTCGCGGCGCTCGGCGCGCAAGTCGTGAAGATCGAGCCGCCCGAGGGCGAAGTCGCGCGTTCGTGGGCGCCGGGGCAGGGCGGCACGAGCTACTTCTTCGCGCTCAACAACACCGACAAGGAGACGATCGCGCTCGATCTCAAGCAGGAAGACGATCGCGCGTACTTGCGCACGCTGCTCGAAGACGCCGACGTGCTCGTCGAAAACCTGCGCCCCGGCGCGCTCGCGAAGCTCGGTTTCACGCGCGAAACGCTCGGCGCGATCAATCCGCGCCTCGTCTATTGCTCGATATCGGGTTTCGGCATCGCATCGGCGTATCCGTCGCGGCCCGCGTTCGATACCGTCATCCAGGCGATGGGCGGCCTCATGGATCTCACGCGGAGCGAAGGCGCGCCGGTCAAGATCGGCGCATCGGGCGCGGATATTCTCGGCGGCCAGGCCGCGCTGTTCGCGATCGTCGCGCGGCTGGCATCGTCGACGAGAGACGCGGGCGCGTTCATCGAAATCTCGATGCAGGATGTCGCCGCGTGGTGCGCGCTGTTCGCGGCGGGCAAGGCCGAATCGCGCGGACAGGCGCTGGCCTGCCTCGACGGCCACATCTGGACGGAAGGCGACGTGTCCGATGCGCAACGCGCGCGCTGCATCACGCAGCCGAAAGCCGTGGCGGCAAGACTCATGGAGCATGCAGTGCCGGTGATGCGCGTCGACGAGCTGCTCGAAGACGGCGATTTTCTCGCCGATATCCTGAGCGCCGCGCGCGATGCGAACGGCGTGTTCTGGCCGGTGCTGAAGCTGCCTTACCGGTTGACGAAGACGCCCGCGCGCGTGCGCGCCGTGCCGGGCGCGCCGCGAGCCGTCAGGCGCGCCCCGCCAGCGCCAGCACCCGCTCCAGTTCCGGAAGATCGACCGGCTTGACGAGATGAGCGTCGAATCCGGCGGCGCGTGTGCGCGCGATGTCCTCGTCGGAGCCGAGGCCGGTCATCGCCGCGACGATCACGCGCTGGCCGCCGCGCGTCGAGCCGCCGTCGCGCATGCGCCGGATCACGTCGAAGCCCGTCATGCCGGGCATCGACAGATCGAGCAGCACGACCTGCGGCCGCGATGCGTCGAACGAATCGAGCGCGCCGGGGCCGTCGTAGGCGGCGCGCGCCTGGTGGCCGAGCATATCGACGAGCAGCGTCATGCTGTCGGCGGAGTCGCGGTTGTCGTCGACGACGAGCACGTCGAGCTGACGGCTCGCGGCGACGGACGGCGGCGCGCCCGCCGATGCGCCGCGCACGGGCGGCTCCGCAAGCGGCAGCCAGAGCGAAAACGCGCTGCCCTGTCCCGCGCCGCCGCTCTTCGCCTCGACATGCCCGCCGTGCAGCTCCGCGATCGCGCGCACGAGCGTCAGGCCGATGCCGAGCCCGCTCTCGTCGGGATGCGCGCCCGGCGGATGCTCCTGCACGAAGAGATCGAACACGATGCCGAGCGCATCGGCGGAAATGCCGCGGCCTTCGTCGATCACGCGCACCATCGCCGAGCCGCCGCGCGGCCCGGTTTCGAGCGTGATCGTCGCTCCGTGCGGGCTGAACTTCGACGCGTTGTTGAGCAGGTTGTTGAGCGCCTGAACGAGCCGCGTGGAATCGCCGTTGACGAAGAGCGGCTGGCCGCTGTCCTGCACGACGATGCGCTGCCCGCGCTCGTCGCACAACGGCTGGCTCGCCTCGACGCTCAGATGCACGACATCGGCGATATCGACGATATCGGTCGTCAGGCGGATCTTGCCCGAGCTCACGCGCCCGGCTTCGAGCAGATCGTCGACGAGCTGGGTGAGATGCGCGAGCTGCCGGTCGACGATCTGACGGCTGCGGATCACGTCGGCGTCGTCGGATGCTTTCAGCTTCAGGATGCTCACCGCGTTGCGAATGGGCGCGAGCGGATTGCGCAGTTCGTGGCCGAGCAGCGCGAGAAACTCGTTCATGCGCCGGCTCGACGCTTCCAGTTCCTCCAGACGCCGCCGCGCGGTCATGTCGCGCGTGATCTTGACGAAGCCCTGTTCGCCGCCGTTGGCGTTCGGCAATGCGCTCAGGATCACGTGCGCCCAGAACTCCGACCCGTCCTTGCGCACGTGCCAGTCCTCGTGCTCGACGCGGCCGCGCTTCGCGGCGAGCGCGAGATCGTCGCCGGGGCGGTCGCGGCCCTGCTCGTCGGACGTGTAGAACAGGGCGAAGTGCCGGCCGATGGCTTCATCCGCGGTGAAGCCGTAGATGGCGCGCGCGCCGTCGTTCCACGAGCGCACGTAGCCGTCCTCGTCGAGCATGCAGATCGCGTAGTCGCTCACCGAGTTGATGAGCAGACGCAGGCGCTCGTTCGCCTCGGTCGCGACGAGGCGGTCGGTGATGTCGTGCACGAAGCACGCGAACTGGCGCTGGCCTTCGTACCACACTTCGCTGATCGTCAGCTCGGCGGCGAACTCGCTGCCGTCGCGGCGCAGCGCGGGCAACTCGACGCGCTTGTTGATCATGCGCGCCTCGCCCGTCGCGAGATAACGCGTGAGCCCCTTGCGATGCATGTCGCGCAGGCGCTCGGGCACGATGAACGACGCGAGCTCCCTGCCTGCCACTTCCTGCGCCTTCCAGCCGAACAGCAGTGCCGCGGCTTCGTTCCAGTCGACGACCATGCCCGCTTCGTCCATCGACACGAACGCGACGTGCGCGTTGTCGAGCACGGTCTGTCGGCGGCGCATGGCATCGGCGAGCCTTTTCTCGTACTCGGTGCGCAGCGACGACTCGACGGACAGATCCGCCGCGACGCTCGCGTTCTGCTTCACGAGCTGGCGATTTTCCTGCGCGATGTCCTCGCGCGCGATGGTCTCCGCGATGCACGCGCAAAACGCATCGAGAATGCTGATGTCCGATTGCGCGAAGCGATCGACCTCGCCGGAGATGAGCTTCAGCACCGCGACCGAGCGGCCTTCGTAGACGACCGGCGCGACGACCATCGATACGGCGCCGACCGCTTCGCACGCGGCGCGGTCCACGCGATGATCGGTGGCCGCGTTGCGGCAGATGAGCGCCTGCTGACGCGTGATGCAAAGCCCCGAAAGGCTGCCGGACGTGGGCAGCCGCGTGCCGATGTGCGCCGACGCCGCGCCGCTCGCCGCGCGATAGATCAGTGTGTCGCCCTCGATCCATTCGACCACGGCGGACCCGACGTCCGCGACTTCTCTCAGCGTGTCGGTGACTTTCTGCAGATAGGCGGAAAGCGGCAGGCGCGAATGCGCGAGGCTGGCGAACGTGACGAACCATTTCTGGAAATTCGCCTGGCGTTTCTGTTCCGCCTTGATTTTATTTTCAGGTGTCGACGCCTCGTATCGAGTCCGCATAGACCATTTTCCAGTCGATGGATCGCGATCTTGAATCGCGGAAGCATCGCGAGTGTGTAGATGGATAATCGCCTCAATTGAAACACAAATATGGCCGCAATCGTTTGCCGAAAAGAAGGGTGCGGCGTGCCTGTTTAGCGGATGCGATCGGCGGGTCGGGCGTCAGGGATTATTGCCCGATTTGCACGTTTCGCTATTCGCAAAGCGTGTCAGATAATGCCGCTTCAATCGGGTTCAGTATGGATTGCCACGCGAAGTGACTTCTGCTTCGGTAAATTCGTCGCTGATAATCGTTTTAGCGATGCCGGGCCGCTGGTCTGATTGCGCCCAAATAATAGGCAGCGCTTATTCGGGAATAAGCTACATCGAATAAGCGAACTGCCCGATCACTTCGCTGACGCGCTCCAGCGCCTCGCCCAGCATCTCCGGCTCCACCGATCCCAACGCGAGCCGCAGCGCATGCGGCACCTGCGCCGTCGTGCAGAACGGTTCGGCCGTCGACACCGAAATCCGTTGTTCCATCAACGCCGCCGCGATCCGGTCCGCGCGCACTTCCTCGGGCATCGGCAGCCACACGAAGTACGAAGACGGATGCGCGATCCGCTTCAGACGCCCCAACGCTCGCGTGGCGATGACCTGCCGCATGGACGCGTCCGCGCGCTTCTGCGCTTCGAGCCTCTCGACGGTGCCGTCATCAAGCCAGCCGCACGCGATCGCCGTCATCACGCCGGGCGTGTTCCAGGTCGTCACTCTGATCGCGCGTTCGATCTTGCGCACCCATTCGAGCGGCGCGGCCACATAACCGACACGCAAGCCCGTCGCCACGTTCTTCGAAAATCCGGACACGTACACCGTCAGCTCCGGCGCTAGCGCGGCAAGCGGCGGCGGCGCGTCGTCGGCGAGGAAGGCATAAGCGGCATCCTCGATGATGACGAGGCCGTGCCGCCGCGCGATCGACACCAGTTGCCTGCGCCGCGTCGCCGTCATCACCCAGCCGAGCGGATTGTGGAGCGTCGGCATCGTATAGAGGGCGCGCACGCGGCGGCGCTTGCACAGCGCATCGAGTGCGTCGGGATCGGGGCCCGCGCCCGAAGCGGGCAAAGGCGCGAGTTCGAGCCGATGCGCCTCGGCCAGCAACTTGAAGCCGGGATAGGTCAGCGCGTCCACGGCGACGACATCGCCGGGTTTCAGCAGCGCCATCACGGTCGTGGCGAGACCGTGCTGGGCGCCATCGACGAGCATCACGCGATCCGCGCTCACATCGAGCCCACGGCGTGCCAGATGACGCGCGACGGTCGCCCGGTCGCGCGTGCGTCCGCCGTGCGGCTGATAGCGCAGCAGCGCTTCCAGATCGCCAGCCGATGACAACTGCCGCAACGCATTGCGCAGGAGTTCCGCCTGCCCGGGCAACGCAGGATAGTTGAAGTTGAGATCGACCATGTCGGCGGCGAGCGCCACCTGATCGATGCCCAGATCGCGCGGCAGTACCGTCTCCTTGACGAACGTGCCGCGCCCCGTTTCGCCGCTGACGAGGCCCATCGCGTTCAGTTCCGCGTAGACGCGCGTCGCGGTCACGATGCCGAGACCCTCGCGCGCGGCCAGTTCCCGATGCGTCGGCAGGCGCGCGCCCGGCTTCAGCCGGCCCGAGCGGATGTCATCCGCGAATCTGTCGACGATCTGCTTGTAGCGAGGCGGTTTCGGCATGAGCGGGCTTATCGGAGGTATCGCGTGTATCCATGACAATTTTTTGATTGTATTTGCTTTTGCCCTTAGCATGCGCTCATGCAATCCATGCGCTGACAAGGAGACATCATGCACATCGCCATTCTGACGTTCGAAGGCTTCAACGAGCTCGACTCGCTCATCGCGCTCGGCATTCTCAATCGCGTGAAGAAGCCGGACTGGAAGGTATCGATCGCGTGTCCTTCGGATGAAGTGCGTTCGATGAACGGCGTCGTGCTGAAAGCGCAGGCGACGCTCGAAGACGCCGCGCGCGCCGATGCCGTGATCGTCGGCAGCGGCATGCTCACGCGCGAGGTCGTCGCCGATGCCGCGTTGATGGCGCGCATCCGGCTCGATCCCGCGCGCCAGTTGCTCGCCGCGCAATGCTCGGGCACGCTGATTCTCGCGAAGCTCGGCCTGCTGCAGGACGTGCCCGCCTGCACGGACCTCACGACGAAGCCGTGGGTGGAGGAAGCGGGCGTGCGCACGCTCGATCAACCGTTCGTCGCGAACGGCAATGTGGCCACGGCGGGCGGATGCCTCGCGTCGCAGTATCTGGCAGCGTGGGTGATCGCGCGGCTCGAAGGCATCGACGCGGCGCGCAGTGCGATGCACTATGTCGCGCCGGTCGGAGAGAAGGAGGCGTATGTGGAACGCGCGATGCGGAACATCGCGCCGTTCGTCGAAGTCAGCGTCTGAGGGCGCGCGCGTTCATGCGCGCTTCCTCTTCGGCGCCGCCTCCTGCCTGCTCTTGCTCTTGCCCGAATGAACGACCTTCAGCTTCTTGCTCACGAGGAAGAGCGCTTCCGCCTTCGTCGCGACGCACGGCCCGGAGCCGAGCAAGGGCTGTCGCGCCGTTTCGCGCAACGCGAACACCGACACCACGCCGATCACCGAAGCCGCCATCAGATAGTACGCGGGCATCATGAGATTGCCGGTCGCATCGACGAGCCATGCGGTGACGAGCGGCGTCGTGCCGCCGAAGAGCGACACCGAGACGTTGAAGCCGATAGCGAGCGCGCCGTAACGAATGCGCGTCGGAAAGAGCGCGGGCAGCGCTGAAGGCATCACGCCCGTGAACGTCGAAAGCAGCGCGCCGAGGATCAGCAAGCCGAGAAACACCGGCAGCAGCGCGCCCGTGCGGACGAGCAGCAGCGCCGGAATCGACAACACGAGCAGACCGATGCAGCCGAACATCATCACGGGCTTGCGGCCGATCAGATCGGAGAGATGGCCCGCGAAGAGCGTCATCGGGATCATCAGCACCATGACGAGCAGCACGAGAAAGAGGCCGTGCGTCTCGTCGAAATGCAGCGTCGCCGACAGAAAGCTCGGCAGGTACGACAACGCCATGTAATCGGTGACGTTGAAGATCAGCACGAGGCCCACGCACTGCATCATCGGCTTGAACTGCTGCGAGATCAGTTGCGTGAACGTTTGCTTCGGACGCGACCGTTCATGCGCTTCGCGCGTCTCCGCTTCCTTCTTGAAGGCCGGCGTCTCTTCGAGCTTCATGCGGATGTACAGGCCGACGAGCCCGAGCGGACCCGCGATCATGAACGGTACGCGCCATCCCCACGAAAGCAGCGCGTCATGCGAGAGCAGCGCGGTTAGCAGCGCGACCGTGCCCGCGCCGAGGATATAACCCGCGAGCGTGCCCACTTCGAGAAAGCTGCCGTAAAAGCCGCGCCGCGAATCGGTCGAGAACTCGGCGATGAACGTGGCTGCGCCGCCATACTCGCCGCCCGTGGAGAAGCCCTGCACCAGACGCGCGACGAGCAGCAGCACGGGCGCGTAGATGCCGATCGAGCCGTAGCTCGGAATCAGGCCGATACAGAAGGTGCCGACGGCCATCATGATCATCGTCATGGCGAGCACGCGCTGGCGGCCGATCCTGTCGCCGAGCGGGCCGAACACCATCCCGCCGATGGGCCGCACGAGAAAGGCGGCGGCGAACGTGCCGAAGGTCGCGATCAGTTGCGCGGAAGGACTGCTCGACGGAAAAAATACTTTGCCCAATACGACGGCGATATAGCTATAGACGCCGAAGTCGAACCATTCCATGGCGTTGCCGAGCGCCATCGCGCCCACGGCACGCTTCAGCAGCGCATGATCGACGATGGTGATATCGCCCAGTGTGAGGGGCGGCGAAGGTTTGATTCCGGCATTGCGCTCGTGCGAGGGGGTCAATTGTCTCACTCCTGATTTTCAAGGCGAACACGCGGGACGGCGATGTGTTCGGGCAGAAGGTCGCCGATGAGGCGCGCGGCCCTCGGCATGATGGGTCGATAGAGTGTGCGGACCGCGACGCGTGCGTGCCTTCGCTCACGCGTCCGGAAATCGGCAGAAAACGACAATCGCCCGTTCGTGCTGTCGGATTACGACGCACACGGCGCGGCGAAGCGTTGGCCGCGCCCCGACAACGGCCCTCTGCGCCGATGCCCGCGCCTCACGCTCCTTCCCTTTGCCATCAAGGCTTTCAGCGCATTGGAGCGACGCGCCCATCGCGATTGGCATGGGCCATGCACGTGTCGAAGCGGGCGCGATGAAGCCTTCAACGCGATGTTCGAGTCCGGCGAACGTGTTGATTGATCGCGCCTCTTTTTTTATCGACACGTTCACTGGAGTCGCCATGAAAGCGAAAGCCTTCGCCCTCATTTTGTTCGCGAGCGCCGTATTGCCGGCCGCTTCCGCTTTCGCCGCCGATTGCGCCACGGCGGACATGCATTGCCAGGGCAAGGTCGCGCCGGTATCGCACGCCACGCACGCCGTTCATGCGACGAGCGCGAAGGAGGTCAGGCACGATACGCCCGATGTCGGCGGCGGCGACGCCTACAAGACGCAATCGGGCAAGCGCGAGCAGCAGCGCGACAGTATCGACGCGTGGTATCGCGGCGGCTGATCGTGCAGGCGATCAGTCGAGCGTGATGCCGTCGAAGCGGTGCCCGCCGAGCGGGCTGATCAGATAACCGTGCACGCGCTTCGAAATGGGCTGGAAGATGTTCGCGTGCGCGAGCGGCGTGTACGGCACCTGATCCTTGAAGACCACTTGCGCTTCCTCATAGAGCTTCGTGCGCGCGGTCTGATCGGTGACGAGGCGCGCTTTCGCGAGCAGATCGTCGAACTGCCGGTTGCACCACTTCGCCATGTTGCTGCCGTGAACCGCATCGCAACCGAGCGTCGTGCCGAGCCAGTTGTCGGGATCGCCGTTATCGCCGAGCCAGCCGTAGAGAATCGCATCGTGCTCGCCGTTGGTCTTCGCGCGCTTGTTGTACTCGGCCCATTCGTAGGTGACGATGTTCGCCTTCACGCCGATCTTCGCCCAGTCGGATTGAATCAGTTGCGCCATCAGCCGGGCGTTCGGGTTATAGCCGCGCTGCACGGGCATGGCCCATAGCGTGATGGTGAAGCCGTTCGGGAAGCCCGCTTCCTTGAGCAGTGCGCGCGCCTTCGCGGGGTCGTGCGGCGCATCTTTGAGCGCCTTGTTATACGACCATTGCGATGGCGGCATCGGGTTCGTCGCGACGGCGGCCGCGCCTTCGTACACCGTGCGGATGATCGCCTGCTTGTCGATGGCCATGTCGAGCGCGCGGCGCACGTTCACATTGTCGAGCGGCTTGTGCGTCGTGTTGTAGCCCACATACGCGACGTTGAAGCCCACACCCGACAGCACCGTGAGCTTCGGATCGTTCTTCGACGCGGCGATATCGGCGGGCCGCGGAAACGACGTCACCTGGCATTCGCCGCTCGACAGCTTCTGCTGGCGCACCGCTGCGTCGGGCGTAATCGAGAAGACGAGCTTGTCGATATGCACGTCCTTGCGGTTCCAGTATGCCGGGTTCGCGTCGTAGCGGATCGTCGCATCCTTCTGATAGTCGCGGAACACGAATGCGCCCGTGCCCACGGGCTTTTGATTGAGATCTTCGGGCTTGCCCTGCTTGAGCAACTGCGCGGCATACTCGGCCGAAACGATCGACGCGAACTCCATTGCGATGTTGCGCACGAACACGACATCCGGCGTCTTGAGCGTGAAGCGCACGGTGTAGTCGTCGAGTTTGTCGACGGATGCGATGTTCTTGTCGTAGCCGAGATCGGTCAGGTACGGAAAGCTGACGGGATGCGCCTTCTGAAACGGCTCGTTCGGATCGGTCATGCGCCTGAACGTGAACACGACATCGTCCGCGTTGAAGTCGCGCGTCGGCTTGAACCACGCGGTTTGCTGAAACTTCACGCCGCGCCGCAGATGAAACGTGAAGGTCTTCGCATCCGGCGACTCGTCCCACTTCTCAGCGAGACCCGGCACGAGATCGAGCGTGCCGCGCCTAAACTCGACGAGCTGATCGTAGACGGCGTGCGCGCCCGCGTCGAAATCGGTGCTGGTCGTGTATTGCGCGGAGTCGAAGCCGGCGGGACTGCCTTCGGAACAGAACACGAGCGTCTTGCTCGCCGCCGGTGCGGCTTGCGAACTCATTGCTAATGCGGCAAAGATCGAAACGGCAAGGAAGCGTTGCGTCGGAAGCATTTTTCTTGTTTGCTCGGAAGAGTGGGCAAGCCGCCTCGCGGCGGGCGTGAGCCATACTCTACCAAGCAAACGTTTTTGTTTCGCGATCGCGCCGGATCGCGCTACATCGCGCGCAATGCGAAGCGCTTGAGCTTGCCTGTTTCGGTGCGCGGCAGCGCATCGAGGAACACGACGACACGCGGATACTTGTAAGGCGCGACGTTGCGCTTCACGAATTCCTGCAATTCGGCGATGAGCGCATCGTCGCGATCGAAGCCCGGATTGAGCACGACGAACGCCTTCACGATCTGCCCGCGCGTTTCATCGGGCACGCCGATCACGCCGCATTCCGCGACCGCTTCATGCTGCATCAGCACGCTTTCCACTTCGGGCCCGGAGATGTTGTAGCCCGCCGATACGATCATGTCGTCGGCGCGCGCCTGATAGAACACGTAGCCGTCTTCATCGATGACGACGGAATCGCCCGGCAGATTCCAGCCGTCGCGCACGAACTTCGACTGACGTTCGTCGGCGAGATAGCGGCAGCCCGTCGGGCCGCGCACCGCGAGCTTGCCGATCGTGCCGGGCGGCACGGGCTGCATCGCATCGTCGACGGCCTGCACGATGTAACCCGGCACCGCGCGGCCGATCGCATGCTCGCGCACGTCATCGCCCGCCGACGAGATGAAGATATGGATCATCTCCGTGCCGCCGATGCCGTCGATCATCTCGATGCCGCTCGCATCGCGCCACAATGCGCGCGTGGAATCGGGCAAGGCCTCGCCCGCCGATACGGTCTTCTTCAGGCTCGCGATATCGAAGCGCTCGACGAGCGGCGCCATCTGCCGATAGAACGTCGGCGCGGTGAACATGATCGTCGCGCGAAAGCGTTCGACGGTCTGCAAAAGCGTCTCGGGCGTGAGCTTTTCGAGCAGCACCGTCGATGCGCCCGCGCGCAGCGGAAAGCACAGCAGGCCGCCGAGGCCGAACGTGAACGCGAGCGGCGGCGTGCCGCAGAACACATCGTCGGACGCGGGCTTCAGGATGTGGCGCGGGAAGAGATCGCACATCGCAATCACGTCGCGATGAAAATGCATGCAGCCTTTAGGCGCGCCCGTCGTGCCGCTCGTGAACGCGATGAGGCACACGTCGTCGGCGGCGGTATCGCATGCGTCGAAACGATCGGGCTTCGACGACGCGAGCGATTCGAGCGAGCCCGGCGCATCGTCGTGAAACCTGAGGATTTGCGCGAGCGTTTCGCAATGGAACTCGCCGCCTTGCTCGCGACAGCGTGCGAGCTCTTCGGTGAGGCGCACATCGCATAGCGCCGCGCAGATGTGCGCCTTGTCGATGATCTGCTTCAGCTCCTTCGCGCGCAGCAGCGGCATGGTCGGCACGACCACGAGCCCCGCCTTCAACGCCGCAAAGAACGCGACGGCCATCTGCAGGGTATTCGGGCCGCGCAGCAGAATGCGATTGCCCGGACGCAAGCCCATTTCATCGACGAGCACATGCGCGCTGCGATTCACGAGCGCGCGCAACTCGCGATAACTCGTTGCATGCGGCGCGCCGTTCACATCGGACCAGATCGCGGGACGGTCGCCGTGACCGGCTTCGATCGCGCGATCCAGAAGTTCCGTCGCGCAATTCATGCGCGCTGGGTAGGCGACATCCGCGTTGTCGAGCAGGAACACCGGCCATTGATCCTGTGGCGGCAGATGATCGCGCGCGAATGTATCGACGTGTGCTGACCGTTCCATCGTGCTCTCCGCTTAGTCGGGGATGACAGCCGTGGCTTCGATTTCCACCAGTGCTTCGTCTTCGATGAGCGCGACCACTTGCACGGCGCTCATCGCGATGTCGTAATCACCGATCAGCTCGCGAAACGCCGCGCCGATTTCCTTGGCTGCCGCGAGATACGCGCGCTTGTCGGTCACGTACCACGTCATCCGCACGAGATGCTCGGGCTTGCCGCCCGCTTCGCGCAGCACGTCGACGACATTGCGCAATGCCCGCGCAGCCTGTGCGCCGAATTCCTCGCTGACGAAGCGCGCCTGTTCGTCCCAGCCGATCTGCCCGGCGATATACACCTGCGTGCCGCGCACCGCGACGCCGTTCGCGTAGCCGCGCGGCTTGACCCAGCCCGAAGGCAGAAGCGTCTTTTTCATGAGCGTGTCTCCTCTTGCAATGCGCGGCTCGTGCCCGGCGCGAACTGCTCGATGGCGCGGGCGATATCGCCGGGGATGTCGATCGAGCGGCCATCGTCGAGCGATGTCGTCACCAGAACCTGTTTCGCGTGAAAGCGCACTTCGCCATCGCAATGACAGACGATATCGATGCGGATCGAGCGTTGTCCGATCGAATCGACGGCAAGCGAAAGCGTCACCGTTTCG
Source organism: Caballeronia calidae (assembly GCF_900044055.2). Lineage (GTDB taxonomy): Bacteria > Pseudomonadota > Gammaproteobacteria > Burkholderiales > Burkholderiaceae > Caballeronia > Caballeronia calidae. The sequence goes on along the minus strand of NZ_FCOX02000025.1, from coordinate 85,971 downwards.
CCCATGCGGCTGGGCCGCGAGAACTCGCAATTCAGCTTGACGATGGGCAGCCCGACGCGGCGCTCGGCGATCATCTCTGCGTAGTCGATGCCGAGCGCGTCGTTGAACCAGTCCTCGACGAGCGCGTTCGTCATCACGAGGTATTGCGGAAAGTAGACGATGCCCGCCGGATCGCAGTGCGCGAAGCGGATGCGCATCGGCATATCGAAGGTTGGCGTCATCGCTGGGCTTCTCCATGCGCTTTCAACAAGTCCCGTCCGACGATCAACTGCTGCACTTCCGTCGCGCCTTCGTAAATGCGCAGCGCGCGAATCTCGCGATACAGCGATTCCACCGCCGTGCCGCTCTTCACGCCGAGTCCGCCCCACAACTGCACGGCCGCATCGATGACCTGCTGCGCGCCTTCGCTCGCATGCCACTTCGCCATCGCGGCTTCGCGCGTGACGCTTTCGCCCTGATCGCGCAGCCATGCGGCGCGATAGACGAGCAGCGCGCTCGTGTCGATGGTCAACGCCATCTGCGCGAGCTTCGCCTGTGTCAGTTGAAAATCGCCGAGCGTCTGGCCGAACATCTTGCGCGATGCGGCGCGATCGAGTCCTTCCTGCATCGCGCGGCGCGCAAAACCGAGCGACGCGGCCGCAACGGACGTGCGAAAGATATCGAGCGTGCGCATCGCGATCTTGAAGCCTTCGCCGGGCACGCCGAGCATCTGGCTGCGCGGCACGCGCGCGTTGTCGAAGTGCAGGCGCGCGAGCGGATGCGGCGCGATCACGTCGATGCGTTCGGCGATCTGCAAGCCCGGCGTATCCGCATCGACGATGAACGCGCTGATGCCGCGCGAGCCGGGTGCTTCGCCGGTGCGCGCGAACACGACGTAGAAGTCCGCGATGCCGCCGTTCGAGATCCAGGTCTTATCACCATTTAGCACGTAGGCGTCGCCTTCGACGCGCGCATCGAGCGACATGGCCGCGACGTCCGAACCTGCTTCGGGTTCCGATAACGCGAACGCCGCCAATGCCGAGCCGCTTGCGACGCGCGGCAGATAGCGCGATTTCTGTTCGTCCGTGCCCGCGAGCGAGATCGCGCCGGAGCCGAGCCCTTGCATCGCGAAGGCGAAATCGGCGAGGCCGTCATGCTTCGCCAGCGTTTCGCGCAGAAGACACACGGCGCGCGTATCGATCGTGTCATTCGATGCGCCGTACTGCGTGCCGCCGATGCAATGCCTGAGCCATCCCGCATCGCCGAGCATGCGCACGAGGCGCTTGCAGGTCGCGTCGGTATCGGCGTGATCGACATGCTTCAGATGCGCGGCAGCCCATGCATCGACATTGCGTGCGAGTTCGCGATGACGCTCGTCGAAGAAGGGCCACGCGAGCGCGCTGTGAAGATCGGCGTTCATTCAGTCTCCTTCGAACACGGGGCGCGTCTTCGCGGCGAATGCACGGTACGCGCGCTCGAAATCGCGCGTGCTCATGCAGATGGCCTGCGCCTGCGCTTCGGATTCGATCGCTTCGTCGATGCTCATGCTCCATTCCTGATGCAGCATTTTCTTCGTGATGCCGTGCGCGAAGGTCGGTCCCGCGACGAGTTCCGATGCGAGCTTCGCGGCTTCGTCGAGCAGCGTCTCCGGCGCGCAGAGACGGTTATAGAAGCCCCACGCGTGAGCTTCGTCGCCGGTCGCGGCGCGGCCCGTGAACAGCAGTTCCGATGCGCGCCCCTGACCGATGATGCGCGGCAGGATCGAGCACGCGCCCATGTCGCAGCCCGCGAGACCGACACGCGCGAACAGGAACGCGAGCTTGCTGCGCGCGGTGCCGAGGCGCATATCGGAGGCCATCGCGAGAATCGCGCCGGCGCCGGCGCACACGCCATCGACGGCGGCGATGACCGGTTGCGGGCAATGGCGCATCGCCTTGACGAGATCGCCGGTCATGCGTGTGAAGAGCAGCAGCTCGGGCATCGGCAGATCGATGAGCGGCGCGATGATTTCATGCACGTCGCCGCCGGAACAGAAGTTATCGCCCGCGCCGTGAATCACGACGGCTTTTACATCGGTTGCATAGGCGAGCTGGCGGAACAGGTCGCGCAACTCCGCATACGATTCGAAAGTGAGCGGGTTCTTGCGCTCGGGACGATTCAGCACGATGGTCGCGACGTGATTCGTCACGGACCAGCCAAAATGCTTCGCGCGATAGTCCGCGAGCGTCGTGCGGTTGCCGGCGAGAAGCGCGTCGGCGGCGGATGAGGTCATCGTGGTCTCCTTCAGTCCTTCAACGTCTTCATCAGATGCTGCTTGAGCTTGCCGAGCCGCTGATGCGTCTGCGATTTCTCGTTCAGTTCGAGACCGCCGAACATCTCGACGACCCATTGCTCATGCGCGGTCGCCATCTTGTCGAACGCGGCGCGGCCTTGCGGCGTGAGGCGCACGCTGGTCGAGCGGCGATCGTTCGGATCGGTATAGCGCGACACCAGGCCTTCCTTTTCCAGTTGATCGGTGATGCCGGTTACGTTGCCGCCCGTGACCATCATGCGGCGCGACAGCTCGGTCATCTTCAGGCCTTCCGGATGACGTTCGAGTTGCGCCATCAGGTCGAAGCGCGGCAGCGTGGTATCGAACACGGTGCGCAGGCGTTTGCGCAATTCGGCTTGCACGAGGTTCGTCGTGGTCAGCATGCGCAGCCACAGCCGCAAGCCCATATGGCTGTCGGCGCCCGTGCTCATCTCCAGATCGACGACGTTCTCCGCGGGCTTCTCGATGCCCTTGCGCGGCGCTTTCGGCTCCGCTGCGGTCGTCGTTTTCTTGTTGCGTGCGGCGTGGGTCACGTTACTTCTCCACCTGATACGGAAATGGATTGGCCGTTCATCGCTTCGGAGCCGGGCGCGCAGAGCCATAGCACGGCGTTGGCGACTTCTTCCGGCTGCACGAAGCGGCGTTGCGGGTTGTTTCGGACGAGTGCCTCGCGCGCATCCTGTTCGCTGCGCGAGGTCTTCGCGATGATCTGATCGAGCGATGCGCGCAACAATTCCGTTTCGGTATAGCCGGGACAGACCGCGTTGACGGTGATGCCTTTGGCCGCGACTTCGGCGGCGAGCGCGCGCGTGAGACCGATCACGCCATGCTTCGCCGCGCAATAGGCGGCGACATACGCGTAACCGATCTGCCCCGCCGTGCTCGCGACGTTCACGATGCGGCCATAGCCGCGTTCGAGCATCGCGGGCAATACGGCGCGCGTGCAGAGAAACACGCCGGTGAGATTCACATCGAGCATGCGTTGCCAGAGCGCGGCATCGGTATGCGTGAAGGGCGCGGCTTGCGCGTGGCCCGCGTTGTTCACGAGCACATCGACGGGGCCTGCGCGCATGAACGCTTCTTTCACGGCGGTTTCATTCGTGACGTCGACACTGATGCACGCGACGTCGCCATACGAACGCATCGCATCGCGCTGCGCTTCGAGACGCGCGATATCGCGGCCCATCAACGTGATGCGCGCACCGGCACGCGCGAGCGCCTCCGCGCACGATGCGCCGATGCCGCTGCCGCCGCCTGTGACGACCGCATGTTTATCGACGAGAGCTGTCATGATCAGACCGTTCCTTCGGCGCGTTGCGCGCGTTCTTGCGGCGTGAGGCGCGCATTGTCGGCGGCCATCGCGCGCTCGCGTTCCAGATTGCGTTCGAGTTGCGACTTGGCGGCGACGTATTGCCTCGGCCACGCGACATCGAAGTAGCCGATCTTCGCCGCCTCGTTCAAGGTCCACGACGGATTCGCGAGATGCGGACGCGCCACCGCGCATAGATCCGCGCGTCCCGCCGCGATGATGCTGTTGACATGATCCGCTTCCGATATCGCACCGACCGCGATCGTCGCGATGCCCGCTTCGTTGCGGATACGATCGGCGAACGGCGTCTGGAACATGCGGCCGAACACGGGCTTTTCCTGCTTGCTCACTTGCCCCGACGAGACATCGATCATGTCCGCGCCCGCTGCCTTGAACGCGCGCGCGATGTCGACGGCGTCATCGGGCGTCGTGCCGCCATCGACCCAATCGTGCGCGGAGATGCGAACGGACATGGGCTTGTCTTGCGGCCAGACCGCGCGCATCGCCTTGAAGACTTCGAGCGGATAGCGCAGGCGATTGTCGAGCGAGCCGCCGTATTCGTCGGTGCGATGATTCGTCAACGGCGAGAGAAAGCTCGACAGGAAATAGCCGTGTGCGCAGTGCAGTTCGAGCCAGTCGAAGCCCGCTTGCGCGGCCATTTCGGTGGCGCGTACGAATTGCGCTTCGATCTCGCGCAAGTCTTCATGCGAGGCTTCGCGCGACCATTGACTCACGCCCTGCAAATACTGTTGCGGCGATGCGGAAACGAGCGGCCAGTTGCCTTCGGGAAGCGGCTGATCGATGCCTTCCCAGCTCACGCGCGTCGATGCCTTCGCGCCCGCGTGGCCGAGCTGCATGCCGATCTTCGCATCCGATTGCGCATGCACGAAATCGACGATGCGTTTCCACGCGGCGAGATGCGCCGGCGCATACATGCCCGGACATCCCGGCGTGATGCGCGCTTCGGGCGATACGCACGTCATCTCGGTCATTACGAGCGCGGCGCCGCCCATCGCACGCGCGCCGAGATGCATCAGGTGATAGTCGCCCGCGATGCCATCGACGGCGGAATACTGCGCCATCGGCGACACCACCACGCGATTCTTCAACGTGACGCCGCGCAGTTTGAAGGGCGTGAACATCGGCGGAACGGAACGTTGCTGCGCATTGCGTTCGATGCCCGCGCGCGCGGCGAGCCAGTCTTCGAACGAGGCGAGATAGCGCGCATCGCGTTCGCGCAGGTTTTCATGCGAGATGCGCTGCGAGCGCGTGAGCAACGAATACGCGAACTGCTCGGGCTCGAACGACGCGTAACGGTCCACGTGCTCGAACCATTCCGTCGAATTGCGCGCGGCGTTCTGAATGCGCAGCACATCGACGCTGCGCACCTGCGTGTAGTGTTCGAGCGCGCCTTCGAGATCGCCGTCCTGCTTCGCGAATGCGGTGTCGATGCTGTTGGCGAGCTCGATGGCATCTTCGAGCGCGAGCTTCGTGCCGGAGCCGATCGAGAAGTGCGCGGTATGCGCCGCATCGCCCATCAGGACGACGGGCGTGCGCTTGCCGTTCGCATCGTCGCGCCAATGCACCCATTCGCGATTCACGACGCGAGGAAAGCGAATCCATTGCGCCGAGCCGCGCAGATGCGTGGCGTTCGAGATCAGCGCGTGGCCGTCGAGATACTTCGCGAAGAGCTTTTCGCAGAAAGCGATGCCGTCTTCCTTGCTCATGTCCGCGAGGCCCGCCGCGCGCCACACGCGCTCGGGTGCCTCGACGATGAACGTCGACGTGTTTTCATCGAAGCGATAGGCGTGCGCCTGAAACCAGCCCCATTCGGTCTTTTCGAAGGCGAACGTGAAGGCGTCGAAACACTTGTTCGTGCCGAGCCACACGAAGCGGCAATCGCGCATATCGATATCGGGCTGATACGTCGACGCGTATTTCTGACGGATCGCGCTGTTCAAGCCGTCGCTCGCGATGATGAGGTCGGCGTCGTAGGCGTCGTCGTTCGTGACCTGCGTTTCGAAGACGAGCTTTACGCCGAGCTCTTCACAGCGCGCCTGCAGGATATTCAGCAGACGTTTGCGGCCGATGCCGCAGAAGCCGTGGCCCGACGAACGGATCGTGCGGCCGTCGATATGGACTTCGATGTCGTCCCAGTGATTGAAGGCGTCGAGAATGGCGCCGGCGCTTTGCGGGTCGGCCGCGCGCAGATTGCCGAGGGTCTGATCGGAGAAGACCACGCCCCATCCGAATGTGTCGTAGGGGCGGTTACGTTCCACCACGGTGATGTCGTAAGCGGGGTGGCGGTGCTTCATCAAAAGACCGAAATACAGGCCCGCCGGGCCCCCGCCGATGCAGACGATGCGCATGCTTGCTCTCCGACCGATGTCTCTCTGAACGATAATTTAGGTTTTGATAGTTTAGATGTCAAGTAAATTGATGAGATTCGTCGGCGGTGGCCGCGATGCTGATTCTGGACATGAAGTGCGTCGCGCCTCAAACGTCGCGTGACGATCGAGAAGGAGGACGGCGCGCGCGATCTGCTGCATGCAGGCGGCACGATGCGCGAAGCGTGGAACAAGTATCGCGTGCTGTAAGGCATCGACGCCGATAGACGAAGCGCATCGTGCGCGTATCTCGGCCACCACATCGCCTCGAACGCGCTGCAGCGCTATTTCGCATGTCCGATCGGATCGACTTCGGTGGCGGTCCCGATCCATTCGGCGATGTCGCCATGCTCGTCGAGCACCGGCGTCGCGCGGGAGAGAACCCGTCCGAGCGTGCCGTCGGTGCGAATCACGCGATGCTCCAGCTGGAACACGGATCGCGTCCGTATGGCGCGATCGATCGTCTCCAGCACGACTCGCCGGTCGTCGGGATGGATATATTGATCGAGCCATTTATCGTTGGGTTCGGCGGTGTCGGCGATCAGGGCCTTCCCTTCGAGATGCCACATCACGCGCCAGTCGGCGCTCATGCGGTAGACGACGTCGAAACTTCCAGCCAGATAGGCGCGCAACTGCTGCTCGCTGCGGCGAAGCGCCATCTCGGCTAACTTTCGCGTCTCGGCTTCCGTGTGACGCGCTATCACGATCGACGCGGTACTCGTCAGCAATGCGGCCAGTTGCCAGTTGCGACTGGTCACGTCACGAGGCTGAGCGTGATACAGCGCCATCGTGCCGATGAATTTCCCCGCTGCCGTGTTGAGCGGAAAGCTCCAGCAGCCGCGATAGCCGAAGCGCTCGGCGAGCCATCGCCAGGGCGCCCAGCGCGGGTCCTCCTGCACATCGACGGTGATGATGGCTTCGCCGGTGTGCGTGGCCAGACCGCACGCGAGCGATTCCGGTCCGATCGCGAAGCCGTCGACTGCCGCGGCGTACTCGGCGCCCATGCCGACGATGTGATGCAAGACCTTCCCGGCCTCGTCGGCGAGATAGAAGGCTGCGCGCGCGCCTTGTCCAAGCGAAGCGGTGACGACGCGGATGAGAATGCCCAGAGACGTCGCGAGCGGTTCGCCATTCACGGCGGCCTCCAGCGCCTCGCGTTGACCGTTGATCCAATGAGTCTGCTCACGCAGTTCGCCGTATAGCTGCTCCGCGCGATTGCGGGCTTCGACCGCGTCTTCCAGCACGTTGAGCGTCGCGCGCCGCGCTTCGCTGATGTTCGAATTCGTGCGCTGAAGGTCGCCGAAGCGCGCGTTGAGTTCGTCCGTCGCGCGGCGGCGTTCGCCGGCAAGGTGTGCGTGAGCCTGGACGCGCGCTCGCAGTTCCCGCGCCGCGAACGGCTTCACCAGATAGTCGTCGGCGCCGGCATCGAGCCCTTCGATTTTCGACTCCTCGCCGGCGCGCGCCGACAGCAGGATCATCGGGATGTGTCGCGTTCGCGGATCGGCTCGCATCGCTCGCAGCAGTTCGAGACCATCCATGCCCGGCATCATGACGTCGACGAGCGCGAGATCGGGCGGATGAGCACGCGCGAAGCGCAGCGCCGATGTACCGTCGGGCACGCTTTCGACGTCGTACTCGTCGGCGAGAAGACGCCTCACGTAGTCGCGCATGTCGGCATTGTCGTCGGCGACCAGGATCGTCGCGCGCCGTCCGGCACCCGGTTCAAGTTCGATGATGCGTCCGGGACGATGCTGTCCCGGGTCGTCGGCATCGCGCGCGACGGAATCGACCGGAGGCGTGCTGTCCGGCAGCCAGCGCAACGCCTCTTCCACAAAAGGGCCGGCGCCAATGGAGGTGGTCTCGCGGGGAGGCGCCGTCAGCGGGGGATGCGCGATCCTCTCCCTGGTGACGACGGGAATGCGAACCTCGAACTTCGTGCCCCGATCGACCTCGCTTTTCACGTCGATGGTTCCGCCATGCAGCTTCACCAGTTCCATGACGAGCGCCAGTCCGATTCCGGAGCCTTCGTGAGAGCGGGCGGGCGCTCCACGGATGCGGTGAAAGCGCTCGAAAAGGTGCGGCAGGTCGGCGGCGCGAATGCCCGTGCCGGTGTCACTGACGGTCAGGACGAGGCTGTCGCCGGCGTCGCGGGCGACGCGCACCGCGATCTCGCCATCGAAGGTGAACTTGAATGCGTTCGACAGCAGGTTGAGCACGATCTTTTCCCACATGTCCCGATCGATCCACACCGGCTCCGCAAGCGGCGGGCAATCGATCACGAGCCGCATCCCCGCGCGCTCGATCGCCGAGCGAAAGTTGCTCGCGAGCTCGGCGCTGAAACTCGCGACGTTGACCGGTTCGAAGGACGGCTGCGCACGCCCCGACTCGATGCGCGAGAAGTCGAGCAGCGTGTTGACGAGCTTGAGCAGCCGCAGCGCGTTGCGATGCGCAGTCTCGATATCGTCCCGCTGCAATGGCGCCAGCGGCTCCGGGGCGCTGAGCACCGTTTCGAGCGGACCGAGCATCAAGGTCAGCGGCGTGCGGAACTCATGGCTGACATTGGCGAAGAAAAGGGTCTTGGCGCGATCGATCTCCGCCAATGCTTCCGCACGACGGTGTTCGTCCTCGCGGGCACGCACGGTGGCAACCGCGCTGGAAACGGTGACGCCGAGCAGCCGGAAGAAGCTCCGGTAAGCGTCGTCGAAGCGCAACCGGGGCGACGCGGCTGCGACGATCAACGCGGGCACCTGTGCCGCCGAAGGCACGACAACCGGAATCACGAGCGCGCGATGCGGTGCTTCCTCGTAGGGGCCGCAGGGCTCGCCCTTCAGAATGTCGCTGACGCCCTCCACTTCGACGACACGCAACCCGGTCAGGGCATCCGCGAAGGGCCAGGGACCGGTAGCGTGCGGCTCGAAGACGAGCGGTGTAGCGGGTGTCCCCTGAGCGATGCCATGTGCACCGGCCAGCCTGTATGACGCGGTGCTCGCATCGAACAGGTAATACAGGACGAACGGCAGGTCGAATTCGAATTGCGCCAACACCTTCAGCGTCCTGCGTGCGACCTCGGCTTCGTCGCGGGTCGCGGCGATGGCCGCGAGATCGCGAAGGGCACGCGTCCGGCGCTCGGCGAGCATCGTCGCCGTGGTTTCGGTTACCGGATGAAACAGACCGCCGATGCCGCCGTGCTCGGCCCGAATCGGCGAGTGGGAGAACGTGAAGAATGTCTCTTCTAGCGAGCCGCCCAGGCGCCTCAGGAACATGCGCTGATTCTCGAGATACATCGTCTCGCCGTTGAGCGACCGTTCGAACGATTCCCCGATCGCAGGCCAGGCACTCGCCCACGTCAGCCGATAGTTCTGGCCCAGCGCAACCGGATGCGCGTCGCCGCAACAGAGGCGGTAACTGTCGTTATAAATCTGTGTATGCTCCGCACCCCAGATGATATTGATCGGGAAATTGGAGGCGAGGCAGAGGCTCACCGCAGTCCGCAGGCTCTGCGGCCACTGCTCGATCGGACCGAGCGGCGTCTGCGACCAGTCCCTGTCGCGAATCATTTCGACCAGCTCACCGCTGCCGGTGAGCCAATCGGGCGCCTGGACGTAATGTGTGATGGCCATGGTCGTCAGGTTCGTGTGTTGCATTCGTACGTGCGTGGCCCGCGAAGCCGGCGGTGCGGCGGCTTGCCTTCCTTCGACATCGCGACGACGCGCATCAGTGACCTTCGGACCCTGCTGCGGGGCCGAAGTCCAAAGGAAAGTCGGGCGCTTCGCCCAGCCGACGCCGCAGTGCGTTGACCTGTTCCTTCAGTTCGATCATTCTCAGTTCACGGCCCACCGTCACCGCACCGAAGCGTTCGAGTTCGGCATTGCGCGCACGAACCTCTTCTTCCGCCCGCGCGCGTTCGACGGCGGCCCACGCCCGCTCGGCGACGAGTTCCAGGAAGGTCAGTTCTTCCTCCGACCACGGATGGGCCGCGCGCAGATGCACGATGAGCGTGCCCGTCACGCGTCCAGCGTACATCAGGGGTACGTTGGCCCATGCGCCGATGCCCAGATTGCCGTCGCTCCAGCTTTTCCGGGCCGAAAGCAACTCGCCCGGCATCGGGTCCGCGTCGCCTCCGATCACATAGCGCTGATCGGGATCGATTGCGTCCGCTGCACAGTCGATGGCCACGATCCTCGGCGCTCCGCCGGCGTCGCCCTCGATCCAGATGACACGGGACGCATTCAACTGCTCGCGCAGCACGCGCGCCGCGGTGTTCTGCATGTCGCCGGAGACGGAGAGCGGCCGGAACGCATCGGCGAGCCGGACGAGGAAGGCGCTGCGCCCGGCGCTCTCGTGCAGCGCCTGCTCCGCGCGCCTGCGCCCGGTGATGTCCGTGAACGTGATCGCCACGCCCGCGACGGTTTGTGTCGACGTGAGATACGGGCGAATCCGCCGCAGATACCACCGGGCATCATGGCTGCTGATCTCGGCTTCGCGCGGCTCGTGGGCACCCAGGACGCGACGCACGTCGTCGAGGAATGCCGGGTCGTCGAATCGGGCATTCAGATCGGTGACGCGGCGGCCGACATCGGCGGGCGTGAGCGGCAGCAGCGCGGTGATCGCAGGCGTGAACCACTGGATGCTCAGTTCGTCGTCGAGGAAGAGCGTCATCACCGCGCCGGCGCTCAGCACGCGACTCTGCATTTCGAGCTCGGCGACTTTTTCCTTGAGCTGCTCGTTCGATACATGGAGCTCTTCGTTGAGTACCTGGAGTTCTTCGCGCGAAGCGTCGAGTTCCGCATACGACACACGCATCGCGTTGCTCTGTGCCTCGGCTTCTCGAACGCGGCCGGCGCGACGGTACGACAGCGCATCGTCAGGGTAGTCCTGGTTCGCCAGATCGACCCCGGCAGGCACGAAGGACACCAGCAGGCGGGGCTCGGCGGCGCCGTTGGCGGTTCGCATCGGCGTCACTCGGAAACTCGACGAATACTGGCCCCTCGCGCGATCGGGAATGTTCTGGAGGGTCACGGATCGGCTGCCGGCGATGGCCTCGGCCACCGCCGCTTTTATTTCGGCGACGACGTGGCGTTCCAGCAGTTCGAGCAGATTGTCGGTGGGCCTGCCTGCGGGCTGACGCAGATAATCGCTGGTGTCTCCGTAGAACTGCAGAACGCGGAATTCATGGTCGATCAGCACTGACGGCAGGTCGAAGCGCTCGATCGCCGTGCGATGCGCGATGGCGGTTGCAGCGTTACGCTCGACGAACGCCTCGGGCCGCGTCGTGAAGCGGATATCGACGCCGGGCGCGGGACCGGTCTTCCGGTAGAGTCCGAGGCGTTTCGAGACGACTTCGAAGCCCTGCTGATGGGCGGGCAGGACTTCGCTGACGCCAAGAAAAAGATAGCCGCCGATGCGCAGCGCGGCATGCAGCAAGGCAAGAACGCGGTCGATCGCTTCGCTCTTCAGATAGATGAGCAGGTTGCGGCACGTGACGAGATCGATATCGGGCAGGGGCGGATCGGCGAGGAGATCGTGCGGTGCGAACACCATTCGCTCGCGCAGGCCGCGCTTGACGCGAAAGAGGCCATCCGCTCCGTAAAAGAACGCTGACCTGCGCGCTTCGGAGATGTGCTGCATGGCGTGGTGGGAAAAAATCCCCTGGCTTGCGCGCGCGACGATTTCCGGCGATGCATCGGTCGCGAAGACCTGAAAGCCCGGACTTTCTTCTCCGATTGCCATGGCTTCCGTCAGCAGCATCGCGAGGGAGTAAGCCTCCTCGCCTGTCGCGCACGCCGTGGTCCATGCGCGCAAAGGCTTGCGCTTGCCGCTATCCATGAGCGGCAGGATGACGTCGTGTTTCAGCGCCTCCCAGGCGTCAGGATCGCGAAAGAACCCGGTGGCATGGATCGGCAAACGGCGCATCAGGGTGTGCAGTTCCGCAGGATCGTCGCGCAACAGGGATTCGTAGTCGCGCAGCACGGTCACGCGCCGCTCGTTCATGCGTTTGCGGATACGCCAGAGCAGCGGCGAGGACTTGTAGCCGCCCAGATCGATCCCTTCGTGGCAGCGGATCAGCCCGACGATTCCGTCGAGGGTGTCGAATGTCGCGTCTGTCGGATCGACCGTTTTGATGGGCCGCTCGTATCCCGGCGAAGCGCACTGCAGCAGTTGCGGCCCGATTTCGCCGACCGGAAGGACATAGTGAGCGGCGCTGCGCTCGAGAACGGCGCGCGGCATGCTGTCATGCATCGCGGTAAGCGGATCCTGAACGATCACCATTCCGCCTTGCTGCAGAACGCTCGATGCGCCCGCGGCACCGTCGTGTCCCATGCCCGACAGGATGACGGCAATCGCACTCGGCCCGTAGTCCCGGGCAAGGCTTTCGAGAAACGCGTCGATGTTGTCGATTCCGGGACCGCGATGCCCGCCCTGGGCGTTCGCCGAGCGGAAGACGCCGCCTTCCACCGTGAGCACTTCATCGGCGCTGGCCACATAGAGATGGCCCGGGCGAAGACATTCCCCGTCGCAGGCGCGACTCGCCGGCAGCGCGGACCACTGCGAGAGAAGGTCCAGCAGCCGGTCATGTTGTCCGGGCGCCAGATGCTGCACGAGCACCAGCGTCAGTCCGGATTCAGCCGGTACGGAACCAAAAAGCGCCTGCAGTTCCGAGATGCCGCCAGCCGATGCGCCAACGCCTACCACACAGAACTCAGAGCCCGCCGCATGCTGCACCGGATGCTTCGTCATAAGCAGCCCTTTCGAAGACCTGAGCCTGGTTTGATGGCCCTGATAACCCTCGCAGTGCGATGCCGCGGGTGTCAGCTTCGATGCCTTACTTTTGCGCCCTGTACGAAGCAGAGCGCCGAACGCTCATGCTGAAAGACTACACCTTCTTCGGTCCGGATTCAGGTCGCGTTGATTGATCGACGCACCGATAACCTGCGCGCAGTTCGATCGATCTCAGGCATACAAAGCTTGAAAGTACCGCGCGAACAATGCGCCCGCCCGGATTTAAAATCGATCTGACCCGACGATCATCAGGGATCGCTTGAAAGCATCCCATGCGTGCTTTGGGCGGACGCTGTGTACCCGGGCAAGCCATGCCATCTGATCATCCTTGGAAAGCGAATGCCACCAGTCGTGTCCGTTGCGTAAATCTTCTATCCGATGGTCGAACTCCATAACACTCCTTTATCTCGTACATGCATACGACTAGTACCCCATCAGCGCGCCCTGATGCCATTGATGCGGCCGATGCTTGCAACTATGCAGGCCTTATTGCTCTGCATCACGTTTCGAGTATCGCGCATGGTGCGCAGCAGCTTGAGGGCCAGGGAAGTATCGTGACCGTCTTTCTCCAGATCCTGAACGATAAGTTCCTGGTGCTGTATCTGGCGCTCCGCAAGCGCGAGATGCTCGTCAGCCTGACGCAGTTGTGTTTCTTCGGTTTCGAGGTCCATCATTTCTCCCTTGAGTAGCCTCATGAATCAAGGAAGCAATCGAGGAACCACAACCCGACAGTAAGAGACTACATAAGACGTATCCCTCTCCGAAATCCCTTTTCGATTAAAGAGGCGCTTATGCGAACTTTGAAGGAAGCACAGGAGCGTTTAGGGAGCCTCGAAACCTCGATAGCCGCCATTGAACAGGCGCTGACACGCCTTCGTTTCTTGATGGAGCGGCTTCCGGCGGACAAGGACGGACCCGCGCACGCGAATGCCTTGAAATCGATCAACGACTATCAAGAGTCCTTAAATGCGCTGTACGCGCTTCGGGATGACGCACTCTGGGACATAGAGTTGATAAAGAAGCGGGACGAAACGAGCAGGCAATGATCGGGCAAGGGTCGCTTTGTCCCCAGACCGGGACGCAGTGGGTCGGGCGTGAGTCGACACTGCCGCGCCGATGTCGAAATCAACCGGGTCGAGGGCCCAGACGATCTGCGTTAAACGCTGCACGATTCCGGCCGCATGCTATCTTTTGAGTGGTTTGGATATCTTCCGCCCGGGAGAGATCGTGGACGTCGCCGCCTGGTTGCGCAGCCTCGGAATGGAACGGTATGAACAAGCGTTTCGCGAGAACGCCATCGATGGTGACGTGCTGTGCAAGCTTTGCGCAGATGATCTGAAGGAACTCGGTGTCACTTCGGTCGGCCATCGGCGCAAGTTGCTCGATGCGCTGGCGGCACTCCGGCGGGGCATCGTTCCCACGCCTTCGGCAGTGAATCTGAGCGACGCGCAAGGAGAACGACGGCAGGTCGCCGTACTCTTCGCCGATCTGTGTGACTTCACAGATATGAGCCGGAACATCGACGCGGAAGAAGTGCTCGCTGTGCTCGAACGATATTTCGAGCAGGTCGATCGAATCATCGGGCAACACGGCGGCCACGTCGACAAGCATGTCGGTGACTCCGTCATGGCGCTGTTCGGCGCGCCCGTCGCACATGGAAACGACGTCGAGCGTGCCGTGCGGGCAGCGCGTGCCATCAGCGACGCCATGCCCGGCCTGTCACGCGTCCTCGCACGCCCGGTCTTCGTGCATATCGGCATTGCCAGCGGCGAGGTCGTCGCAAGCGGCACGGGTAGTGCGATGCACCGGGAATACACCGTAACGGGCGAGACCGTCAACCTGGCCTCGCGTCTCACCGACGCGGCCGGGCGCGGAGAGATTCTGGTATCGGATGCGGTACGGCGCGCTCTGGCGAACCGGCTCGACTGCGTCGAACGCGGTACGGTATCCGTCAAGGGCTTCGCAGATCCGGTTTCGGCATGGCGTGTTGCCGGGCTTCGACGCTCGACTTTCGCCCGGCCGATCGTTGGCCGGAGCGACCAGTTGCGGGCGTTTCGAACCGTGCTTCGAGCGTGCCGCGCGACGGGCGGCGGTCGCACGGTTTTGATACGCGGTGAGGCCGGGATCGGCAAGACGCGCCTGCTCGAGGAATTCGAACGCGAAGCACGGGACTCGGGGTTCGCTTGCCATGGCGGCTTCGTGCTCGACTTCGGCGCGGCGACCGGACGGGGCGCGATCCAGTCTCTCGTGCGCGGCCTGTTGGCACCCGGCGATTCGAATGACGGCGACACCCGTGTGGCTGACGTCGACCGCGCGTTCAACGATGGCCTGATCGACGCCGGCGATGCACTCTTTCTGGACGACCTCATCGATCTTCCGATGACGTTCGAGGACCGGGCGGTCTACGAGGCAATGGACAACACGATGCGCATTCGCGGCCGCCAGAACGTCGTGACACGGCTCGTGCAGCGCGCGAGTCGCCGGCAGCCGCGACTCCTGTCCGTCGAGGATATTCACTGGTCGGATGGCTCGACGTTACGGGATCTCGAGGTGCTTTCGACAACGGCGGGGGCGTGTCCCGCCGTGCTGGTCATGACGGCGCGACCTTCCGGCGAAGCGCTCGATGATTCGTGGCACGCGGCGGACGGTGCACCTTATTCGCTCGTCGATCTGGGTCCGCTGAGCGCCGGCGAGGCACGCGTCATGGCCGAATCGTTTCCCAATGCACAGGCAGATCTGGCGGAACGCTGCGTGGCGCGTGCGGCCGGCAACCCACTCTTTCTCGAGCAACTGCTCGATAGTGCCGGGACCGGCGCGGAGACCGGCGTGCCGGGCTCCGTGCGAAGTCTGGTGCAGGCGCGGCTGGACCGGCTCGACTCCGCCGAAAAAGCCATGCTGCAGGCCGCCTCGGTGCTCGGCCAGATTTTCGAAGAAGAGGCGGTCGATTATCTCGTCGATGGAACCGGCGCGGGCGCTGCGCTGGAACCCCTTGTCGCGGGCCACCTGCTGCGACGGCAAGGCGCGGGATTCATCTTCCACCACGCACTCATTCGTGATGCCATCTATGACGGGCTGCTCAAGAGCCGGTGCCGTGCGTTGCATCGTCGCGCCGCGCAGTGGTACGGCGAGCGTGATCGTGATCCCGTCCTGCGGGCCGAGCATCTGGATCGGGCGGCGGACCGCGAAGCCGCGCTCGCCTATTGCGACGCGGCGCGATCGCAGGCATCCGCATATCGCTATGAATCCGCGCTCCAGCTCATCGGACGAGGGCTCGAACTCGCGCAGGCGCATGGCGAGCGCGTCGCGCTCGAATGCCTGCGCGGCACTATCCTGCACGACACCGGCGACATGACGTCGGCGCTCGCGGCGTTCGAATCGGCCCTGCGGTTCGCCACGACCGACGCGGAGCGTTGCCGCGCATGGATCGGGCGCGCCACCGTGAAGCGAGTCCTGGATGATCTCGACGGCGCATGGGCCGATCTCGACCGAGCCGCCACGGCCGCCGCCGCCGAAGGCCTGCAGCGCGAAGAGGCGCGTATTCATTTCCTGCGCGGCAATCTGTGCTTTCCGCGCGGCGAGATCGACGGCTGCGCGCGCGAGCACGGACTAAGCCTCGCGCTCGCACAGGCGTCGGGCGATTCGGAACAGGAGGCGGCGGCGCTCGGCGGCCTCGGAGATGCGGAGTACATGCGCGGCCGGATGATCAGCGCGCACGACGCCTTCAGCCGCTGCATCGAACTCTGCCGGCGCAACGGTTTCGGACGGATCGAGGTCGCCAATCTTCCGATGCGCGCCGTCACGGCGTGGTTTGCGGGCGACGCGAGGACCGGGCTCAATATCGCGCTCGCCAGCGTGGCCGCAGCGGAAAAGGCCGGGAATCTGCGGGCGCTCGCGGTTGCGCATCACGCGGCCTGGCACTGCCTGCACGGTCTCGCGCAATGGGATCGTGCCTGGGAGCACGTCGCGCCGGCGCTGCAGTGTGCGCGTGAGCTGAAGTCGAAGCGGTTCGAAGGCGAAGCGCTCGCGTTGCGGGCGGAATCGAATCGCGTCGCCGGGCGTCGGCGCGAGGCGCTCGACGATATCGGAGAGGCGTTGTCCGTCAGCCGGGACACGGGCATGACCTACCTCGGCGCGGCGTATCTCGGCGTCCTTGCGCGTGCGACGGACGACATCTCAGTCTTCGAGAGCGCGCTCGCGGAGGGAGAAGCCGTGCTCGCCGCCGGCGCGGTCAGTCACAACCACTTTCTCTTCCGGCGTGACGCGATAGACGCATGCATCGACAGGAAACGCTGGGATGCAGCCGCGCATCATGCCGCGGCGCTCGAAGCGTATGCACGCCGTGAGCCATCGCCCTTTTCCGCGTTTCATGTGGCGCGCGCACACGCTCTGGTCGCATATGGCAGCGGCAATCGGGATGCGGCATCGACGAGCGAGCTCCGGCGGCTTCAGCAAGAGGGGACGCGTGCGGGTTTCCTTCACGCACTCGAAGCGATCGAAGGCGCGCTTTCGAGCCAGTCGAATCATCATTGAAACCGGTGAGGACGTCGATCATGTCAAGCGAGTGGATGCGCCGGTTCAGACTGTTCATTCAACGTTTCTGGCAACCGACCGGCGCGTGCATGACGTGCATGCCGGGGAGCTGGAGCAATATCGCGAGCCTTGCTCACTGGGCGGTAGCGTTCAGGACGGGGCTTCTCACCGGACTGCTCGCGGTGCTGCTGACCTTCACGCCCGCAGCAAAGCTCTATGGCAACCGTTACGGCAATGCCGCGCTCGTAGCCGTGCTCACGGCCATCGGCGATACCTATGCGCATTCGAGCCACTACCGTTTGCCTTACGTCGAACACATCCTGACAGGCGCGGTTTCAGGGCTTCTGGCGCTCGCGGCGTCCTTTCTTCTGGAAGACCGCGCGCGTCGCATACGCGCGGCATGGACACGGGTGTTCGGATAGCCCGCCGCCACCGATACGGCAAATGCGGTTACCAGCGCAAAAGCCGCGGGCCGAGCCATGCACCGATGAGCGCCGGCATCGACATGCCGATGGCGTACCACACGCCCCAGAACGCGGGGCTCATTTCGGGGCAATGCAGGCAATAGACGATCGTCGCCGTCGAACTCGCCAATAGTCCGGCGACCGCGCCCGCGAGCCGCAGCCGTGTCGGCGCGAGCGAGCGCATGGCCCAGATCGCCGCAGGGAACGTGGGCACCGAGAGAAGCAGGATGTTGAACGGGCACGTGCGCCACGTCTGCCCCAGCACGAGCGCCCAGCGTGCAGTGGAATCGACTCCGTCGAGAAGCATCCAGCCGGCGATCCAGACTGCCGCGAAGGGCAGCGCCACGATCATCCACGAATATCCGATGCGCGCGCCGGGCCGGCCGATGCGACTGATGGTGAGCATCGCGCCGACGGCGATCGCCAGCGGAAACGCCAGCTTCGCCCAGAAGATGCCCGTGCGTGCGACGCTGGCGAGATCGTGGCGCACGCCGAACACGATGCCCATCAGAACGAGCGAGCCCGCCGCCCCGAGCAGCAGTGCCTGAATGAAGCGGCGGGACACGGCCGCGCGGTCGACCCGCGTGATCTGATTCGAAAGGAGCGTGATCAGTTCATCGGTTTTCATCGTAGTCCCCGGATTTTGGCGGCAAGGGCCTTGAGACCGCGATGCACGCCCACCTTCACGGCCGATTCCGAAAGACCCGTGATTCGCGCGGTTTCGGTTACCGAAAGACCTTCGAGTTTCATGTGAACGATGGGCAAGCGTTGTTTGTCCGGCAAATGCTCGAGCAGCTTGCCGACGTCATGGCGCGCCTGAGCGGGTTCGTCATCGGTGGCGGCGAGCAGATCCTCGTGATCGTCGAGCGGAACGTTCAGCGACTCACGGCGCGCATGAGCACGGAAAAAATCCATCAGCTTGTAGCGGGCGATCGCGTGCAGCCACGCCGTCAACGGCTCATCCGGCCGATACGTGTGGCGCGCGTTATGAACCGCCAGCAGGATCTCCTGGACCAGGTCTTCGACGTCTTCCGGACGATGCGCGATGCGCTTACGCAGGTAGCCGCGCAGATGCCGCGTGAGTGCCTGCAGAAAGCTGCGATACGCGTGCTGATCGCCATCGAGGCCGCCGATGAACAACGTCTTCAGCCGGCTTTCCGCATCTTGCGACATGGTTCCTGTAGGTCCGATGCTGCGGGACGAAGAAGCGGGGCGGGCGCCCGCGGAGACAGAGGCGAAGGGACCGCCGCTGGTTACGTCGATCGATTCAGCGTAGCCGAAGCCGTGATGCGCTGCAATAGCGCCTTCCTGATCCATGGTCGCGATCCATCTGCTGTTCCTGGTTATTTCGCTGTTTCGCCGTCTCTGGTTACAACGCGGTCTGTAACTTTTCCGGGGCGCCCGGCGAACTCATCGCACGAAGACGCTCGTTCGACGAAACCGCTGTAACCGGCGATGCGTTCGCGGCGAATTAACACTCAACGAACCCGAGACCCGGCATCAGGGTGACCGACATGGAAACGATGAAAGCACCACTTGCACAGACGCGCGAAGCACCGGTTCATCCGCTCTGGCTGCGCATCACGCACTGGCTCAACGCATTCGCCGCGCTGATCATGATGTTTTCCGGCTGGCGCATCTATGACGCGTCACCAGTGTTCCGGCAGATCGTCATTCCGCCGTCGATCACGCTCGGCGGCTGGCTCGGCGGTGCGTTGCAGTGGCACTTCGCGGCCATGTGGCTGCTGGTGTTCAACGGCATCGTCTATCTCGCGCTGAACATCGCGAGCGGCCGTCTCATCTCGAAGTTCTTTCCGTTGTCGCCGCGCGCGGTGTTGCGCGATCTCATCGCCGCATTGCGCGGCAAGCTCTCGCACGCCGATCTGCGGCAGTACAACGCGGTGCAGAAGCTCGCCTATCTCGTGATCGTCGTCGATCTGATCGTGCTCGTGCTCTCGGGGCTCGCGATCTGGAAGTCGGTGCAATTCCCGCTGTTGCGTGAACTGATGGGCGGCTACGACAACGCGCGCATCGTGCATTTCTGCGCGATGGCGGTGATGGCCGCGTTCGTTGTCGTGCATGTGGCGATGGTCGCGCTCGTGCCGCGCTCGCTGTTGACGATGCTGCGCGGCCGTTGATCCGGTCAAGGAATACATCATGAAAACCGAAGACAAGCGAATCATCAGGGTCGATCGTGCATCCGTGCTGGCCGATGCGCGCCGCGAACTGGACATGCCCTCACGCCGCCTGTTCGGCAAACGCATGCTGACACTGGGTGGCCTTTCGCTCCTTGCCGGCTGCTCGATCACCGGCGAAGACTCGATCGGCACATTCCTCGCCGCGGTGTCGCGTCTGAACGATCGTGCCCAGGCGCTTCTGTTCGATCCGCAGCGCCTCGCGCCCACCTACACCGAGGCGCAGATCACGCGGCCGTTTCCGTTCAACGCGTTCTATGGAATCGACGACGTACCCGAAGTGAACGGCGACGACTATCGCCTGAAAGTGAGCGGGCTCGTGACGGGACAGCGCGTGTGGACGTTGCCGCAACTGTACGCGCTGCCGCACGCGGAGCAGATCACCCGGCATATCTGCGTCGAAGGCTGGAGCGCGATCGGCCGCTGGGGCGGCACGCCGTTCGCCGAATTTCTGCGGCGCGTGGGCGCGGATACGACGGCGAAGTACGTCGGTTTCCGCTGCGCCGACGATTACTACGAAAGCATCGACATGCCGACGGCGCTGCATCCGCAGACGCTGCTGACCTTCGAGTACGACGGCCAGCGCCTGCCCGCGAAATACGGTTATCCGATGAAGCTGCGCATGCCGACCAAGCTCGGCTACAAGAACCCGAAGCACATCGTCGAGATTTTCGTGACCAATACGTATCCGGGCGGCTATTGGGTCGACCAGGGATACAACTGGTTCGGCGGCTCCTGAGCGCCGCGCCATCCACCGGTTCCGGATCGTCCGGACGCCATGTTTGACTCACCAAGGAGATTAGCCATGAAACGATTGATGACGGCAGTACTCGCAGCAGCGCTTGCGATGAGCGCGACGAGCGTCTTCGCGCAGGCGAGCGGCGCAATGTCGAACGACGCGATGTCGCACGACACGATGAAGAAGAACAGCATGTCACACGATTCGATGAGCAAGGGCGCCATGTCGCACGACTCGACGGGCAAGAGCGACAAGATGAAGAAGCACGATGCGATGGGCATGGATCATCCGGCATCGGGCGCGATGTCCCAGTGACGTCGGCGGGGAGCCGGGGCAGGGCGAAGCACGCGCCCGGCTTTCCTTTCGACCGACGATGCGCATCCGGCCTCGCGCACTAAACTAGGTATGATCGGACGCGGATCGTCATACCTACGTCGAGTCGGAATCGTCAATGTCGTCGAACAGCGAAAAGAAAGTCAGCCTCCCGGACAAGCAGGACTTGAAGACCATGTCCGTCTTCCGCTACGAGCTGCGCAAGTTCCTGCGCGTATCGGAGGAAATCTCCAATGCAGCCGGAATCACGACGCTCCAGTATCAATTGCTTCTGCACGTGCGCGGTTTCCCCGGGCGGGAGTGGGCCACGGTCGGCGAACTCGCGGAGCGCTTGCAGGCCGCGCCCAATGGCACGGCCGCGCTGGTGTCGCGTTGCGAGGCATCGGGGCTCGTCAGACGCAAAACGGACAAGACCGATCGCAGGCAGGTGCAGGTTCATCTGACGGCAAAAGGCGAGCGATGTCTCCTCAAGCTCGCGGCCGAACACAAGGCTCATTACGGCTCGTTCGGCTGGGTGTTCGGCGCAAAAGAAGACTGAGCAGCGGGTTCTTCTTGCCGCGCACGGCGGAGCGCGATTGAAAATTTATGTCACAATGTGCCTTAAATTTTTTCGACCTTTTCCGATGCGCATTCCTGGATTCATCGACCGACGCACGATCCTGCGCGGCAGGCGCCTGTGGCTGCACTATGGCGTGTTCTGGCTCGGCGCGGTCGCGACCGGGCTCGTCGCGGTCATGTACGCGCGGTTGATCGACTTCGGATACGACACCTTTCTGCGCATCACGGCCACCTACTGGTGGCTGCCGTTGCTGATCACGCCTGCCATCGCCGCGTTCTGCGTCTGGGCGACGCGCCGCTTCTTCGCGGGCGCCGAAGGCAGCGGCATTCCGCAAGTCATCGCCATGTTGCACGACGGGCGCGAGCTGGGACCGCGGCTGCTGACCATCCGCATTCTCATCGGCAAGATCGCGTTGTCGTTCCTGTCGATTCTCGGGGGCTTCACCATCGGCCGGGAAGGGCCGACCATTCACGTGGGCGCGGCGCTCATGTTCAGCCTGCGCCGCTTTTATCCCGCGCGGCTGCGCAGCATGCGCGCGGGCGCGCTCGAACGCAATCTGGCGCTCGCGGGCGCGGCGGCCGGCCTATCGGCTGCGTTCAACGCGCCGCTCGCGGGCGTGGTCTTCGCCATCGAAGAACTTACGCGCAGCTTCGAGCAGCGCACGAGCGGCGTGCTGATCACCGCGATCATCTTCGCCGGTATCGTCTCGCTCGCGCTGCAAGGCAATTACACCTACTTCGGCACGATCGATCTGAGCGGACATTTCCCTGATTCGCTCGCGCTCGCCGTCGTCCTGCTCGGTGCGTTGACGGGTATCGCGGGCGGCATCTTCTGCTGGCTCCTGCTGAACACGCAGCGCTGGATGCCGGCGCGGCTGATCGACTGGCGTGTGTCTCATCCGGTGGCATTCGGAGCGGCGTGCGGTCTGTTCATCGCCGTGGTGGGTGTCGCCGCCGGCGGTCACACCTTCGGCAGCGGCTATGCGGAAGCGCGCGGCATGCTCGAAGGCAACTCCCAGCTCGGCGCGAGCTACCCGCTGCTGAAAATGGCATCGATGGTCGGCTCGTATCTTCCCGGCGCGCCGGGCGGACTCTTCGCTCCGTCGCTCGCCATCGGCGCGGGCATCGGCAACGCGCTTCATCTCGTCTTCGGCGGCATGGAATTGCCGATGCTGATTGCGCTCGGCATGGTCGGCTATCTCGCCGCCGTCACGCAAAGTCCGATCACGGCATTCGTGATCGTCATCGAGATGATCAACGGACACGCGCTCGTGCTGTCACTGATGGCTACCGCACTGATCTCAAGTCAGGTGTCGAAGCTGTTTGCGCCGCCGCTGTATGAGGCGCTCGCACAGAAATATATGAGCAAGTGACGCCGTCCCTGCCAACGGCGGGAGAGAGCTTTCGGATCGATGGCCAGCCTCATCATCGACGGGCAAACCGGAGCGACACGGAAGCTGTCGTGGATCGAGCGGTCATTCGCTGCCGGAACGCGCTTTGTCCGATGGATACCGCGACAGATGATCGGTGCCGGACTCGGACAGCCAGACCTCGCCGGGGCGCCCCATCATCTGACGCACGTTCGCGTGCGGCCGTGGCAGCGCAAGCGTGTCGAATCGTTCGGTTCGCGGGTCGAAGCGCACCAGCGCGTTCGCGCTCCATTCACTGAGCCAGACGATGTCCTTGTCATCGACGAAGATCGCGTACGCATGCGGATTCGGGCCGGGCAGCCGCCATTCCCGCCATCGATGCGTTGCGGGGTCGAACATGCCGACCTTTCCCGCATTCCACTCGCTGATCCAGACGCGTCCTTTCGAATCGGACCACACTCGCCGCGCGCCCTGCTCCGGCGTCGGCGGCTCGATGACCTCCGCCGCGCCGCTCACCGGATCGATGCGGCCGAGATAGCTGCCCGCCAGGGACGCGAAATACACGCTGCCGTCGGGCGTTACACAAATGCCGTACGCGCCGGGACCACGCGGCGCATCGAATACGCGCATGTGGCCGCTTGCCGGATCGAGTTCGCCGTAGATGCCGCTTTGCCCTGTGAACCAGAGATGGCCTCGCTTATCGAAGACCGCCGTGTTCAGATTCGCGTTGCGCCGGTCCTTGGGCAAGGGAAAGCGCCTGACCGCGAGTGTCTGCGAATCGACGCGCACGATCGCGTTCAGTCCGCCGTCGGTGATCCATGCCGCCCCATCCTGACCGACGATGACGCCGTGCGGTGCCGAGCCGTCGCCGAGCGCGACGCGATCGATCTTGCCGTTGCGCGGGTCAAGCCGCCCGACCGCGCCCTGTGCCTGCGCGGTGTACCACACCGTGCCGTCCGGCGACGGCGCGACGTCGTGCGGTGCGCTGCCGGAAGGAACGGCGAATGAATCGAACGATGGAGGCTGCGCCTGCGCCGGACTCATCGCGATCACGGCCCCGACAAGAACCGGCGCACAATAGCGGAAGCACCTTGCGATGAAAATCATGTTCGCCCCTATGGCACAGCATGTGCCGGCGATACCGCTCGCTGCGTGTTGCCCGATCCGTGTCGACGGAGGAAGCACATGGACACGTTACGACATGGCCGGCGCTCGGCCTCGCGGCTCGGTGGCGCACTGCTGCTCGCTGCTGCATTCATGGCTCAACTGACGCCGCGCATCTCCTCTGCGGCGGACGAACCCGATGTGACGCATCTTCCGCTTCGACACGTGACGGATGTTCCATTGCCTGGGCGCGCATCGCGTTTCGACTATGAAAGTGGCGATCCCGAACGCCATCTGCTGTTCATCGCGCATCTGGGCGATGGCGAGATCGTCGTCTTCGATACGCAACACGCGCGTGTCGTCGATACGATACCCCATGTCGATGCCGTGCATGGCGTGCTGGTGGTCCCGGAACTGTCGCGCGTGTTCGCATCGGCGACCGGGACGAACGAGATCGTCGCGTTCGACGAGAAGACGCTGAAGATCGTCGCGCGCATGCCCGGCGGCGTCTATCCGGACGGCATGGCCTATGCGCCCGAAGCACACAAGCTGTACGTCTCCGATGAGACCGGAAGAACCGAGACCGTCATCGATGTTTCGACGAATCGGCGCGTCAGGACGATCGCGCTCGGCGGCGAGGCGGGCAACACGCAATACGATCCGGTGTCGCGGCATATCTTCGTCAACGTGCAGACGCGCCGGCAGTTGGTGGAAATCGATCCGGCGTCAGACGCGATCGTCGCGCGGACCGACTTGCCCGGCGCGAAGGGCAACCACGGCTTGCTCATCGCGCCGCAAGCTCGTCTCGCCTTCATTGCGTGTGAAGGAAACAGCCGGTTGCTGATACTCGATATGCGTACGATGCGCGTAACCCAGTCGTTCGACGTGGGACGGGATCCGGACGTGCTTGCGTTCGACGCGTCCGCGAACACGGTGTACGTCGCCGGCGAAGCGGGTGTCGTGTCGATGTTCCGGATCGACGGGGCACGCGTCACGAAGTCGGGCGAGGGGCATCTGGGTCCGAACGCTCACGTCGTGTACGTCGATGCGGCGACGCGCCGGTCGTACTTTCCGCTGGCAAGCGTCGACGGACATCCGATGTTGCGCGTGATGACGCAGCGGCCACATTGAACGCGCGCGCGGAAATGATCGGCGAGTTGTGCCGGATAAGCGAGGCTCCGCAAAATCCGCATTTACCCTCTCCAACCGCGCGTTCCTTTTGATGTAGGCTTTCTACACATTTAGAACATACCTTTAAAGGTACGGCGAAGGCCGGCGTGGCCGCTTCGTCGACACAATGAACCTGAGAGAAAATGAAGAGAACTTCGTCCCCGAAATTGGGACGCGGAAGCATTTGCGCGCCCAGAAGTGTCGATAACGAGATCGACCATCTTGAGCGCGTCCTCGCAGGTGAGGGCGCCGATTCGATGTTTGCGCGGACCTATTGGCGCGCTCGAGTCATCGAAGTCCGAGCGACGCCGGGATTGATTCCACGGCAGCGGGAGCGGCTGGAGCGGCTGCTTTCCCGCTTCAGCGATGGCTCCGACGAGACTGACTGATTCGTTCCGGGTGGTGCGCATGACAGCGCGTGTCGAGCGAGCGCCAGAAATCGCGTAGAGCCGGCTGAACGATGTCACGCCAGCGCGGCCCGGTGAAGAGGTCGTAGTGGTTGCAGTCGTCGATGGTCAGGCGGCTTCGCGGCGCGCCGGTGTTCGCGCAAAGCGCATGCGCGGCGTGAGTCTGTCCAGCGCCGGTGATGTCGTCACGGCCGCCTTCGATCGTGCAGAGCGGGATACCGGACAGCGCTGCGGGTCGAACCGGCCGCTCCCCGATGCGCCAAAGTCCGCGTGCAAGAAGGGCCTCCTGAAAGACCACCTCGATGGTGTCGAGAAAATACGCCTCGGGCATGTCGAGCACCGCCGCGTACTCGTCGAACGCACGCTGCGCCTGCGCGAGCGGCTCACCAGAGGCTCGAACGGCGCTCATCCAGTAGCGCATGGCGAGCGCGAATTGCCGCTCGGGATGCCCCGTCAATATCGCCGCCTGTTGCAGGTAGCCGGGATAGACCGGTCGTGTCGCGCCGACATAGGGCGCGGGAACCGTATCGATGACCCATGCGCGAAACCACGCTCGCTCGTGGCTCTGTGCGAATCGCTCGAGTGCGGTCGGATTCAGACGTGCGTCGATGGGTCCGCCGATCAGCGTCAGACTCGCAAGCGGCTCGTCGCCCGCGTCGGCGCGCAACGCAGCGGCCGCGAGGGCCGGCGGCGCCGCCTGACACACGGCGAGCAGGTGCAACGCCCCCGCTTCCCGCTGAGCGCGTCGCACGAAGCGCTCAAGCGTGAGCACATAGTCTTCGAGGCTCAGCGGACCCGCTTCGGGCGAGATGTCGCGTGCGTCGATCCAGTCGGTGATATAGACGTCCGCGTGCTGCAGCAGCGATTCGACCGATTCCCGCATCATCACCGCGTGATGCCCGGCGAGGGGCGCGCACACGAAGACCGCTTCGCGCGCCGCGCTGCCGTCCTTGTCCTTCCGCGCGGGCCAGGCGCGCGCGAAACGCCGCAGCGAACAGAACGGCACATGGTCGACGACGCACTCTTCGACCGGACATGTCCCGTTGCCATCCTCGATACAACCGATGGCGAACGGCGGCGGCGCGGTGTGTGCGCGTGCGGCACTGGCGAGCCACGGATAGAAGTTCACGATGGGCGGCGCAAAGCCTTGCCATGCGTCGGGCCAGCGGCAGGACATGGAACGGGCTCCTCGGTAGAGCCCTGTGAGTCGCCGACGGGGCCTTCGATGTAGGGAAGCATCGCGTGCCGACCGACGCCGAGCCACCGCAAGGCGCCCTGAAGCGCTTCGATCTCCCGATAGCGATTCATTCTGTCTTCGAGGCCGTCGCGCCCGGCTGGCGCGCCGTGTTGCTTCACGAGCATGCACATTTCCGCGTCGATGGCGCGGGCCATTTCGCCCTCGACGCTATTCGCGCGAAAAATGGAGTGGATATCCTCGATAGCCGAACCCGCGGGGCGATTGTGATTCGTGTCATAGGTCAGAATGACACCGACGACGACAGCACGGAAAGCGCGCAGGCGATGCACCGATTCCTTGATCGTCTCGATCAGTATCCGCGTTCTGGCATGGCCATCCGCGCTGTTTGGACGAGTTGCCAGCACTGACAAATGGGCGATCCGCCGGTCGCCGGCCGCGATGAAGAGATCGGTCGACACGAGTTCCGCGACCTCGTCTTCGAGCGACCGTTCGTGCTTTGCACGAAATTCGAACATGCTGCGTCCTTCAGCGCCTCGGGTTCAGCGCGCTAGTGCCATGGCTGACGGTCAGCATCGCACTTCTTTTGCGCGGTCGCCAGCGAATATTTCGACACCGCAAAGGGACGGGCGCGCCGTGCCGACAGGGCGCGATGTATGCAGTGCTTTGGGACGCCGCTCGTGTTTTCGTGCGAGCCGCGCCGGCTTTAATCCAGGTCAATCAGCCACGGTATCGCACGTCGTAACCTGAGCCTTCGAAGCCATACTTTGTGAGCTGATGCGATGACCAAGGTTATCGGTTTGGCGGGTGTCGTGGTGCTGGTCGTCATCCTCGTCGCGATTGCGCTCGTGCAATACACGATCTGGAAAAACGCGGATTAGGCAGGCATCGGCACTATGGGCACTCGTCGAATTCAATGCGACAGCAGAACCGGAAGCGTGGATGTTTCAAGGAGCGTGCGCGTGACGCCGCCGAGCACGCGCTCCAGCCCGCGCGAATGGGCATAAGCGCCCGCGATGAACATATCGGCATGCATGCTGTTCGCTCTTTCCATCAACGTGAGCCCCGTGTTTTCGCCACGGACGCGAGGCGTCGATGAAAAGCTCGCGCGCACGCCTTGCCGCTCCAGATAAGCGGAGATCTCGATTCCAGCGGGCGCTTCTTCGTCCCGATGCCGCTCGACGGTCATGATCTCGACGAAGCGCGCGCGACGCAGGACGGGCAGCGCATCGGCCACCGCGCGCGCGGCTTCACGACTGTCGTCCCACGCGATGACCACGTTCTCGCCGAGGCTTTTGATGTCGCCGGCGCGCGGCACGAGCAGCACAGGGCGCCCGGAACCCATCACGACATCCTCGACGAAGTGCCGGGCAATGAACGCCTCGGGATCGTCGGGATCGTCCTGTCCGAGCACGATCACATCGGCATGACGTCCATGCAGTGTCGCCGCATCGAGCACGGAGCCTGTCGGCGCGCGCCATTCCGCGTTGACGCCCGCGAGCTGCGTCGCGTGCTCGAAGGCCGCGCGTGCCTCGTCGAGCGAGGTTCGACGTTGTGCTTCATAGGCCTTGCGTTGCAAGGTCTCGGCGGGCTCGAACATGTGATGGACCAGGTCCTGACAAACCAGATAAAGCCCGATGACGTGAGCATCGAAACGACGCGCGATATCCAGCGCGAACTGCGTGCGCGTCTCGCAACGCCGGCTGCTGTCGAGATGGACGAGAATGGTTTTCCAGTTCATGAAGTCGTCTCCTTCAGCCTCGATGCGAACCCCGCAGTCACCGAGTCTACGGATGCGGCATGACGAGCCGCTTGACTCAGGTCAACGGCACGGCGCTTTGCGTACCAGGCACCACGCGATGCAGCGCGATCGTGCACAGCTTGATGTGAGTCAATCCAGGAATGCGCCGAGAGCGGAGGATGATGTGACGTCGCAACGTGCGCGTCGGACGTCAGGCCACAAGGCGAGCGGGCAACGATAAAGATCGGCGGGAGATAAAACGTCATGGGCCTCGGAATGCAGATTGCCTATCTGGGCTTTGTCGGCACCAACGATGTCGAACGCGAAGCCGGCGTCGAGCTCGTGCGGCTCGAACGCGCCGCGCAAGACATCGTCAACTGCCATCTGACGATCGAAGCGTATCGAGACCCGTCAGGGGATGGACGCTACGATGCCAGGCTCGATCTGGTGACGCGGGAGTTCGACCTCATTCCCATCGAACGCGGCTCGGACGCGGATCCGGCCATCGCCATTCATCAGGCATTCGAGAATGCCATGCGTCTGCTTCGACGAAGGCGCATCGGGCCGGCGTGAGCTTCATCGCAATGCGCCGCGCGGCCTCAATGACGCAGCACCCATTCGACGAGCGTATGCGCGTCTTCGGGCGAGAGCGGGCCGCCGCGCTCCGCGGGCATGGGCATGGCCATATCGCCCCAATGCGCCCGGCCGCCCGCGCGGAGCTTGTGTTCGAGCATGACTTGCGCCTGGGGGTCGCTGCGGTAGCGGTCGGCGATCTGCTGAAACGACGGAGCCAGGAAAGGCGCGTCGTTCGTATGGCAGAACATGCAATGCTGCTGATCGATGAGCGCGGTCGGCTCGGACTGGGCGAACGATCGCGAGGCGGGAAGCATCAGCGAGGCGAGAAGCGCCGCCAGTGCGGCATGCCGGGCGCGAACAGGGAACACATCGTGGACGACATCGCGTCGCGGGCGCAAGTCATGAGGAAGGCGAGTGAACATGACGGATAGACCGGATTTAGCACATCGTGATGATGCGAGTCTGTTCGTCTTGCTCGTTGATCTGAATCAACACCGAAGCGGTGTACGCACGATTGCGGCTGAAGCGTCAAACGCGTTCGAGGCCTGCCTGCGGCCCTTCGTGCTCACGCTTGCGATGCCTTGTCTCGCACCGCCTCGCGCGGCAGGACGACTGTCAGCACGAAGCCGGTCTCCGGCATCGAATCGATGTAGACGCGGCCGCCCAGCGCATTCGCCCGTTCGCGCACGCCGAGCAGACCGAAGGACTGGCTGCTGGCAGCCGGCAAGGCGGGGGCGCCTATGCCGTTGTCGCCGACGCGCAGCACGCAGTTGTCGTCGTCGGCGCTGAGCGACACATCGGCCCGGCTCGCATGTGCATGGCGCACGATATTCGTCAGCGCTTCTTCGACGATGCGGAAAACCGCCGTCGCCGCCTCCGGGTTGAATCCGAGATCGCCGGTATCGAGGCGATGTCTCACGTCGATCCCATGGCGTTGCACGAAATCCTCGACGAGCCAGTCGATGGCCGCCGGCAATCCGAGATCGTCGAGCATGACGGGCCGCTGATGCGCCGCGATGGATCGGAGCGAGGCGATATTGCGATCGATCAGGCCAACCATGCGCTGCAACTGCGTGACGGTGTCTTCATGCAGCAAGGTATGGGTGCCGAGCTGGGCGTGCAGTGCGAATACGTTCATCTTGAGCGCGCTGAGCGTCTGCCCGACATCGTCGTGCAATTCGCGCGCGACCCGGCTCTTCTCCTGCTCACGTACGCGCTGCAGATTCACGGAAAGCGCACGCAATTCCTCGCGCGATTGCTTGAGCTCCGCGTCGGCCTTCACGCGCTCGGTCACGTCGCGCAGGATCACGGTGAACAGCTTGCCGCCGTCATCGTCGACCTGCGATATCGATGCCTCGATGGGAAACTCCTCGCCGTCGGCGCGCAGTCCATACAAGACGCGCTGCGGGCCCATCTGGCGATCCGATATCCCCGTTTTACCGAAGTGCCGAATCTGATCTTCGTGCGCCGCGCGGTAACGCTCGGGGATGAAGCGCGACAGCGGACCGCCGATGGCATCGCTCGCGGCGCATCGGAAAACCTGCTCGGCCATCGGATTGAACATGAGGATGCGCTGCGCCGAATCGATCGCGATGATGGCGTCCGTCGTGGACCGGATGATGCCATCGAGCCGCGCGCGGCTCATGGTCGCCTGGCTGGCGCTCATCCGTCTGGCGCGTTGTGAGGCCACGAGAAAAACAAGGATCGCGAGCAGCAGGGCGCACGTTGCGGCGCCCGCCAGCAACCAGGCTGTCGATGCGGTGCCGGGCGGGCAGATCGAGAGCAGGTACCGAATGCCGATCCACCACAAGACGAGCAGCGCGGCGCCCGCCAGGATCGCCTGCGCGATCGCATGGCGCGACGGTGCACGTGGAACGGACGAGCCGTTCGCTAGCGCGGGACGCCGGCCGTCATCGTTGCTCATGTTGGCCTCGGACGAACGGCTATCGGCAGTCGGTGGACATGGCGGACTCGTCGAAGCGGAACGCGGTGCTGTCAATGCGACATGAGGACGGGCATCGTC
The DNA here is from genome assembly GCF_900044055.2 of Caballeronia calidae. Taxonomy (GTDB): domain Bacteria; phylum Pseudomonadota; class Gammaproteobacteria; order Burkholderiales; family Burkholderiaceae; genus Caballeronia; species Caballeronia calidae. Next base: position 54,800 of record NZ_FCOX02000025.1, on the reverse strand, counting down.
ATCGCGTGCAGCATGGTTCGCGTGGCGCCCCCGAGAACCACTTCCTGCCAGCGCGCATGGCCGTAGCCTCCCATCACGATGAGATTCGCGCCGACGCTACGCGCCTCGGACAGCAACGCGTCGCCCACCGATGAGTCGGATGCCTTATCGGTTTCTCGAACGGTCACGCGGACGTCGTGCCTTGCGAGCGTCGACGCGATATCCGCGCCGGGGATGCGGCCGCCGGGCTGCTCGCCTTTCATCACACCGATGGTCACGAGCGTGACCTGCCTCGCTTCCTTCAGGAACGGCAACGCATCGTGCATCGCCCGCGTCGCCTCCCGGCTGCCGTCCCAGGCGACGAGAACATGGCTTCCCACATTCGGGAACACGCCCGAATACGGAAGCAGCAGCAGCGGGCGTCCGGCCGTCATGACGAGCGACTCCGCGAAATGATCGGCGATATAGGTTTCAGGATCGTTCGGATCGTCCTGGCCCGCGATGATGAGATCCGCGCACCGTCCGCGTCGCGCGACTTTCTCACGCGCGCGTGCCGGTGCTTCGATCCAGTCGCCGGAGAGTCCCGCGCGGGCCACGCCTGCATGGAAGAGCCTTTCGAGCGAACGGCTACGTTCCTGACGCTGGTCCTGATGCGTTTCGTACCACGCCGCTGCGCCGCCCATGACGCCGAAAGCCCGCGGCTCGGGCGTGAACACCGCGTACACCGCGTCGAGATGCGCTTTGAAGCGTTTCGCGAGCAAGAGGGCGATTTCGAGCCGGTAAACGGCGCGCTCGCTTGCGTCGAGATGGACGACGATGCTTTTGTAGCTCATCGCGAACTCCTGAGACGGGTTGCATCGAAAAACGATGGATCACTGCGTGGACCCAGTCTGCAGGCCGCCTTCAGGGTCGCCGTTGACCCAAATCAAGGGAATACATCTCCCGCGAAGCGCATTGGCTTGACTCATGTCAACCGCGTTTCAGGGGGAGAAATTTACAGTGATCCCGTACTCCGGAAAAACGCTGCGGAGTCCAAATGCAAGCCGATCGAGAGACGCCGACCGGTGATTTATTCAGCCGTGTTCTCAAGGAGACCGCGATGAGCAACCTGACTCGTTTCGATCCTTTTTCCATCGACCCCGTATCCGATATGTTCCAGGGATTGTTGCGCCCGTTGCGCGGCCTGTCGCCCGATGAGCCGCCTCTGGGGCACGTCAGGATCGACGTGAGCGAAACCGACGCTGCGTATGAGGTCAAGGCCGAGTTGCCGGGCATCGACAAGAAGGATATCGACGTCAAGCTCGACCGCAACACCGTGTCCATCCATGCGAAGTCGGAGCGCAACAAGGAGGAGAAGGAAGGCGAGCGCGTGATTCGCCGCGAGCGCTATTCGGGTGAAGTCAGCCGCACGTTCTCGCTCGGCAGCGAGATCGACGACGCCGGCGCCAGCGCGCAGTATCGGGATGGCATCCTGACGCTCACGCTGCCGAAGAAGGCGCCCGCCGACCAGAAGCGTCTGCACATCAGCTAGGACCGGTCAAGGCATTACGACGAGGAGCCAGTCATGATCCAGGAATTGACGCTCGACGCACCCTTGCGCTGCGACGCGGACTGCGTCGAATTCATCGCCAGTCTGGATGGAAGGCAGCAGGCTTTCCGCGTCGATGCCAGCGTGTTTCGGGAAATGCTGCAGGCGAAGCATATCGACGAGGCGAGCATGAAGAATCTCTTCATGGCGGCCCCGGAACACTTTCTGTTCGTCGCGGCGCGCAAGCTCGATGAGCTGGGTCCGGACAGCGCGCCGATCCGGTTGACGCTTGCCGATTTGCTTCGTTGACGGCGGCGGACCGGCCCGCTCAGTTCGACATCAGGACAGGAAGACCGGCCTCGCGGAGCACGGCTCGCGTGAGGCCGCCGAGGACGAATTCGCCCACGCGGCCATGATGAAACGCGCCCATGACGAGCAGCCGCGCACGCTCCGATTTCAGGTACGAGGTCAACGCGCCCTCGACACTTGCGCTCCGCGGGACCGACAGTTCGACGACGTTCACGTGAACCGAGTGCCTGATCAGGCTTCGCGCGAGATCCGGCGCGGCGCCTCCGTCGCCGGGCGGCGCATCTCGATCCGCGCGGATCGATACGATGTCCACGTGCGCCGCACGGCGCAGCAACGGCAGCGCATCGCCGGCGGCGCGCGCGGCTTCCCGGCTGCCGTCCCATGCGATGACCGCGGTCGCATCGAGCGGGCGCGGCGCGTCGTTGCGCGGCCAGACGAGCACCGGGCCGCCCGCACCCATGATCGTGCCTTCGGGAAAGCGGTCGGCGAGATAGGCGTCGGCTTCGTGCGGATCATGCTGTCCGACGATGGTCAGATCCGCGCGTCGGGCATGATGCAGAATCGACGATCCGCCGGTCATCTCACAAGCCAGCCAGTCGTGCGGCACCTTCGTCGCAGCAAGCCGCTCGCGGAACATGTGCTCGGCGCGCTCGCGCCGCTCGCGGCAGATATCCGCGAGCGACACGTCGTAGCGGTGCGCGCAATCCGCCTGGTAGTAGAAGCGCGGATCGAGCGTGAATTCCGAATACACGCCGCGCAGATGCGCTTCGAAACGCTCGGCCAGCGCGACTGCGGCGTCGAGCCGGTGCGTCGCGTGCGCGCCCGTATCGAGTTGCACGACGATGGTCTTGAAGGTCATCCCTGCTCCGGCTGAACGGTTGATCGAGCGTGCGCGACGTGCCCGATGGTTTGCGCGAGCAAGGGGCTGGACCCCGCCGGCAGCTTCAGGTTCGCGGCGAGCGCCGTGCGGTTCATCCAGCCACGCGCGCCCACCGCGAGACCCGCCGAAGCGCAATACAGATAGACGTTCTGCACGATCGCGCCGGCGCTCGCATACGCGAAGCTCTCGCGTTGGCGCGCGGGTACGTCCTGCATGCGATTCAGATCGGCGACGAAGACGAGATCGACGGGCGCATGCACGAGAAAGTCCTGATAGCCGGTCGTCGCGCGCAGATCGAACGGCGCGGCCAGCACGAGCCGGTGCGCGTCCGGATCGTATCGATACGTGCCCGTGGCGAGCAGCACGTAGATATCGATCTCGTACCCGCCAAGCGCGGAGGGCGCGGTGCGGCCGCCCTCCGCATCGCGGTTGATGCCATTGGCGGCCCACAGCAACTCGCCGAGCACGTCCGGATCGACGGGTGCGTCCGAGAATTCGCGTGAAGTATGGCGCGCGGCGAGGGCATCCAGCAGCGGCATGCCCCCGAAGCGCCGCGGCTGAGCGAGTTCGATGACGGCAGGCGGCGCGGTGTCGAGCGGACGCGGTGACGGCGCGTTCAGCACGGCGCCGATGCGAAAGAGAGGTCTGATCATGGCTGCATGCTCGCGGACGCAAGCGCCCATTGCGGGGGCGTTGACCGATTCTTCCACCGCGCGCGGCCTGGCGATTGATCTGGATCAGTCCGCACGAGACTGATGGGTCTCGTGCGAGTCTGCGACCGGGTTGATCTCGGTCAATCGCGCACCGTCGTGCAGGACGAAGAATGGCGCAGAGGCGTCAACCGGACAACGCCGTCTTTCCCAAAGGAGATGAACATGCGAGCAGCCGACATCATGACGACGTCCGTCATATCAGCCGATCCGGAAATGAACGTGCGCGACGCCGCCCGAACGATGGTGCTCGAAAACATTAGCGGAATGCCCGTCATTAACGAGACCGGCAGGCTCGTCGGCATGGTGACCGAAGGCGATCTGCTGCATCGGCACGAAATCGGCGCGGGCTTCAGACATCGTGCCTGGTGGCTCGAACTGCTTTCTTCGACGCGCGAACTGGCGGCCCAATACGTCAAGGAGCACGCGGGCAAGGTCAAAGATGTCATGTCGACCGACGTCGTGACCGTCAGCGAAGATCGTCCGGTGGCGGAGATCGCCGAGCTGCTCGAGCGGCGGCGCATCAAGCGTGTACCCGTCGTGCGCGACGAGAAAGTCGTTGGCCTCGTCAGCCGCGCCAACGTGCTGCGCGCGCTCGTCGCGCTCGCGCCGGAGCAACCCGCGCCGATCGATCGTGACGATGCATCCATACGCCATGCGATCGTGCTTGCCATGAAGGGACAGCGCTGGGCGATCGCACCCGAGAACGTCATCGTGAAGGAAGGAGTCGTTCATCTCTGGGGCATCATCATGAGCGAGGAAGAGCGCCAGGCCGCTCGCGTGGCGGCTGAAAACGTGCAAGGGGTGAAGAAGATCGTTCTGCACCTGGAATATCCCGTCGTGATGCCGGCGGCATAGGAAGCGGTGCCACCTGCGCGGGAAGTCTCGTCGGCGATGACCTCGCCGAACGTTCGCGTGAGCACGCGGCAGACGCAGCCCGATGTCGACGTTCCCCGATGACGATTAGAATCCGGGGGAGCGTATATCGGGAACAGCGCGATGAAGAAGAGAACGTCTGCGTCCAATGCATCGTGGCTTCCCGCCATTCTGATCCTCGCGTTGGGCGTACTGGTTTTTCGCCCGTTCATCGGCCCGGTATTGTGGGCGTTCATCATTGCTTACGCGACCTGGCCATTGTTCATATTCATTCGCAAGGGCCTGCGTGGACGCGCGTCATTGAGCGCGCTGGCGACTACGATGACGGTCGCGGTCGTCATCATCGGGTCGATGATCGCCGTTGCGGTGCCCTTGACGCGCGAGGTCATCGAAGTCGCTCACCGGCTCGTCGCGTGGAGCGGCGGCGAGCCGAACCGGCTTGCTTTGCTCGTCGCGGACATTCCCATCGTCGGCGCGAAGCTGTCCGAGTGGATACATGAGGCGCCCGCCTGGAGGAACGAAGTCGCAACGCTGAGCAACGGATGGCTGAGCGCCATTCCGAAGGCCGGCCGCCTCGCCGGGCGCAATGTCCTGCAATTCGGCTTCACGATCATTGCGCTCTATTTCACTTATCGGCATGGCGAGTCTCTGGTCGTGAAGGCCGATCGGCTGCTGGAGCCGCTCGTCGGTCCGAGGCTCGAAGCCTACGTCGCATCGCTTCAAAGCGTCACGCGCGCGGTGCTCGTGGGCGTCCCCATTACCGCGATCGGACAGGCTGCTGCTGCGGGCATCGGCTACTGGGCCTCAGGCGCGGACGAACCGATCCTGCTTACGCTGCTGACCGCGATCGCAGCGCTCGTTCCATTCGGCGCGCCGTTCATCTGGCTGCCCACGGGTGTCATGCTGCTCATCGACGGACACGCATGGAACGGTATCGGACTGCTGGTCTGGGGTGCGCTGGTGGTGAGCTCGATCGACAATGTCATACGGATGTACATCATCGGCAATGCCATCCGCATGCCGTTCGCACTCGCGTTGCTCAGTATCCTCGGCGGTGTCGCGGCATTCGGGCTGGTGGGTTTGTTCGCTGGCCCGCTCGTCGCGGAGATGCTGCGCAGGCTCTGGGACGAACGATTGGAAGCGGCGACACGGCGCGAGCCTGTCGCCGGGAACGCCATCGTTGCGCGCTCGTTGCGGGTCGAGCGTCATCGTCCGACGAGTGCCGCGCGCGCGATGATGCGCCGGAGAGCGCGACGAGGTCGAGTCTGGCGCGCGAGCAAATAGGTTGGGGTCGCGACGCGAGGCAAGCGGGAACCTCGTCACTGCAACGCCACTACTTTGTCCACTTCTCCTTTCAGGATCTCTTTGGCCTGCTGCAGCGAAGAAGCGTACGGAATATCCGTGCTGACGAAAGCGACGTCGATCGAACCGGCTGCGCATGACAGCGGCTGGCACGGGTCATAGCAGAAGTAGTTCACGTCCGGGCAACCCGATTTTCCGGCAGGTCCGTATTCCCGATATGCCTCGCGATTCCAGTCGCAGGGTGCGCCGAACGTCTCGAACGAAACGCGGCATACCGGCCTGAAACCCAGTCTGCAATAGTAAGCCGTGAGGCATGTATCGAAGCAGAAGAGATGGTTGGCCCCCTCGCGGATCGCCAGTTGAAGCAGTCGGGCCATGGAGCCGGGGTACTTCGGCGATTTGCAGACGCTGGAGAGATACCCGCGCGTGTCTTCCGTGTTGCCGAGGGCGAATACCGCCATGCCATCGTGTGACACGAAGAGCCGTCTGTTCCGGAAGTGTTCGACGGCAGGAAGCAGGACCGTGGCGCCGCGATCGCCATGTTCGGCCTTCGCTTGCCGAAGCAACGTCCAGAAGGCCTGGGCATCGGTGATCTCGTAAGCCAGAAGACGCCCGTCGCAATAGTATTGGCGCGTCGGCGTGAATACGACCGGTCCCTCGGGAATGTCACTCCGAACCGCTATCGGCGCGGTGACGGCGGCGTCGACATCATGGCCAACGATATTGCCCAGGCCCTTCGAAACAATGCTATCGCTCATCTCAATCTCCCTGCTCACTGAAGTTGCTCTCATCGATGCCGGACACACACTGGCGCGTTGAAGCCGACTACGCCTGACCGGATTGCGTTCGACCCGATGCCAGTCCCGCCAGCCATCGCGCGTCCTTGAGGAGGCCAAGCGCGAGGATGAAGCCGCCGAATGTCATGCTCGCGATTTCAAATCCGTGCTGGATATGGGGATGTCCAAGCATGGACAAGGCAATGACCGAGACGCTCACGAGATAGCCCAGCGTGACGTTGCCATCGCGAGTGCCGATGCCGCAGTTGGCGATCAGAACAGCCACATACTGCGTACCTTGCGAGACGAGTGTGGCGAGCAGCGCCGCACCGGGCACCCCGCCGATGTGCGCGATATCGACCCGGCTGACCAACCCGCCGTGCACGACCGCTGCCATGAAAATCAGGTTGAAGGTGAGCTGCGCGACAAAGCGGCCGAGCTTGCCCAACGTGACGAGACCGGTCATGCGGACCATCGCGGCGTCGGCGACGTTGCAGAGAATCGAGAAGAGCGGCGCGCAAAGCGTCATGAACACGGCTGTTCCGTACAACCACGGACTTGCCCACATGGACGTTCCCGCTCCGTAGGCGAAGCAGACCAGGGCTCCGATGCAAAGTGAAATGCGCAGCTGGCGCACATAGGAGACGGCGACAGATGAAAGCTTCACGTTCATGACAGTCCCTCGCAAATTGGCTCAACCTCGAACGGGATAGTACGAGTCGGCGGCAAATGACCAAAGCGAAGAGATATGTCATTCCGTTTCACGGCAACGCTTGCGGGCCTTCGATAAGCGGGTCGCGCGCGGCGGTTGCCCAGATGGGCGGGCAGGCGCGCTGCGCGTTCTATATGTCCAATGCCGAGCAGACCGAGCTGCGGCACGTCACGGGCATGTCCGCGGACTATGCCCGCGACATCGACGGCTTTCCGATTGCACCGGACTCGTTCGCCTGCGGGCTGGCAGTCCACACGCGGCAACCCGTCATCACGCCGGATGTGGATGGGGAGCCTCGCTGGAAGGAATGGTTGTGGCTGGCGCGGCAACATGGGTATCGGGCCTGCTGGTCTTTTCCGGTCGAGACATCGTCCGGGAAGGTGATCGGCACATTCGCGATGTATCATCCGGAACCGCGCGAGGCCACTGCTCGCGATCATGAACTGGCGACGCGCCTGGGTCACTCCGCGGCCATCATCATCTCGCGTCATCAGGAGGCCGAAGAGCGCGCGCATAGCGCCGAAGCGCTGCGGCTCGCCGACCGCGCCGGGGCTGCCGGCCGTGCGATCCGCGGCTTTTCGTCCCGATGTAGCGCTGCTCGATATCGGATTGCCCGGAATGAGCGGCTATGAACTGGCCCGGGCATTACGCGCCATGCCGCATCTGGAAGGCATTCGCCTCGTGGCCATCACGGGATACGGCCAGGCCGAAGACTATCAGCGGACCCGCGAAGCCGGATTCGACGATCATCTGGTGAAGCCGGTCGATCTATCGGCGCTGGAACGCAGTCTGACGTCGCCGCGACATTAGGGCAATGCGCCGGCTTCAGCCAGGTGGAGGAGGTCGCGGGCACTCCGTCTGAAACCAGTAGTCGACGAGGCGCTGCGCCGCCTGTAAATCCTCGGGATACCACGGGTCGTCGTTCCATGGCGACGGGTTGTAGCCCGCCTTCCTCAGTGCCGAAAGTTCGCTCTGATGTTGCGCCATCGTAGGCGGTGCGTTGGTCCTGAGCGCGGCGAGGTCGCGGCACTCCGTCGGACTCAGGTGCGGCCCGCTCTGCGGCACACCGCCGGCGGCGCAGCCGGTCAGCAGCAGCGCCGATACGATGAATGCTGAGCGGTTTCCCCGGAAGTCATGCATGACACATCTCCCCGCAATCGATCGCCGCAACGGGCCGGTTTTGAAAATAGTGCGCTTGAAGCGGTCGTTGCGCGCGCAACCGTATCCGTCAGGAGAAAATCCGGATGGGCAGGTTCTTTCATTCCTTTGCTGGCTGTGTGTCCTGCACACCGGGAAAGAACGCGTTCCACACCGCGCGCACGCCTTGCGCGGCGGCGGCCTGCGCGTCCATGTGCTCCGTGTCCGCGGCAATGCCCGGGTCTGCGCTGAGGCCGCGCCAGTGGGTGAACATGAGCACGGGTTGCTCTGTCCAGTGGCCCTCGACATACCGGGAGAATGCCGTATCGCCGCTCGTGAGCCTGACTTCGTACCAGCCTTCGCGGTACGGCGCATATCGGTCCAGAGGGAACCACTCGGTCGTGTCGACTTCCATATGCGCCTCCGCGTTTGAACGTGACAACAGGCTGGAAGCACGTAGCGTACCCATTGCGTCGTTCATTTTCCGCTCATTTACGGGCGCTTCGTTTCTTTCGCTCGCGCGGTTCGCCGCCCGTTTCGACGGGAGTAAAAGGCGCCTGGAATCGCCCGACCAGGAAGTCGATGAAGGCACGCGCGCGAGCCGTCTGATTCTTCTGCCGAGGGTAATAGACGAACAGGTCGGCAGATGGAAGAACGGTGTTCGGCAACACGAGATCGAGCCGCCCGCTCTGCACGTACTTGGCAAGATCCCATTCCGAGCGAATCAGGATTCCGTGTCCTTCCAGTGCCCATCGAAGCACGATGTCGCCGTCGTTGCTGGACAAAGCGCCCTTTACCTTGATCGCCTCGATATGGTCGTTCACGATGTAGCGCCAAACCCCGTAGGCGTCGTCGTTCTGTCGATGGATGATGCACCGGTGATCGGCCAGGTCTTCGACGCGCTCAGGCGTTCCATGCTTCTCCAGATACTTCGGCGAAGCGCAGAGAAAGCGGCGATTGCTCATGATGCGGCGCGCGCTCAGACGGCTGTCGGGCAAGTCACCGAACCTGATCGCCATATCGAACGCGCCTTCGATCAAATCGACGGGGCGGTCCGTCACTTCGAACTGCACCTCGACGCTCGGAAATCGCTTCGCGAACTCCGACACGAGCGGGGCAATCGTCGTCCGGCCGAAACCGAGGGTCGCGTTGATGCGCAATAGACCTTGCGGATCACGCCTCGCGCCCGTGATCGCCTCTTCCATCTCGCGGACTTGTCCGACGATCTGTGACGCATAGCGTAGATAGGTTTCGCCTTCGGGTGTGAGACTCACGCTTCGAGTGGTCCGATTCACCAGACGAACGCCCAGGCGTTGCTCGATGACGCCGAGTCGCTTCGTCGCGGCCGGCGGAGACAGATCGAGTGCGCGCGCCGCCCCGGAGAGACTTCGCAGTTTCGCCAGCAGAATGAAGAACTCGAAATCAGTGGCCGTCTGCGTTTCGGTATTCACCGGACGTGAAAAATGAAATGAATGAAAGTGCAGTGTAGCAGCGATTTTCACGGTTAAGCTACGCCCCATATCGCAACTGAAAACATCTGGAGCCAGTGCCGTGAGAATCGTTGAAATCCGCGAAAAGACCGTTCCTATCAGCTCGCCGATCCGCAATGCCTATATCGACTTCAGCAAGATGACGCTGAGTCTCGTCGCCGTCGTCACGGACGTGATCCGCGACGGCAAACCGGTGGTGGGTTATGGCTTCAATTCGAACGGACGGTATGGTCAGGGCAAGCTGATGCGCGAGCGCTTCATCCCCCGCATCCTCGAAGCCGACCCGGACTCGCTGGTCAACGAGGCAGGCGACAACCTCGATCCCCACAAGATCTGGGCGACGATGTTCACCAACGAGAAGCCCGGCGGCCACGGTGAGCGTTCGGTCGCGATCGGCACCATCGACATGGCGATCTGGGATGCTGTCGCAAAGATCGAAGGCAAGCCGCTCTTTCAGTTGCTCGCCGACCGGTACGGCAATGGCCAGCCGGACCGGAAAGTTTTCGTGTACGCGGCGGGCGGTTACTACTACCCCGGTCAGGATCACGAGAAGCTCAAGGACGAGATGCGCAGCTATATCGACCGTGGCTATACGGTCGTGAAGAAGAAGATCGGCGGTGCATCGCTCGATGAAGATCTGCGCCGCATCGACTCGATTCTGAGCGTGCTGCAGGACGGCCAGAAGCTCGCCGTGGATGCCAACGGCCGTTTCGATCTCGATACCGCGATTCGATACGCAAAGGCGCTCTCGCAATACGATCTGTTCTGGTACGAGGAGCCGGGCGATCCGCTCGATTTCGAACTGCAGGCGACGCTGCGCAACTACTACGACAAGCCGATGGCGACCGGCGAGAATCTGTTCTCGATGCAGGATGCCCGCAACCTGATTCGTTACGGCGGCATGCGCGCGGACCGCGACTGGCTGCAGTTCGACTGCGCGCTGAGCTATGGCCTCGTCGAATATCTGCGCACGCTCGACATGCTGCGCGCGCATGGCTGGTCGCCGAGCCGCTGCGTTCCGCATGGCGGCCATCAGATGTCGCTCAACATCGCGGCGGGCCTCGGACTTGGCGGCAACGAATCTTATCCGGACCTGTTTCAGCCGTATGGCGGCTTTCCCGATGGCGTCAAGGTGGACAACGGTTGCATCACCATGCCGGACCTGCCGGGCATCGGCTTCGAGGGCAAGTCCGATCTCATCGTCGAGATGAAAAAGCTTTCCGCCTAATTCAACAACCCTTGAAATCGCAGCGCGGCGAATCTATTCTCCTGAAGATGCAGATCCGGGCCGCAAGCCCATGCGGTCGCTGTCAGCCGAAGGAGACGCTCATGCGTCGCTTGCTCGTCGTGATGGTCTCATTGGTCGTGAGCGCAATGTCGCTCCATACGAATGCGGATGAGAGACACGACCGCCGACGACACGACGAGCAACGCATTTTCAAGTTATTCGACGCGCAAGGCAGGCTTGTCGGACGCGTTGCGTCTTACGGCGGCTATGACGGCGTCTTCCTCACGATAAACGGCGCGCTCGTCTTCGCCCAGATCACACGCCTCAACAACGGCGCCAGCGAGTACGATTCGGCTAAATTTCAGTGGCTCACATACGGGCCGTTCAATTACTCGACCACCGATTGCAGCGGCTCGCCGCTCATCACGCCGGGCAGCGGTCCGCGACCGTCCATCGCCATGAGAACGGGCGCCGATGTCACGCTGCTGATCGCCGGCGATACCGATTCGTCTCCCGCCAGAATCGTCGCGGTATTCGACGGCAAGCAATGCACGCCGCCTCCCTATATCGGCCACATGCCGCCTTCCACTGATCCGGTGGCCGCGTTCACGGCCGAGACGAGTTATCCGCTGACGGCGCATTATCCCGAGCCGTTGACCATCAGCTATTGATTCATCGCGATCGACGGAGCTGCGTCATGTGCCGAATCCTCGTAGTCCTGCTCGTCATGTGCGCGAATGCGAGCCTTGCCCATGACCGCGATGACTCGCCGCATCGCGGCCGCGACGAACTCCGTCTGCCGACGGTGTATGACGCACAGGGAAAGGCGATAGGTCCGCTGGAAGTGTATTCGGGCGTCGACGGCGTGTATCTCGCGATAGACGGCGAACCCGTCTTTGTGTCCATCAATCACAAGCGCGTCGGCCCCTTGCAATACTCGGCCTCGCAATACGAATGGATGACTTATACGTTCGTGCCTTACCCGTCGCACGATTGCAGCGGAAGCGTGGCCGTCGCGGATGCGGGCAGCCCCACGCCGGCGATGCCGGTGAGAGAAGGCGCCGACGTGACGATTTATATCGCTACCAAGGGCATGTCCGGCGATACGCAGGTATGGTCGTTCAAGCAGACAGACCCGTCTACCGGCGTGACGACGTGCATGACCAATCCGGTCAACGAGGGTGAGAACTACTGGGCGATCAGGAGCACCTATCCGCTGACTCAGCACTATCCTGAACCGCTGCGCGTCGCCTATTGATGGGCTCGTGCGCGCGTTGCCAAGGAGGCCGATATGAAGCGCTGCCTGATCGGAGCACTGTTCGCGTTTTACGCGATGACATGTCTTGCCGATGATTCCGCGCATCACGAGCGATATCGCCCTGTCAGGGTATTCGACGCGAACGGGCAGGTCATCGGCGATCTGACCATCTTCGCGGCGCAAAACGGCGTTGCGCTCACGGCCGGAGACGCGACTGCCGTGATACCCATCGTGCGCGTGCAGGACGCGACCTTTCACTTTTCCGCGACCGACTTCAAATGGCTCGCGACTTTGTATATCAGTTTCGCATCGGCCGATTGCAGCGGCGACCCGATCCTCGATGGATCCGCTGGACCGCGGCTCGCAATCGCAGTGAGGCGTGGCAATGACGTAACGGTCTACTTTGCCGCCGAGGGCGTAACGCAGTCCTTCACGGCGAGATCGGCGCTCGATCCCAGCGCAGCCAACGGATGCCGTCCGTACTCGGCGGCCTTCACTGTCCCCGGCTTCAAGGTCGGCGCGAGCCTCGTGATCAGTCGCGAGCATCCCGAGCCGCTCAGGATCGGATATTGAGGCTTCGCTCTCGTTTGCATAGAAAACCCGACGCTAACCCGCTTCCGCTGTTTGCTGACCTAACATGGTACTGAGACGTCGATAAAGTTCCATGCATGAAAGCGAGCTTCAGACGCGGGGGAAACATGAAAGCGTTGCTCGTCGCCGGGTGGCTGATCGCATCGGCGACTGCGTTGCACGTCCATGCGGCGATCCGATATGACGAGCTATGGTTCAACAAGTCGATGCTACTGGATTACGCCGCGGCATCCGCAACGGCGCCGCGCCAGTCTGTCTACGACAGTCTGCTGGTCGCGGACGGCGTCGATCCCCAGTCGGGGAAAGGGCAATTGATCATCGCCTGGATCAGGCGAATCAATGACGATCCGGTGATACTCGGGAATCCGCACAGCACGAGCAGGCTGCTTTTGAATTCGAGCGCGCGTGCCCGGCAGGTGACGGAAGGCCTCGAACGTGTCTCGCCCGGACTGCGGCTCCAATATGTCGCCCTGATTTCGAAGTTTCTGGATACGCTCGTTCCACCCGATTGCTTCGGCTCGAACGACATGACCGCCGTGATCAACCGGATTTCGTTGAGTGCGATGTCCGAAGCGGATATCGACGGCTATTTTCACGTGCTGCACGCGGCCCTTCATGCGAGCGTATCCGCTGCGAGCCTGGATTCACCGAGCCCGGAGCAGTATTCGCGGGCCGAAGAGCGCCTGAAACTTTCGATATTGCAAGAACTGGGATACGTCCCGGCCGATGTCGCGCGCTACAGCGCGTATGCCACGAACCCGAGAGGCGCGGCGCCGGCCGATGCGTGCTGGGCAATGCGGGTGACCTTGCATGCCATTCTCGCGATGCCTGAGCCCGAGCGCGACATCGTATTGCGAAAGACGGTCCGGTCGCAGGGCGTCACGCGCTGAATACCATGGGAAACGCAATCATTGCGATTCGATAGAAAGTTGCGTCTGTCCCGCACTCGATTTCCGCCGCAATCTTTCTTCGAAGCGGAAAGAACGAAGCGCTGATTGTTGCATTCCGGTAGCTTTCCTGAACTAAACTAATTGGAGCCGAATTCAGCCGTCGGGCGCATCGGGAGAACGCGTCATGAGCGGGCCGCTGGAAGAACAACTCTTGGGCGCGTCGCGCGCTGCGCCCGCAAGGCGTTGGACCGCATGGCTCTTCGCCATCGCGTGTGTGCTTATCTGCGTCGTCGCCGCGCAGATGACGCAGACCGAAATGCGGACCTCGCAGCGACAGGCGCGCTATCTGTCGGAGCTCGGGCGCGAGATCGGGTTTTCGCTCGACGACGGCCCGAGCGCCAGCATCCGTTATCCGGCGGCGGGCCCTTATGACGTGCGGCTCGGCTATGCATCGCTGCCGTCGTTCGAGGAGCGGCTCACCGCGCGCGGGTTCGCCGTCACCGCGCAGGCGCGCGGTTCCGCAGCCATGCTGGCGATGGCCGACAAGGGCCTCTTCCTTCCTTATGACGAAAAGGACCGCGCCGGGCTCACGCTGCTCGATGCCCGCGGCACGACGCTTTTCAGCGCATCGAGCCCCGGCCTCGTCTACGACGATTTCGATTCCATTCCGCCTGTCATCGTCAGTGCGCTTCTCTTCATCGAAGACCGCAATCTGCTCGACGAACGCGAACCCAACCGCAACCCGGCGATCGACTGGGGACGGTTCGGTCGTGCGGTTTTCGATCAGGGCGTGCGGATCTTCGACAGGCATGCGCCGCAGCCGGGCGGCAGCACGCTCGCGACGCAGATCGAAAAGTTTCGCCACTCGTCGGGCGGACGCACCGCGTCGGCGCCGGAGAAGCTTCGCCAGATCGCATCGGCGTCGGTGCGCGCCTATCTCGACGGCCCGCAGACCATGCCGGGACGCCGCCAGCTCGTCGTGCGCTATCTGAACTCGGTGCCGCTCGCGGCGCGGCCTGGAATCGGCGAAATCAGCGGGCTTCCCGATGGCATGGCCGCGTGGTACGGGCGCGACTTCGACGAATACAACCGCATTCTGAACGCGCCGATTTCGGCGGAAACGCTCGATGAGCAAGCGCTCGCGTTCAAGCAGGCGCTCTCGCTGATGATCGCGCAGCGCGCGCCATCGCGTTTTCTGCGTGCGGGCAATGCGGACCTCGCGCGCCTGACCGACAGTTACCTGCGCCTGCTCGGCGCGAACGGGATCATCGCACCGGCTTTGCGCGACGCGGCCCTTGCCGTGCGGCTCGAACTGAACGCGACGCCGCATCGGCGCGAGGCGGTGTCCTTCGTCACGCGCAAGGGCGTGACGGCGCTGCGCACGAACCTGCTCGCGACGCTCGGCGTAGCGAGCCTTTACGATCTCGATCGCCTGGACCTGACCGTCAAGGCGACGCTCGATAACGCGGTGCAGCAGGCCGTGAGCGACCGGCTCGCGAGCGTGGCCACGCGCGACGGCGCGCGCGATGCAGGGATCATCGGTTATCACATGCTGCGGCCGCAGGACGATCCGTCGAAGATCTCGTACAGCTTCACGCTCATGGAGCGCAGCGGCGGCGTCAACCTCGTGCGCGTGCAGACCGACAGCCTCAATGAACCGTTCGACATCAGCCGCAGCGGCCGGCTCAATCTCGGCTCGACAGCGAAACTGCGCACCGTCGTCACCTATTTGCAGATCGTCGCGGAACTGCACGAGCGTTATGGTGCGATGACCCCGGCGCAGTTGCGCGCCGTGACGCCCGACGGTCAGGATGCGCTCACGCGCTGGGCGCTCGACTACCTCGCCAAAACGTCCGATAGATCGCTGACCGCGATGTTCGATGCCGCCGTCGAACGCAAGTACTCCGCAAGCCCCGGCGAGACCTTCTACACGGGCGGCGGCGCCCAGACCTTCAATAACTTCGAGGCGACCGATAACGCGCGCGTGCTCACCGTGGAGCGCGCTTTTCAGCATTCGGTGAATCTGGTGTTCGTGCGCCTGATGCGCGATATCGTCCACTACGAAATGGTCAAGGCGGCCGGGCCGTCGTCCGGCTGGCTCGATGATCCTGCGGTGCGCCACGCGTATCTGACCCGCTTCGCCGATGCCGAGAGCCGCGTGTACATGAGCCGCTTCTACGCGAAGTACCGGTCGAAGACCCCGGACGAGGCGCTCGCTCTGCTGTTGCGCGACGTGCGCAAGTCGCCGCAGCGGATCGCGACGGTGCTGAGAAGCGTCGCGCCCGATGAATCGCAGTCATGGTTCGATACCCGGATGCGCGCGGCGTTGCGCGGCACGCCGGCGGCATCGCTCACGGACGAGGACCTCGCGAAGTTCCATGCGAAATACGGCATCGACAAGTTCAACCTCAACGATCGCGGGTATATCGCGCGCGTGCATCCGCTCGAATTGTGGACGATGAAATATCTGCGGGAGCATCCGCTCGCGACGCTCGACGACGTGCAGGACGCGAGCCGCGATGCGCGCGCCACCGCTTATTCGTGGCTCTTCAAGACACGCTATCGCGGGACGCAGGACAGACGTATCAAGCGCATGGTCGAGCTGCAGGCGTATGCCGAGATCGCGAAGTCGTGGCGTGCGCTCGGCTATCCGTTCTCGTCGGTCACGCCTTCGTATGCGGCGGCGATCGGCGCATCGGGCGACCGGCCGGAGGCGCTCGCGCAACTCGTCGGCATCGTCGAGAACGGCGGCAGCGGGCTTGCCACGCAGCGCATCGCGACACTCGAATTCGCGAAGGACACGCCGTACGAGACGCACTTCGTGCACGTCGGCGCGCAGGCGAAGCCCTTGCTCGCGCCCGAGATCGCGACGATCGTTCAGCGGCTCCTGCGCGATGTCGTCGAAGGCGGCACCGCGCAGCGCCTCGCCGCCGGCATTGCGTTATCCGATGGCCGTGCGCTCGACGTGTCCGGTAAGACGGGCACCGGCGACCAGCGCTTCAATGTGTACGCGCGCGGGCGGCGTCTCATCGAATCGCGTAAGGTAAGCAGGACCGCGACGTTCGTCTTCGTGATCGGTGATCGCTTCTTCGGCACGCTCACCGCCTACGTGCGCGAGCCGTATGCGGCGCGCTACGACTTTACGAGCGCACTCGCCGTGCAGATGTTGAAGTCGCTCGGCCCTGAACTGCGGCCCCTCTTCGTTGACGAGGAAGTGCTGCAAAGCGGTCGGTCCGTTAACTGAAGTTCATCGTTTATGAGGCGGCTGATATGAACGAGCAACGAGTAAGACGAGACCCGGAGGGTACGCGGCGGCGTATTCTCGAGGCTGCGACACAGCAGTTCACGCAATTCGGTCTCGCGGGAGCGCGTGTCGATGCCATCGCCAATGCGGCGGGCACGAACGAGCGGATGCTCTACTACTACTTCACGAGCAAGGAAGGGTTGTACGTCGCGGTGCTCGAATCGATGTACGCGCAGTTCGGAGAGCGGGAAGCGCGTCTCGATCTGTCGGGCCTCGATCCGACCGATGCCATCCGCAAGCTGGCGCAGTCGATATGGGCATACTTCTGGGACAACCCGCAATGGCTGAGTCTCATCAATAACGAAAACCTGCACAAGGGGCGGTATCTGGAGCGTTCGAGCGGATTGCGCGCGACGATCTCCCCGGTGGTCGATCTTCTGCGCGTGACGCTCGAGCGCGGTGTGGCGGCAGGGCAGTTTCGTGCAGGCATCGATCCGCTCGATTTCTACGTGACGCTCGTCGGCCTCGGGTACTACGTCGTATCCAACCGCTTCACGCTGGACGCGTTCCTGGGACGAAACTATGCGCAGCCGCAGCAACAGGCGTCGATATCCGCCCTGCATGCCGATATGCTGCTGGCGTATCTGCATGAGGGCGCGCTGGCGTCGAGCGATCAGCCGCGCAACATCGAGCTCGACAGGGCGTGAGCTTGCGCAAGAGGCTGACCGGCTGGCGCAGTCGCGATGCGTTCATCGCACGGCGCAGGTCAGCGCGATCACATAGACCGCCGCGCGTGTAGAGGTCGCGTCGATACGGCCGGTCCTGAGCGCCGGAAACCGCGCGGCGGTCTCGAGCGGAACGAAAGCGACCTTGCCTGGATCGACGAGCGCGGCGGCGGCAAGTGCGCGGCAGAAATCGACGTCGATACGGCACCCCCGTCCGGACGCCTCCTTCTACTTTTCGGTCAACCCGAGCGGACCCGGAAGATTCGATGATCCGCGGCCTTTGACTTTGCCTGCCCGCCGCCTAGACTTCGATTCCGTGAGAAAACCATTCTGGATATCGAGGAATCGTCTGCGCATTGCCGGACCGCTTCCGGTTATCCGTCGAGCGGCACAAGGAGAAACGATGGAATGCATCGAGATTTACGCCGGCCCCGACGGACACTCGCAGTTCAGGACCCTCCACGAGTTCGAAGCGAGTCCGATCGTTTTCAATGGCGTCGCTGTGTCGTTGTCGCCGCCGCAGCCCTGTGAAAGTGTGCTCATGCATGAGTTCGACGGCGACTACTTCCTCGGCTGGCATAACCCGCCATCGCGACAATACGTGGTCGTGCTCGAAGGGGAACTCGAAATCACCGTGCAAGGCGATGACGCCGCGCAACGTTTCGCGGCAGGCGCCATTTTCATCGCGGGCGATCTGCAGGGCACAGGCCATTCGACGCGCGCGATCCGCCCCGGCCGCGCCTTGGTCGTCAACGTGCGGAGATGACGCGATGCTGCTGAAGGACATGCTCGCAGTGGTGACAGGCGGCAGCAGCGGCATAGGCCTGGCCGCCGCCGAGCGATTCGTATCCGAAGGCGCGCGCGTGGCGATCAGCGGGCGTGATGCTCAAAAGCTGCAACGTGCCGCGGAGAAGCTCGGCGAGCATGCATTGCCTGTCATCGCGGATGCCGCAAGTCCCGGCGACATGCGACGGCTCTATGAGACCGCCGTTGGCCACTTTCAGCGCGACGTGAATGTGGTGGTCGCGAACGCGGGTGTTTCGCGGCAAACGCCGGTGCGCGAGACATCGCTGGAACAGTTCTCCGATGTGCTCGGCATCAACGTCGGCGGCGTGTATGCGACGGTGCGCGAAGCGCTGCCGTTTCTCGCGCGCCCTGCATCGATCATTCTCGTTGCGTCGCTGGCGGCGAATCAGGGCACTAAAAATTTCTCGGCCTACTGCGCGTCGAAGGCGGCGGTGGTTTCGCTGGCAAAGAGTTTCGCGGCGGAATTCGTCGAGTCCGGCATACGCGTCAACAGCATTTCACCGGGCGTGGCGAATACGCCGATCTTCGACACCTTGGGCATATCCGAAGCGCAACTGCTGCAATGGTCGAATGTGATACCGATGAAGCGGCCCGCCGAGCCGGCGGAAATCGCGTCCGCGATTCTTTTCCTCGCCTCCGATGCTTCCCGCTATATGACCGGCGCCGACCTCGCGGTCGACGGCGGCATGTCGGGCATCAGTCCGTTTTAGTCGCGCCCGGTCTCGCGCTCACGAATAGAACGACGGCTTCGGCATGCGCCCGTTGAGCGCCCAGTCGCCGAGTTCGCGCACCTTGTAATCGAGCGGATCGTGCAGCGTATGCACGCGCACGTTGCGCCAGAAGCGGTCGAGCCGCAGCGCCGCGGTGGTCGAGCGCGCGCCCGTCACATCGAACATGCGATGCGCGACGTCCAGCCCCGCGCGCGCCGCCGCGACTTTCGACGTGGCCACCGCCACGGCCACTTCGCCGCGTTCGCTTTCGCTGAGCGCGAGCCCGCGCGACCATGCACGATCGAAGGCCTGCATCGCGCGTTCCACGAGCAGCTTCGCGCCTTCCAGCGCGACCCAGAAGTCGCCGTAATGCGCGAGCACGTAGGGATCTTCGCTGGGTCGCGCCGCCTGCGATGCGATCCACGGCCGGGTCTGTGCGAGCGTCGACTCGCGCGCCGCCTGCAATGCGCCTTCGCCGATGCCCAGATAGATATGGCTCAGGATCACCTGCGCGAGCAGCGGCCGCAGGCAGGCGTAGGGACTCGAAAGCGGGCCGGGATCGTTCAGCAGTTCATCGGCCGCGATGTGCACGCGCTCGAACACCACCGTGCCGCTGTCGGTCTGACGCTGCCCCATGTTGTCCCAGTCGTCGAGCACGGTGATGCCTTCGCGATTCGTCGGCGTGGCGGCGATCAGGAGCTTGCCTTCGTCGTCGAAAGCGGAGGCGAGCATGTAGTCCGAATCGCGCGCGCCGGAGCAGAAGCTCTTTCGGCCATCGAAGCAATAGCCGCCGGAGGCGTCGGACAGCGCGCGCGTGCTCTTGTCGAGCGGATTGAGCGCGTTGCCCCAGAACCAGCCCTGCGCGATGGTCTCGCTCAACCAATGACGAATCTGCGTGTCGCTGCCGAAGAGGCGCACCGTCGCTAGTTGCAGATGATGGAACGCGAACAGATGCGCAAGCGAGCTGTCGACCTGCGCCATGCGGCGCACGACATCGAGCGTCGTCGACCAGGGTGCGCCTTCGCCGCCATATTCGACGGGCACGGACAATCGCAGCAGGCCGCTCTCGCGCAACAGGCGGCGCTCATGGAACGCGGTGCCGCCCGCCTTGTCGCGGGCCGCGGCGGTTTGCGCCCATTCGCGCAGTATCGCGTCGAGCGCTTCGGCCCATGCGGATTCCCGGCTGTCGTTCATTGCGTTGTCTCCTGATAGTGAAGTTCGCGCTCGCGAAAGTTAACCATAGCCCGATTCGATGCCTTCGTGGCGGGTACGAAGAGACCTCATGCGACGCGCGTCTTAATGCGTTTCCGGCACTTGCATATCGATAGAAATTGGATGGTCATGCGCACACGCGGCGTTAGCATGGACATCCCTCCATCACCGCCTATCCGCGTTTCATAGCGATGTCATCCAAACTTCCACGCTTCGGCGTCTGGGCGCTCGTGCACGGCAGCCGCGCCGCACTGCAGGACCCTGCAGAACCCTACGATGCTTCATGGGCACGCAACAAGGCGCTCGTGCTCGAAGCCGAGCGCCTCGGTTACGACTCGGTGCTCGTCGCCCAGCATACGATCAATCCGCACGATCCCGCGCTCGATCAGCTCGAAGCGTGGACCGCATCGGCCGCGCTCGCGGCGCTTACCTCGCGCATCGAGATCATCGCGGCGATCAAGCCTTATCTCTATCATCCGGTCGTGCTCGCGAAGATGGCGCAGCAGATCGAGCACATCAGCGGCGGGCGCTTCGCGATCAACCTCGTGAACGCGTGGAATCGCCCGGAGCTCGAACGCGCGGGCATCGGTTTCGCGGAGCACGACGAACGCTATGCCTATGGCCGCGAATGGATCACGGTCGTCGACAAGCTGCTGCGCGGCGAGACCGTGAATCATCGCGGCGATCACTTCCGCATCGACGGTTATCAGTTGCGGCCCGGCGATCCGTTTCGTTCGCGTCCGCGCATCTATGTCGGCGGCGAGTCGGAGCCGGCGCGCGCGCTGGTGGCGGCGCACGGCGACGTATGGTTCATCAACGGACAGCCGCCCGAGGACGTCGAGCGCCTGATCGCCGATGTCTCCGCGCGTGCGCGCCCCGCCGGGCAGGACGCGTTGCGCTTCGGGCTGTCGGCCTTCGTGATCGCGCGCGCGACGCAGGCAGAGGCCGACGCGCATCTCGAACAGCTCTTCGCGCTGGCCGAACTCGACAAGCCGCTGCGCGAACGGCAGAAGGCCAATACCGATCCGAACGCGGTGATGCATCAGACCTTCGCGCGATCGGCGCGCGTCGGGTCGAACGGCGGCACGGCGGCGGGGCTCGTCGGCGATTACGATACCGTCGCGCGACGCATCGCGGACTTTCATCGGGCGGGCATCGAGCTCTTCATGCTGCAGTTTCAGCCGTTCGAAGCCGATATGCGCCTCTTCGCGGAAGAGGTCGCGCCGCGCGTGCGCCGTCTGCTGTCCGCGTGATCGTTTCGCGCGCCTTGCGGCGCGCGAAGCGAGTCAGAAGAACGCGCCCGTGGGCGGAAGCGCTCCGCTCAGCGCGTTCCGCCCGAGCAGGCGCTCCTTGTAGAGCCGCGGATTATGCGACGCGATCACCTTGATGTTGCGCCAGTGCCGGTCCAGCGCGCCCACGCGCGAGACGACCGAGCCCGAGCCGAGATCGATGAGCCAGTTCGCGATCTGCGGCGCGAGATCGTCGATGACGACCTTGGCCTCCGCCGCCGCGAACGTGGCGGCCAGCGTGGTGTCGTATTCATCGCTCGTGCCGTAGGTGTCCCATACGCGCTGCAATGCGGCGACGGCGCGGTCGGCGGTCGCTTCGATACTGGACGAGTAAGCGCGGATGCGTCCGAGCAATGCCTGCAACACGGGCTCATCGACGGGATGAGCGGCTTCGCCGTGATAGAAGTTCCGTCCTCGTGCGCGAAGCACCTCGACGGCATCCAGTGCCACGCGCCGCGCGATGCCCGCGATGGAGCTGGTCAGATAGACCTGATGAAAAGTGAAGCCCCACGGCGCCGCTTCGTCGGTGCGCGGCGGATCGGCCGGATAGACATGCGCGGGCGGCACGGTGACATCGCGGAACTTCGCCGTGCCCGAACCCGTGAGGCGCTGGCCGAAGCCCTGCCAGTCATCGTGGTTGCTCACGCCTTCGCCTCGTTCCAGCACATATTGCACCGTGCGTCCCGCGCGGCTTTCCACCGCGACGCCGATGAACGCATCGTTGTACAGATTGCCCGTCGCATAGACCTTGTCGCCGGAGCCGACATACGCTTGCCGGATCTCATCCCATTCGAGCCGGGTCAGCACTTTATCCGGGCGCGCGCCCGCCGGCAGCGCGCCGGTTTCCGTGAAACTCAGCCCGACTGTCTTTTTCTTCGCGGTCAGTTCGAGAACATGAGTGTGGAAAGGATGATCGCGCCGTCTCAGCGCCGCTTCGACTTGCCATAAGTGGTTGCGAAACGCGTGGGCGATATTCGAATCCGCCGCCGCGATATCGCGTGCCACGACGAACAGTTCGCTCAACGATACCCCGTGCCCGCCCGCATCGGCGGGCAGACGAAGCGCGCCGAAGCCGCGCGCCTTGAGGCTTGCGATCTCTTCATGCGGCAGGCGATGTTCCCGTTCCCGCGCAGCGGCGGTCGCGGCGATATCGGCGATGATGTCCGCGAAGCCGAGCGACGCGGACAGCGGCGAGACCAGTTGCGGCCCGCCCGGTTTGATCGTGTTCGTGTCAGTCATGCGCTTGCCTCGTCATCAAACCTTGATGCTGTAATCCGCGACCTTGATGCGCGAATTGATGATCTTGCGCTCCGCGAGCCAGTCGGCCGCGCGCTGGAACTGCGCGAGGAAGGCGGCGTCGTCGGCTTCGTGGAACTGATTCACGCGCTTGAGGCTCGCCAGATAATCGCGCACCTGATCTGGATATTTGCCTTCCCGCTGCACGAGCTGCTCGGCTTCGGCGGAATGCGACGATTGCCACGCGCCTTCGACGTAATACGCGTCGATCACCGCGCGAATCAGTTCCGAGTTCTCTTCGGTGAACTTGCGGCGCGTCACGAGCGAGCTGTAGTCGATCAGGAAATCGAGGTCACGGCCTTCGTTGAAGACGTTCTTCGCATCGTTCGAAAAGCGCGCGATGTCCACGCCCGGCGACCACATCGACCACGCGTCGACCTTGCCTTGCGCGAACGCGGGCGCGGCATCGGGAGGATTCAGATAGACGAACTGAACCTTGTCCCGGTCGACGCGATGCTTCTCCAGCGCCGCGATGAGCAGAAACTCGCCGAGCCCCGAACGATTGACGGCCACCTTGCGGCCCGCGAGATCCGCGACGGAATCGATGCCGCTCGACTTCTTCACGATGATGGACGTGGAGCGCGGCGAATAGACATCGAACGCATTGAAGACGATGGGCGAGCCGGCGAGCATCGCGGCCAGCGCGGGCGTCGTCGATCCCCAGAAGCCGAAGTCGGCGCTGCCGCCGACCACTGCCTGAATCGACGGCGCATGATTCGGAAACGGGCCGATCCATTCGACCTTGATGCCCTTGGCGGCGAGCGTTTTCTCGAACACGCCGCGTTGCTTCGCGATATCCGGCAGGCTGCCGTAACCCCATCCGATGCGGACGATATCCGTGTTGCGCGTCAGCTTGCGCGGCGGTTCGGCGGCGCGCGCCGCAGCGGGAAACAGGCTGCCGGCCGCGGCGCCGGCCAGCAGGCCGCCCGCCGCACGCAACAGTTGGCGGCGGCTCAATGATGAATCGGTCATGCGTGTGGTTCCTTGTCGTTGTGCGAGCGTCGATGCGTGCGGTCTCAGTGAGTTTCGGGAGACCGGACGCCCAGCTCGTCGAGCAGAATGGGCCGCAGTGTTTGCGGCGTGTGGTTTTTCGGTTGGAAGGAAGCGGCGATCCGTCCGGCGCGCATGACGAGAATCCTGTCGGCGAGCGTGAGCGCTTCATCGACGTCATGCGTGACGATCAGCACGCCCGGCTGATGCAGCGCGACCAGCTCCTTGACGAGCCCGTGCATCTTGATGCGGGTGAGCGCGTCGAGCGCGGCGAATGGTTCGTCGAGCAGCAGCAGCGCCGGATCGCGCACGAGGGCGCGCGCCAGCGCCACGCGTTGCGCCTGACCGCCGGAGAGATTGCGCGGCCAGTCGTCCTCGCGTCCGGCGAGTCCGACTTCGGCGAGCGCGCGGGATGCGCCTTCGCGGCCGACCGTCGCTTCATGGCCGAGCGCGACGTTCTCCCATAGCGCGGCCCAGGGCAGCAGACGATGCTCCTGGAACACGACGGACGCACGCTCGGGCGCGCGAATCGTGCCGGCGTCGGGAAGATCGAGTCCGGCGAGCGCGCGCAACAGCGTGGTCTTGCCGCATCCGCTTTCGCCCAGCAGCGCGACGAACTCGCCTTTGCGGATATCGAGATCCAGCGCATCGATGACGACGCGGTTGCCGTAACGCCGTCTGAGGCCGCGCACGGATACCGCGAGTGCGGCGTTCGAATCGAAGGAGCGGGTCGTGCTCATCGTTGCGCTCCCTTTGCGTAGTTCGCGTGCCAGGAAAGGAAACGCGCTTCGAGCACGCGCACCAGCACATCCGCCGCCACGCCGATGATCGCGTAGACGATCATGGTCAGAAGGATGACGTTCGTGTTGAGGAATTCGCGCGCATCCATCGCGAGGAAGCCGATGCCCCGGGTCGTGGCGAGCGTTTCGGCGATCACGAGCGCGAGCCACGCATGGGCGAGGGCATAGCGCACGCCGGTGAGGATCGAAGGCATCGCGCCGGGCAGAATGATTCGCCGCACGATCGCGGGCCAGTCGAGGCCGACGACCTTGGCCAGCTCCATCAGCTTCGGGTCGATCTGTCGAATGCCGAGCATCGTGTTGATATAGAGCGGGAACAGCACGGCGAGCGAAACCAGAAAGACCTTCGCGATTTCGCCCACACCGAACCAGACGATCACGAGCGGCAGCATCGCGAGAAAGGGCACGGCGCGCACCATCTGGATCGAGCGGTCGAGCAGCGCCTGCGCGAGCGGCGAGAAGCCGACCACGATGCCGAGCACGAGCCCGAGCGTTCCGCCGATGACGAAGCCCGCGGCCGCGCGCAGCAGCGACACGCCGAGGTGCACGAAGAGATCGCCGGTGCGGGCCATGTCGAAGGCCGTTTCGATGACGCGGCTCGGCGCGGGAAGCACCTGAGGCGCGATCAACCCGATGCGCGCGGCGGCTTCCCAGAGCAGAACGACCAGAGCGGGGATGATCCACGATAGCCATCGATAGAGCGCGGCCTTCGACAGACCGGCTGCGGCTTCTCTCGAAGCGACATAGCGGGTTGGAGAGGAGGTCAGGTCGGCCATGTCAGTTCCGTGTGAGGCGTGCATAAGAAGTGCTTCATCGACGAGGGAAAGATAAGCGCCCGCATGTGTGCGGCTTGCGAGACGGAGCTTGCAATTAGAGGGCGTCAGGTGCCGCCATGACAAACGGTTTTTTATGCTTAGCTTTTCTCGAATGCCATTGCACGCGATGTCACATGCTTTTCAACGCGCCGTGTTTTCCATATGCGCAAGCATTCGTTCCGGTGCGCGCGATGCCGTTTTATCGTGAGCGCTGCGGCGCCTCATAACAGGACTTTCACATCACATGTCGAACAGGAATCAGAAACTCGAAGCCGCGCTTGCCGCCTTGCCCGACCTGGCAAAGGCCATCGGCGAAGACGCAGCCACGCGCGAGACACGCCGCGAACTGCCGTTCGATGCGTTCGCGCTCTTTCGTCAGTCGGGTCTGGGCAAGCTGCGCTTTCCGCTCGAATGGGGCGGACTCGGCGGCTCGCTCGAAGACGTCTTCAACGTGGTCGCGACGCTCGCCGCGCACGAAAGCAATGTCGCGCATGCGCTGCGCGCGCACTTCGATCAGACCGAAGCGCTGCTGCTTTCGCCGCGCACGCCGTTCAACGAATTGCAGATCCGGCGCGTGGCCGAAGGTGCGATTTTCGGCGGCGCATCGACGGAAGCGGGCACGTCGCGTCCCGGCGAAATCACTACGCAGCTACGGCGCGACGGCGATCACTTCCGTCTCACGGGCCGCAAGTTCTACGCGACGGGCACCGCGTTCTCCGACTATGCGCGCCTTAACGTGCAGGACGAACACGGCGAAGCGGCCATCGCGATCGTGCCGGTTCAGCGGGAAGGCTTGCGCGTGCTCGACGACTGGGACGGCATGGGCCAGCGCATGACGGCGAGCGGCAGTCTCGAATTCGATGAACTCATCGTGCACGCAGACGAAGTCACGCCGCGCGTGCAGACGTCGCTCGCGGGTCGTCACGGCGGCGCGCTGCGTCAGTTGCATCTGGTGGCGGTGGCGGGGGGCATCGTGCGCAATGTCGTATCGGATGCGCAGCGTTACGTGCTGAAGCATGGCCGTCCGGTGCTGCACAGCACGGCGCCGTCCGCGCGCGAGGATGCGTTCATTCAGCAGGTGGTCGGCGAGTTGACGGCGAACAGTCATGCGATCGATGCGCTCGTGCGCGACAGCGCGCGCGTGCTCGAGCGCTCATCGCAAGCGATCCGCAACGGCGATGCGAACGCCGACGCTTTCGTGCTCGAAGGCGCGCTCGCGACCGCGCGCACGCAGATCGTCGTCAGCAGGCTCGCATTGAGCGCGGCGGAGCGCATGTTCGAGGCGGGCGGCGCATCGGCGACATCGCGCGCGCATAACTTCGATCGTCACTGGCGCAATCTGCGCACGATCTTCAGTCACAATCCGCTGCTGCACAAGGCGCGCGTGGTCGGCGATTACGCGCTGAATGGCGCGACGACGCATCTCACGGAAGGGCGGGTGTTTTGAGGCGAATCGAGGCCCGAGCGTGCGTTCACGATGACGCTGCCTGGTTGTGGGGCCGATCTCAGCGCGGCCTGGATTCGAAGCATCGATTCATCGGGGAAGCGCGCGATGGCGCGATTCCCCGCACCGAGCGAACCATGAGCGATGTCGTCGTCGTTAGCCCTGCGCCACGGCCACGCGTTTTTCGACCGCATGCCACGCATCCGGCCGATGCGCGCCGAACGCAAGCGCGAAGCTCGACGCCTGCTGCCCGACCGTGCGAAGCTGCTCGACGACCTTCGGGTCCGAACAGGTATCGACGCTATCGAAGCGCGTCTCCAGCGTGTTGACCGCGGCGCCGAACGGCGTCGGCCAGCCGCGCAGCGCATGCACGATCGAGCGCAGCGACGTCAGCACCGTGCCCGCCGCCTGCCAGCCGTAAGCCGTGACGATGCTGCCGACCGCGCGGCCATCGAGATACGGACGGTCATCGAGCCGCAGTTCTTCGAGCGTATCGAGCGCGTTTTTCACGAGCCCCGAGATGCCGCCGTGATAACCGGGCGTCGCGATGATGAGCGCGTCCGCCGCGCGCACCGCTTCGATGAGCTCGTGCTGTTCGTCGGTCAGTTCGCGCGACTCGGGCGCGTAATGCGGAAGGCTGTGGAGGAACGCGCCACCGAACAGCTGCACGCGCGCACCGGAATCCTGGGCGCCTTTCAGCGCGAGGGCCAACGCGCGTTCTGTCGATGATGCGGGCCGCGTCGTGCCGCCAATTCCGACCACGAGCGGGCGGCGCGATGATTCAGTTCGGGACAAGTCGATGCTCCGGCAAAGTGAACGGCGTGAGCCGTCGGATGGAACATCATAGCCAGCGGGCGTGCGTACCGGAACGCACGATTTTCGCTAACGATATACGCGATTCAGCGAGCGCTTACGTGCGGGAAAGGGAAGACTCAGCGTGTGAGCGGCGATGTGTCGAGATTCGCGAGCAGCGCAGCCGGTCCGGGATACACGGCTATGCACCCTGCTTCTCTCAGCGCCGCCTCGGGGAACGCGCCCGAAAGAAGGCCGATGGCGCGCAAGCCCGCTCGTTTCGCTGCCTGAGCGTCATACGGCGAATCGCCGATGACGATCGCGGCGTCGGCCTCCACCTTCAGCTCTTGCAGCGCCGCTTCGAAGACGTCGGGGTCCGGCTTGGAGCGCTCCACGTCTTCCGATGAAACTTTGACGTCGAGCAGATCGGCGATGCCGGCGATATCGAGGTACACCTCCAGCTCATCTTTTTTCGCCGATGATCCAACGGCGAGCTCGATGCCCTGCGCCCGCAGTTTCTTGAGCAAATCCGGCACGGCCGAGAAAGGCCGCACCAGTGGCAGATAGTTCGCCTTGAAGTGCTGGCCACGCCACTTTTCGAGCTGCTCGCCGTGATCGCGAAGCTGCTCCTCCGAGAGAAAGACCGGCAGCAGCTTGTCTCCGCCCTTGCCGATCTGACTGCGCGCCTGCTCGACACTCACGTCGTGGCCGAAGTGCGCGAACGCTTCGTGCCACGCCAGCGCGTGCAGGTCGACGGAATCGACCAGAGTGCCATCGATATCGAAGATTGCGGCGCGTAGCATGGAGGCCTCTCGTTGGAGTAGCGGCTCTGTTATGCGCGTGGGCGCAGCCGCTTGGTCGTGCCAGCAGTCC
Source organism: Caballeronia calidae (assembly GCF_900044055.2). GTDB lineage: Bacteria > Pseudomonadota > Gammaproteobacteria > Burkholderiales > Burkholderiaceae > Caballeronia > Caballeronia calidae. Next base: position 26,137 of record NZ_FCOX02000025.1, on the reverse strand, counting down.
TCGTGCCCGTGCCCGAACATGCGCGCTATCTCGCGCCATCAGACGCTCTCAATCCATGAAGCCTCTGAGCACCGCACCCAGCTCTTCGAACGTGAACGGCTTGCGCAGCGCCGCCCAACGGAACGTCAGCGACGGCAACGCCGGCATCTCATAGCCCGACGCGAACACGACGCATATCGAAGGCCGATGCCGGGCGGCCTGCCGCGCCAGTTCGATGCCATCCATCGCGGGCATGCTGAGGTCGGTCATCAGCACGTCGAACGGCTCTTTCTCCAGCCGGTCCAGTGCACCGTGCGGCGATGTCATCGATGTCGGTGCGTGGCCGAGCAGGCTCAACTGCGCGTTGATGGCCTCGCAAAGATTGGCGTCGTCATCGACGAGCAGCACGCGCAGCGCTCGCCCTTCGGTCGCTGCCGCTTTCGGCTGTGCGGAACCGTTGCCGTCCGCGGATTTTTTCGCGCCGTCGAGCATCTGCCGTATCTTGTGGGCGAGCTGGTCCCGGCCATAGGGCTTGCTCAGCAATTCGACGCCCGGATCGAGCCTGCCGCCGTGGACGATCGCGTTCTGCGTATAGCCCGACGTGAACAACACTTTCATGCACGGCAAGAGACGCGTGGCCTGCGCCGCCATGTCGGTGCTGCTGACCGGTCCGGGCATGACCACATCGGAGAACAGCAGATCGACGTCGATGCCGCTGCGCAGCACCGTCAGCGCCTGCTGCGCATCGTCGGCCTTGAGCACGCGATAGCCCAGCGCCGTCAACGTATCGACGGCGGTCGACTGCACCTTGGGATCGTCCTCGACGACGAGGATCGTTTCGCTTCCGCCTTTGACCGGAGCGGCGCGCGCACGCGGCGGCGGCTCGACCGCCTGACCGGTGGAGCGGGGCAGATAGATCTTCACGGACGTGCCGTGGCCGACCTCGCTATAGATCTTGATATGGCCGCCGGTCTGCTTCACGAAGCCGTATGCCATGCTCAGCCCGAGGCCCGTGCCCTGACCTTCCGTCTTCGTGGAGAAGAACGGGTCGAACGCGCGCTCCAGCACGTCCTGCGCCATGCCCGTTCCCGTATCCGTCACGGCGAGCAGCACGTATTGCCCCGCGGTGACTTCGAGCTCGGACGCGACGTACTCGTCGTCGAGCATGGCGTTCGACAACTCCATGGTCAGCTTGCCGCCTTGCGGCATCGCATCCCTCGCGTTGATGGCGAGATTCAGGATGACGTTCTCGAGCTGATGGATATCGACGGACGTGTTCCACAGCCCGCCCGCCACCACCGTCTCGACCCGGACGGTTTCGCCGAGCGCGCGCCGCAGCAGATCGTCCATGCCGCGCAGGGCCGCGGCCAGGTTGATGATCACGGGCTGCAACGGCTGCTGGCGGCCGAAGGCCAGCAGTTGCGACGCGAGCTTCGAGCCGCGTTCCACGGCCTCGATCGCTTTCGTGATGCGATCCCGGGTCCACGCATCGCGGTGATGCCGCGTGTCGAGGAGTTCGAGATTGCCGCGCAGAACCTGAAGCACGTTGTTGAAATCGTGGGCGACGCCGCCCGTCAGTTTGCCGACGGCTTCCATCTTCTGCGACTGAAAGAGGGCCTTGCGGGTCTCTTCCAGCACGCGGCTGGCTTCCATGCGCTCGGTGATGTCGCGCGTGATCTTGGCGAAGCCGACGAGCGTGCCGGCGTCGTCGCGGATAGCGTCGATCACGACGTGCGCCCAGAATCGCTTGCCGTCCTTGCGCACGCGCCAGCCTTCCGCTTCGAACCGCCCTTCCCTGGCGGCGATCGCGAGACCGCGTTGAGGCAGGCCGGACGCCGCATCCTCCGGCGTATAGAAACGCGAAAAATGCGAGCCGATGATTTCGTCCGAGCGATAGCCTTTGATGCGGCGGGCGCCCGCGTTCCAGTTCGTGACGATGCCTTGCGGCGACAACATGAAGATCGCGTAATCCGTCACGCCGTTCACGAGCATGCGGAAGCGCTGCTCGCTTTCGACGACAGCCTCGTGCGCGACGCGCTTGTCGGTCATGTCGCGGACGATCTTGCCGAAGCCGAGCAGGTGGCCCTCGCTGTCGGTGAGCGCGGTGATGACGACGTTCGCCCAGAAGCGCGAGCCGTTCTTGCGAATGCGCCAGCCTTCCGATTCGACGCGCCCCGCGCGCCGCGCGGCGGCGAGCAGGGCGGCGGCGCTGCCCCTTTCGCGATCTTCCGGCGCGTGAAACAGGTCGAAGGAGCGGCCGATGACTTCGTCGGCCTGGAAGCCGTGGATCTCGATCGCGCCCACGTTCCAGGTTTCGATGATGCCCTCGGGAGACAGGCCGATCACCGCATAGTCGCGGACGGAGTTGACCCACCGGCGGCACCAGTCGTCGGGAATCGAGAAGTCGTCGTGCTGTTCGTCGCCTCGCATTATCGGAATCCGTTTCTTGTGCTTTCCACTTTTGAGCGTGGCGCAGAGTAAAGGCCGCGCAAGCATACACTGTGCCTCGCGCCGCTTCGGGACCGCGCCATTTCCAGCCGTTGTCCGGCCTCGAGCGCAAGCCCGCCCGCAGCGCTTTGGTCATGCGAAACGAAACCGCGTGTTGTCGATGACGAGGCGCGCCCATACGGACATAGTGCGCCTGCGCGGCGCGGCGCGTGCTTCTCGCGGCCGAATCCATCCATGACAGCGGCGACGGCCGCGCCTTTCCCGTCATCGCTTCAGGGTAGCCGAAAGCCACGCTATACGTACATGGAAGTTTCGATCGCGACGCTTCATAACGCGATTTCGAATGCGGACAATGACTACAGCGTGGCAACAAGTGCAAAGCGCACACGGGAGAGATGAGTCACACACGCGATGTCACCTACAAGGGTTATCGGCTGACAGCAATGGCGATCGTAGATGGCGAGATGTACTCGGCCATGCTCATCGTGTGCGATCCGTCCGGAACCCGAAGGGCGAGCGGCACGCTCGGCAAGTTCGCGAGCGCCATCGGCGCCGAGCGCTACGCCCTCGCGTACGGCATGGCCGAGATCGATCACAGAAGTGCGCCGCTGCCGGACTAGCGTCACCGGCGATGCCGCTGCGCATCGAAAATCGTGCTGCTTCAGCGTCAATGCAGGTTTGCGGGGTCACGAAAATGAAAATGGCTCACAGACTGAAGTCGTCCACGGCGGGGCCGGTTTGGGGACTGGCGCTCGGCATACTGCTGACGGTTGCCGGTGCCGCGCTATGGTGGTCAGGCGATCCGTCTTTCTCCGAAAGCCGATGGGACAGATCGGCTGCCGTGGCGGCGTTGCTTGCCGGCGTGTTCCTGGTGGTGTGCGCGGGACGTGAGTTGCACCGCCATCACAAGTGACGTCGCGCGTTGCGGGAAGCACGCGCGAACGTAATCCCCATTCCTTCCAACTCGGACCGGTCGGGAGCGCCCGCGGCATGACGGTTGCTGGGCGGGTGAGCGGGCAAGCGCCAGGCGAATCGACAGCGACGTCGTCGCATAACACGGAGGGAGTCATGGACGATCAGAGAGAGCAGGACCGCATCCGTCGTCGTGCATACGAGATGTGGGAGCGCGACGGCAGTCCCGAGGGACGCGCCGAGGAATTCTGGCAGCGCGCGATAACGTCGATCGAAGAGGAGGATTCAAGCGGCCAGACAGCGGACGCCGATGCCGACACTGCGCGCAGCGAGTCCGAGCGTATGGCCGAGGAGAAGAGCGGCGCGACGGGAAAATAACCGCCCGGGGCCCGTTCCTGTCCACGGTTCAATCTGAAACCGGCGCATCGAGAATGTGATGCGCGGCGATCACGGAAGATTCGTGGATCGCGGGCGGCTTCGTCTTTCGCGGCCGGAAGACGAGGTCGCCTCGCCGGATGCGTTCGCCGCTGATCGCGCAGACATCTTCGCCGTGCGCTCTGCCGAGCGCCCAGACCTGCTCGGCAAGACCGGAGCACGCGCGAGCCTTCGCGATGTTTATCGCGGCGCGTGGGGGCATTCGTCATAACGGAGAACCGTGATGAACCTGTTTCGGAATCGCGCGCTGGCGGCGGCGCTGCTCATCGCCGTGACGGCGTTGTCCGCCTGTTCGAAGAGTGGCGACAACGCGACTTCCAGTCTTGGCGGTCACGGCAGTCCGGGCGGAGGCGCATCGAGCCCTGCCGAGGCCGGAGGCGGTCCGGCATCGAGTGCGGCTGGCGCAAGCCAATAGCCGGGCGGCTAGCGCACCGGCTCCCGCTGCGCGCTGCGCATCGTCTCGAACTGTTCGATCTGGTTGAACCCGTACTCGACGGCGAACTGTTTCGCGTCGCATGCATTGGCGAATCGCTTCAGGACGCCGCTCGCCAGCTGGTCGCCGTTCGGCAGCCGCACGATGAGCATGGCGGCGAACATCGAGCCGTCGGGTACGGCGAGCCCCGTCAGCAGGTAACCCTTGAATGTCGCCTCGATCGTCTGTTCCATGCGGCCCCCGGCCGGTTCGCGCTTCCCCGTGACGTGCAGCGATCATCGCGCCCGAAGGGGGTGTTCCGGGGCACGAGGCGATGTTCGTATTGCTCGCCTTCGAACTGGGGGAGGCGCGGGGCTAATCAGCTTGATCGAACGATCCGGTGCGCACTTCGCCGTCGCGGATGTAGCGCGTGATCAGCACGCCGCCCGGCGTGCCGGCCGAGTGCGCCAGCGTGAAGGCGGACGGCAGCGCGTCCTCGCCGAACAGGCGCTTGCCGCGCCCGAGCAGGACGGGGTAGATCAGAAGCCGAAGCTCGTCGATCAGGCCGGCTGCGAGCAGTTGGCGCACGAGGTTGCCGCTTCCGAATGTCAGCAGATCGGCGCCTTCCTGCCGGAGCAGCGTGCGTATCGCGTCGACGGGATCGCCCTCCAGCGCATGACTGTTCTGCCAGTCGAGTTCATCGGGCCGATGCGTGGCCACGTGCTTGGGCACGCTGTTGAAAAGATCGGCGATCGCGCGGCTGCCCGAATCGGCCGGCACGCGCGGCCAGTACGGCGCGAATATGTCGTAGGTGCGGCGCCCGAGCAGCAACTCGAACGGGTGTGAGAGCAGGTCGTGCAGATGTTGCCCGATGGCTTCGTCGCCATAAGGAACGATCCAGCCGCCGAGCCGGAACTCGCCGCCGGGATCTTCCGCAGGTCCGCCGGGGGATTGAACGACACCGTCCAGGCTGACGAAGACGGAAACGATGAGTTTGCGCATGAGGCTCTCCAGGTAGACGGACACGCCCGGTCCGCAGATACGACGAACCATTCCGACGCAAATCGACAGGCCATGAAAATTCAACGGCCGGGCATGCAATTGGATCTTTCCGAAACGATAGGAATTTTCAGCGACGCACGAGATTTCGCTCGCAGCGCGACCCGTGCAATCACGGGCGAAGCTCCGCCACGCATAGGCGCTGGTGGCGCGTTCCGGAACACAGCCCGGCGGCCCATGCGTCGCGGCGATGAGACGGACAACGGCGAGCGCCGCATTTGTGCTGAATTCGATGTGGATGGTCTGTAGAATCCCGCACCTGAAAATCGACGGACGCCGCACTGCCTGCCCTGTCGCCACGCTCAATATTTCCCGCGTCGTGCCGTTATCCCATTTTTAAGCAACCAATAAAGAAGCACCGGGCGGCTCAGCCGCCGGCGGATGTCCTTGCCTCAGGTGCCAACCGTCTCCACGCGCGAACATCGACATGTCCGATCTGCACTGGACCATTCCGGTTGCACGCTGGTCTTTCTGGCCGGCGGCCGCATCCGTTGCACCCGACGTCGGCTTCATCGAGCCGATGATGCGGCGCAGGCTCAGCACGCTGTCACGGGCCGCGCTGAAGGTCGCGCACGATTGCGCCGCGGATGTGCCCGCCGTTCGCGTGATCTTCGCGTCGCGACACGGAGAACTGCGCCGCACGACCGACATCCTGCGCGACATCGACGCGAGCCGCACCGTCTCCCCGACTGCCTTCAGCCTTTCCGTGCTCAATACGATGACCGGCATATTCGGCATCGTGCGCGGCGACCGCACGGCGGCGAGCGCGTTGTCCGCGGGCGCCGAGACGCTCGGCTATGCGCTGCTCGAAGCGCACGCGCAATACGCGACGGACGCCTCCACGCCGGTGCTGCTCGTGTATGCCGACGAACCCGCCGATGCCGCGTACGGAACGGTCGAGGACGAAGTCGAGGGCGGCGCGCTCGCGATCCTCGTCGATGCGTCCGCGCAGACGGGGCGGCTCGAATGCGCGCGCACCGCAGGCACCCGTCCCGCCGATGCAACGCGCGCCTCGTTCGCGTCGCAGAGCCGGGCCGTGCAGCACTGTCTCGATCGACGGACGGCGTCCCAATGGCGCGGCAACGCGTCCGACTGGCAATGGTGCTGGCATGAAGGCGCTTGATTACTGCTGGCGCTTCGCCGCAACCGCGCTCGCGTTCACCGTGTTCGGCATTTGCGGGCTCGGCTTTTCGCTGATCCTGTTTCCGCTCGCGTCGATCTGGCCGCATCGCGAATCGAAGCAGCGCGCGATCGCCGCGATCATTCACGTGTTCTTCCGCGCGCTGGTCGCCGTCCTCGTCCGGGCCGGCGTGATGAAGCTCGACACGCGCGGCGCAGCGGCGTTGAACCGCGCGGCGGGCCAGCCCGTGATCGTCGTGGCGAATCACCCGACGTGGCTCGACGTGATGGTGCTGCTGTCGCTGACGCCGCGCGCGTGCTGTGTCGTGAAGAGCGCGCACTGGAGCAATCCCTTCTTCTGGGGCGTGGTCCGCGCGGCGGAGTACGTGAGCAATTCGGACCCCGTCGAACTCGTCGAAGCGGGCGCGCGGCAACTCGCGCGCGGCTACACGATGATCATTTTCCCCGAGGGCACGCGCAGTCCGACGCCCAACCGGCTGCACGCGTTCTCACGCGGTTTCGCCCACATGGCGCTGCAATCCGGCGCGCCGATCCTGCCCGTGCTGGTGGATTGCGATCCGCCCGCGTTCACGAAGAACATGCGCTGGCACGACGTGCCCGAGCGCGCATTCCACATGCGCGTGAATGTGCTCGAGCCACTCGGCGCCGACGAACTCGCACCGCGCGACGAGCCGCCCGCGCTGGCCGCGCGCACGGTGACGAGCGCAATCCAGGCTCACATTACCAAGCATCTGATCGACTATGGATTCTTTAAAGCTTGAAATCAAACGGCTTCTGATCGAAGCCCTCGATCTCGACGACATGACGCCCGACGACATCGACGACGACGCGCCGCTCTTCGACACCGACGGCGTGGGTCTCGATTCGATCGACGCACTCGAGATCGGCATCGTGCTGCGCGAACACTATCAACTGACGATCGCGGCGAACGACGAGCGCACGCGAGAGCATTTTCGTTCGATCAACACGCTCGTCGCGCTGGTGGCGAGCCAGCGCGAGCTTGCGCATGTGTCGGACGACACCACGAAAGAAGGGGAATGACCGTGACCGAGACCGATATCCTTGAACGCATCCGCGCGATCTTCGAAGAGAACTTCGGGATTGCGCCCGAGCGCGTGACGCCCGAAGCGCATCTCTTCGAAGAGCTCGATCTGGACAGCATCGACGCCGTCGATCTCGCGATCAAGCTGCAGGAGATGACGGGCCGCCGCATCAAGCCGGAAGAATTCAAATCGGTGCGTACCGTCGCGGATGTGGTTGCCGCGGTCGAGTCGCTGCTGGTCGCGCAGTAACGATGCCGTCGCGGACCGCTCATGCGCCGGACGCGCGCGGCCCGGCGGGCTTCGCGCTGAACGTCGCGCTCAAGCTCGCTTATCCCGCGGTCATTCTGGGCGCCTGGTTCTGGAATGCGCCGCGCTATGTCGGCTGCCTGCTGTTCGCGCTGATCTGGCTGCAGCGCTCCTTGGGCACGGGCGTGGTCGGCGCGTCGCTGCGCAGGCTCTCGCGCGTCGACTGGACGGTGGCGTTCATGCTGAGCGTCGCGTCCGCGGCGATCGTGTGGACCGACAGCGAGCGCCTGCTGCACATCTATCCCGCGCTCGTCAATTTCGGCTTGCTGATCGCGTTCGGTTCGACGCTCGTGCGAGGTCCGTCGATGATCGAGAAATTCGCGCGCATCCGCACGCCCGATCTCAGCGAGCCCGCCGTGCGGCACACGCGCCGCGTCACGCAGATCTGGTGCGGGTTCTTTGCCGCGAACGGCCTGTTCTCTTTTTATACGGCGCTGTACTGGCCGCGTCAGGCATGGTCGCTCTACAACGGCGCGATTGCGTACGGGCTGGTCGGTGTGCTGCTCGCCGGTGAAATCGCGTGGCGGTATCTGGTGATCCTGCCGCGCGCGCGGCGCACGGAGGCGTCATGATCGCGCTGCACGAACTGTTGTCCACGGCGCGCGACGCGCTCACGCCCGTCTGCCGCGATGACCGCGCGCAAACCGCGAACGATGCCGCCGCGATCATCACGCACGCGATGTTCCGCGAGCGCACGGCGGCACTCGCGCTGTCGCTGCGCAAGGAGGCGGCGCGCCGCTACGCGCTTTGCATCGACGATCCGTTCGACTTTGCCTGCGCGCTCTTCGCGCTGTTCGTCTGCGGCAAGGAGCCGGTGATTCCCGCCAGCTCGGCGCCCGGCTATCTGGCCGATCTCGCGGGCGCGTACGACGCCATGCTGACGGACGCCGACATAAACGCGCAAGCCGCGACGTCGCGAGAATCCTGGTCGATGACCATCGACCCGCACGCGCCGCTCACGCTCTACACGTCGGGCAGCAGCGGCACGCCGAAGCCGATCCACAAGACGCTCGCGCAGTTCGACGCCGAAGTGCGCACGCTCGAACGCGAGTGGGGCGCGTTGGTTGGCGGCGCGACCGTGCTCGCGAGCGTGCCGCATCGACATATCTATGGGCTGCTGTTTCGCGTGATGTGGCCGCTCGCAGCGGGCCGCGCGTTCGATCGCGCGCTCTGTGCCGAGCCGCAGCAGATTCGGTCGCGTATCGCGCGCTGCGGCGCGGCCGTGATGGTGTCGTCGCCGGCGCAGCTCGTGCGCTGGACCGCGCTGTCCGACTTCGCGGCGCTGACGCCCGCGCCGCGCGCGTTCTTTTCGTCGGGCGGGCCGCTCGCGGCGGACGCGGCGCACGACTACGCTGCCCTGTTCGGCGCGGCGCCCATCGAAATCTACGGCAGCACGGAAACGGGCGGCATCGCGTGGCGCAGACAGAACGAAACGACGTCGTGGCGGCCGCTCGACGGCATCGACGTGCGACGCGCCGATGACGGCGCGCTGGAAGTGCGCTCGCCGCATCTCGGCCACGACGACTGGCATCGCACCGACGACGCGATCGCCCTCGACGACGACGGCCGCTTCCGTCTTCAAGGCCGCCTCGACCGCGTGATCAAGCTCGACGGCAAGCGCGTGTCGCTGCCCGAAATGGAGGCGCGGCTGGCGCTGCATCCGTTCGTGGCGCAGGCGTGCGTGGTGCCGCTCGCGGGGGCGTCGCGCGATCGCGTCGGCGCCGTGATCGCGCTCAGCGAAGCAGGCAGCGGCGCGTTGCGCGGCGAAGGGCGCGTCGCGCTCGCGAAGACGCTGCGCCGACATCTCGCCGCCTACTTCGACGCGGTGCTGCTGCCGCGCCGCTGGCGCTTTCGCATCGCGCTGCCTTTCGATGCACGCGGCAAGCTGCCCGTCGCGGCAGTCGTGGCGGCCTTCGCTACGCGCGCCGAAGGTTTCGAGGTGCTCTCGGAAACGCGCGACGGCGACACGCTGAGCTACGAGTTGCGCGTGCCGTCCACGCTCGATCATTTCAGCGGCCATTTTCCGGGTCATCCGGTCCTGCCGGGCGTCGTGCAGGTCGACTGGGCGATCCGGCTCGCGGCGGAGCACGTCGTGGGCACGCGCGAAGCCGCATCGGTCGATCGTCTCAAGTTCACGGCGCCCGTGCCGCCCGGCGCGGTGCTCGATCTGCGGCTCGCCCACGATGCCGCGCGCCGCCGCGTGCAGTTCGCGTATCGCCTGAACGGACGCGATTGCTCGTCCGGCGTGGTCGTGTATCGGGGGCACGCATGAGCGGCGCGGACCTGCGGACGTGCATCGTCATTCCGATCTACAACCACAAGGAAGCGATCGTCGGCACCGTCGCGCGTTTGAGCGTGCACGGCCTGCCGATGATCGTCGTCGACGATGGCAGCGACGAAGCCACGCAAGCCGTCCTCGCGAAGCTCGCCTGCGACTACGGCGCCCGGATGATGCTGCGGCGTCTGCCCGTCAACGGCGGCAAGGGCGCCGCCGTGATGGAGGGACTGCGCGCGGCGCGGCGTGCGGGCTATACGCATGCATTGCAGATCGACGCGGACGGCCAGCATGACGCCGATGACGTGCCGCGCTTCCTCGCCGCCGCCCGCGCCGAGCCGCACGCCGTGATCCTCGGGCGCCCCGTCTATGACGAAAGCGTGCCGAAGTCGCGTCTCTACGGCCGCTACGTGACGCATGCGTGGGTGTGGATCGAGACGCTGTCGTTCACCATCCGCGATTCGATGTGCGGCTTTCGCCTGTATCCGCTCGATGCGGCCTGCGCGCTGATCGACAGCACGCGGCTCGGCACGCGCATGGACTTCGATATCGAGATCCTCGTGCGTCTTTACTGGCGGCGTCTCGCGTTCCGCGCCATTCCGACGCGCGTCGTCTACGCGGCGGACGGCGTCTCGCACTTCGACGTGCTGTGGGACAACGTGCGCATCAGCGCGAGCCATACGCGGCTCGTGTGCGGCATGCTGCTGCGTCTGCCGATGCTGCTCGCGCACAAGGCCATGCCGCGCCGCACATCCGGCGCCACGCGTGCAGGCTCGGGCTGGTGGCGTGTCGCCGAACGCGGCAGCCGGCTCGGCATGTGGCTGCTCGCGCTCAGTTGCCGTCTGTTCGGCGTGCGTTTCACGGGGCTGTGGCTGCATCCGGTCGTCGGCTATTTCCTGCTGACGGGAAGCGCGGCGCGTGCGGCTTCGCATCGATACTTCGCGCATCTGGAGCACGCCGCGCCGGGCGAACGCACGCCGCGCCCCGGATGGCGCTCCGCTTACCGGCAGATGCTCGCGTTCGCGCAGTCGGGGCTGGACAAGCTCGCGGCGTGGTCGGGCCGCATCGCCGCCGATGAAGTCATGTTCGACGAACCCGGGCCGTTCGAAGCGCTGGTCGAGAGCGGGCGCGGCGCGCTCGTGATCGGCGCGCATCTCGGCAACCTCGAAATGACGCGCGCGCTCGCGGTGCGCAACGGCCATGCGAAGGTGACGGCCATCGTCTACACGGAGCACGCGAAGCGCTTCAACAGCATCCTGTCGTCGGCGAACGGCGATTTCGCGAAACGCCTCGTGCAGGTGCGCGACTTCGGCCCGGAAACTTCGATGATGATGAAGGAACGCATCGACGCGGGCGAGCTGCTCGTGATCGTCGGCGACCGCGTGCCCGCGCATGAGTCGGGGCGCACGACGGACGCGCGCTTCCTCGGCGCGACCGCGCCCTTCGCGCAAGGCCCGTATGTGCTCGCGCATGCGCTCGGCTGTCCCGTTTTCCTCTTCTTCTGTCTGAAAGAGCGCGGCCCCGGCGCGCGTTACCGGCTGTATTTCGAGCCGTTCGCGGAACGCATCGACCTGCCGCGCCGCGAACGCGCGCAGCACATCGCGGCGTGGGCGCAGCGTTACGCGTCGCGTCTCGAACACTATTGCCGCAAGGCACCCTATCAATGGTTCAACTTCTTCGATTTCTGGGCGCGCCCCGGCAAAACGACGACGGATGGCACCGCGCACAGAGGCACCGATGTCCGAGCATGATCTGATTGACACACACGCGCGACGCTTCGCGCAGCGGACGGTGACGTTCGGCGGACGGCGCGTGACGATCGAAGACATCGTTTCGATCGCAACGCGGCGCGCGCCGGTCGCGCTGAACGGCGAACCCGAGTGGCGCGCGCGCATCGAGCGCGGCGCCGACTTCCTGCGGCGTCATCTCGCGGCGGGCAAGACCGTGTACGGCGTGAATACCGGCTACGGCGACGCCTGCGTCGTCGATGTGCCGATGGAGCTCGTCGAAGCCTTGCCGCTGCAACTCACGCGCTATCACGGCTGCGGCATGGGCGCCTATCTCGACGACGCGCAGACGCTCGCCGTCATCGCCGCGCGGCTGAACTCGCTGGCGTACGGTTTTTCCGGCGTGCGTCTCGTGCTGCTCGAACGGCTCGCGGACCTGATCAACCATCGGGTCTTGCCGCGCATTCCATCGGAAGGCTCGGTCGGCGCGAGCGGCGATCTGACGCCGTTGTCGTATGTGGCGGCGGCGCTGGTCGGCGAGCGCGACGTGATGTTCGGCGGCGCCTTGAAGAGCGCCGCGAGCGTATGGACCGCGCTCGGCGTGACGCCGCTGACGCTCGCGCCGAAGGAAGGACTCGCGCTGATGAACGGCACGGCGGTGATGACCGGTCTCGCCTGTCTCGCGTTCGCGCGCGCCCGTCATCTGACGCGGCTCGCCGCGACGCTCACGGCGCTTTCGACGGTCGCGCTCGACGGCCGCGCCGCGCACTTCGACGCGACGATCTTCGCGGTGAAGCCGCACGCGGGCCAGGCCGAAGCCGCCGCCTGGATCCGCGCCGATCTCGCGGGCCGCGACGACACGCCGGGCCATCGTCTGCAGGACCGCTATTCGATCCGCTGCGCGCCGCATGTGATCGGCGTGGCGGCGGATGCGCTGTCATGGATGCGCCGCGACATCGAGAACGAACTCAACAGCGCGAACGACAATCCGTTGATCGACCCGGATGCCGAGCGCGTGCTGCACGGCGGCAACTTCTACGGCGGCCATATCGCGTTCGCGATGGACGCGCTGAAGACCGCTGTCGCCAATCTCGCGGATTTGATGGACCGCCAGCTCGCGCTGATCGTCGACGACAAGTTCAGCAACGGCCTGCCGCGCAATCTGACGGGCGCGGACCGGGCGCGCGCGCCGATCAATCACGGCTTCAAGGCCGTGCAGATTTCGGCGTCGGCATGGACGGCCGAGGCGTTGAAGCACACGATGCCCGCGAGCGTGTTTTCGCGCTCGACCGAAGCCCACAATCAGGACAAGGTCAGCATGGGCACGATCGCCGCGCGCGATTGCCTGCGCGTGCTCGAACTGACGGAGCAGGTGGCGGCGGCGCATACGCTCGCCACCGTGCAGGCGCTGAATCTGCGCCTGCGTCTCGATCCGTCGACACCCGTGCCCGCTGCATTGCGCGCGTTCGCGGATACGGTCGCGTCGATCTCGCCGTTCGTCGGCGAGGACCGCGCGCTGGAAAGCGAGCTGCGCGCATTGACGCAGCGCATCGCGGGCTGCGCGCTGGTCGAGGCGGACGCGGAGGATGCGCGTCATGGCTGACGTCATGGAGAAGCGCACGCTCAAGGCGAGCGCGATCGTCGAAGTGCCGTTTCACGATGTCGATGCGATGAACGTGTGCTGGCACGGCCACTATCTGAAGTATTTCGAAGCAGGGCGAGCGGCGCTGCAGCGCGCATTCGACTACGACTATCGCGAGATGCAGGCGTCGGGTTATGTGTGGCCGGTCGTCGAGGCGCATCTGAAATACGTGCGCCCCGCCATTTACGGCCAACGCATCGAGGTGCGCACGGAACTGCTCGAATATGAGAACCGCCTGAAGATCGGCTATGAACTGGTCGATTGTGCGAGCGGCGAGCGGCTGACCAAGGGCTACACGATTCAGGTCGCCGTCGAAGCCGCTACGCAGGCGCTCCAGTTCGTATCGCCGCCCGTCGTGTTCGAAAAACTGGAGCGCGTATGGGCGCGTTGACGAATTCCCGCGGCGCGCAAAAGGCGCTCATCGCGCTGCTGCTCGCGGCGAACGCGGGTCTCATCCTGCTTGCGCCGCATGCGCGCGCGGCCACGCCTGCGCCGGGGGCGAACGGCAACGCGGCGCTCGTCGCGCAAGTCACATCGCGGCTCGCGCAGATGAAGGGCGTGCGCGCGCAGTTCACGCAGACGCAGACGCTCTCCGCGATGAAGCAGCCGCTCCTCAGCACGGGTTCGCTCGTGTTCTATCGCGAGCGCGGCGCGATCTGGCGCGTGGATACGCCTTACGAGGCGGCGTATGTCATCACCGACGCGGGCGTCACCCAGCTCGATGCGAACGGCAAGCGCATCGGCACGAAGGGCGCACAGGGCGCGCCGGGCGTGCGCGGCGTCGCGCAGGTATCGAAGATGATGCGCGCGATGCTCGGCGGCGATCTGTCCGCGCTGTATTCGCAGTTCGATGTCGACGTGCACGGCACCGCGTCGGAGTGGTCGCTCGGCCTGACGCCGAACCAGCCGCAACTGGCGCAGGCGATCAAGGGTCTGCACATGAAGGGCGGCGCGTTCCTGCGCAGCCTGCGCATCGATCTCGCGAACGGCGACGTCACCCGAATCGAGTTCACGAAGAGCGAAGCGCTCGACGATCTGCCGTCCGCCGAGCGCACCTTGCTGGGCGCGCCATGACGCCCTGGCAAATCCAACGCACGATGACGGCGCTGTGGCGCGTGCGCGCCGCATGGCTCGTGCTCGCGCTCGTCGCCGCGCTGTATTGCGTCCATCGCTTCAGCGGGCCGTCGCCGCTGGAGACGAACGTGCTCGCGCTGCTCCCCGCGACGGAAGCGGACCCCGTCGCCGAAAAGGCCGTCGAGCAACTGGCGAACGCGCTCGGCGACCGCACGGTGTTCCTCGTGTCGAGCCGCGACGCGGATCATGCCAAAGCGGCCGCGAAGCAGTTCGGCGCGGCGCTGCAAGAGAGCGGCGCGTTCGCGTCCGTGACGGCGGAGCTGCCGCCGTTCGACATCGGGCGGATCGGCGCGCTGTACACGCCGTATCGCTTCGGCCTGCTGACGCGCGACGACCGCGATTCGCTCGCGAATGCATCGAGCGGCGCGGCCGCGCTGCGCAACGTTCTGATGCGGCGTATCTACAACCCGGTGCACGGCCCGCTCGCCACGCAGCTCGCGGACGATCCGTTCGGCTGGCTCGAACACTGGCTGGCGGAGCTGCCGCTCGCGACATCGAATCTGGAGCTCGAAGACAACCTGCTTGTCGCGCATCGCGGCGACACCACGAGCGTGCTCGTCGTCACGACGCTGCACGGCTCGGCGTATGAATCGCGCACGCAGCGCGCGGTGTTGTCGTCGACGGCGCGCGCCGAAGCATCGTTGCGCGCCGCGTGGCCCGATGCGGCCGTCGCGCGCGCGGGCGCCGTGTTCTACGCGGAGTCGGCGCGCAGCGCGTCGGAGCGCGAAGTGCATCTGATCGGCATCGCCTCCGCGTGCGGCATCGCGCTCCTGATGCTCTGGGTGTTCCGCTCGCCGCGCCTGCTGCTGCTCGGTTTTCTGTCGACGGCGCTCGGCATCGTCTGCGCGCTCGCGCTCACGATGTGCGTGTTCGGCAAGCTGCACCTGCTGACGCTCGTGTTCGGCGCGAGTCTGATCGGCGAGGCCGTCGATTATTCGATTCAGTATTTCGTCGTCTATCTCGGCGCGCCGCGCGACTGGGATGCGGCGAGCGGCGCGCGCTCGGTGCGGCCCGCGCTGGCCGTGGCGCTCGCCACCAGTCTGCTCGGTTACGCGATCCTCGCGTGGGCGCCGTTTCCCGCGCTCAAGCAGATCGCATGCTTCGCGATGACGGGCATCGGCGTCGCGTTCGCATCCGTGATGTGGCTGCTTCCCGCGATGCTCGCGAAGGGGCCGAAAGCCACGCAGCGGCGTCTCTTCGCGCGCGCGGCCGTGCTGCTCGCGCGCTGGCAGGCGGCGATCGGCGCGCGGCGTTCGTGGCGCGTCGCCATCGTGCTCGTCGCGATTTCGGCGCCGGGCTGGCTGCTGCTCACGAGCGACGACGACATCCATCTGCTGATCCAGCGCGATCCGGCGCTGGTCGCGCAGGAAAATCAGGTGCGTGAAGCGGTCGGCGTCGACAACACTGCGCAGTTTTTCGTGGTGCAGGGGGCGTCGGAAGAAGCGGTGCTGGAGCGCGCGGAAGCGCTCGGCGCAAAACTCGACGCACTCACCGGCGATGATTCCGTCGACGGCTGGCGCTCGGTCACGCAATTCGTGCCGTCGGCGCGACGCCAGGCCGAAGCGCGCGCGGCACTCGCGCAACACGTGTTCGCCGATCCCGCCGCATTGCGCGCGACGCTGCTGCAAGCCGGCTTCCGCGACGAAATCGCCGACGCGTGGATCGCGTCGTTCACGCAGACGGACGCGCAGCCGTTGACCGTCGAGCGCTGGCTCGCGGCGCGCTGGTCGAAGCCGTACGCGCATCTGTGGCTCGGCGCATTCGATGCGGACGGCCGGCGCGGCTACGCGGCCATCGTCATGCCGCGGCGCGTGACGCCGCACAACCTGCCCGCGCTCGTCGCGGCGGCGCGCGCCGTCGAAGGCGTCGCGTTCGTCGACAAGGCGGCGAGCGTATCGAAGCTGTTCGGCGCGTATCGCGTCGATAGCGGCATGTGGCTCGGCGGCGCGCTGCTGCTCGTGCTCGTGCTGCTGATCGCGCGCTACCGGTTGCGCGGCGGCATCGCGACGACGCTGCCCGTGCTGCTTGCCGTCGGCGTGACGCTGGCGGCGTTCGGCTATGCGCGCGTGCCGCTCAATCTGTTCAACTGCCTCGCGCTGATGCTGGTGCTCGGCGTCGGCGCGAACTACGCGGTGTTCCTGCGCGAAGGATGTCTGCGCGAGAACGCCGATCTCGGCGCGGTATGGACGGGCGTGCTGCTGTCGGCGGCGACCACGCTGCTGTCGTTCGGCATGCTCGGCATGAGCGCGATGCCCGCGCTGAAGAGCTTCGGCGCGACGCTTGCGCTCGGCATCCTCGTATCGGTGCTGCTCGCGCCGATGGGCATGCCGGCTGAAGGGAGAAGAAACGCATGACGTTGCCACCGGTTTATCTGCATGCGCTCGGCATGATCAACGCGCTCGGCGCCGACACCGATTCGATTGCTTCGGCGCTTGCCGCGTCGGAATCGCCGGGCATGGGACCGATGCGCCTGAAAAGCGGCGACGCGTTCGTCGGCCGCGTGATCGCGCCGCTCGATATCGCGCCGTCGCCCGCGCTCGCGCGCTTCGATTGCCGCAACAACCGCATGCTGCTCGCCGCGCTCGCGCAGATTCGTCCCGCCATCGAAGCGGCCCGCGAGCGCTACGGGCCGGCGCGCATCGGCATCGTGCTCGGCACCAGCACGTCGGGCGTGGGCGCGGCGGAACAGGCGTTCGCGCATCGGACCGAAACCGGCGGCCTGCCGGAGCGCTTCGACTATCGGCAGATGGAGATCGGCACCGCGGCGCCCTTTGCGGCGGCGGCGCTGAATGTGCAAGGCCCGGCGTTCACGATCTCGACGGCGTGCACGTCGAGCGCAAAGGCATTCGCGGCGGCGCGGCGTCTTCTGCAACTGAACCTGTGCGACGCGATGATCGTCGGCGGCGTCGATACGCTGTGCGAGCTGACCGTGCAGGGTTTCGCGTCGCTCGACTCGACGAGCCTCACGCGCACCAATCCGATGAGCCGCAATCGCAACGGCATCAACGTCGGCGAAGGCGCGGCCGTGTTCCTGATGACGCGCGACGAAGGCGCCGTGCGGTTCGCCGGCGCGGGCGAATCGAGCGACGCGCATCATGTGTCGGCACCCGATCCGCACGGCGTCGGCGGCGAACTGGCGTTGCGCGCGGCGCTCGCGGATGCGGGCGTGACGGCCGACGACATCGGCTACGTGAATCTGCACGCAACCGCCACGCGCAAGAACGACGAAATGGAAGCGCACATGATGGCGCGCGTGTTTGCGAATGGCGTGCCCGCGAGCGGCAGCAAGCCGTTCACGGGGCATCTGCTCGGCGCGGCGGGCGCGACGGAACTCGGCTTCGCCTGGCTCACGCTCGCGCGCGACGACATGCCCTTGCCGCTGCATCGATGGGACGGCGCAACCGATACCGCCTTGCCCGCGCTCGATCTGGTCGAAACGGAGCGCCGCCTGTCGCGCGAAGCGGGAACGCGCTACGTGATGAGCAATTCCTTTGCGTTCGGCGGCAGCAATGTCAGCCTGATACTCGCGGGCTGACGACGATGAACGGCCAGCATGGCACAACGGACAGCGACATGACATGCATTGAAGAACACATCGAAGTCTTTCCTCCGATCGACGAGCTGATTCCTCATCGCGGCACGATGCTGCTGATGGACGACGTCACCTCGTGCAGCGACGATACGCTGACCGCGCGCGCGACCGTGCGCGCCGGCGCGTGGTACGCGGACGAGCGCGGCGCGATGCCCGCGTGGATCGGGATCGAGCTGATGGCGCAGGGCGTGGCCGCGCATGTCGCGCTGATCGCGATGCGCGCGGGCGGCCGCGCGCGTCCCGGCGTGCTGCTCGGCACGCGCAGCTATCAGGCGCACGTGAGCGCGTTCGCGCGCGATGCGCGGCTCGACATCGGCGTGCGCGAAGTGCTGCGCAGCGAGGAAGGCCACGGCGCTTACGAATGCACGATCGATCACGGCGGCGAGCGCTATGCGGATGCCGTCATCAAGATCTATCAGCCGCACGATTTTCAGACGTTCATCGAAGGGAGCTTCAGTTCATGAGCCGCCGCGTTCTCGTTACCGGCGCAAGCCGCGGCATCGGCCGCGCCATTGCGTATCAACTGGCCGCCGATGGCTTCGCCGTCACTGTGCATTGCCGCACGGGACGCGCCGAAGCCGAAGCGGTGACGGCGGGCATCGCCGCGCAGGGCGGTTGCGCGCGCGTCGTGCAATTCGACGTGCGCGACCGCGCCGCGTGCCGTGAGGCGCTCGAAGCCGACGTCGCCGCGCACGGCGCGTACTACGGCATCGTGTGCAGCGCGGGCGTGACGCGCGATGCGGCGTTTCCCGCGCTGACCGGCGACGACTGGGACGTCGTGATCGAAACGGGCCTCGACGCGTTCTACAACGTGATCCATCCGCTGACGATGCCGATGGTCCGCGCGAAGCAGGGCGGCCGCATCGTGACGATCGCGTCGGTATCCGGCGTGATGGGCAATCGCGGTCAGGTGAACTACAGCGCCGCGAAAGCCGGG
The DNA here is from genome assembly GCF_900044055.2 of Caballeronia calidae. Classification (GTDB taxonomy): domain Bacteria; phylum Pseudomonadota; class Gammaproteobacteria; order Burkholderiales; family Burkholderiaceae; genus Caballeronia; species Caballeronia calidae. The sequence continues at coordinate 7,096 of NZ_FCOX02000025.1, read as the reverse complement.
TTGATCGGCGCGACCAAGGCGCTCGCCGTCGAGCTCGCGTCGCGCAACATCACGGCGAACTGCGTCGCGCCGGGGCTGATCGAGACCGGCATGCTCGCTGACGCGCCCGTCGAACACGCGCTCAAAACGGTGCCGATGAACCGCGTGGGCCAGCCGGGCGAAGTGGCCGCCGTCGTCGGATTCCTGATGTCGGATGCGGCTTCGTATGTGACGCGCCAGGTCATCGGCGTCAATGGCGGGATGATCTGATGAAACGAGTCGTCGTTACGGGCATGGGCGGCATCACGGCGCTGGGTGATCGCTGGGATGACATCGAGGCCGCGCTGAAAGCGGGGCGCAACGCGGTGCGGCGCATGCCGGAGTGGGACTTTTTCGAAGCGCTGCATACGCGGCTCGCGTGTCCGCTGCCGGCGTTCCAGCAGCCTGCCGACTGGCCCCGCAAGAAGACGCGTTCGATGGGCATCGTGTCCACTTACGCGGTGCGCGCGAGCGAACTCGCGCTCGCCGATGCGTGCCTCGCCGGCGATGCGTCGATCAGTGACGGGCGCATGGGCGTGGCCTATGGTTCGTCGTCGGGATCGGTCGAGCCGATCCGCGCGTTCGGCACGATGCTCAAGACCGGCTCGATGACCGATGTCACGTCGAACAGCTACGTGCAGATGATGCCGCACACGACCGCCGTGAACGTGAGCCTCTTCTGGGACCTGAAGGGCCGCATTCTGCCGACGTCGTCGGCGTGCGCGTCGGGCAGCCAGGCGATCGGCTTCGCGTATGAAGCCATCGCGACGGGCAAGCAGACGCTGATGCTCGCGGGCGGCGCGGAGGAACTGTCGGGTCCGGCCGTCGCCGTGTTCGACACGCTCTACGCGACGAGCACGCGCAACGACGAGCCGCATCTGACGCCGCGACCGTTCGATGCGAAGCGCGACGGACTCGTGGTCGGCGAAGGCGCGGCGACGCTCGTGCTCGAAGAGTATGACCACGCGAAGGCGCGCGGCGCGACGATACACGCGGAGATCGTGGGCTTCGGCTGCAATTCGGACGGCGCGCACATGACGCAGCCGACGGCGGTCACGATGGCGCGCGCGATGCAGCTTGCACTGGAAGATGCGCGCCTCGACCCGCAAGCCATCGCTTATGTGAACGCGCATGGCACGTCGACGGACCGCGGCGATATCGCGGAAAGCCAGGCGACCGCGCAGACCTTCGGCGAGCGCATGCCGATCAGCTCGCTCAAGAGCTACGTCGGGCACACGCTCGGCGCGTGCGGCGCGATCGAAGCGTGGTGGACGATCGAGATGATGAAGCGCAACTGGTATGCGCCGACGCTCAACCTCACCGAAGTCGATCCCGCGTGCGCGCCGCTCGACTACATCGCGGGCGCCGGACGCGCGATCGACGCCGAATACGTGATGAGCAACAACTTCGCGTTCGGCGGCATCAACACGTCGCTGATTTTCAGGCGCGTTCGATGATGCAGCGCGTCGTCGTGACGGGCATGGGCATCGTCTCGTGTCTCGGCAATTCGCTCGACGCGGTGAGCGATGCGCTGCGTGCAGGGCAAAGCGGCGTGACGCGCATCGACGCGTGGCGCGAACGCGGCTTCGGCTCGCAGGTCGCGGCGGTGGCGTCGGTCGCGAACGAGCCGCCGTTCGATCGCAAGCTGGAACGCTTCATGGGCGACACGGCGCGCTTCGCCTGTCACGCGGCGCGCAAGGCGATCGACGATGCGCGGCTCGATGACGCGGCGTTGCGCTCGCCGAAGGTCGGCGCGGTGATCGGCTCGGGCGTCGGCGCGATGGCGGAGTACGACGCGGCGCTCGCCGTCGTGCATGCGCACGGCGTCGAGAGAACGCCGCCGTTCACGGTGCCGCGCGCGATGAGCAGCACGGCGTCGGCGAACATCGTGCAGACGTTCGGCATCGAGGGCGTCGCGTATTCGCCTTCGTCGGCATGCACGACATCGGCGCTCGCGATCGGACAGGCGATGCAGCTCATTCAGACCGGACGGCAACAGGTCGTGCTCGCGGGCGGCAGCGAAGCGCTGCACGACAACATGACGCTGATGTTCGATGCGATGCATGCGTTGTCGCGCGATTTCAACGACACGCCGTCACGCGCCTCGCGTCCTTACGACACCGCGCGCGACGGCTTCGTGATCGGTTCCGGCGCGGGCGTGCTCGTGCTGGAAGCGCTCGATCACGCGCTCGCGCGCGGCGCGCGCATCTACGCGGAACTGACGGGCTTCGGCGAGAGCACCGACGGCGCGGGCATGGTCACGCCGCACAGCGACGGCATCGCGCGCGCGTTGCGCATGGCGCTCGATCAGGCAGGCGAGCCGCCCGACTACATCAACACGCAGGCGCCTTCGACGCCGCTCGGCGATGCCGAGGAGCTGCGCGCATTGCGGACGGTGTTCGGGGCGCACGTGCCGCCGTTTTCGTCGACCAAGGGCATGACGGGACATCCGCTCGGCGCATGCGGCGTGCACGAGGCGATCTACACGCTGCTGATGATGCGCGATGGCTTCATCGCGGGAACGGGGCGGATCGATTCGCCGGACCCGCTCGTGCGCGATATGCCGCTCGTGCAGTCGACGCGCGAAGCGCGCATCGCGAGTGCGCTGTCGGTGTCGTTCGGCTTCGGCGGGAGTTGCGCGAGCCTGCTGTTCAAGGAAGTGGGACCGTCGCCCGTCGGCGCAGTACGGGCTTGAATCGATAAACAATCAAAGTGAACTCGAAGAATGAAAACAAAGATTCTGTTGGGGCTGGTGGCCGGCATCGTGATTTCACAAGCCGGATGTACGACGAAGATCCTCTCGGTGCCGATCCCCGCCGAAGTGAAGACGCAGGACAAGCAGGGCGTCGCGATGTATTTCGGCGATCAGACGCACGCCAGCGTCAGGAAGAAGCTGGAGACCAAGGAAGTGCGCGTGCGCGTGCCGGGCATGATGGAAGGTAAGGAGGCGACGTGCAACGCCGCGCTCGGCAAGGCGGTCAATGATCTGCGCGAGTATGCGCGCACGCGTCAGGCAAATGCCGTCATCAACGTGAAGACGCGTTTCCAGCGCACGGAGTCGTCGTCGGCGACGGACTTCACGTGCGGCGCGAGCAACAACGGCTCGACGCTTGCCGTCAGCGGCGACATCGTGCAGCTCGATACCGAGTAAGCCAACCACTACGGGGGTAACAACCATGAAGCGTCAGATGATCTGCGCGGCAGCCGTTGCGAGCTTGTTGTCGTCGCATGCGTTCGCACGCGACTCGATCGCGAATTATCCGGTCGACGCAGCGCTCCACAGCGAGGCCGGCAAGGTCGACGAGGCCATCCCGCTCTATTTCGCGGGACAGAAGCATCCGGGCGTCGCGAAGTCGTTCGGCGAATTCGCGACCAACAAGAAGACCAACGCGTTCGGCAAGAGCGACGAGGCGGCGTGCCAGCACGTGTTTTTGTCGGCGGTGCTGGAGTTGCAGGACCGCGTGCGCAAGGAAGGCGGCAACGCGGTCATCAACATCAAGAGCAACTACAGGAACGTAGTGCGGGAAAGCGCGACGGAGTTCACCTGCGGTGCGGGCGCGGTGATGGCGGGCGTCGCGCTGAAGGGCGAAGTGGTGACGCTCAGGAAGTAAGGCGGAAGGCAAACGCGGCGCGCATCGCAGCGATGCGCGCCGGCGCGACGCGCTCAGGCGGTCTTCGTTGCCGCGACGTTGACGAGCGTTTCGCGCCGCTTGCCGGGTTTCGGCGTGTAGAGACCGATGCGCTCCAGCAGGCCGAAATCCTTCGCGCGGCTCCACCACAGATAGGGCAGCGAGACGTTACGCGGTCCGAAGCTGAAGCCGCCGTCGCGGATCATGTGGAGATAGCCGTCCGCGCTTTTTTGCACATGCATCGGATGACGGAACAGCAGCCGGATGACCCATGACTTGATGTAGGCATCCGTCGATTCGGCGAACAGCAGCACGCCGCCCGGCTTGAGCACGCGGCGAAACTCGGCCAGCGCGCGTTCCTGTTCGACGAGATGATGAAACGTCTGGTGACAGAAGACGATATCGGCGCTTGCGTCGGGCAGCGGGAGACTCGCGCAGTCGCCGTGCAGCAGGTCGATGCGCGTGGCGGCGGTGTCGGGATCGGCTTCGCATGCGCGCGCGGCTCGGGCGGCGAGCGCGAGCGACGGCTCGTGAAAATCGATGCCGACGATGCGCCGCGGCTTGAACGTTTGCGCCAGCAGTCGGAACGAAATGCCCTGGCCGCAGCCGACATCGATGATGACGGGCTGCGCGGGCAGCGGTGCATCGATCAGGCCTTTGAGATCGTTGATCGCGACGCGCAGCACGTGATGCTCCCACGTATGCGTGCGCAGGAACCAGACGCCGAAGGCCGTCTCCGCAACGAACGGCACGCTGGATGATTCGGTGTTCTGCACGATGGTGTCCGGTAAGGAAGTAGGGGTCGACTCTTTGAATACGTGGTCGGCTCGCATTGTAATCGCTGATGCTTCGGATGCGCGTCGTATGCGCGATACGGTGCGAAGCGCAACGCACGGGAAACAGCAATGAATAAGGAATGTTTGATGAATGCCACGGTTGATGTCGCGATTATCGGAGCGGGGCCTTCGGGCGCTGTCGCGGCGGCGCTGCTGCGCCGCGCGGGACGCTCCGTGCTCGTGCTCGAGCGCCAGCACTTTCCGCGCTTCTCCATCGGCGAAAGTCTGCTGCCGCAAAGCATGGCGTATCTGGAAGAAGCGGGCATGCTGCGTGCCGTGGTGGAGGCGGGCTTCCAGTACAAGAACGGCGCGCATTTCGTCTACCGCGATCAGGCGTCGGCGTACGATTTCCGCGACAAGCATTCGGAGGGCTGGGGCACGACGTATCAGGTCGAGCGCGCGGTGTTCGACGACCTGCTGATCCGCTGCGCGGCGGAGCAGGGCGCCGAAGTGCGCTTCGGGCATTCGGTGCTCGCGATGAACCCGGGCGATGCGCCCACGCTCGAAGTCGCCGACGAAGCGGGCACGCGGTATCGGGTGAATGCGCGCTTCGTGCTCGATGCAAGCGGTTTCGGGCGTGTGCTGCCGCGTCTCCTGAACCTCGAAGCGCCGACCCGCATGCCGACGCGCGCGGCGATCTTCACGCATGTGCGCGACGGCATTCCGGCCGGCGTGCACGATCGCAACAAGATCACGGTCGCCGTGCATCCCGATCATCGCGATGTCTGGTTCTGGATGATTCCGCTGGCGAACGGCCGCTCGTCCGTGGGATGTGTCGCGGAAGCGGCGTTTCTCGATGTGCCGGAAGCGGCGCGCGAGGACAAGCTGCGATCGCTGATCCGAAGCGAGCCGACGCTGAACCGCCTGATCGGCGATGCGCCTTTTCTGATGCCCGTGAGACATATCGGCGGTTATGCGGCGAACGTCGAGCGGCTGCATGGCGCAGGCTATGCGCTACTCGGCAATGCGGGCGAGTTTCTCGATCCCGTGTTCTCTTCGGGCGTGACGATCGCGCTGCGTTCCGCGCATCTCGCTGTCGAGACGCTCGAGCGTCAGTTGGAGGGCGAGTCCGTCGACTGGAATGCGCAATACGATGTTCCGCTGCGCAAGGGTATCGATACGTTCCGCGCGTTCGTCGAGGGGTGGTACACGGGGAAGCTGCAGGACATCATCTTCTCGCGCGAGCAGACGCCGGTGATCCGCCGCATGATCAGCGCGTTGCTGGCGGGGTATGCATGGGATGAAACGAATCCGTATGTCGTCGAACCGGTGCGGCGCCTGAATGCGCTGCGTCAGGCATGCGTGCAGCGTGAGTGCTGATCCGATCGATGTTCGAGGTGCCTATGTCCGCATTGCCGTGGATCGCGATCTTCCTGGCGGCGCCAGCCACGTTTTTTGCTTCGTGTCGATGGATCGGTCTGGGTCTGTTGATCGTGGGGTATGGCGCCGCGCTGATGGATGGGCATCTCCGACCTTGGGCTGTGATTCCTGTCTCGCTGCTCTTTCTCGCCGCATACGCGGTGTCGCCCGGACGCAACCAGTACGTTCGATATGCAGGGCATGCGCTTTTTGTCGCGCTCGCCATCGCGCTCAGCATGCATTGGCTGCCGGGTTTTCATAACCTGCGGGTCATCGGCCCTGTGCGCTTCACGCCGGACGCCGTGCCCTTCACGATGTATCTCAACCTGGACAAGCCACTGATCGGCTTCTGGCTGCTCCTGGTGATGCCGTGCGTTCGGTCATCGCAGGGCTTGCGAGCATCGTTGTTGTACGGGGCCATCGGGGCGATGGTCACGGCAGCCGTCTGTCTGGCGGTCGCCCTGGCGCTCGGGCTCGTGGCGTGGGCTCCGAAGTGGCCCGCCGATGGCTGGCTATGGGTACTCAACAATCTGCTGCTCGTCACGCTCACCGAGGAAGCGCTGTTTCGCAGCTATATCCAGGGTGGTTTGACGCGGATTTTCAGAGGTTGGCGTTGGGGAAGCGTGCTTGCGTTATGTGTCGCCGCCGGGTTGTTCGGCATGGCTCACATCGCAGGCGGATGGCAATGGATCGTGCTCGGCAGTGTTGCCGGGATCGGGTATGGGCTCGCGTATCGTTTCGGCGGATTATCGGCCGCGATCATGGCCCACTTCGGCTTGAACGTGATGCACTTTGCGTTGTTTACGTATCCGATGCTACAGCGCGTCGGCGGGTTGTGAGTCGGGGTTCGGACATTGCCGCGCGATGCGGGGTCCTCGGTTTCCTGCTGAAGCGCTGCTCGTCGCTCGTGAGCGTCTGAGTGGGGCGTCGAAGGGCGCGCAATGAAAAAACCGATGCCGGATTAGGGCATCGGTTCTTCCTGTTGCACCGATCGGATGATCAGTGAAGGGATGGTTGTGCTGCCGCTCGCTTAACGGCCACGGCCTCCGCCACCGCCGCCACCGCCACCGCCACCGCCGCCACCGCCGCCGCCACTGCCACCGCCGCCGTGGCCGCCGCCATGACCGCCGCCCGAGCCGCTGCCGCCAGCTGAGCCGCCGTTGCCGCCGTTGCCATTGCCGCCGCCGTTGCCGCCGCCGCCGTTGCCGCCGCCGCCGTTGCCGCCGCCGCCGTTGCCGCCGCCGCCGTTGCCGC